>CAVTAW010000002.1:0-1704607 GCA_963732805.1 uncultured Chloroflexia bacterium
CCAATGACATCTGAACTCTGCTGCGCGGATCGAGGCCGAAGGAGCGTCGTCGTCCTGGGATAGCAGGAAAGGCCCCCTGACGAGGTCCGCCATCGTCCGCGTCAGCGAGCGACCTTCAGGTCCGGCTGATCGCACGGGTATGCCGTCCCGTCATCGCCCCAGGCACCCACCATCGCAACGGTGTCACCTTCTCGGGCCACGACCTGACCCGAGCGATCCAGCAGCGCGATCCCGCTGGACTCGCGGCGTGCGGAATAGCCGAAGGGCCACACCACGCTGGCCACGCCGTGCGTTTCCCCCCGTAGACCCAGCCCATCGGCAGGGTCGGCAGCGAGGACGCCGCCGATGAAGGCGGCTTCGCAGATGGAATTCGGGCCGCCAGGAGCCGGTTCCGTGCGGATCGCGACCGAGCATCCGGCCGATGCGCACGCCGGAGAAGGATCAGACGACGGTGAACTCGAGAGGACCCCACACCCCGCGATGGCGAGAGCGAGGACTCCGGCCGCGGGGAATCTCGCACGACGCCACAGCGAGACGTTCATTCAGACGCCCTCGGGAAATTGGGGGCGGCGGAGACGCGCATCACGGTCCGGATCCACGACCACTTCGAGCCCGTAGCCGAGTGATTCCGCACAGATCCCCTCATTCGTGCCCATTCACTGACGCGACTGTTCCGCGCAAACCCAATTCGAAGCGTAGCCGCAGCGATGTCGCAATGTGTGAGCCCAATGTCACTCGGTCACGACTCGGCGAGCCGAGTTATCTGCAGCTGTACGAGGGCACCCCTGATTGGATCTGGCCGAAGGGCACCGCACAGAAGATGCGGGTCTCAATCTGCGGGTCGATCCACCAACCGCGGGCGTCGTGCCGCGCGATCGCCCGAAACTGCTCGCCGACTTCCATCGGGTTCGCGCCGCCATGGAGGATCACGAACAGGTGCACCTCGGTTGCCTCATCGGCGCCGTCGGGCACGATGACCGTGACGCCTCCCTCGCCGCGCGGAGCGTGGAGCCCGGCGAGCAAGAAGTTGCGGAGCATGGCCGTCGCCTGGTCGAGCGTGGTGTAGCGGTCGGGCAGACCGGGCAGGAACACCGCTTCACCGGTGATCCAACCGGAGTCCTCCCGAAACGGCTCCGTGAATGGGGGCTCGCTGGCGACCACGATGCCCTGGTTGTCCGAACCCGCCGAGCCCAGCCGTGGCCCGGGCGCGTTGACGACAAGGAGACCGATGACGGCGATCGCGGCTCCCATCACGCCAAGAAGGGCGAAGGCATGCCGCGATCGAAGGACACTCGGGGAACGGTCCTGCGTCGAGGCCCGAACGGCCGTCATCACCCTCGCGACGAGCACGTCGGCCTCGAACGGGTCGATGGTCGTTGCGTTCGGCCGGTTCGACTGGGTGTTCATTGCCATCACCCCCTGCTGAGGATCTCGCGCAGCGTCGCGCGCGCGTGGAAGAGACGGGACTTGACCGTGCCAACCGGAAGGCCGAGGCGGGCGCTGATCAAGCGGACCGGTTCATCGCGGAGGTAGAAGCGATCAGCGACCTGGCGTGCGCCGGGTGACAGTTGATCCAGTGCGGACTCGATGTCGATCCGATCGCTGGCCGGAGGCAAGGTCGATCCGGGCGTGTCGTCGTCGATCTGGATCTCGCGGACTCGTCGACGGCGCCGGAGGATGTCGCGGCTCGCATTGATCGCGATCGCCCGCAGCCAGCCGTCGAATCTCCGGGGATCGCGCAGACGCGGCAGGCGTCGCCACGCGGCGACGAAGGCATCCTGCGTCGCGTCTTCGGCGTCGTCCGGCGAGTGGAGGACGGTCAGGCAGGTCGCGTAGCAGGACTCGAGTCGTTCGCGAACGATCACCTCGAACGCATCAACGTCTCCCTGCCGCGCTCTCCTGACCAGTTCCTCGTCCATCGCCTCCCGCACGCCGCTTGGTCCGTCACCAGATAGACGAAGAGTGCCGAGTGCGCGGTTCAAACGTCGGTCATTTTGCGCGAATGTAATGCGGGCGCGGCGAGTCCAACTTCACTTCCCAGCCAACACGCGGCAGCGGCCCCAGGGGCGTTCCCCTAGCGTCGCAATGTGTGCGCCCAATGTCATCTGAACTCTGCTGTGCAGATCGAGGCCGAAGGAGTGTCGTCCTCTGGAGATAGCGGGAGGGGTCTCCTGCCGAGGCCCGCAGGGGTCCGCATCAGTGAACGATCTTCAGGTCCGGCTGATCGCATGGGTATGCCGTCCCGTCATCGCCCCAGGCACCTACCATCGCAACGGTGTCACCCTCTCGGGCCACCACCTGACCCGAGCGATCCAGCAGCGCGATCCCGCTGGACTCGCGGCGGGCGGAATAGCCGAAGGGCCACACCACGCTGGCCACTCCATGCGTTTCCCCCCGCAGGCCCAGCCCATCGGCGGGGTCGGCAGCGAGGACACCGCCGATGAAGGCGGCTTCGCAGATGGAATTCGGGCCACCAGGAGCCGGCTCCGTTCGGATCGCCAGCGAGCATCCGGCTGATGCGCACGCCGGAGAAGGGTCAGACGACGGTGAACTCGACAGGGTCCCGCACCCGGCGAGGACGAGAGCGAGGACTCCGGCCGCGGGGAATCTCGCACGACGCCAGAGCGAGACCTTCAAGACGACGACTGCGGCGGATTTCACCGGCATCCCCTCCCACGCCTCGCTTGCCGTGCGGCTATGTCGCATGGTCAGGATCGCGCCGCTCTACGGACGCCGTCAATGGCCGGCAGCCCTGTGCGGAGGAAGTGTTGTTGGCGGTTGGTATCGGTAGTAGCGCGAGAGGCCAGGGAGAACGCGTTGGCCGGCTCGGCCACCGCGACGGCAACTGCGCCACCGAGGGTGTGAAACCGGGTGGTTCGTGAGCCCGGGTGCCGAATGGCTATTGACAGTCGATTGAAACCGATCGAGACTCGATAGATGACGAAGCTCCCGAGTCACCTGCTGCGCGTCGCGATCTTCGTGCTCCTTCTCGGGTCCGTGCTCGCGCAGGTCCTCGTGCCGGTGTACGCGTCCGAGGTCGGGACGCGGTTTCCTGAGGTCTCCCACCTCGTCGTCCCATACTCCGTGGCCGCGATCCTGTTCATCGGATGCGGTCAGGTGGCGCTGCTCGCCGTCTGGCGGTTGCTGTTGCTCGTGGACGGCGGCGTGATCTTCACGCGCCGAGCCGTGCGCTGGGTCGATGTGATCGTGACCTGCGGGGCGGTCGCCACGTTCCTGGCCGGCCTGGTCCTGATCCACCTGCTCGGCTCCGTGCCGGGTGGCGGCGGACCGATGGTCTACTACCTCGCCGGCTGCATCGCCGCGGGCCTCGCGTTCGTGTTGCTCATGGTCCTCATGCGGGGCCTGCTCCTGGCGGCGGTCGCCGATCGAGCCGAGCTCGACGAGGTGATCTGATGGCCCTCGTCGTGGACCTGGACGTCATGCTGGCCCGCCGGAAGATGTCGGTGGGCGACTTCGCTGCGGCCGTTGGCATCACTCCCGCGAACGTCGCCGTGTTGAAGAACGGGCGTGCCAGGGCGATCCGGTTCACCACCCTCGACGCGATCTGCCGGGTCCTCGATTGCCAGCCGGGCGACATCCTGCGCTGGACGCCCGACGAGCCCGAAGCTGACGTTCCAGCTCGGGTCGGCGTCGTCGCCCGGTAGCCCGTCCTCGGTGACGTTCGTCAGAACGGCAGGTCGAACTCGTATTCGAGCGGGATGACTGCTGCTTTCGGGATGATCTTTGGCCGGATCTCCTTGCAGACGGGGCAGGCGGCCGTTCCAGGCGACACTTCTACCATGCAGCGGGGCGCCATGCGGTCCTGCTTGTAACGCGGATCGCCGTGCCGCCCTTGATGCCGTACATCCTGCGCCGTCGGGCAACACAGTCCCCGCCTCGCAATGCGTGCCGGGAATGACACCTTAGTGGGGAATTGGCGCGAACGTAGGCGTACCTGAGGGGTTGCTCAGCGGACGAACGGATAACAGCCGTTGAAGACTGCACCCGAGGCGATGTAGGGGTCGTCGAACGTGCCCGACGCGTCACCTACTCGCGTCTGGTCGAGGCGGAGTCCGTCTCCTTGGAGCGCCACGAGCCGACCGTCGTCCGCGTAGATGGTCGCCGCCGGCTCGAACTTTACGGTGAAGCCGGCCGGCCAGACGACCGAGAGTCGGTGCCCTGCGGCGTCGTCCAGCCAGACCGGCTCCTGTTCGCCGGCTTGACCTTTCAGGGTGCCTGTCACGGCATCCGGGTAGTACGGCAGCGTACAGACCACCGGTGCATCGTCCACGGTGACGATGCTGAAGGTGCGCAGGCCGCTGGCGTCGGTGGAGATGACGCTGTGCGGTGCTGCACACGCAGCAATTGTCAACACCACAGCCATCACGAGCGCAGCAATCGGCCGACTGTTGATCCTTCTCTCCCCCTTGCTGCTCGCGACCTAACGAATTGGAACGATACAGCGTCACTTGCCCGTATCGGATACGTGGCCTCAGGAGAGCGTGCGACACGCTCCGCGAGAGTTCGCCAATGTCGCTCGACCGGCCCTGCCGAGGATCGGCGCGACCTACCGCCAGAACTCTGGTCAGTCCTGACGTATGGATGCACGAACCAGGCGATTGTCGTGGTCGAACTCGATCACCAGCCAATGACAATCGATCCAGCAATCGATCGGGTAGACCAGCCCCTCTGCCTCGCTGAGCCAGTAGTCCACGTCTTCGGTCGGGCCGAGCATCTGTTCGATGTCAGATCGAGGGCGCCCCGGGACGAGCTCATTGGCGAGGAGGTTATCGGTCATGCCTGTCCGCGCGCTGCACGATCTCCGTGGATCCGCCGTGTGCCAGGCACTCGCCTGAAATGCATGCGGCTGGCCGCAATTACTCGGCGGGAACACCAAGAACGCGGCGAGAATCACAGGGGCAGTGATGCCCAGCGCAGCGGCGAGCAGCACAAGCCCGATCCGGACGGGGCGTGTGAGGAACTGCCCAGGCGGCCCACCCATGGCCCGAAGCGTGACTCTCCGTTCGCAATGTACTTCGCGAATGCGCGCCCGCTCCGAATCTGGACCCTTACTTGATCGAGAGCCGCCAGAAGAAGGTGGCTCCATCGAGCGTCCAGCCGTCCTGGGCCAACTCGTCCCGGAACTGGAGGAGGTACTCGCCGGGTAATGTCGGCGCCGCCGCGGTTGCCACCTGATCCGGTCCGTGGCCGCTGCCCAGGACCGTCCCGACTCCGGCAGGGATCTCGGCCTGGCCGTTCTCGCCGAGGTTCGCGAGCGCGCTGACCTGGGCGATCGTCATCGACCACGCTTCTGGAACGCCGACGGCCGCCCCGGAGAACGACCAGCCTGGCGGTGCCGTGATCGTGAGCAGCTCACCACGCTGGACTGCCTGCGCCGGCGCGTCGAGGACGAAGGCGCTCGGACCGCAGTCTGACCCGCCGACCTGGTCGGCGAGGTAGGACACGTTGGTGCAACCACCATCCCCGGTTCGTTCGACCGCCGGACCGCTCCCGATGTGCAGCGTCGGGTTGCCCGTGAATGGCGGCATGGACGGGATCGGCGCCTCCGAACCCACCGCGGCGGTCGGCGGCACTGCCGTTGATGGAGCGGCGGTGGTCGCCGGCGTCGTGGGAGTGGGCGGCTCGGCTGTCGGTGCATGTGACGCTGCCCCGGCACCACTGCACCCGGTCGCCGCGATCGAGATGAGCAGGATCGCGATGGAACGCCTCACGCTCCGCTCCTTCGGGCCTGGACATGGACATCACGGTGGCGATCGAGACGCTCAGGGAGCGGAATTGTCATCACGTCCCGCTGCGTTCGCAGGTACGGGGGCCCCATCGTCAATACGTGCATGCCGCAACGCGACCGTCCGGAAGGTTCCCGACGGTGACGGTAAGGACGGCGTCCGGATTGGTGAGCTGGACTAGAACGTCATACTTCGGCTCGATTACACCATCGCAAACCTTGACTCTTGTCGGTCCGACGTGCCACGCGCTGACGAGCTGGCCGGGTTGGGGGAATACGGCGGTCAAGGCGGCGGCCGCGGCAGAGTCGCAAAGCGGAACATCGACCACACCGCAGTCGCGCGCTGCCGAAGGGGCGGACGAGCTCGAAGGCGCCACAGTGGGGGATGGACTCGAGATGCAGCCCGAAATGAGAATGGCCATCGGCAGTGCCAGAGCGAGGCCCAGCACGCTTCTTCGAGGATCGGTCATCATCGAAATCCAAATCGGGATGAAGACGTTGGGCCCGTCGGTCACTGGGTAACCGAGGAGGCGATCATCGTTCGTAACCCGGCGAGGTCCGTCAAGGGCCGCGGCTCATGTTTGCTCGCCTGGAATTCCGGCTTCGCGAAGTCGTGACACGGATCTCGCACGCCCGGGCGGGGGATCGACGGTGTCCTGCCTGTCGTCGTTCTGATCGATGGCACTCCCGGGATATGTCGCAATGTGTGCCGGGAATGTCATCGGGAAGTCGAGTCAGCCTTGCGCCCGTGCCCTTGGTGGTGGACGCTTGCCGGAATGGTTTCTGCCGACGCCGCTTCGGTCTGGTGAACGCAACATTCCGCGCTGTAGTGAGATGGGCCGCGACGATGCTGATCGGCGTTGGCATCGGCGGTGCTATGGCACTTCTCGGGCAACCGATCCTTGCAGTGGGCCTGGGCGGCCTGATGCTGTTGGTCGGCGGGGTCATCGTCGGCGCCACGATGCAAACGACCTGGCTGCTCCTCCCGCTCCGGCGCCCTGAGGATTGGCGGGCGGAGTACGCGTCGTTGCTCACGCCGGGCATGTTCAGAGCGGTCACGGCCGGCTTCCTCGGGGCCGGGATCTGCGTCGGGGGCCTGGCCCCATCCGGGTTGTCTCTGGCGCTCGCCGCCGCGGCTGGGCTTGTGGGCCTGGTGCTCACTCGCGTGCCTGAACCCGACTGAACGCCCCGACCTTGAGGCGAGCACCGTTCATGCTCCTCGCAATGGGTACGCGAATGGCACCCGCCCGCTGAACTCGGGCAAACCTCGGATGCGGGGCCTATCAGGGGGCTGCTGCAGTCACATCTGGTCGAGCGCCTCCTGAAAGATCGCATCGAGCCGCAGCACCTCGTCTCGATCAAGTTCGATGAATCGGACGCTGAACGCGCCAAAGCGGCGATATGCCTCGCGCAGGAACAGTCGGCGGCCCTGCTTCTCCGACAGCACGACCGAAAGGCTCCGGTGGGCACGACTGATCTGCCGGTTGCTGACCGACCCGAAGTCCACGATTACGCTGCCCGTCCACAACTTCTGCTGGATCCGGCTCCATAGGCCTATGTGTTCCCTCGCTCCACATTGCGGTCGACGCGTGGCCGCAAGCCATTCCGGCTCGCGTCCACACCCGGATACTGAGGTCCCGAGCGACAAGCCCGCTCGGTCGTGGTTTGCGTCACGCACAATCGGTGGCCGCGCTCAAGGGCGGATTGCAACTTCGGCAATCACCGGCGGCAACCCCAGCAGGCGCCTGATACGGCTCCATCGTGCAGCCGGGCGGCCATTCACGACCACCTCCCGCGCAAGATATCGAACGAGGTGATCGAGGTAGCTACGTCGAGCGTCGGCCGGGATCCTGGGCCAGGACGACCAGGCCAACTCCACCGACGGTCGAGTGAGCCATGGTCGAACTGACCAGCGGCCATAACCCTCATCGACCGCCCGCAGATACCAGAAGCGCGTCGCGGCAATCGCCACGTCTGGATCGAAGTCGGTGCTGGAGAATGCCTCGACAGCTTTGGAGCCCTCGCCAGCTTCCGTTACATCACCGTGATCGCCGATCCCAATGATGACCCATCCGCCACCCTTGTCACGCCGGAGGTAGATCCTGTTCGGGGAGCGCAGATGCCATCTCCCCGCGTTCGTGGATACGTCGATGTCGGCGTTTCCGACGACGAGTCTGACTGTCAGCATCGCTCCCATTCTCCTTCCGCCGACCCGTGGTCGAGCGGCCGGGACGGCGGCATCGGCGAGTCGCCACGCGTGCCGGCACCGTCATCTTGTCCTGGCGGGCCGTCGCGACGGAATCGACGGGATCGATATCGTGGGCCACGTGGCCGTTGCCCAGCGCGAAGCTCGAGTGGGCGACAATCGCGTCATCCGCCCGCGGGAGGCAAGGAGTGCGAGAGCAATCGCATCGCAGTCGTCCGGCGTCCACCTGGACAACGGGCCCGCGCGACGACGGGCCTGGACGGAGCGGGCGGCCCACAATCGTCGTGTCAGTTGCGCTCGCCTTCGCGCTGCTCGTTGCGGCCTGCGCGGGTGACGTCGACCCGTACCGCGCGGCCGTTGAGGCGTTGCCGTTCCCCGCAGCCTGGCAGGTGACGAAGACGATCACCCGGGGCAACGGTGGCGAGACCGGGTGCGTGCAGCTCGCAGACCCCATGTGCCCGTCGGTGACGCGCTACTACAGCGTTACGGGAGCGCTGCCTGACCTCTACCAGCAGGCCCGGACGGCGCTGGTGCAGAGCGGCTTCGGCAAAATCGAAGACCATTGGCCGAGCTGCGATGCGCTCACCTACCGTGGGCCGCTCTGCTCGCTGCTCACAACGAAGGGCGACGTACTGATCCAGATCGCTCTGTATCCATCGGACGAGAACGTCGACGGGCTCCGGGATCGCCATTCCGGGCAGGCGACCGTGCGGATCATCGCCCAGCATCGGTGACCGGTTCGTTTGGACCGCTTCCAGGGGGACGGCGCTGCCGTCGCATCGCGTCTCGGCAACGTCATCCGGTCGAGGCGTCGCGGCGGCGGAGGATCCAAATGGTCTTGTGGTCGTTCCCTCGCGACTCGATTGCTGCCCCGAATGCCGCTCCCAGGAAGATCACCAGGCCAACGGGCATAAAGATCAGGAGGAGTTGGATGATGCGGCGGCTCAGGAGCCCAGCCTCACATGCAGCCTAGGACATGATCCAGAAAACGATGAACTCCCAGGACACGTCAGGCGCCGCCGTGATCTGGACCAGCGTGTCGCTCGCGGAACTGGTGAAGTCCGAGCCATAGATCGCGTGGCTATCGCAGCCGGAAGTGCCCAGAAGCGCGCGCCCATCCTGGTCCGTCAACTTCACCCCGGTTGGACCGGAGCAGGCAAACCGAACCTCGACATGGCTTCCAGTGGTAATCGGGGTGAGGTCGATCTGGCTGTCGCCGGTCCCTTCCTGGGCGGGCGTCAGCGGCGCGCCGGTGTGTCGAGCCTGGCTCAAGTCAGGCAGGGCGGATGGCGTCGGTGAGGGCGAGAAGACGGCCGTCGCGCGCGGAGTCGGGCGGGCGGTCGCCGTACTGGCTTGGGTTGTCGGCTGCGGGCTCGCGCACGCGGCCATGGCGGTTGCCGCCAGCAGCATGGCCGCCAGAGCGACTGCGAAACGCGATCGGATCATGTTGGTTCCCCCCTGCTCCTCGAGCAAGGCTCGTCAGTCTTAGGATGACCCGGCCGCACCCGCACGGTGAGGCCCGAGTGGCCTGATGTGGGCGGACTGTCGGTGGATCAGGTTGCCGCGTCCCTCGCCGCCACCCCGTGAATCGGACTCACCAGAAGGCGAGATCGCCGGTCAATGCTCGACGGCAGCGTCGTCGGCGACGTCGGCGGCGACCACCCAGGACAGGACCGACAATCCGTTTGCAGGTCGCCTTCGGCGCATGGGCTTGAGCCTATGCGGCCCTGAGCCGGTAGGTGACGCATAGCGAACCGCCAGGTCTGAAGATCGCCATGTAGGCGAGCACGATGAGGCCGACCCCGAACAAGGAGAGGATCAACGCGATGAGGAAGGTGCCACCATCCCACTGCCCGTCGCCCCAGCTCTGGCCCACCGGTGCGTAGCCGCGTTGGGCGAGCATTTCCGCGTCCTTCACGTAGCTCGCGATCGCCTCGCGCTGCTGGTGCCCCCGGTACGTCCGAACGAGGAAGTCGCCCCACACCTCGGTTCCCTCGGCTACGCTCCCCGCGGCCACCTCGCCTGACCCCCTGCCGCCACTCCACCGGTAGAGGACGAACCAGATCACGACGACCGCGATTCCCAGGACCGCGGCCAGCCCGACAATGGCATCCACGCTCGCATCCCCTCATTGCCAACGCCCAGAAGACTCGTCCGAGGCTCGCACGCGCGAGACCGCCGGGCAGGAGCCGTGCGGCCCACATCGGAAGGCCAGAGTGCCGCCCGTGGCCCATACGATCGGCCGACGGTGTTCACGCGCACTTCGGACGGTCCCGGTATCCGCCACGGTCGATTGCGCCATGTCGCTGGGTGTAGTAGCCGGGCCGAGGGCATCCCCGCGGGAGCTGCCGGTGATGGCTCGCACGACGCAGCGGGACGATGGACGGGCAGGAAGTGTCACCTAGTTGTACCGATCCGAGCCCGTCGGCCGGGCCGATCGCTGGGTGGAGGCGGCGTCCCGGGTCATCCTTTCGCGGACCCCGTGATCCCACCGGGGCGTTAGTCGTCGATGGAGACGGACTCGATCGGCGACATCCAGAACTCCATGGGCACATCGAGGCGAGGAACGAGCCAGGCGTAGGTGGTGATCAGCCCACCCAGGACGGCGGCCAGGACGAGAGCCACGACCATCCACCGCCGTACCCCATGGCCGGCCACCATCCACGCACCCACGCGGCGCGGCTGCACGCCACCAAGTCGCCATGCACGCCGGCCCCTCGGCGGCGGCAACCGAGGCTGCGTCGAGCAGCCTGCATCCCGCCTCGGGGATGACCGCGTCGACCGTGCCCTGATCTCACGGCGGGAGTCTGACACCGGCGAGGTGGCAAACGCATCGTCGCAATGTGTGCGGGGAATGTCACCTGCTCCTGCTCGCAGGGTTCGCCGGGGTTCTCTAACCAAGGGGCGGTTGCGCTGTCAAACAGCCGTCGCTGGACGGTGCCGGAACGCTTGACCTCCCCATCGCAGGGCGCAGACTTCTACGATGCACAAGCGCCGCCGCGCCCTGTGGTCCCTGCCGTGGGCGCTCGCCCTCGTCGGCCTGGCGGTGCCGATGGTTGGGAGCGGATTCATCGGCTGGCCGTTCGTCGTCGGCTGGCTCGTGCTCATGCTCGTGACGTGGTGGGTCCGGCCGCTCGGCGACGCTGACAGGAACGCGCGGCTCGCAGCCGGCGTCGTTGTGGTCGCGGCGCTCGCCATGCTTGGCACGCTCGGCGGGTTCTACCTCATCCCGTCGGTCGTCGCCTGGCTGGCGCTCGTCGCCACGGAGCCGGAGCAGCGGGCTCGCGCCGGGCCGTCGTTGCCGGATCAACGGCCACCTGGCTAGAGAACCCTGGGGATCGCGTCTCGCGGAATGTCACCCGCTCCTGCTCGCAGGGTTCGCGACTCCCAGACGGACTTGGCCGCACGGGTCCGTCGCCTACTTCTGCGCGCGACCACGCGTCGATCCAGCCTGATCGACGAATCACGGTCCGGCCGGCCGCATGGGGATCGGTTGTCCCTGCGCGTCCGCGATGGTTCGGCTCAAACGTCGTCGGAGACCGAGACTGTCACCTCGCGCAAGTCGAGTTGGTCTGTGCCGGGTCCTGGGATCGGGCACGGAAGCGTCTCGGCCTTGACCGTGATCGCTGTCGGGGTCTTGGTAATGCCCGTGACGCGCGTCCACGAGCACGGCGCGACGCCGACCGTGAGCGAGATCGTTCGCTGGTCGACAAGGCGGTAGGAGACGATGTTCGGGAACAGGACCGTCAGTTCCCGATCAGGCCGTAGCCGCGGGAAGGCCAGTGACTCTGGGGTGAGGACGAGACCCTATTTGATCGCCGTCGCGTCGAGCGTGTGCACGCCAACGCATTGCCTCTCGAATGGCACCCAAGACAGAGCCCCGGAGACGGTGAGCGAGTCCCTGATCCTGATGTGGGTCCCGTCAGGTTCGCCAAGGCCGTCGGCGTCCGCCACGTAGTCGGACGGCAGATGCCGAAGCCAGTAGAGATCGGTGCCGTTCGCATCCGGCCCGCGGACGTAGAGACAGCCGCCGTCGGCGCCCACGAGTGTCCCGCTGATGGTCGCGGTCCCGTTGGCGCAGCCCGAGACGAGGAGTGTCGCGCAGATGGCGACGCAGGCCGCAAGCCGAAGCCTTCTCACGCTGGCACCTCGATTCGCGGCGATTGGCTCCCGCAGCGTCCCCGTCGAGTTGGGGACGGTCAAGAGTCAAGTGGACGAAGCTTGGCAGGCGCCCACTGCCTCACCCTGCCTCTCGTGAGCTGCTGAGACAACGGGGGGGAGGTGTGCACCGAGCGCGTCGGGGTCCCTCATCGCCGCTACCTCAGTATGTGAGGTAGCGATCGTGTGCCGCTGTCGTCACGCTGTCAAGAGCACCGAGCAACATCGCACGTACGCCTACGACGCGCTGGGCGAGCTCACCGGGTACGTCACGCCTCGTCCAGCTTCCGGCGTCCGATCTCGAGCGTGTGTTCTCGGCGTCCGGGGTGCTCGCCTGTCCGCTAATATCCGGCAGAACATCTGTTCTGTTCGAGGACTGCTGGCGATGGCGGACTGGATTGTGGATGCGTCAACCGATCCCCGCGCATTCCCCCGTATCCGCCACCGGCATTCGAACGGCATGCTCGACGCCGTCCGTGATCGAACGCCGATCGTGATCCAGGAGCTCGGCGGCCGGCCGATCGAGCGATGGACCTACGTCTGCGCCTGCGGCGACGTCTACCTGGTGGAACGGCCACGCGGGTAGGGAGCCCGCCACACGATTGCCCGATCCTGTCGCTGGCTCGGATCGGCCAGGTGTATGGCCCTCGAGGGGCTGCGGGTCGTCCAACCCCGGGCGGCGGCTTCTATTCGGCCATTTGGGCCATGCCTCTGGGGCCCGGGCTCTGTTCGGTTCGGTCGCGCGCGGCGGACTGTCTCACGGGGCGCTGAAGGTGAACTCCCAGGGGCCCTCGAGCCCAACCTGCGTGCCGTTGGGTCGTTCACCGACAAGCTTGGTGATGACGAGCGTCCACGCGCCGCCGACGTCGTCCATTCCCGCGTTGGTCCCAGCCGTCTGGTCCAGATTGGTCGGTCCGCGACTGACCCCCCAGTCGATGTCAATGGTCTGGTCGCCGTGCTTGAAGTAGCCGATCGCAGCCCAGCCGGAGGCCTCTCCGTGCGACGGCTCGAGGTGGATCGAGGCGGAGATCATGGTCGGGCTTAGCCGCACCTCACCAAGGTCGAGGGAGACATCGTCGGTCGCCTTGGTCTGCGCGACCTGAACCACGGTCCCAGTGGGAGCCGGCAATCTGAACCTGAACGTCCAGGCCATGTCCCGCCGTCCATCTTCCCCGGCGACCCCGAGCCGCAGGGTGTAGTCGCCATCGCTCGATGTCGTCGGAGCGAAGGTGAGCATCTCCGCCTGGCCGGTCGCGTCGATGACCCCAAGCGTCGGAGCTTCGCCCGAGGCGAGGATGACCCCGGCAGGATCGGTCAGCTGGGTCACGAACACCACATCGGGGTGCCCACCCTCGCCGACCCGCTCGACCGACACGCCAAGAACCACCTGGTTGATGTCCGCGTAGCCGCGGGCGAGCGTGACGGCATTGTCACCGTGCACCTGGCGCTGGCCGATCTCGACCCCTTGATCCCACGCCACGGCGGTCCCGGGGGTGCCGCTCGCCACCCGGGAGAGCAGCTGCATCGCGGCCGCCGCGGCGCCCGCGAGCACGAGCAACGCTGCCGCCAGGGCGAGGGCGACACGCAGCGCTCGCCATCGCCGGGGCGATCGCGACCCATCGGGATGCGCCGTGAGTGCGGCGAGACGACGGTCGGTGGACGCGAACCCGTCCGCCGGCGCCACCGCGAAGGCCGAGGCGAGTCGATGCTCGAGAGACCGGTTGTCGTTCACTTGAGCGCCTCCCGCAGCGCGTCGAGGGCACGCTGGATCTGCTTCTGGATGGCCGCTTCCGACTTGCCCAGGACGTGGCCGATCTCCCGGGCGCTGAGACCACTCGCGTACCGAAGCCAGATCGCGTCGCGCTGCACATCCGGCAGGCTCGATACCGCGTCGACGATCTCCTGGCGCTCGCCCTCCGCGTGGTCGGCAGCGATCGCGAGCCCCAGGTCGTCGCCGTCCGTCAGGAAACCGTCAGGCCGGCGCCGGCGATGGGCGTCGATGGCAGCGTTCCGAGCGATGCGGAACAGCCAGGCGCCGAGGCCGCCGTCCCGTGGCCGGAAGGCATGACGCCCCGCGAAGGCTCGCTCGAACGTGGCGGCCGTGAGGTCGAGCGCGTCATCGTCGTTGGCGCCTCGTGCACGGAGGTAGCGGTAGATCGGCAACCGGTATCGCTCGTATGCACGGGCAAACCCGTCGACATCACTGATCGTCGGGTCGTCGAGAGCTCGACCCTCGCCGGCCTCGTCGACGGCCGTCGCAATCTCCACCTCGCCTCCCGATGCTCGTTCCGAAGTGTCCACTACACAAGACAACGCTGCGGAGCGAATGAACTGGACACGGGCAAGGGGATCAAGCGACCAGCAGGGAGCGTCCTCCCGTGGCGTGTAGGTGACAACGCGGGCGCACACGGGCGGACCTGGACGGGGTCGCGGGGCGGGATGTCGGCGCGCACCCGCCTCGGGCGCGCTGCGGCGGGCACTCCGGCGCCCTGTGGCGCCCGCGGGCGACGACGCAAGGGATGCGGATGGTGGGCGTCGCACCACCCGCGCGGCCTGCCCCGCCCGCCGAAGTACGGGAGCTCGGCATCGCAGGCCGGGCAGGGGCGCGGCGGTGCGAGGCTCGCGCGGAGGGCCATCGCCGCGGACGCCGCCGCCGACTCGGCGACGTCAGCCCTCATGTCCCAGCCCACTGGCGAAAACTCCGACAATTCGCGTAACGCCGCCGAGGGAACACAGTCGCCGGACTCGTCGATCATCGGACGATCCGTCTTCCCTGCTTGCACCCCATCCTCCGGCCCCGGCAACCGCTCCGCCAGGATCCACACGAGCTGCGCCGTCGTGGTCGCCCCCACCTTGGACCGCGCGTTCGCCAGGTGGTGCTTGACGGTCGAGTGCGACAGGCCGAGTCGGTTTGTCGTAGCTCCGCGTCTACTGGCGCGAGCCGCCGCCGGACGCGGTCCGCAACCGAATCGTGAGCCAGTGGCCCACGAGACTCAGCGCGATGCCGAACGCCGCGCTGACCAGGCCGAGGACGGCGAAGAAGGGGATCTTGCTAACGATCGGATCGGCACCGCCGTAGCCGGCTGCCGTGAAGGTGAAGCCGAGCACAAAGCCGTACGCGGCACCGCCCACGAGCGCCTGACGCCGGTCCTGGCTGATCGCGCCCACCACGAGGCCCGCGATGCCCCACGGGATCAGCGTTGCCCACCCGAGGAAGAGCAGGCGCGACCCGAGGAACCCGAGCACGACACCCAGGGCGATGGCGACGCCGGACCGCCTAGCCACGCCCGCCGTCCGTTCGGAACGTCCGCCCGGATGCGCCGACGAGTGCCGCCGTGGCGAGAACCGAGGCGGCGAGCATCATCCAGTCGCGCACGGTGTGCGGCTCGAACAGATCGTGGAACGCGAGCATGTCGGCGAGCAGGAGCAGGACCACCGCCGCCGCGAGCGACACAATCGACCACTTCATCGCTGCAGCCTCCCTGTTGCGGTCATCCCGGACGTCACCGTGCCGATCGCTCGATGACGCCTTGCCGGCTCCGATTGTGGTGCCTGAAACCCCCAGTCGTCCTCTTGGGCCATGGCCTCGGGCTCCGGCAGTCGCGGGGCGAGGATCCACACCAGCTGCGCCGTCGTCTCGGCCCCACCTTCGACCGCGCGTTGGCCAGGTGGTGCTTCACCGTCGAGTGAGACAGGCCGAGGCGGTGGGCGGCGGCCTTCTCCGATCCGGCGGCGATGACAGCGGCGACCACCGCGAGCTCGCGGTCGATCGCCCGGCCACCGGAGCCTCGATGAGCCGGGGCCCGAGATCTCACGCCAGCCGCCGCGCCGCCGCGAGCCACTCATCCCGCCCCTCGATCGGGATCTCGTAGGTTGCTAACGCGCGCCCAACACCTGTCGGGCGCGCCAATGCCTGTTCGTTCCGTGACGCCGTCGACGCTGCTCGCAGAGCGTGGAGCGGCTGGCCCGATCCGATCAGGAGCGACCCGCAGTGCTCCGACGCCGGAACGCCTCGCCCGCAGCGACGACCAGCAAGGCACCGCCGATGAGTAGCGGCACGACGCCGACCGCCGTCCAGAACTGGGTGTTGTCGAGCGTGCCACCCGTTGCGAATTGGCGCGTCATGAGAAGAGTCCAGAGTCCGCCGAAGCCCACCAGCAGCCCTGACAGGGCCACGACATAGCCACCACGCACGATCAACGGGATGGCGAGCAGCAAGAACGCCACGCTCCCGAGCAAGCCGCCGATGCTCGTGGTCAGCGTCGCCGCCGCGCCGAGCACCGCCGTGGTAGTCCAGAGAAGAAGAGGGTTCATCTCGCCTCGCCTGATACATGCGCGGTCCAAGTAGCAGGATAACCTGGAACACCGGGCGATCAAATCAGGCTGACCGGCGATCCCGGCGAAACGTCCCGAGGCTAGCCGCGGCGTGGAGCGTCAGGCGTACACACGGACGTACACAGTCAACCTTGGTGGGCAGCGCAAGCGCCAATCCGTGTCGGTACGCCGCCGGTGTCAGGCGTAGCCCGACGAAGCGCGGCCCCTCGATGACGATGCGCTCGTAGACGGCGTGGATCACGTCGGACTTCTCCTCTGCCAGGTCGGTCTTCTGTCAGGCTTCCGCGGGGGCGTCGAGCCACTCGACTGCGCGCCGCGCCGGGCGGTCCCGTCCAGACTGCGCCCCGACGGCGTCCAGTTCGACCCGGAGGCGCGCCATCCGTGCGAGGTACTCCGCGTCGTTTAGGCGCGCGGCGGCGTGCTCCGTGGTGGATCTTGACCGGCGCCGGGACGACCCCGACCGCGATCGCTTGGCCCGGGGTCGGGCTCATCGGGCTTGGGGCCGCCCTGTATCTCAGGTGTCTCCGGCTGTTCGCCATCGTGGGGGAAGGCACGCCCGGACCCTGGGACGCACCGCGGCAGCTCGTCGCGGTGGGCCCCTACCGCTGGGTCCGCAACCCGATCTACGTCTCGGCCCTCCTCGTCGTGCTCGGCGGGGCCTGGCTGTTCCTGTCGCTGCCTTTGGTCGAGTACGCCGTGGCGATGGCGATCGCCTGCCACCTCTTCGTCATCGGATACGAGGAGCCGACGCTTCGGCGCAGCTTTGGAGAGTCCTACGCGGAGTACCGGCGGGCGGTCCCGCGCTGGACCCCGCGGCCGCCGCGGGCCGGATAGACGCTCGGCTCCGCTAGGCTGCCCGGACTTGGGGCCGCAATAGAACAATTGGCCGGGGCGAGCAGAGACACACCGTCGGCAGGCTCAATTCAATCAGGGAGCGACTTGGTAACAGTCGCACCGCCGATGCTGGAACGAGTAGGTCTTGCACCTACTCGAATGGCCGGGGCGAGAGGAGACGAAGCGCCATCAGCGACCTAAGCGTTCGTTCAAGGAGGCTCAATTGCGCTCTGATCGGCGCCGATCGCTGGCTGGCGCGGGCGGGTTAGGGAAGGAACGAACTCGAGGCCGATGGGGGTTGACATGGCGACGGGACGTCATTTTGCGGGGTCGGGCGTCGGAACGGTCCGCACCACCAGTCCGTCGATCCCGGCGAAGTCGGCGGGATTCGCCGTGTAGAGCGGCAGGCCGTTCGCGATGGCGGTTGCCGCGATCAGGGCGTCGAAGGCACGGGCGGCCGGCTTGCGCCCGGACCGTCGGTACGCCGAAGCGACGATCCCGAAGGCGCGGGCAGCCGCGGCATCAAACGGGATCGGATCGAAGTCGGCCTCGGCCTGCTGGACGTGGACCAGGCGGCGGGCACGCTCCGCCTCGTCGGTGGCCACCAGGGGTCCAACTGAGAGCTCCGCCAGGGTGATGGCAGAGATGAGCGCGACATCGGGCAGAGCGGACGCATCCGGCAGACGGCCGAGCGTGAGCAGCGCGTTGGTGTCCAGGAGGCCCTCGGGATCGCTCACAGCGACTGGTCGAGTGCAGCGTCGATGTCACGGCGGAGCGCGTCAGCCTCGACCGCCGGCAGGCGACGCCAACGCTCCAGGAGCGTCGCCGCCGGGATCCCCCGCGATCGCAGGGGTCGGAGCTCGGCGACCGGGCGGCCGTCACGGGTGACCGTCACGCGCTCACCCGCTTCGACCCGCTCGACCACGTCTCCGCCATGGTTGCGCAGCTCGCAAATCGTCACCGTCTCCATTGGGTGAGTGTATCACGGGTGATACGGGCCTCGAGGGCCGTCCGGATGATGGAGGTCTACAGCCACGCGTGCTCGGAGGACGCGCGATCGCCAACCGACACGTCACTCGTCCACGTCCGTGGTAGAGTATGTGCCATGAGGACTACCATCGACAGAGCCGGACGTTTGGTCATTCCCCGGTCGTTCCGGAACCGGATCGGGCTGGCGCGCGGCGGCGAGGTGGAGCTCGAGCTCGATGGCGCCGCGGTCCGCATCGAGCCCGTCAGCGGGCATGACCTCAAGAAGGAGCGCGCCCTGCTGGTCATTCCGGCAACCGGAACGCCGATCACCGGAGCGGCCGTGCGCGAGCTGATCGATGGCGACCGACACGGGCGTTGAGGACCTCCCGGTCGCCCTGCTGGACACGAGCGCCGCGATCGCCCTCCTCGTCGAGGATCACGAGGCACACGCCGCGACACTCGAGGCGGTCCGAGGCCGCCGCCTTGGGCTGGCCGGGCACTCGTGGTATGAGACGTACTCGGTCCTGACGCGACTGCCACCCCCGCTGCGCCGCTCGCCCGCCGATGCCGGTCGCCTGCTGGCACACAACTTCCCCACGGCCGCGTTCCTCGGCGAGGCGCAGGCGGCGGCACTTGGCCCGGAGCTCGCCCGGTTGGGCGTGTCGGGCGGCGCCGTCTACGATGCGCTCGTAGGGGCGGCCGCGCGCCAGCACCGCCAGCCGCTGGTCACGGGCGATGCGCGGGCGCGACCCGTCTACGAGTCGCTCGGCGTCGCGATCCAGGTCGTCGAGTAGCGGGGGCTCGGCTGCGTCCTGTCCAATTGGACGCCGGAGGTTCCGAGCGCCGGACCCGGTCAAGCAAGCGCCTCCTCGGAAATGCCGTCGACGGGGATCCGAGTACTTCTGGCATGCCCGCGCTCGAATCCTGTCAGGCATGCATCAGCGGCCCGGACACGGCCACGGCAGAGACGACCCCTCGTCAAGTCATCGGCATCCGCTAGCTCAAGGTGCTGAGGCCCGAGCGCGCCCGGAGGTCCGCCAGGTGGCGCTTCGCCGTGCTCGGCGGGACGCCGACGCGCACCGCTGCCTCGGGCACGGAGCCGCCAGTCGCCACGAAGCCGGCGAGGACGTCGACCTGGCGGGCCGTCGGCGTCCGCGGGAGCACGCCGCGCAGGTAGCCGGGATGGATGAGTCCCGGGGTGGCGCGGTACGTGGCGTTCTCAGGGACGGCGAGGAGAGCCGCCAGGCTCAGCCGGTGCGCGTCCGCGATGCCGCTGAGCGTGTCACCCGACTTCACCGTGACCGTCACGATCGGCGGGCGCAGGATCGCGTTCGCTCGGGTGATCACGCGCTTGACGCGGGCCGCTCGGGTGGCCGGCGGCCAGGGGTCGCCGCGCCGGCTCACGCTGTTGATGTCAGCGTGGACGACCACGGTGCTGCGGTTGATCGGGATGCCCAGTACACGTCGCCGTCCCCGACTACGACATCAGCCCCGGGATCCTCCTGCTCCTCGCCGGCGCGGTCATCCTCTCGATGGGGGTGGTATCGGGGGCCCACCTCAACCCGGGCGTCAGCATCGCCTTCGCGCTCCGGCGCAGCCCGTACCCAGCGGGTGGACCCGGGATCGATCTGGATCGGACCAGCGCGCCGTCATGCGCCAATCGTGCGGGCGCCGGGCCCCAATTCCTATTCGGTCGATTGGGCCATGCCGTCGGCTCCGAGGGACGAACGCCGCCAAGCTAGACTGAAGTCTGCCGGACGGCTCAATTCCCGGTGCCCGCGAGCGACTCGAAGTCGCGGAGATGGCCGACCTCGTCGGGTCTGCGCATGGAGCAAGAGGTGGACACCGTGAGCCTGCGCGAGACCGCGCAACGACTGCTCCGACGGGACGCGCCCAAGCGCATCGTCCGCGACTACGGCCGCGACAGCCTCCTCGTCTGGGCGAACCTGCTGCTCGCGCCGCTCTTCGCCGCGCTCGGCCTGCGTGTCGGGTTCCAGTCTGAGGAGCAACTCGCGGCCCGCATCGAGGCGGACACCGCCGCGATGCGGAAGCGGGGCTATCTCGTTGCCTCGGTCGAGACCTTCACCCTGCCGGGAATCGCCGGCCGAAGCACCGACGCGCACTGGCACCGGATCACCTTCGAGCAGACCGCGCCAGCGACCCCTGACTGACCCGATACCCAGATCCGAGTCCCATCCTTCCGGTTCATGCAGACGTGGAGCCAGGATCAAGACGAGCTGCGCCGTCGTCGCCGCACCGACCTTGGACCGGGCGTTCGCCAGGTTGTGGTTCACGGTCGAGTGCGACAGGCCGAGGCGGCGGCCGGCCGCCTTCTCCGACCCGGCGACGAGGACCGCGGCAACGACCACGACGACCTGCCGGTCCGTCGCGCGCTCGGCGGGGCGAGTCGACCGTCGCGTCATGCGCCGCGGAACGGGTCGGCTCGGGCCGCTCGGCAATTCGCATCGTGATGGGAAGGTCGGTCGTCGCGGGGCCATGCCTCTCGCCGACCAATGCACCCTAATGTCCCCCATGGATCTCGTTGGCGTCGCTTCTTGCGCGCCTCCGACGTGTCGACGCGGACGAGACGCGACTTCCGGCCATCGAGCAGCAGGCGCATGACCTCGGCTTGTTCGACCCGGAGCTCGGCGCGTCGTGGCTTCAGGGACAGCGCAAGCGTTCGGCCTGCGAGGAGATCCTTGGAGAGCTTGACCTCCACGATCGCCTCGGGGCCAGGCGCCGAGCCCTACGACCCCTGCCACGTCGTCGTTCGCAGCAAGATCCGACCAGTGCTCAAGGGGCGGTCCGCGATCGACCGCACCGGCCGGCGGGTCACCTGCCCCGTGCACACCGTCGGCCACTACGCTATGACCGTGGAGATCCCAGGGATGCCGCTTGACGCCCGCCTGGCTGACGTGCGGCTCCAGCTCGATCATCCGCCCGGCGTCGTCCTCGGCGTGTTGCGCTTGCCGCTCCTCGATCCGGTCCTCGATGACATCGAGAGCGCGTTCGACGCCGCAGGCAGCGAGGCGTCGCCCGATCCGGCGCTCGTGGCTGAGATCGAGCGGACGGTCCAGCTCCTGTCGGAGCGGATGCTCGGCACGGCCGCAGAAGCGCTCAGCCGCCGCGGGCGACTCGTCGAGCTTCTGCGCCGATCCAATGCCGGCGAGCTCCCGGCGATCGCCTTCGACGACGGCGACGCATTCGGGGCCGAGCTTCGGACCATGCTGGGGACCGACCGGTCCCTTCGCCTGGCGCTCGGCTACCTGCATCCGCTCGTCATCCGCGCCACGGCCGTTGCTCCGCCGCCGCGCTGGACGACCGAGGCCCGCCGGGTGCTTGCGATGGCGGGCGACGTGGACCTCTCCGGGGCGATCCGGCGAACGCTCGCGAGCCTCCTGCGGTCTGACATCGTCAGCCGCCCGGACATCCTCGCCGGTGGGCTCCGACTGGCGAACCAGCGGCTGGCGCGCGGGTTGCTGTGGTTCGCCTCGGTTGCGCTCGACGCCCCCGCCGAGCTCATCGGGTCCGTCGGCGTCCGGATGGGCACGTCCGGCCGGAACGACGCCGTCGTCCGCGACACTGCCGTCGCCAACACGTGCGCCGCGCTGCTCGGCGCATCGGACGATCCAGGTGCGGCGGTCCAACTCGCCACGATGCGCGTCCGGGTCACGAACCGGAATGTCCGAAAGCAGGTCGATCGGGCGCTCGAGGTGGTTGCGGCGCGGGCCGGGACCCAGGTCGCGACCGTCATCGAGCTTGCCCTCCCGACGCTCGGCCTCGGGTCCGACGGGCGCCTCGAGCTGCCCATCGAGGACACGACGGCGGTGATCGTCGTAACCGCCGACGCGACCGTGCGGCGTGTCTGGCGCCAGGCCGACGGCACTGAACTGGACCGGCCGCCGGCGGCCCTCGCTACGATCCATCCCGTCGAGGTCGCCGATGTCGCCGAACGAGTCGCCGCCATCCGGGCCGTGGTCGTCGAGGAGCGCCGGCGAATGGAGGACCGGCTGGCCTCGAGCCGCACCTGGCCGGAACCGCTGTGGCGATCCCGCTACGCGAACCATCCGATCGGCCGGGTCTTCGGGAACCGGCTGATCTGGCAGGTCGGCTCGCCGGGCGAGGCGGGAACCACCGCGCTACCGGACGGCGACGGGTGGGTCGGCTTCGACGGCCATCGACTTTGCATCGGCGAGGCGATCGAGGTCCGTCTCTGGCACCCCGCGGACGCCGACGACGCCGAGATCTCTGCCTGGCGGGCAACGCTCGCCGCCGCGGCGCTGGATCAACCAGTGAAGCAGGTCCACCGCGAGGTGTTCCGGCCCACGCCGCGTGACCTCGGCCTGGCCGCCGACCGCCGGTTCGCGGGACGTGTCGTGGAGCACGGGCACCTGCGGGCCCTGCTGCGCAGCCGCGGCTGGGCGGTCCCCGCGCTCGGTGCGTGGGACCAGGGCGACGAAGCGACAGCCTTCCGAGAGTTTGACGACGGCCTGCGGGCGGAGCTGCGCTACCAGGCCGTCGAGCAGATGCCGACCGGGATGCGCCAGGAGCGCGCGCGCCTCGTGGCGGTGCGGTTCAGGTCCGCTTCCGCTACCGATGAGCCGGCGCAGGTGCCGCTCTCGGCGGTTCCGCCGCGGGTCTTCTCGGAGGCGATCCGTGACGTCAGCCTGGTCGCGGTCGTCGCTTCGGAGGCGGGGTCCGACTAACGGCCTCGCCAGCTGCGATCAGGAGAGGATGTCGGGTGCGCGTGACGTACATCCCCAATTAGGACTGGGCAAGGCGGTCGACACTCCGGATCGAGAAGCGTGCTCTCGGCAGTCGCGTGGTGCACGGCCCGGAGTCCCCATCACGACGGCCAAGGACCTCATCCGAGCGATCCTCCGGCAGCCGCGGCGCGAGGATCCACACCAGCTGCGCCGTCGTCGCCGCGCCCACCTTGGACCGCGCGTTCGCCAGGTGGTGCTTCACGGCCGAGTGCGACAGGCCGAGCCGATGCGCGGCCTCCTTCTCGGACCCGGCACGGACCACCGCGGCCACGACGACGACCTCTCGATCCGTGGCGCGTCCGGCAAGCGGCCGGCTGTCACGCCAGCCGCCTCGCCGCCGCGAGCCATTCATCGCGGCCCTCGATCGGCAGGGTGTAGGTTGCTAACGCGCGCCCGACACGTGTCGGGCGCGCCAGAGCCTCAATCTTCCGCGGTCGGCCACGTCCGGGCATCGGCGGAACCTGGGCCTCCTGCGGCAGCGCCACCGCGAACCCATGTGCGTAGGCTTCGTCGGGTTGTTGTGGTCCCGCAGACCACAAGTCCCTCCGGGCCAAGAGGTCCCTCCGAGCCCGGCCGCCCCCTCGCGCTAGAATTGAGCGTGAGCGATGGTGCGCGGGGCGCAGAGTCTTGAGGCAGGAGCCGAGGTTGGCCAATTGCGTGGTGGTGGGAAGAGCCGCCGAGGCCCGCCGCGCGCTCGTCCTTCACGATCGCCAGCTCGTCGTGGACCTGATCGAGCTGACGCTGAACCATGGCCTGTTCGTCGTCCGGGCGACGAGCGAGCTGGCCGAGGCCGAGGCGATCCTCGCGGACTGGCACCCGGACCTGACCGTGATCGACATGGACCACGATGACAGCACGGCGCTGCTGTCGCGGGTGGGCGCCGCGAACCGCCTGACGCGGCGGGTGACGCCGGCCCTGGGGCTCACCCGGCGGGGAGACCTCAAGACCAAGCTCCGGGCATTCGACCTCGGCGTGGACGACATCCTGACCATGCCGTTCTCGCCCGAGGAGCTGCTCGCGCGGTCCATCGTCATCACTCGACGCGCGACCGGACGCGATCGGCCGATCGTGCCCACGATCCGGATCGGCGAGATCGAGATCGACATCCTCAGTCGCCAGGTCCGCGCCGGCGACTCGGTCATCCACCTCTCGGGCATCGAGCAGAGCCTGCTGTACCTGCTTGCCAGCCGCAACGGGCGCGTCGTCACGCGCGAGGAGATCCTGGACGCGATCTGGGGTCCGGACTTCGTGACCGAGAGCAACATTGTCGACCGGCACATCCGCAGCCTGCGCATCAAGCTCCAGAACGATTACCGGCACCCGCGCTTCATCGCGACCGTCGCGGGCCGGGGCTACCGGTTCATCCCGACCTTCTCGAATGCGGGCTGGGTCGGCGAGCCGCTCGAGGACGAGCGACCCGGCCACTGAGGGCGCCCCTCGCGGCTCTCTCCGCGAGCCGATGGCCGCCGGGATGGTGGCGGCCATGCCCCCCACGATCTGGCGATAGCGTCGATCCCGACCGCTGGCGGCCGGGCGCACCAGGAGCAGGTCTGGAGGGAGGATGGCCCGCGTCCGGAGATCGCGAGCCGCCCGAGAAGTGCAACCGGAATCTGGCGGCCGGGCGAGCCCGCGTCATGACGGGGCGTCATGAGGGCCGGCCGGGGGCTGCCCGACTCGCTGTACGTGGACAACGGACTCGCTGCAGCGGAGCCGAGCTCGCGCCGAGCTACGCGATCCTGGGCATCCGGCTCAGGGCCCGGGTCGAGCGGTACCTCAACGTGCCAGTTCATACGGAGACCGGCGAGTCGCCCGAGGCATGTCGCTCACGTCGGCGCATGTCGAGGCGGCGCGTCGACGGTGGCCGCACGTGCGGTCGCCGGACGTCGGCCCTCTCTCGCATCTAACTACCCGCGAGCCACTGAGCGTGATCGGGCTCGCCGCCACAGCCGGCCGGAAACGACAACCGATTCGGCTGGAGGACTACGATATGGATGGCCCCCGCTCCGCACGCCGACGGCGATCCCGCTTGGGGATTGGCCAGATCGCGCCGACGAGGGCCTCTGCCGGTCAGTCAGGATGTGCCGCCCCTGGTGGCCGGGCAGGTCAGCGGCTCGGCCTCGACGAATCGTGCGCAGGGCTCGGCGCCACCGGTCGTCGGCCGGACTCCGCGGCATGTGAAAGGAGGGACTGCGATGGAAGGTCCCCACACCACCGGGATCTGGATCTCCGCCGACTCGGCCACGGTGTTGCGCTGGAGCCCCGAGCTCACCGTGCGCCACCGGATCGACTCCACTGTTCCCGGCCGGCACCGCTCGACCGGGACGGCACCCACCGCGAAGCACCCCGCGGGCGAGGGCCATCGAGACGAGCACATGCGGACCTTCTTCGCCCAGGTCGCCCAGGCGCTGCCGGTCGAGGACGATCTGCTCCTGGTCGGTGACGGCGAGGTGGTCGAGCACTTCGCCGAGCAGGTCCGGACCGACGACGACAGCCACGGCCGCAGGCGGCGGATCGAGGTCGAGAAAGCCGGCCCGCTCACCGAGCGCCAGCTGCTCGCCCGGATCCGCACCTTCGCCGGATCCCCGGCCAAACGCCACCTGCCGCGCTGACAATCGGCTCGACCCGAAACGCGACCACCTCGGGCGTCGAGGTGCGTCGCGCGCTCGTCCTTCACGAACGTCAGGACGCCCCGCATCCGCCCAGCTATCGCGCGGTTCGTGCTCGGATCCTTGCGACAGCGCTCAGCCTGCTCGGTACTTCCTCCGCGCCAACGGCAGCCGCAGCCCGCGTTCTTGCCTGGTAGCGAGCCAGACGATCGGCCACGGTACCTCGAGCAGGTTTGAGCGAGACGCCATCGGCCTCCAGGGCCGATTTCAGTTCAGGTCCTGCTGGACCGGCTCAGCCCGGTGTCCTTCGGGCCGGTGCAACCACTTTCGCCCCGGCTTGACGCGTCATGAAGGTCCGTCATCTCCCAGGAGACCAACGTCCGGTTGTTGCCGGGCCGCCCTGCACATCGCGCCGGTGTTCAGGGCGATCGAGGGAACCTCGCCGGACCCCGGCCGCCGGGTCAGAGCCAGCCGCCGCTGAAGCCCGCTCGGCGCAGGCCGGTGACGATATAGGGGCAGCCCCGCATCAGGCGCCAGACGAGACCCGTCCGGTAGTTCTCGATCATCGGGACGATGGGCCCCTGGTTGATCCCGTAGTGCCATGGCGATACCCACCCGTGGGGATGGCCGGATTTCTCCGGGTAGGTGGGATTGAACGTCGCCTTGAAACCGTACGGGTTGCCCGTCTTGAGGTTGAGGCCATGGAGCAGGTGGTCGATCGTCGGCAGCACGATCGCCGGAGCGAACGGGAGCGAGGCGACCACCGCCCACGGGGCCACGGTGCCGTCGTCCGGCCCGTACGGGACGCCGCGAGCCAGGTAGCCGAAGAACTGCCGCTCGATGCCGGCCACCTTGAGCGTGCGCGGGCCAGGCCCGTCGCTCGCGGTGATCCCCCAGCAATCCTCGCCATAGCCCTCGAACTTGAGGGGATTGGCGATCGCATAGCGTTGCTGGACGTGCGTCGCGCGGCGGGCGTTCTCGAAGTAGTCGATCCCCTTGTCGCGCATGTAGGCGTCCTGGATGCCCCGGAAGTCGATCCAGACGTGCGAGATCTGGTGCGTGAACAGCGGCCCGGCGTACAGGTAGTCGCAGCCGAAGCTGCTCTTCCACTCGTAGGTGGACGCCCATGCGGCGTAGCTCTCCACCGGCAACGGATGGGTCGGCGAGCCGAGCCCCAGGATGTAGAGCACGAGGGCCTCGTCGAAGCCCTCCCAGCGCCACGGCAGGAAGCCGCTCTCGGGCTTCCAGCCGTGCGTGACCGTGGCGCCCCCGTTCTGCGCCCATGGCCAGTCGGCGCGCCGGTAGAGCTCGTCGGCGAGCCTGCGGATCTCCAGCTCCACCTCGGAATCCGCGTTGAAATAGGCGGCGGCCGTCAGCATGCCGGCGAACAGGATGGTGCTGTCCACCGTCGATAGCTCGCATTGCCAGGCCCGCTGGCCGGTCTCCATGTCGAGGAAGTGGTAGTAGAAGCCGTGGTAGCCGGTGGCATCCGGCTCGGGGCCCTGGGGGCTGTTCCGGAAGAAGCGCAGCGTGGTGAGGACGGTGGCGACGGCCGCCTCGCGGGTGACAAAGCCGCGCTCGACGGCGGCGGGATAGGCGGCCAGGCCGAGGCCCGTTGCGGCGATGCTGGACGGCCAGTTCGGCTCCGTCTTGTCCAGCACCAGGCCGGTGCGCGGGTTCGTCCCGTGCAGGAAGTACCGGAATGAGTCGCGCTGGAGCGCCTCGAGCTCGGTATCGACGGCACGATCGTGGGTGGTCATGGCGTCAGCGGGATTTCGCCCCGAGCGCTCCGTCGACCATCGCCTGGGCTTCGTCCACGATGCGATCCAGATGGTCCTCGCCGCCGAAGCTCTCAGCGTAGATCTCATAGATGCTCTCGGTGCCCGACGGGCGGGCCGCGAACCAGCCGTTCATCGTCATCACCTTGATCCCGCCGATGGGAGCGTCATTGCCGGGCGCGCGGTCGAGATTGCTTCGATCCGTTCACCGGCTGGCTGGGTCTGGCTGACGTCGCGGGCCGCCAGCTTCGCCAGCCGTCGCTTCTGGGCGGGGGTGGCGGGCGCCTCCACGCGACGCTCCACCGACTCGCCCAGCTCAGCCGTCAACGCGCGGTGGATCTCGCCCGGGTCGCGGCCCGACGTAGTGCCGCGCTGGATAGCGGTCGGCGACGGCCGCACGCATTCGCTCCTTGTGAACGTTGGGATCGCTCATCGGGCGAGCGGCCGGCCGGTCGCGGATCCGCCTGCGACCGCAGGCGTGCCCGCCGGCTCGTGCCAGCGATCACCGTGCACGAGTATCTTCGCCGCCTCCGGCGGACCCCACGTCCCCGGCTCGTAGGCAGAAGGGGGCGCCATGCCATCGAGCACGCCGTCGACGACCCGCCAGGCGGCTTCGACCCAGTCCTCGCGGGAGAAGAGCGACTGGTCGCCCCGGGTGGCGTCCCCGATCAGCCGCTGGTAGGGCGGCCGCTCCATCCCGCTCTGATGCGCGGCATACAGCTCGACCGTCTCGCCGACCATCGCCTCGCCGGGCTTCTTCGCACGCGCCCCGAGCGAGATCGACATGTCGGGCGTCAGCCGGAACCGGAAGTAGTCGGGATCGGACGGCAGGGGCTCGCCGAAGACGGACTGCGGCGGACGCTTCAGCTCGACGAGGACCTCGGTCGCGCTTACCGGCAGGCACTTGCCGGTGCGGATGTAGAAGGGCACGCCGCGCCAACGCCACGTGTCGATCTGAAGCCGAAGGGCCGCAAACGTCTCCGTGGTGGAGTTCGGTGCCACGCCCTTGACCGCCCGGTAGCCCCGGTACTGGCCGCGGACGACGTCGTCCGGGGTGAGCGGGCGGATGGAGTCGATGACCTTGAACTGCTCGTTGCGGGTGGCCTCGGGCGTGTGCCCGGATGGCGGCTCCATCGCGAGCAGGCTCACAACCTGGAGGAGGTGGTTCTGGACCACATCACGAATCGCCCCAGCCTGGTCGTAGAAAGCGCCCCGATCGGCGACGTCGAGAGTCTCGGGCATGTTCACCTGGACGCTGGACACATTGTCGCGATTCCAGACCGGCTCCAGGAACGAGTTGGCAAAGCGGAAGTAGACCAGGTTCTGGACCGGCTCCTTGCCCAGATAGTGGTCGATCCGAAAGACGGCAGGCCCCGGGAAGACCTTGCGGATGATCGCGTTGAGCGCGACGGCGGAGGCCAGGTCGTGCCCGAACGGCTTCTCGACGATGATCCGCGCCCCGGCGGCGCAGCCGGACGCCTCCAGGTTGGCGACGACTTCGCCGAAGAGGGCCGGCGGGACCGCCAGGTAGTGGAGCGGATGGTGGGCGCTGCCGAGCTCACGGCGCAGCGCGTGGAACGTCTCGATCTCGTCGTCCGAGCCCTTCACGTAGCGTAGCTGGCCGGTCAGGGCCCGCGTTGCGGCCTCGTCTGTGAAGCCGTGCGCCAGGAGACTCTGGCGGGCGCGCTCCTGGAGGCTGGCCAGGTCGCCCGACCGGGCCACGCCGATGATGGGCAGGTCCAGCCCCTCGTCGCGGACGAGGCCGCCCAGGGCGGGGAAGATCTGCTTGAAGGCAAGATCGCCGGTGGCACCGAAAAAGACGATGGCATCGGAGCGGGTGGCCGATGGCGGACCGGCTCGATCGCCGGGGGGCTCGGAAGCCATCCGCTAGCCCTTCGCCTCCTCGTGACCACCGAAGCCGAGCCGCATGGCCGAGAGGACCCGGTCGGCGAAGTCCGCCTCGCCCCTGGACGTGAAGCGTTCGTAGAGCGCCGTCGTCAGGACCGGCGCCGGCGCGCCGACGTCGATGGCGGCGATGCTGGTCCAGCGACCCTCGCCGGAATCGGAGACGCGGCCCTCGAAGTCCGAGAGGTCGCCATTGCGCAGGAGCGACTGGGCGGCCAGGTCGAGCAACCAGGACGCGACCACGCTGCCCCGCCGCCAGACCTCGGTCACGGCCGGGATGTCGAGCTGGTACTGGTAAAGCTTCGGGTCGCGCAGGGGCGTGACCTCGGCGCTGACATCACGCTGGTGGAGGCCTGCGTCCGCGTGCTTGAGGATGTTCAGGCCTTCCCCATACGCGGCCATCAACCCGTACTCGATGCCGTTATGGACCATCTTCACGAAGTGCCCGGCGCCGCTCGGTCCGCAGTGGAGATAGCCGTTCTCGGCCGGGTCCGGGTCGCCAGTCCGACCCGGCGTCCGGGGCGCCGCGTCCACGCCCGGCGCCAGGGCACGGAAGATCGGGTCGAGACGCTGCACCGCCTCCGCCGGGCCGCCGATCATCAGGCAGTACCCTCGCTCGAGGCCGGCGACGCCGCCGCTCGTGCCGCAGTCGAGGTAGCTGATCCCCTTCTCGGCCAGAGCCCCGGATCGGCGGATGTCGTCGACGTAGTAGGAGTTGCCGCCGTCCACGACGACATCGTCTCGTGCCAAGAGCGGCACAAGCTCGGTGAGGGTGGCATCGACGGCCGCGGCCGGCACCATGAGCCACACGACCCTCGGGGTGGTGAGCTGACCCACCAGACCTTCGAGGGAGCCAGCGCCGGCAGAAATCGCCTTGTCGGCGAGCAGCCCGTCCACCGTTTCTGCGTGACGGGCATAGCCGACCACAGAGTGGCCCGCCCCCAGCCAGCGGCGCGACATGTTGGCGCCCATCCGGCCCAGGCCGACCAATCCGATCTCCATCGTTGTCTCCTTCTCTGGTGCAGCGCCGCGGCGCGATCGGCTCCGGCGTGGGGCGGCCATGCAGTACGGATACAGGTCGGGAGTCCGGCCATGCGAATCTCCCGCCCCGGCCGTTCACGGGCTACGCAGCTCCACCTCGCTCGTAGCGGCGCTGCTCCTCGATGGTTCGCTCGGCAAGGAGTTCCGCCCGGAGGCGTGCGTCCGGGATCACCGTCCCGGTCTCGATCGATCGGCCGTACGTGCCCCGCGCGATTCGCCCCTCGGCCCGCTCCACGGCGGCAAGCTGCTCGCGAAGGTTGGCCGCGAGGGCAACGTCGACCGATTCAGCGTCAAGCGTGGTGCCCGCGTCCTCGTACTCCCCGGTCTGCTGGCGCTGAAGGTCACCTTCGGCCCGGATCTCGCTACGCAACTCCGCCAGCGCGGATTCGACGCGCGCTCGCGTCTGGCCCACGAGTTCACGGGCGCGTCGATCGTTCACGATCACCCTCCTAGCCGGGGCCCCGGCGCGCGCACGGTCCCAACCCCACGCTGGCCTGACCCGCGGGCCGAGCGGCCGGCGTCTGGCGGCCGCTCCCCGGCAGCCCCCGAAGGCCAACTCGTGATCCACGGGGCGCTCCCCGCGTAGCCCGGGTAGCCGTAGTGCGGGTACAGGCCGAAGAAGTAGTCCGCGTCCTCGGCGGCGAGATCCGGGTCGTAGGGGGGTGCCCCGGCCACGTGCGCGCGGGTATGGCTGATGTGGACCTCGTCGGCGGTGATCCGCGTGATCGCCTCGATGGGGATGAGCGACTTGCGTTCGCCGAAGCCCAGGAAGCCGCCGGATGCGACCTCCATGAAACGGACCTTCTTCTCCGCGGCGTCGATCAGGAGACCGTCAACCTTGCCAAGGTCCTGGCCGTCGCTGTCCTTGACCATGCGGCCCCGGATGTCCTCGTCGGAGCTCGACACGGTCATGGCCTCGTCGCGAAGCCGAATGAGCTCCGGCATCGGTGCGGTGTCGTTGTGATGAACCGCGAGCTTCTCCTCAGCCATGAGCACAACTCCTGTGTACGCTGCGGCGCCCGGATCCTGCGGCGCGGGGTTGCGGTGTCGCACCCTGAATCCCGCGACGCTGGCCGCGCGGGCACGGTGGGCCCGACCCCCCTGAGCGCAGCCCCTCGCGGGGGCACACGATCGATCGAGAGACGGGCGCTGTGCGATCCAACCGCCAGTGTGCGGGCCGAAACCCTGCGCGGTCATGACGGCCCGTCATCCGGCCCGTTGCTGCGATCCCGGAGGGTCGGGCCCGGATGAAGGAGTCGCTCGCGGGTTCCGGGCCGTCGACCTCGGGCAGCTGGCTTGCGGGGTCTATTCGCCTGCGGTGCCAGGCCTCGGGGCCAGGCTGCCGTCGCCGATCAGATCGCGTCGAGCACCTCGAACCGCCAGTACGGCCAGTCTCCGTCGGCAGTCTCGAAGGTCCCCGAGGCTCGGAGCGGGATCCGTACGCCGGATGACAGGCGTTCGTGGTGGTCGAATTCGAGTCGGTAAGGTTCATGCAGGTAGCCGGCGCGTCCGTCTGGGCGAGGCCGATCCGGCGCTCTGGCCGATCGAACGTCGCCAACCTCATCGACGGTGACTCGCACGATTGCGTCGGCGTCGATCCCAGGGGCCGCGAGGGTGAAGGCGTGGTCGTCCGTCCGCCGCCCAGACGAGTCCTCGCCCTCCCGACGCAGCGAGTGGAGCGAAGGCTAGCTCCGCGAGATTGCGGACGAGCTGCAACCTCGTCACCTCGGCCCCCCGGGCGGACCCGACCGGGATGACGCCCAGCAGTCGCGCGCCACCATAGCCACCCTCGGCATCGAGTCGGTCCTCCGCGTCGACCCAGGCCAGCCGCGCCAGCCGCAGCCTGGCTTGCCAGCGAAAGCCAAGCCCCTCGGTCTCGAACGACTGGTGGCCTTCCCAGTCCAGCCAGCGGCCGCCGGGTGCACGACAGATCGATCCCCGGACGTGGAGTCGTGTCCCGCTGGGATCATCGCCCGGCGGGACCGCGGCGGGATGGAGCGCCGCCTCAAGCCAGCGGCGAGCGGCCGTCACCGCTGATTCGCCCAGACGATTGTCAGCGCCAACGCGGACACGAACAGGCCGATTCCGTAGACCGTATGCGTTGCGAGGTTCCGGAGCCGCGCGGCACGGGGGTTCGGCGTCGTTGCCGCCGCGATGCCCGCCCCCATGCCTGGCTGGAGGACGAACCATGGAGCAACGATCGTGCCCAGGCCGTTAGCCATCGCGGGCCAGATGGTCGGCGACCGGGCCCAATCGAGACCCTAGATCAGCAGGAGGAGACAAACGCGATGCCGATCGCATAGTGCGCTACCCATCCGAGTGGTCGTTCGCCACGGCTCATGTCGGAGGAGGCAATGCGCTCATGGACGAACAGACCCCGCCCGAAGTGGCCGATCCAGCGCCCCAGCAATGCCTAGTCGAGGCCCTGGATGTTGAATGCGCGACGTTCAAACAGGGGCCACACGTCCATCAGGACAGCAGCGCGGGCACCGATGAGCACGCCCCGCGCGACGAACTCGACGATCTCAGTCATTCAGGGTCACCGGCGGCCGGGTGGCCAGCACCACTGGCGCCCCACCCCGATCGACCGAGCCGGTTCGGGGTTGGCGCATCGCGATTGCGAGGGTCAGCTGACGGCGACCGGGTCCAGGTTCGAGCTGATCGGGTTGAGGACGGGCAGAGCAGCCTGGGTGCGCTGCGCGCGCCACAGGGAGTAGCCGAGGCCGACCAAGGCGAGGCCGGTCGGGATGGCAAACAGCCGCTCGTACTCGGGAACGATGCCAGCGCCGATGGCTGACAGGGTGCCAACGGCGAGGAGCGCCGAAGCCCAGCGGGCGAGGACGTTTGCACGGAAGAGGGCGATGGCGAACAGGACGCCACCGACGATGTAGGTGAGTCCGGTGAACAGGATGGCACTCTGCATCGCCCCGATATCGCCGATTGCGGGGTGATTGGTAGCGACCGCGATGACGTCACTCACGTAGGCGGGCGAACTCTGAGCGATCGAGGGGAGCACGAGCGCTGCCACGTATTCGGTTCCCAGCATGCTGAGGTAGCCGGCCGCAAACACCACGTAGCCGATGAGGCCGAGCACGCCGATCTTGGTCACCTGGAATAGGTAGACGCCGGTGATCCCGGCAAGCGCAAGCGCGGCCATGACCATCTTCAGGGAGTTTCGGATCATCACGTCGGTGGTGGTGATCGAGGTGGCGTCGAGCGATGGGTGATTGATCTGGACGCCGATGAAGATCAGTCCTGCTATGGCGGCGGCAACGGCGGATGCTCGGAGCAGGAAGCCGTAGGTGATTGTCATGTCGTTCTCCTGGTAGTGGCACGCACCCTCAGAGGCGCGATGGATTACGTCGAGTAGTTGGCGTCACGCAGACGGGCGCCAAGCCCGCGACGCCTGGAAATGACGGCACGGGCAACGGGCTCGTGGGGCACACCTGAAGCCGAAGCGGTCGCCACTCGTCCTGACGGTCGCCCGTGTCGCGCCGGCTGGCAGGTCATGCCGCACCTGCCGGTGCCTCGAGGGCAACCCCCACCTGACCGGGGGTCTGGGCTTCGTGACGACGCGCTCGCTCGGCGAGCCCGATCGGCGAGTGCTCGTTGAAGCCCTTGAACGTCAGCCAGAGGCCGAGGGCGAGCTCCCAGATGAAGAACGGCATCACCGCGATGACGTGGAAGGGGGTCCCAGGGTGCGCGATGCCCAGGATCATGCCGATGACGAAGGCGATGAGGATCGGCGCCCCGACGAGGCCGAGGGCTGGGATTGGCCGCGGCACGAGCCTCGCCCGATACAGCGCCGTGCCCAGCATCAGGGCGTTGAACGGAGCCATGTTCGCGCCGATGGCCATTGCCCAGTCCCGGACCGCGGCGAAACCTGCGGCAACCGGGGTTAGCATCTGGCCGTCCGCGCCGGCCGCGACCTCCTGGCGGAGCGTGAGGATCGAGAGCAGGCTGAGAACGCCGACCGTGATGATCACGGCCTCGAACAGCCGCGTCCCGAAGTAGCCGATCGCCAGCCCCTCGTGCTCACGCCGGATGATCGAAAAGAAGGCGATGCCACACCCGACGCACCCGAAGACGTTGACGAGCTCGAAGACCGCCCCGAGGCCGACCTGCTGGTCGGCGCCGGCGCCCAGGATGTAGGCGGGGTCGGTGAGGGCCGGAGCGACGAGGAACGCCGACCCGATCGAGCCGACGAAGGTCAGGAGGTAGAGGAGACCGCAGACAAGGGCGGTCCTGCGGAACGAGGTCATCGTGGTCTCCTCCTGGCGATCGGGAGGCGGATGGCAGATCCATCCGATGCCCCGTCTGCGTGTCAAGTGCACTACGTACTCTTGTTTGTGGACATTGTTCACCTTAATCTGTACGTCGTACACTCGTCAAGCCGTAGACTTGGGGTCGAACCGGTTGTGAAAGAGATCAGGCGGCGCCCCCAACTCGACGGCAGGAGGGATTGACACGAATGGCAGCAGACCCGCTGGGGGAGACGCCGCCACGCCGTCGGCTGAGCAGAAGGCGGGTCCTCGAGACCGCCATCCGCCGGGCGGATCAGGGCGGGCTTGAGGCACTCACGATGCGCACTCTGGCGGAGGAGCTCGAAGTCGTGCCAGCGGCGTTGTACCGCTACATTGCCAACAAGGACGATCTCATCGACGCGATGGTCGACGCTGTTTTCGCCGAGGTCCGACTGCCCGCGGGCGGTGCCGAGTGGGCGACCTCGATGCGGCGGAGGGCGATCTCCGTCCTGGAAGCCCTGAGTCGACACCGATGGGCGATCGGTCTGATGGAGTCCCGCGGCAACCCGGGTCCAGCGAACCTTCGACATCACGACGCCGTCATCGGGAAGCTCCGGTCGGCGGGGTTCAGCGTCGAGATGACCGCCCGCGCGTACTCGCTGCTGGACAGCTACATCTACGGGTTCGCGCTGACGAAGGTTCCCCTCCCGTCCGAAATCCTCCTCCGAGGGTGCGCAGGCGGCGCTCGCCAAGCTTGAGTCACTCTCACCCAATGAGTACCCGAACCTCGTCGAGTTCATGACCGAGCATGTTGCGCAGCCCGGCTACGACTACGGAGACGAGTTCGAGTCCGGTCTCGAAATCGTCCTCGAAGGCATCGAGCGAGTCCGACGACACCCCCGACCTCAGCTCGGCTCCAGTCCGGGGACGACGAGCCAGCCGGATGCCCGTCCGACCGTAGATCGCCGCCGTTCGACAACACGATGACCTCTGGGTGGCCGGTGCGCGAGTCAGATGTCCAGGCCGGGCAGTCCATTGGTCCCGAGCACGAGTGAGATCGCGCCGCCGTGATGCACGTCGTGCTCCATGAGGTGCCAGACGACCCATCCACGCGTGGTGTATCGGTTCGCCCCACGCTGGGGGATCCGGACGGTGATGTCCTCCGCCGTCCACCGCCCGAGGCAGTCCTCGATCAACCCCCAGCTCACGTTGAAGGCGTCGACGAGCTCGGTCGCCGTCCGGGGATGGGTCTCGTCATCCTCCCATCCCGCGTGCTCGATCGACAGGCCAGGGACGGTGGTGCTGGTGACCCGGAACAGGTCACGGATGGCCGGGTCGCCCTCGCCGAGCACGTCGTGCAGCCAGTACGCCCGAGCCCCCGCGATGTGGCCGGCGAGCTGCCAGATCGACCATCCGGCGGGACCAGGCCGGAGCGCGAGCTGTTCGGGGCTGAGGTCGGCGATGGCTGCCAGCAGGAGCTGCTGATGCTCCGCCCAACCCTCATAGAGCGGCTGCAGCACGGGGGTAACGGACATGACACGCAGCCTACAGCGAGTTGCATGGCCTGATCCGATCGGCGTTTCAGCAGGGATCTGCATGCCCGCGGAGGCATGGTCGGCATGGCCGGCCATGAAGAGCGCGATGAGCCTCGTGAGCATGCTGCCCTCGGGCACGCTCGGAACGACCTATCCCGACATGCCCTGGGAGCCGAAGCGGGTTCACCGGTCGCGCAGTTCTATGCTCTCCGGGGGGCTCCACCGCTCACGATTCCAGCAGCAGGATGACGGCGACCGGCAGGCACGCGACGAGCACCTGCAGGACGATGATCGTCGCCGCCTGCCGCGGCGCCCTGGGCAGCCACCGGGCCGCGAAGAACACGACGGCGAGGGCCGAGGCGGTCATCAGGAGCTGGAATAACCGCGCCGGTGTGCCTTCGTCGTGGGGCTGGGCGCCCTGCACGGTTCCGAACAGGGTCGCGTAGCCGAGGACCATCGCGAGGGCGACGATCGAGAGGATGATCGGCAGCCACGCGCTGGGCCGTCGCAGCAGACCGAAGATGTCGTCAGTCACGTTCTTCCTCTTCGTCATCGACATTGTGTCAAGTGATGTCCGGCGGGACCGTGAGCTGGGACGCCGGAGCGCTGGGCACCTGCGACGTCATGTGGCACGATCCCGCAGGTGACCAACACACCCGCCGCTGCGCAGCACCTGCGCGACCTCGCATGGCTGCGACGCGTACGCGACCGGATCGACCGGGAGTACGCCCAGCCGCTGGACGTCGAGGCGCTCGCCCGCGGCGTGCACATGTCGGCCGGGCATCTCAGCCGCCAGTTCCGCATCGCCTACGGCGAGTCGCCGTACAGCTACCTCATGACGCGGCGAATCGAGCGAGCGATGGCCCTGCTGCGTTCGTGGGGACCTCAGCGTGACCGAGGTCTGCTTCGAGGTCGGCTGCTCGTCGCTGGGCACCTTCAGCACCCGCTTCACCGAGCTGGTCGGCGTCCCGCCCAGCACCTACCGGCGCATGGCGCCGCGCGCGATGGCAGGGTTGCCGCCATGCGTCGCGAAGCAGGTGACCAGACCGATCAGGAATCGAGAAGCACCGGTCAGGGAGCCGCAACTAGCATGACCGCCATGGACATCACCATTCACGCCAGCTTCCTGCCACTCGACGACCCGGACGCCGCCCTGGCCTTCTACCGGGACATCCTCGGGTTCGAGGTCCGCAACCACGTCGAATACGGGGGAAACCACTGGATCACGGTCGGACCCACCGGCCAGCCCGGCACATCGATCGTCCTGTACCCGCCGGCCGCCAGCCCGGGCATCACCGGCGACGAGCGCCGCACCATCACCGAGATGATGGCGAAGGGCACGTTCGCAACGCTGCTGCTGGCCGCCACCGATCTCGACGGCACCTTCGAGCGGGTGCAGGCCAGTGACGCCGAGGTCGTGCAGGAGCCCACAGATCAGCCCTGGGGGGTTCGCGACTGCGCGTTCCGCGATCCCGCGGGCAATCTGCTGCGCATCCAGGAGCAGCGCTGAACCACGCCGTGACCACAGCCATGGCCTCGGGGACGAGACCTGATCCGTGTCCAGGGTGCGCGCGAGAACAACCTCAAGGATGTCAGTGTCGAGATCCCGAAGCGCCGGCTGACCGTGTTCACCGGCGTCTCCGGCTCGGGCAAGAGCTCGCTGGTGTTCGACACGATCGCCGCGGAATCGCAGCGGCTGATCAACGAGACCTACAGCGCGTTCGTGCAGGGCTTCATGCCTACCCTGGCACGGCCCGAGGTGGACGTGCTCGAGGGGCTCACCACGGCGATCATCGTCGGCCAGGAGCGGATGGGCGCCAATCCCCGCTCCACCGTCGGGACCGCCACCGACGCCAACGCGCTGCTGCGGATCGCGTTCAGCCGGCTCGGGCAGCCGCACATCGGATCCCCGCAGGCGTTCTCGTTCAACGTCCCCTCCGCGCGCGGGGCCGGGGCCGTCACCGTCGAGCGCGGCGATCGCACGACCGTGCACCGGAGCTTCACCCTCACCGGCGGCATGTGCCCTCGCTGCGAGGGCATGGGCAGCGTGACCGATTTCGACCTGTCGCAGCTCTACGACGCCGGCAAGTCGCTCAACGAGGGGGCGCTCACGATCCCGGGCTACAGCATGGACGGCTGGTACGGTCGGATCTTCAGCGGCTGCGGCTTCTTCGACCCCGACAAGCCGATCCGCGACTACACGAGGGAGGAGCTCCACGACCTGCTCCGCAAGGAGCCGACCAGGATCAAGGTCAACGGCATCAACCTGACCTACGAAGGCCTGATCCCGAGAATCCAGAAGTCGATGCTGTCCAAGGACGTCGACGCGCTGCAACCGCACATCCGCGCCTTCGTGGAGCGGGCGGTGACGTTCACCGCCTGTCCCGAGTGTGGCGGCAGCCGGCTCAGCGAGGCGGCCCGGTCGTCGAAGCTCGGCGGCATCAACATCGCCGAAGCCTGCGCGATGCAGATCAGCGACCTCGCCGCGTGGGTCCGCGGCCTGGACGAACCGTCGGTCGGGCCGTTGCTCGCGACGCTGCAGCGGATCCTCGACTCGTTCGTGGAGATCGGGCTGGGCTACCTCTCGCTCGACCGGCCGTCGGGCACGCTGTCGGGCGGCGAGGCGCAGCGCACGAAGATGATCCGCCACCTCGGCTCCTCGCTCACCGACGTCACCTACGTCTTCGACGAGCCGACCATCGGCCTGCATCCCCACGACATCCAGCGGATGAACGACCTGCTGCTGCAGCTTCGGGACAAGGGCAACACGGTGCTCGTCGTGGAGCACAAGCCCGAGACGATCGCGATCGCGGACCACGTCGTCGACCTCGGTCCCGGTGCCGGCATGGCGGGCGGCACCGTCTGCTTCGAGGGCACCGTGGAGGGGTTGCGGGCCAGCGGCACGATCACCGGTCGCCATCTCGACGACCGGGCCGCCCTCAAGGACGCCGTGCGGACGCCCACCGGCACGCTCGAGATCCGCGGCGCGACGGCACACAACCTGCGCAACGTCGACGTCGACATCCCGCTCGGGGTGCTGGTCGTGGTCACCGGCGTCGCCGGCTCCGGCAAGAGCTCGCTCGTGCACGGGTCGATCCCTGCCGGCACGGGTGTGGTGTCGATCGACCAGGGCGCGATCCGCGGCTCGCGCCGCAGCAACCCGGCAACGTACACCGGGCTGCTCGACCCCATCCGCACAGCGTTCGCGAAGGCCAACGGCGTGAAGCCCGCGCTGTTCAGCGCCAACTCCGAGGGCGCCTGCCCCAACTGCAACGGGGCCGGTGTCGTCTACACCGACCTGGCGATGATGGCCGACGTCGCCACCACCTGCGAGGAGTGCGAGGGGAAGCGATTCGGAGCTTCGGTCCTCGAGTACCACCTCGGCGGCCGGGACATCAGCGAGGTGCTCGCGATGACGGTGACCGAGGCCGAGGACTTCTTCGGCTCCGGCGAGGCGCGCACGCCGGCGGCGCACGCCGTCCTCGACCGGCTCGCCGACGTGGGGCTTGGCTACCTCACCCTCGGCCAGCCGCTCACCACGCTGTCCGGCGGTGAGCGGCAGCGGCTCATCCTGGCCACCCGCATGGCCGAGAAGGGCGGCATCTACATCCTCGATGAGCCGACCACCGGCCTCCATCTCGCCGACATCGAGCACCTGCTCGGCCTGCTCGACCGGCTCGTGGAGGCCGGTAAATCGGTCATCGTCATCTCGCACCACCAGGCGGTCATGGTCCGCGCCGACTGGATCATCGACCTCGGGCCCGGCGCCGGCCACGACGGGGGCCGGATCGTCTTCCAGGGCACGCCGGCCGACCTCGTCGCGGCCCGTTCCACCATCACCGGTGAGCACCTCGCGGCTTACATCGGCGCCTGACCAGGGCGCATCACGGTGACGGCGCGTCCGATGACGCGATTCGGGTCAGCCCTGAGCCACGGTCCGGAGCTTCCCCCGATGGCAGAAGACGCGGATCCACCGATGCTGGACACATCGGGTCGTCGACCTCGCCGGCCCAGACGAGACGGACAAGGAGGCGCTCATGGATCCGCGGATCGCCCTGTTGATCGTCCATACCCGGATCACCGAGCTCCACCGGGACGCCGAGAGCGAGCGTCGCGCGGCGACCGTCAGTCACGCCCCTCGGCGCGGGCGCGGGCTCACCGCGACCGCAGCCCGAGCGCTCATCGGGCGGAGCGCCCAGGCAGCCTGACCACCGTCCATCTCGTCGAGGTCCATCTCGTCGAGCGCGGGCCGCGTCGTCGGCGACGGGGACGCGGATCCGTCATCGCCTGTTGACGAGGTCCCGTACGGCGGCCCCGGAGAGCTCGTCCTTCTGGACGAACCCCAGGACAGGGCTGGCCGCGAGGCGAGGGCCGTAGTCCCGGCCCTCCCGGCTCGACGTCAGCACCACGAGCGGCGGCGGCGCCTCGGCAGCCAGCAGCTCTGCGACCTCGAACCCGTTGATGCCGGGGAGGTTGATGTCGAGCAGCACGAATCGCGGCCGCAGGGCACGCCAGTCGGCAAAGCCGGTCTCCCCGTCCACGGATTCACCGACCACGTCGAAGCCGTCGGCCTCGAGCAGCGCGCGTGCCTGCCGGCGAAAGCCGGCACTGTCATCGACGATCAAGATCGTGTCCAATCGCACCATGCTGACACGATGATTCCCTCGAATTCATCAGGGTTGGCCCCAATTCCCTGCCGTCGCTGGTGTGGCAGCATCTGGTGATGCACGGCCGGACGGTGCGTCTCCTGGTCGGCGTGCTCGGCACGATGGGTGCCGTGGGCGCCGAATGGGTCGCGCTCGACAACGGCGCGTCACCGAACGGGGTGCCGCTGGACCTGGCCATCGGGCTCGTCTACCTGTACGGCGGCCTGGCCATCTGGGACCGCGAGCCGGCCAACCGGACGGGCGCCCTGATGACCGCCGTCGGCCTGACCTGGTTCATCCCGGCCGCGGCCGGTTCCGGCATTCCCGTGATCGGCGATCTCGCGGTTGCGCTGTACGACGTGTCGTCCGTGTTCCTGCTCGCCCTCGTGCTCGCCTACCCCGCGGGACGCCTGGAGACGCGGGCCGACCGCGCCGGGATCGCCATCCTGGCCGTCGGCACCACCACCCTCAGCGTGGTCGTCAACATGACGACCGTTCCGCTGCTGCTCAACGAGGGCTATAACGGGCTGTACGGTGGCCTCGCACTGGCCGTCATGGCGGCGGTGCTGGTGTTCCGGCGATGGCTGCTGGCGCCCGCCCGGTCGCGCCGGGACCTCCTGCCCGTCCTGTTGGCCGGCGCGGTGTTCGTCGTGACCATCGCCATCAACCTCGTTCGTCGGATCGAGTCGATGCCGGACGAGACGGCCGCCCTGCTGATCGCCGCCAAGGACCTGGCCCCGGCCGCCATCCCGGTCGCGCTGCTGATCGGCTTCTACCGGCAGAGCGAGCGCCGCCTGCGTGCCCTGGTGGATGCCATTCCCGACCCGGTGCTGCGCGTCGGTCGGGACGGCAGCGTCCTGGACGTCGGGGCTGGCGGTGTCGCGACCACTCCCTCGGGCGCGCCGGCTGCGCCGCTGCTGCTCGCCGACGCACGCCTCGTGGCATCACGCGACCGCATGCGTGCGGCAGCCGCCGAGGCGCTCGCCAGCGGCGAGCTCCAGTCGTTCGACTTCACGGCGGAGGTGCCCGGGAGCCGGCGGGAGTACGAGGTGCGGCTGACGCCCAGCGGACCGGACGAGGTGACGGCGATCATCCGCGACTTCACGCTGCAGCGCGCGGCAGAGGCGGAGGTCCGCCAGTCGCGGGCGAGGATCGTCGAGGCGACGGACGCCGAGCGGCGACGCCTCGAGCGGGACCTCCATGACGGCGCCCAGCAGCGCCTCGTCGCCCTGTCGCTTGCCTTCCGGGTGCTCCGGGCGCGACTAGCGGGACGTGGCGTCGACGATGAGATCACCACGGCCGTCGATGAGGCCGCCTCGGAGCTCAAGGCGGCGATGACCGAGCTGCGCGAGCTGGCCCGGGGGATCCATCCCGCGATCCTCACGGAGGCGGGCCTCGGCGAGGCCATCACCACGCTTGCGAACCGATCCGTCGTCCCCGCGCGGGTCGCCCGACTGCCCGATCGCCGCCTGCCCCCGGCCGTCGAGGCGACGGCCTACTTCCTGGTCGCCGAGGCCTTGACCAACGTCGGCAAGTACGCCTCCGCGAGCCGGGTGACGATCGAGGCGAGCTGCGACGATCGGATGCTCCAGGTCCGCGTGGAGGACGACGGAGCGGGCGGAGCGGATCCGGCCCGTGGCACCGGGATCCGAGGCCTGGAGGATCGAGTTGCGGCGCTCGGAGGGCAGCTCGCGCTCCACAGCCCGAAGGGGCACGGAACCCGCATCCTCGCCGACATCCCGATCGCCTGACGAGCCGCTCCCCAATTCCTGTCCGCGCCGCCCCGACCGCGGATACAGTGTCCGCAAGGAGGGCCACGCCATGGTCCACCGCCTGCTTCTGGTCTCGCTCATGACGCTCGTGGTCACTGGCTGTGGCTCCACGGGCCCCACGCCGTCCGGCGGCTCGACGCACGGCATCCCGACGTCCGCGTCGCCGGGCGCCGACGGCGCGAGCGGATCTGCACCGGCTACCAGGGACGCCGCAGTCCTCGCTCGCAGCTTCGTTGACGCCCTGTCCCGCGGCGACACCGCAGCCGCCGAGGCCATGGAGGACGCGACCATGCGCAGCGCCGCGCCCGCGGGCAAGCTGGGATCGCTGTGGCAGTCGTTCGTGCAGCAGTTCGGCGCGTTCCAGGGCCTCGGCGGGGTCCAGACGGTCGAGCAGCCGCCATATACCAACGCGACCGTCGAGACCTGGTTTGCCGACGCGACGGTGCCACTGCTGGTCACGATCTCCGCCGATGGCCTCGTGGCGGGGCTGCACTTGGGGGCACCGGGGCCGGCGAGGTCGCCCGGGAGCTCCGGCTCCGCGACCAGCACGCCGCAGCCGGCCGCGTACGTGGACCCTGCCGCGTTCACCGAGACCGAGGTGACGGTCGGCTCGCCGCCCTGGACGCTGCCGGGCACGCTGTCCCTGCCCAACGGACCCGGGCCGTTCCCGGGCGTGGTGCTCGTCGCTGGATCGGGCCCGCAGGATCGCGACGAGACGATCGGGCCCAACAAGCCGCTGCGCGACCTTGCCTGGGGCCTGGCATCGGCCGGCATTGCCGTGATCCGGTACGACAAGCGGACGCTCGTGTATGCGAGCGAGATGGCCGCCCAGCTGGCGAGCCTGACAGTCCGCCAAGAGACGATCGACGACGCCGTTGCCGCGATCGACCAGCTGCGGACCGTGCCCAAGGTGGACCCCGACCGAGTCTTCGTGGCGGGCCACAGCCTGGGCGGCTACCTGGCGCCGCGGATCGCGGCCGACGTTCCCGGCCGCCTGCACGGGATCGCGCTGCTGGAGGCCAACAGCACGCCACTGCCGCAGCTCATCCTGCTCCAGTCCGAGTACCTCGCCTCGCTCCAGCGCAGCCCCGGACCGAGCGTGGACGCACAGCTCGAGGCGCTGCGGGCCCAGGTCGCCCTGGCCGAGTCGCCCGACCTGTCGGCCTCCACGCCCGCGTCGCAGCTGCCGCTGGGGATCCCGGCCTCCTACTGGCTCGACCTCCGGGCGCATGATCCGTTGACGATCGCTGCCGGTCTCGACCTCCCGATGCTCCTCACGCAGGGAGGTCGTGACTACCAGGTGCCGCCCACCGAGCTGGACGGCTGGCGCCGGGCGCTCGCCGCCCGGAGCAACGTGATCTACGAGCTGTACCCGGCGCTCGACCACCTGCTGTTCGCGGGCAGCGGACCGAGCACGCCTGCCGAGTACAGCGTGCCGTCCCACGTGGCGCCCGAGGTAATCCGCGATCTCTCGGCCTGGATCTCGGGGACCTAGGCGGGACCGGCCATCGGGTAGCTCGGGCTCGGCGTGTGAGCACCAGGCGCATCACGCCGAAGGCAACCGCGCACCACGCGCCCTGCAGCGTGAGGACGTCAGGTTGCGGTGCCAGCAGCACCGGTCAGCGGGATCGACGCACGGATGCGAGTCCCCCGTCCCGTCGGGCTGTCGATCTCGAACCGGCCGCCGACGGCCGCGATCCGGTCCTCGAGCCCGACCAGGCCGGATCCACCGCCCCTGACGGCGCCGCCCGGTCCATCGTCCGCGACCTCGAGCGTCAGCCCTCGCTCTGATACAGCGGTCCGGACCACCGCGCGGGCCGATGGCGCGTGCTTGGCCACGTTGGCGAGGGATTCCGAGACGAAGAAGTAGGCGGCCGCCTCGACCTCGGGGGGCAGCCGTTCCGACGGGATGCCCTCCAGCGTGACGGGGACCGGGGAGCCGCCTGCGAGGGCGGCGATCGCGCCCGCCAGGCCGCTCTCGGTCAGGATGGCCGGATGGATCCCCCGGGCCAGCTCGCGCAGCTCGGCCAGCGCGTCGCGGACCATGCGTCGTCGCCTCCTCGAGGCTGTCCGCGAGCTCCGGGTCGCCCTCGGAGCCATAGCGCGTCCGCGCCCGCCGCAGGGCCAGCGAGAGGGCGACGAGGCGCTGCTGGGCTCCGTCGTGGAGGTCGCGCTCGAGCCGCCGCCGTTCCGCGTCACCGGCGCTCACGATTCTCGCGCGCGACGCCTGGACCTCGGCCAGCTGCGCCTCGACCTCCGCGTGAAGCAGCTCGTTCTCGACAGCCAGCCGGGTTGCCGCCACGACCGAGGCCACGAGACCCGGATCGTCGAGCAGATGCGGGTCATGAACGATGGCCCCGATCCGTCCCCGGTCGTTCTCGAGCACCGAGACGGCGCGATCCGGCCCAAGCTCGCTGGCAATCGTGTCCGGGTCCCGTCTGCCGCGACATACGTCTCCTCGTCCGCTGACCAGGCGAGGAGCTCGAGGCGCGGGTCCCCCAGCGCGTGGGCAAGTGCATCGCGGAGGTGCTGCGGCTCCGGGGTCGATCCAAGCCGGATGACCAGGTCGGCGACGGCTCCCCGCGCCATCCGCTCCCTGAGCAGCGCCACCAGGAACCCGATCGGGAGGCCGACCCAGACGATCGGCAGCCACGAGATCGGCTGGGCCTCCGTGTTCCCAAGGCGGACGAGGACGTCCGGGAGGACCGACAGCAGCGAGAATGCACCACCGGCCAGGACGGGAATGAGGGTCCGGCGCAGCGGCCCTGACGCGAGCACGGCGCGGCGGACCACCAGCGGCACGAGGATGAGCGTCATCGCGATCCCGAGCGCTGCGCCGACACCCGGGACCTGGCTGGCCAGGGCGCTGTCGGCGGTGACGGCGAACGGGCTTTCGGGACATGCGCAGATCGTGGCCGGATCGACGGTGACCAGTTGCAGCACGGCGAAGGTGGCGGCCATCCAGCCGATCGCGGCCACCGCCAGCCGGTGCAGGTTCGACTCGAGGCGACCCGCCGGAAAGGCGAGCAGCAGCCACGCGAACAGGATCCGCGCCGCGGCCTGCGCGGCGAACGAGGCGGGGCCGAGCAGCGGGACGGGGGAGAACAGGAAGTCGCCACCGAACCAGGCCAGCCCGATGCCCAGCATCAGTGGGCCGGATCGGTTCCCGGGACGCCGGTACCAGGCGGTGAGGCCCGCCAGCAGGTACGCGTACCCGGAGGCCGCGTCGGTCAGGATCGCGTCCGGCTCGACGTCGGCGTTGGCCAACGAGAGCTCTGCGAGCAGACCGAACAGCACGGCCAGCGGCAGCAGGATGAGCGGGGTCCGGGGATCGGACCAGCTCGCCGAGGTCCGCACCGACGATGAGGACGCGGGCGGCACGAGGGTGCCGTTCACGACCGCATCGTCGCACGCGAGCCGGCGGAGGGGGACCCGCACGGCGCCCGTCGCAATCGGGAACGAGGTCTGATCAGGGCGATCCGCGTCGTGCCAGGATTCCGGGACGATGAGCGCCCGCGGCGCCGCGCGCGCCCCGCATCGTGATCGGTGACGACTCCCTCCTGGTGAGGGAAGGGACGGCGCGCCTGCTCCAGGAAGCGGGTTTCGAGGTGGTGGGGCAGGCGGCCGATGCCGCGCAGCTGCTGGACCTAATCGGCGAGACGCGGCCCGACGTGGCGATCGTCGATATCCGGATGCCGCCCGACTTCACCGACGAGGGCCTGCGGGCCGCGGCAGAGATCCGTGCTCGCTGGGGTGACGGGATCGGCATCCTGGTCCTCTCGCACCACGTCGAGGCCGCCTTCGCGCTGCGCCTGCTGCGGGATGGCTCGAAGGGAACCGGGTACCTGCTCAAGGACCGGCTCGCGGACCTCGAGGACTTCACGCGACGCGATCCGCAGGGTCGCGCGCGGCGGCTCGGTCGTGGATCCCGCCGTCGTGGCGCGGCTGGTCGACCAACCGGCCTCCAGGAGCCGCCTGTCCGAGCTGACCGAGCGCGAGCGAGAGGTCCTCGCGCTGATGGCGGAGGGCCGCTCCAACCAGGCGATCGCCGACCGGCTGTTCGTCACACCCAAGACCGTCGAGGCGCACATCGCCTCGATCTTCTCAAAGCTGGACCTGCTGCCGGCACCCGATGACCACCGGCGCGTGCTCGCAGTCCTCGCATTCCTGGGCATGGAGCCGGAGCCCGCGTAGCGGGTCACGCGTCCGCGGCCGCCCCCGCAATCGACCGCCTGGAGACCGGGATCAGCTCCGCGATCGCGTCCGCGGAGAGATCGTCCTTGCGCACAAACCCGGCCGCAGCGCTGGCGGCCACGCGACCGCCGTAGGTCGCGGCCTCGCGGCTCGAGATGAGCACGACGCCGGGTGGGGGGTCCGAGCCGGCCAGCTGCGCGGCGACCTCGAAGCCGTCGATGTCGGGCAACCCGATGTCGAGCAGCACCACGTCGGGCCGGAGCGCGGCCACCTCGTCGAGCGCGCTCGACCCGTCGGCCGCCTCGCCCACGACGAGCAGGCCCTCTGCCTCGAGCAGCGCCCGGGCCTGGCGGCGGAAATCGCTGTGGTCGTCGACGATGAGGAACCTGGTCACGGGTGCTGGCTCATGCTGCGGACTCCTGGTGGTCATCGACGCACAGCCTGGGTCCTTCGCGGCCCTCGCGCATTGGGGACATCCCGGGATTCGCCCGGGGCAAACCCGGACGCAGCTCGCGTGCTTCCAGGCGACCCCTCGGCCAGCCGACCTGGGGGTCGTCCCGTGTCAGCCGACCGCCCGCCTTCGCCGCTCGTGGACGGCGTCGTGGATCTCGGCGGTGGACCGGCGGCGGGGCGGGCGAGTCTGCGAGGGGGAGCCGCCGACCGTGGCGTGGCGGTGACCCGCGATCACCGAGACCCCTGCATCGTGGAGGTCGTCGGCGGGATCGTACGCGTCGATGATCCATGGCAGGCCGCGGGCAAACACGGCCGTGAACACGTCCACCAGCTCGGGGTCGAACTGCACGCCGGCCTGGCGCCGCAGCTCGGCGAGCGCCTCCTCATGCGTGATGGCCTCCCGGTACGGGCGTCCGGCGACCATCGCCTCGTACGCGTCGACGATCGAAACGATGCGCGCGCCGATCGGGATCTCGGTGCCGGCGAGGCCGTGCGGATATCCGCGGCCGTCGTACCACTCGTGGTGGTGGAGCACGATCGTCGCCGCGTCCCGCATGGCACCGGCCTGCTCGAGGACCACCTGGCCGATCTTGGGATGCTCGGTCACCACGCGCCACTCCGACATCGCGAGCTCGCCGGGTCGGCCGAGGATCTCGTCCGGGATCGCGAGCTTGCCCAGGTCGTGGAGCAGGCTCGCGGTCCGGATCCGCTCCAGCTCCCCCTGGGGCAGGTCGATGGCACGGCCCAGGGCAACGGATGCCTCGGCAATCACCGTGGACGGCTTGCCGGCCCAGCCCGGACGACCGGCGAGCGTGCCGAGCAGGGCCTCCTGGGCTGCCGACATCGCGGCGCGGCCGACGTCGAGCGCCTTCGAGCGGGCCTGGGAGCTGATCGGTGCGCGGCGGACCGTCCCGTCGTCGCCGGTCTCGCGGAACACGAACACCTGGTCGCGGCCGAGCGCCTTCGCGGAGTAGAGCGCCGCATCCGCATCCCGCACCAGGTGATCGAGGTGGATCCCTTCGACCTGGCCGCCGGCGACCCCTGCCGACAGGGTCACGGTGACGAGCTCCCCCTCGGGCAGGCGGACCTCGCTGCCGCTGACCACGCGCCGCAGCTTCTCGGCGAGCGCAGCGGCCGCATCCACGTCCGTCTCTGGCAGGACGACCAGGAACTCCTCCCCCCCGTATCTGCCCGCGGTGTCAACCGTTCGGACGCTCTCGCCCAGCAGCTGGCCGACGTGGCGCAGGACCACGTCGCCCGCGGCGTGCCCGTGGGCGTCGTTGAGACGCTTGAAGTGGTCGAGATCGACGATGATCACCGACAGCGGACGCTCGTAGCGGGCCGCGCGGGTCAGCTCGTCCGCGAGGCGAGCGAGCACCGCCTGGCGGTTGGCGATCCCGGTCAGCGGGTCCACCGTCGCCAGGCGCCAGGTGTCCGCGACGCGGTCGGCAAGCTCGCGGAATGCCGCCCGCAGATGGGGGTCCGCGATTCGCTCCGCGTCGAGCGCGACGAGGGCACCCTCGTCGGCCGCCCGGGCCAGGCGCTGCGCCATCCGCGTCACCCGGCGGTTCTGGTGGCCGGCGACCAGCAGAGCATAGCCGCCCGACCCCGCCAGCGCGCCGATCAGCAACGCCGCGACCGCCAGGCCGGCCACGGTCATCCAGACGTCCAAGGCACCTCGCGCGGGTCGCTCAGGTGCGCCCCCTGTGGTCGCACGCTCCCCATCAGGCTAGGCGGCGACCCACGCTGCGCCCATAAGCCGATGGTCCCGGGCCCGCTCGATCGGCGTCGGGCGGTTCCCCGCTGCACCCCGACGGGCCTACCCCGCGTTACCCCAATGGTCCGGGGTAGATCGCGCAGGCGAGCCCCGATCAGACGGCGCGCCGACCGGCCAGCCAGACGCCCTCGATGCGATCCCCGAGCGTATCCAGCTCATACGGGTCGCCGGACACGGCGACCAGATCCGCGAGCTTGCCGGGCTCGATCGTGCCCAGTTCCCGCTCGACCCCGAGCAGCTGGGCCGCGCTACGGGTGGTCGCCTCGAGCACGGCTGCGGGTGACATGCCGGCGGCGGCCATCAACGGCAGCTCGCGCAGATTGTGGCCGTGTGGGGTCACTCCGGAGTCAGTGCCCATCGCGATCCGCACCCCCGCCTGGACGGCTCGGGCCACCGCGCTCCGGTGCGTCTCCACGACCGCGGTCGCCTTCTCCAGCACACCGGGCGGGAACACCGTCCCCGCCTCGGCCGCGTCGATGACCCCCTGCGGAGCCACCAGCGTGGGCACCAGCCAGGTACCCCGCTCGAGCATCAGGTCGATCCCCTCGTCGTCGAGGAAGATGCCGTGCTCGATCGAGCGGATGCCGGCTCGGACGGCGTTCTTGATGCCGTCGGCCGCCTGCGCATGGGCCATCACGTACATCCCGGCGGCGGTTGCCTCCTCGACCAGCACCTCGAGCTCCGCCGGCCGGAAGTGGGCCTGCCTCGGGTCGTCGCGCGGCGAGAGCACCCCGCCCGACGTCGCGACCTTGATCACGTTGGCGCCCATCGCGTGCAGCTCGCGGACCTTGCGCCGCATCTCGTCAGCACCATCCACGATCCCCGATGGCACACCCGGATGCTCGGGCATCAATGGCACCCGGATGCCCGACACCAGCCAGTCGTCCCCATGGCCGCCCGTCTGGCTCAGCATCGTGAGGCTGAGCTGCAGCCGCGGGCCATCGATCAGGCCGTCGGCCAGGGCCTGCTGGATGCCCAGGTCGGCTCCCCCCGCGTCGCGTACCGAGGTGATCCCGGTGGCCAGCGTCGTCCGAAGGTTCCGCGCGGCAGCGTAGAACGCATACGAGAAGGGGACATTGGCGATGCGCCAGACGTCGACGTCGGTGAGGACCACGTGCACGTGACAGTCGAACAGTCCCGGCAGCAGCGTGCGGCCGGCCAGGTCGACGGCCTCGTCGCCGTCGAGCCCCGGGCCGACATCGACGATCCGTCCGGCCTCCACCACCACGTCGGCAGGTCGCGGGTCGGCGCCCGTTCCGTCGAACACCGAGCCGCCCCGGAACACCGTCCGCGTCATGCCGTCTCCTGCCTCCCGTCGATCAGCCGGCCGCGGGCCAGCTCGTGTCCAGTCTCATCGGCCAGGCGCCAGGCCCAGCCGGGATCGGCATCGGCGCCCGAGCCCTCCCGGGCATCGTCCCGCCAGGCGGCCGCATGGAGCTCCGTCCCGGGTGCGGCCGGGACGAGGTACTCCAGCCGGATCCGCCGGGGAATGCGGGCGAGGGCGGTGGCACCCGCCGGCCCGGCCGCTGCGATCCCTTCCTCGAGATAGTCGAGGTACGCCGCGTTGTTGACGTGGCCCATGGGATCCAGGTCCTGCCGGCGGACGGCCGCCCTGCTCTCGACGGCGTCGCGTGGGGCCGGTGGGAGCGGCACCCTCCCCGGCTCGAAGGCACCCGGCGGAACCGCGAACCGGCCCGGGAACTCGGCCGGCACGCGGGTGGGCAGCCCACGGGCGTCGGTCATGACCCAGTCCGTATGACCCCACAGTGCGAGCGACCCGTCGCCCAACCGGGCCTCCGTCCTGCGCCGGGCCCAGACCCTGCGAAACCCCGTGACCCGCGTTGATACGGCGAGCTCTGTGCCCAGCGCGATCGGGCGGAGCATGGCCAGCTCGACCGCCCGGACCACCCACGCCAGCCCCCGTTCCAGGTACCAGCCGCGATCGAACCCCAGCCGCTCCGAGTGGATCCAGGCGACGTCCTGCGCGTATCTGAGGAGTGCCGACGTGCGAACGATCCCGTCCGGTCCGCATTCGTCGAACCGGACCCGATAGGGAACGGTGACGCTGACCAGGGTGTCGCGAAGCCCCTCGGGTCCAGGCGTCCTCACGATGGCTTCCGTCCCGCGAGACGATCCAGCCCCTCGATCCCGATGAGCCGCAGGCCCTCGAGGGCGATCGGCCCGCGCTCGCGGACCAGGCGCACCTCGCACGACCGCCGGGCATCGAACACCACGAGACCTACCAGCAGCCGCGCTCCCTCCTCGGCGGCGCCGCGTCGCGCATCGTCGAGCTGGTGCAGCACGTCCGCCTTGATCCCTCGCGCACCCCACTTGCAGTCCCACGCCTCGCCGGCAGCGTCGGCCTCGACCGTCACGTCGTAGGGGTGGATCTCCGCCGGGCGGCCGTCGAACAGGATCCGGCGCTCCCGGCGCACGGGCCCCGTCCGGGCGGCGAGCAGGCGCTCGGTCAGGGCCTCCACGATCGCCCCCCGGAACTGGCTGCGTGCCTGGTCGCCGCGTCCCGCGACCTCGAGCGAGACGACCAGGATCGCCTCCGACCGGTCGCGTGCCGGGTCACCGGGGAGCGGCGCCCCAAGTCCGAACAGGGTCGGAAACATCGCCCGCCAGGGTTCGGGCTCGGTCGATTCGCCATTCATCACGGCACGGGCCAGCAGCCGCTGGGCGGTGGAGGCGTCCGCCAGCAGGTCCGCGGCGCGGGCGACCAGCGGATCGGCCTGGATGTGCGCGTAGACCACGGCCCGGCCGTCCGGTCGGGCATCGCCGAAGCGCATCAGGGCGCCTCGCCCAGCGCGGTGAGGGCGACCTGCGGCAACGTCGACAGCCAGTCGATGGCGCGGTGCGGATCGACGACCCGCGCGGCCTCGGCGGCCAGCGCCTCGATCGCCCGTTCGGCGCCGTCCGGTGCCGGCTCGTCTCCACGAGCATCGCGCACGGCCCCCAGCCGCGCCCGCCACACGGTCCCCAGGTCCGACACGTACTGCCACTCGTCCTCGACCGCCTCCGCCGTCGCGGCCAGCACGGCGAACGCGGCGAGCGCGCGGTCTGCGAGCTCGGCGGTGGTGGGAGACATGCCTGCAGCGTACGTCGCCGGGGCGACGCGTGCCGCGCGACGTCTCGGACTACGCGGCGCGGGTCAGGCGGGTTCGGTGCTTCCGGCCAGCGAGGCGATCGCGGCCCGGGGACTCGCCTCGAGGCTGGCCCGGGCCTCCCGGCCGAGCCGCTCAAGGTTGCGCCGTCCGTGCTCGTCCCACCGGGTCGAGTAGACCCGCACGGCCTTGCGCCGGATCTCGAAGGCGATGCTGCGCTCCCCGGCACGCTCGAGACGCGTCACCGCGTCGAGCACCTCGCGGTACAGGCTCGGGAGACGCTCGGCCGCAGTCTGCTCGTCCATCGTTGACACCGTGCCCGGTCTCGACCTCGGTGGGAATGGGCGAGTCGTCCCGCGCGCCCGACCCAGGAGTCCGGGGATGGTGCGGCGGGGCACCGGTGCCGCGGCCGCGGGGCGTTGGCATGCTCGCGCCGGCGCGTCAGTCGCCCGGGTGAGCGCCGCTCTCGATCCGGAACCCGCCGGCGAGACCGCGGGCTGGCTCCCAGCGCGTGATCACGCGCTCGACGATCGATGCCGGAGGACCGTCCGTGAGGCGCTCCAGCAGCGCATCCAGGTCACGGCGGGGGCCTTCGGCCGTCACCCGGACGCTGCCGTCCGCTTCGTTCGCGACCGATCCCTCCAAACCGAGATACCCCGCCTCCCTGACGGCGAACACCCGGAACCCGACCCCCTGCACTCGACCACGGACGTTGGCCACCAGGCGGACCCGGTCGGTCGACACGCTGTCAGGCAGGCGGCGGTCCATCACGCGACGCGCCGGGCGTGGGGCCAGTGGAGGAGCGAGACATCCAGGAGGAGCTCGGGGCTCACGTTGGCGTCCAGCAGCTCGCCGGCGCGAGCGAGCCGGGCGAGCGCGTCACCGAACGCCCCCAGCGGTGTACGAGCCGCGGCCGCGGTGAGCTCCTCCAGCAGTGACGTTTCCCGGACCGAGCGGATCCCACCCGACTGGGCCAGCGCAAGATCGCGGCCCAGGTCGCGCCAGATGTCGAACAGGAGGGCCAGCGCCCGGCGGCGCTCCGCGGCCGGGACCTTGCGTTCCGCCGACGGTGGCTCGGCAGCCGATGTCTCGGGATCAGCGCGTCCGCCCGCCCGCCGGCGTGTCGGTTCCGCGACATCGGGCGGAGGGGGGGCGAGTAGCGTAGACAGGGCCCCGGCGCGAGCCATGAGGTCCCTCGCGGCTGCCAGCCGCCCCGCGGGCCCCTCGTCCAGGAGGTCGAGCAGGGTCCTCGCGATCTCCCCCCGGATCACAGCTGCATCCGGGGACGCCGCATATGCGACGGCGAGGCCGGCCCGGCCTCCTGACAGACGCGCGAGTCGAGCCGCGGTTGGTGGATCGGCCAGCCCTCGCGACGCGAGCAGCGCCTCCACGTCCCGAACCGCCACAGTGCCCAGGCGCACGCGGGCGCAGCGGGAGCGGACGGTGGGCAGGAGCCGCTCCTCGTCGTCGGCACACAGGATGAGCGTGGTTCCCGGCGGAGGCTCCTCGAGGGTCTTGAGCAGCGCCGACTGGGCGTCGTCGTTCATGCGCTGGGCGTCGCGGATGATCGCCACCCGCGCGCCGCCCTCCACCGGCAGCAGCGCGAGCTCGGTGACCAGGTCACGAACGCCCCGCGTCCGTCCCTGGCCGCCGATCCCGACCTGGCCGCCGGGACCCTCGGGGTCGAGGCGGTGGAGATCCGGGTGATTGCCGTGCTCGACCATCCGACACCCGCGACACGACCAGCACGGACGATCGTCGCCCCGGGCACCGCTGCACAGCAGCGCTGCCGCCAGGTCCAGCGCGAGCGATGCCTTGCCGGTCGATGGCGGACCGGTCAACAGCACCGCATGTGGCACGTGCTCGGCGAGCATCGCGCGAACTGCCGTGGCGGCGACCGGCTGGCCGACCGTGCGGAAGGTCTCCACGGCGAGTCGGACCGAGCGGGAGCTCAGCCCTCGGCGGTCGGCTCGGCCGGTGCCTTGGTGCGGCGGGTCGTGCGGCGCTTGGGGGCGGCGGTCTCGGCTGCTGCCTCCGGCGCAGCCGTCCCGGCAGCCTCGGCAGACGCGGTCGGCTCGGCCGGTGCCTTGGTGCGGCGGGTCGTGCGGCGCTTGGGGGCGGCGGTCTCGGCTGCTGCCTCCGGCGCAGCCGTCCCGGCAGCCTCGGCAGACGCGGTCGGCTCGGCCGGTGCCTTGGTGCGGCGGGTCGTGCGGCGCTTGGGGGCGGCGGTCTCGGCTTCTGCCTCCGGCGCAGCCGTCCCGGCAGCCTCGGCAGACGCGGTCGGCTCGGCCGGTGCCTTGGTGCGGCGGGTCGTGCGGCGCTTGGGGGCGGCGGTCTCGGCCTCTGCCTCGGGCGCGGCCGCGGTCGCGTGTGCGGTCGCGGCAGGCCGGCCCTGGGCCATCTGGGCCCGGAGCAGCTCCTCGAGCTCGGGCGGGACCTCGCTCCACGGCTCGCCGCCGGTGGAGGCGCGCGGTGCCCGGTCGAACCGTTCCTGGCGCTCGGGCCGGGGGCCGCGCGACGGCTGGCCGGCGGTCCGTCCGCCACCACCGCTGCGCCGGCTCGGCTCTGCGTACCGGCTGACAGTCGTGCCACGTGAGCCGCCGTATCGCTCCCGATCCATGGCCGCGGCGTAGGCACTGCGGTTCCCGCCACGCCCGCCACGGCCCTGACCCTGGTTGCGGGCCTGCCCACGGCGGCGCTCCGCGATCAGGTATTCGGGGATCTCCGGTTCCTCGAGGTCTTCCTCGTCCTCGGGCAGCGGGCCCAGGTCTGCTGCCGGCCGCGCGGCCGGCGTGCCCAGCTGTCGGTCCCACACCGATCCGAACGGCGTGGATCTCGGGGCACGCGGTGCGGACTCCAGCGCGTCGAGGTCATCGAACGGCGTCGGCAGCTCGCCCGACCGGCCGCGCGGCGACCGGGTCCGCTCGCGTGCGGCGGGGGCAACCGGCGCCGGGACCTCGATCCCGTCGCCGCCTACAGCGGTCGGCTCCTCGGACGCCGGCTCGCCCTCGACCGGCTCCATGCCCGTCTCGTCTCGCCGGCCGCGGCCCCGACCCCGACCGCCGCGCCGCCGGCGGCGGCGATGGCCCTCACCCTCATGGGCCTCTTCCCCGCCGGCCGCGACCGCCTCGCCCGGCTCCAGCTCTTCCGCCGGCTCCGCCGCTGCTTCCTCATCCGCGGGCGCGATCGCTGATGCGCGTGACAGCTTCTCGCCCGGCAGGGCAACCAGGCCGGCGGCCGCACCGCGGCTGGCGGCCGTGCGACTCGTGCCGCGAGCGGACGCGGCGACCGGCGTCTCCTCGCGCTCGCGCTCGGTCCGACCGCGACCGCGACCGCGACCGCGACCGCGCCCCGTGCCCTCCGACTGCTTCTCGGGCACCTCGGTCATCGACAGGTCCTCCTCGTCGTCCGCCACCCGGCGGCCGGAGCGCATGGACCCCTTGTCGACCTTGGCGATCTGGGTGATGTCGGTGAACAGGTCGGCGACATCGATCAGGTCCGACGACGTGTTGCCGCGGAAGCTGATGACCTCGCACCGCACGCCCATCTCCTGGACGGCGCGGATCGCCGAGGCGAAGTCGCCATCGCCGGACACGATCACCGCGATGTCGAGGTTGCGGGCGGTCTTCATCAGGTCGACCACGAGCTCGATGTCGAGGTTCGCCTTGACCTTGCCGTCGCCGTACTTGCGGATGTCCTTGCTCACCACCTTGTAGTTGTGGCGCGCGAGGAACTGGTGAAAGTTGCGCTGGTTCTCGTTCTCCGGGTCGAGCCCGGTGTAGGCATACGCACGGACGAAATCGCGTCCGGCGGTGGCCGACTTCAGCAGCGTGACGTAGTCGATGTCCACGCCGGCCGCCTTGGCCGCGTAGAAGATGTTCGCCACGTCCACGAAGACGGCGACGTTCTTGCCCACGTTGACTCCTATATGGTGGCGGGCGGTCCAGATTCGCTCCGGCCGCCCAGGGCGCTAGGTGCGGCGGGCGGTCGATCCGGCCGCCGCGACGGGTCGCCGGAGCGTGGGTCCGGCGGGAACGAAGCCGGCTCGTTCAAGACGAGCCAGGTCCGATGGGTCGGCCGGCTCCACCGCCTCGACGGTGGTACAGCCCTTGTTGCTGGCGGATCTGAGCAGCTCCTCGATCAGTGCTTCGGTCACCCGGTCCGCGTCGAACCCCGGTGCCACCAGCAGCAGGTCGATCGAGCCGACGTAGCCGCCGGCCACGACCGATGGCCGCAGGACCAGGAGCGCGCCACCCGCAAGCTCGCGATGCGTCTCGGCGACGAGGACGCTGGCCTGCGGCAGGTAGACCAGCTGCCGGAGCAGGTCGGCGGCGTCGAGCGATCCCCGACCGGGGCCGCTGAGCGCCGTCCGGCCGAGCGCGGCCAGGCGGTCGATATCAGTGATGCGGGCCTGTCTGACCAGGTACTCCACGCCGAAGGACGAACCTCGTGCAGCGAGCGGCCGGTGCGCCGGATCCCGTCCCGATGTGCTCGGCGGGTCGACAGGTGCCTGACCGCGATTGAGGGTGCCGGGAGGCGAGCGACTCGAGGCTCGAACAGCCGTCCCGATCAAAGTTGGCCGACGGTACGCGATGCACAACCTTGCATCCCCGTCGCCAGTGCCTATGATACGGCATCGCTCCGCGGCGCCATGCCGTGGAGCGAATGGGTCCCTCGCCCGTGCCCCCGTCACCGCCGTGCCGATCCCCCTTCGGCCACCTGGGACGCGGGTGCGGCTGCGGAGCAGCGGCTGCTCCGGGCATTCGCGAGGGGAAATGGAGGAGGCGTTCATGAAGTTCGCGCGTATGGGCGCGGCCGTAGCGGCCGTGGCCATCGTCGTTGCCGCGTGCGGCGGGAGCTCCGGCGGAGGCGACAAGACGCTGAAGTTGGGCGTGACGCTGCCGCTTTCGGGCGGCGCAGCGGCCGACGGCCAGCCGACCCTGAAGGGGGCTCAGCTCGCCGTCGACCAGGCTAACGAGAAGCCGGCGGCATTGGCGGCTACAAGATCGAGCTGTTCCCGCTCGACCACGCTGTCAACGGCAAGTACAACGAGCAGCAGGCTGCCCAGGACATGCAGACGTTCGTCAATGACGCTGCGGTGTTCGGCATCGTCGGCCCGTACAACTCGGCCGTCGGCAAGGTCCAGATCCCGATCGGCAATGACGCGGGCCTGCTGCAGTGCAGCCCGGCGAACACCAACCAGGGCCTCACCAAGCCCGAGTTCGGTGGCCTCGACCTGCGCAAGAACCACCCGGACCGGATCGCCTACATCCGCGTCGCGGCGACGGACGACATCCAGGGCCCGGCGATGGCGGTCTACGCCTACAACACCCTCGGCCTCAAGAATGTCCTCGTCATCGATGACGTGACGACCTTCGGCAAGGGCGTGGCGGACACGTTCCAGTCGAAGTTCGAGGAGCTCGGCGGGACCACGGCCGATCGCGTCGGCGCCGGCGCCGACACCACCGACTTCAACGCCATCATCACGGCGGCCGCGAGCAAGAACCCCGACGGGCGTCTACTACGGCGGCGTGGTCACCTCCGGCGCAGGCCTGCTGCTCAAGCAGATGCGCCAGCAGGGCATGAACGTCCCGTTCCTCGGCCCGGACGGCATCGTGAACGGCAACGGCGACGCCGAGGGCTCGCTGATCAAGATCGCCGGCAACGACTCGTTCGGGACCGACACCAAGCAGGCGTTCGGCACCGTCGCCGCCATTGGCGACTTCCCGGCCAAGGCGCAGTTCACCGCGGACTTCACCGCGCACTTCAAGAACGACTCCGAGTTCAATACCCCGGGCGCCTACAGCGGTCCTGCCTACGCCTGCGCGACCGTCATCCTGGACTCCCTCACGGAGTTCCTGAAGAGCAACGCGAACGCGGACCAGGCGGCAATCCGTGAAGGCGTCCGCGCCTGGGCCACGGACACCAGCCATACCTTTGACACCGTGCTGGGCACGACGTCGTTCGACAAGAACGGCGACACGACGCAGCCGTTCATCTCGTTCTACGTCGTGGATCCCACGGCGCCGAACAATGGCGACTGGGTGTTCAAGGAGCAGCAGAACTTCGCCGGTCAGTAAAGGGACCACCGCGTGGGCCGGGGGGCAGCCTGCCCCCGGCCCACGGTTTTCCCCGACTCGAGCCCGGAGGCCACATGACCACGACGACGATGCCTGCGGCCACGGGGGGCCTTGACGCCCTTCGCCGAATGCGGATCGGCCCGTACCTGTTCGTGGTGGCCCTCGCGCTCGTCGTGTTCGCGGCGATCGGGCCGCAGCAGTTCGTCAACGCGCTGACGATCGGGGCGATCTACGCCCTGGTCGCCATCGGGTACACGATGGTCTACGGCATCATCGAGCTGATCAACTTCGCCCACGGCGACGTGTTCATGGTCGGCGCGTTCACGTCGATGTTCGTGCTGACCAACCTGTTCGGCCAGACCAGCCCCGCGACCAGCGTGCCGCAGGCGGTGCTCCTGATCGCCGGCACCTTCCTGATCACGATGACCGTGATGGGCGTGCTCGGTGTGACCATCGAGCGGTTCGCCTACCGGCCGCTGCGAAACGCACCCCGGCTGGCGCCGCTGATCACCGCGATCGGCGTCTCGTTCATCCTCCAGAACATCATCCAGATCCTGTACGGGCCGTCGCCCATCAACACGCCCCAGATCATTCCACCGACCGCGCGCATCGAGATCGGTGCCTTCAGCATCGGCGTGATCAATGCCTTCGTGATCCTGATCTCGGTGACCCTCATGGTCTCGCTCCAGCTGTTCGTCAACCGGACCCGGCTGGGCCGCGCGATGCGCTCGACGGCACAGGACCGCGAGGCGGCACAGCTGATGGGCGTCGACATCAACCGGACGATCGCCCTCACGTTCTTCATCGGGTCGGCGCTGGCGGGCGCAGCCGGTGTCGTCCAGGGCCTGTACTTCGGGAACATCCAGTTCAACCTCGGGTTCCAGGCCGGGCTCAAGGCGTTCACGGCGGCCGTCCTGGGAGGGATCGGCAACATCACGGGCGCCGCGCTTGGCGGGTTCATCATCGGGTTCGTGGAGACCACCGCCGCTGCCTACGGCCTGTTCGTCTGGGGCCAGGCCCTGGTGTTCGCGGTGCTGATCATCACCCTGGTATTCCGGCCCAGCGGCCTTCTCGGCCAGCAGCTGGGAGAGCGGGCATGAGCGCGCAGGAGTCCACCCGGCACCTGCCGGGACCGCCCGGCGCCTGGGGCTCGTTCCGCTCCCGGCTGGCGGATTTCTCGGTCCGGCATCGCTCGATCACCGTGATCGTCTCGATGGCGCTGGTCACCGTTGCGCTGCCGGTGATCGCGCAGCTGCCGCCGTTCAACAGCTTCAGCGGCACCAACGTCTGGATCGACGGGTTCACGATCGCCGGGATCTACGTGCTCCTGGCGCTCGGGCTCAACATCGTGGTCGGCCTGTCGGGGCTGCTGGACCTGGGCTACGCGGCGTTCTTCGCGATCGGGTCCTACACCTTCGCGTTCGCCGCGTCGCCGTTCACCGGCTTCGACGTCCCGTTCTGGCCGATGCTCCTGGTCGGCGCGATCACGGCCGCGGTGTTCGGCATCCTGCTGGGCGCGCCGACACTGCGCCTGCGCGGCGACTACCTCGCCATCGTGACCCTCGGCTTCGGCGAGATCGTGCCGATCGTGTTCCTCAACTCGTCCGCATACACCGAGGGCCCGAACGGGATCGGCGGCATCTCGCCGCCCAGCATCGGCGACTTCGTGTTCCCGAGCGTCGGCAACCCGTGGCCGTTCTACCTCACGATGATCGGTCTGATCACGCTGTCGATGGTGCTGATCTACCGCCTGCAGGATTCCCGCCTGGGTCGTGCCTGGATGGCCATCCGGGAGGACGAGCTCGCGGCGGCCGCCAACGGGGTGAACACGGTCACGACCAAGCTGCTGGCGTTCGCGCTGGGTGCCTCAACGGCCGGTCTCGCCGGCGTCTTCGCCTCGTCCAAGCTCACGCTGGTGAGCCCGAACCTGTTCCGGTTCGACGTCTCGTTCACGGTGCTGGCGATGGTCGTCCTGGGTGGCATGGGCAACATCTGGGGCGTCGCGATCGGGGCGTTCATCGTGTTCCTGATCCAGACCGTGATCCTGAAGCAGCTCAACGTCTTCTTCGACCACGTCCAGGTGCCGATCCTGAGCAACGTCGATTTCCTGCAGTACCAGTTCCTGCTGTACGGCATCGCCCTGGTGGCGATGATGCTCATCCGGCCCGAGGGCCTGTTCCCGAGCCGGCGCCGGCGCCAGGAGCTCCACGTCGAGGAGGACGCCGAGTTCGGCGAGCACGGCGACCCGATGGGAGCGTCGCCTGAATGAACGCCGACGCCATGGCCATCACCACCGACGCCGCGCCGCGCGCCGACGCGGCTGCTGCCGAGACCGCCGGCGAGATCCTGCTCGAGGCCAACCAGGTCACCCGTCGCTTCGGCGGCCTGGTCGCCGTCAAGGACGTGGACCTCCAGATCCCGCGCGGCAGCATCATCAGCATCATCGGCCCCAATGGCGCCGGCAAGACAACGTTCTTCAACGTCGTCGCCGGGATCATCGAGCCCACCGCCGGCACGGTCTCGTTCCGACAGCGGCTGCTGATCACCCGGCCTCACCGCGTGTGGCTCGAGTCGCTGATGTGGCTGCTGCCGTCCGCGATCATCCTCGTGATCGCCCTGCTGCTGGGCGTGGCCAGCGCCGACGACCAGACGATCGCGCTGACGGCCGGCATCGTCATCGGCCTGCTGGTGGTCATCCTGCTGATCGCGATCGCCCGACCGCACTGGTACCAGCGCCTGGTCACCAGGATCGGGGTCGTCCGCAGCGCCCGCCCCAACGACGTGGTCGCCGCGGGGATCGGCCGGACCTTCCAGAACATCCGCCTGTTCCACAACATGACCGTGATCGAGAACGTGCTGGTGGGCATGCATCTCCAGCTGCGGTCGAACCTGATCGACCACTTCGTATCGACGCGCCGCCAGGCGCGCGAAGAGGCGGCTGCGCGCGTGCGCGCCCAGGAGCTGCTGCACCTGGTCGGGATCCGCGGGCGCGACGACGAGCTGGCCAAGAACCTGCCGTACGGCGACCAGCGGCGGCTGGAGCTCGCCCGGGCGCTGGGCAACGACCCAGCCCTGCTCCTGCTGGACGAGCCGACGGCCGGTATGAACCCGAGAGAGACCTCGGAGATGACGGCGCTGATCGCCCGGCTCCGGCGCGACCTCGGGATCTCGGTGCTGCTCATCGAGCACGACATGCGGGTCGTCATGGGGATCTCGGACCGGATCACCGTCCTCGACCACGGCGAGCGGATCTCCGAAGGCTCACCCGACGAGGTCCGCCGTGATCCGCGCGTGATCGAGGCCTACCTCGGGAGGCCGGCCTCATGACCGCGCCCGTGACGAGCAGCCCGGCCACCGGTGCGGCCGAGGCGCAGTCGATGCTCAGCCTGCACGACGTCCACACCTACTACGGTCACATCCACGCCCTGCAGGGCATCGACATCGAGGTCCGGGCCGGTGAGATCGTCACCTTGCTGGGGACCAACGGCGCCGGCAAGACCACGACCCTCAAGACGATCAGCGGGCTGCTGCACCCACGCAAGGGGTCGGTCCACCTGGAGGGGCGGGACGTCTCGCACATCGCGCCCCACCGGCTGGTTGAGCTGGGCGTCGGGCATGCACCCGAAGGCCGTCGCGTGTTCTCGCGCCTGACCGTCCTCGAGAACCTCCAGATGGGCGGCTATACCCGCAAGGCACCCGAGGTCCGGCAGGACACGCAGCACGTGTTCGAGCTCTTCCCACGCCTCAAGGAGCGGTCGAGCCAGCGGGGCGGCACCCTGTCCGGCGGCGAGCAGCAGATGCTTGCGATCGGACGAGCCCTCATGACGCGTCCGCGGGTGCTGCTGCTGGACGAGCCGTCGCTCGGCCTGTCGCCGATCCTCGTGCAGCAGATCTTCGAGATCATCCAGGAGATCAACTCGCGAGGCATGACGATCCTCCTGGTCGAGCAGAACGCGCTCCAGGCGCTCGCCATCGCCCATCGTGGGTACGTCCTTCAGACGGGTCGCGTCGTCCTCTCGGGCAGCTCCGCGGAGCTGAGCGCGAACGAGACCGTCCGCAAGGCGTACCTCGGGGAGGACTAGGCGCCGCGCCCATCGGCGTCCCAACGGTGGACGAGCGCGGGCGTCCCGCCCACGACGAGGTCCCCAGGAGGATCGCTCCGGGCTCCGACCCCCGGCGGATGTACCTGCCGCTCGCCGTCCTCCTGGGCGTGATCATCGTGGGCATCATCAAGCCCTGGGGGTCCGACGGCGCGCCGCCGACATCCGATTCGGCCGGGCCGATCTCGACCGCCGCCGCGGTGGCCCAGACCGAGGGCGGAGCGCCCGGCTCGCCGGTCACCACCAGGGACCCGAACGCCGGACTGGACGTCACCTGCGGCACGCCCAGCGGGTGGCGGGCGGCCACGCTCCAGGAGTGGCTGGGTCGCCCGACGCCGATCCGCTCGTGGATCGCCATCGAACCCGTTGAGGCGTCGGGTCCGCTCGATCCAACCATCCCGTTTGCGCCGGTCGCCACGGATGTGGTGACAGCGATCGGCTACTGTGCCCCGCTCGACGATGCACACCGTCCGCCGGAGGTGGCCGGTGCGCGGATCTGGGCGCTGCGTGACGGCGGCGCAGTGGCGCTCACGCTGGTCCATCTCGAGCCTGACGCCGACAACGCGCTGGGCGGCCTGTGGGGTCCCGCGCCCGAGCTGCATGACGAGCCGGCGACCTCCGGCGGCTGGCCGCCGGGGCGATACGTCATCGAGGTCTCTGCGCCCGGCGGCGGCTATGCCCGGTGGCTCGGCCTGGAGATCGAGGACCTCGGAGCGCTCCACTCGATCGTCCCGCCGGCGGTCTCGCCATCGATCCCGGGGCCGTCGCCGATCGACTCGCCCGTCGCGGCGCCGTCGGCGCTGGACTCGCCGACACCGGCGGGCCCGTCGTCCGCGGCGCCGGCACCCTGACGATCGGCGGCCCTCCGGGCAGCGGCCCGCAGCGCGGGCTCAGCGCCGCGGTGGCTCGAGCGCGATGTCGTAGGCCGCGCGGGCCAGCATGATCGCGCCCACGACGGCGATCCAGTAGCCGTATGCGACGGTCGGCAGCAGCCCTTCGGGCGCGTCCAGCACGCTGGGAACCCACAGGACGACGCCCACCAGGGCCGCCACCGCGAGCAGGCCGAAGGCGATCGCATGGTCGATCACCATCGGGCGCTCGCCGGCGGCATAGGGCAGGGCAACCAGGGCGAGCGTCGCGAGGGCGGCCAGGAACGTGACGATGCCGGTGCCGTCGAACGCGCGATAGACCTGCTCGGGGAGCCCGCCGTCCCCGCCCAGCACGTACCAGGGCAGCAGGCAGCCGACGATGACGACGAGCGCACCGAGCGCGGCGAGGCGGCGGCCGTTGCCCAGCGGGCGGCGGTGCATCAGTCCACCGAGCTGTACACCTCGGGGCGCAGCACGCCCACGAAGCGCAGGTTGCGGTACCGCTCGCTGTAGTCGAGGCCGTAGCCCACCACGAACTGGTCGGGGATCTCGAAGCCGATGTAGTCGACGGGGATGTCCACCAGCCGTCGCGCCGGCTTGTCGAGCAGCGTGCAGATCCGCAGCGATGCGGGGTTCTTGCCGCGCAGGTAGCGGATGAGGTAGTTGAGCGTCAGGCCGGTGTCGATGATGTCCTCGACCAGCAGCACGTCCTCGTCGGCGATGCTCGCGGACAGGTCCTTGATGATCCTGACCAGGCCGGACGACTCGGTGCTGGTCCCGCCGTAGGAGCTGACCTCCATGAGGTCGATCCGAAGTGGCAGGGGGATCGCGCGCATGAGGTCCGCCATGAACGGCAGTGAGCCCTTGAGCACGCTGACCAGCGTGAGCTTGCGGCCGGCGTAATCCGCGGCGATCCGGCGACCAAGCTCGGCCACCTTGGCGGCGATCTGGTCCTCGGTCAGCAGGATGTCGCCGATATCGGCCTGGAGATCAGCAGGGCGAGTCATGAGCAGGTTGGCGGCGCCTCCACGTCAGGCTGTCCAAGAGTGGTGTCGATGATCGCGCGTCGGAGCGCTTCGCGCACGACGCGCCGGCAGTCACCCACCCTCGGCCGGCAGGCCGGACGGGACGGTTCCGGGCTCGACCGCAGCCACCGACGGCTTGTGTCGCCGTCGGCCTCGGCGACGACCTCGAGGGCTGGACGGCACCGCCTCGCCGGTGCCTCCGTCATCGCCTCCCGGCGCACCGGCACCGGCCGGGACCGTGTCCCGGCGGTCACCGCCGACATCATCGCCGGTTGTGGGCCTGCCTGCGGACTGGAGGACGGGGCCGGGACCGGCCCCAGGGGCTGCAACCCCGGGCTGAGCGGCGCCGGCGGCCGGGTCGCCCCCCTCGGCCGTCGCCGCGGGACCGGTCGAGGTCGGGAGCGGCATCAGGTCAGCCACCACAAGCCCGGTCTCACCCTCGACCTGGAGCCTGGGCGGCGTCGCCTGGCCGGTCGTCCCGGTGAGCTCGTCGATCAGGGCCATCCGCCCGAACTTGAGCATGAGCATCCGGAAATCGCGCGCGTAGAACAGCTTGATCCGGACATCCGGATACAGCTCGCGCAGACGCCGCAGCTTGCGGTTCTTCTTGCGGACCAGCTTCTGCTTGAGCGTCGTCAGCTCGATGTACAGGTCGAGATCGGGCAGGTAGAAGTCGGGCGCGAAGCTCTCGACCACGTCGCCATCGAGGTTCCAACCGATCGGGAACGTGTCGGGCTCGTAGCTCCAGCGCACCTCGTAGAAGTCGAGGATCCGTGCCAGCTCTGCCTCGCTTGCATGCGCGAAGGACGGACGACCGGCCGTTGACGGGCGGGCGGCCGGATCGGTCACGGCGTCATCCGCGGGGACCGCCCGTCGCCTGGATCCAGCAGCGATCGGAGGTCGCCGTCCCATCCGGCCAGGAAGCGCCGCATCGTCCGAACATCATCGAGGCTGACGGCCGGGCGCCCCGAGATCCGCGCCTCCGCGGCCGGGCCGAGCTCAGGGTGGACGGCCGTGTCCAGGACCGCCGACCGTGCGCCGGGTTCCGCGGCGAGCACGAGACTCATGGTCCGGCTCCTGCACGTCGGGCAGTCGAGCTCCACGAAGGCCACATCCCCGCGATCGGCCAGGACGTCGATCCGCTCGACAGGGATGGCTGCTCCGCACGAGGTGCAGCCTGCCCCGGTGAGGCGCGCCCGGAGTCCGCGATGGTCCATCGGAGGTCAGTCTAGCGAAGCCGGGCGGTAGCGGCTCGCGGCGCCCATCCTCCGGGAGTGCGGATACTCCTATGGGGTATCATGCAGGCATGGGCGCAACCAACGATCGTGCCGCTGCTCATCACGGCACCGACCACGCGACATTCCGGCACAGCTACAGCAAGGACAAGGCACAGCTGGTGCGACGCCTGAGTCGCATCGAAGGGCAGGTCCGCGGCATCGCACGGATGATCGAGCGTGAGGAGTACTGCATCGACATCCTCCAGCAGACGGCGGCCCTCCGTGCGGCCGTGGATGCGGTGTCGATCCTGGTCCTCGAGGATCACGTGCAGGGATGTGTCCGGACTGCCGCCGAGAACGGCGAGGCCGACCGGTACGTGGACGAGGTGATCGACGTCGTCCGACGGACCTTGGGGCGCCCGGTCCGCGGCGCGTCGCGCACGGCCTGACGCTCGCGACGCCGGTCGGACGGAGCCGCAGGCCGGCGGGCCGCATCGAGCAGGCCGTTCGGCCCGTCGCCTCGTCGATCATCGTGGACCACCGGGGGCGTTATCCACAACTCGTCCGGCCCGGGTGCGATTCGTGGATAAGGGGGCTTGACGCGTGCCGTCCGCCCGCCTAACGTCCGCACTCCGCACGCGGCACGCGCGCATCGGGGAGCGCCATCCGGAAGGGGCCACGGGGAGACCCGGGCCGGAACCGACCGGGTGGCGCGAGACCGGATTGACGCCGACGACCGCGAACGTACGACGCCGGGAGCGGCTCCCGGACGGCCCGGTGCACGACCACAGGAGGGTGCCCTGGACCGGCCGAGAGGACCGCTCCCGACGCGCGTTCAGGACCTCCCGCCACTGCCGGCCGTGTATCTCCGTGTCCTCGACGCCGGCCTCGACGCGCTCGGGATCGACCTGGACGGCCCGGCACACCGGGCGATCGACGCGCATGTCCGCCTGCTGCTTGCGTGGACGCAGGCGATCAACCTGACGGCCATCCGCGACCCGGCCGAGGTTGCCCGCCTCCACGTGCTGGACAGCCTGGCCGCCGTGCCGGTGCTGCGGTCCCGGGGCCTCGGGCGACTGCTCGACATGGGCAGCGGCGGCGGCTTCCCAGGCCTGCCCCTGGCGGTGGCGCTCGGTTCCGACCGGGCGCTGCTCGTTGACTCGATCGGCAAGAAGGTCGCGTTCATGCAGACCGCGATCGATGCCGCCGGCCTGTCCGGTCGGGTGGCCGCGGAGCGCGCCCGCGTGGAGACGCTCGCCCACGAGTCACGCGACCGCGCCGCCTGGCCCGTGGTGACCGCCCGGGCCGTCGCGTCGCTCGCCGAGCTGGTCGAGCTCGGGTTGCCGCTCGTCGCGAGCGGTGGGGTCCTCATCGCCTGGAAGCAGATCCCGCTCGCGGCAGAGCTCGAGGCGGCCGAGGGTGCCCTGGCGGCCCTCGGCGCCGGCACCCCGCAGGTGGTCGAGGTCGGGGTTCCCGGGCTCGAGGCCCACCGTCTGGTCGTCGTGCCCCGCGACGGGCCGCTCGATGCCCGCTTTCCGCGGGAGCCTTCGGAGCGTCGTCGTCGGCCACTGTGAGGGTCCGGGCCGAGTGCGTCGGGGCGGTTCGGCTGCGCTACCCTCGCAGGGTGCGGATCGCCCTGCTCTCGGACATCCACGCCAACCTCGCGGCGCTCGACGCTGTGCTGGCGGTCATGCCGTCGGTGGACGAGGTCTGGCAGCTGGGCGACGTGGTCGGCTATGGACCTGAGCCGGACGCCGTGGTGGGGCGGCTGCGGGAGATCGGTGCCACCGGCGTGCTCGGCAACCACGACCTGGCGGCGCTGGGGGGCCTCGACATCGACGCGTTCAACGTCGATGCCCGGCGGGCAATGGAGTGGACCATCTCCGTGATCGGTCCAGACACCCGCGCCTGGCTGGCCTCCCTCCCCGAGCGTGATGAACGCGAGGGCTTCACCCTGGTCCACGGGAGCCCCCGGGACCCCATCTGGGAATACGTCACCTCGACGCCCGTCGCGCGCGCGGGCATCAACGCGATGTCCACGCCCAGCGGCCTGCACGGTCACACCCACGTGCCCATCGCGTTCGTGGAGGACGATGGCCGGCTGGAGACGATGAGCCCCGGTGCAGGCTCGATGCTGGCGATCGAAGGACGGCGCGTGCTGGTCAACCCGGGCAGCGTCGGCCAGCCACGGGACGGGATCCCGACCGCCTCGTGGCTCCTGCTGGACACGGCCGCCGACACGCTGACATGGCAGCGAACGGCCTACGACATCGAGCCAGTCCAGGCCGCGATGCTGGCGGCCGGGCTGCCCGAACGCCTCGTGGCGAGGCTGTCCTATGGGCTGTAGCAGGCGTCCCCGGTGATCGGCGGCCGTCGGCCGATCACCGGGCGCAAGCCCGGCGACAAGCGGGTGCGAGTCGAGCGTCACCACGCGCCCTACTTCCGCTACACGGGACCCGGCCAGCTGACCGCCAAGGAGCCGCCAGCGTCCCCACCACGGGCATGGGCCGCCTGCTGGCACGGGTCAAGGAGCTGCTCATCGGGCGGCCCCTGGCCAACGAGGAGGAGATCGGCGAGCGGCTGTCCAAGAAGAAGGCCCTCGCGATCTTCAGCTCCGACGCGATCTCCTCCTCCGCCTACGCCACCGAGGAGATCATCCTGGCGTTCCTGCTGGCCGGGGTCGGTGGCGCGGCGTTCAGCCTGTCGATCGAAGTCAGCATCGCGATCGCTGTCCTGCTTGCCATCGTCGCCTTCAGCTACCGCCAGGTCTGCATCGCGTATCCCAACGGCGGCGGCTCGTACTCGGTGTCCAAGGCCAACTTCGGGCGGCTGGCGTCGCCTCATCGCGGCCTCGGCGCTGCTGATCGACTACACGCTCACGGTGGCGGTGTCGACATCGTCGGCGGTGGAACAGATCGCGTCCGCGATCCCCGAGCTCGACCCGGTCCGGGTGGAGATCGGCATCGTCGCCATCGGCCTGATCACGCTCGGCAATCTGCGCGGCATCCGCGAGGCCGGCAACATCTTCGCGATCCCGACCTACCTGTTCCTGGGAAGCGCGTTCCTGATGATCGCCATGGGCGTGTTCCGGATCGTCGTCCAGGGCGACACGGGCCCGACGCCCACCGCGGAGGTCATCGCGGCGCAAGCAGGTCCACCGACGGAGAGTGTCGGGATCCTGGTCCTGCTGCGCGCGTTCGCGTCCGGCGCCGTTGCGCTGACCGGCACCGAGGCGATCGCGACGGGGGTGCCGGCATTCAAGCCGCCCGAGCCGAGGAACGCGGCCACGACGCTCATGGTCATGGCGGTCATCCTGGCCACGCTGTTCATCGGGATCACGTTCCTGGCGACGAACTTCCACATCCTCCCGATCGAGGAGCCACGCGAGACGGTCATCGCCCAGATCGCCAAGCACGTCTACGGCGACAACGTCGGCCTTCTACCTGTTCCAGGCGTTCACGGCGCTGCTGCTGTTCCTGGCCGCCAACACCTCCTTCGCCGCGTTCCCGCGGCTGGCCGCCGTGCTGGCGGAGGACGGGTTCATGCCGCGCCAGTTCTCGTTCCGCGGTGACCGCCTCGCGTTCTCGACCGGGATCCTGCTGCTGGGCATGGTCGCGGCGCTGGTCGTGGTCGCCGGACGGCGGCTCGACCCACGCGCTGATCCCCCTGTACGCGGTCGGCGTGTTCATCGACTTCACGATCTCGCCAGGCGGGCATGGTCCGTCACTGGCTGGCGACGCGGCCGCAGGGCTGGCGCTACCGGCTCGCGATCAACTCGGTCGGCTGCGTGCTGACCGCGGTCATCGCCGTCGTCGTGACCTCGATCAAGTTCTCGGCCGGCGCCTGGTTCGTGGTGATCCTGATCCCGACCCTCGTCAGCGTCATGCTGTTCATTCGGCGCCAGTACGACGGGCAGGCGCGCGAGCTGGCGGTACGTGACGACCTCGTGTTCGACAAACCGCATCGCGAGCAGCGGGTGGTGATCCCTGTCAACGGAATCAACCGGTCGGTGGTGCAGGCGGTCATGTTCGGGCGCTCGCTCGTGACCGATCCGTCGCTCCTCCAGGCGGTGTTCGTCACGACCGATGCCGAGGAGGCGGAGGCGATGCGCGACCGCTGGGATCGCCAGCTGCCGGGCGTGCCGCTGGTGATCGTCGAGTCGCCCTACCGCGCGCTGGTCGGCCCGCTGGTCACGTACCTCGACGTGCTGGATCTGGCCTGGCCGCCCGATCGCGAGGCACCGGTCACGATCGTGGTCCTGCCCGAGTACGTGGCCAAGCACTGGTGGGACCGGTTGCTGTACAACCAGGCGGCCAAGCGGCTCAAGGCGGCGCTCGTCGGACGCGAGCACACCGTGATCGCGGATGTCCCGTACCGGCGCAGCGAGGAACCACCCGTAGCCGACGCGCCGGCGCCGGACGGCCCGACGGTGGGCTGCGGCCGGTGCCGGCCATCGTGGCCCGCGGCGCGGACGGCCGGGCGGAGGCGAAGCCCACACCATCGCCGGAGGCCGTCGATCACGCGGAGGCTCCAGGACCTTGGCCGACAACTCGGCTCCCCAGTTCCGGCGCGCGGTCGTCGCGCTGTCCGGCGTGCGAACCGATCGGCCGATCGTGGCGCTGGCCGCCGAGATCGCGCGCGCCGGCACACGCGGAGCTGATCGGCGTCCACGTCGTGGAGATCGACTGGACCCTGCCGCTCGATGCCGACGTGGCCGGTCAGTCCGAGGATGCGCAGCGCGTGCTCGACATCGCCGAGGCAACCGCGGAGGCGGGCCGCCACAAGCTGGAGACGGTCCTGCTCCAGGCACGCGACGTGGGCGCCGCGATCGTCGACGAGGCGACGGAGCGCGACGCGGACCTGATCATCGCGGGGCTGCCCTTCCGGCGCCGGTTCGGCGGCGACTTCACGATCGGGCGCACCATCCCGTACATCCTGAAGAACGCACCTTGCGCCGTGTGGGTCATCCGCGAGGCGATGCCCGAGGAGCAAGCATGAAAGCCGTGATCGTCGGCTGCGGCCGCGTCGGTGCCGGCCTCGCCGACGAGCTGGACCGGGCCGGGTGGCAGGTCCTGATCATCGATCTCACCTCGTCCGCCTTCGACCGGTTGCCGGCCAGCTTCGGTGGTCTCGCGCTGCGAGGCGACGGGACGGATGAGGACACGCTCAGGCGAGCGGGTGCCGAGGGGGCCGACCTGTTCCTCGCCCTCACGGAGGGCGACAACCGCAACGTGATGGCCGCCCAGCTGGGGATCGAGGCGCTGGCGGCGAGGCGCTGCATCGCGAAGATCAACGACCCGGTTCGCGCGGAGGCGTACGCCCATCTGGGCATCGCATGCCTGTGCCGGACGAACCTGATGATGACCGCCGTCCTGGACCTGACGGGCCAGGTGGCTCCGGTCCGCCCCGGCATCTACACCCCGGTCGGCGGTCACCCCCACGTGGACGACGTCGGCGCAGTGGCGACCGACGAGACCGGCCCCGACCCGTCGTCCGCGACGCCGGGCCCGGCGGCGACCCCGACGAGCGGCTCGGAGGACTGACCGATGTTCGTGCTGGTTGTGGGCGGCGGCAAGGTCGGCTACTACCTGACCAAGGAGCTGATCGAGTCGGACCACGAGGTGGTCCTGATGGAGAAGGATCGCGGCCGCGCGGAGCAGATCGCCGACGAGATCGGGTCGGTGGTGATCTCGCACGACGGCTGCGAGGGCAAGTACCTCCGGGAGGCAGGGGCGAACCGCGCCGACATCGTTGCCGCCGTCACGGGCGATGACGAGGACAACCTCGTGATCTGCCAGATGGCCAAGCACCACTTCGACGTCCGTCGCACGATCGCACGCGTCAACAACCCCAAGAACGAGGCACTGTTCCGCCACCTGGGCGTGGACGAGATCATCAGCCCCACGCGAATGATCCTGGGCTCGATCGAGCAGGACATCCCGGTCCACGAGCTGCTGCACCTGGCGGCGCTCGGGGTGGGCGAGCTCGAGATCATCGAGGCCCATCTCCAGCCCGGATCGCCGGCCATCGGCAAGGTCGCCCTGGACCTCCAGGTCCCCAGCGGCTGCTCGCTGTTCGGCGTCATCCGCGATGGTGCGCCGCGGGTCCTCACCACCGACACGATCCTGGCCGAAGGCGACAAGGTCATCGCGATCGGCCGGCCGGACTGCGAGGCGGAGCTGCGGGGGCAGCTGATCGGCGAGCCCGCCGAGGCCTGATCGGGGCGGGTCGGTCGCGACGTCGTCCCTCGCGCGCAGGGCTGCCCGGATTCGTCGGCCACCCGCGACGGCAAGCGCGAACGTGGACCGGGCCCAACGTGCCGCCCTGGGGTGTCAACGGCCGATCACTGACATCGATTAGGGCACGGTTATGGACATTTATCTTGACAACATCATTGTCAGGGTTCTAGCATCCGCGGTGCCCGTTGGACATGGACGCCCGACGGCAACGCAACGACGTCGCCGGTGCAGAGCCGGTGGCGATACCAGCAGGAGGCTCGACCGATGACGCTCATGCGCCGCCCGTCGCCCTTCAGCGAGCTCATGACGCTTCGCCAGGCGATGGACCGACTCTTCGATGACACGGTGTTCCGGCCGCTCAACGGCTACAGCCCGGGTGACATCAGCCGGCTGCCCCTCAACGTGCGCACGACGCCCGAGGCGCTGCTCGTCGAGGCGGAGCTGCCGGGCATGCAGCCCGAGGATGTCGACATCACCGTGGAGAACGGGACGCTCACGATCCGCGCGGAGAGCGGCGGCGAGCGGACCGAGGAACAGGGGGACTGGCTCGTCCGCGAGATCTCCCACGGGACCGTGATGCGCACGGTGACACTGCCCACCGGACTCGAGGCCGACAAGGCCGAGGCAACCTTCGAGCACGGCGTGCTCAAGCTGCGCATCCCCAAGGCGGAGCAGGTCAAGCCGCGCCAGATCCAGATCCGCCCGATCACCGCCGGCGAGGCGACGACCGTCGACGCCGGCACGAAGAAGGCCTGATCGCATGGCCGCTGCGCGCCGGCCCGACCGGGACCCGACCCGACCCGTCTACGTCATCAGCGTCGCCGCGACACTCGTCTCGGCGCATCCGCGGACGCTGCGGATCTACGAGGACGAGGGCCTGGTCTGTCCGGCGCGCACCCCCACCAACATCCGCCTGTACTCGGAAGAGGACATCCGCCGGATCCTGTGGATCCGTCACCTGACCCGCGACCGAGGCGTGAACCTGGCCGGGGTCCGTACCCTGTTCGAGCTGGAGGAACGGCTCGGCAAGCGGATCCTGGAAGCCCTCTACGACGAGGGCACCCGTAGCGAACCGAATTCGAGCACCGCCGAGCCGTACCCGCCGGCCGGCAAGTCAAGGAGACCCTGATGGCCAAGCGACCGTCGAACCCGGAGGAGGAGCCGCAGCAGCGCCCGGCCACGGCCGAGCCGCGAGACCTGCCGCTCGTCGCACTCCGGGAGACGGTCATCTTCCCGGAGATGATCGTCCCCCTCCAGGTCGGACGCGAGAAGAGCGTTGCGGCGCTCAACGCCGCCGTGGACAACGGTGGGCCGATCGCGCTCGTGACCCAGCGTCAGCCGGAGCAGGAGGAGATCAGCGACCCGTCCGAGCTCTACGAGGTGGGCACGCTGGCAAAGATTGCCCAGGTCGTCCAGCTCCAGGACGGCACGGTGCGCGCCATCGTCCAGGGCCAGGGCCGGATCCGCGTCCGCGGCTTCGTCCACACTGCGCCCTACCTGGCCGCGCGGGTCGAGCAGCTCGAGGACGAGACGCCGACGGGTGTCGAGGTCCAGGCGCTCATCCGCAGCGTCCAGGCCCAGATCGAGCAGTACGTCGCCAACGGGGCGCCCGTGCCCCCGGAGGCGGCGGTCGCCGCCCGCAACATCACGGAGCCGGGGCTGCTGGCCGACATGGTCGCCTACAGCCCCGACATGTCCACCGAGCAGCGCCAGGAGCTGCTCGAGACCATCGACGTGGAGCAGCGGCTCAAGCTCGTCTCGGCGTTCCTCGCCCGCCAGATCGAGATCCTCGAGCTCAAGGGGAAGATCCAGAGCGAGGTCAAGTCCGAGATGGACAAGACCCAGCGCGAGTACATCCTGCGCGAGCAGCTGAAGGCGATCCAGCGCGAGCTGGGCGAGGACGATCCGCAGCAGGCGGAGATCAACGAGCTGCGCGAGAAGGTCGAGTCCTCCGGCATGCCGGAGGAGGTTCGGACCCGGGCGATCAAGGAGATCGACCGGATGAGCCGGATCCCGTCGGCCTCGCCCGAGGTGGGCGTGATCCGGACCTACGTCGACTGGCTCGTCTCGCTGCCCTGGAACGAGTCCACCGATGACCGGCTGGACATCCGCGAGGCTGCCCAGATCCTGGACGAGGACCACTACGGCCTGGAGAAGGTGAAGGAGCGGATCCTCGAGTACCTCGCGGTCCGCAGCCTGGCGGACACGATCCGAAGCCCGATCCTGCTGTTCGTGGGGCCGCCGGGCGTGGGCAAGACCAGCCTGGGCAAGAGCATCGCCAAGGCGATGGGTCGCAAGTTCACGCGCATGAGCCTCGGCGGCATCCACGACGAGGCGGAGATCCGCGGCCATCGACGCACCTACATCGGCGCGCTCCCGGGCCGGATCATCCAGAGCATCAAGACCGCCGGCACCAACAACCCGGTGTTCATGCTCGACGAGGTAGACAAGATCGGCATGGACTTCCGGGGCGACCCGTCGTCCGCGCTGCTCGAGGTGCTGGACCCGGAGCAGAACTTCAGCTTCCAGGACAACTACCTCGAGGTCCCGTTCGACCTGCGCAAGGTGCTGTTCATCGCCACGGCCAACCTGCTCGACCCGATCCCGGCCGCCCTGCGCGACCGGATGGAGGTCATCCAGCTGCCGGGCTACACGCAGCGCGAGAAGGTGGAGATCGCGAGGCGGTTCCTGGTCCCCAAGCAGATGGAGAACCACGGACTGACGGCCAAGCACATCGAGATCACCGACGCGTCGCTGGTCGAGCTGGTCCAGGCCTTCACCAAGGAGGCAGGGGTCCGGAACCTCGAGCGCGAGCTCGCCAACATCATGCGCAAGGTCGCGCGACAGGTTGCCGAGGGACGAAAGCGCAAGACCGTGGTCGACCTGCGGAAGCTCAGCGAGTACCTCGGGCCGCCCCGGTTCGAGTACGGCGAGCTCGAGTCGGAGGACCAGACGGGCAGCGCCACGGGCCTCGTGGTGACGGAGGTCGGCGGCGACGTCGTCGCGGTCGAGGTCACCAAGATGGAGGGCAAGGAGGACTTCATCCTCACCGGCCAGCTGGGCGACGTGATGCGGGAGTCGGCGCGTGCCGCCCTCTCATGGATCCGGTCCAACGCCGCCGAGCTCGGGATCCCGCGCGAGATGTTCGAGAAGAACACCCTGCACATCCACGTGCCGGCCGGGGCCATCCCCAAGGATGGACCGTCCGCAGGCGTCACGATGGCGACGGCGATGGTGTCTGCGCTGGCCGGCATCCCGGTCCGCAAGGACGTGGCGATGACCGGCGAGATCACGCTCCGTGGCCGCGTCCTGCCGATCGGCGGGCTCAAGAGCAAGATCCTGGCGGCGCACCTCGCGGGTGCCGGCATGGTCATCCTGCCGCGCAAGAACGAGAAGGACCTGCGCGACATCCCGGAGGACGTCCGCAAGCAGCTCAAGCTGGTGCCCGTCGACACCATGGACCAGGTGCTCGAGGCCGCGCTCCGTCGACGGCCGAAGCCCCTGACCACCGGGTCCCCGACCGTGACCGGGCGCGGCGAGGATCGCTCGCGCCCGGAGCCCGCTTCGCGGGTCCGGCGGCCGTCGTTCCCGGGCCCGGACCAGCCGCCCGTCGTGGTCCAGGGCATCCCGTCCCCCGAGGGCGGACTCGCCCTGGGGGGACGGCGGGGCGAGCACCGCACCTGACCCGTGTCCACGGCCCGCGCAAGCCGCAGGGGCGCAGGGCGATCGATCGGGATCGCCCTGCCTCCGGCTGCCCGGCGGAGGGCATGAGCCGTGGAATACCGCGACTACTACCAGACCCTGGGTGTCCCCAGGACGGCGTCCCAGGCCGAGATCAAGAAGGCCTTTCGCAAGCTCGCCCGCGAGCACCATCCCGATCGGAACCCGGGCGACAAGAGCGCCGAGAAGCGGTTCAAGGACGTCAATGAGGCCCATGCCGTCCTGTCCGACCCCGAGAAGCGCAAGCAGTACGACGTCCTCGGCGCCAACTGGGACCAGTTCCAGGGCGGTGGAGGCGGCCGTGGCGGGGCGGATCCGTTCGGTCCCGGCGGACCGTTCGCCGGGTTCAACGCGGGCGCGGGCCAGTCAGGCAACGTCCGCTACGAGTTCCGGACGGCCGGCGGTGGCGAGGGTGGCTTCTCCGACTTCTTCCGGATGTTCTTCTCGGGGGCGGCCGCGGGAGCGTCGTCCACGAGCGGACGCCCGGCCGGAGGGGGCCGACCGACGCGCCGGGCAGCCGGCGCCGGGCCGACGTTCGAGGAGATCCTCGCCGACATGGGTCTCGATGGCAGTCCAACCCGGCCGGGTGGGACCGCGAGCCGTGCGACGAGCCACACGCGCGCGACACCCCAGGTGCGCCCCGAGCTCGAGGCGCCCACGGAGCTGACGCTCGAGGAGGCGTTCCACGGCACGACCCGCGTCGTGGAGGTGGAGGGCAAGCGGTCGAGGTCGCGATCCCGCGGGGCGTCGACACCGGGAGCCGCGTCCGGCTGAGCGGCAAGGGCCCGGACGGGCGGGATGTCGTGCGTCGCGGTCGCGCAGTCCGCCCGCACCCGGTCTTCACCCGCCGCGGCGCGGACCTCGAGCGCGAGCTGCCGGTGACGCTGCGCGAGGCGCTGCTCGGCGCCGAGGTCCGCGTCGCCACCCTCAAGGGCCGCATCGCGCTCACGATCCCGCCGGGCACCCAGAACGGGCGGACCTTCCGCCTGACCGGCCAGGGCATGCCCCGGATCAAGGGCGACGCCACCGGCGACCTGTACTCGAAGGTCCGGGTGGTGCTGCCGACCACGCTCGATGACGAGGCGCGAGGGCGGCCGCCGAGCGCTTCCTCGACCTCGTTCACCAGCCCGACCCCCGGTCGACCGCCTGACCATCGACCAACACGTCCCCACGCCAGCAGAGATCACGACCATGCAACTCGATCGCTTCACCGAGAAGGCCCAGGAGGCCGTCGTTGCGGCCCAGCAGCTCGCCGAGCGGATGCACAGCCCGGTGCTCGATGCCGAGCACCTGCTGTCCGCGCTGCTCGAGCCCGATGACGGAATCCCCGCCGAGACGCTGCGGCGCCTGGGCGTGGACCTGGCCGGTTTCCGGGGCGAGCTCGCGGCCCTCCTCGCCCGACGGGCCCGGATCCAGGGCGGCTCGCTGACGCTCGACGCGCGCGCCAAGCGCGTGATCGAGCGCGCCCAGGAGGAGGCCCGGCGGCTGGGTGACGACTACACCTCGACCGAGCACCTCCTGCTCGCGACGCCGAGGCCGGTGGCGAGGGCCAGCAGCTGCTGGAACGCCATGGCGCCGGGCGCGAGGCGATCCTCGGGGCGCTGCAGACCGTGCGTGGCGGGCAGCGCGTCACGAACCCCAACCCCGAGAGCACCTACCAGGCGCTCGAGAAGTACGGGCGCGACCTCACCGCCGAGGCTCGGGCGGGCAAGCTCGATCCGGTCATCGGCCGCGACGAGGAGATCCGGCGGGTCATCCAGGTCCTGAGCCGGCGGACCAAGAACAACCCGGTGCTGATCGGCGAGCCTGGCGTCGGCAAGACGGCGATCGTGGAGGGCCTGGCCCAGCGGATCGTCCGTGGCGACGTGCCCGAGACGCTCAAGGACAAGCGCGTCATCGCGCTCGATCTCGGCGCGATCATCGCCGGCTCCAAGTTCCGGGGCGAGTTCGAGGAGCGCCTCAAGGCGGTGCTCAAGGAGATCAAGGACTCCGAAGGTCGGGTGATCCTGTTCATCGACGAGCTGCACACGGTCGTCGGGGCGGGCGCGGCCGAGGGCGCGATGGACGCCTCGAACCTGCTCAAGCCGATGCTGGCGCGGGGCGAGCTGCACACCATCGGCGCCACCACGCTCGACGAGTACCGCAAGCACATCGAGAAGGACGCAGCGCTCGAGCGTCGCTTCCAGCCGGTCGTCGTCGATCAGCCGACGGTCGAGGAGACGATCTCGATCCTGCGCGGCCTGCGCGAGCGCTACGAGGTCCACCACGGCGTCCGGATCACCGACTCCGCGCTGGTCGCCGCCGCCACCCTGTCGAACCGCTACATCACCGAACGCTTCCTGCCCGACAAGGCGATCGACCTGGTCGACGAGGCCGCGTCGCGGCTGCGGATGGAGATCGACTCGATGCCGATCGAGCTCGACGAGCTCGAGCGGCGCCGGATCCAGCTCGAGATCGAGCGCGAGGCGCTGCGCAAGGAGACCGACGATGCGTCGAAGGCGCGCCTCGAGGCGCTCGAGAAGGAGCTCGCCGAGCTGTCCGAGGAGGCGGGCGCCATGAAGCAGCGCTGGGAGGCCGAGAAGTCGGCCATCGCGGCACTGCGAGCAACCAAGTCCGAGCAGGAGCAGCTCCAGGTCCGGATCGACCAGGCGGAGCGCGAGGCCGACTTCGCCCGCGCCGCCGAGCTCAAGTACGGCAACGCCCGCGAGCTGGCCGACCGGATGACCGAGCAGGAGGCGGCCATCGCCGCCCTCCAGGGTCCGTCGGCCCTGCTCAAGGAAGAGGTCACCGCAGACGACATCGCTGAGATCGTGGCCTCGTGGACGGGGATCCCGGTCACCCGGCTCCTGGAGGGCGAGCTTGAGAAGCTCGTCCACATGGAGGAGCGGCTGCACCAGCGCGTGATCGGCCAGGACGAGGCCATCGCGGCCGTGTCCGACGCGGTCCGCCGGGCCCGCGCCGGTCTCAAGGATCCGCGCCGACCGATCGGGTCGTTCCTGTTCCTGGGCCCCACCGGCGTGGGCAAGACCGAGCTCGCCCGGGCGCTCGCCCAGTTCCTGTTCGACGACGAGCAGGCGATGGTCCGCATCGACATGAGCGAGTACATGGAGAAGTTCGCTGTGTCGCGGCTGGTCGGGGCGCCTCCCGGATACGTCGGCTACGAGGAGGGCGGCCAGCTGACCGAGGCGGTCCGGCGGCGGCCGTACCAGGTCGTCCTGCTGGACGAGATCGAGAAGGCGCATCCCGACGTGTTCAACGTCCTGCTCCAGGTCCTGGACGACGGGCGCCTGACCGATTCCCAGGGTCGCACCGTGGACTTCAAGAACACCGTGGTCATCATGACCAGCAACGTCGGCAGCCAGCAGATCCAGGGCTTCGCCGGTCGGCCCGACGGGGAGGCCTACGAGGCGATGAAGCGGCAGGTCACCGACGCGCTCCGCGACCAGTTCCGGCCAGAGTTCCTCAACCGGATCGACGAGGTGATCGTGTTCCACGCGCTCACCGATGCGGAGCTCGTGGCGATCGCCGACCTGCAGCTCGCCGACCTGCAGGCACGGATCGCCGGGACGGACCTGACGCTTGAGCTCACAGCAGCTGCCCGGCAGCTCATCGTGCGCGAGGGGACGGACCCCGCGTTCGGGGCCCGGCCGCTCAAGCGGACGATCCAGCGCCTGGTCGAGAACCCGTTTGCCAGGGCGCTCCTGTCGGGCACGTTCCGGCCGGGCGACCGTGTCGCCGCCGACGCAGATCCCGTCTCGGGCACCCTGGTGTTCTCGACCGACAGCTCCACCGTCGTGGCCGAGAAGGCCGAGCGGCGCGACGCTCGATCCGCCCCGGAGCCCGAAGGTGCCACGGCCGGCTCGGGCAGTCGCAAGGGCCGTTCCACGTTCGACCTGCCGCCGCTCGACGAGCCAAAGCGGTCCGACGGCGGCGACCTCGTCAACTAGGCTGGCTCAGGGCTGCTCGCCGGTGCGCTTCGACGACGTCGTCCGACGACTCGATCCGCCGCCGGAGCGGCTCCCCGAAGGCCCGCCCACCCTCATGCCCGTGGTGGTCGAGACCGGCGAGCCGCGGCCACGCCCGCCGTGGGATCTGGTGGCGTCGTCGGCCTCGAAGCCGGCGGCCGTCCTGGTGCTGCTCTACCCCGACGCTGACGGCGTCGCCCGGGTCCTGCTGACCGAGCGCGCGGATCGCGGCGGGCACCACTCGGGCGAGGTGTCGTTTCCCGGAGGACGCGCTGAACCGCGCGACGCGGACCTCGTCGCGACCGCTCTTCGCGAGGCCGCCGAGGAGGTTGCCCTCGATCCGGCCGCAGCCGGCGTACGGGTGCTGGGTCGGCTGTCCGTCCAGTGGATCCCGGTGAGCAACTTCGCCGTCACGCCGGTCCTCGCGCTGGCCGAACGGCGCCCGACCCTCGTGGCCCAGCCAACCGAGGTGGCGGCCATCCTCGAGCCCGCCGTCCGGGCCTTCCTGCCGAGTGCCGGGCTGATCCAGGTCGAGCGCCCGATCCGCGGCATCAGGGTTCGATACGCTGCCTACCCGATCGACGGCCTGGTGGTGTGGGGGATGACGGCGCGCGTGCTTGGCGGCCTGGGGGAGTGGCTGGGGGGAGCGCCGCACTCACCTGGGTGAGCGGGCCGCCTACCCGCATCGCACCCCGAACATGCAGCCCCGCATCACGGCAGGTGGGCCCGGTCGCGCCGTCAACGGGGTTCGCCTTCGCCCACGTCATCGCCGTTCCCCGCCGGACGCTCGACGCTGACCGGACGAGGCGCCAGTCGGCCCTCGCCGCGGGTCACCGGACGCCTCTCGGCTCCACCCGGCCCGGGCTCGATGGCCACGGCCTGCCCGGCCACCGTCGCGGGCAGCGCGATCGCGGGTGCGGTGAACTCGACCACGATGGCTCGCATCGGCGAACCGTCCGTCCATGCGGCATGGAGGACATCCGGCGGCCAGACCGCGGCCTCGCCGGCCGTGATGCGCGTTCGCTCGTCGCCCACCCCCACCCAGCCGCCGCCCTCGATCACGATGAAGTACGTCCAGTTGGGGTTCGTGTGGGGCGTGATCCGGGCCCGCCGTCCGAAGGCGAGCTCCGCGATGATGCCGGGCCGGCCACTCTCGATGACCTGGCCCTCGATGCCCACGGTGCCCGGGGGGCCGTCGGGGCGCCGGTGCCCGACACCGAACCGCCGGATCTCGATCGGCACCGGGATCCCGCTCAGCGCCGCCGGCGGCGTCGCGCGGATCGGGAGCGGATGGTGGACTCCGGGCGCGAATAGCGGTCACGCGAGAAGTAGCGCTGCTTGGCCAGCTGTCGCTCGTACGCTCGGAAGTACGGCGGGAAGCGCACGAACCGCGTCCAGACCATCAGGCCCAGGCCCACCACCAGGGTCGAGAGGACGATGATCCAGTCGAAGGAGAAGACCACGTACACGAACATCAGCCCGAACACGATGACGCCGGTCCACAGCAGCCACTCGTACATCTGGAGATAGACGCTGTGCCGGTGCAGCTGGCGGGTCCGCACGTTGTAGACGACCACCGTCGCGACCAGGGCCAGGATGGACGCGATCCACAGCGGCATCCACACGTCCGGGAAGTTGGCTTCATTGAAGGACTTGAACAGGTATTCCCAGGGCCACAGGCGCACGGGCGACGTCTCCGGGTCGGCCGGCTCGGTGGAGCCGACGGTTTCAGCCGTCCGAGTATGCCATGGGGCCCACGGTATACTCGCCGCCTGAACGTGCCCGCCCGGAGCCGCCAGGAGCCCGATCCCCGGATCCTGGCGCGAACGGAGTGCCGGACCGTACGCCGGAGGAGGAACCGCGCAGGTGCGTGCGCTGCTCTCGGTCGCCGACCGCGACGGGATCTCGGGGTTCGCCCGCGAGCTGAAGGATCTGGGCGTTGAGCTGTTCGCCACGGACGGCACCCGGGAACACCTCGCCGCGGACGGAATCGAGGTCGCGTCCGTCTCCGACCTCACCTCGGTGCCGCCCCTCGTCGGCGGCCAGGTCCGGACATTCCACCCGGCGATCTACGCGGGGATTCTCGCGCGACGCGATCGCCCGGAGCAGCTGGAGCAGCTTGCGGAGCACGGCCTCGGATTGATCGATCTCGTCGTGGTCAACGTCAAGCCGTTCGCCCCCGAGGTCGGACGTGGGCACATCGGCATCGACGAGGCGATCGAGATGATCGACGTCGCGGGTGCGGCCCTGATCAGCGCGGCGGCCCGCAATGCCGCGGGCGTGACGGCCGTCTGCGATCCCGCGCACTACCCCACGGTCCTCGCCGAGATGCGCTCCCTGGGCCAGGTGTCGACCGATACCCGGTATCGGTTGGCCGCCGACGCCTTCAGCGCGGTGGCGGCCTACTACGCCGAGATCGCGGCCTACCTCAACCAGATCTCGGGCAACGCCTACCCGCGGCGCCTGGCGATGGTCCTCGAGAAGGTGACCGACCTGCCGTACGGGGAGAACCCCCACCAGCGGGCGGCGTTCTACCGCGAGACCACCCATCGGTCGGGCAAGCTGGCCGATGCCTCGCAGCTCAGCGGCGCGCCGCCGACGTTCAACAACCTCCTGGACCTCGATGCCGCCTACCGGATCGCCGCCGACTACACCTCGCCGACCGTAGTCATCACCAAGCACACCGACCCCGTGGGCATCGCCTCGGGGGAGGAGCTCGTGGATGCGTACCGGCGGGCGCTCGAGACAGACCCCGTCGCCTCATTCGGCGGCATCGTGGGTGTCAACCGGGAGCTGGACGGGGCGACGGCTCGCGAGATCGCGGCAAACTCCTACGAAGCGGTGATCGCGCCCGGGTTCTCGGAAGCGGCGCTGGGCATCCTGCGCGGCAAGGCCGGGCTGGAGCTGCTCGCGGTGCCGGCTACGCCCACTGACGCGATGCGCGACTACGGGATCGCCAACCTCGACTTCAAGCGCGTGGGCGGTGGCCTGCTGGTCGAGGCGCTCGACGTCGTGAACCTCGATCGCGGCCAGCTCCAGGTGGTCACCCGTCGCCATCCCACCCTGGGCGAGCTGACCGACCTCCTGTTCGCGTGGCGCGCCGTGAGCCATGTCCGGTCGAACGCGATCGTCCTCGCCCGCAACGGGTCCACGGTGGGCATCGGCGCGGCCCAGGCCAGTCGCAACGTCTCGGTGGACATTGCGCTGCGCCGGGCCGGGGATCGCGCCAAGCTGGCGGTCATGGCGTCGGACGCCTACTTCCCGTTCCCGGACGGGATCCAGATCGCCGCCAACGCCGGCGTGACCGCGATCATCCAGCCCGGTGGCTCGATCCGGGACGAGATGGCGATCGAGGTCGCCGATCGACACCACCTGGCGATGGTGTTCACCGGGCGACGCCATTTCCGCCACTGACGACGGGGCCCTCGCCAACGCCGGAGGAACGCCCGATGGAGAAGATCCTCGCGCTCGAGATGGTCCGGGTCACCGAGGCCGCAGCCATCGCCTCCGCGCGGTTCATGGGCCGTGGTGACCGGACCGGGGCAGACCAGGCCGCGACCGAGGCGATGCGCCAGGCGATGGACGAGACCGACATCGCGGGCACGATCGTCATCGGCGAGGGCGAGCGCGACGACGCGCCGATGCTGTACATCGGCGAGCAGGTCGGCCGCCACGGAGCGCAGGACGCCGACGAGGTGGACATCGCGGTCGACCCGCTCGAGGGCACCAACCTCGTGGCCACCGGCCAGGGCGACGCGATCACGGTCCTCGCGGCCTCCGAGAAGGGCGGCCTGACCCACGCCCCTGACAGCTACCTCGAGAAGCTGTGCGTGGGTCCCGTGGCCGCGGGTTGCGTGGACATCACCCGGCCTCCCGCCGAGAACTGCCACCGGATCGCCGAGGCGCTGCGGCGCAAGGTCACGGACATCACGGTGATCATCCTCGACCGTCCGCGCCACGAGGACCTGATCTCGGAGGTCCGCTCGACCGGCGCCCGGATCAAGCTCATCACCGACGGCGACCTGTCGGGCGCGATCAGCTGTGCGGTCCAGGGAACCGGCGTCCATGCCGTGATGGGCATCGGCGGCGCGCCCGAGGGCGTGATCACGGCTGCCGCCCTGCGCTGCCTGGGCGGCGAGATCCAGGCACGCTTCCGGTTCCGCAACGACGAGGAGCGCGAGCGCGCCGCGAGGATGCTGGGTCATGCCGATGAGCAGAAGGTGTATCGGACCGAGGAGCTCGCGTCGGGCGACCAGCTGGTGTTCGCGGCCACGGGCGTGACCCAGGGCGAGCTGCTCCAGGGCGTGCGATTCTTCGGCGGCGGCGCCAGGACGCACTCGCTGATCATGGCCTACCAGACCAAGCAGGTCCGCTTCGTGGACACGGTCCACATGTTCGACCGGGACCGGCCGCCGGCGGTGCGCCTCTAGGGCGGCGACCCCCGTTTCGGCCTTACCCGTTCCAACTGCTCCCAGCCCTCTCCGTCCCAGGCGGCGATCGCCCGGGCGGCATCCGGCCCCTCGATCGCCCGCTGTCGCATCGCGGCCGTCGCGACGGACTCGCCCCAGCCGGGCGGCACCAGGCCCGCGGCCAGGTCGGCCAGCGGCGCCAGCACGAACAGCCGGTGCCGTGCTTCTGCATGTGGCACGACCAGCTGCAGGTCGGCCTTGGCGGCGTCGTCGCTCCGACCTGCCGGTGGACGGTCCACGCGGATCCGGTGACGGCCGAACACGAGCAGGTCCAGGTCGGCCTCGCGAGGTCCCCAGCGCTCACGCGACTGACGCCCGAGCGTGCGCTCGAGGGCCTTGAGCCTCACCAGCAGCGCCTGGGCGCCCGTGGCCGGGTCGGGGCCCGCCGGCGCGTCGAGCGCGACGACCGCGTTCCGGAACGCAGGCTGGTCGGCAACACCCACGGGACGGGTCACGTACAGGCGCGAGACGCCGCGCAGCCGGGTGCCGGGCAGCGCCGCGAGCGCGCGGACCGCGGCCGCCAGCGTAGATGAGCTATCACCGACGTTGCTGCCAAGGCCGATGTAGGCGCGCACCCGACCCACGAATCGCGCCCTCCCGTCGCTAGACTCGGGGGCGGATGCCCCCGGTCACCGTGCTCGTGCTCGCCCCCCTGCCGCCGGCCGCCGCCGGACCGCTCGAGCGCGTCCTTGATGCCGCCCGGAGCGCGCTCGCCGAGCACCACCGCGAGGCGTTCCTGGCGTCCGGAGCGGACCCGGTGGTCGTGCGCCGGGAGCCGCCCGACGATACTCCATTCGGCACCCGCCTCCGGCGCCTGGTGAGCGAGCTCCGACCGGCGGGTCTCGTGGTGCTGTCCGCGGGCGCGATCCCGTTGGCCCGACCCGCCGACGTTCGCGAGCTCGTGACGGCCGCGGCGGCGGACGTTCCGGGGGCGCTCGCGAACCAGCGCTACTCGGCCGACGTCGTGGCCATCGCGTGTGCCGGCGACGTCCTCCGCGATCTCCCGGCCATCGGCTCGGACAACGCCCTGCCGCGCTGGCTGGCCGAAGCGGCGGGCATTCCCGTCCGGGACCTCGCACGGCACCGGGCACTGGCGATGGACGTCGACTCGCCGCTGGACCTGCTCCTGCTCGAAGGGGCTCCGGGAGCGCCGCACCTGCCGCCAGTCCCGGACGCGGACGCCGCACCCGTCCGGGCGCGGCTGGCCGCCCTGCGCGCCCTCGCCCGCGACCCCCGCGCCGAGCTGCTGGTCAGCGGTCGGACCTCGGCGACGGACCTGCGCTGGGTCGAGCGGCAGACGCGGAGCCGGACGCGCGCCCTGGTCGAGGAACGCGGGCTGCGCACGGCGGCCCTGGCCATCGTCGCCGGGCGGCCCAACCGGCGGCCGCCGGCGAGCCTCCTTGGCCGGCTCCTCGATCGCGAGGGTCCAGCCGGCCTCGGAGCGATGATCGCCGCCGTGGCCGACGGCGCCCTCGTGGACACACGGGTGCTCCTGGCCCATCGCCTCGGCCCCGACGAGCGCGACTGGCCGGCCGCAGAGGACCGGTATGCCAGCGATCTTCTCCTCTCCGGCGCCGTGCGCGATCCGTGGCTCCGGGCGCTGACCGCGTCGGCGGCCGAGGCCCCGGTCCCCATCATCCTCGGTGGCCACAGCCTCGTCGGGCCGGGGCTCCGGCTGGCCCTCCGGAGCGGCGGCCCGGGCCGGTGACGAGCAGGTAGGATCGCGGTCATGGACGATCCGCGGCCACCGGTCGAGGCCGGCCTCCGGCGGCAGGCCCTGCCCGATCCCGAGGCCGTGGGCGAGGACGCGGCGCTGGGTGCCCGGCTTCGGGAGGAGATCGAGGCGGGCGGCCCGATCACGTTCGCCCGGTTCATGGAGCGGGCGCTCTACGAGCCCGGTCACGGCTACTACCGGCGGTCCCGGCCCGGCCCGGGCCGCGACGGCGACTTCCTGACGGCACCGGAGGCGCACCCGATCTTCGGCGCCGCGATCGGGCGCCTGCTGGAGCAGGCGTGGGTCGCGATCGACCGCCCGGACCCGTTCGTGGTCTCGGAGGCGGGCTCGGGCACCGGGGCGCTGGCCGAGGGTCTCCTGGCCGGGCTGCGCGACCTTCGCTCGCCGCTGCTCGAGGCGATCCGCTATCGGCCGGTCGAGGTCGAGCCCCTGCGCCTGGACACGCTGCGACGGCGGCTCGAGGTGGCAGATCTCGACCGACTGCTCGTGGACATGCCGGCTGCCGGCGGCGAAACCGGTGCCCTCGTCGCCAACGAGGTCATCGACGCACTGCCGGTCCATCGCGTCATCGGACGGCCGGATGGCCTCCGCGAGCTCCTGGTCGGCCTCGACGTGGAGCGGCGATTCGTCTGGGTCGAGGGCGATCCGACGACACCTGCCCTGGGGCGTCGGCTCGCATCCGAGGGCATCGAGCTCGCTGACGGACAGATCACCGAGATCTGCCTCGCCGTCGACAACTGGCTCGCGGAGGCGACTCGCCATCTCGCCCGCGGCATCGTCGTGCTCGTGGACTACGCGGAGGAGCCCGAAACCCTCCACGCGGCGTCCCGGCGGGACGGCACCCTGCGCGTGTTCGCCGGCCACGCCGTGGGCGGCGATCCCTTCCGGCATGTCGGCCGCCAGGACCTCACCGCCACGGTGGACCTGGCCGCGGTCCGTGCCGCGGGCCGAGCGGCCGGCCTGCAGCCACTCGGCGAGACCACCCAGGCCGAGCTGCTGGCCGCGGTCGGGACGGGTGAGCTTACGACGACCTTCCTGCGGCGCCCCGGCGCCTCGATCCAGGACGCGCTGCTGCTGCGCTCGGCCCTCGCCCGCCTCCTCGATCCGAGAGGGATGGGCGCCTTCCGCGTGATCGCGTTCGGACGAGCCATCGCGTCGGCCACCAGGCTGCCCGGGCTGGAGCCGCTGGCGCCCCGCCGGTAGGGCGCGGGACGCCGCCGCGGGCGGGCTTCTTCGGGCCCGGGCCGCTCGCGAATCCCCCGCCGTGACGAGGCCGCGGACCGGATGCCGCTGCTAGAATGCAGCCACCGGGCCGCCAACGGCGCGGAACCTGTTACGCCAGTTATCACGGGCGGGCGCCGCCACGACCCCGACGGCCCTGCCCGGCACCGAGGACCTCGTGACCGGGATCTGGTACGTCGTCGGGTTCGCCTTCGCAGGCGTGTCGTTCGTCTTCCTGACGATCGGGCTCGCCTGGCTGATCTCCCATCGCGTCCGCGGCGACCAGCACAAGGGCTACCCGTACGAGTCGGGCATCGACACGTACGGCGACACCCACGCGCGGTTCGGCATCTCGTACTACATCTACGCCCTGATGTTCGTTGCCTTCGACATCGAGGTCATCTTCATCTACCTGTGGGCACTGGTGTTCCAGGACCTCCTCCTCGGCGGCTTCGTGAGCATGCTGGTCTTCGTCGGCATCCTCCTGTTCGGCCTCGCCTACGCCTGGCGCAAGGGAGTGCTGACGTGGCGATGACGCCCGACGGCCCGGACGCGGTCCGGGAGCCGGGCGTCGAGCCGGGGCACGGTCCCGTGGCCGGGGCGAAACGCCCGGCAAGACGCCCGAGGAAGGGCTCCGTGGACGCCGGCTCGTCGCTGGTTGCCGCGTCGCAGCAGGACGTCGCGCAGCCGATCGTGGTGCCCAACACCCTGTGGAGCTCGATCCGGTCCGAGGCCTACGGCGGCGAGCGCGAGTCCCCGTTTACGCACCTGCGCCACCTCGAGGGCTCGGACCTCATGCTCAGCGACACCGCGCGCTGGGGTCGGCTGGAGGTGATCCCGACCAAGGCCGACCTGATCGTCGACCTGATTCGGATGAACAGCCTGTGGCCCCTCCTGTCGGGCCTCGCCTGCTGCGCCATCGAGATGATGTCGGCGGCCACGTCCAAGAACGACATGGACCGCTGGGGCATGTTCCCGTTCCGGGCGTCGCCCCGCCAGGCCGACGTGCTGATCGTCGCCGGCACCCTGACCACCAAGATGGCGGGCCCCCTGGTGCGGCTGTGGGAGCAGATGCCGGAGCCCAAGTGGTGCGTCGCGATGGGCGACTGCACGTGCTCCGGCGGGCGCTACAAGCGCAGCTACTCGACCATCGAGGGGATCGACCGGGTCATGCCGGTCGATGTCTACGTGCCGGGCTGCCCACCCCGGCCCGAGGGCCTGATCTACGGGATGATGAAGCTCGGGCAGCTGGTGAAGGAGCGCCGCGGACACTGGCCGGAGCGCCCGATCGGACCCTCTGTCCCGGAGGACGTCTAGCCGTGGACCGGCTCCTCCGCAAGCGGCTCGAGGCGCAGCTCGGCGAGCGCCTCACGGGTCCCGTTCGCCAGCGCCATGACCAGACCGAGATCCGGATCCGCCCGGCGGACGTGCCCGAGGTCATGCGCACCCTCCACGACGACCCCGGTCTCGCGTTCGAGGTCCTGGTGGATCTGGCCGGCGTGGACACCGGCACCCAGATGCAGGTCGTCTACCACCTGTGGTCGGCGGCCACGCCGGACTGGCTGCGGGTGATCGCCGACGGCATGCCGCGCGATGACCCCCGCGCACCGTCCCTCACCGGCCTGTGGCCGGGCGCGGAGTGGATGGAGCGCGAGGCGTACGACATGTTCGGGATCATCTTCGAGGGCAACCGGGACCTGCGGCGGATCTACATGCCGCCCGACTACACCAGCTTCCCATTGCGCAAGGACTTCTACCTCGCTGACGACGCCGCCCGGTCCCCGGGTGGCGGTGTCCGCCACATGGAGCAGACCCACGCCCCATCCCAGGCGACGCCGTCCGTGGTTCGCCGAACCGTGAAGGCCTGACGATGACCGCCAACCGCCGCGCCCCACCAGCATCCGTCGGCCGACGACCCCCGGGTCATGCTGGACGACCAGATCGGCCAGTTCGAAGCCGTACCGCCCTACCCGCCGCGTACCGAGCGCGAGGCCGAGTTCTACACGCTGGGCGATGGCGAGATGTTCCTCAACATGGGTCCCCAGCACCCGTCCACGCACGGCGTGCTGCGCGTCGTGCTCAAGATCAACGGCGAGCAGGTCGTGGACCTGGACCCCGTGCTGGGCTACCTCCACCGCGGCGTGGAGAAGCTGTGCGAGAACTCCGACTTCCACCACATCATCAGCCAGGTCGACCCGCTCGAATACGTGAGCTCCCTGTTCTGCGAGTGGTCGCCGGTGATGGCGTTCGAGAAGCTCCTCGACGTCGAGGTGCCCCGGCGGGCCGAGTACATCCGGGTCCTCACGGGGGAGCTGAACCGGATCGCCAGCCATGCGCTGTTCATGGGCTGGATGGCGCTCGACCTGGGCGGTCTCACGCCGATCCTGTACAGCTTCATCGAGCGCGACGAGATCGTGGACATGCTGGCCGCCGTCACCGGCCAGAAGATGCTGTTCAACTACTTCCGGATCGGCGGCGTCAACGGCGACCTCAACCACGAGTTCATGTCCCGGCTGGGCGATTGGATGAGCCGCGCGACGGCGCAGCACGAGGCGAACACCCAGCTGCTCAACGAGAACGAGATCTTCGTGCGCCGGATGCGCGGGATCGGGGTGCTCGACCGCGACACGGCCATGCGCATGGCGGTGACTGGTCCGAACCTGCGGGCCTCGGGCATCCCGTACGACGTGCGCCGGGCCCATCCGTACTCGATCTACCCCGAGCTGGAGTTCGACATCCCCACCCGCGGGCACGACCGCGGCGGCGACTCGCTCGACCGCTACCTGTTGCGCGTTGACGAGCTGAAGCAGAGCCTGCGGATCATCGACCAGTGCCTCCACAACATGCCCGACGGGCCGATCATGGCCAAGCTGCCGCGGCTGCTGCGGCCGCGTCCCGGGCGCGCGTGGGCGGCCATCGAGGGGCCGCGCGGCCTGTACGGGACATACGCGGTCTCGGACGGCACGGACCAGCCGTTCCGGATGAAGATCCACGATCCGTCGTTCATCCATCTGCAGCTGGTGGGGATGCTGATGAAGGACAACCTGATCGCGGACACGATGGCCGTGATGGCCTCGCTGGACCCGATCATGGGGGGCGTGGACAAGTGAGGCAGCGGGCGTGACGGCGATCAACCGCGCCTGGGGCAACCTCACGCTGGCGGGCAGGATCCTGGTCCCGCTGCTGTTCCTGGTGCTGGTCGTGGGGCCGATCGCGACGGTGCTGTTCGCGCTGTTCGTCGGACCCTGGCTCGTGGACGTCCTGAGCGCCAACATCGACATCGTGCGGTTCGTGGTCGCGGTGACGGGCGTGCTGCTGTTCAGCATCCCGGCCGCGTTCATCATCATCTACATGGAGCTGAAGGTCATCGCGTTCATGAACCTGCGGCGCGGCCCCAACCGGGTCGGGCCTGCGGGTGCCGCGATGTCGGTGGTCCACGGGCTCAAGGTGCTCACCAAGGAGGACTTCACCCCGACCGGCGCCGACCGGCTGGTGTTCACGTGGGCGCCGGTGGTGGTGTTCCTGACCGCGGTGATGACGTTCATGGTCATCCCGTTCGGCCCCGGGCTGGTCGGCCAGGACCTCAACATCGGCCTGCTCTACCTGTTCGCGGTCGGCGGCATGACGGTGGTCGGGCTCCTGGCTGCGGGGTGGGCGAGCTTCAACAAGTACTCGCTGCTGGGTGGCTTGCGCTCCGCGGCCCAGGTCGTCAGCTACGAGATCCCGCTGACGTTGTCGGTGGTGGGGCTGGTGCTCCTGGCCGGCACGCTGAGCGTGTACCAGATCGCCGAACAGCAGTCGGGCTGGTTCCTCGACTGGTTCGTGTTCCGCCAGCCGCTGGGCGCGCTGATCTTCTTCATCGCCGCCACGGCGGAGGCGAACCGCACCCCGTTCGACCTGACCGAGGCCGACTCGGAGATCGTCGCCGGCTTTGCGACCGAGTACTCCGGCATGCGCTTCGGGTTCCTGTTCTTCGCCGAGTACGTGAATGTGTTCATCGTCTCGGCGCTCATGACGACCCTGTTCTTCGGCGCCTGGAATGCTCCGTTCCCCTTCCCCGCCATCACGCTCAACCTCGACCTGGGGTCGCTGGGCATCGGCCTCCTGATCCTGCTGGTGGCTGCGCCCGTCGCCCTGACGCTGCTGTTCGCAGCGCCGTTCTACCTGGCGCGCAGCTCGCGACCCGCGTGGCAGGCCCTGTTGCTCGGCTTCATCACGTTCAACGTCGTCGCATTGGGCCTGCTGTTCGGGGTCGCCTACGTCGGCCTGGACTGGTTGGCCGGCCTGGTCTGGTTCATGGTCAAGTCGTTCATCTTCGTGTTCGTGTTCGTGTGGATGCGCGGTACCCTGCCGCGGGTCCGCATCGACCAGCTGATGGGGTTCGCCTGGAAGTGGCTGCTGCCGGCTGCCCTGCTCAACCTGTTCGTCACCGCGGCGGCCATCGTCGTCGTGAAGTCGCTGTGAGCCGCCGATGAGCGTCATCCCCGGCATGGGCATCGTCCGCGGCATGGGCCTCACGCTGCAGCGGTTCTTCCAGCCCAAGGCCACGATCATGTGGCCGGAGGTTCCGGCCGACATCGCCCCCAAGTACCGGGGTCGCCTGCAGCTGCTGTACGACGAGTACGGCACCCTCAAGTGCGAGACCTGCTTCCAGTGCGCCCAGGCCTGCCCGATCGAATGCATCGACATGGGCGGGGTCGACACCAAGGGCCGGTTTCACGTCCACTGGGGGGCGCCCGAGACCTACGATGAGCGGCGCGAGGAATCGGCGATCCGGCGATCCGGCAGGCCGGTGGCCGACCCGGCGTTCACGCGCTTCGACCCGCTGGACACCGGCGCGCTGGACGAGATCCTCGAGCGCCACGACTACGACCCCAGGGCGATGCTGACGATCCTGGAGGAGACCCAGGCGGAGTACGGCTACCTGCCCGTCGGCGCGCTCAAGCACATCTCGCGGATCACGGGCGCCTGGTACGCGATGATCTACGGCACCGCCAGCTACTACCGTCACCTGCGGTTCGAGCCACCGGGCGACCGCGACGCGGCACCGGCCGGCGAGGCGCACCGCGCGGCCGAGTCCGACTACCGGTCCGCGCTCGAGGCATCGCTCGGCTTCGGGCCAGGTGGTGCCGCGTGAAGTCGACGTTCCTCAAGACGCCCCGAGGGTGGCCGGCCGTCCTGACCGGACGAGCCGCAGCGCTCTCGGCGGATCCCTCCGACCTTGACGCCGCCGTGCGGGCGGGCGCCTTCGACGCGCTCCGCACTGCCGTTCGCGACCTGGGTGCCACCGGCACCATCGCCACGATCGCGTCGTCCGACCTGCGCGGACGCGGCGGCGCAGGGTTCCCCACCGGCGACAAGTGGCGGGCTGCGGCGTCGCGGCCCGCGGACCAGCGCTACGTCGTCGCCAACGGGTACGGCGCGGATCCCGCGGTAAGCACGGATGCGGCGCTGATGGCGTCCGATCCGTGGAGCGTGATCGAGGGGCTGGCGATCGCGGCCTTCGCGGTCGGGGCGACCGAGGCCATCCTTGCGGTTCGTGCCGATGATCCGGAGCTGGTCACGCTGCTCGAGGGTGCCGTCCTCGCAGCGGAGGAAGCGGGCTTCCTGGGTGACGACGTGCTGGGCTCGGGTCACCGGGTCACGATGACGGTCCGGACCGTCCAGGGCGCCTACATGCTGGGCGAGGAGACGGTGCTGCTCAAGGCGCTCGAGGGCAAGCGCGGGCAGCCGGAGCAACGGCCGCCGTATCCCACCGAACGAGGGCTGTTCGGCAGGCCCACGGTCGTCAACAACGTCCAGACGCTGGCCGCGGTGCCGTGGATCATCCGCGAGGGCACGGCCGCTTTCTGCGGGATCGGCCCGGCCGACAGCCCCGGCACGATGCTGGTCCAGCTGCGCGGTCCCGAAGGGGCCGGCATTGCCGAGGTCCCGCTGGGAACGCCCCTCCGCGACCTGATCGGACTGGTCGGGGGCGGCGGCTCCCGCGCGCTCAAGGCCGTGCTGGTCGGCGGGCCGACCGGCGGGCTGCTCCCCGCGGACCTGCTGGACACGCCCTACGCCTTCGACGCGCTCCGGGCGGCCGGCGCTCACATCGGCTCGGGCTCGATCGTGATCGCCGACGAGCGGGCGTGCGTCGTGGACCTGGCCCGGCTGCTCACGAGGTTCTCGGCCGACCAGGCCTGTGGCAAGTCGATCCCGTGCCGGATCGGCCTCCGCCGTCTGTACGAGATCGGCGACCGGGTCACCGGCGGCCGGCCCAGGCCGACCGACCCGACCCTGCTCGAGGACCTCGCGCACGACATCGCCGCCAGCGGCCTGTGCGACCACGAGCGCCTGGCCACCCTCCCGTTCACGAGCGCGATGCGATACTTCCGTTCCGAGGTCGACGATCACCTCCTCCGCAGCACCTGCCCCGCCGGCGTCTGCCACCCGATCGCGGTGGCCGCGGGCGCGGTGCACTAGGGACCCCGTCAATGGCCGACCTGATCACGCGCCCGGAAGCCCCGATCGAGCCCCGACGCGAGTCGCGGCCCGATGTGCCGGCGGTGCTCGACACCACGACGCCGCGCGAGGATTCACTCGCCGAGCGACTCATCACGACCCAGTCGCCACAGCGACCCCAGAGCACACCGCCGATCCGGATCGAGGTGGACGGCCGGGTGGTCGAGGGATTCGAGGGCCAGACGATCCTCGAGGTCTGCCGGGACAACGGGATCGAGATCCCGACCCTGTGCTACGAGCCCAAGCTGCCGGGCTTCGGGGCGTGCCGGATGTGCGTGGTCGAGGTGGAGGGCGAGGACACGCCGCCGATCTCGTGCTCCCGCCAGGCCGAGCCGGACATGAAGGTGCAGACGCAGACCGATGAGGTCCGGCGGCTGCGGCGGACGAACCTCGAGCTGATCTTCAGCGATCACAACGCCTATTGCCTGCCGCCATGCCAGAACAAGTGCCCCAGCCACATCGACATCCCGGGCTTCCTCAAGGCCAACGCGGAGGCGAACTGGCGGGAGAGCGCGCGCATCTTCAAGCGCACGATCCCGTTCCCGTCGGTGCTCGGCCGGGTCTGCCCCGCGCCGTGCGAAGAGCACTGCCGGCGGGACGAGGTTGACGAGGCGATCGCGATTCGCGACAGCCACCGCTACGCGGGCGACCAGGTGCTGCGCCAGATGCTGGACGAGGACCTCGACCCGCCCATCCCGTTCGAACGCCAGGCGCCGTCCGGCCGCCGCACCGCCGTGATCGGATCCGGCCCGGCCGGCATGAGCGCGGCGTACTACCTGCTGCTCAACGGCCACGACGTGACGGTGTTCGAGCGGGACCCGGCACCCGGTGGGATGCTCCGCTACGGCATCCCCCAGTACCGGCTGCCCAAGGTCGAGGTGCTCGAGGCCGAGTACGAGAGCGTCTGGCGCCTGGGCGGGAAGCTCCAGTGCAACATGGAGCTGGGCCGGGACTTCACGCTCGACGACCTCCAGAACCAGGGCTTCGACGCGGTCGTGGTCGCCATCGGCTGCTACGACACCAACAAGCTGGGCATCCCCAACGAGGACGCCGACGGGGTCATCGACGGCCTGGAGTACCTGCGGACCGCCACCCTCGGGCTCCCGTATCCGGGCCACGAGGGCAGCCGCGTGGTCGTGATCGGCGGCGGCTTCACGTCCATGGACTGCAGCCGGACATCCGTGCGCCAGGGCGCGGCCGAGGTCACGCTCGTGTACCGCCGCGACATGAAGGACATGCCGGCGTCCAACGAGGTGCACGAGGCCATCGAGGAGGGCGTCACCGCCATCTTCCAGGCCGGCCCGACCCGCGTGCTGACCGACGAGACATCGGGCAAGGTCACGGGCGTCGAGTTCATCCGGATGCAGCTGGGCGAGCCCGACGCCTCGGGTCGCCGGCGGCCGGAGCCGGCCCCGGGCACGGAGTTCTCGATCGACTGCGACCGGGTGCTGCTCGCGATCGGACAGGGGCCGGACCTGCGCTGGATCGGCCCCGGGTCCGAGGGTCCGACCGCGAACCGCCAGCGCCGGCTGGGCGCCGACGCGGTGACCTTCGAGACCGGGCGGCCCGGCGTGTTCGGTACGGGCGACGTCCGGATCGGCGCCGCGACCGTGGTCCAGGCGATCGCTGAGGGCCGGCGGGCCGCCTACGCCGTCGACGCCTATCTCAAGGGCCAGGACCTGGCCGCCATCCGGACCCGCCAGACCCTCGCGGAGCCACAGCCCGAGTTCCTCTCGATCGTGCCGTTCACGGGCGAGGTGAAGGAACCGCGCTACCGGCTCAAGGCGCTCGAGGCCGAGGCACGCAACCACAACTACGTCGAGTACGAGATCCCGTACACCCGCGACGAGGCAGTGGCCGAGTCCACCCGCTGTCTGCAGTGCACCTGCGAGGCGATCGGGTTCTGCGACCTGCGGCGCCTGGGGATCGAATACGGGACCACGCTCCGGACGCTCGAACCGCAGTTCCACCAGGGTGCCGGCTATCGGTCGGTGACCGAGAACCGGTTCACCGGAGTCAACCACGACTACATCCGGGACGACAGCCACGCGTTCATCCTGCGGGAGCCGTCACGGTGCATCGACTGCGGCCGCTGCGCCAACGTGTGCGCCGAGGTCGTGGGCGCGGCCTGCTATGACTTCATGCGGATCGGCTTCGACACGCTGGTCACGACCCCGCTCGACATGAGCCTCAACGACACGCCCTGCGTGTCGTGCGGCCGGTGCGCGGAGACGTGCCCCACCGGTGCGCTGATGCCCAAGCCGCGGGTGCTCCAGAAGTACGACGTCGACGAGAGCCGGTGCATCCTGTGTGGGATCTGCGTCGACGCCTGCCCCTACGACGCCGTCCGCGACAGCGACCAGTTCGAGCTCAGCCACACGTCCCGCGAGGAGCCGATGATCGACCTCCTCGCGCTGGCCGCGGTCGAGCGCGAGACGGAGATGAGCTACATCCGCCGCGAGCGCGACTGGGCGGAGCGGGCCCGGGCCGAGGGACGGTTCCTCGACTCGGCGCGGCTCCTCCCGGTCCTGCCGTCCTCGCTCTCCGGCGGCACCGGGAACGGGCACGGGAACGGGCACGGCACGCCGGCCGCGTCGGGGAACGGGTCCGGACACGCCCACGATCGCTGAGAGAGGGACGCGTGACGCTGCCGGAGACGATCCCGCTGCTCGGATTGGGCTGGAATGATGCCCTGTTCCTGGGTCTTGCCGCCGCCCTGATCGGGTTCGCGCTGCTGGTCGTCGGCATGCGCGACATCATCCGCTGCGGGCTGGCGATGATCGCCGCCTTCGGTGCGCTGGCGGGGATCTACGTCCTGGCCGGTGCCCCGGTGGTCGCGGCCGCCCAGGTCCTGGTGTACATCGGCGCGATCAGCGTGCTCGTGCTGTTCGCGATCATGCTGACCCAGACCAAGGTCGGGCCGAGCGCGCTGGTGTTCCAGACGCAGGCGGGATGGGCTGCGATCGCGGCCGTGCTGCTGGCGATCCTGATCGCCATTGCCGTCACCGCCACCGACTGGACGACGACGGCGGCCCTGGTCGTGACCGACACGACCGAGCTCGCAACGCTGCTGTTCTCAGACTTCGTGCTGCCATTCGAGGTGGTCAGCGTCCTGCTTCTGGCAGCCGTGATCGGCGGCGTGTTCCTGGCCAAGCGCGAGCGGGGAGGCGAGCGCTGATGCTGTCCTTCCTCGACGGGATCTCGCACACGCTGGACGCCTATCTCGTGCTGTCGGGAGTGCTGTTCGCGATCGGGGCGTTCGGCTTCCTGGCTCGGCGCAACGCGATCAGCATGCTGATGTCGATCGAGCTGATGCTGAACGCGGTCAACCTGACCATCATCGCGTTCGGTGCCTTCAGCCCGGCGCTCCGGACGAGCGCCTCGGTCATTGCCCTGATCGTGATCGCGGCGGCGGCGGCCGAAGCCACCGTCGGCCTCGCGATCGTGATCGCGATCTACCGCAACCGGAAGACGCCGCTCGTCGACGAGTACGACGCGATGCGGCAGTAGGCGCCGACCGATGTACGAGACCCTGATCCCGCTGATCGTCCTGATCCCGATCCTGGGCTTCGCGTTCACGTCGCTGTTCGGACGACGGCTGCAGCTCACCTTCGGGCGGTGGGCCTCGGAGATCGTGCCGGTGGGCGGGGTGATCGTGGTCTGGCTGATCGCGCTGGCCGTGATCGCCCCGGCGCTCCAGCACGCCGAGCCGTTCGGCGAGGCCGGCTTGGACGTCAAGCTCTGGACGTGGATCCCGGCCGGTGACCTGTCGGTCGATCTCGGCTTCCACGTGGATGCGCTGACCGCCGCCCTGCTGATCGTGGTGACCACCATCGGCATGCTCGTCCACGTGTACTCGATCGGGTACATGGCGCACGACAACGGCACCTGGCGCTTCTTCGCCTACCTCAACCTGTTCATGTTCTCGATGCTCCTGCTGGTGACCGCCAACAGCTGGCTGCTGGTGTTCGCGGGCTGGGAGCTGGTGGGCCTGTCCAGCTACGCGCTCATCGGGTTCTGGTACCAGAAACGATCGGCGGCCCTCGCCGCCAAGAAGGCGTTCATCGTCAACCGGGTGGGCGACGTCGGGTTCGCGCTGGGGATCATGGCGATCTTCGTGAACACCGGGACGCTGAACATCCAGGAGTCGCTTGCCCGCCTCACGGCGCCGGGGGCCGCGCTCACGATCCCGATCTCGATCGTCGCACTGCTGGTGTTCGCGGGCGCGATGGGCAAGAGCGCCCAGTTCCCCCTCCACGTGTGGCTGCCCGATGCGATGGAGGGTCCGACGCCCGTGTCGGCCCTGATCCATGCCGCGACGATGGTGAACGCCGGCGTGTACCTCGTCGCCCGGGCCAACCCGCTGTTCGCCCACGCACAGGACGCGATGGTCGTGGTCGCGGCCATTGGCATCTTCACCGCGATCCTGGCAGCCTCGATCGCGTTCACCCAGACCGACATCAAGCGCGTGCTCGCCTATTCGACGCTGTCCCAGCTGGGCTACATGTTCGCGGCCCTGGGTGTCGGGGCGTTCGGGCCGGCGATCTTCCACCTGATGACCCACGGCTTCTTCAAGGGCCTGCTGTTCCTGGGCTCCGGATCCGTGATCCACGCGGTCCACGAGGAGCAGGACATGAACCGCATGGGCGGCTTGTGGCGGAAGATCCCGATCACGCACTGGACGATGCTGGTCGGCGCGATCGCGATCGCCGGCATCCCGCCCCTGGCAGGCTTCTTCTCCAAGGACGAGATCCTGGGTGACGCCTACAAGTTCGGCTTCTCCTGGGTCTGGGCGATCGGCGTGCTCGTTGCCGTCATGACGGCGTTCTACATGTGGCGGCTGATGGGCAAGACGTTCTACGGCGAGTCCAGGGTGGACCCGCACGTCGAGCCCAGGATCCACGAGTCGGCCTGGCAGATGACCCTGCCCCTGGTCCTGCTGGCGATCCCCGCGGCCATCCTGGGCATCGTCCTCTCGTGGCCCGGGCCGCCGCTGGGGCCGCTGTTCGGGATGGGCGACCAACCGGGGCTGCTGACGGCCTGGCTGGACCCGGTGTTCGCCCAGTCCGAGGAGCTGCTCCATGGCACGCCGGAGGCGTTCCAGCTGGGTGGCATCGACGGCGTGCTGATCCTGGTCAGCGTCGCGGCCGCCACCCTCGGGCTGGTCGCGGGCATCTGGCTGTTCGGCTTCTTCCGGGCCCGTGGCCGCCAGGGCCTCGTGGACCGCCTGGCCGCCGCCAACGGCGTCACCCGGTTCCTGTACCGGGCCACGCTCAACAAGTGGTGGTTCGACGACCTCAATGACCTCCTGTTCATCCGCATCGGCGGCCGGATCGCGGCATTCCTGTGGTGGTTCGACCGGACCATCGTGGATGGCACCGTCAACGGCGTGGGCACGATCACGCGCGACGCGGGCGGCGAGCTCCGCCGCCTCCAGACCGGGCACGTCCAGAACTACGCGCTGGGTATCGCGATCGGCCTGCTGGTGATGGCCGGCTCGTTCCTGCTGATCGTGGGGCAGCCCCGATGAGCGGGCTCGAGGGCCTTCATCCGGTCTCGCTGGTCACGTTCCTGCCGCTGCTGGGCGCGATCGTCGTTGCCTTCCTGCCGTCGTCACGCCCGGACCTCGCACGGCGAACCGCGCTCGCGTTCGCGCTCCTGGCCTGGGTCGTGTCGCTGGCCCTGCTGGCGGGCTTCAGCACCGGCGCCACCGGGTTCCAGTTCACGGATCAGGCCGACTGGATCCCGCTGTTCGGCATCCAGTACAAGGTCGGCGTCGACGGCCTGTCGCTGGTGCTGGTGGTCCTGACCACGACCCTGAGCTGGATCAGCATCCTGGCCTCGTTCCGGCCGATCCAGAACCGCGTCAAGGAGTACATGGTCTCGTTCCTCGTGCTCGAGGTCGGGATGACCGGCGTGTTCGTCGCCCAGGACCTGTTCCTGTTCTACGTGTTCTGGGAGCTGGTGCTCGTCCCGATGTACCTGATCATCGGCATCTGGGGCGGCGCGAACCGGATCTACGCCACGATCAAGTTCGTCCTGTACACCCTCGTCGGGTCGCTGCTCATGCTGGTCGCGATCCTGGCCACGGCCTATACCTACCAGGCCTCGCAGGGCAGCTGGACGGGGGCGTTCGACCTGGACGTGCTCACGAGGTACGCCGCGGGCGGCCACTTCGACCCGACCTTCCAGTTCCTCGCGTTCGGGGCGTTCTTCCTCGCGTTCGCGATCAAGGTGCCGATGTTCCCGTTCCACACCTGGCTCCCCGACGCGCACGTCGAGGCGCCGACGGCGGGCTCGGTGATCCTGGCCGGAGTGCTGCTCAAGCTTGGCGGATACGGTTTCATCCGGTTCGCGCTGCCGCTGTTCCCCGACGCGGCCCAGACCTGGGCACCGGCGATCATCGTGCTGTCGCTGATCGCGATCATCTACGGCGCGATCGTCGCCCTGGTCCAGCCCGACCTCAAGAAGCTGGTCGCCTACTCCTCGGTCAGCCACATGGGGTTCGTGACGCTGGGCATCTTCGTGTTCCAGCAGCAGGCGCTCCAGGGCGCGATCCTGCAGATGGTCAACCACGGCCTCATCACCGGCGCCCTGTTCCTGCTGGTGGGCGTGATCTACGAGCGGACACACGACCGCACGATCGCCAAGATGGGCGGCCTGGGCTCCGCCGTCCCGGTCTACGCCGCGGCGTTCGGGTTCTTCGTGTTCGCCTCGGTGGGGCTGCCCGGGCTGTCCGGCTTCGTGGGCGAGTTCCTGACGCTGCTGGGCACGTTCACGGTCAACCCGTGGGCTGCGGCCGTGGCCACGTTCGTGATGATCTTCGCCGCCGGCTACCTGCTGTGGATGTTCCAGCGAGTCGCGTTCGGCGAGCTGTCCGAGTTCCTCAAGGGCCTCGGCGATCACCTCACCGACATGCGTCCGGTCGAAGCCATGACGCTGGTGCCGCTGGGTGCCCTGGTCGTGGTCTTCGGCCTGTTCCCGGGCCTGGTGCTGAACCTCGTCGGCGGCTCCGTGGACCACGCCCTCGCCGCGGTACAGCACGCGACCCCGATCGCCCTCGGACTGTGGCGGTAGGAGGGATCCGGTGAGCTTCTCCGCGACCGACCTCGCGACGATCGCCCCGTTCGCCGCGGCCATCCTGGTCGCCGCCGCGATCCTCGTGGTGGACTTCGCGTTCCCTGGGCGCAAGGGTCCTGCACTGGCCGTCACGTTCGTCGGGCTTGCGCTGGTTGCCGTGCTCACGGCGATCGTGGGGCAGTCGGACTCGACCGCGTTCAACCGTGGCTACGTGGTCGATCCGCTGACGACGTTCCTGGACCTGCTGTTCGTCTCGATCGTCGCCCTGACGGTGGCATTCGCGCCGGACTACCTCGAGGAGCGGGGTCTGCCGGTCGCCGAGTTCTCGGCGGTGCTGGTGTTCGCGATGTCGGGCGCGATGCTGATCTCCGGCTCGGCGGACCTGCTGGTGCTGTTCCTGGGTCTCGAGCTCATGGTCCTGCCCGGCTACGTCCTGGCCGGCTACCACAAGTCGGACGGTTACTCCACCGAGGGCGCGATCAAGTACTTCCTGCTGGGCTCGTTCTCGAGCGCGATCTTCCTGTTCGGCCTCGCGTTCGTGTGGGGGACGACCGGGACGACGAGCATCGCCGGCGTGGCCGACAGGCTCACCCAGATCATGGGCGGCGGCGCCCTCTCGCCCGGCCTGGGGATGGGCCTCGCGTTCATGACCACGGGGGTCGCGTTCAAGATCGCCGCGGTCCCATTCCACTACTGGACGCCCGATGCGTACCAGGGCTCGCCGACGCCCGTGACCGGCTACCTCTCGGTCGGTCCCAAGGTGGGCGCGTTCGCGCTGATCATCCGGCTGTTCGCGGAGGCCCTCGGGCCGCTGACGGCCGACTGGAACGTCGTGATCATCGTGCTGGCCGCCCTGACCATGACCCTGGGCAACCTGGTCGCGCTGACCCAGGACAACGTCAAGCGGATGCTCGCCTACTCGTCGATTGCCCACACCGGCTACATGCTGGTGGGCTTTGCCGCGTTCGGAGCCGGACAGGTCCGTGGCCTGGAAGGATTGCTCTACTACGGCGCCGCCTACGCGTTCATGAACCTGGGCGCGTTCGCCGTGATCGCCGCGCTCCAGAAGCGCTTGGGGACGACCAGCAACCTCTCGACGTTCGCAGGGCTCGTCCGGCGCGAGCCGACGATGGCGCTCCTGATGACGCTGTTCCTCCTGTCGCTCACCGGCATCCCGCCGACGGCCGGCTTCTTCGGCAAGTTCTACGTGATCCTGGCCGCCGTCCAGGCGGGTGGCTGGCTGTCGGTGCTGGCGGTCCTGGCCGTCCTGAACGCCGCCGCCGCCGCGTTCTACTACCTGCGCGTGGTCGTGTACATGTGGATGCGTGACCCTGCGGCCGAGCAGGTGGCCGTCCCGCACGGGAGGCTGGTCTGGGCGGGGCTCGCGGTGGCAACCGTGATGACGATCATCCTCGGCCTGTTCCCGGGGATCATGTTGGACATCGTCGGCACGGCCGCGGCGGCCGTCGGGTAGCAGATCAACCGGGCGAGCCTCGGGCCCCGGGGTGGCCCCGGTATCATGGTCGCGTGCCAAGCGACCGACCGCGGGTGCTGCACGACCTGCTCGGACGGACCGGGCGCCTCATCGTCGTGTCGAACCGCGGTCCCGTCAGTTTCGACCTCGACGCGTCGGCACCCGGTGGGCTCGTCGCCTCACGGGGCGCCGGCGGTCTCGTCACCGCCCTGGGCGACCTGGGTCGGCACGCCCCGATCACGTGGATCGCGACGGCGATCAGCGACGGAGACCGCGCGGCGGGCCGGGCGCTGGATCCAGAGCCCATCACGCCTGACCTCGATGGCCGTCCCGACCTGCCGGCGGTGGACGTCGCGACGGTCCGGCGCCTGATCGACGAGGTCCTCCCCGAACAGGACTTCCGCATTCACCTGGTCCAGATGGACCCGTCGGTCTTCGAGCCCTTCTACAACGTGGTCTCGAACCCGTTCCTGTGGTTCCACCAGCACCGGATGTTCTCGCCCGCCTACGGCCCCAACGTGGATGCCGCGCTGCTCGCCGCGTGGCGCGGCGGGTATCGACCCGCCAACGAGGCGCTTGCCGCCGCGGTCGTGCGAGCCGTCGGCCGGGAGCGGCGTCCGATCGTGCTCCTGCAGGACTACCACCTGTACCTCGCGGCCGGGCCGATCCGCCGAGCGCTGCCCCACGCGACGATCCTCCACTTCAACCACATTCCGTGGCCGGCGGCGGGCGAGTGGCAGATACTGCCGGCGGGGCTCCGCCGGACGATCTGCGAGGGGCTCCTCGAGTGCGACCTGATCGGGCTCCAGACCGATCGCTACGCCTCGAACTTCCTGGATACCGTCGCGACATCGGTGCGCGATGCTCGCGTGGACGCCGACAGCCGCACCGTCCGCTGGAAGGAACGGCGCATCCCGGTGCGCACCTACCCGATCTCGGTCGATCCCGTCGGTCTCGAGCGGTTCGCCCACTCCGAGGCGGTGCAGGAGCGGGTGGACCGGCTCCGCGAACGTCTGGGCCGGGCAGGTCATCCGCGGCTGATCGTCCGGGCGGATCGCATCGAGCCGTCCAAGAACGCGCTGCGCGGCTTCCTTGCCTACGAGGAGCTGCTCAACCGCCGGCCGTCGATCCGGGAGGACACCCGGTTCCTGGCGGTGATGGCGCCCACCCGTACGGAGATCACCGAGTACGCCGATTACGCTGCCGCCGTCCGGGAGGTCGTCGCCCGGATCAACGGCCTGAGCGATCCGGACGACGCGCCGGTCTGGATCTCGGACGGGTCCGACTACGCGATGGCCATCGCGGCCATGCGCCTCGCGGACGTGGTGCTCGTCAATCCGCTCGTCGACGGCATGAACCTGGTGTCCAAGGAGGCGGTGCTGGTGGGTGAGCGCAATCCTGCGCTCATCCTGTCCGAGACCGCGGGCGCCGCGGAGCAGCTGGCGGCCGACGCCCTGGTCGTCGCCCCCGCCGACATCGCGGGCACGGCCAGCCAGCTCGAGCGCGCCCTCGAGATGCCCGAGGCGGAGCGCCGGTTCCACCTCCGCCGACTCCGACAGTCCGTCCGGCACGAGGACGTGCGCTGGTGGCTCGACCGCCAGCTGCGCGATCTTGCCGCCGTCCGGCGCGGAGAGCAGCCGCCATCCCGCCGGCTGCGCGACACGCTGCGCAGGGTGGAGGCGGAGACCCTGGAGGGATCCTGAGGCTGTGGCCTAGGGCGCGACCACGACGCCGGGCAGGATGGCCTGCAGGCGGTCGATGGTCCCGCCGCCCACCAGGGGCACCTTGAGCGACGTGGCGGCCTGACCGACCCCGAACAGGCTGGTCGAGGAACCGGGCCCAGGGGGTTGGGACGGCTCGGGCGATGGCGAGGCGGTGACCTGCGGCGAAGCGCCCGGCGAGCTCGCGACCGGCGAGGCGACCGGCGAGGCGGTGACCTGCGGCGAGGCGCCCGGCGAGCTCGCGACCGGCGAGGCGGTGACCTGCGGCGAGGCGCCCGGCGAGCTCGCGACAGGCGAAGACGGCTCGATCGACGGCGGCGGCGGGGTCGCGTCGGCGGACGCGCCGAGGTCGGGTGCCAGCACCACGATCGAGCCCAGCAGGGCCCCGCCCGCGAGGACACCCAGCACGAGACCTGCAGCGACTGCCGTCTTCCCACCCATTCCTGCGAGCGTACCAGTACCAAACACCGGAAGGCGCGGCGCTGGGCCCTCCTCTACCATGGGCCGCGCCATGGCCACCGCGCTCACCATGCTCCGGACCCGTTTCGTGCCCGCCGCGATCACGGCCCTGGGCGTGGTGCTCATCACCGCCGGGCTGATGTCCTACGCCGATCCGACGACCGCGGGCGCCATCGGCCAGCCCTCCCCGACGATCGCGGCGCTGCCGTCGGACGCTTCGACCTCGTCCCCGGTGGAGCCGTCGAACCCGGCATCCGCCGGGCCGTCGGCCGGGGTCAGCCCATCGCTCGAGCCGACGCCCCCAAACGAGCGGGCGGTTGCCACGAGGGTGGTGGTTCCCGCGCTCAAGATCGACCTGCCGGTGGTCCCGGGCCCCGACGGCTACCCGCTGTGCAACGTGGCGATGTACCTCAAGGAGATGGCGCAGCCGGGCGAGGGACGCGCCACCTACCTCTATGCCCATGCGCGGGACGGGATGTTCGGCCCGATCTACAACCTGGCGATCCAGCGCCACCAGGGCAAGAAGATGCTGGGGATGATCGTCCAGGTCTACACCAGCGACAACAAGCTCTACCTGTACGAGGTCACCGAGGTTCGCCTTCACCAGCTGACGCTTGATGCGCCGCAATCGGCGACCTCGGAGGAGCTGTGGCTCCAGACATCGGAAGGGCCCAAGGGCACCCCGGGCAAGACCCAGCTGAGGGCGCTGCCGCTGTCGGTGGGCACAGCGGATCCGGCGGACGCTCACCCCAGGGCGAAGCCGATCGTGTGCGGCTGAGCGAGATCAGATCCAGTCGATCCGGCGCAGCACGAGCGCGGTGAGCGCTGCGAGCGCGACGATGGCGAGGGTGACCATCCAGAAGCCGCCCCGCTCGCCATTGGCCAGGGCGATGCCGGCCTCGCTCATGCCGAACACCCCCGCGACCGCGCCGATCCCGGCCAGGATGACGGTGACCCCGGTGAGACGCTTCATGATCACCGACAGGTTGTTGTTCACGGTCGACAGGTAGACCTCGAGCGTGCCGGCCACCAGCTCCCGGTCGTTGTCCAGCTCGTCGGTGACCCGGATCAGGTGGTCGTACACGTCGCGGAAGTAGACAACGTGCTCCGGGGCAAGGATCGCCAGGTCCCGGTTGGTGAGCTGGTTGAAGATCTCGCGCGCCGGGGACATCGCCCGCCGCAGGCTGATCAGCTCGCGCTTGAGCGCGAACAGACGCTCGAGCGTCTCGGTCGTCGGCAGCCGGATCACGTCGTCCTGGAGGTCGTCGATCTCGTCCTCGATCGCGTCGAGGACCGGAAAGTACGCGTCCACGATGCCGTCCGTGATCCCGTACAGCAGGAAATCCGTGCCCCGCCGCAGGAAGGCACCCGGATCGCCGTGCAGCTGGGGGAGCGAGAACGGATCCCAGCCCGGCTCGTGCACGCTGAGCAGCGTTCTCGGCCCGAGCACGAGATCGACCTCCAGCGCGGACACCGCCCGCCGCCATGTCAGCCAGAACAGCACGACGTGGATCGACCCCTGGGTCTCCTCGAACTTGGCCCGCTGATTGCGCTCGAGGATGTCCTCGGCGATCAGCGGATGGAGGTCGAGCAGCCGGGCAAGGTCAGCCACCTGCTCGTGCGACGGGGCCACGGCATCCACCCAGACCCGGGCGCCGGGGTCGGCCAGGATCGCCGGCAGCGCCGCGCGTCCCTCGAACCGGCGCGCGGCGCCTTCGATCCACGCGATCCCCCGGACCCGGGTCCCGTCGTCGGGAACCGGCCGATCCACGGCGTCAGCCGTCGAGCTCGGGGCCTGTCCCGGATGCGAGGCTGTCGGCTGCACGCGTCTCGGTTGCTCCACTGGTGACGGCCTGGGGCTCCGCCCGCGCGAGCATACGCCGACGGTCGAGCAGCAGCGCAGGCGGGACGGCGAGGACGGTCACACCGGCGGCGACCAGGAAGATCCCGACCATGATCCGAGCCGCCTCGCCCGCGGCCCAGGCCTCGAGGGCCTCCACGACCAGGCCGTCCTGGAGCGGGCGGTCCTGGAGCGAGGCCGGGATGAATGCCTTGTAGGCGTCAGGAGTCGCGTACACCTGGTCGTACAGGTTGTCGATGGTCGTGGAACCGTAGGCGGTCAGGATGGCGAGCCCGACGGCCATGCCCACCATCCGCGCGACGGTCACAGTGGACGAGGCGACGCCGTAGGCCTCCCGGGACACGGCCTCGATCGCCGCGGTGGACCGGGGCGTGACCGTGAGCCCGAACCCGGCCCCGAACACCGCCAGGGCGAGGGCAGCCGCACCGATTGCCGTCTCCGGCGTCCAGCCGGACATCACGACCAGGGCCGCGATCGATGCCGCCAGGCCGGTCAGGGTCACGATCCGCAGTGACAGCAGGCGAGCCGCGAGACCGGACAGCAGCGCGCCCGCGGCCGTGGCCCCTGCCAGCGCTCCGAGCGCCAGCCGCTGCTCGTCGGGTCCGCCGTACAGCACCCGGTCGACGAACACGGCGCCACCGACGATGGCCGTGGCCAGGCCGTACCCGGTGAGCGCCGAGACGATGGCCGCCGACGAGAATGCGGGATGGCGGAACAGGCGCGGGTCGAGGAATGGGTCGTCGACGCGCAGGCCGCGGATCACCGTTGCCGGCCCTGCCACCACGGCGAGGGCCAGCAGGACGATCGACACCACCACCGGGTCGATCCCGCCGTCTCCGGGTCCGCCCCGGCTGCCGAGCAGCGTGAGCGCGCCGAGCGCGCCGACCAGGAACGCGGAGAACAGGACCGCGCCCACGAGGTCGATGCGGCCCGAGCGTCGCGGCGTCTCCCAGCCGCTGCTCGCGGCCCACGCGACCACCAGGGCGATGATCCCGATCGGGACGTTGACGTAGAACACCCAGCGCCACGCCGGCGCAACCGCGTGGGCGAGGACCGAGCCCGCGGGGATCTCCAGCCGCGAGAGGGCTGCCTCCGGGTGCACGGCACCCAGGATCGCGGCGCCCAGGAACGGTCCCGCGGCCATGCCCAGGAACGTGAGCGCCCCGATCACGCCCAGCGCACGGGGTCGGGACGGCCCGTCGAACAGGTGCGAGACGGCGGACGTGGCGACCGGGATCAGCGCACCGCCGCCCAGGGCCTGGACCAGCCTGGCAGCGATCAGGGTCTCCAGCGACGGTGCGAGACCGGCGAGCAGGCTGCCGAACGTGAACACGGCAAGGGCCGCAAGGAACAGCCGGCGATTGCCCCACAGGTCGGCGAGCCGGCCGGCCAGGGGCATCGCGACCACGTACACCAGGAGGTAGCCGTTGATGATCCAGGACGCTTCTCGCAGGCGCGTCCAGCCGGCCAGGTCCACCACGATCGCCGGCAGGGCAACCGCCGTGATCATGAGCTCGAGCCCGGCGAGGAACACCCCGGTCCCGAGGACGGCGAGGAGCACGAGCGCATCGCGTCGAGGCAGCGGGTCCACGGCGCGAGTGTATCGGGGGAGGCTCGTCCGCCCATCGCAGTTGACAGCGACGCGATGGGTCAATAGCATCAACGGCCATTGATATAAACCGTTGTTGATCTATCAACGGGCCTGCCATCTACACAGGGGCCAACGCCAGTGTCTCCGTCCCCGGCTCGCATTCGCGGCACCATCGCCTCGGTCGTCGACCAGCCCGACGACCTGCGCGAGCTGCGCCGGTTCCACAAGGTCCTGGCCGACGTCAACCGGCTTCGGATCGTCCGCCGGCTGGCCGACGGCCCGGCGACCGTGACCGAGCTGATCGAGCACGTCGGCCTGTCGCAGCCGCTGGTCTCGTGGCACCTGGGCAAGCTGCGCGAGGTCGGCCTCGTGACGGCGAAGCGCCATGGCCGGGAGACGGTGCACTCGATCGAGCCAGAGGCATTCGCGACGTTCGCGAGCCGCCAGGCGCGAGCGCTGGGACTGGACGCCATCACCGGCACCGGACGGGCCGTGTCGTGAGTGGCGCCGGCGGATCGCTCGTCTCGCCCGAGCTGCGGGCGCGCATCCGGAGCCTGATGACGCCTATCGCGCTCGCGTTCGGGCGGATCGGCCTCACGCCCAATGCGCTGACCATCATCGGCTTCCTGGTCGCCTGCGTAGCGGCCATCGCGGCGGCGTCCCAGGCGTGGCTGATCGCCGGCCTGCTGGTCATCTTCGGCGGGGTGTTCGACCTGTTCGACGGCGCGCTGGCGCGGGCGACCGGCAAGGTCAGCAAGCTGGGCGCGTTCATGGACTCGACGTTCGACCGGTGGGGCGAGGGCGTCGTCTACGTCGGCATCGTGTGGGGGACGCTCAACCTCGGGTTGTGGCGTCCGGTCGTGCTCGGCGGCGGCAGCCCTGGCCTCGGCGTTCATGGTCAGCTACACGAGAGCCAAGGCGGAGAGCCTGGGCTTCACACCGGGGACCGGCATGGCCAACATCGGTCTCGCGCCACGCGAGGTCCGGATCATCATCCTCACGATCGGCCTGGTCGCGGCCGGCATCCTGCCCGGCCTTCCCGAGGACACGGGCCTCCCCGGGGCGCTGGCGTATCCGCCGTCGGCCCTGGCGCTCGAAGGCGCCCTGGCCCTGATCGCGATCCTCGCCACCATCACCACCATCCAGCGCATCGTCCACACCATCAACCAGGCATCCAAGCAGGAGCAGGGGTAGCCAGACGCACATGGAGCAGCAGGTGAGCACGAACGACAGCGTCCCCGCGAAGCGTGACCACAAGATCCGCGTCGCCATCGTCGGCGTCGGCAACTGTGCCAGCAGCCTCGTCCAGGGCCGCTACTACTACGAGAACGCCAAGCCCGGCGACTTCGTCCCCGGCCTGATGCACGTCCAGCTGGGCGACTATCACATCAGTGACGTCGAGTTCGTCGCGGCCTTCGACATCGACAAGGAGAAGGTCGGCAAGGACCTGTCCGAGGCGATCTTCTCCGGGCTGAACAACACGTACAAGTTCATGGACGTCCCGCACCTTGGTGTCACCGTCGACCGCGGGATGACCCACGACGGCCTGGGCAAGTACCTGTCCGAGGTCATCGAGAAGGCACCCGGGCCCACCGCGGACGTGGTCGGCATCCTCAGGGAGCGCAAGGTCGACGTGGTCGTCTCGTACCTCCCGGTCGGAAGCGAGGAGGCGACCAAGTGGTACGTGGAGCAGGCGCTGCGGGCCGGGGTCGGATTCGTGAACGCCATCCCCGTGTTCATCGGTCGCGAGCCCTACTGGCAACGTCGGTTCGCCGAGGAGGGCCTCCCGGTCATCGGCGATGACATCAAGAGCCAGGTCGGCGCGACGATCTCCCATCGCGTGCTCACCCGGTTGTTCATGGACCGGGGCGTCCGCGTGGATCGCACCTACCAGCTCAACTTCGGCGGCAACACGGACTTCATGAACATGCTCGAGCGCGAGCGCCTGGAATCCAAGAAGATCTCCAAGACCAACGCGGTCACCTCGATGCTCGACTACGACATCGCACCCGAGAACATCCACGTCGGGCCCTCGGACTACGTGCCCTGGCTCAAGGACCGCAAGTACTGCTACATCGTCATGGAGGGCACGACCTTCGGGGACGTCCCGCTCAAGGCGGAGCTCAAGCTCGAGGTCTGGGACAGTCCCAACAGCGCCGGGGTGATCATCGACGCGATCCGGTGCCTCCGGATCGGCCTTGATCGCGGGCTCAAGGGAACCCTCGTCGCACCGTCGAGCTACTTCATGAAGAGCCCGCCCCTCCAGGTCCACGACGATGTCGCGCGCGAGCGCGTCGAGGCGTTCATCCGGGGCGAGGACAACGAGACGTTGGTGGGCAACGAGGAGTCGAAGAAGCATTCCAAGGCGCTCGCAGGCGAGGCAAAGGCCAAGGCCACGCCCGCCAGGTGACCACCGTGCACGGAGCCGGGCGCCGTCCGGGTGCTGGCCGCTCATGACCCGATCCGAGCGAAGGCTCGAGGCGCCTCACCGGCGCCCCGAGTCCTCGGCGCCACGGCTCGTCGAGCGGTCGGCGATCATCGGGTACCGGGCCACCGCATCCGTCCTGGCCCATGTCCCGCCCCGCGTCTCCCGAGGCGTGATCGCCACGGCGGCCCAGGGCAGCTATCTCGCCTGGCCGTCCAAGCGGCGGTTCTCCAACACGAACTTCGGGCACGTCCTCGGCTTGCCCCCGGATGATGCCCGGGTCCGCCAGCTGGCCCTGCGGGCCTACCGGGAGTACGCCCGGTACATCGTCGAGCTCATGCGCCTGCCTTCGCGGCCGGCGCACGAGCTGGCCGACCAGGTGGAGGGTGATGGCGTCGAGCAGCTGGCCACCGCATGGCGCGAATCCGGGCGGCCGATGATCATCGCGGCCGGACATGTCGGCAACAACGAGGCCGTAGCGGCCGCGATCGCCGGGCACGGATACCCGATCAACGTCATTGCGGACGACTCGTCGTTCCCCGAGCTGTTCGAGCTGCTGCGCCGGCAGCGCGAGGCCTGGGGTGTCCGCATCATCCCGTGGCGCAACCTGCGCGAGCTGTTCGGCGTGCTCCGCCGGAACGAGATCCTGGCGCTCCTCATCGACTGGGGGTATCGGGACGACGGGATCCCGGTCCGGCTGTTCAACACCTGGACCACGCTGCCGGCGGGGCCGGCGACGCTCGCCGCCAAGACCGGGGCGGTCATCGCTCCGGTGGCCATCCGCCGGACGCCCGCCGGCCGGTTCCGGATCGAGGCCCACGAGCCATTCGATGTGCCGTCGTCGGACCCGGCGGCGCTGCAACGGGCGACCCAGCGGATCGCCGATGCGCTCGAGGCGACGATCAGGTCCGCGCCCGACCAGTGGTACAGCTTCAAGCCCATGTGGCCGGGCGATCCCGCGGTCCATGCCGACCTGGAGCGGCGGGCGACATCGATGCTCAACGGTCAGGCGACCGCCGGGAGGCGGCAGCCCTCGACCGGCGAGACGTCCGCTCACGACACCGGGCTCGATCCCGTGCTCGAACCGGGTCGTGGCGACGCCGGGCAGGCCGCGACGTCATGACCCCGGGCGTCGAGGGAGGGGGCGCAACCACGGGCCCAGGGCTCCGTGGCCGGCTCCTGCTCGCCGGCCTGGGGGTTGCCGGTCGGCTGCCGGAGGCACCGCTCATGGCCGCCGCGGATGCTGCGGGCGAGCTCTGGTATCGCGTGTCCCCGAACCGGCGGCGCCAGGCAAGGGCGAACCTGGCTCGCGTGTGCGAGGGTCTCGCGGCGTCGGGCCGTGGAACCGCGCTGGCCCGGCGAGCGGCCGTCGACCCGGAGGCACTCGAGCGGACGGTTCGGGCCGCGTTCCGCCATGCCGCGCGGTATTACGTCGAGGTCGACGCGGACCGGCAGCTATGACCTCGAGACAGCGCTCGCGCGGATCGACATCGAGAGCCCGGTCGAGGTCCGCGATGCCCTGGATGGCGGGCGACCGATCGTGCTGGCGGGGATGCACTTCGGCGCGATCGAGCTCCCCGTGGTCGTGGTCTCGCACCTCGTCGGCCACCTCGTGACGGCGCCCATGGAGACGGTCGCCGACGATACGCTCCAGCGCTGGTTCATGGATTCCCGCAGCCGGGTCGGCGTCAACATCATCCCGATCAGGAACGCGCGACGGGTCATGCTCCGCGATCTCCGGTCCGGCCGTTCGGTCGGCATGGTGGCCGATCGGGATCTCACCGGGACGGGCATCCTGGTTCCCTTCTTCGGGCACCCCGCGCCGATCGCGGCAGGGCCGGCGCTGCTGGCGATCGAGACCGGGGTGCCCGTCTATGCGGGGGCGGCACGCCGCACGCGGGACGGGCGCTATCGGGGGCGCCTGATCCGCGTGCCGGAGCCGGGTGCCGGCTCGCGCCGTGAGCGGGTCGTCGCCCTCACGGCGGGGATCGCGGCCGCGTTCGAGTCCCTCCTGGCCGACGCTCCCGAGCAATGGTGGGGCGCGTTTCATCCGATCTGGCCGGACCTGGCCCCGGCGACCGGGCGGACGAAGGGATCCACCGGGTCGCCGGCCTCGGCAGTGACCGACGCATGAGCGACGATCCGCTCGTCCGGCGCGGCCGCGCCGACCTGCATGTCCATACCCTGGCCTCGGACGGCACGTCGTCCGTCGCCGAGATCCTGGACCACGTTGAGCGCGATGGCGTGCTCGACGTCATCGGGATCGCGGACCACGAGCGGATCGACGCTGCCCTCGCGGCCCGCGCGATGGCGGCCGACAGGGGGCTTCGGGCAGCGGTCGTCGTGGGCGAGGAGATCAGCACGCGGGGCGGGCACCTGCTCGGCCTGTTCCTTGAGCGCCCGGTGCCCGCGCTGCGGAGCCTGCGCTGGTCGATCGAGGCGGTCCACGACCAGGGCGGCATCGCGATCCCCGCTCACCCGCTCGTCCCGTACCCGTTGTGCGCCCAGGGGTTCCTGCTGCGCCGGTTGCTCGCCGACGACGATCCGGCCGCGCGGCCGGACACGATCGAGACGTTCAACCCCACGGCCCTCGGCCGGTACCGGCACCAGGCCGTGGTGCGCTTCGCAGAGCAGCGCGGCCTGGCCCAGTTCGGCAGCAGCGACGCCCATGTCGCGTGGGCGGTTGGCACGGCCTGGACGTCGTTCCCGGGCCGCACGGCCGAGGACGTACGCGCCGCCATCCTTGCAGGCACCACGCGCCACCACGGGAGCTTCCACGGCACGACGGGCCAGCTCGGCGTCTTCGGCCGCCAGCTCCGGAAGTACGGCCGGGACGCCCGATCGGAGCTCGCCGGCCGCCTCAGGCGCGACGGCACCGGCCGCGATCTCGGCTACCCGGGCGGGACCCTGCGACCGGCGCGGTACGATCCGACCGTCCCGGAGCCACGCGTTGACGAGGAGGCCGTCCGGTGAAGATCGGGCTCGTCTCACCCTACGTCTACCCGTTGCCGGGCGGCGTGACCCAGCATGTCCGGTATCTCTACGAGAACCTTCGCCAGCGGGGCCACGATGTCCGGATCCTGACCTCGTCGCACGGCCTCCAACGCGCGTCCGAGGGCGACGTCATCAGGCTGGGCAAGGGGTTCTCGATGCCGGCCAATGGCTCCGTGGGCACGGTCACCCTGTCATTCCGGTACATCTCGCAGGTCCAGGAGGTCCTGGACCGGGAGCGATTCGACGTGCTGCATTTTCACGAGCCGTTCGTGCCGTTCCTGTCGCTGGTGCTGCTGCGCGAGTCGCGGAGCGTGAACGTCGCCACCTTCCACGCGTACGGCGGCTGGTCGCCGGCGTACGAGTTCGGCAGCCGGGCGCTCAGCGGGTACGCCGACAGGCTCCACGGCCGCATCGCGGTCTCGGCCGCAGCCCGCCACTTCATCGACCGCTACTTCCCGGGCGACTACAAGGTCATCCCCAACGGCGTGGACGTCGACCGCTTCCAGCGGGCGGTCCCGGTCGCTCGATGGCAGGACGGCACGCGCAACATCCTGTTCGTGGGGCGATTCGAGCCGCGCAAGGGCGTGCTGGACATGCTCAAGGGCTACCGGATCCTGCGCAAGGCCGGCTGCGAATGCCGGCTGCTCCTGGTCGGCGGCGGCCCGCAGGAGCGCGAGGCTCGCCGCTACGTGGCCACCCGCCGGCTGCGTGGCGTGGAGTTCCTGGGTCGCGTCTCGGACGATGAGAAGGCACAGCTGTTCCGGACCGCCGACGTCTACGTCTCGCCGGCGACGGGCCGGGAGTCATTCGGCATCGTCCTGCTCGAGGCGATGGCGGCGGGGGCCCCGATCGTGGCCTCGGACATCCACGGCTACAAGGGCGTGGTGCGCCGCGGGCGCGAGGCGCTGCTGGTGCCACCCCGGAAGCCGCGGGACGTGGCTGCCTCTGTCGCGCGGCTGTTCCAGGATCGGGAGCTGTCGCGGCGAATGGCGGTCGCCGGCCGTGCCCGGGCGGAGGAGTTCAGCTGGCCGCGGGTCACGGCGAAGGTCGAGGAGTACTACGGGTTCGTGATCCGCCGGCTCGAGGCCTCGGGCCAGCTGCCCCAGCACTTCGACGCCCGGATCCCGCCGTCGCCCCGCTCCGTCGGGGGGGACGCGGCCGAGGCGCTCGACGGTTCCTTCGAGGCCCGGGCGACCGAAGCGCCGTAGCCGTCCCTGTCAGCGCTCCCCGTCAGCGCGTCCCCTTCAGCACGTTCCCTTCAGGGCGTGCCGGCCACGCTCGCCGGCCCATCGGCCTCGTCGCTCGCCTCGTCGGCGGACAGCGCCATCCGCCACACCCACGCGGAATAGGCGACCACGGCGCACGCGATCACGATGAACGCCATCAGGATCGCGAACCGCCAGTCGGAGAACGAGATCGCGCCGCTCCGGTCGATCGTGTTGACCGAGAACTGGAACGGATACAGGTACGTCGGCAGGATGCCCTGGTAGGCATTCACCAGCGCCCCCGGCAGGGGCAGCGCCGAGATGTTCGGGTACAGGATCACGAACCAGGCGCCGGCCACCAGGACGATGCCCACGGCGAACCGGCGGGCGTCGCGGGCAACGAGCACCTGGAGCGCGATCATCAGCAGCGGGATTGCCACGATCAGGGCGATCACCTCGGGCACGATCCCGGGCACCTCGAGCAGCGGCTGGTCCGCCGGCAGCAGCCGCGTGAGGGCGAGCAGCGCACCGCCCGCAAGGGCAGTGGCCGCCAGCGGCAGGAGGTCCCGCAGCTCGAACGGCCGGCCATCCGTGCGGGGCCTGGCCAGGTCCACCAGCTGCCGTCCCAGCACGATCAGGGTCACGAACGCGACCACGACGAGCGCCGCGACCGACGGCGTGACGACCAGGTTGCCGGGGTTCCCGTTGCAGGCCTGCGAGCCAGGGTTCACCGCCTCGACATTGGCGAGCTGGCACAGTGGCTGACGCAGGAGCCACAGGATCACCGGGCCCATGAGCGCGACCGCTGCAGCCGCCCGCGCGAGCAGCCAGGTCCGGCGGGACGCGCCATGCCAGACCTCGGCCACGAAGTACGCGAGGGCCATGAACACGAACGGCAGGCTCGTGTAGTAGTGGTACTGGAACGCTGCACGGTCGATGCGAGCCCACGAGATCCACTGGGCGAGGAACCCGACCAGGATGAGGGCCAGGGCGAGGCTCCGGCGCCGGAACGCCTGGTAGGCGACGAACACCATGGCCGGGATCCCCAGCCACCAGGTCACCATGTTGCCGGCGTCGTAGATGGACGCGGCGGTCCCGTCGGCGAAGCCGCCCTGGTAGAACCAGACGGGCTTGAGGTTGAGCGGCCAGGCCCACCATGGCGAGCTGGCGGCGTGCGCCGCGGTCAGGTTGTTGTGGTACTGGTACATCGCGCCCGTCAGGTCGAGCAGCGTCTGGCCCGTATGGCCGGGCGGCCAGCCGGTCCACAGCTGGTGATTGTCGATGAAGGCCCACGGCAGGTACGAGATCACGTACACCACCAGCGGGATCGCGATCAGCGAGCCCAGCATCCAGACGATCGGCAGGCCGAGGTTGGAGCCCAGTCGCAACCAGCCTTCCGGCGGCGGGGCCGGCGGTGGGACCCGCGAGCCGGGGGCTTGCGGCCCCGCCGGTGTCGCCAGGGGCCCGAACCCCCATGCGGCCGCCGATCCGGAAGGCCGCATAGGCGGCCAGGCCGGCGATGACCATGGCGAACGCGGCGGACACCGGGGTGAGCGCCACCGGGCCCATCGCGACCACCGTGTCGGCCTTGCCCAGCGCCACGGCGGCCAGGAACAGCAGCGTGCCCAGCGCCGGCGGCCCCGCGACCGCCACCCACATCTCCTCGTCCGACCAGGTGATCGGGTGGTACACGGTGACCACGACCGCAGCAAGGGTCAGGGCGACCATGATGAGCGTGAATGTCAGGTTGCCCGGGGCGTCGCTTCCGGCCGGGACCGCCATCGCCATCCAGCCCAGCACGCCCGTCAGCCCCACCATGCCGACGATGAGCAGGAGCCGCCCAAGTGCCGAGCGCGCCAGGACCAGGATCCCGAGCGCGCCGATCGCGTAGGCCGCCACCCACTTGGACGCGAGGCCCAGGCCGAGGAGCAGCCCGACCACTGGCATCAGCGTCCAGAACGCCCAGCGTGGACGTCGCGGGTCGATCCATAGCCAGGCGAACAATGCGTACGCCGCCAGGATGAACACGCCCGTGTACACGTCATTCATCGCGATCCGGCTCTGGACGAAGAACATCCCGTCGAGCAGGGCGAACAGTCCCACCAGGACGCCGATCGCCCGGCGCCGGAACAGGATCCGGGTGAGCAGGAACAGGAACCCGACTGTCAGCGCCCCCAGGATCACGCCGGGCAGACGCCAGGCGAACGGGTAGTGGCCGACGTCGAGCGACGCGACCTGGCCATTGGCGGCGAAGGCGAGCAGCGCGTCGCGGTTGGCGGTCGGGTAGTCGGGATCGTGGTCCAGCGCCAGGGCGACGGGCACGAACGCGAGCTGGTGATCCGCGAACACGGTCTTCCCGTGCGGCTCGATGACATAGACCGTCGTGGCAGTCGCGTCCGGCGTGGTCCCGACCACCTCGACCAGCTGCGCCGAGTCGTCGAACACGACACGCGATCCGGCTCCGGGCAGCCGCATGCTCGCGGACAGGCTCGGGCCGTCCTTGGCGGCGTCGCCCGAGGCCGCGATGATCGTCACCTCCGGATCGCCCGTGGTCGCGTCCGTCGTGGTCGCGTACAGCTGCGTGCCCTCGTCCACGCCGCTCACCAGCGCGAGGCCGGCGGCACCACCGGCGAGGTCCACCGTCGTCGCCACCGTCGCCTGATCAGTCACGAAGGTCACGCCCGCCGCACCCGCGACGGCGAGCGCCGGCACGGGGCCGATCGTGATGCCCTGCAGGCTGCCGTCGTCGATGGCGCCCTGGAGCGTGGTCCGCAGGTCCGGCGTGAGCGGCTCGTCGATCACGACCGTATCGACGTCCGTGCGCGACAGCGCCGCGCGGTACGTTGCGGCGTCCCCGCCGGTGATCCCGGCGAGCGTGTCCGCAACGGCGGCCGGGTCGGCTACGTCGACCGGGGTCGCGACGATGGCATCGGTGCTGCCGGCGCTCGTCATATCCACCGCGCCGTCCACGGTCGCCGTGCCCGCCAGCGCGCCGGTTCCCGCATCGACGACCGCGACCTGCCCGCCCGGCAGCAGGGCGGCCACGTGCGTGCCGTCGTCGAACGCGGCGAGGCGGGCGATCGGCCCGTCAAGGGTGGCGAACGTGTCGGGCGCGACCGGCAGGCCGGTCGGCGAGGTGAGATCGAGGCCGTCGAGCGTGCTGACATCGAGCGCGAGCAGGTCCCCGGCGTCGGTCCCGACGAACAGCTGCTGGCCGACCGTGTCGTAGGTCACGGCGTCGGCACCCGCTACCGGCCACTCGGCGACGAGCTTGCGCGTGTGAAGGTCATAGCCGAGCAGCTCCGAGCCGGTCACCACCCAGGCTCGCTCGCCATCACGCGCGGCCGTCGACGCGAGATCCGGACGCCGGGGCTCGATCACGGCATCGCGCACGGGCTTGCCCAGGTTGCTGCTGGCCGCGACGTCGTGGCCGGCGAACAGGACGATGCCTGCCGCCATCGCGTACTTCGCAAGATGCGGGTGCGTCCACTCGTAGATGTCGTGGTCGATGCCGTAGCGCCAGCCCTGGAGGAACTCGGCGGCGGTGCGCGCGTGGTAGACCTCGTCGAAGTGCATGCGCGCGGGCTCGGCGAGGCGGAACGTGCGCAGGCACATGGCAGCGACCACGAGCACGATCAGGAGCCACAGGTCCAGGCGGTCGAGCCGGCCCCGACCCTCCGCCGCCAGGCCGGCCGAGCGGTCGGGACGGATGGGCGTCTCCAGCACGCGGGCCCGGAACCACGCCACGGGCCCGAGCTCGCTCCATGACGGCCGGTCGAACCACGCCGGCACCAGCGTCCGGGGCGGGGGTGGCGCGTCCGGGGCGGGGCCATTCGACGGCGTGGCCGTGGACACCGCCCCCGGCACGCCGGACGCGATCGCGACCGAGGGGGCCGGGGCCGCCGGCAGTGGCGGCGACGGCAGCGGGCCCGCCGGCAGTGGCGGCGCCGGCAGCGGGCCCGCCGGCAGTGCGGCGACGGCAGCGGGCCCGCCGGCAGTGGCGGCGCTCCGCCTCCTCGGGCAGCCGGCCCTGGCCGAGCTCCGCGGCCAGCGTCCGCCGGGCACCCGAACGCAGCTGGACCACGGCCCACGCGAAGACCGCGGTATGCAGCACGGCGACCAGGGTGACGCCGGGGAACGACCGGATCGCGTCCCCGATGCCGAACCAGTCGGCGATCCCCGGGTTGCCCGGGTAGAGCGTGGTCAGGACCACGTACATGTTGAGGAACGTCGCCACGGCGGCGGCGACATAGGCGATCCGCCAGCGCCACGAGAACGCGAACAGGACGGCCGCGAGGCCGAACAGCGGGAACAGGTAACGCTCGTGGACCCGCGTCGGCACAGCGAAGAAGGCAAGGGCGAGGACGCACACGCCGACCAGGATCGTGAGCCGGTCGGGGTGGCGGGCGACCAGGAACGCGACGACCGCCGCGATACCGAGCAACAGCGCGGCTCCGACCAGCCCGGCCGGCAGCGATCCAATGGCGGCCCAGGCGCTGCCGTCGGTCACCGGCGCATCCGGGATCCAGTAGCCGCCCCCGTTGTTGGCCGTGCTCAGGCCGTTCACCGGGAACAATGCCCACAGGTTGTAGGCGTTCACGGTCACGTACGGATACTGTGCGGCCGTGCTCAGCACGAGGCGGAGCAGCGACGAATCCACGAACGGCGCGGCTCCCGACACGGAGATCACCGACAGGCCGAACGGGGCCGCCACCACGACCGCTGTGACGAACCCGGCCACCCCGGTGGTCAGGATTCGGATGGGCCCGGCCAGCCGACGCTCCCAGGCGAACCCTGAGCGAGGCGGCGACGCCTCGTCCCCATACCCGCCCGATGGCCACAGGGCGCGCCGGATGGTCACCACGGCGATGATCGGGACGAGGATCGCCAGCTGTGGCTTGACCAGCGCCGCGACCACTGACAGGATCGCGGCCCGCTCCGTCCTGTCCTTCCAGAGCTCACGGATCGCGAGCAGCAGGAACACCGTCCCGAAGCTGTCCACCTGGCCCCACACGACGGAGTCGAACCAGGTGATGGGATTGACGATCACGACCGCCCCGGCGAGCGTCGCGCGCCGCTCCGTCACCCCGAGGTCGCGGGCCAGCCGGTAGACGACCAGCCCCAGGACGACGTCGGTGATGATCGCCGGCAGCTTGATCAGGTCGCCGACACCGCCCAGCCACTGGCCGACGATCCCGACCGGCCACAGGGCGTAGAGATAACCGGGCGTGTAGTCCGCGTACGAGGCGTTAGCGTAGAAGCCCGGTGGACCGTACTGGGCCAGCGTCGTTGCCCAGTATCGGAACAGACCCAGGTCGGCGTCGAACCCGGATCCCCGGAGCCCTTCGATGCCATATGCCATGATCAGCCGGAACACCAGGCCGATCGCCACGACGGCCAGAATTTGCCGGCCGATGCCTCGCCGGGAGGCGTCGTCCGTCGTCGTCTCCCGGCCGGGCACGCCCGAGCCGGAAGCGGTCACGGGGAGCCTCCTACGCAGCGGTGAAGGTGGAGCGGAGTATAGCCGAGGGCCCCGTTGCGGCCCCGTCCCGAGCCCCGGCCGGCAGCCGCTCCTCGACCGTCGTCGTGGGGCTGCTGCTGGTGCTCGGTGCGCTGGTCCTGTACACGCTGTCCAACCCGGTCCACTACAACCAGTACAACCACTTCGTATGGCAGGCCGACGCCTTCCTCCACGGCCGGGTCTGGATCCCCTACCCGGTGTCGGACGGTACGGGCCCACCGAACGACTACCTGCAGGACGTGTTCCCGCTGCTCGATGCCGCCGGCCAGCCGACGGGCCGCGCGCTGCTGCCCTTCCCGCCCCTCCCGGCGATCGTCCTGCTGCCGTTCGTCGCCCTGTTCGGGCTGTTCACGGACCAGGAGGCGATCTCGATCGGCCTCGCGGCCCTGGGCGTGGGGCTGACGTGGTGGATGCTGGGCGGCACCCGGATCACAATGAGCGTCCGGGCGGTCACCACTGCCCTGTTCGCGACCGGAACGGTGTGGTGGTGGGCGGCAGCCGTGGGCAGCACCTGGTACCTCGCGCACCTGGTCGCGGTGGTCGTCGCGCTGCCTGCCGTTGGGCTGGCGCTGCGGGCCGACCCGCGGGCGGCCGACGAGGAGCCCGGCGATGATCCCGGGGGGGCCGCGCCCGGGACTGCATCCGCCGCGCGCGGGAGCGTGGCGCGGCCGTGGATCGCCACCATCTGGCCGCTGGACCGCTCGCAGGTCGTTGCAGGCTTCCTGCTGGGGGTCGCCGCCACGGCCCGGCTGCCGATGGTGCTCGCTGCGCCCTGGTTCGTGTTCGTGGGCGGAGGTGGATCGAGGATCCGACGAACCGTCTCGGCCGGTGTCGGCGGCATCGTGCCGGTCGGGGCGCTGCTGCTGTACACGTACCTCACGACCGGCGCCCTGGTCCACCCGGGCTACGACTACCAGTACCAGCTGGAGGCCAACGGCTATCCGACGCTCGGCTATCACCCCGACTGGTCCGTCGAGGACGTCCGGTACGTCCCCCAGAACCTCGGGATCATGTTCGGCGCACTGCCCGTCATCGCGCCGGACATCAAGCCAGACACGCTTGGCTACGGCGACACGGTCGTCCTGTGCGTCGCCCCGGACGCGCAACGGGGCCTGTTCAACCCCGATTGCCCGCTTGCGATGCCGATCGACATCGGCACCAGCATCCTGATCAGCGCGCCGGGCCTGCTGCTCGCGCTGTTCGCCGTCCGCCGCCGCCCGCTGGCGCGGCTGACGATCGGAACCGCCCTGGCCGTGGTGGTCATCGCCCTGTTCAACCTTGCCCATTTCAGCCAGGGCTGGGTCCAGTGGGGGTACCGGTTCTCGCTCGACTTCGTCCCGTTCCTGCTGCCGCTCGTCGCGCTCGGGACGGCGCGAGCCGACGGGCGGCCGAGGGCGGTCGCTGTCGCGCTCCTCGTCGCCGGGGCGGCTGTCAACCTGTGGGGCGTGACCTGGGGCCAGCTGCTTGGCTGGTAGGCGGCCGATCGCGTCGATCCCGGACGGCGACAGGCCGGGCGCCGGCGGGCTGGTGCCCGTCGCCGCGCTTGCGACCGGCATCGTTGCCCTCGTCATCTATCGCGGCACCCTGCTGCCGGGCCTGGGGATCTGGGACACGGCCGAGGCCCAGGCGGTGCTGCCGCTGCTGGGCACGATGCACCCCACCGGGTTCCCGGCCTACGTGATCTCCGGCTGGCTGGCCTCGATCGTGCTGGCCCCGGCCGGCTCGCCGGCGTTCGTGGTCAACCTGCTGTCGGCGCTGCTCGTCGCGTGCGCGGCGGCCATGATGGTGGTCGTCGCCCGGCAGCTTGGTGCAGGGCTCCTCGTCGCCCTCGGGGTCGCGGCCGGCTTCGCCCTCACCGCGCTCGTGTGGCAGATCTCGACGCAAGCGGACGTTCACGCGCTCCATCTCGCGCTGCTGGCCGCGATCGTCGCCTCGCTGCTGCGCTGGTCGTCGCTGGTCGACGAGTGGCGTGCGAGCGGCGGGAACGAGCGCCTGCGAAGGCGCGCCGACCGCGCGCTGATGCTCGCGGCGGCCGTGTTCGGGCTGTCCCTCGCGAATCACGCGCTCACCGTGCTGCTGATCCCCGCGGTCGGCCTGTTCGTGCGTGCGGTGGAGCCCGGGATCCTGTCGCGGCGCAGGCCGGTGCTGGCGGCGCTGGGTGTCTGTCTCGGGGTTGCGGCGCTGCTGTACCTCGAGCTGCCCCTCCGGGCAGGGTTGCTGCCGGCACCGCTCGTCTATGGTCATCCCGAGACATGGAGCGGCTTCTGGGACGTCCTTCTCGCCCGGCAGTTCCAGGGTGATCTGCTGGGGTCGCTCGCCGATCTGCCCGGCAGGCTGCGGGCGCTGGCGGACCTTTCCGTCGCCCAGTTCGGGCTGCTCGTGCCCCTCGTGCCGGTCGGTGCGCTGGTGACCGTCATGCGGCATCCGCGGTATGCACGGCTGTCGCTGGTCGGAGCCGGGATCACCGCTGTCTTCGCCACGCTCTACGTCAATGCCTCGATCGACCGCTACTACCTGGGGCCCGTGTTCTTCGCCTGGACCTGGCTCGCGATCCTGCTGACCGATCTCGGGGAACGTCTGAGGGGCGTCGGGCACTGGGAGCCGGGCGGCCGGCTGGCGACCCCGGCGGCGGTGCCGGGCATGCTCGTGGACCTGGTCCTCGTGGCCGCCCTGCTGGCGCCGACCGCCGTCGGGTTCGAGGATCGTTGGCGGGACGTTGACAGCTCCGGGACGACCGACGCGAGCGAGTGGCTCGACGACGCCTTCTCGGTGATGCAGCCCGATGCCGTCGTGATCTCGTGGTGGTCGTACTCGACGCCGATGTGGTACGGCCAGCTCGTGGAGAACCGCCGGCGCGACATCCGGATCGTCGACGACCGGACGCGTCTCGACGAGCACCTGGGCGAGGTCACCGACGTGATCGAGGCGAATTTGGATACGCGGCCCGTCTACGTCATCCGAGTGCAAGAATCGGACGTGCAGGCTCTCACCGAGCGATATGTGATCGAGCCCGTCGGCCACCCGGGCAATCTGTACCAGGTGGTTCGCCGCCAGGAGACCCCTCCATGAGCGCACCCATCGACGCCGCGACCGACGAGACGGAGCCCGCGCCGGTCCCGTCGCGGGTCCCGCGCCTGTCTTACTTCTTCCCCGCCCACAACGAGGAGGCGAATCTCGAGGGCCTGGTCCGGGAGGCGCTCGAGACGCTGCCGTCCCTCGCGGACACGTTCGAGATCATCGCGGTCAACGACGGATCGACGGACCGCACGGCCGAGATCGCCGATCGACTCGCCGCCGAGCACCCGGGCCTCGTCCGGGTGGTCCATCACGCCGTCAACCGCGGGTACGGGGGTGCCCTCCGGTCCGGCTTCGAGGCGGCCCGCTTCGATCTCCTCGCGTTCACCGACGGCGATCGCCAGTTCCGCGTGGCCGACCTCGGCCGGCTGATCGAGCGGCTCGCGGAGCCGGATCGGCCCGACGTGGTCGCCGGCTATCGGATCAGGCGTGCCGATCCGTTCATCCGGATCGCCTACGCGCGGACCTACAAGATCGCCAACCGGGTGTTCTTCGGGCTGCGCGTCCGCGATGTCGACTGCGCCTGCAAGCTCTTCCGTCGCGAGGCTCTCGAGGACGTGCGGGTCGAATTGGGCGGCGCGTTCTTTAGCGCGGAGCTCCTGGTCAAGATCCGGTGGCAGGGCCGATCTGTGGTGGAGGTCGGCGTGCCCCACTATCCAAGGACGGCCGGGTCGCCGACGGGGGCGCGCCCGGCGGTGATCTGGCGGGCGGTCAAGGACTTCTGGGGGCTGCGCCTGCGGTTGTGGGCGAACCGCGACCGTGCGCTGCGCCGCGGGCGCCCCATCCTCGGCCCACCGGACCCCGCCTAGCTGGAGGATCCGCCACCGCGCTGATCCCCCTCGGTGTCGAGCGAGTTGACGAACTCGCGGAAGATGTCCAGCCGGGTCGGATCGATGACCTCGTCCGTCGCCTCGAGGGAGGCCCCGGCGCCGCGGCGACGACGCCCTACGCGACCCTCCGCGTCCTCTTCCGCGTCCTCATCCTCCTCGCCCTCGTCGGGGAGCGTCGCCGCCCGGTCGAGCACGTCCTCGGTGGCGAAGATCGGGGTCCCCAGCCGCACCGCGAGCGCGATCGCGTCCGACGGCCGTGCATCGAGCTCGTGCGCACCCCCGGAGCTCGACAGCAGCAGCCGCGCGTGGAACGTCTCGTCCGCGAGGTCAGAGATCACCACCCGGTCGAGCGTCGCCCCCAGCTCGTGGAGCACCGATGCGAGCAGGTCGTGGGTCAGCGGTCGCTCCGGCGCGAGGCCCTGGAGCTTCATCGCGATGGCGCTCGCCTCCCACGGCCCGACCCAGATCATGAGCAGCCGTCCGCGGCCCGCCTCGCGAAGCACCAGCACGTGGCGTCCCGTGGGCATGTGCACGCGGACGCTCTCGACGATCATCTCGGCCTGGTTCACGTGACCGCCGTCCATGCGCGAATTATCCCACGGGGACGCGGCGGCGGCCGCCGGCGCCGGTGCGCAGGCGGTATGGCAGCGCCAGGAGCGCGCCGACCGCAAAGCCCCCGATGTGCGCGAAGAATGCGACGCCGTCGCCGCCGCCCGGCCCTGCGCCCAGCGCGCCGAGCCCGTCGACCACCTGGAGCAGGAACCAGAACCCCAGCACCAGGACCGCCGGCACCGCGATCAGCTGGTAGAAGAAGCCCAGGAACACGAGCGACTGGATGCGGGCTCCCGGGTACAGCACGAGATAGGCGCCCAGCGCCGCGGAGATCGCGCCTGACGCCCCGATCATCGGCACCTCCGACGCCGGGTCGATCAGGACCTGGGCGGCGACGGCGGCGACGCCGCCCACCAGGTAGAAGGCAAGGAACACCGGCCGGCCCATCCGATCCTCGACGTTGTTGCCGAAGATCCACAGGTACAGCAGGTTGCCCAGCAGGTGGAGCCAGCCAGCGTGGATGAACATGCTGGTGAACACCGCGGCAACCGGCGCCGACAGCCAGTCACCGCCGCCGATCGCGGCGGCGAGGTCGGCCGGGATCACCCCGTGCGCCTCGACGAACCCGCCCAGCGCGTCGTCGCCGCCCTGGGCCAGCAGTCCGAGCTCCCAGGCGAACACGATGGCGCAGGCCGCGATCAGGGCCAGCGTCACGATCGGCGTACGTCGCGTGGGGTTGGCGTCGCGGAGCGGGATCACCGGCGACCCGCTCCCGTCAGTGCTTGGGCTTCTTGGTGGGCTTGGGCGTGGGCTTGGGCGTGAGCGTGGGCTTGGGCGTGGCCGACGGGCTGGCCGACGGCGAAGCCGATGCGTTGGAGCCGTCGGGCACGGCCTCGAGCAGCGAGCTGTAGAGGCCGCTGCTCGAGATCCACCACAGCGTGGCCGGCGCATCGACCTCGGTCGTCGGCAGCACCTCCATCCCGCGCAGGTCCGCCCACGCCGTGTCGCTGCCTGCCAGCTGGTACTGCTCCAGGTACTTGCCGTCCGCCTTGTTGAACGCCACGATCCGGTGGTTGACAGCATCAAAGGCGTAGAGCGCACCCGCCCGCCGGCTCGGGTTGCCATTTGCCTGGACCGGCGACGAGAGCAGCGTGTAGCTCGAGCTCGGCCGGAGCGTGGTGTCGTCGGGCAGCTGGGGCTGCCAGCCGGCCGCCGGGATGACGCGCGCCACCTGGCCGTTCTCCGCGACGAAGATGTCGCCGTCGATGAGCAGGTCGGTGATGCCGTCGACCGGACGGTCTGTCGGGAGCCGCTTGGTCGGCCGGCTCGGGTAGCCGGATCCGTCGTTGGCCGGGTCGAGGACCAGGATGTTCTGCTCGGACGGATCCACCACGTACAGCTTGTAGAACGCCGCATCGAAGTTGGCCACGAACGTGGCGATGTCTCGGATGTCGTCCCCCCATGACGACGATCCCTTGATCGGGATCCTGACCAGGGTTCCCTTGCCCGACGTGTTGGCCGGCCGCCACCGCCACAGCGTGTTCTTGCTGTCGAGCACGAGGACGTCCGGCCCCCCGACCGTGAGGAACCTGGGATCAGCCGCCTTGCCGGAGGCCACCTTCTGACCTGACTTGAGCACCGCTGTGGCCGTCTTCTTGGCAAGATCGATCCGCCACACGGTCTTGTTGGCCGTGTCCAGGACATACGGCGCCCCGTCCGACCCGCGGACGAGCGCCGTCAGCTGGACCGGCTTGTCCGTGGGGAAGGTGAACAGGGGGGACGTGGCGACCTTCACGACGCCATACAGGCGGTCGAGACCGGCCAGGGCCTGCTGCCGCAGCGGTGCGATCTGGGCGATCGGATAGCCGTTGTTCTCGGCCTCGTCCAGCTGCTGGTACGCCGTGTTCAGCAGGTCCAGCGCGCGCCGGGGGTCGTCGGTGATCAGGTCCACTCCCGGCCCGCTGACCGTGGACAGCGCTTCCTGGGCCGCCTCGAACGCGCGCTCCGCGGCACTCAACGACTTGATCGCATCGATCGGCTGGCGCTGGCCGCCCACCGCGTAGACGCCGAGCACGAGCGCACCGGCCACCGCGATGAACGCCAGCAGGGCCACCGCGGCGCGGCGCTGGGTCTCCATGCGGGACGAGGTGGCGGTCACGCGTCGGGACCCCGGGCTGCGGCGTGGCAGCAGGTCCTGCAGGCGCCATACGGCACGCTGGAACCCGTTGCCCGCAGCGCTGCGGGCCCGGGTGGCGCCGGCACCGATGGCCGCCGCGCCCGCGGTGACGGAGTCGGCCAGCGGGATCGGCGACTTGTCCGGTGCGCCGGCCAGCGGCGCGTCCGGCCGCACCGGGACGAGCGTGCGTGACTTGAAGGTGGCCCCGACCTCCGTGGCCTCGAATGCGAGCGCCCCGTCGCTGCCCGTTCCCTCCGCCGCCACGAACCGCGCGTGGAGGTGTTCGATGGCCGACTGCGGGTGCAGGGTCACCAGCGCGTCCTTGAGCGCATCGGTGCCAACCCGGGCGACGACGTTGGCCGAGACGAGGCACAGCGAGTCCCCGACCGACAGCTCCCCGCGCCAGACCTCCGGGGTGAGCTCTTCCGTCGGCAGGCCACGGTCGCGGCTGGGGTCCGGCAGCGTGGACAGGCGGGCCTGCCGGATCAGGTAGGCCTCGGCTGGACCCAGGGTGGCGACGTAGAGCTCGCGACCACGGACCACGGCGACGGCGACACCCACCGGGCCCGTCCCGTCACCCTGGTGGCCCAGGCCGTATCGGTCGCGCTGGTGGGTGAGCCGCTTGTTGGCGACCTCCATCACCTTGATCAGGCACTGCCGGATCCCGGCCGACTCGTCGTAGTAGTACTCGTTGCGGATGGTGTCAGCCACCATGCGCGTCGCCTCGCGGGCTCGATGGCCGGCCTGGCGACTGGTGACCAGGAGATACAGGTTGCCCTTCGTGCGGCCGACCGAGCCCACGGCCGGCTCGACGACCAGGATCGTGTCCGGCGAATCGCCGAGCTGATCCTGTTCGGTGACGGCGCCGAGCTTCAGCTGGAGACGGACGGCCAAGGAGCGAGCCTCGAGAGCTAGGGGTGCGGCCTCTCGCGATGAGCGACGCGCGTCGGGGCAGTCGGGTGACGCAACGCTCCCGACGCCGGGGAGATCGGATTATACGCGGGAGCCCCGATCAGTCCCGGGGCTCGAGGCGGGTCCGACGACCAGCCGCAGGTGGCGGGCACGAGCGCCCGCGGGGGCGGCCGCGAAGGCGTCCAGGAGCTCGAGCGCGCGCATCCGAAGCTCCGCAGCCACGATGGGCTCGTCGGCCGCGACCACGATGGCGTCGGGCTCGATCCGGACCAGGCGGCAGCTGCCGGCTGCGGGCGGGACGCGCTCCGCGATCAGGGCGTCCCAGGTGGCGATCGCCCGGGCCAGCCGTAGCTCGTCCTCGAGGCCGAGCCGGCGGGCGGCCTCGGGCAGCAGGTCACCGACGCGGTCGGGGCGGCTGCGACGGGAGCGCCCGTCGGGGTCCGTCCGGTCCGTCACGTGGGCGGTGCCAGGCGGGATACGCCCTGGGCATCGGCCCGCACCGCCCACGTCGTGCCAACCGAGCGAAGAGCCGGGTCGAGATCCTCCAGCGTCGTCGTGGTCACGAACGCCTGCGGCAGCCCGGCGATCCGCCGGACCAGGTGCGCCCGCCGGTCCGGGTCGAGCTCCGAGAACACGTCGTCCAGGAGCAGGAGCGGGGGCTGACCGTCCAGCGCCGTCAGCAGGTCCAGCTCGGCCAGCTTGAACGCAAGGATCGCCGTTCGCTGCTGGCCGCGCGAAGCAAATGCCGCAAGGGGCCTTCCGCCCAGCTCGAACGCGATGTCGTCGCGGTGGGGGCCCACGAGGGTCGTGCCGTTCCAGATCTCCTTGTCGGCCGTCTCGGCCAGCCGTCGCGCGAGCGCGTCCCGAGCCGATTCGCCGGGGAGCTCCGGCGCGTTGGTGGCATACCGGAGCTCGAGCAGTCCCGCCGCCGCCTCGTCCGGAGCGATCTCGGCATGGGCGGCCGCGAGGGGCCCGGCAAGGGCCTCGAGCAGCCGTCGGCGCTCGTCGCGCACGGCGCTCCCGGCATCGAGGAGCGACGCGTCCCAGAAGCGCAGCTCGTCCCGGGTCGCCTGCTCCTCCCGGATCAGGCGGAGCAGGCCGTTGCGCTGCTGGAGCGTGCGCAGATACGCCGCCAGCTGCCGAAGGTAGCCCGGTGTCCGCTGGCCGGCGAGCCGATCGATGGCGTCACGGCGGAGCGACGGCGAGCCGGCCACCAGGAGCATCTCCTCCGGGGCAAACATCACGGCCCGAAGGACGCCGGCCAGCCCCGCGGCTCGCCGCGCGACGCCGTTGACACGGATCCGCTTGCGCGCACCGCCCGTGGCCGTGCGGACAAGCGCCACCTCGACCGCATCGGGGGCCTCCAGCCCGGAGCCGGCCGGCCCGATTCGCGCCTCGACCCGTGCCAGCTCGCAGCCCCAGCGGACCAGCTCGCCCTCGGCTCCGGTCCGGTGCGATCGTCCCCACACCGCCAGGACGATCGCCTCCAGCAGGCTCGTCTTGCCTGAGGCGTTGGCGCCGAAGACCAGCTGGGGACCCGCCGTGAACTGGGCGTCCAGCTCCGCGTAGCCACGGAGATCACGGACGGACAGGCCCCGCAGGATCGGGGCATCGGTCACCGGCGACCGGCCGTCCGTCAGGAGGTGGTCCGAACGGGCATCACGACATGCACGTAGGCGTCGTCACCCACGGGTCGGAACACGCCCGGTGACAGCGGCCCGTTAAGCTCCAGCGCGAATCGGTCCGCCTGGACGTTGCCGAGCACGTCGTTGAGGTAGCGGGCATTGAAGGCGATGGTCGTTTCGTCGCCTTCGACCGACGCCTCCACATCGCCTGTGTAGTCCCCGACCTCGGCTGTTGCCGTGACCACGATTCCCGCTCCATCGCCGCCCACCTGGAGCTTCACGATGTTGGCCGACGAGCTCGCGATCAGGGCGGCCGGACGGACGGCCCGCAGCAGCTCCTCTCGGTCGAGCTCGGCTCGCGTCGCGTGGGTCGCAGGAATGACCGTCTGGTAGTTGGGGAACTGGCCGTCGATCAGCCGCGACACGAGGTCCACGCCGTCGAGGTGGAACAGGACCTGGTTACGCGCCTGGGCGAGTACCAGCTCCACCGGGTCGTCGGTGTCGGCCAGGATCCGGCCGAGCTCGCCGAGTGCCCGCGCCGGGATCACCACGGCGGCCGCTTCGACGGGGTCGAGCACCTCGATCGTGCGGACGGCAATCCGGTAGTTGTCGGCTGCCGCGAGCGTGAGCCGGCTGCCCTCGAAGCGGGCCAGGACACCGGTCAGGATCGGCCGCGCCTCATCGCTGGCGGCCGCGAAGATCGTCTCGTCGAGCGCCCGCTTGAGGATCTTCTGCGAGACACGCGTGGTCGGGCGCTCGCCTGCCGTCTGGATGCTGGGGAACTCGTCAGCGTCGATGCCCTTGACGTGGGTCGCGAAGCGACCGCAGCGGAGGTGCAGCGTGTCGGCCCCCTGGAGCTCGAGGTCCACCTTCTCGGCTGCCGGGAGCGAGCCGACCAGGTCGGTCAGCAGGCGAGCCGGGACAGTCGTCGCGCCGTCGGTCTCGATCTTGCCGGGGACCCAGTAGGTGATGCCGATCTCGAGGTTGGTCGCGGTCAGCTTGAGGCCGGCGTCCTCCGTCCGAAGGAGCACGTTCGCGAGCACGGGCAGGGTGCTTCGGCTGGAGACGGCACGCGAGACCACCGAGAGGCCACGGGCCAGGTTCTCCTGCATGACCGAGAGTTTCACGTGGGTTGTTCTCCAGCAGCTGTCAGGGCGGGCGTGCCCCGGGCGAGCCCTCGTCGAGTGATCCCGGTGTGACGGGGGCGGACCCGGCTCCACGAGCGGCTCGGCGGGTGGAAATGATCGTCCTATCTTCTCATCCCGTCATCACCGTCATCATGCCGTGGATCCGGTGGACACGGGTGCACGATCGTGCGGGCGCACGGTGTGGGCCCGCGGCCTCCGGACGTGGATGACTCGGGCGGACCCCGGGGACGCGAACCTCGACGACATGTGGACCGACGGCACCGCCCGACTGATCCCGTCCACAGGCACCCGCGGACCCGACCGGCTGTCCCCAAACGTGACAACGGTCAGCGGCACCCCAATCAACGCTCGAACCCGCCTTGTTCACGGGTTGTCCACCCGGAGAGATCCGGCCGAAGCCGCGCTAGTCGGAGTAGATCAGCTCCCGGACGGCCGCGACCTCGCGCCGCATCTCGTCGTTCACCTGCATCTCGCGGTTGATCTTGTCGCACGCGTGCAGGACCGTGGAGTGATCGCGGCCGCCCAGCTCCGCCCCGATGCGGAGCAGCGATACATCCGTCTCCTCGCGCATCAGGTACATCGCGATCTGACGCGGTACCACGATGCTCTTCTCGCGCTTCTGGCCCTGGAGGGCGTCCATGCCCACCCCGTAGTAGTCGGACACGGCCTTCGCGATCCGCTCGGGTGTGACCTGCCGCTTCTTGGGGTTGTAGAGCACGTTCGACAGCACGGCCTGGGCCAGCTCGATGGAGATGGGCATCGCACCCATCGAGGCATACGCGACAATCCGATTGAGGGCCCCCTCGAGCTCCCGGATGTTGGACACGACCTTGCGGGCGATGAACTCGATCACGTCGGATGTGATCGGCGTTCCCTGCTCCTCGGCCTTGGCGCGCAGGATCGCGATCCGGGTCTCCAGGTCGGGCGCCGTGAGATCGGCGATGAGCCCCCACTCGAACCGCGAACGCAGGCGTTCCTCGAGGGTGAGGATGGCCTTCGGCGGCCGGTCGGAGGACAGGACGATCTGCTTGCCGTCCTCGTGGATCGCGTTGAACGTGTGGAAGAACTCCTCCTGGGTCCGTTCCTTGTCCGCGATGAACTGGATGTCGTCGATGAGGAGCAGGTCGATCCGCCGGTAGCGCGCCCGGAACTCGTCGATCTTGCCCTGCTGGATCGAGGTGATGAACTCGTTGGTGAACTTCTCGCTGGTCGCGTACACGACACGCTTGCGCGGCAGCTTGGCCACCACCGCATTGCCGATGGCGTGCATCAGGTGGGTCTTGCCGAGCCCCACTCCGCCGTAGAGGAACAGGGGGTTGTAGGCATGCCCGGGGCGCTCCGCTACCGACAGCGACGCTGCGTGGGCCAGGCGGTTGGCCGACCCGACGATGAAGTTCGAGAACGTGTAGCGGGGGTTGAGGTTGGTCGCGCCTGCGGCCGGACCGTCGGGAGCCCCGACACGGGTCGGCTCCACGCGGATGGGCGTGGCGGCCACGTCTGCGGCCTGGGCCTGGGCTTCCCCGCCGGCGACGACGACGAACTCGACCTGGACGCTGTAGCCGACGACGCGGGCGAGCGTCTGCGAGATCAGGGACCGGTAGCGCGTCTCGAGCCAGTCCTTGGCGAAGCCGTTGGGGACCGCAATCCGGAACCGCTGGTCGTCAACATCGACGAGATGGGTGTCACGGAGCCAGGTCTCGTAGTTTGCCGGCGACAACGACACCTGGAGCTCTCCAAGCGCTGCGCGCCAGACCTGCTTCGCGTCCATACGTGCGATCGTGACCCTGGTATGACGGAGATTGCGATGGGTAGCGCCGACCGCGGAGCCTGAACGAGGAAGGCGTTGCGGCAAGAGCCGCGACGCGGATCCGGCCGGCCGGGGACGGGCCGGTGGGGCTTCCCCTTTGGGGCCTCCCGCAGCGTCCCGGCGCCTGAGGCTCGTGAACGATACACCGGCTCTCCCGGGCGTCGCAAGGCGATTCCCGCATACCCCCCGGGGGTATCGTGCAGGGCCGCGATCCCGGCCGCCAGCCGGGAGGCGGGGGCACGGCTCAACCGCGGGCGGGCTCGTTTGACACCCGTTCCTGGCGGGCCATATCATCCCCGCGACGAACACGCGCCGTCGCGCTCTTCGGGCGCTCGGCGCGTTTGCGTGCCTCCAGGAGTCGGAGCTTCCGGGTCCCAAGGCTGGATGGAGAGGATCACGGACAGTCCCGATGGGCAAGCCGACGTTTCAGCCCAAGAAGCGGCATCGCGCCAAGGAGCACGGATTCCGCGCCCGCATGAAGACGGCGGGCGGCCGGCGCGTCATCGCCTCGCGGCGCGTGAAGGGCCGGAAGAAGCTCACGGCCTGACCGGCGGGCGCAGTCACAACCCGCTGCGACTCGTCATGCTCTCCCGCCCGGGCGATTTCGCCAGGCTGGCGGAGGGGAGCGTCGCAAGGACGCACCCACTGCTGGTCGGACGGTTCGCTCGGAACGGACTTGATCAGACCCGGTTCGGACTCGCAACCGGCCGCCGGCTTGGGGGAGCCGTGGTCCGGAACCGGGTCCGACGAAGGATCCGGGAGGTGCTCAGGGTGATGGCGCCCTCGTTCCAGCCCGGCTGGGACGTCCTCATCATCGCCCGGCCCGCGCTCGTCGAGGCCGACCATGACGCACTGGTCGGGGCATTGCGCCGGGTCCTCCGTTCTGGGGGCGTGCTGGGAGGTCAGTCGGAGTCGTGAGACGTGCCGGGGTCAACGCGGGGGTTGGCCTGATCCACCTGTACCGGATCGTGTTCGCCTGGCTGCCGTCAAGCTGCCGATTCGAGCCCACGTGCTCGCGCTACACCGAACAGGCCATCCAGAAGTACGGCCTGTTGCGGGGGAGCTGGATGGGCCTCAAGCGTATCGGCCGATGCCACCCGTGGCATCCGGGCGGCTATGACCCCGTTCGCTGACCGGCAACGAGCGTGACCGCGTGACGCGCACGAAGCAGCTCCTGGTCCAGCTCGCGCCGGTCCTGTTCCTGGTCGCGCTCGCCGTGCTTCTGGCTGCCTGCGTGCCTGTCACCGGCGGCGCCGGAAGCGGTTCGCCCTCTCCGTCGCCCACCCACAGTCAGGCTCCGCTGACGCCGGCCAGTCCCGGCGCCAACCCGGTCGAGCTGCTGGCCTGGCTGTTCAACCCCATCTTCCAGACCCTGTTCATCGGGCTCGTGTTCCTGGATCAGCTGACCGGCAACATCGTGGTCGCGATCCTGCTGCTGACGGTCGCCCTTCGCGTGCTGGTGATCCCGCTGTACCGCAGGCAGCTGACGTCCACCCGCCAGATGCAGCTCGTCCAGCCCGAGATCAAGGAGCTGCAGCGCAAGTACAAGGGCGACCGCGTCAAGCAGCAGGCCGCCGTCCAGGAGTTCTACAAGCAGCGCGGTATCAGCCAGGCCGGCGGGTGCCTGCCGAGCCTGCTCACGATGGGCCTGCTGATCCCCATGTACTCGGTCTTCAGCCAGGGCCTGACCAACTACGACCCGAGCGCCATGTGGCATGTGTTCGGGATCAACCTGTTCCCGAACATCGTGTGCCCCACGGCGCCCACGTTCAACACGCTGACCGGCCACGTCACCAACGCATGCCTCCACCCGATCGCCTTCGGCATCAACTGGGGGATCCCCGAGCCGGACACGACCGGGCTGAAGATTGCGGGCTTCGGGATCAGCATCCTCGCGCTGATGTCGTCCGGTGTGCAGCTGATCGCGTCGCGAATGACGCTGCCGCCGCACGACCCCCGTACCGCCGACGACCAGAACACCAAGGTCCAGCGGCAGATGGCGTACTTCCTGCCGCTGATCTCCATCGTGTACGGCGGCTTCCTGCCGGCCGGCCTGTTCCTCTACTGGATCGCATCCACCGTGATCCAGATCGTGCAGCAGTACTTCGTGATTGGCTGGGGCGGGATGTTCCCGCTGTTCGGCTGGTACCCGGAGTTCGCGCGCAACCATTCGCCGCGATTCCCGGTCCAGATCCCGGCACCCAAGCCACCAACCCCGGGCAAGACCTCGAGCGAGGCGGAACGCTCGAAATCCGTCGATCGCGACCTGTCGGCTCGATCGACGATCCGTCCCAACCGATCCCGCAGCGGCCGACGAGGGAGACGACGCTGACATGAGCGAGTACCAGGAGTTCACCGGCAAGTCCGTGGAGGAGGCCATCAAGGCTGCGTGCGACGAGTTCGGCGTCGGCCTGGCTGACCTCGACTTCGAGATCCTGACGCCGGGCAGCCGCGGCGTGCTGGGCATGGGTGCGGAGCCGGCCCGGATCGTTGCCGCTCCACGCAGCGCGCTTGGTGGCGCGGCCCCCAAGCGCGAGGCCGCCGAGGCCACCCCGCTGCCGACGCCCCAGCCGCGGGAGGACCGCGGCTACGACCGCGACCGTCCACCGCGTGACGATCGAGGGCGCGGAGATCGGCCCCCGCGCAGTGGCGGCTACGACCGCGACCGTCCACCGCGTGACGATCGAGGGCGCGGAGATCGGCCCCCGCGCAGTGGCGGCTACGACCGCGACCGTCCCCCGCGCCGTGACGAGCGCCCGCGCCGTGACGAGCGCCCGGCACGGGGAGGCTCGGAGCTCTCGGCCGCCGAGGTCGCCCAGGTTGCGACCGCGCGCGGGTCGCTCGCGATGGAGCGCGCGGAGCTCGAGGCCGCGGATGCGACGCCGGAGGCGCTCGCCGCCGGCAAGGAGATCCTCGAGACGCTCATGGGCCACCTCGGCTTCGAGGGCGTCTCGGTCGAGATTCGCGAGGGTGAGACGAGCCGGCTCAACGTGGTCGGCGAGGGTTCCGACCGCGAGGCGCTGGGGTCGTTGATCGGGCGCAAGGGCGAGCGCCTGTCGGCGTTGCAGCACCTGGTCAACCTCATGCTGTCGCGGCGGACCGGCCAGTGGACGCGCGTCCTCGTCGACGTCGAGGACTACCGGGGTCGCCGCGAGCGGCAGCTGGCGGACCTGGCGAGCCGGGCGGCGGATCGCGTGCTCGAGACCGGCAAGATGCTTCAGCTCGAGCCGATGCCCGCCCTGGAGCGCCGCTGGGTCCACCTGGCGCTTCGCGATCGGGAAGGCGTATCGACCCAGTCGATCGGGGAAGAGCCCAACCGCCGGGTGGTGGTGTTGCCTCGGCCACAGTAACGGGCCCGATGAGCGTCGCGGGGGGCCGTGGCCGTGCGTCCGTGTGCGGGCTGCGCCACCCCGGCCAAGGTCGCCGGACCCGCGACCCACCGGGCCGGCTCCCCGAAGCCGTCGCCGGCTCCCTGACCGATCTGGGCCGGCCGGCCGCACAGGGGCGCGTCCGCAGATCTACGCTCACCTGATGGGCCCGATGCCGCTCGACCTGTTCCTGCGCGGTCTCGCGATCGGCTTCGCCGTGGCCCTTGCGCTCGGACCGATCGGTCTGCTCGTGATCCGCCGAACGATCGACCGCGGCTGGGGCTACGGATTCGCATCCGGCCTGGGGGTTGCGACCGCGGACGCGTCGTACGGTGCGATTGCCGCGTTCGGCCTGACGGCGCTCACGGAGCTGCTCGTCGGCATCGACCGACTCCTGGGGATCGTGGGTGGCGCCGTGCTGCTGGGGCTGGCCGCCCGGGCGCTGCACGAGACGCTGCCCTCGTCGCCCATGGCCTCGGACCCCCTCGGTATGCGCGCCCGGAGCGACGCGGCGGTCGAGCCAGCTGCACGCGGCGGCGGCGGCCGTCGCGTTCGTGAGGGCCGGGTCGCCGCCTGGGCGATGATGGTCGGCCTCACCCTCACCAATCCGGCCACGATCCTGTCATTTGCCGCCCTGTTCGCGAGCATCGGCGCGGGCACCGGGGGGCCGGCGGGAGCCGCAGCCGTGGTCATCGGGGTGTTCACGGGCTCCGCCGCGTGGTGGGCAATCCTGACCGGGCTCGTCGCGGGCCTCCGAACGAGGCTGACACCGCGCGTCATCCGCCGGCTGAACATCCTGTCCGCGCTGGTCATCGGCGGGTTCGGCGTGGTGGCGATCGGCCTCGGAATCACGACCTGAGCGGGCATTCCCGACTGCCGTTCGGGGGCCGTTGGACACCGCGTCCGCGCTGGGCCTGGCCTACGATCTCGGCATGCCGTCCGACCATCACCTGCCCGCAGCCGCGCTGTTCGACTGGGACGGCACGATCGTGGATTCGCTTCCCCTCATCTACCGTGCCAATGTCACCGTCCTGGGCGAGCTGGGGATCACCCTCGACAGGACGTGGTTTCGGGAGCGGTACACACCGGACTGGCGGCGGTCATACCGTGAGCTCGGCGTCCCGGAGGCCCAGTGGGACCGGCTGGCCGCTCGCTGGAGCGAGGAGATGCAGCGTGGTCGCCCGCGTGCCATTCCATGGGCCCGCGGAGCCCTGCGTCGCCTTCATCGGAGGGGCGTCCGGCTGGGTCTGGTGACGGCGTCGACGCGGGGGGTGGTGGAGCCCAACCTGTCGCGGCTGAACCTTGACGGCCTGTTCCAGGCCACGCTGTTCGCCGACGACGTCAGCAACGGGAAGCCACACCCGGAGGCGCTGTTGCGCGCCCTCGACGAGCTGGGCATCGCGGCGGCGGACGCGGTGTATGTGGGGGATACGATCACGGATCTCGAGATGGCCCGCTCGGCGGGGGCCCGGTTCGCGGCGGTTGGCGTCACCACCCCTGCCCAGGCCTTCAGGGCCGCGGGGGTCGATCGCGTCTGGCCTGGCGTCGGGGCGTGGGCGGACGGGCTGATTGCTGCCGGCACGCGGTCAGGCGGATGAACGTGACGCGCCTGCTGCTGTCCCTCGAGGCGTTCGTCGGGCGCCTGCTGCTTCCACTGACCGTCGGGGGTCTGGTCCTGGGGCTGGCCGCGATCGCCGCCGGGCACGACGAGGTGGCCGGCTGGGCCTGGACGGCGCCCGCCTTCGTGGTCGGCGCCTGGCTGGCCGTGTCGATCGTCAGGGACCTGATCAGGCGAGAGGCGGGGGTCGACGTGATCGCCGTGCTGGCCATCGGCGGGGCGCTGCTCCTGGGCGAGTCGCTGGCCGCCGCGGTGATCGCCGTGATGCTCGCCACGGGCGACTGGCTGGAGCGCTACGCCGACGGGCGCGCCCACCGGGAGCTGTCGGCCCTGGTCTCCAGGGCGCCGAGGACGGTCCACCGCTACGAGGATGAGGCCATCGCGGACCGGCCCATCGCGGAGGTGCTCGAGGGCGACCGGCTGCTGGTGAAGCCCGGCGAGGTGGTGCCGGTGGACGGCATGATCGTCGGGGCGGCCGCCGTGCTCGACGAATCGGCGCTCACCGGGGAGTCGCGGCTGGCATCGCGCGAGGTGGGGGATCCGGTGAGCTCCGGGACGGTCAACGCGGGCGCGCCGTTCGATCTCGTCGCCACCGCCACCGCGGAGCGAAGCACCTACGCGGGCATCGTGCGCCTGGTCGAGGAGGCGCAGTCGTCGAAGGCGCCGTTCGTCCGGCTGGCCGACCGCTACGCGCTGCTGTTCGTGCCGCTGACGCTGGCCATCTCAGGGTTCGCCTGGATCGTGTCCGGCGACCCGGTGCGGGCGCTCGCCGTGCTGGTCGTTGCGACGCCATGCCCATTGCTGCTGGCGGCACCGATCGCGATCGTCGCCGGGATCAGCCGCGCCGCCAAGCGCGGGATCATCGTGAAGGGTGGCGGGGCGCTGGAGGCCATCGCCCGGGCACGCGTGATGCTGTTCGACAAGACCGGCACGCTCACGGCCGGGCGCCCACATCTCGCGGACATTGCCGTTGCGCCCGGCCGAGGAGCCGACGAGGTGCTGCTGCTCGCGGCATCGCTGGAGCAGGTGTCGCCCCATGTGCTCGCTTCCTCGATCGTCGCCGGTGCCCGCGAGCGTGGCGTCACCCTGCGGCTGCCCACCGACGCGACGGAGATCCCGGGCGCGGGGATCGCGGGGCGTGTTGACGGCGTCGAGGTCCGCGTCGGCACGGCCGATTTCGCGACGGCCGGGATCAGCCTCCCGTCCTGGGCGCGCGACGTCCGCAGGCGGGTCACGCTCGAGGGCGCCACGGGCGTGTACGTGTCGGCCGGCGATCAGCTGGTCGGCGCCCTCGTGCTCGACGATCCCATTCGCCCCGAGACGCCGCGAGTGATCCGATCCCTGCGCCGGGCGGGCGTGCGACGGGTCGTGATGGTGACGGGCGACCACTACGGCGTGGCGGACATGGTCTCGGCAGCCATCGGGGCCGATGCAGTGCTGGCCGAGCGGACCCCGGCCGACAAGGTCGAGGCCGTGGGTGAGGAGCGCGAGACCGCCGAGGGCATCCTGGTCATGGTCGGCGACGGGATCAACGACGCGCCGGCCCTCGCCGCCGCGGATGTGGGCGTCGCGATGGGAGCTCGCGGCGCGACGGCCAGCTCCGAGGCGGCAGACCTGGTGATCACCGTCGACCGGCTCGATCGGCTGCCGGAGGCGATCCGGATCGCCTCCCGGTCCCGCTTCATCGCGCTCCAGAGCGTCATCGCCGGGATGGGCCTGTCGCTGGTCGCGATGCTGGTCGCCACGAGCGGGGTCCTCGCGCCGGTTGCCGGAGCGGTGATCCAGGAGCTGATCGACGTCGTGGTGATCCTGAACGCGCTCCGCGCGCTCAGCGGCGGCCTCGAGCAGGTTCCCCGGGTGCCCGGGTGGGCGGAGCTCGGCGCCAGGCTCAGCACCGAGCATCGCGAGCTCGCAGGACCGATCGCCCGGATCCGTGTTCTCGCCGATCGCCTGGGATCGATGCCGCCGGCGGACGCGGCCGAAGAGCTTCAGCAGCTCCGGGTGTTCCTGCTCGAGACGCTGGTCCCCCACGAGGAGCACGAAGACCGCGAGGTGTTCCCGCTGCTGGCCCGCGCGGTGGGCAACGACGATGTGACCGCCGCCCTCCACCGGACTCACACCGAGATCTTCCATCTCGTCCGGTTCACCGATCGGCTGGTGCGCGAGATCGGTCCCGCCGGTCCGGGTCCGGAGGACCTGACCGACCTCCGGCGCGTCCTGTACGGGCTCGACGCGATCCTCCGTCTCCACATGGCCCAGGAGGAAGAGCTGTACGTCGCGCTCGGCGACGCCGACCACACGAGCGTAGAGCCGGCTGCGCAGGCCGCCTGAGCGCCCTCTGGGTCCCGGTCCACCCCGTTGCACCGGCGAGCAGAGGATCGTCAGAGGATCCCTACGAGGAGGCTCCCGTTGGCAATCCGACACCTTGTCGCCCGCGCCCTTCCCGCCGCCGTCGCCCTGACCGTCGCCTGCGCCCTCGCGTATGTCGTCTCGCAGCAGCTGCTCCGGAGCGGCGCCAACGACCCCCAGATCCAGCTCGCGGAGGACGCGGCCCGCGCGCTCGACGCGGGTGCCGCCCCGGTCTCGGTTGCCGGGCCGGGGAGCGCGGTGGTCGGCCTCGCCGGCAGCGACCCCGTGGACGTCGGCGTCAGCCTCGCCCCGTTCCTCGTCGTGTACGACGCATCGGGCACGGTCCTCGCCGCGACGGGGCGGCTCGACGGAGTGCCGCCGGTGCCGCCGCTCGGCGTGCTCGATACCGCTCGCTCCTCGGGGCGGGACGTCGTCACCTGGCAGCCTCGCCGCGGCGTCCGGATCGCGTCCGTCGCGGTCGGCTGGTCTGGCGGATCAGTGCTCGTCGGGCGGTCACTGCGCGAGGTGGAGCGTCGCGTGGACCAGGCGCTCCTGCTCGCCGCCGCCGCATGGATCGCGGGCATGGTCCTCCTCGCGGGCGCGGTGCTCACCGCCACCTGGCTGACGCACGACCAGGCCCGCGGCTGACCATCGGGTCGCCGGACCGGGGCATCCGGCCCGTGCGTCCACGAGCCGAAGGTGCGATCGTCCGGGCGCCACCGGGTGTGTTGGCAGCCTGGTGGGCTGCCCGGGCATGGGAGGGACGACCAGATGCGCCAGACCGCGATCGAGACGGGCCCGCTGGGCGTGACCGCGCAATGGACCGCGGCTGTGCGGGCCATGGAGTCGAGCCGCGAGGACGGCCTGGTCCGCGACCCGTGGGCGGAGCAGCTCGCGGGGGTCGCGGGCGCAGCGTGGCTCGCCGACCGGTCGTCCGACAGCGTGGCGCCCATCGCAATCCGCACGCGGTACTTCGACGACTGGCTGATCGAGCAGCTCGCTGACCCCGAGATCCGCCAGGTGGCACTGCTCGCGGCGGGTCTCGACACGCGGGCCTGCCGCCTCGACTGGCCGGCCGGGACGGTGGTCTTCGAGCTCGACCGACGCGACGTGCTCGCGCGCAAGGCGGAGGTTCTCGGGTCCGCTGGTGCGGCTCCACGCTGCACGCGCCGAGTGATCGACGCGGACCTCAAGGCACCCTGGTCGGACCGCCTGATCGCCGCGGGCTTCGATCCGCGCCGTCCCGCCGTCTGGTTGCTCGAGGGATTCCTGTTCTACCTGCCCGGCGACGCCATCGTCCGCCTCATGGACGAGGTCTCGGGCCTTGCCGCCCCGGGCAGCCGGATCGGTTTCGACATCATCAACGGCCTGGTGCTGACGTCCCCGTACACGAAGGCCTGGGTGGACATGCAGGCGTCACTGGGCGCGCCCTGGATCGGGTCGATGGAGGCTCCGGTGGGCTTCCTGGAGGCGCGCGGATGGTCGGCGAGCCTCACGCAGCCGGGCGCCGCGGACGCCAGCTACGGTCGGTGGACCCTGCCCGTCATCCCGGCGACGATGCCGGGCATGCCGCACAACTGGTACGTGACGGCGGTGCGACGGGCCGGGTGAGCGTGGGCGATCGGGCCAGGATCGGCTCGCAACCGGGGGATGCCACGCGCCGGACATGAACGATCGGACGATTGGTGGAGATGGGGGAGAGTCGAACTCCCCGTCCAGAACCCTTCGCCAGGAACCACTACGAGCGTGTCCGATGGTTTTCGTCAGCCGGTCGGACGCCCATCGGCAGGCTTCCGTTCGGCCCAGTCACGTGTCCCTAGATCGGGCTTGGCCCCGGATTACGTGGCGCTCATCCGGGTCGCACCTCCGCTGAGTGACGCTTCCACGGCCCGCGGAGGGGAGGCCGCTTCCACGCTCACCTTACCGCCTAAGCGGCGAGGGCGAGAGCAGGCTGCTTGTTGGCAGTTACTTCGTTTTGCCGCCTGTTTAGCGAGGCCTGACGGCACCTCGGCTCGCGTTCCCTGACAGCCAGACCCTGTCGAAACCACGCATCCCCACAGGTCCGAACCATCGTCCGGGCGGCGAATCGTAGCACCGGTCACCGCATCGGGCCACGCGCCGATCGCACCCGTTTCCTCATCCGCGTAGCATCGGATCGATGCCGCACTCGCTCGCCGTGTCCGCCGTCATGCTGCTCGTCTCACGGTTGATCCTCGCCGGCGGCCTGCTCGCGTTCCTGGCGGCCGTGATCCGCCGCCGCTGACTGAGTCGACCATGCCCCCGCCCGGAGCAGACGGGCTATCCTCGGAGGACGTCAAAGGCCCGAGGAAGCGAAGGGAGGTGCCCGTGGGGATGGATGCCCATGCCCCCGGGCAGCCGGTCGGGCCCTCCGTGCCCGCCGGCCAGCCAGCGCCCGAACCGCAGGCGGAGCCCTCGCTGATCTGGCCCGGCCGCCCCTACCCGCTGGGGGCGACGTTCGACGGCGCCGGCACCAACTTCGCGTTGTTCTCCGAGGTTGCCGAACGCGTCGAGCTGTGCCTGTTCGATCCCGACGGCCAGGAGACTCGCCACCAGCTGCCCGAGATGACCGGGCACATCTGGCATGGCTACCTCCCGACCATCACGCCCGGGCAGCGCTACGGCTTCCGGGTCCACGGACCATGGGACCCCGCGCAGGGCCTGCGCTGCAACGCCGCCAAGCTGCTCCTCGATCCGTATGCGAAGGCGATCGAGGGTGAGGTCACCTGGAACCACGCCTGCTATCCGTATCGCGCCGGCAAGCCCGACGAGCGCGACGATCGCGACAGCGCTCCGTACGTGCCCCGCTCGGTCGTCATCAGCCCGTTCTTCGACTGGTCCGAGGACCGCACACCCCGGCGCTCGCTGCACGAGAGCGTGATCTACGAGGTCCACGTCAAGGGCTTCACCCGGACGCACCCGGACATCCCCGAGGCGCTGCGTGGCACGTATGCGGGCCTCGGCCACCCGGCGGCGATCCAGCATCTCCAGTCCCTCGGCGTCACGGCCGTCGAGCTGATGCCCGTCCACCAGTTCGTCCACGACCAGCGCCTGGTCGACCGAGGTCTGCGGAACTACTGGGGCTACAACTCGATCGGCTTCCTCGCGCCCCACAACGAGTACGCGAGCACCGGTCAGTCAGGCGACCAGGTGGGCGAGTTCAAGGCGATGGTCAGGTCGCTCCACCAGGCGGGGATCGAGGTGATCCTCGACGTGGTCTACAACCACACCGGGGAGGGCAACCACCTGGGGCCGATGCTCGCCTTCAAGGGCATCGACAACGCCGCGTACTACCGGCTGATGTACGGGGACCAGCGCCACTACATGGACTACACCGGGACCGGGAGCAGCCTCAACCCCCGCCATCCGCAGGTGCTCCAGCTGATCATGGACAGCCTCCGGTACTGGGTCCTGGAGATGCATGTCGACGGCTTCCGGTTCGATCTTGCCTCGGCGCTGGCCCGGGAGCTGCACGACGTGGATCGGCTGTCCGCGTTCTTCGACCTCATCCACCAGGATCCGGTGATCAGCCAGGTCAAGCTGATCGCCGAGCCGTGGGACGTCGGTGAGGGCGGCTACCAGGTGGGCAACTTCCCGGTCCTGTGGTCCGAGTGGAACGGGCGGTACCGGGACACCGCTCGTGACTTCTGGCGCGGCGAGCCCGGCGCGATGGCCGATTTCGCCTATCGCCTCACCGGCAGCTCCGACCTCTATGAGGGAACCGGTCGCCGGCCGTACGCGAGCATCAACTTCGTCACGGCCCACGATGGGTTCACGCTCAGCGACCTCGTCTCGTACAACGGGAAGCACAACGAGGCCAACGGTGAGCACAATCGCGACGGCGAGAGTCACAACCGGTCGTGGAACTGCGGGATCGAGGGTTCCACCGACGACCCGACGATCCTGGGCCTGCGGCGACGGCAGCGCAGGAACCTCCTCACGACCCTATTCCTGTCACAGGGGGTGCCGATGCTGCTTGGTGGCGACGAGCTGGGCCGCAGCCAGGGCGGCAACAACAACGCCTACTGCCAGGACGGCCCGATCTCGTGGTTCGACTGGTCGACCGTCGACGAGGGATTCCTCGAGTTCACCAGGCAGCTGATCGCATTCCGGCTGGACCACCCGGTGTTCCTGCGTCGGCGGTTCTTCCAGGGTCAGCCGATCCACGGTTCGGACCTCGCCGATATCGAGTGGTTCACCATCGAGGGCGTGGAGATGGCCGAGGAGGACTGGGGCGTGGGCCACGTCCGGGACCTTGGGGTGCTGCTCTCGGGCGATGCGATCCCGACCCGCGACGAGCGGGGCGAGCCGATCCGGGACGACACGTTCTACGTCCTGTTCAACGCCCGCGGCGAGCCGGTCGGCGCCACGCTGCCGCCGGAGCGCGGCGAGCGGTGGCAGATCGTGCTCGACACCGCCGCGGAGGACGCGTTTCCTGCCGACGGCCCGAATTGCTGGCCGGGCGAGGTGGTCGCCCTCGCGGCCCACTCGATCGTCGTGCTGCGACGGGTCGCCTAGACGTGGCGACGCCCAGGGCGCCGGGCGATGGCCCCCCGGTCGCAGACGCCGCGGGTCCCCGTCGCGTGGATCCGAGGGCCACGTACCGGCTCCAGCTCACGCCGACCTTCACCTTCGACGACGCGGCGGCGATGGCGCCGTACCTGGAAGCGCTGGGCGTCAGCCACGTCTATGCCTCGCCCTATCTCCGCGCGATGCCCGGCAGCCTGCACGGCTACGACGTCGTCGATCCGCGCCAGGTCAACCCGGAGCTCGGCGGCGAGGATGGCCACGCCCGCTTCTCCGCAGCGCTGGGCAGGCACGGGCTGGGCCAGGTGCTGGACGTCGTCCCAGAATCACATGGCGATCGGGCCCCAGAACCCGTGGTGGTGGGACGTCCTCGAGAACGGACCGGCCAGCCGGTGGGCGATGACCTTCGACGTGGACTGGGCACACCCCGAGCCCCACCTGCGGGAACGGGTCCTGCTGCCCGTACTCGGCGATCACTACGGGCGGGTGCTGGAGGCGGGTGACCTGCGCCTGGAGTGGGATGGCCGGCAATTCACGATCCGCTATCACGAACAGCGCTTCCCGGTCGCGCCACGAAGCCTGGACGAGCTGCTCGCGCTGGCCGCCGAGCGTGCCGGCTCGGCGGAGCTCGCCTTCCTCGCCGACGCCTTCGGCGCTCTCCCGCACTCGACCGTCGTGGATCCGATCCTGCGCGAGCGACGCCACAGGGACAAGGAGGTGCTGGAGGAGCGGGTGGTCGTGCTGGCCGCCGCGGATCCGGGTGTCGCGGAGGCCATCGAGGCAGCCGTCGCCGCGACCAACGCCGATGTCGACGTCCTCGACCGCATGCTCGAGCGGCAGAACTACCGGCTGTCCTGGTGGCGCGCCGCGCGGCGCGATCTGGGCTACCGGCGCTTCTTCGACGTCACGACCCTGGTCGGGCTGCGGATCGAGGACCCGCGGGTGTTCGCCGAGACCCAGGCCCTGGTCCTCGAGTGGCTCGCCGCAGGTGTCCTCGACGGGCTGCGGATCGACCACCCCGACGGGCTGCTGGACCCCGAGGGCTACCTTCGTCGCCTGCGCTGGGCGAGCCCCCGGGCCTGGATCGTGGTGGAGAAGATCCTGGAGCCGGGCGAGGAGCTGCGCCGCAGCTGGCCCGTTGCGGGGACGAGCGGCTACGAGTTCCTGCGCCGGGTGAACGGGCTGTTCATCGACCCGGGCGGCGAACAGGCGATGTCGGACATCCAGGCGCGGGTCACCGGGGAGACGCGGGTGTTCGCGGACATCGCGCGAGCCTCGAAGCAGGCCGTGCTCGACGAGGTCCTGGGTTCCGAGCTCGGACGGCTCACGGCGCTCATGCTCGATGTCCTCGAGCGCCTGCGCCGGCATCGCGACCACACCCGGCACGATCTCCACGAGGCGCTCCGCGCCGTGCTCGTCGCATTTCCTGTCTATCGGACCTATGTGCGGATCGAGGTCGCCGACGACGGCCGCAGGATCGCCCAGGTCGCGCCCGAGGACGAGGCCGTCGTGGCCACGGCGATCGAGACCGCGAAGACGCTCCGGCCCGACCTGCCCGCCGACCTGTTCGACATCCTGGGCGACCTGCTGCTCCTCCGCAGGCCGGGCGACGAGCTTGAGGAGGAGCTCGCCCTCCGCTTCCAGCAGCTGACCGGCCCGGTCATGGCGAAGGGTCTCGAGGACACCGCCTTCTACCGGGATCTCCGGCTGCTGGCGCTCAACGAGGTCGGCGGCGATCCCGGCACCTTCGGCACGACGCCGGCCGAGTTCCACGATTCGAACCGGCTCGCCCAGGAGCGATGGCCGCTGGGCATGCTCACGACCTCCACCCATGACACGAAGCGCAGCGAGGACGTCCGGACACGGCTCGACGTCCTGTCGGAGATCCCGGACGAGTGGGCCCGGGTCGTGGAGGAGTGGCAGGGCATCGGCCGGCCGTACCGAACGGACGCGGGGCCGGACGGCTTCGCGGAATACCTGCTCTACCAGACGCTGGTCGGCGCGTGGCCGATCGGGATGGACCGCCTGGGACCCTACCTGGCCAAGGCCCTGCGAGAGGCGAAGCTCCGCACGTCATGGACGAGCCCCGACGACGCCTACGAGGCCGCGGTCCAAGGGTTTGCCGAGAGCGTCCTGCAGGACGCGCGGTTCATTGGGTCGCTCGAGCGCTTCGTCGCCCGGGTGCTGCGCCCGGGACGCATCAACGCCCTCGCCCAGCTGCTGGTCAAGCTGACGGCTCCCGGCGTTCCGGACATCTACCAGGGGACGGACCTGTGGGACCTCAGCCTCGTGGATCCCGACAACCGCCGGCCGCTGGACTTCAGGCTACGACGCCGTGTCCTGCGCGAGCTCATTGGCGCCGCGCGACCGTCCCCCCAGGCACTGTCCGACCGCCTCGACGACCCCACCGATCCCGGGTCGCCCAAGATGTTCGTGCTCCACGCCGCACTCGCCGTCCGTGCCGGTCAACCGGAGACGTTCGGTCCCGCCGCGACCTACGAGCCGCTGGCCGTGACCGGTGCGCGAGCCCACCATGTCGTGGCATTCCTCCGCTCCGGGCGGGTCGCGACGGTGACCCCCCGGCTCACCGCCCGCCAGGAGGACGGCTGGGCGGACACCACGGTGGCCCTTCCGCAGGGCCGCTGGCGGGACGCACTGAGCGGTGATTCCCACGTAGTCCGCCGGTCCGCGACGGGTGGTGTGGCTGCCTCCCGGTTGCTGGGCCGCTTCCCGGTCGCGTTGCTGGTCCGCGCGGAGCGGCAGTGACGTCGTTCCGCGTGTGGGCCCCGCGACCCGAGCGCGTCGAGCTGGCGGTCGCGCCGTCGGGGACGAGCAATGGGCGGTCCCACCGCGACCGCCTGTCCCGGGTCCCGATGGCCCGCGATGACGCGGGGTGGTGGTCGGTCGACGTGCCGGCGGGAGCCGGATCGGACTACGGCTTCGTGCTCGATGGGGAGGGACCGCTACCCGATCCCCGCTCGCCCTGGCAGCCGGATGGCGTCCACGGCCTGTCACGGACCGTCGACCACGCCGCGTTCCGGTGGTCAGACGCTGGCTGGGGAGCACCGCCGCTGGCTGACGCCGTGATCTACGAGCTCCACGTCGGGACGTTCAGCCCGGCTGGAACCTTCGACGGCGTCATCGACCGCCTCGGCGCGCTCGCTGATCTCGGGGTCACCCACGTGGAGCTGATGCCCGTGGCCGAGTTCCCGGGCTCGCGCGGCTGGGGCTATGACGGGGTCGACCTGTTCGCTCCGCATCACGGGTACGGCGGACCCGATGGCCTCAAGCGGCTGGTCGATGCCTGCCACTCCCAGGGTCTCGCGGTGCTCATCGATGTGGTCTGGAACCACCTGGGTCCCGACGGAAACTACCTCGGACGCTACGCGCCCTACTTCACGGACCGCTACCACACGCCGTGGGGCAATGCCATGAACTTCGATGCGCGAGGATCGGACGAGGTCCGCGGCTTCGTCCTCGACAACGCCCGCCTGTGGCTCGAGGATTACCACGCCGACGGCCTGCGACTCGATGCCGTGCATGCGATCTTCGACCAGTCGGCCACCTCGATCCTCGAGGCGGTGGCGGCCTCGGTCCACTCGCTCGGCGCGCGGCTGGGCCGGCGGCTGGTGGTCATCGCGGAGAGTGACCTCAACGACCCGCGGCTGGTGCGCGACCCGTCGACGGGTGGCTACGGCCTCGATGCGCAATGGAACGACGACTTCCGGCACGCGCTGCACGTGGCCCTCACCGGCGAGGCCGACGGCTACCATGCTCAGTACGCCGGGATCGCCGATGTCGCGGCGTCCCTGCGACGGGTGTTCGTCTATGACGGACGGTACTCGGCGTATCGCGGCCGGTCCCACGGCCGCCCGGTCGGCGATCTCCCGGGGACCCGGTTCGTGGGCTTCCTGCAGAACCACGATCAGGTCGGCAATCGCGCCCTCGGTGAGCGTCTCGGCCACCTGGTCTCGCCGCCGGCGCTCGAGGCCGGCGCGGCGCTGAGCCTGCTCGGGCCCTTCGTCCCGCTCCTGTTCGCCGGGGAGGAGTGGGCCGCATCCAGCCCGTTCCAATACTTCACGGACCATGCGGACGAGGCGCTCGCAACGGCGGTGCGCGACGGCAGGCGGGCGGAGTTCCCGGCCTCCATGCGGCGGCCGCGTCGAGGTCCCGGACCCCCAGGCCCCGGAGACGTTCGAACGATCGCGGCTCGACTGGTCCGAGCGCGCCACGGAGCCACATGCCTCGATCCTCGCCTGGTACCGCCAGCTCATCGCGTTCCGGGCATCGCGCCCCGAGCTGCGAGACGGCTCGCGACCCACCGTCGCGTTCGACGACGGAGCCCGCTGGATCATCGTCGTGCGGGGCTCGCTCGAGATCGCGTGCAATCTCGGGTCGGTCCCGCGGCATGTGCCGCTCGGCGGACCGGTGTCACGGCGGATGACGCTCGCATCGGCGAACGGGATCGTGCTCGATCCGACCGGCATCCTGCTGCCGGCCTGGTCGGTCGCCGTGCTCGAACCGGACGCCTGACTCGCCGCTACCATCGCGGGATGCGCCTGATCCCGTGGGAGGACGACCGGCTCCAGATCTTCGTTGCGGCCGAGCTTGCCCGCCGTCGGCGCGCGACCGGAGTGCTGCTCAACCAGCCCGAGGCGGTCGCCCTGATCTGCGATGCGATGCTCGACGCGGCACGGGACGGTGGGACGTATGCGGAGGTCGAGGCCGCGGGGCGCGCCGCGGTATCGACGGAGGATGTCCTGGGTGGCGTGCGCGAGCTGCTGGACGAGGTCCGGCTCGAGGTGCTGCTGGGCGATGGGACGCGCCTGATCGCGCTGGTCGATCCGCTCGACCGCGGCACGCCCCCGGACCCGCTCGGGCCCGGAGCCGTGGTGATCGGTGACGGCGCCGACGTGGAGCTGAACGCCGGTCGGACGGCGATCAGCGTCATCGTCACGAGCCGGTCCTCCCGGCGCATCCGCGTCTCGTCGCACTTCCCGTTTCACCGGGTAAACACGCGCCTGGTGTTCGATCGGGCCGCGACCGCCGGATATCGCCTGGACCTGCCGGCCGGTGCCTACATGGGCTGGGAGCCGGGCGAGACGAAGACCGTCCGCCTCGTGCGATACGCCGGCGAGCCCGCTTCGGGCGAGGAACGCACCACCGACGCTCCGGGCGGGGAACGATGATCCGCCTCTCGGCAACGGAGTACCGCGCCCGCTACGGCCCCACCACCGGCGACCGGGTGCGCCTCGGCGACTCCGACCTGTGGGTCCGGGTCGCGGAGGATCGGACCGCCCGCGGCGACGAGCCGATCTGGGGCTATGCGAAGAACCTGCGCAGCCGGATGGCCCAGTGGGACGCGGCGGCGGGGCCGTCGGAGCTCGACATGCTCATCGCCGGAGCGCTCGTCATCGACCCGGTGATCGGCGTCGTCAAGGCCGACATCGGCATCAAGGACGGCCGGATTGCCGGCATCGGCAGGTCCGGCAACCCGGAGATCAGCGACGGGGTCGACCTCGTCATCGGGCCGCACACCAAGTCGTTCATGGCCTATGGCCTCATCGTGACGCCCGGTGCCGTGGACACACACGTGCACACCATCGGCCCGAACCTGCTGTCACCGGCGCTTGCCGCGGGGGTCACGACCCTGATCACGGCCGGGTTCGAGGAGCCGCCGTTCGCGATGGAGCGCACCCTGGCGGGCCTGGAGGGCTGGCCGGTCAACGTCGGGATGCAGGCAGGCGCGCGCGCCGCCGAGGATTCGCATCTCGACGCCCTCGTGGAGGCGGGTGCGCTCGGGTTCAAGATCCACGAGGACAACGGCGCCTACCCGGACCTGATCGACCATGTCCTGCGCTACGCGGACGCACACGACCTCACGGTCAGCCTGCACACCGACGGGTTGCACGAGTCAGCCGAGCTCGAGGACACGGTGGCGGCGATCGCCGGTCGGACCGTCCACGCCTATCACGTCGAAGGGACCGGCGGCGGCCACGTGCCGGACCTGCTGGGCCTGGTGCGCGAGCGGTCGATCCTGTGCTCGTCCACGACGCCGACGATCCCGTTCGGTGTCCACACGGCCGTCGAGCACGTGCCGATGACGGTGCTCAACCACGGACTGGCGTGGGACGTGCCCGGCGACCTGGAGCTGGTCCGCGAGCGCGTGCTCGAGGCCGCGGATGGCGGCGGAGGGACCACTCCACGAGCTGGGCGCGATCGGGATCATGAACTCCGACTCCCAGGGCATGGGCCGGATCGGCGAGACGGTCCGCCGGACGTTCCAGCTGGCGCACGTGATGAAGGCGTGGCGGCGGTCGGAGGCATCGGCCGGCGTGCCCGGCCTGCCCGACGACCCGGGCCTGCTCGATCCCGACGACCGCGACGACACCGCCCGTGTCCTGCGCTACCTGGCCAAGGTGACGGTCGAGCCGGCCATCACCCACGGCCTGGCGGACCACGTGGGCACGCTCCGGGCCGGCCGCCTGGCTGACCTCGTGCTGTGGAGGCCCGGCTTCTTCGGCGTGAAGCCCGAGTGGGTGTTCAAGGGCGGGTTCCCGGCCTGGGGACCCCTGGGCGAGGGCAACGCCTCCCTGGAGCGGGCCGAGCCGACGCGCTTCCAGGCGGACTGGGGTGGTACGACGAGCGCGGCGCCGCGAATCTCCGTCACATTCGTGTCCAGCGCCGCCGACCGACCGCGCCTGGCCGCCGTCCTGCGGACGGCTCGAACCCTGGTCGCGGTCTCGGGCGTGCGGGGCCTGACCCGGAGCTCGCTGCACGCCAACCGCGCGGTGGCACCCGTGGACATCGACCTCCAGACCGGTGCCGTCGCGCTGGCCGGCCACAGGCTGGCCGTGGAACCCGTGACGGAGGTTCCGCTCAGCCGCCGGTACCTGCTGCGCTGATCCCTCGCCGCGCCGGCGGGACTGCGAGACAGGTGCAACGTGCTCGACGATTGCGCGACCCGGCTGGCAAGGGCGAGCGGCGTACGGTCCCTGGAGCGTGCTTCGTCGCCCCCCTTCGCGGCGACCGCCCCAAGGAGGTGTTCACGATGCTCTGGGCGCTCATCGCCGTCCTGCTGGTCCTCTGGCTGCTCGGGCTGATCGGCTCGATCGGCGGTGGTCTCATCCATCTGCTGTTGGTCGTGGCCCTGGCGGTCTTCGTCCTGCAGCTGCTGTCGGATCGGCGAGCGGTCTAACGGGCGCGGTCGACACACGGGCAGCGAACCACACGGGCAGCGCAACCAGACACCCACCGGCGACCGGCCTGCCGGCCGGCCACCGGACCAGGAACTCAAGGAGCAACGACATGGACGACGCAAAGAAGACCCTGCGCGAGGCCGACACGGAGGCCAGGAAGGCGTGGCGCAACCGGGATGGCGACGACCTCGCCGACAAGGTCGGCAACGCCGGTGACGAGATCCGCAAGGACCTCGGCAACGCGGGCGACGACCTCCGCGAGCGGATCGATGACCGGGAGGCCGGGACCCGATCCGGGCCGCGATAGGCGTTCGCCACGGCCACTGGCCGGCGTCTCCTCCGGGTGGCGCCGGCTCGACCTGGTGCCGTCCTACCAGAGATCACCCACGGTGTAGCCCTCCGGGAACGGATCGGTGGGGTCCACGACGTAGCACGCGAACCCCGTGATCCACGCGGTCCCGGTGATCGACGGCACGATCGCGTCCCGATCACCGATCCGTGCCTCTCCTCGACCCGGCCCGTGAACACCGTCCCGAGGATCCCCTCGTGCCGGAACTCCTCGCCGACCGCCAGGAGACCCCTGGCGTGGAGCACCGCCATCTTGGCGACGTGCCCGTCCCGCAGGGCGAGCGGTCGATGACGCCGGTCCACGTCGACGGCACCGACCAGTCAAGCTCGCCGGTCGAGACCGTGACCACGTTCCGGCGCGAGTGTCCGCGGGTCGTGGGGCGGACCGGACAGCTGCCCGATCGTGATCCCGGTGAACCCCGGCTGGACCGGGTGGACGACCGGCAGCTGCTCGCGAGCCGCGGCCTTGATCATCTCCGTCGACCCGGGTGAGGTCCCGGCCCTCGTCGGGGTGAGCCGGAAGCCGAGCGCCTCGGCATCGGCGATCACGTAGAACATGCCGCCGTAGGCGACGTCCACGGTGACGGTTCCCAGCTGCGGCACCTCGACGGCACGTCGAGATGGGTCGCGAACGCGGGCACGTTCCGGAAGGTGACCCCCGTGACCTTGCCGTTGGCACACGTCGCACGGATCCGGATCAATCCGGCCGGCGCCTCCAGCACGATCTCGGTGACAGGCTCATGCATCGGCAGCATGCCGGTCTCGAGCAGCGCCGTGGCCACGCAGATGGTGTTGGTGCCCGACATTCCCGGGTACTCGACCTGCTCCATGATCACGTATCCGGCGTCGGCCTCCGGGCGGGTCGGGGGCAGGATCACGTTCGCGCACAGCGCCGGATAGCCACGGGGCTCGCGCAGCATCAGCCGCCGCAGCTCGTCGCGCGTGGCTCGGCCAGGTGGCGCATCTTGTCGAACATGGTGGCGCCCGGCACGTCGAGCACGCCGCCGACGATGACCCGCCCGGGTTCGCCGGCCGCGTGAGCGTCCACCGCCTGGATCATCCGCGCGAGCCGCATCCTGCCTCCTGTCGTCCTGCGTCCCGGCCCTGCGACAGCGCAGGCCGCACGACGCGGGGCGCCGTCATTCCCATCGCCGATGCCGCTCAGCGACGCCGCGCCTCCGAGACCGCCCGCTCCGTCTCGCGCCGGGCGTCACGTTCGGCGATCTCGCGGCGACGATCCCACGTCTGCTTGCCGCGCGCCAGACCGAGCTCGAGCTTCGCCTTTCCCCGATCGTTGATGTAGAGGCGGAGCGGGACGAGCGTCAGGCCCTTCGCCTTGGTCTTGCCCAGCAGCTCGTCGATCTCGTCAGCGATGGAGCAGGAGCTTGCGCGGGCGCTTCGGCTCGTGGTTGAAGCGCACGTCGGCCGATTCCCACGGCGCGATGTGGAGCCCGACGATCCAGGCCTCGCCTCGCTCGATGCGCGCGTAGGCGTCGGCGAGGCTCACCTTGCCGGCGCGGATGCTCTTGATCTCGGTGCCGCGCAGCACGATGCCGGCCTCGAACGTGTCCTCGACGTGGTACTCGTGCCGCGCTCGGCGGTTCTGGGCGATGGTGCCGCCCATGGCTGCTCTCCTGTTGAGGGTCCCCTGGGGTGGCCCGTGGTCGGTGGTCTGGCCGGGACGGCCAGTGTCGCACGCGCCGGTCCCTGGGCCACGGACCCGGGACGCACGAACGCCGGCCCGTTGCCGGACCGGCGTTCGCATTGCTACCGACCACCCGGCCGGGACCGCCTCTAGGCGACGGCCTCCGCCGAGGTGGTGCAGCAACTACCGCTGTCTGTCACTGCACATCACCTCCTTTCGTTCGGGGGGACCGTACCCGATGTCGGACGGAGGCGCAAGCGCGGTGTTGCGGACCTCAGGCCGCGCGACCTCGGGCGCAGTCGCCGCCCGTCGCCGGCAGGTCGCGCCAGGGAGCGCAGGGCCGCGTCGAGCACCGGGTCGTCGCCCGGCCCGCGCCGGTGTCGTGGTCACCACCACGTTCGGCGTGATGCCCGTGCCGTGGATCCAGGTCTTGTCGGGTGTCAGCCACTTCGCGATCGTGAGCCGGAACCCACCGTTGTCGTCCTCCAGCTGGGTCCACTGCTGGACGTCCCCTTGCCGAACGTCCTGGTCGCCGACGAGGCGTCGCGCGGCCGCGATCGTGCAGCGCTCCGGCGACGATCTCGCGACGCCGAAGCCGATCCGCCATCGACGAGCACGACGAGCCGGATCGACGGGTCGGTCGCCGCCCCCCCGGCAGGGCCAGCGGTCTCGGTCAGCGTTCCCGTCGCGTCCTCCTCCCAGAAGATCGTGCCGTCGGCCGAGGAACTGGCTGGCGATGTCGCGGGCCGCCGTCACGTACCCACCGGGATTGCCGCGGAGGTCGACGATCAGCTGCTGCTTCCCGGCGATCACGTCGTGGCAGGACCGCCTGCGTCGAACTGCTTCGCTGCGTTGTCGGAGAAGCCGGCGAGCCGGATGTAGCCGACGGTGCCGTCGGCGAGGTCCTTGGTCTCGACCTCGGGCTGGACGATGACCGCACGAACGACGTCGACGTCGAACGGCGTGCCGGTGCCACGGACGATCGAGAGCGTCACGACCGTGTCCCGTCGGGCCGCGGATCCGGTCGCGTGCCTGATTGACGGTCAACCCGTCGAGCGGGGTGCCGTCGACGGCCGTGATCACGTCACCCGGCAGCAGGCCGGCCTTCTCCGCCGGCGATCCCGGCAGGGGGGCGACGATCGACAGCCGGCAGGCCGGCCCGAGGGTGGAACAGGACGAGGTCGTCCCGGCGGCATCGACCGTTCCGATCGTGGCGCCGATGCCCTCGAACTGTCCGGCGATGCCCTGGAGCGACGCCTTGAAGTCGTCCGGGCTCAGGTACTGCGAGTACGGGTCGTCGAGGGCTCCGATCATGCCCTGGATCGCGCCCTCGATCAGCGCCTTGCGGTCCACGCTGCCACCGGCGTACCGGTTGGTGATCGCGTAGTAGGTGTCCCAGAACGGCTGGAACGCGTCGGCCTCCGCGGCCGGGGTCCCGGGCGTCAGCGCCGCCTGGCGACCCAGCGTCCAGCCCGAGAAGAACAGGGCGCCACCGGCAAGGATCGCGACGATCGCACCCGCGACCAGCAGCACCGCCGGCCGACGTGATCGCGCAGGCGATGGGGCCCTGCCGGTTGCCGGCTGGGCAGCCGAGCCGGGGCGCGGGCTCGGTCTCGGGCGCGGCTTCAGGCTCGGGATCAGCGGCCGGTTCGTGGCCGCCGGGCCCAGGCGGGTTTGATTCGAGGGACATGAGCCAGCTTTCCGACGTGCGACGGGCGATCGAGTTGTGGGCCCAAAGCGTACCGTCCGTCCCGCGAATCGAGCCTTCGGGCCGAACTGGTCAGCGGATGAGGTAGGTCCGCACCGACACCCAGGAGCCGAGCACCCCGAGGCCAAGGCCGGTTCCCAGGACAAGCAGCGCGGTGTCGCGCCCCACCGAGCCCAGCTGCAGCGGCAGGACGTTGAAGAAGCCCACCATCGCCTGCGACAGGGGCTCCGCGCCGGCGGCCAGGAGCCCGAGCGTGATCAGCGCGCCCGAGCAGCCCGACCAGGGCACCCTCGAACACGAACGGCCAGCGGATGAACGCGTCCGAGGCGCCAACGAGGCGCATGATCTCGATCTCCTCCGCACGGGCGACGACCGCCAGCCGGATCGTGTTGACGATGATGAACAGCACGATCATCCCGACGATCACGACCATCGCCGACGCCGGCGGTGCGCACGAAGGTCGTCACGGTCAGGACCCGGTCGACCAGGGCCTCGATGTTGAGCACGTTGCGGACGATCGGGTCGCGCCCGAAGCACCGACGTGACGGCATCGAGGTCCGAGGGATGACGGAGCTTGACGTTGAGGCTGGCATACAGCGGGTTCGCGTCGAGGTACTTGGTGAGGTCCTCGCGGCCCTGGGCCGCCTGGGCTTCCTGGAATCGACGCAGCGCCTCGTCACGGGTCACGAACGTCGACCGAGGCGACCTCGGGCATCGCCGTTCATCGTCGCCACCAGGCCGTCGACCTGGTCCTGGGTCGCGTTGTTCTCGACGTAGGCGACGACCTCCACCTTCTGCTCGACGAACGAGAGGCTGGCCAGCAGGCACGTTCTGGAGGACGAAGAAGCCGGCCAGCAGCAGGAGCATCAGCACCATCGTCAGCGTGGCGGCGAGGCTCATGAGCGCGTTGCGCCAGAACCCCTGCCAGGCCCGGCGCAGGCGAGAACACGACGAAAGCGAACACCTGCTCAGTCCTCGCGGTGGTAGGTGGCGCCGGTCTCGTCGCGGATGACCCGCCCCTCCTCGAGCGCCACGACGCGCTTGCGCAGCGCGGTCACGACCTCGGCGTCGTGGGTGGCCATCAGGACCGTGACCCCCAGCTCGTTGATCCGGAGCAGCAGCTGGATGATCTCCCAGCTGATGACGCGGGTCCAGGTTGCCGGTCGGCTCGTCGGCGATGATGATCCGCGGGTCGTGGACCAGCGCGCGGGCGATCGCCGTGCGCTGCTGCTCGCCGCCCGACAGCTGCGTCGGGAGCTGCGCGGCCTGGCCGGTCAGGCCGACCAGGGCCAGGACGCGGTCGACGGCCGGCCGGATCCGGCGCCGCGGCGTGCCCGTGACCTCGAGCGCGAACGCGACGTTCTCCCAGACCGACTTGCGTGGGCAGCAGCTTGAAGTCCTGGAAGACGATGCCGATCTTGCGCCGGATCCTGGGCACCTGCCGCCGGCCGATCCGGGCGAGGTCCTGGCCATCGAGGACGACGTCGCCGCGGGTCGCCAGCTCGTCGCGGATGAGCAGCTTGATGAGCGTGGACTTGCCGGCGCCGGACGGGCCGACCAGGAAGACGAAGTCGCCCTCCGGGAATCACCAGGTCGACGTCGCGCAGCGCCACCTTGCCATTGGGGTAGTGCTTCGTAACGTCGTGCAGGACGACGACGGCGCTGGTCCGTCCGCGTGGCCGCCGTGCGGCCAGTGACGCGGCTGCGGAGCAGCGGACGGCGACGGGCTCTGGGGCGACGCGTCATTGCGACTGCTCGGTGACGCGGAGATCGAGACGGGGGCCGGTGCGCCGGTATGGGCGTCGACTCCGTCCGCGGGCACGGCAGGGGAGCCACGTCGTGCGCGAGGCTACCACCGGGTGCCGAGACCGGCAACGCGGCGCCGGGCCGCTCAGACGATCGGCCCAGGCGAGATCGGCAGGTAGCGATCGCGAGACGGGAGGTCGCGCGAACGGGCGATCCAGCAGACGAGGACCGGGAAGGGATCGAGCCGGAGGCCGGCACCGGAGCAGGCGCGTCAGCGCGCGCGTCGGCGGTCCCGCCGCACCCAGCAGGGCGAACGCCCCGACGCGGGACGACGGCCGACATCGAGATGCCGATAACGCGGGGTGCGAGCGCCGGGTCGACCGCGGCGACCGGCCCGACGCGGCCGGCCTCGACGCGCGTAGCCGTAGCCGAGCGGCCGGCCGGTCGCGTCCCGATAGCAGGCAACCCGCGCGGCCCTCCGGCCGGAGGAACGCGTGGTCGATCGGGTGGGCGACGCCGAGCAGCTCGCGGTCGAGTCCGTCGATCGTCGTCGCCAGGCGCCGCGCACCGCCGGTGCCCTCCGGCCTCGACCATCTCGAACGGCGACGGCTCTCGAGCGCCGGGGCGGCGCCCGGCAGCGGCGCGCCAGCGGCCGATCCGTCGCCCGAGAGGTGACCAGACGGAATGCGCGGCACGCATGCCCGTACGCGCGTACAGGGCGTTCGAGATGGGCTGGGCGCTATCGGTGCACATGCCCACGCGCGGATCCCGCGCTCGAGCGGTCGTCCGGGCCGGGACCCGGCCACCCGGGTCGAGCCAGTCCGCCTGCGCCGTCCAGAGCGCCGGCCACCCCTCGGCCTGCGCCGGGGTCAGACGAACAGCATGGCCAGGAACCACAGGCCCTCGCGGACGGAGGCCGAGGCGAACCCACGATCCGGATCGACCGCCGATCGTCCGCGGGTCGCTGGTCGCCACGCAGAATCGGTCCGGGTCGGTCGCCTGCAGGTGGCCAACAGGCGACGCAGATGCGCCAGGTCACCGGCAGCGCGCGGCTGGCCGAGGCGGCCGATGTAGTCGTTGATGGCTGTCTGCCAGACGCGCGTGCAGGCATCGAGGTCCGTCCGCCCGCGGCCGGCCGGTAGGCAACGCGACCGGCCCGCTCGATGGTCCCCCCGGGCATCGGCAGGATCACCCTGCGTCAACCACGTCGTCGGCCGACGGGGGCCGGCCGGTGGCCAGGCGTTCCAGCTCCGCCTGCATGAAGGCGTCGAGGTCGCCGTCGAGCACGGCCCCCGTGTTCGAGGTCTCGTAACCGGTCCGTAGATCCTTGACCATCTGGTAGGGGTGCAGGACGTAGCTACGGATCTGGTTGCCCCAGCCGGCGGTCACGTGCTCGCCCCGCAGCTTGCGCAGCTCCTCCTCGCTTTTCTCCAGCTCCAGCTCCAGGAGCCGCGACTTGAGGACCCGGATGGCGATCTCGCTGTTCTGGGTCGCCGACCGCTCGTTCTGGCTGGTCACGACGATCCCGGTCGGCAGGTGCGTGAGGCGAATAGCCGAATTCGGTCTTCTTGACGTGCTGTCCACCGGCCCCCGACGAGCGGAACGTGTCCACGCGGATCTCGTCCCAGTTGAGCTCGATCTCGACGTCCTCGTCCGCCTCCGGCATCACCTCGACAAGCGCGAACGTCGTCTGGCGGCGCTTCTGGGCGTCGTAGGGGCTGATCCGGACGAGGCGGTGGACCCCACGCTCTGCCCGGAGCCAACCGTAGGCGAAGCGTCCGTCAACGGTCACGGTGGCGCTCTTGATGCCCGCTTGCTCGCCTTCCTGCGAGTCCACCACCTCCGATCGAAACCGATGACGCTCCGACCAGCGCAGGTACATCCGGAGCAGCATGTCGGCCCAGTCCGTGGCCTCGGTGCCCCCCGCGCCAGCGCTGATCGTCAGGACCGCGCTCTTCGCGTCGTAGTCACCTGAGAACAGCAGCAGCGTACGCTCGCGCTCGAACTGCGCCTGGAGGTCAGCGGCCTCGCGCTCGACGTCCGCCTCGGTCTCCGCGTCCGGCGTCTCCTCCAGCAGCCCCACCAGCTCCACGAGGTCTTCAGCCCGCTTCTGGAGCGCGCGCCAGAGCGTAGCCTCGGCCCGGAGCCCCTCGGCCTCCCGCAGGACCTTCTGGGCCGCCCGCTGGTCGTCCCAGAAGTCCGGCTCGCTGGCACGCGCGTCGAGCTCCGCGACGCGCTCCTCCTTGGTGGCGAGGTCAAAGACGCCCCGAGGTCGACCGGATCCGCTCGGCCAGGTCGCGGATGGACGCAGCATCCATCAGGTGCGCACCCGGAGGTCCTGGAGCAGGATCGGACGAAGCTCGATCAGCCGCAGGGCGGTCTTGCTTCGGGCGACGACGGGGTTCACGCAGGGGCAGTAGCCGTTGTGCGGGCAGATGCCGCAGTTGCCATCGCAATCGAGAGCGGCCGCATAGCTGCAGGTCCGGCAGTCCCGTTCGCACGCGATCAGATCTACGAACTGGGCTTCCTCAGCCTGCTTCACAGCTCCCTCTCTCTCGTCCTTCGTGTGTCGATCGGGCGTGACGGATCGGGACGGGGCACCTGAAGAGCTCGGGGGCGCGAGGTGGGGGCAGCGGCGCCGGTCCCTGGTAACGAAGAACTGTGGCCGAGTATAGGCGGGGGATTCGCGCACGCCAAGAGGGGGGAAGCGCTTTTGCACCACGAAATGTTCACGATTGCAGCGCAATCCCGGCCGCGGTCTCGACGGGGTTCGCAGTGGCGCGATGCGTACCCTGTACGCGCGTGGACGCGCCCTGAGGTGCCGAACCAGGATCGGCTACCCGCCGGGCTGCTCGATCGGCGGTGCGCCACCCGTGATGAAGTAGACGGCCAGGGCACCCAGCTCGTGCAGCGTGGCCATCGCCCGCCGCCCGAGATCGCGCTGGATCGGCGAGCTGGGGGTCGGCGATCCGTAGGCATCGATGCCCAGGTCCGTCGCGATCCGCAGCACGCGCAGCATGTGGGTCGGATCCGACACGAACAGGGCCGAGGACTGGCCGCGCCGCCTCATCTCGGCCGCCACCGATCGCAGCGAGTCGAGCGTGTTGTGGGCCTCGTTCTCGCCGTAGATCGCGGACGCTGGAACGTCATGGTCCAGGGCGTACTGGCGGGCGACGGCTGCCTCGGTGGTCCGATCGCCCGGCAGCTTGCCGCCGGTGACGACGAACGAGCTGGCGATGCCTCGTTGGAACAGCTTCACCGCATGATCCAGGCGAGCAGCGAACACGGGGGACGGGCGTCCGTCGTACTGCGCGGCACCGAGCACGACAATCGCATCCACCCGCCGCTGCTCGTCGCGCTCTCCCTGCTGCCAGACGCGGAACGTCGTCACGCCTGCGACCAGCGCGACGGTGACACCGGAAAGAAGCAACAGGCGCACGATCTCCCGGATCCTCTCGCGCGTCAGGCTCCGTGACACTTCTTGTACTTCTGGCCGGAACCGCACCAGCACGGATCGTTGCGTCCGATCCGGCCGCCGGACGGCGTGAACCCGGTCCGAACGGCCCCGCCGGCCATTGCGTCACCCGGAGCCTCCCGGGCGCCGCGCATCGGATCGGCCGGCAGCCCGCCGATCGGCGCGGCTTCGGGACGGCGCATGGCCGCCTGGCCGGAACCGATCGGTGGCCGTTGCGCGGCCGGTCGGCCGGTCGCGGGTCGGGAGCCGTTCGTGCCGGCTGGTTGAGCGGCCACTCCCGCGGTGGAAGCCTGTGTACCCGGCTGCGAAGGCTGTCCGGGTCCCGCCAGCGGCACCGTCTCCGGCTCCCGCCGCACGGTCACCCGGAAGATGGTGGCGGCCACCTGTCGCCGGATCAGGTCCCGCAGCTCCTGGTACAGCCGGAAGGCCTCACGTCGGAACTCGTTGAGCGGGTCCTGCTGCGCATAGCCGCGGAGGCCGATGCCCCTGCGCATGTCGTCGAGCTCGGTGAGGTGCTCGACCCACAGGCTGTCGATCGTCCGCAGCAGCACGAACCGCTCGACCTGCGACCAGACCTCCTCGCCATGCTCCTGCTCCCGGGCCTCCAGCTGCGCGTCGGCAAGGTCGCGGAGATGCGCCACGAGATCCTCGCGGCTCGCGGCGGCCTCGTCCAGATCCGCCACCGACGTGCCAGCGCCTTCCAGCCCCATCGCCTTGAGCGCGGCCGCCAGCCCCTCGAGGTTCCATTCGCTGGGCGACAGGTCGCCCGCGTACTGGTCGCCCAGGGCGTCCATCTCCGCGTCCAGGAACTCGCGGACGGTCTCCGTCAGGTCCTCGTTGCGCAGGACCTTGTCGCGCTCGGCGTAGATCGTTTCGCGCTGCTTGTTGATGACGTCGTCGAACTCGACCACCCGCTTGCGGATGTCGAAGTTGAAGCCCTCGACACGCGACTGGGCGCTCTCGACCGTCTTGGACACGAGCCCCGACTCGATGGCCACGTCGTCCTCGAGCCCGAGACGCTCCATCAGCGACGCCACCCGCTCCGAGGCGAATCGCTTCATGAGGTCGTCGTCCAGTGACAGGTAGAAGCGGGACGATCCGGGATCGCCCTGGCGGCCGGCACGGCCGCGCAGCTGGTTGTCGATCCGTCGGCTGTCATGCCGCTCGGTGCCGATGATGTGCAGGCCGCCAGCGGCGACGACCTTCTCGTGGGCCTCGTCGGTGGTCGTCCTTGCCTCGGCGAATGCCTCGTCGTAGGTCGCCTTGTCCACCTCGGCCGGGTTCAGGCCGCGCTTGTGCAGCAGCGCGGAGGCAAGCCCGGCGGGATCACCGCCCAGCTTGATGTCCGTGCCGCGTCCGGCCATGTTGGTCGCGATCGTGACCGCTCCCGGCTGCCCTGCCTGGGCGACCACGCCCGCCTCCCGCTCATGGAACTTCGCGTTGAGCGTCTCGTGCGGGATTCCCCGCCGCTTGAGCATCGTGCCCAGCACTTCGGACTTCTCAACGGACACCGTGCCGACGAGCACAGGGCGACCGGCCTGGGTCATCTCCTCGATCTCGTCGATCACGGCGTTGAACTTGCTGGTCTCGTTCTTGAACACCAGGTCGGACAGGTCGTCACGGATCATCGGGCGGTGGGTGGGGATGGCCACCACCTCGAGCTCGTAGATCTTGTGGAACTCCTCGGCCTCGGTCATCGCGGTGCCGGTCATGCCGGACAGCTTGTCGTACAGCCGGAAGTAGTTCTGGAACGTGATCGTGGCGAGGGTTCGTGACTCGCGCTGGACGCGCAGGCCCTCCTTGGCCTCGATCGCCTGGTGAAGGCCCTCGCTCCAGCGCCGGCCGGGCATCTTCCTGCCCGTGAACTCGTCCACGATGATGATCTCGCCGTCCTCGACGATGTAGTCGCGGTCACGCTTGTAGAGCGCATGCGCCTTGAGCGCGGAGTCGAAGTGGCGAGCGAGGCGGGGATCAGCGTCGTACAGGTTCTCGACACCGAGCAGCTGCTCGATCCGCTCGACCCCCTCCTCGGTCGGCGAGACCGCCTTGTCCTTGAGGTCGACGAAGTAGTCGCCACCCTCCTCGGCGCCCTCGGCGCGCGGCTTGAGGCGCGGCACGAGCCTCGCGAAGGTGAAGTAGAGATCCGCGGACTCCTCGGCCTGGCCCGAGATGATGAGCGGCGTCCGCGCCTCGTCGATGAGGATGTTGTCCACCTCGTCGACGATCGCGAAGGCACGCTCTCGCTGCACCCGGCCCTCGAGCTGGTCGACCATGTTGTCCCGCAGGTAATCGAACCCGAACTCGTTGTTGGTGCCGTAGGTGATGTCGGCCGCGTACGCCTCGCGGCGCGTGACGGGCTTGAGGTTGATCAGGCGCTCGTCGGTGGTCGGAAACCCGGGCTCGAACAGGTACGAGGTGTCGTGCGTGATCACGCCCACGCTCAGGCCCAGGAAGTGGTAGACGGGTCCCATCCACTGGGCATCTCGCCGGGCGAGGTAGTCGTTCACCGTGACCAGGTGCGCACCCCTGCCCGAGAGCCCGTTGAGCAGCAGGGCCAGGGTCGGCACGAAGGTCTTGCCTTCGCCGGTGCGCATCTCCGCGATGCGGCCCTGGTGAAGGACGATGCCGCCCATGAGCTGGACATCGAAGTGGCGCATGCTCAGCGTGCGCTGCATGGCCTCCCGGGAAGCGGCGAACACCTCGGTGAGCACGTCGTCAAGGGCAGCCTGGAGGCGCTCGTTCAAGCGCTTGTGACGCGCTTTCGCCAGGTCGTTGCGCCGCTCCAGGTCGTGGTGGTGGAGCTCGTCCTCCGAGGGCTCCTCGGGCTCGGCCGCCTCGCGAATGTCGGCGCGGATAAGGTCGATCCGCTCGCGGATCTCGGCGTCCGACAGGGCCTGGTACTCGGGTTCCAGCTCGTTGATGCGATCGATGAGGGGCTGGATCCGGGCCAGCTCTCGATCGTTGCTGTCGAAGAATCGGGAGAGGAAGCGCATGGCCGGCTGAGTATAGGGTGAGCGCGGTCGCGATCCCGTGAAGGCGCTGCCCGATCAGGATGGGCCGGGTTCGACCGTGGGCTCGGGGACGTCGATCACGGGGCTGCCGCCGATCGTGACCGGGACGGGCGCGGGTCCCGTCATGACCCCGCCACCCTTGCCCACGACCCAGCCACCGTTCACGCTCATGCTGTTCCAGCTGCCTGCGACCAGGGTGCCGTTCGGAAACAGGGTGGCGGTCAACGCGGCCGCTCCGAACACGATGGCCGTTCCCAGCCCGAGCACACCGCCGACGATCAGGACTCGTTGCATGTTGCCTCCCGGACGCCAGGGCGTCCGTCCAGGTTCCGTCCCATCGGCCGCCGGCCGCCGCGCGGCCGGGCGTCTCGCGGCCCGAGCCCGGCAGCGCTAGAAGCTGAAGTACCCGATCCCGTACCCCACCAGGATCACCATGAACGTGATCAGCCCGAGGGTGCTCCAGAACAGCACCGAGCGCAGGCTGGAGGTCGGACTCATCTCCGTGTTCGACAGTGCGGGCAGCCGGCCACCCCGCAGGGATGCGCCCCAGCGCGGCGATCGGAGCTGGTTCCGCCAGTTCTCGTCGGTGACGGTCCGGACCTCGAGGCCGCCCTTTCCGTCAGGGCGGTGCAGCTGCAGGCTCATGCGTCTCCGGAAGTGTTGGCCGCTCAGGCGCCGGCCCGCGCCGGCATGGGTGATGGTACGCCGTCCCCGTCATCGGACGAAGCACCATCGTCGGTCCCGCCTTCCGGGGTGTGGCCCCCCGGCTCGCGGCCCGCAAGCCCGTCCTCCCACAGGAGCATCTCCTGCGTGAACGAGACCTCGGACGAGAACAGCGCGCCCACGGACTCGCCGCGGTGGATGCGCTTGATCGCCTCGCCGATGAGGGGTGCGACGGAGAGCACACGGATCTGCGGGATGTGCTTGGACTCCGGCAGGGGAACGCTGTCGGTGATCACGACCTCGCGCAGGGTGGAGTTCGCGATGCGCTCCACGGCCGGATCGGACAGGATGCCGTGCGTGGCGCAGGCGTAGATCTCGGTGACACCTTCGCGCTCGAGGGCGCGCGTGATCTCGATCAGCGTTCCAGCCGTGTCGATCTCGTCGTCCACGATGATCGCCCGGCGGCCGCTGACCTCGCCGATGACGTTGATCACCTCGGCCCGGTCCAGGTTGCCGTGGCGACGTTTCTCGACGATCGCCAGCGGGGCATCCAGGAGCTCGGCGAACGCGCGGGCGCGCTTCGCGAACCCGAGGTCCGTGACGACCACGCACTCGTCGAGACGCTTGTCGATGAAGTATCGACTCAGCATGTGGACGGCCGTCAGCTCGTCCACGGGGATGTTGAAGAAGCCCTGGATCTGGCCCTGGTGGAGGTCCATCGTCAGCATCCGGTCCGCGCCGGCCACCGACATCATGTCCGCGATCAGCCGGGCGGTGATGGGGACCCGCGGCTGGTCCTTCTTGTCCGACCGACCATAGGCGTAGTACGGGACGACCGCCGTGATCCGGCCGGCGGACGCGCGCTTGAACGCGTCGATCATGATCAGCAGCTCCATGATCGACTGGTTGACCGGGCGCGAGGTGGGCTGGACGAGGAACACGTCCTTCTCGCGGACGTTGTCCAGGATCCGGACGAAGATGTTCTCGTTGGCGAACTGGAAGACCTCGGCCTGACCCGGCTCGGTATTGAGCCAGTGGGCGATCTTGCGCGCCAGGTCCGGGTTGGCGTTGCCGTGGTAGATCTCGAACTGGTCCGCGTACACGCCTGCCTCCCGTACGCCGAAGGAGGTCACGATGAGCGACCCTTGCCCGCGCCGTCCGATCCGCCATCGGGCTCGGGGTCGTCATTGTCGCCGATGGCCCCGCGCTCCGCCAGCCCTGCCCGGAACGCGGCGATGGCGACGACCTTGTCCTCGTCCGCGAGGCGCATCACGATCACGCCCCGAGCGCTCGAGGAATACCGGTTGATGGAGTTGGTCTCGGTGCGGATGACCTGGCCGTGGGCGGAGATGAGCAGCAGCTCCTCGTCCTCGGGGGTCACCTGCTGGACCGCGGCGACGAGACCCGTCTTGCGGCCTTCGAGCGCGATCAGCCGGACGCCCTGTCCGCCCCGGTGCTTGATCCGGAACTCGGTCAGCGCGACGCGCTTCCCGTAGCCTGTCTCGGTCAGCACCAGAAGGTCCGCTTCCGGATCGACGACGCTCATCGCGATCACGGCGTCGCCGCGGCGGGCCAGCCGGATCCCGATCACCCCCGCGGCATCGCGGCCCATCGGCCGCACCTCTGCCTCGGAGAAGCGGGCGAGCATGCCCTGGGCCGTGGCGATGATGACGTCGTCGTCACCTGCGGACACGTCGACCCAGGCGAGCTCGTCGCCGTCGCTGATCGTGATCGCGCGGATCCCGGTGGATCGGACCCGTTCGAACTGCTCGAGCGGCGTCTTCTTGATGATGCCGTTGCGGGTGGCCATCACCAGGTAGTGCCCCGGCTCGAAGTTCGGCAGGCAGATGGTGGCCATCGGGTACTCGCCGGATTCCACCTGCACGCCCGGCAGGTTGATGATGGCCATGCCCTTGGCCTGGCGCGAGGCATCCGGGATGGCGTGCACCTTGGCTGAGAATACGCGACCGCGATTGGTGAAGAACAGTGCCCAGTCGTGGGTGTTCGCGGCCAGGAGGTGTTCGACCGCGTCCTCCTCCCGGGTGACGTGACCGATGATCCCCTTGCCGCCCCGGTGCTGGCGGCGGTAGGTCGCGACGGGCTGGCGCTTGATGTACCCGCGCCGGCTGATCGTGACCACGACGTCCTCGTCGGCGATCAGGTCCTCGTCGGTCATCTCGCGGTTCGAGTCGTCCACGACCCGCGTTCGCCGCTCACCAGCGTACTTGCGTTTCAGCTCGGCGAGCTCGTCCTTGATGATCGACAGCACGCGCGCCGGGTTGCCGAGGATGTCCTCGAGCTCCGCGATCAGCTGGATCACGGCGAGGTACTCGTCCTCGATCTTCTTGCGCTCGAGGGCCGCGAGGCGTGCCAGGCGCATGTCCAGAATGGCCTGGGCCTGGGCCTCGGACAGGCCGAACCCTGACATCAGGTTCGTGCGGGCGGTCTCCACGTCCGCGGATGCGCGGATGGTCTGGATCACCGCGTCGAGGTTGTCGAGCGCGATCTTGAGGCCCTCGAGGATGTGAGCACGCGCGCGGGCCTTCTCGAGGTCGTACTCGGTGCGCCGCCGGACGATCTCGCGTCGGTGCTCCGTGTAGTGGCGCAGGACGCTCTTCAGTGGCAGCGTCTGGGGCTGTCCGTCGACCAGGGCGAGCATGTTGAGGTTGAACGCCGTCTGCATCGCCGTGTGCTTGAACAGGTTGTTGAGCACCTTGTGCGGGTTCGCGTCCCGCTTGACCTCGACGTAGATGCGCATCCCGTCGCGGTCCGACTCGTCGCGCAGGTCGGCGATACCGTCGAGCTTCTTGTCCTTGACCAGGTCCGCGATCTTCTCGAGCAGGGAGGCCTTGTTCACCTGGTACGGAAGCTCGGTCACGATGATCGCGGTCCGATCGTTGCGGGTCTCCTCGAACGCCACCTGCGCCCGCATCACCACGCGGCCGTGGCCGTGGGCGTACATCTCGCGGATGGCGTCGATCGTCTCCTGTTCGCCGGTGAGCGGGTTGCGCCGCGTCTCGAACCGGAAGATCGAGGCGCCGGTCGGGAAGTCGGGACCGCGGACGATGGCGCACAGGTCGTCATTGGTGATGTCGGGGTTGTCGATGAACGCGACCGCCGCGTCGGCCACCTCGCCCAGGTGGTGCGGCGGGATGTTGGTGGCCATGCCGACCGCGATGCCCGAAGAGCCGTTGATCAGCAGGTTGGGCAGCTTGGCTGGCAGGACGGACGGCTCCTTCTGGGTGCCGTCGTAGTTGTCGACAAAGTCGACCGTGTCCTTGTCGATATCGGCGAGCATCTCCGCGGAGATCGCGGTCAGGCGCGCCTCCGTGTAGCGCATCGCGGCCGCGGAGTCGCCGTCCACCGAGCCGAAGTTGCCCTGCCCGTCCACCAGGGGATAGCGCATCGAGAAGTCCTGGGCCAACCGGACGAGCGCGTCGTACAGGGCGACGTCACCGTGCGGGTGGTACTTGCCCATGACCTCGCCGACGATCGCGGCGCACTTGCGGTAGGAGCTGGTCGCGCTCAGCCCCATCTCGCCCATCGTGTACAGGATCCGCCGGTGGACCGGCTTGAGGCCGTCGCGGACGTCCGGGAGCGCACGAGCGACGATGACGCTCATCGCGTAGTCGAGATACGAGACGCGCATCTCGTCCTCGAGTCGGGTCGCTCTGACGTCGCCCAGGTCGTCGGTCACGTGGTGGCTCTCCTCCGGTCGTTTGGATCAGCGAGGTCGATCAGGATCGGTCGATGATGGGTCGCTCGGCCGGCGGGACATCCATGCCGAGGCCGTTGAACGCGGCCGCCGTGGCGGCCGCCCGGGATGTGGAGGTCGCCCCCGGCCGCTTGCGGATCCCGATCACGGCCGAGCGCAGGGTGGCGCCCACCTCAGGAGGCAGCTTCTCCAGGGAATCGCGCACGACCCACGCGCGGTGGCCGTCCTCCGTGGTCCTCGCGATGGCGGCCTGCTGCTCGAGGAAGCCACGCGTCGCGGCCGCGTCCACCAGGGTCAGCGAGCGGAGCGCCCACGACAGCGACTTCTGCACCTCGGGATCGGCGTCACCAATGAGATCGCCCACGATCCGAAGGCCGTGCCGGGCAATCTCCGGCTCGCGACCGGCGGTTCGGTCCACGTACGGGATCGTGGCGATCGTCGAGCCAACCAGGCGCCGTTCCCAGCGCGACGGCGAGTAGACGAGCTGCTCCAGCTCGGCCCAGCGGTAGGGCTCCGACAGGATCCCCCGACCCGCGACGTGGGCCAGCGAATCGACGGTGATCCAGTCGCCGGCGATCCGCGCCTCGGCCCGTACCAGCTGCCACGTACGCTCCGGGTCGCCCGCGATCGTCCGGTCGAGGAGATCGAACGCCAGCCAGTGCAGCTCAAGGGGCGCCTGCCGCACCAGGTGCTCGGCGATGTCGAGGACCGCTGAGCTCGAGTCGCGGCGCGTCACGGCACGCAGGCCACGGCTGACGGCGCCCAGCAGGGGCCAGCGGACACCGAGGACCGGGCCGATCCCGGGAGCGACCCGCTGCTGTCCCTCGAGGTAATCGGGATCGGCGAGCTCCGCCAGTCCGCTCGCGAGCGTCGCGCGACGACGACGGCGGGATCGGCGATGTCCGCGCCGGCACGGCGCCCGAGCTCCAGCGCCGCCGGCTTCCGGTCGGCGACCAGCGCCCTCGCGCGCGCGGTCGCACTCGACGGCGACTCGGGGGCCGGCGCCATCGCGATCATCGGACGTCCACCGTCTCGGGTGAAGCGGCTGCAGGCTTCTCGGGCTCGATCCTGAAGGCGTACCGCTCCTTGAGCTCGCGCTTCTTCTCCTCGGGGGCACCGACGTACGTCGCGCTCGAGCGGGCCAGGACGGAGCCGTCGTTCGCATCGAGGATGACGCCCTCGGCCTCGACCAGGCGGCGACGCACGCTGACCACCCGACCCTCGGCTCGGATCGGCCGATCGATCCCGACGGGGCGCTTGAAGTCGATCGCCATCCTGGCGGTCACGCCCCACAGGTCGTGGTCCACCAGGGCCCACGCCATGACCTCGTCGAGAATCGTGCACAGGATCCCTCCGTGCGCGATGCCCTCCCACCCCTCGAAGCGGCGCTCGAGCGTCGAGCTCCGTCCAGCATCGGTCGCCGCCGGCGTGCAGCTCGAGCCGCAGGCCGTGGACGTTGAGCGTGCCGCAGGCGAAGCAGTTGTGGGGGGTGAGCATGATCCGTTGACCGCCCACGCGGCACGTCGGCGGATCACGACCGGCTCAGACGTCAAGGTTGCTGCACCTTCCGAGCCTCGGTCTTGATGAAATCCTTGCGCGGCTCGACGCGTTCTCGCCCATCAGCATCGTGAAGATCGCGTCCGCGTCGCCGGCGTCCTCGACCTCGACCTTGAGCAGGGTCCGCGTCTCCGGGTTCATCGTCGTCTCCCAGAGCTGGTCCGCGTTCATCTCGCCGAGGCCCTTGAATCGCTGGACGTTGCAGGTTCTTGGCGTGAACTCCTTGATGATGCGGTCGCGATCCTTCTCGCTCTGGGCGTACCGGGTGACCTTGCCGGTCGAGATCCGGTAGAGCGGCGGCTGGGCGATGAACAGGTAGCCGGACTCGATGACTCGGGCATGTGCCGGTAGAAGAAGGTCAGCAGCAGGGTCCGGATGTGGGCGCCGTCCACGTCCGCGTCGGTCATGATGATGATCCGGTGGTAGCGGAGCTGGCTGATGTCGAAGGTGTCGCCGATGCCCCCGCCGAGCGCGATGATCAGCGGCTTGACGTTCTCCGAGCTGAGGATCTTGTCCAGGCGCGCCTTCTCGACGTTCAGCAGCTTGCCCCGCAGCGGGAGGATCGCCTGGAAGCGGCGATCCCGGCCCTGCTTGGCCGAGCCGCCGGCGGAATCGCCCTCGACGATGTAGAGCTCGCTCTTGCGCCGGGTCGCGCTCCTGGCAGTCGGCGAGCTTGCCGGGCAGCGACATGCCGTCCAGCGCGCCCTTTCGGATCACGAGGTCGCGCGCCTTGCGCGCCGCCTCCCGCGCGCGGGCCGCCATGAGGCACTTCTCGATGATCCGGCGCCCGTCTGCCGGGTTCTCCTCGAGGTACTGCGAGATCGCGTCAGCGACCGCGCCCTCGACCTGGCCGGCGACCTCCGCGTTGCCGAGCTTGGCCTTGGTCTGGCCCTCGAACTGCGGCTCCGTCAGCTTGACACTCACCACGGCCGTGAGCCCCTCCCGAACGTCGTCGCCCGTGAGATTGGCGTCGGAGTCCTTCAGCACGCCTGCGCGCTTGGCCCACTCGTTGAGGGAGCCGCGTCAGGGCACGCCGGAAGCCGGTGATGTGCGTCCCGCCGTCCACGGTGTTGATGTTGTTCGCGAAGGCCAGGACGTTCTCCGCGTAGGAGTCGTTGTACTGGAGGGCGACTTCGATCGTCGTGGTGCCGTCCCGCCGCTCGACGTAGATCGGGCGGCCGTGCAGCGTCTCCTTGTTGCGATTGAGGTGCCGCACGAAGGAAACCAGGCCACCCTCGAAGTAGAAGGATCGCTCTCGGTCAATTCGTTCATCGAGGAGCGTGATCCAGGTGCCCTTGGTGAGGTACGCCGATTCGCGCAGTCGCTGCGAGATCGTGTCGAACGAGTACTCGATCGAGTCGAACATCTCGTCGTCGGCCATGAACACGGTCCGGGTCCCGCGCCGCGAGCCCTGGGGACCGATCCGCTGGACAGCACCGGTCGGCTTGCCGCGCTGGTACTCCTGGGCGAACAGGCCGCCATCGCGCGCACTCTCGACCCGCATCCACGAGGACAGCGCGTTGACAACCGAGACCCCGACACCGTGGAGGCCCCCGGAGACCTTGTAGCCCCCGCCACCGAACTTGCCGCCCGCGTGCAGGACCGTATGCACGACCTCGAGCGCGTCCTTGCCGGTCGCGTGCCGGCCAACCGGCACGCCCCGGCCGTCGTCCTCGACCGTCACCCGGCTGTCGGCGTGGATGGTCACGATGACTTTCGTCGCGAACCCCGCCATCGCCTCGTCGATCGAGTTGTCGACCACCTCCCAGACGAGGTGGTGCAGCCCGCGGACGTCCGTCGAGCCGATGTACATGCCCGGACGGCGTCGCACGGCCTCCAGGCCTTCGAGGACCTGGATGCTGGCGGCGGTGTAGTCCCCGTCGGCCGACTTGCTGCGACGGCCGCTCCGTGGGTGGCCGTTCGTGGCCGCCGTCCGCTGCCGATCCCCGACGTCCGTCACTCGGTGCCTCCGATGAGCTGCTCGTACAGCCGTCCGAGCTCTTCGTCGCTGTAGTACTCGATCACGATCCTGCCACCTCGCCGCGAGCGGCTGACGCTGACCTTGGTTCCGAGATGCTCGCGGAGCGACGCCTCGACCCGCTCCAGATCGGGGTCGAGCGGGCGTGCCGCCGGTGCGTCGTGCACCGGCCGGGGTTCGCGGAGCCTGCGTACCAGCTCTTCCGTCTGGCGCACCGAGAGTCCCTGGCCGACGACCGAGGAGAGGACATGCGCCTGGCTATCAGTCGTCAGGCCCCCGAGGGCACGGCCGTGACCCTCGCTCAGTCGACCGTCCGCGATCGCGGCCTGGACCTCCTGGTGGAGTTCCAGCAGGCGCAGGGTGTTGGCCACTGTGGCCCGGGCCTTGCCGACCCGATCCGCAACGCCTTCCTGGGTCAGTCCGAACTCTTCGATCAACTGGCGATAGGCCGTCGCCTCGTCGATCGGATCGAGATCGGAACGCTGCACGTTCTCGACGAGCGCCACCTCGAGCTGGTCGCGGTTTGCCAGCTGCCGTACGAGTGCGGGGATCCGCTCGAGACCGGCCAGGCGGGCTGCGCGAACGCGTCGTTCGCCGGCCACCAGCTGGTAGCCGTCAAGCGTCTCGGTCACCAGCACCGGCTGGAGCACGCCATGCTCGCGGATGCTGGCCGCAAGCTCCTCGAGGCCGGCCTCGTCCATGTGACGCCGTGGCTGATAGGGGTTCGGAGCCACGCGTGCAAGGGCGATCTCGACAACCGCGGCGGCGCCCGTGGGCCGAGGCGGGATCAGGGACGAGAGGCCGCGGCCAAGGGCAGGCCCGCCACGATCGGCGCGGATCGTCACGCCCCGGCGCTCGCGAACCGGGTGTCGACCGGCGCCGCAGTCAGCGGGTCACCGCTGTCGGTCGGGCGGGCCGCCAGGTGGGCACGACCATGCCGGGACCGGAACTCCAGGGCGAGGGCCCGGTAGGCCTCGGCCCCCTTCGATTCGGGCCGGTAGAGGGCGATCGGCAAGCCATGGCTCGGTGCCTCGGACAGGCGGACGCTTCTCGGGACCACGGTATCGAACACCGCGTCACGCAGGTGGCGACGAACCTCAGTGGCGACTTCGGCCGACAGGTTCGTCCGAGCATCGAACATGGTCAGCAGCACGCCGGCGATCGCCAGGTCCGGGTTCAGGTGGTCGCGGACGAGATTGATCGTCGCGATCAGCTGCGTCAGGCCTTCCAGGGCGTAGTACTCGCACTGGATCGGTACGAGCACGGCGTCCGCTCCCGTGAGCGCGTTCACGGTGAGCAGGCCGAGCGATGGCGGGCAGTCCACGAAGATCCAGTCCCAGTGATCCTGAACCATGTGTACAGCCCGGCGAAGGCGACGCTCGCGGCCACTCGCTGCCGCGAGCTCCACCTCCGCGCCAGCCAGGGCGATCGATGACGGGACGACGCGCAGGCCCTCGACAGGGGATCCGACATCCAGGTCGGCAAGAGGCCGCTCATCGACCACGGCGTCATAGGCAGATCCATCGACGCGGGCACGATCGATGCCCAGGCCGCTGGTCGCGTTGCCCTGGGGGTCGAGATCGATGACGAGGACGCGGTCACCGAGGAGCGCCAGATAAGTTGCGAGATTGACCACCGTCGTGGTCTTCCCGACGCCGCCCTTCTGATTCGTGCAGGCGATCGTCTGGCCCACTCAGCCTCCTGGTCCAACCATGGTCAACACGCTCAAATTCTAGCATCGGCACCGGCTCTACCCCGGGCCGGCGGCACACCTCAGCGCCACGCGTTCGCTGTGCGCCAGCATGCACCGCGCGCCTCATCCGACGCTCAACCCGAGCGACGCAGCACGTGTTTCACGTGAAACACCCGAGTACCGTTTCGTACACAGGTCGGCCCCAACCGGGCCTCGTCGAACAGCGGACCTATGGGCAGATCGCCCGACCGAGCGGACGCCAGTGTCTCCCCTATCCGACCGCCAGAGCCCCGATGTGGACGATTGCCGGTTCGCACCTCCCATGGGATACTTCGCCCGACATTCGCTGTCACTCCGTCATCGCCGTCGCCATCGGTTTCAGGCCCGACCGTCGGCCCGCAAGCCGGGGATCGAACGCCGCACATGCATCTCACCATCGCCGCGGCGATCGCCGTGGTGGCCGCGCTCGTCGAGTTCACGGTCGTCCCATATCTCAAGATCGGCGACGCCGTTCCGCATCCGGTCCTCGTCTTCGGCGTCATCTGGGCCATCGCGGGTGGCCTCGAGAGCGGCTTGGCGTGGGCATTCGTCGGCGGTCTCGCCCTTGACATCCTCGGCCAGCGTCCGCTCGGGTCGTCGGCGTTCGCGCTCCTGGTCGCCATCGGCGCCGCCTCCGTCATCGGCGGCTTCTTCAGCCGGGTACGGATCGCCGCCCCGGTCATCGCAACCGCCATCGCGAGCCTGATCTATTCGATGCTTCTCCTCGCTGCCACCACCGCCCTGAGCTCGTCCCAGCTGTCCAACGCCGCGCTGGGCACGATCGTGCCGTCCGCCGTGTACGACACCGTGCTGGCGGCGCTCGTGGGCCCGCTGGTCATCGCGATCGCGATGCGGCGTCGAGAGGCGGAGCGGGTGGACTGGTGAACGGCGCCTACCTCGTCCCGCGCCCCGAGCGCGACCGGCGGCCGCTGCGATTCCTCACGTTCGGGATCATCACGATCCTCGTGTTCAGCCTGCTGGCCACCCGCCTCGCCTACCTCCAGATCAGCAACGGTCGCGTGTATGCGGCGAAGGCCGAGGCGAACCGGACGGCGCAGGAGTCCATCCCGGCTCCGAGAGGGCTGATCTACGACCGCAAGGGTCGGCTCCTGGTGGCCAACGTGGCCTCGTTCTCGGTCAAGATCACGCCCGCTGACCTCCCCTTCAGTCAGCGCCAGGACGTCGCCAGCCGCCTGGGCAACCTGCTCGGGGTCGAGCCGGCCGACATCCTTGCGACGCTGGACAGCGCTCCGGGGTCCCGCTTCGACCCGGTCCGCGTCGCGCAGGACGTCCCGGAGGATACCGCTCGCCTGGTCTCCGAGTCGTCGGATGAGCTGCCGGGCGTGGCCGTTGCCGTCGAGACGCGGCGCGAGTACCCGACCGGCCCGCTGATGGCCCACATCCTCGGCTACACCGCCCCGATTGACGGGGGGACCCTGAGCAAGCTCAAGGACGCCGGCTACCTTGCGGACGACCTGATCGGAAAGGCCGGCATCGAGGCGACGTTCGAGTCCCAGCTCCGCGGCACCTACGGGCAGGAGCTCGTCGAGCGTGACGCCACGGGGAAGGACGTCCAGGTGCTGCGCACCGTCCAGCAGGCCGTGCCCGGTGCATCGCTGACCCTGACCATCGATGAGACGGTCCAGAAGGAGGCGCAGGCCGCGCTCAAGTGGGGCATGCGGGTCGCCCACCTGAAGCGGGGCGTGTTCATCGTGATGAACCCGCAGACGGGCGAGATCCTGGCCATGGTCAGCCTGCCGTCATACGACAACAACCTGTTCGCAAAGGGCATCTCCGTCAAGGATTTCCAGAAGCTGGCCAACGACAAGAACGAACCGCTGACCAACCAGGCGGTGCAGGCACACTTCCCGCCCGGTTCCACGTTCAAGCTCGTGACCGGGACGGGCGGCCTCCAGGACAAGAAGATCACTCCGCAGACCCGCCTGCGGACACGGGCATTCCTCACGGTCGGCGGGACGCGGTTCTACGACTGGAACCACGCCGGGTTCGGGCTGTGCAACATCTACTGCGGGTTCGGTCACTCGTCGGACACGTTCTTCTTCCAGGTGGCGGGCATGCTCGGCGCAGACCGGCTGGCCTACTGGGCTCGCCAGTACGGCTTCGGTGCCCCGACCGGGATCGACCTTCCCGGCGAGGTCCCCGGGATCATCCCGTCCAACCAGTGGAAGATGAACGCGTTCGGCCAGACGATGTTCGAGGGCGAGGTCTACCAGGCCGGGATCGGCCAGGGCTACGACGTCGTGACCCCGCTCCAGCTGCTCAACGCATACGCCGCCATGGCCAATGGCGGCAAGCTCTACCGGCCGCAGCTCGTGCGGGACGTCATCGGTCCCGACGGCACGGTGATCACGCCGTTCAAGCCCGATCTCATCCGGAAACTTCCGGTGTCGCAGGCCACGCTGCGCACGATGCGCCTCGCGGCGCGCTCGGTCGTCACCTTGCGCCACACGTACAACCTTGTCGATCTGCCCGTGAAGGTGGCCGGCAAATCGGGAACGGCCGAGTTCGGTCTGCGGGACAGCAAGGGCCGGCTGCCGTTCCATTCGTGGTTCGTGGGGTTCGTTCCCAAGGACCCATATCACGGGAACTTCGCCAAGCCTGACTCGCAGCTGGCGTTCCTTGCCTTCGCCTACGATTCGCGGACGGTCGGCAACGCCGCCACCGAGATCGCCAAGGCCTTCGTCCAGCTGCACTTCCACATCAAGAAGGACTTCCGCCTGCCGTACCTCCTGAAGCGGGGCAACCACTATGGCGCGGACTAGCCGTGACGAGGTCTTGACGCGATGCGCGTGATGCGGGCCGAGCCCGGCCGCTTCACCGACATGACCGCGCGGTCAGTCGGGGCGGCCTGGCGCGCCTACGACCTGCAGCTCACCACCTATGCCGCGCTGCTGGGTGCCGTGGGTCTCGTGATGGCCTACACGAACAGCGTCGAGGCGGGTCAGTCCGTGCTGGCCAGCAACGCGGTCTTCTCCCGGGCGCTGATGTGGACGGGTCTCGCCATCGTCGTCTACATCCTGACGACCCTGTTCGACTACCGCTGGCTGAAGACCCTCGCCTGGCCGATCTATCTCGTCAACATCGGCCTGCTCGTGCTCACGCTGGCCATCGGTGACGGCGTGGGTGGCTCGGCCCGCTGGATCGCCCTCGGCCCGCTGACCTTCCAGTTCTCGGAGCTGGCCAAGATCCTGATGATCGCCGTCCTCGCGGCGTATCTCGGGAACCGGGAGGGCCGGCTCGACTCGCTGTCGTCGATCCTCGGTGCGTGCCTGTTGATGGGCCCGGCGTGGGTCCTCGTGATGCTCCAGCCGGACCTCGGCACGTCGCTGGTGTTGATCTCGATTCTGGGCGGCATGCTGTTCATGTCTGGTGCCAGCCTGCGCTGGCTGATGGCGATGATCGCGGGTGCCGTCGCGGCCGTCCCGCTCGCCTGGACGTACATCCTCCGCGACTACCAGAAGGACCGCATCCTGTCGTTCCTCAACCCGGCGGCGGACACGCAGGGCTCCGGCTGGCAGGTGCTCCAGTCCCAGATCGCGGTCGGCTCCGGCGGGCTGCTGGGCACGGGCCTGACCAATGGCACGCAGAGCCGGGGTGACTTCCTCCCGGTCCAGGAGAGCGACTTCGTGTTCGCCGTGCTGGCGCAGGAGCTGGGGTTCGTGGGCGCGCTCGTGGTGTTCCTGCTGTTCACGGCGCTCCTGTGGCGGATCCTGTCGTGTGCCTGGCGATCCCGCGATCCATTCGGGACGCTGTTCGGCGCCGGACTGGCCACGCTGCTCCTGTTCCAGGTGTTCGTGAACATCGGGATGGTGATCGGGATCCTGCCCGTCACCGGGATCCCGCTGCCGTTCATCGCCCACGGTGGTGCGTCGCTGGTCAGCATCGCGATCGGGCTCGGGATCATCCAGAGCATCAACATCCGGCAACATCGCGCCGAGTGGTAGGCGCCGCCGTCCTGATCGGTCCGGCCGGAGTCATCCCGGCGCCCCCGTCGGCGAGCTCCGGCGGCATCACCGGCATCCTCGTTGGCCTGTTCGTGCTGCTCCTCGCCGCCAAGGTCGGCGAGGAGATCCTGCGGCGGCTGGGTCAGCCGGGCGTCGTCGGTGAGGTCATCGGGGGGTTCGTGGTCGGCCCGTACGCGCTGGGGCTGGTGACTCCGGGCGACACGGCCCTCGTGTTCGGAGAGCTGGGCGTGGTCGTGCTGCTGTTCTCGGTCGGCCTCGAGGTCCGGACGGATGATCTGTTCGCCGTCGGGAGGCCTGCGATCCTCACCGCGCTGATCGGGATGATCCTGCCCATCGCGGCGGGGTTTGCCCTTGCGGCGGTGCTCGGTGCGACGACGATCGCCGCCGTCTTCGTCGGGCTGGCCATGGCCGCGACCAGCATCGGGATCACCAGTCGCGTGCTGCGCGACCTCGGCGTCCTGGACCAGACCTTTGCGCGGGTCGTGATCGGAGCAGCCCTGGTCGACGACATCCTTGCCCTCGTGCTGATCGGGCTGGCGAGCGGAGCGGCCGAGGGCAACGTCTCCGCCAGCACGCTCCTGGTCGGTGTCGCGGGCGTCGGGCTGGTGCTTCTCGGCTTCGCCGCCGCACGTCGGGCGCGAGGCTTGCCCAAGCACGTATTCACCTGGCCGATGTTCGCTGACACCCCGCTCGTCCCGGCCTTCCTGCTCATGCTCGCCGTGGCGCTGCTGGCCGCCGCCATCGGCCTTGCCGCCATCATCGGTGCGTTCGTGGCCGGTCTCATCGTGGCGGAGACGGAGGCCGCCGAGGAGCTCGAGCACGACTTCAAGCCACTCGCGTCGGTGTTCACACCGTTCTTCTTCGCGGTGACCGGCGCCCAGCTCGACCTGTCCGTTCTGCTCGACCCCCGGGTGGCCCTGCTCGCCCTGACCCTTGCGGCGATCGGCATCGTCACGAAGGCGCTCGGCGGGCTGCTGGGGGCGAGGTCGATTGGGCCCTGGGGCGCCGCAACCGTCGGATTCGGGATGGTTCCCCGGGGCGAGGTCGGCATCGTGGTGGCCAACCTCGCCCTCGTGGCGGGCGTCGTGGACGCTGAGCTGTTCGCGATCCTGCTGGTCGCCGTCGTGCTCACGACGGTCGTGGCGCCGTACCTGCTCGCGTACTCGGTGCCCAGGGCGAGGGCGGAGTCCAGCCCCGGCTGAGGGCGGCCTCACGACGCTGGCTCATCGACGGCTCACCGACGGCGGAACAACCCTCGGTGACCTGTCGACTCCGGTCGCGCGGTCACCCGACGTCCCCGCGAGCGAAGGATCTCGTCCAGCTCGGCCTGGTATGGCCGCCCGATGGGCATGCGATCGAGCCACTCCAGGTATTCCAGGTCGGCTCGGGCAATCTCGCCCACTGACCAGCCGGCGTAGCGCCCGAAGTTGAGCACCGATCCCGAGGCGCGACCGGGCGGGGGGCCCGCATGGTCGGGCGAGCGCATCGTGGCCGGGTCGTACCCGCCGCCGGCACTGGACCGTCCACCCGTCCAGTCCGGGGACACGTACTGCGGCCGTGGACCCGCTGTGCCAGCTCCCGGATCGGCCGGGCCGGCGGACGTAGGCGACGTCGGCGGGGCCGCATCACCGGTCGTGTGGGCTGCGGGACCCCGGGCCTCGGACGCCGCGGCGCGAGCGGTGCTGCCGGCGGTGCGAGCGCGAGCGCGATCGACGGCAGATCGGCGTCCCGGGTCGCGCAGCAGCTCCCACGCCTGGTTGATGCGGACCATCCGCTCCTGTGACTCCGGGTCGGGCGAGACATCCGGGTGGTACTTGCGGGCGAGCCGCCGGTAGGCAGCCTCGATGACCTCGTCCTCGGCCTCCGGGTCGACCTGCAGGATCTTGTACGGATCGGGGATGCTCACGGGTGCCCCGCGTCACGGCCCACGACGGAAGACTCCATCCCCGGCAGACTAACACCGTGCCTGAGCAACCCGGATCCCCCGACCACGCCCAGGGCGTGGCGTCGCCCCTCGAGCCGGCGCAGCGTTGGCGGGTGGTGTTCCGCCGCGACCGCATGCCGGCGGGCGGCGTCCAGCACGAGCCGAAGGCGACGTGGGAAGCAGCGCTCGCTGCGACGGACCTGCCGCTGGTCGGGCTCGACGCTCGGCATGGGCGCCCGCGCCTCGCCATCGGGGCACCGTTGTCACCGACGATTGCCGGCGAGGCCGAGCTGCTCGACCTATGGTTGACCTGCCGCCTGCCGCGTTGGCGGGTTCGCGAGGCGCTGCTCGGCACGCTGCCCACGGGCTATGGGATCGTCGATGTCTACGACGCCTGGTTGCGGGAGCCCGCGCTGCCCGGCCAGGTGGCGGCGTCGGTGTATCGGGCGACGTTCCCGGCAGGAACCCTGGATCCGGCGGCGGTGGCCGGGGCAGCCCGGGCGATCCTCGACGCCGGATCGCTGCCGCGTGAGCGTGCCAAAGGGGAAGGCACCGTGCGCTACGATCTGCGTCCGTTCCTCGAGGCCCTGACGGTGTCGTCCGGTCCGGACGGGACGCTCGAGGTTCGCATGATCCTCCGCCATGACCCGGAGCGGGGCGTCGGGCGGCCCGAGGAAGTCGTTGCCGAGCTCGCGGATCGTCTGGGTCGTGAGGCCAGGACGCTGGCGGCGCACGTCGCCCGCGAGCGCCTGATCCTGGTGAGCGATCAGCCGTCCAGCGTGACCGGAGGAGGCACGGCGCGCACTGGGAGCCGCGCCCCGCGTTGACGCCATTCCCCGATCCGCCCTACACTCTCCGTTCGCGCCCGCGTGAGTCGCAGGCGTCTTTCCATGTCCACGCAGCGGTCGCTTCGCGGCCGCCATCGCTCTTCCGAGGACCCATGTACGCAGTCATCGAGACCGGCGGAAAGCAGTACCGCGTCGAGGTCGGCACCGAGCTCCAGGTCGAGCTGCTTGACGTCGAGCCGGGAGCGTCGATCACGCTGGAGCGGGTGCTCCTCGTCGCCGACGGCGCCCAGGCGACCGTCGGCACGCCGATCGTGTCCGAGGCGGCCGTCGAGGCCGAGGTGCTCGGCCACGGTCGCGGTGACAAGGTCATCGCGTTCAAGTACCGTCCGAAGGCGCGCAGGCGCGTCAAGAAGGGTCACCGCCAGGACCTGACGCTGCTGCGGATCGCCGATATCCGGTTCAATGGCAAGAGCGCGGCCGCGAGCGCTCCCAAGGCCGAGTCGTCAAAGGCTGCGGACCGCAAGCGACTCGAGGAGGCCGCCGCCCGCCAGGCCGCGGAGGACGCGGCGCTTGCCGCAAAGCTCAACGTTGGCACCACGGCCGAGCCGGCCGAGCCTGCCGACGCTGCCAAGCCCGCCAGGCGGTCCCGAACCAGGTCGTCCACCACCGCACCCGCCGCGGGTGCGGAGACCGCCTCCACCGAAGGTGCAGCGGCAGCTCCCGACGCCAAGACCCCGGCCCCCAAGCGCTCACGCGCCAAGGCAACGACGACGGATACGGAGACCGGGACCCCGAAGTCCGGGTCGACTGCAGCGGCGCCCAAGCGCTCGCGCACGAAGAAGGACGAGTAGCCATGGCGCACAAGAAGGCAGGCTCGAGCTCCAAGAACGGCCGCGACAGCGTCGGCCAGCGACTGGGCGTCAAGGCCGGTGATGGCCAGCTGGTCACGGCTGGATCGATCATCGTCCGTCAGCGCGGCATGACCTTCAGCGCCGGCGAAGGCGCCGGCCTGGGGCACGATTACACCGTCTTCGCGACGGTTGACGGGAAGGTGCGCTTCGAGCACGCGACCCGGACCAAGAAGCGCGTCCGGGTGATCCCGGTCGCAACCGAGCCGGTCGCCGCCGAGGCGTAGCGGCCCCGATCACACGACGACGACCACCGGCGGACAGCGATCCGCGCGGACGGCGTCGAAGGAGCACCCGTGAAGACCGACATCCACCCCAAGTACCACCAGGCGCGCGTCCACTGCGGCTCGTGCGGCACCGAGTTCGAGGTCGGCTCCACGCGCGAGGAGCTGCGCGTGGACGTGTGCAGCAACTGCCACCCGTTCTTCACGGGCAAGCAGAACATCATCGACACCGCCGGCCAGGTCGAGCGGTTCCAGCGCCGCCTGGAGCGCCAGGTCCGCGCCTGACCGCCGGCTATCGACGAGACGGCCCCGCCAACGGCGGGGCCATCGTGATTCCTGGGCGCGATCTCGCCAGGGGCGCTCGCTCGGCCACGCTCAGGGCACCGGAGCCGGCATGACGTCATGCGGGGATGCCACGAACGGGTCGTCGATGCCGCGCCCGATCCCATCGCTTGCCGCGCGCGCGCGCGTGGCGCCAACGAAGTTCGCCCTTGCGTTCACAGAGTCCGACGGACTCCGTTGCCGCGGCAAGGGCCTCGCCTTGGCGGCCCGCCAGGAAGGTGACCTCCGCGAGATCGAGGAGCGCGTTTGCCTGGTCCGTCAGGTCGTCGGACATGCGGGTGAGGGCAACGGCGGCGGTCGCGTGTTCGAGCGCCTCATCCGATCGACCCTCGCGCGCAAGGAGCTTCGCCCGGACTGCCCGCCACATGTACTGCGTGCTGTTGTCGTCGGGCGCGGCCACCGCGGCACTGAACGCCGCGAAGGTGTCCGCCTCCCCGTAGCGGCCCTGACGGTAGATGGCATCCGCCAGCATTGCCGCAATGGTCGTGATGAAGTTGCGCTCGCCAAGGCGGTCGAGGGTCTCGTAGTCGCGTCGCAGCTCCGCCTCCGCACCTTCCGGGTTGCCGGCGAGCAGCTCAATCGGTCCCGAGTCCAGCGAGGTCAGGGTGGCCTGGTTCGTCCAGCCGAGCTCCTCGAGCGACGCCCGCGCGCGGCGATAGCCGTTGCGGGCGGCATCAAAGCGGCCCTCCATGGCCTGGAGCCGGGCAAGGTCACGCAGGATCGTCGCCTCGGCTTTCCGGTCGCCGGCTGACCGCGAGAGAAGATCCTCGCACCGTGCGATCGCCTCCGGCACCGGCATCGGGCCGAACAGGGCCGCCATCGCCAGGATCGGCCCGGCCCGCAGTTCCGTGACGCGATCACCGGACTCGCGGGCGTGGTGGATCCAGCGCTCGACCGCCTGCTCCGTGGCATCCCACTGGGTGGCTCCGATCCGCAGGTTCGTGATGAAGCGCCAGGCGGTGACGAGGCCCTCCTGATCCCCGGTCCGTTCAAGCACCGAGATGGCATCCTGAACCTGGGCCTCCACGTCGCCTTCGACGCCGGCTGGATCGGTGAGGTACCGGAACATCAGCCTCGTCAACCGGGCGCTCGTTTCGAGGCCTTCCCGTGCGCCCGCCGCGGCGGCGCGAGCCGAATCGTCGAGGATCCGATCCGCCGCCTCGTAGTCACCCATCTCCATGCGCGCCTCGCCAAGCCGGAGGAGCAGCCCGGGCCGTGTCGCGTGGTCCTCGGGCAGCAGGGCGGCTGCCCGCTCGAGCAGGCTCGCGGCGGCCGGCATGTCGCCCCGGGCAAAGGCACGGGCCCCGGCGGAGCCGAGCCGCGTGCTCGCCCGGACGCCGAGCGCGACGCCATCGTCGCCGAGAGGGCCGAGCTCGCGGCGGTAGCGATACGCCTGCTCCAGGTGGTATCCCAGGATCTCCTCGAACTCCTGGGCGCGACCTGCTTCGGCGTTGACCCGGTCGGCCCATTCCACGAACCGCTCATGGAGCGTTGCCCGGGAGCGCTTGAGCAGCCCCTGGTAGGCCGCATCCCGCACCAGGATGTGCTGGAAGCGGTAGCTTGGATCCACCTCCGATCTGGCCTCGCCCTCACGGACCAGCTGGCGCCGGACCAGGGAGCCCAGGTGCGGCCACAGGTCGTCGCGTACCTCCTCCACGGCCAGCTCGCGGACCGCCGACGGGGCGAAGTTCAATCCGATCACCGAGGCCGGCTCGACCACGGCGCGTTCTGGTCCAGGAAGCTGGTCGAGGCGGGAAGCCAGGAGCGCATGAATCGTCGGCGGGATCGCGAGCTCCGAGAGGTCGCTCGTCGCAATCCAGCTGTCTCCTTCGAGACGGAGCGACCCCTTGTCGATCAGCATCGAGAGGAGCTGCTCGACGAACAGCGGATTGCCTTCGGCGGCCCCGACAATCCGGGCGCGGACCGCGTCAGCAAGACCGGCCTGGCCGAGGAGGTGCTCGACGACGAGGCCCGCATCGGCTTCCGTGAGCGGCTGGAGAATGATCCGCGTCTCGCGCGAACGCGTCGCCCATTCGGGCTCCTCGTCGAGCAGCCCATGGCGAGACGTGCACAGGAGGACGATCGGCGCGCCCGCAGCATCGACCATGGTCCTGATGAGCTCGAGGAGCGTGGGTTCTGCCCAGTGGATGTCATCGATCAGGATCAGGACGGGCTCGTCCCGCGCCAGCGACTCCAGGAACCGGCGGATGCCCCACAGGAGCTCTGCCACCTGGAAGGGCGCCGGACTGAGGCCGATCGCCGACGCAACGCGCTCGACGATGGCATCGCCGTCGTCGCTGACGAGTTCGGCGATCCGTCGCGTCGCCACGGCCGGTGAGTCGTCGTCACGGATCCCCGAAGCCTCTCGCACGACCTCGGCGATCGGCCAGAACGTGATGCCATCGCCGTACGGAAGGCAACGGCCACGGAGCACCCGAGCGTCCGCAGACACCGAGTCGATGAACTCCTTGATGAGTCGTGTCTTGCCAACACCTGCCTCGCCGACGACGGTCACCAGGTGGCACTCGCGCGTCCTGAGCGAGGCCTGGAATGCCGCCCCGAGGAGGCGCATCTCCGCCTCGCGCCCGACCATCGGCGTGTCCTCGCGCCGCGCTGATCCTTCGCCGGACCGGACGGCGACAAGTCGGTACGCTGCGACGGGCTTCGCCTTGCCCTTCAGCGTGAGCGGTTCGACCTCCACAACCTCAACGGCATCCCGTACCAGCCCGAAGGTCAGCTCGCCGATGTAGACCTCGTGCACCGGAGCAGCCTGCTCGAGACGCGCGGCAACGTTCACTGCGTCGCCCGTTACCAGGCGCTGACCGAGGCTCGCGTCGCCCGCGACAACCTCACCGGTATTGACGCCGATCGCCACCTCGAGCCGGATGGCGTTCTCGCGCAGCAGCTGCCCGGCCAGGTTCGACAGGTTCTCTCGCATCTCCAGCGCCGCTCGGACCGCCCGGAGCCCGTCGTCCTCGTGCCGAATGGGCAGCCCGAAGACCGCCATGACCGCGTCACCGATGAACTTCTCGACCGTCCCGCCGTGGTGCTCGAGGCTTCCCCTGGCTCGATCGAAGGCGCGCCCCATGACGTCACGCAGGACCTCGGGCGCGAGTGGGTCGCCGCGAGACGTGGTGGCTTTCAGATCGGAGAACACGACCGTGACCGTCTTCCTGGTTTCCGCGACCCGAGCCCTGGTGGCAGCATCCTGGGGCGTTCCGAGTCCGCCGCCTTCAGATCCGCGGACCTCCGGCGCTACCGCGACGAGCCGGTATGCGGCGATCGCCTCGACGGCGTCCTTGGGGAGCACAGGATCGACGGGCTCGACCGTCACATCCCGGGCGACAAGCCGGAACGTCGGCTCTCCGATCAGGACCTCCTGCGCCGGCGCCGACTGCTCGAGCTTGTTGGCGAGGTTCACGACGTTCCCGGTCAGGATGTGTTCGCCGGCCGACGCCTCCCCCACGGCCAGCTCACCGGTCGCAACACCGGTGCGATTCACAAGGCGGACACCCCAGGCGCGCTCGAGGCGCTCGTTCAGGTCCTCCAGGGCCACCCGGGTTTCCGCGGCGGCGCGAACGGCGCGCAGGGCGTCGTCGTCGCGCGGTGACGGCAGGCCGAAGACCGCAACGATCGCATCGCCGATGATCTTCTCGATCGTTCCGCCACGGGCTTCGAGGACCGCACGCATTTCGTCGAAATACAGGGTCAGAACCTCGCGAAGCGACTCGGGGTCGAGCCTCTCGCCCAGACTCGTCGAACCCTTCAGGTCCGATGTCACGATCGTCACGCGGCGTCGGACCTCGGACACAGGTGCCTCGGGCGTCAGCGTCGCCCCGCAGGAGCCGCAGGCGCGATCCTGCTCACTGACGTCACGACCGCAGGCGGGGCAGGACAGCATCGCCAGAGTCTACGGGGTAGGCGACTGCGCACCGGAGAGGCACGCCGCCATCGCTTCGGTTGCGACCTACCCGCGAGCGGGCCGCCATGCGCAGCCTACGCGTAGCCCTTGGGATCGCCGGCCGGGGCAAAGAACCGAATGTTGATGTCGCCGTTACTCGCCCGGTACTTCCAGATCACGCACGGACCGGCGAAGCTCGGGTCGGTCACCGTCGAGGGCGGAACGTCGTCGGTGGTGTAGCGCCAGCAGCTGGGCAGCAGCCCGGTCGTCACCGTGTGCCTCGCGGTGCCCAGCAGCGGGATGAACGGCGTCGGGCCACTGAAGCACACGTGGTACTGGATCGCGAACGGCCGCCTGGCGGCGACGGCCGTCGCCTTGGGGATCGTGATGTCCACGATCTTGGTACGCGAGCCGGTGACGTCGATCGTCGCGGTCCCCGTCGTGTTCGGGTAGGCAGCCCCCGTGATGGGCAGGCTGCACTGGATGCTTCCGGAGAACACGATCGTCAGCAGGTCACTGCCGGTGCTGGCGCCAGCCGTGACGCCGAACGACGAGCCGCTGCCATTGGTGCTGGTCCCGCTGGCGGAGCATGACTGACCGGACTGGCAGGTCGCTCCTGCATCGATGATCGAGAACGTGCCGGATGTGGCGGGGTGGACGCCGACGCCCGGCACGCTCGGGTTGGTCACCGCCGCGTCCAGGGTGTAGCCATCTCCACTCAGCGGGAGGCTGCCGGCGAAGCTGGCAGAACCGGAACTCGCCGTCCCCGTGGTCGTGAGCGACTGCGCGGGGGACCCTCCGTCAACGCTGAACTGGATCGTCGACCCGTCGAGGGCGGTGACGACGTGGTTGCCGTGGGCCGTATCGACGATCTGGACGCTCACGGCCGTTCCAGCCGGGTTGAGGGCCACGCTCGTGATGTTCTGGTTCTTGATCGCCGATGCGGGCTGGTCCTGGAACACGAGGGCGCAGGCATTGAAGACGGTGGTCGTGAGCGTCGTCGGGTACAGCTGGAAGTCGTCGTCCAGGTCGCCGCCCGGATCATCCTCGCCGGCGTTGTTGTCCGTGTCCGCCCACACCTTCCAGGTGTCAGATCCGATGCCACAGCCGCTCGGAACACCGACGCTGAGCAGCAGGTCCGTCGATCCGCCTGGGGTGACCTGCAGGTTCTGGACGAGGACCGACGTCATCGAGTAGCCGGCCGGCGCACTGACCCTGATCGACTTGATGGACTTGTGCGACCCGCCGTCATTGGCCACATGAAGGGTAAGTGACACCGTTCCGGACATCGTGATCGCGGGGTTCGCGAACGCCGCCGTGATCGTGCCGGCCGTCGTCGAGGTGGCGCCGGCGGTCGGGACACCGATCGTCGCCAGGACCAGCCCGGCCGTCACAAGGGCGGCAATGGCGCGCATACGAAGGAACCGCCGGTTCCGCGTGGGGGTTCGCAACTGGACGTCCCTCTCATGTGTATCGTCTGTGCCCCGGGCGCCGAACTATCGGACACTGCCGACGGACCGTCAAGCAGCCGTCGCGAGCAACGCTCCACTTGTCAAGGGCGCAAAGGTCCCTATCGGCAGGCCGATCGTCCGGTCCCGACCCGACTACAGCTCGCGCCTGCGGAACGTGAACACGGCGATCGCGAGGGACCCCACGACGAGGACAATCGATCCGGCAATCGCCGTGGCGAGCCGGGCCGCGTCGACGCTTCCGGCGTCGCCGAGCGCAAGCTGGGTGCCCGGGAGGGCAAGCGCCGTCGGCAGGAAGCGGTCCACCGCGGGCACGACAGCCACGATGCTGAGGACGATGAGCCCGACGAAGCCGAGGCCGGCCGCGGCCGTGGACGAACCCGTGGCCGTGGACGCACAGAAAGTGATCGCAGCCCACACCATCATCGCCAGCCAGAGCAGCAGCGCCATGACCAGCCAGCCAACGACCGGCTGCATCTCGAACAGCACCGCGGTGTAGGCCCAGGCGACGATCACGGCGAGGACCGTCGACATGCCGATCACGATCGCGAGCGCGACCAGCTTGGCCGCGAGGAACGCCGATCGTGTCGCAGGCTGCGAGAGCACGAGCGCGGCGGTTCCCCGGTCCAGCTCGCCCGACACGCTGCTCATCGCCAGCGCGATCGCGGCCAGCGCTCCGAGCTGGCCCAGGTTCTTCTGCAGCTGGCCAATGCTGGCCGCGGCATCCGGCGTCGGCACCGGGATCGTCATCTGGTCACCGAGGGCCGCCTGGAGGATCTCGGGCAGGTACTTCGCGGTGAGCGGGGAGATCATCCCGATCACCAGGAACATGCCCGCGACCACGGGCAGCCGGCGGGTATGCCAAGCCTCCGCCAGCTCCTTGCGCAGCAGGATCCCGAAGCCGCTCACGCCGCGACCTCCCTTGACTCGCCTGTCAGCCTCAGGAACACGTCCTCCAGCGTCGGCCGCGCCCGGGCAACGGAGATCACGCTGATGCCCTCGGCGGTGATCGCGGGCAGCAGGTCGCGGCCCGCCCGAGGAGGATCGGAGACCGCCACGGTGAGCAGCCCGTGCTCGAGGCCGACCGCCGTCACCCACTCGAGCGTCCGGAGCCGGGTTGCGAGGGCCTCGAGCGCTATGGCCTGGCCAGGCTCCGCCTCGACCCGGTAGACCGGCATCGCGTAGCGGTCGAGCAGCTCGGCCAGGGGACCCTCCACGACGAGGCGGCCGTGGGCCAGGATCCCGACACGGTCGCAGATCCGCTCGACGTCGGCGAGAACGTGCGTGGAGAACAGCACGGTCGCCTCGCCCCGCAGGTCGGCGATCAGGTTGAGCACGTCGCGCCGGCCTTCGGGATCGAGCGAGCTGACTGGCTCGTCGAGCACCACGACGCGCGGCCGGTGGATCAGCGCACCCGCGATGCCGAGCCGCTGGCGCATGCCGCCGGAGTAGGTTCCCGCCCGTCGATCGGCCGCATCCACCATGTCCACCCGCGCCAGGACGTCGTTGATCGCGTGGTCCAGCGTGCCGCCTTCGAGCCCGTGCAGGCGGCCCAGCATCCGCAGCTGGTCGCGACCCGTCATCCAGCCGTAGGCTCTCGGCTCCTGCTCCAGGTACCCGAGGCGCCGCCGGACAGCCAGTGGGTCGACGTCGACGGCGATCCCGTCCAGCACGGCGCGCCCGGTGGTGGGGCGGGTCAGACCGGCGATCAGCCGGAGGGTCGTGGTCTTGCCTGCCCCGTTCGGGCCAAGCAGCCCGAACACGGATCCCTCGGGGACGGCCATCGTAAGGCCGTCCAGGCCCAACACCCCGCCCGGGTAGCGCTTCGAGAGGTTGTCCATGGCGATGGCCGACGGCGCGACCGGCTCCGTCGCGATCGCCGGAGGACGGCCGGAGGCCGGCTCCCCTGCGGCGGCCGGGCTCGCGACGAGCGCCGCAGGCACGGCGACGGTCGAGTCACCGGCCGCTGTGACCGGCGACGCGGTCGCCGTTGCGGATGTCGTCGGTGTCACGATCGGAGGGTCGTGCGGGCTGCCCCAACCCGGCATCGCCCCCGGACCCGGCTCGACGGGCTCGACAGGACCCTCCTCTCGTCCGGCCAGGAAGTACAGGATGGGGCCGATCATGCTCACGAACACGATCACGACCGCCCAGACCCCCTTGTTCCCACCTCGAACCCGGCGGTCGTCGCGCAGCAGATCGACGATCGCGAGGATCATGAGCCCGACCTGGATCACCACCAGCGGCACCAGCAGCAGGAGCAGCTCCGGGGTGAGGCTCTCGAGACCGTGGATGCTCATGCCTTGCCAACCCTCGATGGCCGGTCGGACTGGCCGCCGGCAGCCGGCGCGAGCGCATGGTGGACGCGGCCGGACACGGCGCTGCGTGTCGAGCTGGACGGCGCTCGGCCGGGATCGGACGAAGTAGCCGGGGACCAAAGTAGCACCGGAATGCATGGCCGGATGCCACGTGCCCGCTGGTAGACTCGTCGCACCCGGCCGCCGTCCCTGCCGCCGGGACCCCCCGACGTCCCGGAGGCATGCCATGACCGACGACCGCGAGCGATGGGCCCTGATCCTCGGCGCGTCCTCGGGGATGGGTGAGGCCACCGCGCTCGCGCTCGCCGATGCCGGCTACCGGATCTGCGGGATCCACCTTGATTTCCGAGCCGGGGCCACGCACGTGAACGAGGTCAAGGACCGAATCGCGGCCGCCGGTTCCGAGGCGGTGTTCATCAACATGAACGCGGCCGATGACGAGAAGCGGGCGTCGGCGCTCCGGACGCTCGGCGAGCAGTTCGACGCTGCCCGGGCGGCAGGCCGACACCCCTACGTGCGAGTGGTCATGCACTCGCTCGCGTTCGGCTCCCTGGTCCCGTTCCTCGCGGACGACCCGAAGGCCGCCGTGGACCGCAAGAAGATGGAGATGACCCAGGACGTCATGGCCAACAGCCTCGTCTACTGGGTCCAGGACCTGTGGCGTGGAGGCTTCCTCGAGCATGGCTCCAGGATCTTCGCAATGACGTCCGAGGGTTCCAGCCGCGTGGTGCCGAGCTACGGCGTGGTGTCGTCCGCCAAGGCCGCCCTCGAATCGCACGTACGGCAGCTCGCGATGGAGCTCGCGAGGCTGGGGACCGGGGTCACCGTGAACGCCATTCGGGCCGGAGTCACGCTCACCCCGGCGCTCATGAAGATCCCCGAGAAGGACGCGATCATCGAGGCGGCGACCCGACGCAATCCAACGGGTCGCATGACGACGCCCCAGGACGTCGCCGGCGCCATCCTCGCGCTGTCGGGCGAGGGCACGCAGTTCATCAGCGGCGAGATCATCGGCGTCGACGGCGGCGAGTTCGTCACCGGGTCATGACGTCGCACGAGAAGGGGTACGGTCCGGTGAGCGGTCGGGTGCTGGTCGTCGGGTCCGTCAACGTCGATCTCGTCGTTCAGGGGGAGCGGCTGCCGCTGCCCGGCGAGACCGTGATGGGCGGCACGTTCAGTCGGTTCCACGGCGGCAAGGGTGGCAACCAGGCCGTCGCCGCGGCACGACTCGACGTCCCCGTGATGCTCGTGGCCGCGCTGGGCGACGACGCGTTCGGCGCAGAGGCACGGGCCGCCCTCGCACGCGAGGGTGTCGGCACTGACGTGCTGGTCACGCTCGATCACACGGCGACCGGCGTCGCGCTGATCCTGGTGGACGCAAGGGCAGAGAACCAGATCGCGGTCGCGCCCGGGGCGAACGCCGGCCTGACCGCCGCGCACGTTCGGCAGGCGTTCGGACGGCTGAACCCCCATCGCGGCGATGTCGTGATCGTGACCCACGAGATTCCGACGGCGGCGGCCCGCGAGGCGTTGCGGATCGGCCACGATGGAGGAGCCTGGACGGTCCTCAACCCCGCGCCGGCCGACGGCCTCGACCGTTCCGTGCTGTCGCTGGCCGACGTCCTGACCCCCAACCGCGGCGAGCTCGCCCGGCTCGCCGCCGACGATGCCCGACGCTCGGGCCGTCCAACCGACGGTGCGGAAGACCCGATCCGCTCGGCGCGGATGCTGCTCGAGACGACCAGCGAGGGTCCTGGCGCGGGGCAGGCGATCCTGGTTTCGCTGGGTTCGAGCGGAGCCGTGCTCGTGCCCAAGGTGGGTCGTGCGATCGACATCAAGTCACCCCGGGTGAAGGCCGTTGATGCCACCGGGGCCGGTGATGCGCTGAACGGTGCGCTGGCAGCCGCCCTCGCCGGTGGCCTCGGTCTCGAGGTGGCCGCGCGTCGGGCCGTGGTTGCCGCGACCCTGTCGGTCACGCGGGCGGGCGCCCGCGAGGGCATGCCGACGCTCGCGGAGCTGCAGGCAGCGCTCGGTGAACCCATGCCGGGTGAGGCTGCGGCGGGCGAGCCGCCGTCCGCGAGTCCCCCGCCCGGCAAGGCTGCGCCGACCGATCGCAGACCGCAGGGGCCCTCGCAGGTCGCGCCGCCCGTACAGGGTCCGGCGACGGAGCCGACCGACCGCCGGTAGCGACCTCCCGGGGATCAGCCCAGGCGCGACTCCGCGACCCAGGCGCTGCGAACCCGTGCTTCGGGCGTCATCCCCAGCCTGCCGGTCTCGTCGACCCACCAGGCGGCAAGACCCCGTGCCCGCGCCTCGTCGCCGATCATGGATCTGCCGGCGAGGAACAGGGCCTTGCTCCAGACCTCGGCCCACGCAGGGTCGGCCGCCGCCACCGTGACCGCGATCAGACCCGTGCGAGCGGGCTCGCGCGATCGTGGATCAATCAGGTGGTGAACCCGCCGCCCGTCGGGCGCCGTCCAGTTCCGCACGCGAACCGAGGACGTGGCGATGGCTCCTGAATCCAGGGAGGCGACAGCGATCGGGGGCGCATCCAGATCGCCGGGCGCAACGGGATCCTCGATGCCGACGTTCCAGCCGCCTGTGGGGGGCTGACCGGCTGCGACGACGTCACCGCCCGCCTCCAGCAGCAGGCCGGCGTCATCCGGCAGGAGCGACACGGCACGCGTGCTGGCCCAGCGCAGGGCGAGACCCTTGCCGATCCCGCCCGTGTCCAGCGGAGCCGACGGCACGCGGACCCGGGATCGTCGCTCGAGGGGCGCGCGGCGACCTGCGCCTAACCCGACCGAGCCCCCGCACGTGCCACTCGCAGCCCGATGCGCCGGCGCCAGGGCAGCCCCACGCTCGCCGATGCGTTCGAGCGTTCCCAGGACCGATGGGTCGAATCGGCCGTCCGTGATCCGCGACGCCCGGTGCATCGCGGCGAGCGCATGGCGGAGGCGCCACGAGACCTCGGCCACCGTGTCCGAGCCGGCCATCCGGTTGAGGGCGGTCAGCTCGCTGTCCACGCGGAACCGGGACAGCGCGGCGTCGACCTCGGCGAACTCGTCGAGGACGACCAGCCATGCCGCTGGGGCCGCGGCCTCGAGGCGATCGTTCGCGTCCGGATCGTCGGTCGACGACCGGGCGACGAACAGCCGCAGGGCCGACCCCAGCGCCCGCGCGGCGAAGGCGACGACCCCGTCCGGATCGCCGCCTCCACGTGTCCCGAGCGGAACCGGCTCGGCCGTGCCGATCTCAGTGGCCCGACGCGCTGGTCTTGGTGGTCGTCCGGGGCGCGGACGAGTGGCTGCTGGCGACCGGTGCGCGGACCGTCACCTTGGGCAGGCTGATTCGCGTGGGCAGGCTCGCCGCCGAGCCCTGGACGTCCGCGACCAGGGTCGCGAGCAATTCGAGCCGGGCTTCGTACGCCGCGACCTCATCCCCGGCCGCCGCGTAGAAACCGGCCAGCGCGCGCGACTCCGAGTCGGCCTTGTAGATCGCAGCCTCGAGGGCGTCGTTGGCGACGCGCGCCTGGCTCACCGCATCCACGTACGGCTGGCGTCGAGCGATCAGCTCGGCATCGCTCGACGCCTGGAGGCTGGACACGCCGGCCAGCGTGATCGCGTACACGGCCGCCGACGCTCCGAGCAGCATCCCTGCTCGCGCCGGGGTGGTCAGGAACGGCTGGCTGCGATGGGCGGCGGTCGTCCTCGCGGCGGGTCGCGTGAGGCCGCTGGTCACGGCCGGTTGGGCGGGGACCCCCGGCCCGACTCGCGGGCGGGCCGGCGCCGGGATCGCGACGGCAGGCAGGATTCGCTCAGTCATCGTGCCCACCTTCGTGCTCGCTGTAGGCAGGGGCTGCCGCGGCCGGCTTGGACTTGGCTGAGGCATTGGCCGCTGCCTGGCGAGCGGCGGCGGCATTGAGCGCATCCAGCCTCGCTTGTGCGGCCTTCAGCTGCTTCTGAATCGTCTGCAGCCTGGATTTCGCCTGGTCCAGCTGCTTCTGGAGCGCCTGCGCGTTCTCCGAATCGCCGGAGATGCCCTGATTCGCGGTGGTGAGCGCGCCGCCGAGATCGGCGATCTGGCCCGCCACGCCGTCAACCTGGTCCGACAACGTGGCAGTGCGGTCAACCTCGGTGGCCGCATCGGCCGCGATCGTGTCCATCCCGACCGGAGCCACATCGATGGGGGCTGATTCGGCGCGCCAGCGCGCGGCGACCTGGACAGTTCCGACGCCGACCCCGATGACGGTCAGGGTCAGCGCAAGCACGATGGCCCGGCGCATCAGTCGCCTGAGCAGATCTGCGGACATCACGACTCCTCCACGGTGACGGTCGCCGGCTGCGGCCGGACGATGGACAGGACGGGTGATGCGGCTGTTGCCGCGGGCCGCTGCGGCCGGACCCGCGCCGTCCACAGCCGGTGCCCCACCCCAGCCAGGACCGGCAGGCCGGTCGCCAGGTAGAGCGGCAGCAGGGCGCCTCCGTCGGTCCCGGCAAGGACCGCGTGCACCCAGGTCGTGAGGAACACCAGCGCGGCCAGCCTGTGGACCTTCAGCCACCAGCCCGAGGGCAGCAGGCGCGTCCACTTGGCGGTGACGGCGGTGAAGATGAGCGCGTACAACGCCACCGAGCCGAGCCCGACCGCCACGGGACGGTACACGGAGAAGCCCGGAACAAGCGCACCGATCACGCCCACGTTGGCATACGGATCGACGACCATCAGCGCGATGTGAAGCGTGAGGAAGGCGCCCGTGAACACCGATACCATCTCGTGCCACGGAAACACCTGCCTGGTCTTGCGCCACTCCGCGGTGTTCCGGGGATGGCTCAGGACCAGTCCGAGCCCGACCTCGAGCGTCAGCAGGAGGTAGGCCGTGACGCCCATCGCTCGTCCTGCGATCCACGGCCGGAGCTGCTCGGTGCGCAGGTCAGTGGCGGGCAGGATCTGGTCGGTCACGCCGAGGGCGACGAGGGCCGCAACGGCGCCCAGCACCACCAGCGTGGCGGCGTTCACTCGCACGGCCGCACCTCGAGGTGGCGGGCCGCGCGGGGCGTCTGGTGGGAGAGGGGCGCGAACTTCGGCATGAACGACTCCCGTGTGATCCGGTGTCGTTCTGAGGCGTGTCAGCGCCCGAAGGTTTCAGGGACCCTGGCGATTGCTCGTGCCGCGGTCAGGCGGCCGGACGGGGCACGACGATGCGGATCGCCGTGCCCCGTCGACCTGGCATCCTACGGGAGGAAGTAGTTCGGGTTCGGCATCTTGAACGTCTTGTCAGCGTAGCCACCCACGAGATCGCTGAACTGGTCGCCGAAGCTGGCACGGATGTCGTAGCCGAGCGACTCGATGTGGGCGCGGGTCGCCGACTTGTAGTGAACGGTCGTGCACGACTTGCCCTGGCTGATCTCGTCAGCGCAGGCAGTCTGGAGGTATGTCGGGTAGTCGGCGACCGCAGGCTTCGTGAACAGCCCGTCCTCGCCGTCGTTGAGCGTCGTCGGGGCGGGATAGCCGGCGTCCACACCGATGCTGTCGGACGTCAGGTTGCCGAGCGTCGCCGCCTCCTGAGCTGCGGGCCGACCGGTCAGGTAGAACACGGCGTACCCGTGCTTCGCGGCCCAGTTGACCAGGCTGACCATGCCCGGCACGGCCGGGAACAGCTGATCCGTCACGTACGTGCCGTTGGTCGTCGGGTTGTACGCCCAGTTGCTGAAGATCTCGTAGTTCCAGGTGGCCAGCGTGGTGTCATCCACGTCCAGGATGATCGCCTTCATCTGCGAGTCATGGTGGCGCCGCCAGCCCTCGTGTGACCAGCCCTCGTGTGACAGGAATCGCTTGGCCGCCGCCGCGACGGAGCTTGCCTCGCGAGCGTAGTTGCTATCGTCCGCGAACACGCCCGTGCCCAGTGGGTCGCCGTAGTAGTTGCGGATCTGCTGGCGCAGGACGTCGATGTTCGTGATCTGCTTCTCGGAGCGAGGCGTGAAGGTCTGGATCGCCGGGCCGGTGGCCGCGTAGGCGACGCCGCCGGCGATGATCGTGGCGGCAATCCAGACCGCCGTGATCGTCAGGCGACGGCCCTTCGTGAGCATGCCGGAATGCGTCATCGATTGCCCTCCATGCGTACCCGGGGATGGTCCCAGCGACCGGACCCAATGGTGACGCGAAGGTCAAGGGAGCGCCACATCGTTGCGGTGGCCGGTCGGCCGATTTGTCGGCGGATGCGCGAGGTGCCGCGAGCGGGCACGTTCGCCCGGAGTCGAGCCTCTGGCCGTCAGTGCGCGAGGGCTGCCACGACCTGGTCCGTGTTCCAGGTCATCATCCCGACATAGGTGTCGGCCGGGGCATTGCCGAGCGTGTCGTCGTAGAGATCGGAGACGACGGTGACGCCGGTCTCCTGGGCGATCGCCCGGACGAGCGCATCGTTGAACTGCGCCTCGGCGAAGATCGCCCGAGCGCCGCTGGCGCGGATCTGCTCCACGATGGCGGCGACCTCGCCCGCGCTTGGATCCTGACCCGGCGCGTCCACGATCGTGCCCACGATCGTCAGACCGTAGGCGCTCGCGTAGTAGGGGAAGGCGTCGTGGAACGACACGACGACCCGATCCGCGGCCGGGATCGCAGCGAGGCGATCCCTGATGGTGGTGTCGAGCGTGGACAGGGAAGCCTGGTACGCGGACGCGCGATCGTGAAAGCTTGCCGCACCGGTCGGGTCGGCGGTGGCCAGGGCATCCGCGATCCGGTCCACGTACCGGGACGCGTTGGCCACGTCCATCCACAGGTGCGGGTTGACGCTCCCGGCGCCACCGGCACCGCCGAGGTAGGTCACGCCGTCGAGGTTCTCGCCCAGCACCAGGACCGGTGCGCTCGACCCCGCGTCCGCGACGAGGGTCCCGAGCCAGTCGTCGAGACCGAGCCCGTTGCGCACGACCAGTCGGGCCTCCGCGATCCGCTGCACGTCCGCCGGGGTCGGATCGAAGGTGTGGACCTCGCCGCCCTTGGGGACGAGGCTGCTGACGTCGACCCTCGGCCCGCCCACCTGGGCGACGAGATCGGCGAAGACCGTGGTCGTGGCGACCACCTTGATGGCGTCCGCGTCGACCGGCCGTCTCGGCGTCCCGCCGGCCGGCCCGCCGCAGCCCGCGACCAGCACGGCCAGGACGAGCAGGACGGCGCCGCCCGATGGACGGGTCACGGTCGGTCCGCGGTCCGGCACGCCGAGCAGAGCCCGAACAGCTCGATCCGGTGAGACGTGATCCGGAAGCCAAGCCGATGATCGATCTCGCGCAGCACCGGCTCCAAGCCGACTTCCTCGATGTCGAGCGACCTGCCGCAGCTGGTGCAGATCGCGTGGTGATGGTGCATCGGGTCACAGGTGACATAGGCGTGGCCGCCGTCGGGGAGGTCCACGCGCTCCACCAGCTTGAGGGAGGCGAACAGGTCGATCGCACGGAAGATCGTCGCCCGCCCTACACCCGGGTGGCGGCGACGAGCGTCGGCGACCAGCTCGGCGGCAGTGAAGTGGCCTCCCCGCTCGGCCACCAGCCCGGCGACGACACGCCTTGGTTCGGTCACCCGGTAGCCGGCCCGGTCCAGGGCCTCCACAAGTGTCGCCCCCGTCATGCGCTAGGTCCGATCACCGGCTCGCCGGCGGTCGAGGCCGCTCGGCGCCGGGCCAGTACGCCGCGAGGCCCGAACGCGAGGGCGAGCAGGAACATGGCGGTCTGGACCAGCACGATCGTGGCCCCGCTGGCTCCCTTGACCCAGTACGACAGGTACAGGCCCAGGACCGCGCTTGCGATGCCCAGCACGGCGGCGAGCAGCATCAGGCGGGTGAAGCGAGCCGTCAGCATCTGCGCCGTCGCGGCCGGCGTGATGAGCATCGCCACCACCATGATGATCCCGACGGCCTGGAGGCTGACCACGATCGTAAGCGCCACCAGGGCGAGGAACAGGTACTCCAGCCGTTCGACCGGCATCCCGGATGCCGCCGCGCCCAGCGGATCGAAGGTCGCATACAGGAGCTCCTTCCACAGCAGCGCGACCACGAGCAGGACCCCCAGGCCCAGCACGAGCAACGCGATCAGGTCCTGGGTCCCGATGGCGAGCACATTGCCGAGCAGGAACCCCCACAGGTCGGCCACGTAGCCCTGGATCGTGCTGAACAGGAACACGCCGAACGCGAAGGTTCCAGCGAACAGCACCCCGATCGCCGTGTCCTGGCGGATGCCACCGCGCTTGGTGACGTATCCGATCGCCAGCGCGGTACCCACGGCCGTGACGGCAGCACCGAGATAGAACGGGATCGAGAGCATGTAGGCGACCACCACGCCCGGGAACCCGGCGTGCGCGATCGCATCTCCGATGAACGCAATCCCGCGCAGGACTACGTACGTGCCGACGACGGCGCACACGACGCCGACCAGGACCGAGGCGACCAGCGCGCGCACGAAGAACTCGAACTGGAGCGGTTGCAGGATTGCGTCCATCAGGTCCCGCCGTCCCGCTCGTGGAAGTGCCGCTCGCCGGGCGCGGCGCTGTCGTGATGATGGGCATCGTCGAGCAGCACCGTTCGCCCCTCTACGACGAGCAGGTGACCGCCATAGGCACGGGCCAGCACGTCGGCATCAAGGACCAGGTTCGACGGCCCCTGGGCCACCACGCTGCGATTGACCGCCAGGACCTGCTGGAACCGCTGGGCAACGCATGCCAGGTCATGGGTGGTGGCCACCACGGTCTTGCCCCGCCGCGCCTGCGCCTCGAGCAGGTCCATCAGCAGCTCCTGGGTGGTCGTGTCGATGCCGGTCACGGGCTCGTCGAGCAGGAACAGGTCGGGCTCCGCTGCGAGTGCCCGGGCGAGGAACACCCGCCGTCGCTGCCCTCCGGACAGGCGCCCGATCTGGGTCCGCCGGTGATCGCCCATGCCCACCTGCTCGAGCGCTCCGGTCACCGCTCGCCGGTCATCGCGCCCGGGCCGGCGGACCGGCCCCAGGCGCGGGAACCGGCCCATCATCACGACATCCTCGACCGTCACCGGGAAGGCCCAGTCCACCAGCTCCGCCTGCGGCACGTAGGCCACGCGGCGTGCCTCGCGGCCCGCTGGAGCCCCCAGGATCTCGATGCGACCGGACCAGGGCCGTAGCAGGCCCGCCATCAGCTTGAGCAGCGTGCTCTTGCCCGCCCCGTTCGGGCCGACGATCGCGAGCAGGCTGCCCGGCTCGACGGCTGCTGTCACATGCTCGAGGGCGGTGCGATCGCCGTAACCGGCGGTGACGTCGCTCAGCCATACGTCGGCGTGGGCATGGGCATGCGACGGGTCGACCCGGTGGTCGGCATCGTGCGTGTCGCGGCCGGCACCGGCGGGCGACGGATCGTGGATCGAGGAATGGGTCATATGAGACTTAGTATCAACTGGACGGGCGCAGGACGCAAGGGGCCAATCGGCCGCGCGGGCCGGGACCACCCGGACGGCGCATCTGCGCAAGAATGTCCGCGCGTTCCTCGAGCACAGACCGGAGGTTCCCCCTGAGCGGCAAGCAACCGACCACCCAGTCCAGCAGGCGCGATCGCCGTGCGGCGGAACGCCGCGAGCGCTTCGAGTCAGCCCGAGAGGAACGCCGAATGCGGGCCGCGGGGTCGGGCGGCGGGCCATCGCTGCTGTCCACCCGCAACATCACGATCGCTGCCGTGCTCGTCGGGGTGCTGATCGTCGCCGTGGTGGCGGTGAACCAGCTGGGCGGCAAGGTGACCGGGAAGCTCAACGATCCGGGCATCGCCTACCCGGCGGCTCTCCTCGACGGACACACGATCGGAATGGCGGATGCGCCCGTCACGCTGGACGTGTACGAGGATTTCCAGTGTCCCGTCTGCGCCGAGTACTCGCTGTCGGTCGAGCCGATCCTCGTCAGCCAGTACGTGATGCCGGGCACGCTGCGCATCGTCCACCACGACATCGCGATCCTGGGCCGAGGCGGCACGGAAGATGAGTCGAAGCTCGCCGCGACCGGCGCCACGTGTGCGGAGCGCCAGGGCAAGTACTGGAACTACGCCCACTGGGTCTACAACAACCAGGACGGCGAGAACGCGGGTGGCTTCCGGCGCGACCGGCTGACAGCGATCGCGGAGGCAGCGGGAGTGGAGCCGACGGCATTCTCGACCTGCCTCGATGATGCCTCGGCCATCCAGGTCGTCGCCGGCACCACCACGGACGCGGTGAACCTGGGCATCAACTCCACGCCGACGATGTACATCGCTGGCCAGCAGATCGTCGGGCTCAAGTCGGCCCAGGAGCTGGGCGCGCTGATCGAGGCTGCCGCGGCGGGCGCTTCCCCGGGCGCGAGCGCATCCCCCGCGTCCGACTCCGGCTCGGCCAGCCCGGTGCCCTGAACACGTCGGGGTCCGTGACGGCCGTGCGCGGTGCGTTCGGCCTGCCTCTCGTCGTCCTGACCGCGGCCGGGTTGCTCGTGTCCGGCTATCTCGTGCTCATCCATGCACTCGGCGAGAGCCCGGTATGCGGTCCGGTGCAGGGGTGTGAAACCGTGACGGCGTCGAAGTACTCCGAGGTGCTCGGCATCCCGGTCGCGGCCTTTGGGCTTGCCCTCTCGATCGTTCTCGTGAGCTGCGCCGTCGCGTGGTGGCGGCGCGCCGACCGCAGGCCGCTGCTCATCGCCTATGGCCTGCTGCTCCTGGCCACGCTGGTCGTCGCCTATCTGACATACCTGGAGCTGTTCGAGATCCACGCGATCTGTGCGTGGTGCGTGACGTACGCGATCACCGTGCTCCTGTCGCTCGCGGTCTCGGGCCTGGCGCTGCGGCGCGGCTGATCCCTGGACCGGCGCGACCGTCAGGGTCGCTCCGCGTAACCGGTCAGCTCCACGTACGCCTCGCCCCCGATCGGCACGGCATCGCGGGTCGCAGTCACGCGCTGCGAGCCTTCCCAGTACACGACCCCGGTCGTCGCGCGCGTGTCGAGCTCCTGCTGCGGCACGGAAGGCTGGAGCGAGATGTCGAGGCCCTCGGAAGGCAGCCGCAGCTGCCACCCTGCGGGGTACCTGGCGCTCGTCGTGGGGCTCAGCCAGCTGCCGGTCGCATGCACCTCGATGTCGTTCGCGCCCAGGTGTCGCGACCGGCCGGCGGCGTCCACCACCGTCCCGTACGCCAAAGGGTAGATGCCGTCGGCTGCCCGCACCAGCGAGATCATGATGTCCGTGCCGTCGGCGAGGTTCACCGCGAACCAGTCCCATCCGCCGCCGCCAACCGAGATGAAGTCGCCCCATTGGTGGTCGAACCAGGCTGTGCCGTCGACCTCGAGGACCCTGTCCCCCAGCGCGATGGTCCCGGCCGCCACCATGTCGGTGCGTGACACGTAGTAGGAGCTGCCCGCCGGACCGAAGTCGATCCATCCGTCGCCGTCATGGAGCACGGGTGGCTTGCGGGCCGACAGGGCGAGATTGATCCCGAAGGAGGAAACCGGGTCGCCGTCGACCTCCTCCCCCACCGCGGTTGCCGAGAGGGTGTCCATCCCCCCCTCGCCGGCCATGACCCAGGGGGACCCCACCGGGGCAGACGGGTCCATCGCATTGCTGCCCGCGACCGCAAAGGCAACACCGGTCGGACCCCCGGGTCCCCCGGGAGCATGGTCCACCTGCGCCCCGATCTCGCTCCGCTGGGCGTAGTGGAACGCCCCTCCGCCCTCGTCGGTCAGTGCCAGGTGAGACGCCCAGGTCACCGGGAACCTGCCGCGCTCCGCACGGAACACGACGAACTCGAACCCGAACCGTTCTCCGTCGGACGAGCGAAGGTGTCCCGTGTAGTACCACCATTCGGTCAACCGATCGTGGGGCGCGTCGTCGCGCGGGAACTGGACGGGAACCGGATCCGCCGGGCCTGCAGTGGCCGCGGGCGCGGGTGTGACCACCGGGTGAGCGGCCGGCGGGTTTGCTAGGACGGGGCCCTCGCAGGCCGCAACCATGATGACGAGCAGCGCCAGGAGCAGGTGAGGTCGCGCGCGGGCGCCCTGCTCGGCTGAGCGCCGGCTCACCGGGTCGCCGCCTCGGCGTCGCCGTCTGCCGGTCGCGCGATCCACCCTAGGGCCCGTTCCAGCCTCGACGGCATCCACCAGTTCCAGCGCCCGAGCAGGCGCATCGTTGCCGGCACCAGCAGCGCCCGCACCACTGTTGCGTCGAGCGCCACCGCGATCGCGATGCCCAGGCCGAGCGCCTTGATCAGCACGATGTCGGCGAACGAGAACGAGGCGGCGACGACCACGACGACCAGGGCGGCCGACGAGACGATCCGTCCGCTTCGCTCGAGGCCCCGTGCCACGGCCTCGGTGTTGTCGTGGGTCCGATCCCAGACCTCCTTCATCCGGGTCAGCAGGAACACCTCGTAGTCCATCGACAACCCGAACAGGACACAGAACAGGATCACCGGCTGGGTGGTCTCGACGAAGCCGAGCGGCTGGAACCCGAGCGGCGCGGACAGGTTGCCGTCCTGGAAGATCCACACCAGCGCCCCGAAGCTGGCCACGATCGACAGCGTGTTCATGACCAGCGCCTTGACTGGGAGCACGGCCGATCGGAGGAGGACGAACAGCACCAGGAACGTCGTGACCACGATGAACGCCGCGGTCCGCGGGAAGTCTGACCAGACACGGGTGACGACATCCTCGACGTCCGCTGCGCCACCGCCCACCAGGACAGTCATGCCGGCGGGGGGCGCCAGCGGGCCGGCCGGGCTGCGCAGGTCGTGGACGAGGGCGCGGCCCGCATCGTTGTTGGGTCCGAACGGCGTGTACAGCGTGAACGCCGTGATGTCGCCCTTCGTCGTCGCGGCCAGCGAGGTGGCGACGAACCGATCCGGCGGCCCGCCGGGAGAGGCGTACAGCAGCTGGTACTGGGAGAGGCTCAGGCGCGGGTCGACGTCCACCAGGCTGGCCACCCGCACCACCCGCGGGTCGGCCGCCAGGCGCCGCGAGTAGGCATACAGCCGTGCCACGTTCTCGGGGATCGTGGCATCACCGGTGGTCCGAATGGCGAGCACGATCGGTGCGAACTCCCCCTCCCCGAACTCGCCGGCCAGGATGTCGAATGCCTGGCGTGACGGAACCGACGGCGGCAGGATCGTGGCGTCAGGGGCATTGAAGCGGACGTGCAGGAACGGGACACCCAGGATCAGCAGCAGGCCGAGGGTCGGGATGAGCACCCCGACCGGGTGGCGCATGACACGGCGGGCGAGCCGCGCCCAGGGGCCGTCCGCGCCTGGTTCGACCGTGACCCTGCGGACGGCCAGGGCGTCGATGTGCGTGCCGACGATCGCCAGGATCGCCGGGAGGAGGGTGATCGCGGACGCCACGGCAAGGCCGACGACGATGGCCCCCGCGATCCCCACGGAGCGCAGGATCATGAACTCGAACAGGACCAGCCCCAGCAGCCCGAGGAGCACGGTGAGGCCCGAGAAGAACACGGCCCGGCCCGCGGTGGCCACGGTGACCCGGACCGCCTCGGCCACGCGGTCGGGTCCCTCACGATGGGCCAGCTCCTCGCGGAAGCGGCTGGTCATGAGCAGCGAGTAGTCGACCCCGAGACCCAGCCCGAGCAGCGTGGCCAGGTTGAGCACGAAGATGCTCATCGGGATCGTTGAGGCCACGACGAAGATGCCGGCGAGCGCGACCAGCACGGCCGCGCCCCCCACCGCGAGCGGAATGCCGGCGGCCACCACGGAGCCGAACACCAGCAGCAGGGCCAGGGCGGCGAGCGGCAGGGAGATCAGCTCGCTGCGGCGCAGATCGGTCTCGGTCACGGCCTGGACGTCGCCGTAGAACGCCGGGCCCCCGCCGATCCGCACCGTCAGGCCGGGCACCTCGTGAAGCCGCGCCTGAACCGGCGGGATCGCGTCGGGGGAGTCGTCCGGCGGCAGGTCCAGGAACACGATGTCGTAGGCCGTGTGTCGGTCGGCGGCAACCTGGTTCGGAGCAAGGAGGTGTGACAGGACCCGGGTGACATGCGGTGCCGCGGCCACGTCGCTCGTCGCCGCCGACACCGCGGCCTGCCACTGCGGGGTGCCGGCGGTGAGCGTGTCGGACGTGTAGACGAGCACGAACGCGGACGGCTCCACGCCCAGCTCGTCCTGGAGCAGCTGCTTGGCACGCGCCGATTCGAGGTCATCGAGGATGAAGCCGCCCGCCGACAGCGCCCCGGGCGCCCGGGGCGCGAACGGGACGGCCGCGAGCAGCAGGACGACCCATACCGCCACGATCCACCACCGACGGCGCACGGCGAACCGACCGAGGCGATCGAAGGTCACGACTGGCACGACCCAGCCGTGAGCGCGGCGGCGCAGGATGAGAACGTGCGGGTCACGAGTAGCATGTTACCCATGTTTCGCTGTCGGCACGCGCAGGCCCAGGGAGGTGGCGAGCTGGACCACGGGGCAGGCGGCGGCCCGGACCGCGGGACACGCGCGGCGTCAGGCATGTTGGCCGTTCCGGCTGGTCGATGGGTTCTGCTAGCATCGTGCGACCGCCGCCCAGCGGCGCCGCGACCCCAACCCGTCCATCTCCGAGGGCCTCGCGCGTGACGATCTTCACGATCTGGTTCCAGAACTTCCCGAACAACTTCGTGATCCTCATCGCGGCATCGGTGATCGCCGGCGCTTTCGTCTACACCTTTGCGCGATCCGCCATGGTGGCCGAAGGAGGTCGCCAGGGGTGGGTGCGCCGGATCACGGGGCCGAACGCCAAGCTCCTGTTTGCGACGCTGTTCGTGATCTGGGCGATCGTGTTCGGCATCGGGCTGCAGCTCGTGCCCCACGAAGGCGCCAGCTCCCCGTACGGCGGCCTGGGCCTGATCGCGCTGTTCAGCGGCTTCTTCATCATGATGGGCCTGATCTGGAGCGTGATCGGCGACTGACCGGCGCCGGCCTTGCCCTTGATCCCGGCATCCTGCCGGGACGCTCGAGCGCCGCTGTCAACGCCATCTGCGTCCGGTCGCCGCTCGTGGCCCCATAGACGCAGCCGCCCCCGTTCGGTATCATTCGGACTCCATTCACACTGCATAGGATCTATGCATCGAGCAAGCGCGCGGACGCGATAGCCGGACGGGAGACCAGGTCGATGGAGACGGAGCAGCGCGCGCAGCCCGGGGCGGGCGCCCTCACGACGGGTGAGACGGCCCCGTTCGTCAACCGGCGCGACCCGGCGCAGGCGCTCGGGCCGGACGGCAAACCCGCGGTGAGCCGGCGAGCGGCCATGTGGGCGGACGTTCCTGACCAGAAGTGGAACGACTGGCGCTGGCAGCTGTCGAACCGCGTCAACGACCTGGCCGAGATCGAGCAGATCCTGGAGCTGACCGACGAGGAACGGGAGGGGCTGTCCGCGCCCGACAAGTTCCGGGTGGACGTCACGCCCTACTTCATCAGCCTGATCGACCCGAAGGACCCCGAGGACCCGATCCGGCGCCAGATCATCCCGCTCGGCCGCGAGCTCCACTCCTTCACCGGGATGATGGAGGACAGCCTCGCCGAGGACCGGCACTCCCCCGTGCCGGGCCTCGTCCACCGGTATCCCGATCGGGTGCTGATGCTGATCACGACCCAGTGCGCGAGCTACTGCCGCTATTGCACCCGCAGCCGGATCGTGGGCGACCCGACCCAGAACTTCAACCGCAAGGAGCACGAGGCCCAGCTGGACTACATCCGCCGGACGCCCCAGATCCGCGACGTGCTGATCTCCGGCGGCGACGGTCTGACCCTCGCCCCCAGGCTGCTCGAGTCGGCGATCCGGGGGCTGCGCGAGATCCCGCACGTCGAGATCATCCGGATCGGCTCCCGGGTGCCCGTGTTCCTGCCCCAGCGGATCGACGACGAGCTGTGCGAGATGCTCGCGAAGTACCACCCGATGTGGCTGAACATCCACGTCAACCACCCCAACGAGATCACGCCCGAGCTCGCCCGCGCGTGCGACAAGCTGTCACGCGCGGGGATCCCGCTGGGCAACCAGTCGGTGCTGCTCGCGGGCATCAACGACTGCGTGCACATCCAGCGTGACCTGGTCCAGAAGCTGGTCGAGATCCGGGTCCGGCCCTACTACATCTACCAGTGCGACCTGGTCGAGGGCGCCGGCCATTTCCGCACGCCGGTGGGCAAGGGCCTCGAGATCATCGAAGGCCTGCGGGGCCACACGTCCGGGTATGCCGTGCCGCAGTACATCGTGGATGCGCCCGGAGGCGGCGGGAAGATCCCCGTCATGCCCAACTACGTCGTCTCCTACTCGGACCACAAGGTGATCCTGCGCAACTACGAGGGCTACATCACGACGTACGAGGAGCCCACCGAGTACACGCCGCACGACAGCGCGCATTGCTCCTACTGTCAGAACCCTCGACCCGAACCGGGCCAGGAGGGCATCACCGCGCTGCTCGACGGGAAGCGGATGTGGATCGAGCCGGCAGGATTTCAGCAGGTCCACGATCGCGGCACCACGGAGACGCACCGGCTCAAGGATCCGTCCAAGTGGGTACCGTACGGTGTCGGGGCGATCGAGGGTCGATCGGCGGAGGCTGGTGCCGCGCTGCCCGTGATCGAGGCGTCGAAGCCGGAATACGGGCCGGGCGAGGAACCGCGGCCGGCGGAGGGTCAGCCAAGCGGCACGGCCAATCACGAGCTGCTGTAGGGCGCACGCTCGCCACGCTCGCTGAGGGTCCCCGCACGCGGCTGCGCCAGGCGCGGCGATGTCGCCGATGCCCAGGCGTCCGTCCGTCGCGGGTCTACCATCCGCGCGTGGCCCGGGTCTCAAGTCCGACGCTCCTCGGCCGTTCGGACGCGCTCGCGCGTCTTGACGCCGCCTGGGTCCGCGCGGGCTCGGGCCGGCCCGGCGTCGTGTTGCTCGCCGGTGAGGCCGGGATCGGGAAGTCCCGACTCCAGCGTGAGGCCGCGGCTCTCGCAGAAGCGGCCGGTGGCATCGTCGCGCTGGGTTCGTGTCTCCACCTGGGCAGCGCGCCGTTGCCGCTGGCGCCGGTCACCGGCATCATCCGGCAGCTCTCGCGGTCCGCGGACGAGACGGTGCTCGCGGCCCTCGGACCGGCGACCGATGATCCTGCGGGCCTGTCCAGCGTCCTGGCATCAACAGCCGGACCGACCGGTGACCTTGCGCTGACCGAGCCCGCCGCCCGGGCACGGATGTTCGAGTCGGTGCTCGGACTCACGACGCGACTGGCGGCGTACCGGCCCGTGATGCTCGGCATCGAGGATGTCCATTGGAGCGATCCCGCAACCCGCGACCTGCTGACCTACCTGACCCGCAACGCCACGGCTGATCGGCTGCTGCTGGTCCTGTCCCTGCGGACCGACGGGCTGGCCCCCGCCGATCCGGTTGTCGGCTGGCTGGCCGAGCTCATGCGGACCGTGGATGCGGACCGGATCGATCTCGAGCGCCTTGGCTCCGGCGATGTTGCCGGGCTCGTGGCGGCGATCACCGGCGCCGCGCCCGGGCCCCGCGTGCTGGACGACATCTGGCGTCGTTCGGAGGGCAACCCATTCTTCGTCGAGGAGCTGCTCGCGGCAGGTCCCGGCCGCGCTCCGCGCACGTTGGCGGAGATCCTCGTTGCCCGTGTCGCCGTCCTGTCGCCGACCGCCGGACGCGTGGTCCGCGCCGTCGCCGTCTCCGGCGCGCCGATTGGCGATCAGGTGCTGGCCGCGGTGCTGGGCCTGGATCCCGGGGTGCTGCGCGACGCGCTCCGGGAGCCGATCGACGCCGGCGTCCTGCGGGTCGACGACGCCGGGCTCATCCGGCCGCGGCACGCGCTGCTGGGCGAGGTGATCGAGGACTCGCTGCTGGTCGGCGAGCGGCGGGACCTGCATGAAGCGCTGGCACGCGCGCTGGACGCGGCCGCCCCGGCCGCGGATGACGAGGCCGCCGCCCGTGCCGCGGCCCGCGCGCGGCACTGGGATGCGGCCGACCAGCCGCTCGAGGCCTACCGTGCATCGCTTGACGCCGCGCAGGCAGCGACGTCGGTGTTTGCGCACGCGCAGGCGGCCACGCACCTCGCCCGCGCCCTCGAGCTGGGTCCCCGGCTTGCCGAGCCGCCGGCACGGGACGAGCGTGTCGAGACCCTGCTGCGTGCCGCTGACGCGTTCGACCTTGCCGGCGATCCAGACGCCGCGATCGACTGCGTCCGCCAGGCGCTCTCGCTCGTCGACGAAGGTGAGGACCCGCGAACCGGGGGCGCCCTCCACAGCCGCTTGGGGTACCTGCGATGGGTCACCGGCCACACGGAGGCCGCGCTTGCCGAGCACCATTCGGCGGTCGCCCTGGTTCCGCCCGAGCCCCCATCCGCGCAGCGTGCCCATGCGCTGGCGGCGCTCGCCGGCGCCCTGATGGGAGCCGGCAGATACGCGGAATCGCGTTCACATGCCGAGGAGGCCGTGACCGTGGCAGCACGCGCCGGAGCCGCGCTCGAGGAGAGCAGAGCTCGCACGATCCTGGGCTCGGATCTGGTCGCACTGGGTGAGCTCGAAGGCGGCCTCGCCGAGCTCCGGGCCGCACGGCGACTGGCAGAACGGGACGGTCCGCTGGACGTGCTGGTCGTTGCCCACCACAACCTGGCGCTGAACCTCCTGCTCGCCGACCAGCGCGATGAGGCGGTCTCGGAGGCGATTGCCGGGCGTGACCTCGCCCGCCGAGTCGGGCTCGGGCGTCGGTATGGACCACACCTCACGGGGGTTGCGGTTGACGCGCTGTTCCGATCGGGTCGCTGGGACGAGGCCGCCGGGCTCGCCGACCCCGAGCTCGCGGCACAACCCGTCTCGCGGGCGATGTTGTACCTCTCGGCGGTTCGTGTTCGGCTGCACGCGGCGCGTGGTGAATCCGGGTTCGCCGCCGAACGGCTGGCGGCATTGGGGCAGGTCGGCGGTGACGACCTCGACCCTGACCTGCGCGCGTATCTCGCGCTTGCGCGATCGGAGACCGCGCTGGCGAGTGGTCGCCGGGACGAGGCGCTCGGGGAAGCGCGCGACGGGCTCGCGGCCCTGCACGGCTCCGACGACGAGGCGTCCGGCCTGCCGCTGCTGGCGATCACGGCCCGGATCCTTGCCGACACGGCCGATGACGCCAGGGCGGCGCGGCGACCGGCGGAGGCCGCGGCCGCGGGATCTGAGGCTGAGGCGGCAGCCAGCGTTGCGGTCGAGGTCGCCGAGCACGTCCGTACCTCGAGCGCGCGGGCGATCGCCGCCAGGGCCACCGCCGACGCCGCGCGGGCAGTCGGGGAGTCGTCCGCCGGCCCATGGTCGGCCGCCGCGGATGCCGCCGAGGACGCCGGCCTGCCGCTGCTCGCGGCCGAGGCCCGGCTGGAGCAGGCACGTGCCATGCTCCGCACCCGGACCGATCGCCAGGCGGCAGCCAGCGCGCTGCGGTCGGCGAACGAAGCGGCCGCCAACCTCGGCGCGCAGCCGCTGCTCGCCGCCGTCGCAACGCTCGCCCGCCTGGCCCGGATCGAGATCGGGCCGTCTCCCGGCGACGCGGGCGAGCTGGCGTCCTCGGACGCCGGATCGCCCGCGACCTCGCGATCCGACGCCGGCCTGCCGGGGCCGTTCGCGACCTCCCTGTCGGCTCGCGAGCTGGAGGTGCTCCGCCTGGTCGCCGATGGCCGGAGCAACGGCCAGATCGCCGATGCGCTGTTCATCACCCGGAAGACCGCATCGGCCCATGTGACCCACATCCTGGACAAGCTCGGGGTGGGCAACCGGCTCGAGGCGGCGATGACCGCAGCGCGCCTGGGCCTCCTGGAGCCCGTCGATGCGGGCGAAGAGGAGCGCTCCGGCCGGTGAGGTCAGGCTGTGCGGGCTAGCGTGCGTCGATCACGCTGACCTGGACGGGGACCACGAACTCGCCGCCCGCCCCCGATGCCCCCGGGCGCAACTCGGCCACCCCCACGACGATCTCGTCGATCAGGTAGCCGCGATCGCTGATCGTCTTGAGGTAGTCGCGCAGGGCGCCTTCCTTGTTGGGGATCTCCTCGTGGAGTCGCTCGACGATCCAGCTCTCGGCAAACTCGTCGCTGATGCGGGCGACCGCGCGGTCATGCTCCTCGCGCTCCTCGCGCTCGGAGGCGTCCGGGGGCGTCTCGACCGCGAACACGAACGTTCCGGTTGTCTCGATCCCGCTCCCGGCCGCGACGACGAGGTTGAACGGGCCGTGCCCATCGCTCGAGTCCTGGGAGCGATCCTGTGCCAGCAGCTCGAGCAGCCGCACCAGGCGGCCCGGCCCTGTCCTGGTGATCCCGGTGGCAGCATCGCTCGCGGCCATGGCGCCAAGCGAGCTGCCTCCGGACTCGGTGACCTTCGATCGAACCTGCAGGTGCATGCGTCACCTCCGCGGCCGACCGCCGGACGCGCGCCCGGCGAGGACGCGACCGCGCTGGCATCCTACGCCATGCGAATCGCGCCCTCGATCCGGACGGCCCCCCGCGGGACCTCCGCCTGTCGCCCGCTGGGTCATGCGACCCCGCCCGACGGACGCGTCGCAGGATGCGCTGCCCTCCGGAGAGCGGTCGCAACCCGCTCCAGGAGCGACTCCTCGGTGTGTCCGGCGAACGTGGCCGAGCGCCGCGCCTCGTTGGCCAGCCGCTGGCGGGCCGCGTAGGCGTGATCCTCGGCGATCTTCAGCTTGACCAGCTCGTACATCGTGTCGGGGTGCATCGGTGGCTCCTGTGATGGGCCGTCGGGATCGACGGCGTTGGCCAGAGCATCGGCCGCCCACGCGCGGCGCTCATCGGGCAGGTGCCTGATCGGATCGCTGCGGGGTACCTGAAAGCGCCGGACCGGACACGCCCGCCTGGCCGGGGCATCCGGGCGAGGCCTGTCCCGGCTACGATCTGGTCGGCGTCCATTCCCGTCGGAGGAGGTGCGCTGGTGACATTCCAGCTGCCGCAGGAGAAGGCCAGGGCCGCCGACGACGGGTCCGCCGGCCCCCAGGCGTTCCCGCCGGAGATCCGGGACCTGCCGGGCGTCGAGGTCGTCGCGGTCCGGTTGACGGTGCCACGGGCGGAGCTCGACCTGGCGTCTCTGTTCGCGCGTCACCTGCCGCTGATCGCGGCGAGGCTGGCCCAGCTCGGCTGTCCTTGGGCGGGCCCGCCATTCGGGCGATATCACGAGTGGAGCGAGGACCGCGTGGTGGTCGAGATGGGCATCCCCGCCCGATCGTTGATCGGCGACCTCCCCGCACTGGAAGGGATCGCTGCGGGTGAGATCGGGCGGTCCGCCCTTCCGGCGGGCAGGGCCGCGGTCACTGTCCATCGAGGGCCATACACCGGACTGCCTGCCGCGTGGGATCGCCTGCAGGCAGAGATTCGCTCGGCCGGCCTCGCGCCGGGGGCCGGACCGTGGGAGTCGTACATCGATGCACCCGAGGAATCGGCGCTCGATGCGATCCGCACGGAGATCGTCTGGCCACTGGCCGAGGCCACGCCGCGGTAGCCTTGGCGGCCTACGACCTCGCAGCCCGGACGCCGCCGTGAACGCTCAGCCACAACCCGGCCCGATCGGCAGCCGTGCCGCCCCGGACGGCATGCCCGACGCCGACCTGCAGCCGCCCGTGATCGCCGAATCCGGCGATCCGTTCACGGCGCTCAGGGTGATCGCGGTCGTTGCCCGGATGGATCGCGGTCGGCCGATCCGCCTGGACGACGTCGTCGATCGCCTCAACGCGATCCACCTCGACTGGCTGTTCACCCGGGCCGTGGTCGCCGACGTCCTCGTCGCCCTCCAGGCCAACTGGATGACGGACTATCGCAACGCTTCGGGGATCGTCATCGAGGACGGCGCCTACGGCCCCGCCGTCACGCTCGAGGATTCGAGCCGAGTCGATCCGTGGATCGTCGGCCAGGCACGCCGCCAGGCTGCAGCGTGCCGTCGGATCCTGGACGAGTTCGCCCGGCGCGATCGGGTCGCACCCGGCGGCTGACGCCTGCGCGAGCGAGGCGCGACCCGGCCGCGGCGCAGCCCGGGCGCGACGCTGCGGGCCGGATGCCGGCGGTCAGAGCATCCCGCCGTTGAGCAGCCGGCGCGCCGGATCGACCAGGTCCGGTGCGCTCGCCAGGTACTGATCCTGGTCGACAACCCTGAAGCCCGCCTCGAGCAGAACCGGCAGGACGGGACTGGGTCCGGGAATGCTCGCATCGACGAGCCCCCCGCGGGCGGCACGCCTGAGCGCGACAACGACCGCCGGCACGGGCCGGCCTCCTGGCCGGACAACCAGCCGGTCAATCGCACGGGCGTGCGACACCTGGCGCGCCCGCGCATAGGCGATCGCCAGCGGGCCGTCCGCGTCGGTGATCACGAAGCCGTCGGCATCGGCCTGGGATGCCCAGAACGCGTGGTCCAGCGGGCGATCTGCCCCCGTCCAGCGGCGCTCCAGCTCGGAGAGGCGTGCGGGATCGGCCGCCGCTGCCTCGACCCCCGGCGTGCCGGGGAGCCGCGCAGGATCTCCCTCGAGATAGAGGTTCACCCACAGCGGTGCCATCCGCGAGCGGACGTAGATGGGCAGCGCCCGTGGGTCGGCAGAGGCAAGGGTCGTCCGGCGTGCACGATCCTCGAACAGCGCGGCGAGCAGCGGCCGTCCGATCCCGTGGCCGAGCCGATCGGGACGCACGAACAGGTCCGACAGGTGGGCAGCGACGCCGGCGTCGACAACGGCGCCGAATGCGACCACCAGCGTGGACCGGTCCACGCTCACCAGGACTCGATGATGGTCCACCAGGTGCCGGACGTAGGGCCCCACGATGTCCTGGCCGACGACCGGGCCATCGTTGTCGTGCGCCGCGAGGATCGACCGGATCGCGGGGATGTCCGCAGGCGTTGCCCGGCGGATGGCGGTTCCCGCGCTCGCGTCCGATCCGCTCCTGCTGTCGCCCACTACCGGGCAGCGGCCCGTGGACCGCGGCCGTAGCGCGCCATGACGTCCAGCAGCCGATCGGGGTCGAGCGCGAAGGCCGTGACCCCGTCCCGGCCCGTCATCGTCTGCGCGGCCAGCAGGGCATTGACGACCGCGGCCTCGGTCGCCTCGACCGTTGCCTTGAACAGGGGCGTCATGCGGCTGTCCGGGATCATCCGAACGTCGGCGACGCCAGGCACGCGCAGACCGGGCTCGTCCGCGTTGGTGAGTCCGCGGTTGCCTGTCGCAAACGCGAGCACCAGGTCGCCCGACGAGTGATTCGCCGTGCTGCCCATCCGGGCGAGGCCGAGGGCAGCCCGCTGGGCGATCCGACGGCACTGGTGCGGCAGCAGGGGCGCATCCGTGGCGACGATCACGATGATCGAGCCCGTACCAGGCTCGGGTCCGGCAGCGGACGTCCCGTCGGTGCCGGGATACGGGCTCGGGACGTCCACGATCGGGATCTCGAGTCCGACGGGCACGCCATCGATGCGGAGCTGCTCGCGCTCACCGTAGTTGGCCTGGACGAGCACGCCGACGGTCCAGACCCCATCGCGATCAGCGGTGGAGCGCGAGGCCGTCCCGATCCCGCCCTTGAACTCGTGGCACACCATGCCCGTCCCGCCGCCGACGTTGCCCTCGCTCACCGGACCGCCGGTCACGGCGGCAAGCGCGGCGTCCACGTGCGCCGGCCGGACATGCAGGCCGTCGATGTCGTTCAGCAGCCCGTCCCAGGTCTCACCGACGACCGGCAATGACCACAGGCCGCCGCCGTGCCCGCGATTGGCGATCGCGTGCGCGACGAGGGCGTCGCGCACCACGCCGACGCTGTGCGTGTTGGTGATGGCAACCGGTCCACCGAGGAGCCCGACCTCCCGGATCCACTCCAGCCCGGTCAGCTCTCCGTTGCCGTTGAGGCGGTGACACCCGGCGAACACGGGCTCCGTCCAGGGGTCGCCGCCATGCGGCATCACGACCGTCACGCCGGTGCGGACCGGTCCCTGCCCAACGACCAGCGGGCCCTCGCCGATCACCAGCGTCGCATGCCCCACCCGGACGCCCGGGACATCCGTGATCGCGTCGAGCGGTCCCGGCCTGAGCACGCCGATCTGCAGGCCGAGCTCACGAGCACGCACGACGCTCCTCCGGTGCCGGTTGCGGCCGCGACGGCGCGGCCCCCCTATCATCGCCCCGTGCCGACCTTCCCGGAAGCCCGTCCCGCCCCGCGCGGCCACGATCCCGGCGATCGTGCCACCCTCGGTACGCACGGCCTCGGCCACGTGTCGGTCCGCGTCCCCGACCTGGACGTGGTGGCTCCGATGGACGCGGCCGAGGCATTCCGCGACCTGCCCGGGCTGGCGCTGCTGGAGAGCGCGCGTCCGGGTCGCACGGGACGCTGGAGCTACCTCACCGCCGATCCGGTCGGCGTGATCGAGGCGCCGAGCGCCGGTTCAGATCCGTTCGCGGCGTCCCGGCGCCTGCTGGCACGGCTGGACACGAGTCCGGCATCGGGGCCACCGGTGGGCACCCCGCCCTTCTCCGGGGGCCTGGTCGGCTTCCTGGGCTACGACCTGGCCCGCCGGCTCGAGCGGCTGCCCTCGATCGCAGCCGAGGACCAGGAGCTTCCGGCGCTCCGGCTCGCGCTCCACGACTGGGTGCTGGCCTGGGACCGTCGGACCGGTCGTGCCTGGTTGTCGGGGCGCGCCGTGGACGGCGACGTCGGGGCGATGGAGCGCCGGATCCGGGCGGTGATCGAGCGGGTGAGGATCCCCAGACCTGGCGCGAGCCCAACGCTTCGTGACCGGCCAGGCCAACCGCTCGTCCTTCGCTCGGGATTGCCCCGGCGGGCCTGGATCGAACGCGTCGAAGCGGTCCGTGCCGCGATCGCCAACGGCGACATCTACCAGGCGAACCTGGCCCGCCGGCTCGAGGTCGAGTTCGCCGGCGATCCGTGGCCGCACTTCCGACGGCTGCGAACGGGTGATCCGGCGCTGTTCGCGGGCTACCTCGACCTCGGACCATCACCGGCAACCGGCGCTCCCCGAGCCCTGCTCTCCGCGTCTCCCGAGCCATTCCTTGCCGTGGGCCCGGATCGCAGCGTCGCGACGGACCCGATCAAGGGGACGCGGCCCCGCGGACGGTCTCGCGACGAGGACCGGGCCTTGGCCGCCGCGCTGCTCGCGAGCGGCAAGGACCAGGCCGAGAACGTGATGATCGTGGACGTGCTGCGCAACGACCTGGGCCGGGTCTGCGAGCCGGGTAGCGTCCGCGTGCCCCGCCTGCTCCGGCTCGAGCGGACCGCGGCCGTGCAGCACCTGGTCACGACCGTCACCGGGCGCCTGCGCCCGGACGCCGGCCCGTTCGAGCTGCTCGCTGCGGCGTTCCCGGGCGGCAGCATCACGGGGGCGCCGAAGATCATGGCCATGCAGATCATCGAGGCGCTCGAGCCGGTCCGGCGGGGCCCGTACTCGGGGGCGATGCTGTGGCTCGGACCCGAGGGCACGATGGGCTCCAGCATCATGATCCGGACGCTCGTCGCGGACGGCAGCCGCCTCACGCTCCACGTTGGCGGCGGGATCACGTGGCGCAGCGACCCCGGCGAGGAGTGGGACGAGACGGTAACCAAGGCGGGCGGGCCGCTTGCCGCCATCGGGGCGCGGGAGATGGCGTCGTGAGGACGGAGATGCGCGTCGTGAACGCGACACCGCGTTTCGTCTGGGTGGACGGTGCGCTGCTGCCAGCAAGCGGCCCGCACCTGTCCGCGTTCGATCGCGCCTTCCAGCTGGGTGACGGCCTGTTCGAGACGCTGCGAGCACGCGGAGGCCACGTGACCGAGCTTCCGGAGCACATTGCGCGGCTCCGGGGATCGGCCGAGATCCTGGCGATCGAGGTATCGGAGGACGTCGGCACGCGGCTCGGCGACGGCATCGCGGCCCTCCTCGCGGCCGAGGGTCTGGACGGTCCCCTCGCGGATGCCTCCGTCCGGATCACGGTCTCCCGCGGTGTGTGGGCATCTCGTGGGCTGCTCCCCCCGTCGGGAGAGCATCTCCAGCCGACGCTCGTGATCCAGGCATGGCCGGTTGCCCCGGTACCCCCGGGACACCTGGAGGACGGCCTGTCGCTGATCTCCTCCGACGTGCGGCGCGACCCTGGCAACCCGATCGTGATGCTCAAGACCACGAGCCGCATCGACTACGTGTACGCGCGCCTCGAGGCGCGACGCGCGGGCGCCGACGACGCCCTGTTCCTGACCGAATCCGGGCACCTGTCGGAGGCGACGACCGCGAACATCTTCCTCGTCCGCGGCACGTCCGAGGGGCAGGTCGAGCTGGCAACCCCCGCCCTTGGCTGCGCGATCCTGCCCGGGACCACCCGGTCGTGGCTGCTGCGCTGGGCCGCCGAGTCCGGCCTGCGGCCCGTGGAGGGCTGGCTCACGCCCGACGAGCTCGTCGCCGCCCAGGAGGCGTTCCTGTGCTCGTCGGTCGCGGGCATCCTCCCGGTGACCCGCTTCAACGGTCACCCGGTGGGCGACGGCCGACCCGGGCGCTGGACGATGCGAGCGCGCGCCGACCGGGAGGCCTTCATTCGCGAGGGCTGAGGCCGCCGCGAAGTCTGGCGCTGAGCGGCCTGGGATCGCCCCCCCCGGCCGCCTGACCGGCCGTCCGGGCCTACACTCAGCCGGTGACCCGGGACGAGCTCATCCTGCGCACCCGCCAGCTGATCGCCGAGGGCGAGCGGCTCGAGGCGCAGCCGTCGCTGACCGCGCTCCAGACATGGCTCCAGCTGTCCGACGACCTGCTCGCCACGGCATGGGGCACCATGGACCGCTACCATCTGGCGTGGCTGATGGTGGGCAAGCCGAAAGGCATCGTCCGGGGTCGCGAGATGACACCGGACGAAGCGGCCGCCTACGTCCGGGAGGTGGCCGGCCAGAAGACGTCGGCCCTGCGCATGAGCCTCGACGCCGTGGATCGCCAGGGCATGCCGTTCCGTGGTGAGACCGGCGGCGTGGGTGCCGGCCAGGGCATGGGCGAGCTTCCCGGGGCGCACGCGGCAATCGACCCGGATGACTTCCATGCCGTGCATGAGCCCGGCCCAGACGACGACGCGGTCGCCGAACACCATGCCCATCTCGCCTGCGGCTCCAACCGCGCCATCCCGCTCGACCCGGCGCTCCAGCGACGCCTCGATGAGACACGGCGGGCAGCCGCCGAGCACGCCGCCCACGATTCCCCCGGGCCGCGGCGCGCGCCGCGTCCGGAGCGACTCCAGCACTGACCGGCGTCCGCCCTCGCGAGCGCTGCCGGGCGACGATCCGGGGGCCGGCCGACGATCCCGGGACGGGTCAGCGCGCGCGGAGCGCCCCGCTCACGGCGGCGACGGCGACGAACGCGGCGCCAAGGACGCCGAACCGCTGATCGACGTAGCTGACGGGCCCCAGCACACCGCCCTCCACCCTCGACCAAGCCCATAGCAGGAGCAGGCCGCCCACGACGGAGCCGGCGGCCATCCCCGCCGAGATCGCGACCCGCGTCGAGCGGCGGCGGGAGGTGGACCCGCCCAGGCCCCACACGAACCCGAGGGCAACGGCCCAGCCGATGAACGCCGCGACGACCAGCAGTCCGGGCCCGAGGTCGAAGGAGCCGATCACCGCGAACAGGCCCGCACCTGGCGCCGCGACAACGGCTGCCCCGCCGGCTGCACGGGCAAGCCCCCCGGCCTGCGCCGGCTCGCCTTGAGCGGCGGTGCGCTGCGCGCGGTACCGATCACCCGGTGCCCGGTCCAACCGGCGCGCCGGCCGCTCTCCCGGAACGCGGGCCCGATCGTCATCGTCGCGGTCCGGACTCCGTGGAATGCCCGGACCGTCCACCTCATCGCTCATGGCGTCGATGCTACGCGCCGCCGTCGGGGACGGTATCCTCTCCGATCGTGAGCCACCCCTCGCTCGGCGAGCCGCCCCGAAGTCTCGCCATTCATCCAGATGCCGCCGCTCGGCTGCGGTCCAAGCGTGCCGCGCTGGCAGCACGGGCGCTCGAGGTCGCGGTCGACGCCGATCCGACGTTCCGCACCCGGTACGACGAGGCCGCGCTCAGGAACCTGCTGCGCGACGCGGAGGTGCTCACCGATCGCCTGGCCCTGTGCGTGGCCGGCGACGATCCCTTCTGGTTGCGCGAGTTCGCGGACCACTCGGCGACCGTGTTCCGGCGCAGGCGGGTTCCCATGGACGACGTCGTCCGGCTGTGCGAAGGGCTGCGGTCCGGGGCTCGGGGTGTGCTGACCGAGAGCGAGATGGCGCCGGCCGACCAGGCCCTCGACGCGGCGATCGAGGTCTTCGCCTGGTACCGACACCTGGCCGGCGACGCGCGCAAGCGCAACCCGATCATCGCCGCGCTGTACAAGGGCATCTAGGAGCTCCATGACGATCAAGTGGGTCAAGGTCGACCCGCTCGTGATGAACGGCGAGCCGTTCTGCTACGGCACCCGGCTCACCGTGCGCCAGCTGCTCGAGCTCCGAGCCGGCGGATACGGTGTCACCGACCTGCTCAAGGATCACCCGGAGTTGCGGCTCGTCGGGATCGCATCTGCGTATGCCTACGCAGCCGGGCACCGGGATGCGTACGCCGGCTTCTTCGAGGCCGACGGCTCGCTGGTCGGGCCGGGGTTCCTGCCCCACGAGGCCGACATGCTCCCGGAGCGTCTGCGCATCCCGGGCATCGTCATCGAGATGCCCGTCCCCGCCTGAGGCGCGGGATCGCAGGATCAGCCGCCGGCGGCCAACGTGTCCGGCGTGACGTTGGGACCGGTCACCAGCACTTCGGCGTAGCGCTCGTCGCCACCCGGCGCCCGAATGAGATAGGCGTGGTGGATCTCAACGGCGCCCGATGCCAGCGTGGAGCCCACGGAGCAGTACCTGGTCGCCGACAGCTCGATGGCACGCCGGACGGCCTCGGGGTCGATCGACTCCCCGTCCACGACGTGGACGACGTCGAACCGTGAGAACGCGTGCGGGTGGGCGTCTCCCTGGGTACCGCTGACGCGCACCTCGTAGCGCGCCACCGTCTGCCGCTTCTTACGGAGGATCGAGATCACGTCCATCGCGGAGCATGCGGCGAGTGCTGCGCCGACCAGCTCCGAGGGTCGCGGTCCGGCGTTGCCATCGCCATCGTCGAGCACGATCGTGTGCCCGCTTCCAACCGTGGCCTCGAACCGCATCTGGTCGTCGGTGAGGGTCACGACCGCGGTCTTGGTGCTCATGCGATGGCCTCCGCGGGGTAGTGCGCCTCGATCGCCGTGATCACCCGCACCAGCTTCGCCCGTGCTTCGGCGGCGACCTCGGCGACGCGCGGGTCGTCCACGAGGCCGAGTGCCGCGCGCGGATCCAGCGCCTCCACGATCACCGTGTCCTCGCCCTGGCGAATGACGACGTTGCACGGCAGCAGCGCACCGACCGCCGGGTCCACCGTCAGCGCGCGATGGGCGAGCGACGGGTTGCAGGCGCCCAGGATCAGGTACGGGTCCTGGGTGATGCCCAGCTTCGCGCGCAGCGTTGCCGCCACGTCGATCTCGGTCAGCACGCCGAAGCCCTCGGCGCGCAGCGCGCTCTCCACGTCCTCGCGGACGTCGTCGAACGGCGCGGAGATTCGGGCGCCGAACGTGTAGCGGTCGTCGAACATCGGGGCCTCCCTGGGTTGGCCCCATGGTGCCGCTAGTTGCGTGTTTGCGCAAATGGTCGACTGGGCACGTCATCGCGGGCCGAAGGTCCCGTCGGTCATTTCCGAGCCTGGTGGTAGGATTTCGCGACGATGACCGATACCCAGTCCCCGGACACGACTGCCGCGACCGTCACGCCCGCTGATCCCGGCTTCGACGCGCAGCGTCGCGCGACCGAGCTCGCGATCCTCGATTCGCTTCGTGCCGTGGTGGATCCCGAGATCGGGATGAACGTGGTGGAGCTGGCCCTGATCAAGCAGATCGTCCTGGGTCCTGACTCCACCGAGATCAAGATGATCCTGACCACGCCGTTCTGCCCGTACGCGGGCGCGATGATCCAGCAGGTCAAGGAGCAGGCCGAGAGCGTGGTCGATCACGCGGTCAAGGTGACCCTGCTGGCCGAACGCTGGGATCCCCGCGACGCGGGCCTCATGTGGTGAGTGCCCTCTGCCGATGACACGCAAGGAGCTGCCGTTCGACAGCGCCGTGGCAACAGGTCGCGGCGACGACGGCACCACCGGGCTGCTGTTCGGTGGCGCCCGGATCCGCAAGGACGATCCCCGAATGGAGGCGTGCGGTGCGATCGACGAGGTCGTCGCTGCCCTCGGGCTGGTGCGCGCCGAGCTGGGGATGAAGGCGCAGTACGGGGTGCTGTCCCACAACTTCGGGACCCTCGGTGACCTGGTCCTGCGCCTCCAGCGCGAGCTGTTCGTGGTTGGCGCGGAGCTCGCGACCAGCCCCGACGCCCGCGCCCGCCAGAAGGATGGAACGACCCGCGTGAGCGACGCGATGGTCGAGGGTCTCGAGCTCGTGCTGCGGGACACGGAGGCGGTGATCGAGCTGCCCCGCGAGTTCGTGGTTCCCGGGGAGACGCGAGTGAGCGCGTCCCTGGAGCTCGCCCGGACCGCCACCCGTCGGGCGGAGCGTCGCGCCGTGGCGCTCGCCAACGACGACGCAGCGGTCGCGGCCGGCCGGATCCTGCCCTACCTGAACCGCCTTGCCGACCTGCTGTGGATCCTCGCCCGTGTCGCGGAGCAGGCCGAGGCCCGCGATGCAACGATGGCGCGGCCTGACCGGGCTGCGCGGGGACGCCGGGCAGCGGCGTCACCTGAAAGGAGCACGAACCCGTGACCGGTACCCCGTACACCCCGACCCAGCTGGGTGTCCGTCCGGCGCCCGCCCTCGTCCAGCAGCTGCTGGTGGGCGCGTTCGGCTGGATGTTCGCCGGCCTGCTGCTGTCGGCCGGTGTGGCCTATCTCACCGCCACCAGCGACGCCCTCCTCGCGACGGTGGCGCAGTGGTGGCTCCTGATCGTCATCGGCCAGCTGGTGCTCGCCATCGGCATCCAGGCTGCGATCCGCCGCGTCTCACCGACCGTCAGCCTCGCGATGTTCTTCGTCTACGCCGCCACGATGGGGCTCGCGATCGGGGTGATCGTGTGGGCGGTCGTGCAGGAGCCGGGCGGCATCGGCGCGGTCGCTGCCGCGTTCTTCTCCGCGTCGGCGATGTTCGGTGCCGCTGCCGTGTATGGGGCGGTGACCAGGCGCGAGCTCGCGAGCATGGGCGGGATCCTGTTCATGGGCCTGATCGGGATCATCGTCGCTTCGGTGGTGAACCTGTTCCTGGCGTCCGCGGCGATCAGCTGGGTGATCTCGATCCTGGGCGTCGTCCTGTTCACCGCACTGACCGCGTACGACGTCCAGCGCATCACCCGCGGCGACTACGCGGCGTTCACCGGATCACCCGAGCGAGCATCCATCCTCGCCGCGCTCCACCTGTACCTCAACTTCATCAACCTGTTCCTGTTCCTGCTCCGCCTGTTCGGCGGTTCGCGCAGCTAGTCCAGGTCCTTCGGCACCAGGATCAGCCGGCGATCCGGGATCGTCCGGGCGTGGGCACGGATCCACGCATCACGGCGTTCTCCTTCCGACGCCAGCGGCTGGACGGCTCAGCCGCGACCGCCCTCGAGGCCGTGGCAGCGGCGATCGGCGTGTATGCGGTCAACCCCAGCGGGCCGCTCTCCATCCGCGCCCGGGCAAGGCAGGTCACGCCCGACGAGATCCTCGCCCTGGACCGGCAGCACCTGGTGCTGCGCACCCGAGCGATGCGGACCTCCGCGTTCCTGGTTCCCCGCGAGACGGCCGGCCTCATCCGTGCGGCGACGGCCGTTCCGATCGAACGCTTTGATTGGATGCTGCGCGCCGCCCGCGTCCCGCCGGACGCATTCGCGTCCATTCGCGAAGGCGTCGTTGTCGCCTGCGCGGCCCCACGGACCGCCCGGGAGATCCGCGCCGGGACCTCCCTGGGCGACGTCGAGATCGGTCCGCTGCTGTCGCTGCTGTCCCTCCGTGGCGACCTCGTTGCCGTGGGGTCGGGAACCCTCACCTCGAATGCGACGCGCTACCTCGCCCGCGACGCCTGGCTGGGCGGCGCCGCGGACGCTGCGCTACCCGATGCCGTCGAGGGCCGCGCATGGCTGGCCCGCGAGTACCTGCGGGCCTTCGGCCCGGCTCGCATCGGTGACCTCGCGTGGTGGGCGGGCTGGAGCGTCAGGGTGGCCACCGACGCGCTGGCGGCCGTGGACGCCGTGGACGTCGGGGATGGCCTGCTCCTGGCGGCCGAGGACCGCCAGGCGTTCGCCGCCGGTGCGCCCCTTGGGGACGAGGTGACCCTGCTCCCGAAGTGGGACGCATGGACGATGGGCTACCCGGCGGACGGCCGGGAGCGCTTCATCGATCACGATGTGCACGACCGGATCTTCGACGGCGACGGCAACGGCCTGGCGATGGTGCTGCTCGCCGGGCGAGCGATCGGCGCCTGGTCTCAGCGCGTCATCGGCACCCGGCTGGAGGCCGACATCGACCCGTTCGACCGGTGGTCCGATCGAGTACGTCGATCCGTCGAGGAGGAGGTGGCGGCCATCGGCCGCTTCCTGGGCCTCCGGTACGTCCGGGTGCGGGACGTGGACACGGTGATCCCCCGCCGGTCGCGGATCCGGCGCCCGATGAGCCAGGCACCAGACTGACGTTCACGGCGGGGTGCCCGTCGGCGGGTCCCGGGCTCTCCATTCGGCCCGCTCCCGGACGGGCCGGCGCATGGGCGCGGCGCGCCATCCGGCCCTCGGGCGCGACAGGCTGCCGGCGCAGACTCGGGACCGTCGAGGGCGCCGCCAGCGGCGATCGGCACGCGGCGCAGGTTCCGGACAGGGAGACGGTGAGATGCGGGTGCTGGTCAGCGCGGCCTCGAAGCACGGTGCCACGACCGAGGTCGCCGCGACGATCGGGGCCGCGCTGACGGCGGAAGGGATCGAGTCCGTCGTGGTCACGCCCGCGGAGGTGACCAGCGTGTACGGGTTCGACGCAGCGGTGATCGGCAGCGCGATCTACGCGGGCCACTGGCTCCAGCCCGCCAAGGACCTGCTGGCGCGGCACCGGGAGGGCCTCGCCCGGATCCCCGTGTGGCTGTTCTCGAGCGGCCCGGTCGGCAGCCCGCCGGCGCCGGCCGAGGAGCCGGTGGATGCCGCTGCCGTGACGGCGCTCGTGGGGGCCCGCGGACACCGGGTGTTCCCGGGCGAGATCGACCGCCACAAGCTTGGGCTGGCCGAGAAGGCGATCCTGGTCGCCGTCCGGGCGCCCGAGGGCGACTTCCGCCCGTGGCCCGAGATCGAGGCATGGGCTGCAGACATCGCGGCACAGCTGGGAACCGACTCGCACGCCTGAACAGGGCGGCTTCCCACGCCGGTCACAATGGGTCATCGGCACCGGACGGCATGGGGAGGCAGGGCGATGCGGATCGCAATCCTCGGGGCGGGCAACGTGGGCGGTGGCCTGGGCAAGGCGTTCGCCGCCGTCGGTCACGAGGTCGTGTTCGGGGTTCGAGACCCAGACAGCACCAAGACGCTCGCCGCCCTTGCCGACATCCCGTCCGCCAGCGCGCTGCGGCCGTCCGATGCGGTCAACGACGCGGACGTCATCATGGTCGCGCTGCGGCCCGTCGCGATCTCGGCGACGATCAAGGACCTGCCGCCGCTCGATGATCGGATCGTCATCGATGCGATGAACAGGCTCGACGGCGATCGGCAGCGGTCCACCACCGAGGAGCTCGCGGACCTGCTGCCCGGCGCCCGGCTCGCCAAGGCGTTCAACACCACCGGCTTCGAAAACCTGGCCACGGCCCGGGAACGCCAAACAAAGGCAGCGATGTTCGTTGCCGGCGACGATCCCGATGCCAAGCGAGTGGCGATGGAGCTTGCGGCCGAGATCGGGTTCGAGCCTGAGGATGCGGGCGGCATGGCCAATGCCAGGTCGCTGGAGGAGATGGTTCGCGTCTGGATCGCCCTGACCCAGGTGCACGGCCGTACCGTCGGCTTCGCGATCTCCCGGTCCTGAAGCTCCGCGCGGGTCCCGCCGAGCCTACGGCGTGAACCCGTCCATCACGACGCTGCGCATATCCGACGCCGCGACCGCGATTGGTTTGGTCGCACCCGGCCACCAGATCGCGTACCAGCCGTTTGCCTTCGAGGCCTTGTACCAGGCGGCATCGGCGTCGAAGTTGACCGCGACCGAGTGGACCGGGTCGCCCACCTCGCCGACCAGCACCGAGTAGGGTCGGGCGACGTCGTCGACCCGGGTGAGGTCGTAGATCCCGAGCTTGCCGGCGGGCGGTGGCGCCGCACCGTCCGCCGCCGCGATCGGGGCGACCTGCACGGTGGCAGCTCCGTCCGCAGCGACGTCGGCACGGCACATGACGGCCGGCCCGGCAGCTGCGAACACGAGCGTCGCGCGTCCCTCGCCGCGGACATCGAGCACCGCCAGCGGGAGATCGGCGACGCCCGGCTGCGCGCGGCACGCCGCCTCGACCGTCGCGGTGAACGCCGGAGTCGGCGTGATCGGGTCGCGCCGCCAGCCACCGAACGTGGCGGCGTCCGCGGCCGCGCTCGGGTCCACGGCCGTCGGTGCGCGCACGGACGGCGCCTGGGTCGGGGTGGGGCCGATCTCGGCCGGGGTCGCCTCGAACGAACACGACGCGGCCACGACGACGAGGGCAAGCGTGATCGACCACCGGCCGATGTGACGGAGGCTCATGACTCGATTACCGCCGCGGACGCGCGATCGTTCAATCGGCAAGCGCGGGCTCAGACCGCCGGCTCCGCGCCCCATCCGGCCACGAGGATCGCGATCAGGATCGCGAGGTTGACGGCGACCGAGCCCACGGTCGAACCGGTTGTGAACGCCTGCGGGAACAGGCCGGTCGCGGCGAGCGACACCACAGCCGAGCCCACCGCCACCGCCCGCCACCACGGCTGACCAGTCCACAGGCCCGCCGCGGCCACGAGGAACCCGATGGTCGGCACCAGGAACAGGACTCCGGCAGCCAGCCGGGCGAGGCTGTCGTTGCCGACCGTCGACAGCAGCCAGGAGTGGCTGGACACTCCCTCGAACCGGGCGATACCCCACGCCGGCAGCCAGCCCAGCACGTGCCCGATCCCGTGCGCACCGATCACGCCGGCTACGAGCAGTCTCACGACCCCGGAGTCCATCGCTTCCCTCTCACGTTGTGCTCTGACCGGATGCCGCAGCTGGCGACTCCGGGTGCGTACGCCGTACGCATGCGTACTTTGTACGCTATACTCGGACGATGTCGACCGAGTCAATGGACCCGAATCAACCGTCCATGCGGCCCCAGCTCACGCGTGACAGGATCGTCGAAGCGGCGGTAGCCCTGGTGGATGAGGCCGGTGTCGATGCCCTGACCATGCGCGCGGTCGCGCAGCGACTCGGTGCGGGCACCATGTCGCTCTACCGGCACGTCTCGGGGCGTGAAGCGCTGCTCGACATCGTCCTCCAGGCGATGACGGCGGAGATCCGCTCGTCGCCACTGACCGGGGACTGGCGCGCGGACCTCGGCGCCATCGCCCGCGACATCCGGCGCGGTCTGCTCCGGCGCCCACAGCTGACCGTGCTGCTCACATCGAGGTCGGGCCGTGGCGGCGCCGAGCTGCCGATGCTCGATCGGACGCTGGGCGTGCTCCGCTCCGCCGGGTTCGGACGCCGCGGCGCCGTGATGGCCAACCATGCGCTCGGCAATTACGTGGCAGGCGCCGCGCTGTGGGAGGCCGTGGGCCTCGCCGGCGCAAGCGGGGAAGCCAGGGACGCCCAGCGTGCCGCCATCGGCGCGATGGTCGAGCACCTCCCCGCCGACGTGTTTCCGAACCTCGCCTGGGCGGCCCCCAAGTTCATTGCCGGCGATGCCGAGGAGCGCTTCGAGTTCGGTCTCTCCTGCCTGCTCGACGGGTTCGAGGCGCGTCTTTCTCGACGCAAGGGCTGAGCGGTCGCGGCAGCCCGCCGTCAAGCGGATCAGGCGGGTGCTTCCTCGCGGTTGGTCATCTTCGGTTCGACGGGGATCTCGTAGGCACCCTCCAGGGGCGGTTCCGGCTGCGCTGCCCCTGACACGGGCATCGACACCTTGTGGCCCGCGAACGTGCCCGGCACGGCTGCGACCAGGTGGAGCCGGAGATAGCGCCAGCCCATCGTGTCGAACGGTCCGGCAACCTGCGGGGGAACCATGCCCGCCTCGGACACCGTGATCATCTCGGGACGATCGAGCTCGTACAGGGTTTCGTGGAACTGCAGCCTGGCCCTTCCTGCTTCAAGCACGTTGCGCGCCCACTGCGAGCCAACGCCGAGCGGCGCCGGGATCAGCACCACGTCGTCCCGGATCGTCGGGTGCACCGGCGTGAAGAAGGTGGTGCCGGATCGGCGCCCGACGTGCTCGATCGTCGCGATCTCGGCCTTGGCGCTGCCCGGGATCCCGCGCTCGATGAGCCACGGGTTGACGGTCGTGTTGAGCTGCGTTCGCAGCCACGGGAACTGGTCAGCGGCGGGCTTGCGCAGCTCCACCCTGACCCGGTCGATCGCGAACCCGATCGCGATGCCGGCGGCCATCCATCGAATCCTCGTGAACATCGCCCCGCATCCTCCGTCAGTGCTGCCTTCGTGCTCTCCGGCCGATCGTGGTCGGGCGCACCGTCAGAGCCAAGTGCCGAATCGACGGGCCGTCGTGGACCGGTCGCGCCCGAGAGCGAAGACCAGCGGCAAGACGGCCGCGCGCAGCCGTTGACGCTCGGCCGGAGCAGGTCTAGACTCAATCCCGACGAAATCGGTCGGAATTCCCCGGCGCGGCGGCTCCCTCGCCGCGGGCGTCCCCCCGGGGAACTCCGACATCGATCACCACGAGGACGGACCCCTGACCACGCGCGCGAGCTTCCACGGATCCGGCGCCCTGGCGTTCAGCACCAAGGGCGAGTACGGCGTCCGGTTGATGGTCCAGCTCGGCCGCCGCTACGGCACGGGCCCTGCAAGCCTGGCCGAGATCGCGCAGGTCGAGGACCTGCCGCGGGCCTACCTGGAACAGCTCGTGACGAGCCTTCGCGACGCCCACCTCGTGACCTCGACCCGTGGCGCCCACGGTGGCTACGAGCTCACCGCGCCCCCGGCCGAGATCCGGATGAGCGATGTGCTCCGCGCGCTCGAGGGGCCGATCGCCCCGATGATCTGCGCCACCGACGATCCCGATCACGTGGCCTGCGATCGATCCGCCCGCTGCACGGTGAACGTGCTCTGGGTGCGCGTCCGCGACGCCATCGCCGACACCCTCGATGCCATGACCCTGGCGGACCTCGTCCCGGTCCGCCACATCACGCTCGACCCGCGCGACCCGGCCGCGTCCCCGGCCGGCGTCGCGTGAGGTCGGGCCATCCCGACATCCGTTCAGGAGCCAATTCGTGACCGACGCGAACGACCGCGAGCTCGTCATCTCGGACCTCCGGGTCGCCCCGGTGGCGCACCCGGACCAGGAGATCCTGCAGGGGATCAACCTCACGATCCGCAAGGGCGAGACCCACGCGATCATGGGCCCCAACGGGTCGGGCAAGACCACGCTCGCCTATGCCCTCATGGGTCACCCGGCGTACCTGGTCAAGTCCGGGACGGTGCTCTGGAAGGGCTACGACCTGCTCAAGCTCAGTGCCGACAAGCGCTCACGTCTGGGCTTGTTCCTCGCGTTCCAGTACCCGACCGCGATCCCCGGCCTCAGCGTGGCGTCGTTCATCCGCAGTGCCCTCAACGCGAAGCTGCAGGGGATCGACAAGGACCCGGACGTCGATCCCACGGACGCCACCCGGGGCGGGGTGTCGATGCTGGACTTCCGGCGCCGGATGCGCGAGAAGATGGCCCTGCTCAAGATGGAGGACAGCTTCGCGACCCGCTACGTCAACGACGGGTTCTCGGGCGGGGAGAAGAAGCGGCTCGAGATGCTCCAGATGGCCATGCTGGCGCCCGAGTTCTCCGTCCTGGACGAGACCGACTCGGGACTGGACATCGACGCGTTGCGGATCGTGGCCGAGGGCGTCAACGCCATGCTCAACCCGGACATGGGCGTGCTCCTGATCACGCACTACCAGCGGCTGCTCAACTACATCACCCCGGACGTGGTCCACGTCCTGGCTGCCGGGCGGATCGTGACCTCGGGCGGCAAGGATCTGGCGCTGCGCCTCGAGGACGAGGGCTACGGTCCGATCCTGCGTGAGGCGGGCCTGGAGACGGATGCCTCCGATGATGCCCTCGCGGTTCCCAAGGAGCCGGAGACAGCCGGCGCCGGCCGGTAGCGCGACATGGCGACCCAGGTCGGCCCCCGCTCCGCCGCTGCATCCGCCGGACTGGTCCCGCCGGCGCCACCGCTCGACGCGGCAGCGCTTCGCGGCGACTTCCCGATCCTCGACCAGCTCGTGAACGGGCATCCGCTCGTGTACCTCGACTCGGCGGCCACCTCGCAGAAGCCGCGGGTCGTGATCGAGGCCATGGACACCTACTACCGCGAGTACAACGCGAACGTGCACCGGGGCATCTACACGATCGGTGAACGCGCCACGGCCGCGTACGAGGCCGCCCGGGCGTCGGTCGCCCGGTTCATCGGCGCCCCTGATGCCCACGAGGTGGTGTTCACCCGCAACGCGACGGAGGCGATCAACCTCGTCGCCTACGCCTGGGGTCGGCGGAACATCGGTCGGGGCGACGTCATCCTGCTCACCGAGATGGAGCACCACGCGAACCTCGTCCCCTGGCAGCTGCTTGCCCAGGAGAAGGACGCCGACCTCGAGTTCATCCCGATCACGGACGACGGCCTCCTCCGCCAGGACGTGTTCGACGTGCTGCTCCGCCTGAAGCCCAGGCTGGTTGCCTTCACCCAGGTGTCCAACACGCTGGGCACCATCAATCCGGTCGAGGACATGACGCGTCGTGCGCATGCGGCCGGCTCGCTGGTGCTGGTCGACGGGGCGCAGGCCGTGCCCCACCTCCCGGTCGACATTGCCGCGATCGGCTGCGACTTCTACGCGTTCAGCGGGCACAAGATGCTGGCACCGACGGGTTCCGGCGCCCTGTGGGCGCGACGGGAGCTGCTGGAGGCCATGCCTCCGTTCCTTGCCGGCGGCGAGATGATCCGCGAGGTGCACCTTCGCCGCTCCGACTGGAACGTCATCCCGTGGAAGTTCGAGGCCGGCACCCCGGACATCTCGGCCGCCATCGGCCTGGGCGTTGCCAGCGAGTACCTCGATGGGCTGGGCATGGACCGGGTGCAAGCGCACGAGCAGGAGCTGGTCGCCTACGCACTCGAGCTGCTGCCGCGCGAAGTGCCCGGCATCGAGCTGTACGGACCGTCCGCGGAGCACCGCGGGGGCGTCGTGTCGTTCAACCTGCCCGGCGTTCACCCGCATGACGTTGCGCAGGTGCTGGACCGCTTCGGGATCGCCGTGAGGGCGGGACATCACTGCACGATGCCGCTCCACGAACGGCTGGACCTCGCGGCCACGGCTCGGGCCAGCTTCGGCGTCTACACGACCAGGGCGGATCTCGACGCCCTTGCCGCCGGCCTGCGCGAGGTCGCTCGCCTGTTCAGCGGCGAGCCTCCGCTATCCTGAGCGTCCGATGGACGACCTGTACCGCGACTACATCCTGGAGCACTATCGGCGCCCCCACAACTTCGGGGTGATCGAGGCGCCATCCGCCACGTACGAAGGGTCGAATCCGCTGTGCGGCGACCGGATCACCATGCAGCTGTCGGTGAAGGACGGCGTCGTGGAGCAGGTCGGCTTCACCGGTCGCGGGTGCGCCATCAGCCAGGCGTCCGCCTCGCTGCTGACCGACGAGATCAAGGGCAAGCGGATCGACGAGGTCGCCGGGTTCGGCGCCTCTGACCTGCTCGATCTCCTCGGCATCGAGATCAGCCCCGCGCGTCTCAAGTGCGCGATGCTCAGCTTCGACTCGCTCCAGCACCTGCTGGACGAGATCGGCGTCAAGCCCCTCGCCGTCAAGGAACCCGGCTGAGGAGCCGCGTCGCGCGAAGCCGGGAGCGCCCCTCATGTCCAAGTCATACGCCGAACTGCTGCGCGAGGCCCGGGCAGAGATCCGCGAGATCTCACCCGCGGAGGCGGATGCGCTTCGCCAGCGTGGCGGGATCGCGCTGATTGACGTCCGGGAGCCTGCGGAGTGGGACCAGGGCCACATTCCGGGCGCGACCCGTGTATCCAAGAGCCACCTGGAGCAGGACATCGAGGCCGCGGTGCCGCGGCGCGAGACACCCGTCGTGCTGTACTGCGCGGGCGGGTTCCGCTCACTGTTCGCGGGCCAGACGCTGGCCTCGATGGGGTACACGGACGTCGTGTCGATGAGCGGTGGGTTCGGAGCCTGGAAGAGCCAGGGCCTCGACTGGATCCAGCCGGCCCAGCTGACGGAGCGCCAGCAGCAGCGCTACAGCCGCCACCTGCTGATCCCCGAGGTCGGCTCGGAGGGCCAGGCGAAGCTGCTCGCATCACGCGTGCTGCTCATCGGCGCCGGCGGCCTTGGCTCCCCGGCCGCCCTGTACCTTGCCGCGGCCGGCGTGGGCACCATCGGCATCGTCGATTTCGATGTCGTGGATCTGTCCAACCTGCAGCGCCAGGTGCTCCACACCACCGACCGGGTGGGTGAGAAGAAGACGGATTCGGCCGTCCGTACCCTCGCGGCGCTCAACCCCGACGTCAACGTGGTTGCCCACGAGGAGATGCTCGCCGCCGACAACGTGGCGCGGCTGATCGCCGGCTACGACGTGATCCTCGACGGCACCGACACGTTCGAGACCCGCTACATCCTCAACGACGCGGCCGTGGTCTCCGGGCTGCCCGTGGTCCACGCCTCGGTGTTCCGGTTCGAGGGTCAGCTGACGACCTTCGTCCCCTTCGAGGGTCCGTGCTATCGATGCCTGTATCCCACGCCACCGCCCCCCGAGCTCGCCCCCGGCTGCTCGGTGGCCGGTGTCCTGGGAGTCGTGCCGGGGATCATGGGCCTGCTCCAGGCCAACGAGGTGCTCAAGCTGCTGCTCGGCATCGGGGACACGCTCGCGGGGAGGCTCATCCTGTTCGATGCCCTCGTCACCGAGTTCACCGAGCTCCGCCTCCGGCGCGATCCCGACTGCCCCGTCTGCTCGGACGCTGCCCGCACTGCGCGGGAGGCGGGGACCCCGCTGCCGGTCCCGACGGTCGCCAATGGCGTGTTCACGCTTGGTGGCCCACGCTGAGCGCCGCACGCCAGCACGCGCTCCGCCACCCGGGCCCGGCATCGGCTCAGCTGCCGACGGCGATCGCGGACGCGATCGTCCGGCAGGCACGAGCGGAATCCCCGAACGAATGCTGCGGGCTCGTGATCGGCACGGCGCCGGCCGCGTCGGGTGGCCTGGTCCTTCGCTACGAGGCGTGCCGCAACAGCGTGGCATCGCCGTTCCGCTACGAGCTGCATCCCGATGACCTGCTCCGCGCCACGGTGGAGGCGGACCGAGCGGACGAGGTGTTCTGGGGGATCGTGCACTCCCACGTCCGGTCGCCGGCGGTCCCGTCGCCGACGGACGTCGGGCTTGCGTTCTACCCGGACGCCCTGCACATCCTGGTGTCGCTCGCAGAGGACGAGGCCGACCGGGTCACGGGAACCCCCTCGCTGCGCGCGTGGCGGGTCGTGGACGGTCGCGTCCACGAGGTGGGCCTGGAGGTCGGATGAGCGACTCCTCGGATCCGCCGCTGCGACCCGAGCCACTGGCCGGATCCCGGGTCACCCTGAGGCCCGCCGCCGCAACCGACGCAGGCGCGTTCGCCGCCATCCTCGCCGACCCGTCCGTGGCGCGCTGGTGGCCATCGGACGACCCGGCCGCGGACGGTCGCCGGTATGCCACGCGGGATGACGTTGCCGTGTGGGCGATCGAGCTCGGTTACGTGGTCGTCGGGTTGATCCAGGCATGGGAGGAGCCAGAGTCGCAATACCGTCACGCGGGCATCGACCTTGGGCTTGCCCCCGGCGCGCAGGGCCAGGGCCTGGGCCCGGACGCCATCCGCGCCGTCGCAACCTGGCTGTTCGAGCACCGCGGACACCATCGGATCACCATCGATCCGTGCGCGGACAACGAGCGAGCGGTCCATGCCTATGCCGACGTTGGCTTCAGGCCGGTCGGAATCATGCGGCGGTACCAGCGCCTCGGGGACGGGCGCTGGCACGACGGGCTGCTCATGGACCTGCTGGCCGATGACCTGGACGTCCAGCGTGGCTGACATGTCACCGGAGCGTTCCCGGGCCATCGATCCCGGGAGGGTCGCCTGGGTGGCAGTGGGCGTCGGTGCGCTCGTCGGTGGCACGCTGCTGGGCTGGAATGTCGGTGTCCTCGATGCGCTCGCACATCCTCCGGCCCTGGTTCGCGCGGCACTGGTCGCGATCAGCGTCCTGGCGGGCCTGGCGCTGTTGCGAGAGTCAGTCCGCCGGCTGGCCGCCGGACGCCGCGCCGCGGTCGCCGACCTGTCCGACCGCGATGTCGCGGCGCTGGTCCGTGCGGTGCGCCTGGTGTTTCTCGCGGTCGCTGCCTTCGCGGCGGGGGCCGGCTGGCTGCTCGGTCACCCGCTGCCGTTCATCGTCGCGCTCGTGATCGCGGGGGTGGATGTCCTGGAGACCTCGCTGCTGCTGCTCGTCGTGGCCCTGCGGCGCGACGGCTAGGAGCCCGCAGGGCGTCCAGCCCCGCGTCCCGCGCGATCGGACCTTCCCGGCGTAGGCTAGGCCGCGGATCCACATGCACGGAGGCCGGCGATGGCGCTCAGCGAACCCGCGGTATTCGACCCGCGTGCCAGGCAACCCCTGTCTCCCGATGAGCTCCGCCTCATCGATGCCTACTGGCGGGCCGCCAACTACCTGTCGGTCGGGCAGATCTACCTGCTCGACAACCCGCTGCTCCGCGGGTCGCTCCAGGCCTCGCAGGTCAAGCCCCGCCTGCTGGGTCACTGGGGTACGACGCCCGGCCTCAACCTCATCTACGCCCACATGAACCGGGTGATCCGGAGCTGGGACCTGGACGCGATCTACGTCATCGGTCCCGGCCACGGTGGCCCGGCGATCGTCGCCAACGCCTACCTCGAGGGGACGTACAGCGAGATCTATCCCAGCATCACCCTCGACGAGGACGGGATGCGACGGCTGTTTCGTCAGTTCTCGTTTCCGGGCGGCATCCCCAGCCACGTGGCTCCCGAGACCCCCGGATCGATCCACGAGGGCGGCGAGCTGGGCTACGCCCTGTCCCATGCCTACGGTGCGGCGTTCGACAACCCGGACCTCATCGTGTGTGCGGTCGTCGGCGACGGCGAGGCGGAGACAGGACCGCTCGCCACGAGCTGGCACTCCAACAAGTTCCTCGACCCGGCTCGTGACGGTACCGTGCTGCCGATCCTCCATCTCAACGGCTACAAGATCGCCAATCCCACCGTGCTGGCCCGCATTCCGACGGACGAGCTGCGTGCCCTGATGGAGGGTTACGGGCACCACCCGTACTTCGTGGAGGGTGACGACCCGGCCGATGTCCACCAGCAGATGGCCGCGACCCTCGACGCCGTGGTGGAGGAGATCCACGCGATCCGGAAGGCAGCGCGGGAAGGGGGTGCGCCGGAACGTCCGCGGTGGCCGATGATCGTGCTCAAGACGCCCAAGGGCTGGACCGGCCCCAAGGAGATCGATGGCAAGCCCGTCGAGGGGACGTGGCGGTCCCACCAGGTGCCGATGGGCGAGGTCCGAACGAACCCCGAGCACCGGGCGATCCTCGAGGCCTGGATGCGCAGCTACCGACCGGAGGAGCTGTTCGACGAGCACGGCTCGCTGGTCCCCGAGCTGGCCGCGCTGCCGCCCAAGGCCTACCGACGGATGAGCGCCAACCCGGTCGCGAACGGTGGTGAGCTGCTTCGGGACCTGGTGCTGCCCGACTTCCGGGACTACGCGGTGGACGTGCCGGCACCGGGGGCGACTACCGCCGAAGCCACCCGGGTGCTCGGGACGTTCCTGCGGGACGTGATCGACCGCAACCGGAACACGTTCCGCCTGTTCGGACCCGACGAGACGCTATCGAACCGGCTCGGCGCCGTGTTCGAGGTGACCGATCGCCAGTTCGATGCGGAGATCCTGGCCACGGACGAGTTCCAGGCGCCCGAGGGGCGGGTCATGGAGATGCTGTCCGAGCACCAGTGCCAGGGCTGGCTCGAGGGCTACCTGCTGACCGGGCGGCACGGGCTGTTCAACTGCTACGAGGCCTTCATCCACATCGTGGACTCGATGTTCAACCAGCACGCGAAGTGGCTCAAGGTCACCCGCGACCTGCCCTGGAGGCGCCCGATCGCGTCGCTCAACTACGTGCTGAGCTCGCTCGTGTGGCGCCAGGACCACAACGGGTTCAGCCACCAGGACCCCGGGTTCATCGACCACGTCGTGAACAAGAAGTCCGACGTCATCCGGGTCTACCTGCCCCCGGATGCGAACACGCTGCTCTCGGTCGGCGATCACTGCCTGCGCAGCCGGCACTACGTGAACGTGATCGTCGCCGGCAAGCAACCTGCGCCGAACTGGCTGCCGATGGACCAGGCGATCCTGCACTGCACGCGCGGGATCGGGATCTGGGACTGGGCAAGCAACGACGAGGGCGGTGAGCCCGACGTGGTGATCGCGTGCGCCGGCGACATCCCCACCCTGGAGGCACTGGCCGCCGTGGACCTGATCCGGCAGCACCTCCCCGAGCTCAGGGTCCGGTTCATCAACGTGGTGGACCTGATGCGCCTCCAGGACGAGAAGGAGCACCCGCACGGCCTGTCCGGCGCCGAGTTCGACTCGTTGTTCACGACCGACAAGCCGATCGTGTTCGCGTATCACGGCTATCCGTGGCTGATCCATCGCCTGACCTACCGCCGGACGAACCACGCCAACCTGCACGTTCGCGGCTACAAGGAGGAAGGAACCACCACCACGCCGTTCGACATGGTCATGCTCAACGACCTCGACCGGTTCCACCTCGTCATCGACGTGATCGACCGGGTGCCGGGCCTCGGGCCGAAGGCCGGGCACGTCCGCCAGCTGATGATCGACAAGCGGCTCGAGGCACGTGCCTACACGCGGCTCGAGGGCGAGGACGCCCCGGAGATCGCGAACTGGGCGTGGCCGTCCCCGACGCCCGGATGACCGGACGCGGTGCCGGCTCCGGGGGCGGCCGGTGGCCGACGCGCAACCGTGCGAGGCCATGACGGAGCCCGGCCGGGTGCTCGTGGTGAACGCGGGCTCGAGCAGCCTCAAGCTACGGGTGCTCGAGCCCGACGATCGCGTGGCCGCGTCCGCGGACCTGGGCGCGGTCCGTGGCGCTGCCGACACCGCCGAGGTGGCGGACGCCGTGGCGGGGTTCGGCGGGGCGGACGCGATCGCCGCCGTCGGCCACCGGATCGTGCACGGGGGGACGGCGTTCCGTGCCCCGGTCCTGGTGGACCCGGACGTGATCGGCCGGCTGGCGGCCCTCACCGATCTCGCGCCCCTTCACCAGCCCAAGTCGCTGGCCGCGCTGGAGGCCGTGAGCGCGGTCCTGCCCGCCGTGCCGGCCGTTGCCTGCTTCGACACCGCGTTCCATGCCACGCTGCCGCCGGCAGCGGCCACGTACGCGCTGCCGGCCCAGTGGCGGATGCGCTGGGACCTCCGGCGGTACGGGTTCCATGGCCTGTCGCACGCATACGCCGCACGGCGGGCGGGCGAGATGCTGGGGGGCCCCGCGGCCCGGAGGCTGGTGACCTGTCACCTCGGGGCCGGGGCGTCGCTCGCCGCGGTGCTGGACGGACAGTCGGTGGACACGACGATGGGGTTTACGCCCCTGGAGGGCCTGGTCATGGCGACGAGGTCGGGCAGCGTGGATCCCGGGCTGGTGCTGTGGCTGGCCGAGCATGTCGGCATGCCTCCGGCGGAGCTGGCCGCGACCCTTGAGCATCGATCCGGGCTGCTCGGCTTGGCCGGCACCGCCGACATGCGCGTGATCATCGATCGCGCCGCGGCGAACGACGCACAGGCGGGGCTCGCACTCGATGTCTACGTCCATCGCCTGCGAGCGTTGATCGCGGCCATGACAGCCTCGCTCGGCGGTCTCGACGCGATCGTGTTCACCGGTGGCGTCGGCGAGCGCTCGGCCGCGATCCGGGCCGCCGCCGCGGACGGGCTCGGCTATCTCGGGCTCGTGCTCGATCCCGCGCGGAACGAGGCCCCCGACGCGGTCGACCGGGAGATCGGCGAGCAGGGATCGCCGGTGCGGGCGCTGGTCGTTGCTGCGCGCGAGGACATCGAGATCGCCCGCCAGGTCCGCCAGGTGCTGTGGGGGTGAGCAGGCACGAGGTCGGGCTGCCGGCCGGCTCCGGTCAGTGGATCGTTCGAACGATCAGCACCGAGCACGGGGCATGCAGGAGCACGTTCCGTGCGACGCTCCCGAGGAGCAGGCGCGCCAGCCCGGTGTGACCGCGCGTGCCCATGACGATGGTGCCGATCCCTCGCCCTGCGGCAAATCGCACGAGCTCGGCCGCCGCGTCGCCCTCGAGGGCGACTGCGCTTGCATCCAGTCCGGCGGCCGCCAGGCGCCCCGCGGCAGTGTCGGCCTCGTGCCGAACCTCCTCGCGGGCCTCATCGACCGACCTCGTGTAGGACTCGAGCACCTGGTCGTACAGCCCGGGCGTGAAGCCCGCTGCCACCGGCACGGCGACCTCGGCCACCGTCACCACGCTCACGGACCTCCCGGCGAAGATCGGCCAGCCGGCCAGCAGCGTCTCCGCGGACCGAGCCTGCGCGGAGCCGTCGTCCGCGAAGGCGATCGATCCGAGCGCGCTGTTGCGCGCGACCAGCACCGGGCACGGTGCGTGGTCCACGACCTCCGAAGCGGTGCTGCCGAGAAGCATCGTGGCAATCGTCCCGTGACCCCGACTGCCCAGCACGACCAGGTCGGCCTCCATGGCGCCGGCCTCGTCGACGATCGCGCTGGCCGGGCGGCCCCGGAGCAGGAATCCCTCGACCTTGATGCCCTTCGGTGCGAGCAGTCGCTCGCAGCGCTCGACGGCCTCCCGCCGGTGGCGTGCGTCGGCCTGCTCCTCGGTCTCCATGTCCACGCCGCCCGCTGCCGTCGCCCAGGACAGCGCCAGCACGTCCGAGTACGGCTGCTGGACCGCGATGATCCGGACGTGCGAATCCGGCGGCAGGTCGAAGCTGTTGACGAGCTCGGTTGCCCGGTCGCTGGAGACCGAGCCGTCGACGGCGAGCAGAATGCGCATCGGGGACCTCCGATCAGTTCCATCGTCGATCAGGCGGATGCCGGCAGGATCGGCCGAACGTCCCGATCGTCGTGGCCGATGAGCCCGGGGCCAGGACGGGCAGACCCGAAGCCGGCCGCGGGACGGCCTGGTCAGCTCATGGCGCGCGACGCGGCCAACCCGCCCACCCGCTCGACCAGCCGTTGCCTGAACTCGGTCGCATCCACCCACACGGCGACATCCGCGTTGGGCCTGAGGCCCCACAGCCCCCGCCAGTCGGCGATCGTCTGGCCGTCGGCCACCCCGCCCTCCGCCGCCACCTGGACCGTGACGGGCTCGGCGCGGACGATGCCCGGATCGAGCGCCGCCGCGACGACCAGCGGATCATGGACGAACGCCCCGTAGAAGCCGTCGGACCGTTCGTGGAACTCGAAGTACCAGCGCAGCGCATCGGCCACGAACGCCAGGATCGCATTGCCCCGCGTGGCCCCGGGCCCGGTCGCGCCCGAGCCCGGCCAGGATCCCGCCGGGGCCGCCGGAACCCCGGCACGCCGCCCCAGGGCGACGACCTCGTCCAGCGTGATCCGCGCCTGCTCGGTGACGTCGAGGCCCATGACCAGGGCACGTGGGACAGCCGTGTCCGCGTCGATCGCCACCTGCCATGCCCCGAACGCGATGCGGGCCGCGTCGGGATCGCAGTGGATGTTCCACTCACTCACGGGCGTGGTGTTGCCGGGCACACGGAAGGCGCCGCCCATGCAGATCCATCGGCGCAACAGCCTCGGCAGCGCAGGCTCGGTGTGCACGGCGATGGCCAGGTTGGTCAGCGGGCCCAGGGTGACCAGGGTCAGCTCGCCCGGACGTCGTCGAGCCTCCTCGACGATGAGGTCAGGGCCGAACCTGGTCGACGGCGGCACCGCCGGCTCGGGCAGCTCCGCGTAGCCGATCCCGCGCGGACCGTGCGTTTCGGGCGTGATCTCGAGCGGGCGCAGCAACGGCGTCGGCCGGCCGGCCGCCACCTCTACGTCCCCGCGGCCGGCCAGCTCGAGCACGGCCCTGGTGTTGCGGTGCGTGTCCTCGAGCTCGGCGTTCCCGGACACGCAGGTGATGGCGATCAGCTCGGCTTCCGGGCTGGCACACACGAGCAGGATCGCGAGCGAGTCGTCGATCCCGGTGTCGACGTCGAGGATCAGGGGGGTACGGCCGTCGTTCGTCACGCGCCGATCCTAGCCCGCCGGGCGTCGCCGCCGGTCAGGCCACGGTCGCCATCACCGCGCGCTCCGCCAGGCCCAGCGGCAGCGATCCCGACGACGTGATCGCGTCGTGGAAGTCGCGCAGGACCTCGATCGGAGCGTCCGCGGGCGCCGTTCCCCGCAACCCGCGAGCGGCCAGGTACCGCTCCCGGATGGCGAGGATCTCCAGGCACCCGGTGAGGTACGACGAGGCCTGGGTCGGCCACCAGCAGTAGCGGCCCACCTCCGCCCGGGCCACGGGCTCCGGCATCGCCGCCCGGTCCATCATGAACTCGACCGCCTCGTCGAACGACATCTCGCCCAGGTGCAGCGACGTGTCCACGACGATCCGCGCGGCCCGGAACAGGCTGGCATTGAGGTGGTGGAGCTCGTGGATCGGGTTGTCGAAGAACCCGCGCTCGCGCATCACGCGCTCCGAGTACAGCGCCCACCCCTCGTTGAAGTACGGCGTGCCGTAGACGCGCCGGACCTCGGATGGATTGGCCTTGCGCATCACGAGGTGCCAGTGGTGGCCCGGGTAGGTCTCGTGGACCGAGGTCGTGGGGATGGAGCCGTAGGAGTTGTTCGAGAGCCGCGACTGGATCTCGGCCTCGGATGCGCCGTCCGGCGCGAACGGGACGAAGAAATGGCCCTTCCAGCGATCGGAGAATGACGGCGGAGCCACGTACGACGCGACGCCCAGCACCGGGCGCTGGAACACGGGCGACGGGACCACGACGCACGTCTCCTCCGGCGGCAGGGTGACCAGGCCCGTCTGGGCCAGGAACGCCCGTGACCGGGCAGTCCAGTCCGCGTAGGTGTCCAGCATCGCCTGCTCGGTGGGCGGATGGTGCTCGTCGTCCTCGCGCAGCACCGCCACGTAGTCAGGATTGCCGGCTGCCTCGCGCGCCAGCGCGGTCATCTCCTCGTCCAGGCGGTGAAGCTCCGCCCAGCCGCGGTCGCGCAGCGACGCCGCGTCGTCGCCCAGCACCTCCCGCTCACGCAGGATCCGCGTGTAGCCGGCCTCGCCCAGCTGCCACGTGCCGTGCGCGCGCCCGTGCAGGTCGTCGAGGTGCGCCACCCAGCGCTGGAGATGGGTGGCGGCCTCGGCCCCGGCGGCCTTCAGTCGTGCGCGGCCCTCGACGTCCTCGACATCGAGCCAGACGAGCTCCCGGACATACCGGACGGCGCCCTTCGCCGCATTCATGCCGCGCTCGACGATGAGCGGATGGGCGAGCTCGGGATCGAGGTTGGCGACCCCGGCGTCGATGGCCCCACCCACCTGCGTCAGCCGCGAGACGGCGGCGTCAACGATGTCGGCCTCGCCACGCAACCGCTGGAGGAACAGCGTGAACAGGCCGCCCGTCACCGGACCCGAGTAGACGATCGGATCACGCTTCCACTGCTCGAACGGGGCCATGATCAGCCGGCCCCGCAGCACCGACCGGGCGAGGTCGAGGTCGATGGCGTCGTCGACGGACAGAGCGCCCGCGTCGAGCGAGTCGAGTCGAGCGAGGAAGGACGCCGCGTGGGCGTCTCGTCCCCGGAGCGCGTCCGCCGAGAGATCGTCGAGCCGGCCGTCATGGTCGGTCAGGCCGAGGCCGCTCGCGGCAACGGGCGAGGCGTCGAAATCCGCCGCCAGGAGGTCGCGGAGCGTGGCGTGAAGTTCGGTGGTCACGGCGTCGGGAGCAGGCATCGGGGACTCCGGCTGGGTGGGCGACGCCGGTCAGGGCGCCTTTCGGTCGAGAAAGCGGCAGCGGTCGGCTACCGGGCACAGCTCGTGGGCCGGGCCCTGCGCGTGGCAGATGGCTCGGCCGTGGTGGATCAGGAGGACGTGTGCCGAGTACATCTCGTCGGTCTCGAGCAGCCCCAGGAACAGGTCGTGCGCCTGGTCTGCGGTTGCCTTGGGCGGGATCAGGCCGATCCGCTTGCTGACGCGCTCCACATGGCGGTCCACCGGCATCAGCGGCATGCCGAAGCAGAACAGCAGCACGATCGAGGCGGTCTTCTTGCCGATGCCGTCGATCGCGGTGAGCCAGTCGCGTGCCTCCATCGCCGGCAGATCGGCCAGGAAGTGGAGGGAGTAGTCGCCGCGAGTCTCCCGGATATGGCGCAGGGTCGCCTGGATCCGGGGTGCCTTCTGCGGCGCGAGCCCGCCGGGACGGATCACGTCCACCAGCTCCGGGAGCGGGGCGTGCTCAACCATCGACCAGTCCGGCGGCGGCGCCGTCGACAGGCCGTCGCCACCCCACCCGATGCCCGGGTTGTGAACCTCCGGCTCGCGGTCGCTGGGGTACCTGGCACGCAGCGCCTCGAACGCCTTCTCGGCGTTCACGTCGGCCGTGTTCTGGGTGAGGATCGTGAGGATCAGCTCGCTGGTGGGATCGAGCCGCGAGACCCATGCCTGCTCGCCGTAGACGCCCGCGAGCTGGTCCAGCACGTATCTCGGCAGACCCGGACGGTAGCGCCGGAGATACGACGCCCACCGCGCGACGGGATCGGCGCGCCGCCGCGCCCGGGTCTTGGGACGTTGCCTGGTCCGGGCGCCCGCGCGGGGTCCGGCCGGCAGATCCGCAGTCATCGCGAGCCCATCATCGCGCCGATCGAGACCAGTCGCGCGATCCGCTCGCCGGACCGTTCCACGGGTGCGGTGCCGGCCGCCATGGCAGCTTCGACGCTCTGTGGCCCTTCGATCACGGGAATGGCGACGGCGCCGATCGCGGCCAGGGCAGCGATGCCCTCCGGGGTCACGCCGCCCCCGACAGCGACGCATGTCCTGCCGGCCGCCTCGGCCCGGCGGGCCACGCCGAGCGCGGTTTTGCCGAACGCCGTCTGGGCGTCGATCCGGCCCTCCCCGGTGATCACGAGATCGGCCATGGACAGGGCGCGGTCGAAGCCGGCCTCCTCCATGACGAGATCGATCCCCGGCCGGAGCTCGAGCGATGCGAACCGGTCGCGAAGGCACAGCAACCCGAAGCCCACACCGCCGGCTGCGCCGGCGCCCGGTGTCTCACGCTCGTGTCGCCCGGTCGCCTGTTCCAGCGCGTCGGCGAACCGGGCAAGGCGTGCGTCGAGAACCGCGACCTCGTCGGGCGTCGCTCCCTTCTGGGGACCGTAGGTCGCCGCCGCACCGGCGGGACCAAGCAGCCGATTGGTCACGTCGCTCGCGACCTGGAGGCGTGTCTCGGACAGGCGGCGGTCAAGGCCGCGCAGATCGAGCCGGGCAAGGTCGTCGCTGACCTCCGCCCCCAGCGCTCGCAACAGCCCGGCGCCCCCGTCGCTCGTGGCGCTGCCGCCGATCCCGAGTGCGACGTCGCGAATGCCGGCATCGAGCGCCGCCCGCAGCAGGTCTCCGGTGCCGGCGCTCGTTGCCCGCCCGGCATCACGCTCGGTTGCCGCGACCCGCGACAGGCCCGATGCGGCCGCCATCTCGATGAACGCGGCACCGCCATCCGTCGCGGGCCAGCCAGCGAGCCCGGATCGGCCGGCCCAGCGGGTCGGCGGCATCGGCCTCACGCCACTGCCAGCCCCCGGATGCCTCGATCGCGATCAGCGTCCCTTCGCCGCCGTCGGCCAGCGGAGCCAGCCGTACGTCGTCGCCCGGTCGTGCCCGCGACCAGCCGGCGGCGATCGCGCGGGCAACCTCGACGCTGGTCAGCGAGCCCTTGAACGAGTCGGGCGCGACGAGCACGTGCAACCGGCGGTCGGTCATCGGGTCACGCCGCGACCCTGCGTCCGCCGCGGGCAGCCGCGGTACCGGGTCACACGCCGCCGACGCGCGGCGAGGATCCGTGACCTCACGACATCAGTCGCCGCGCTCACCATCGGCGCGCGACTCGCCCCGGCGCTTCTCCAGGTACTCCGGGATCCGGATCATCGGCGGCCGCTCGTGATCCGCCAGCTCCTGGACCTCGAGCGAGAGGCGCCCGCGTCCCGAGCGGGGCAGCTTCATCGTCGAGCCCAGCTCCGCGAACAGGCGCACTCGCCGCCGCTCCTCGAGCCGCTTCATCACGGCCTGGAGGATCACGAATGACATCCGGGACAAGCCCTCGAGCTCCTGGTTGCGATGGACGCGCCGCTCCAGGTCCACCTGCCCCAGCCCGCCGATGCCGACCCGTTCGGTCGTATCGATCAGGTGGCCGATCTCGACGGCGTACCCGGTGAAGAACGGCAGCTGCTCCAGCAGTGTCCTCCGACCGGCGTACTCGCCGGACAGCGGCTGGATCATGCCCGACAGCTCCGGGAAGAACAGGTTGATCAACGGCCGCGCAACGAGCTCGGTCACCCTGCCGCCGCCGCCCTCCTTGAGCACGCCACCCTCGACGATCGGCCGCTGGTAGTAGCCCTTGACGTACTGGAGCCGAGGCTCCACCAGCAAGGGGCCCAGGGTCCCGTAGACCATCCGGTGATGCCAATTGCGGACATCGGTGTCCGCCCAGACCACGATGTCTCCGCTCGTCTCGAACAACGACTTCCAGAGCGCTTCGCCCTTGCCCCGGAAGGATCCGTACCGGCCCAGGACGTCGGGGTGCTGGACGACGCGCGCCCCTTCGGCCGCGGCGATCTCGCGCGTGTCGTCGGTGGAGGCAGAGTCGATGACCAGGATCTCGTCCAGCAGCGGGTAGCGCTCCTGCATCTCCTTGATGGCACGGCGCACGATCGGGCCGATCGTCTCCGACTCGTTGAGGGTGGGCAGCACCAGGCTGACCGTGACACCCTGCTTCTCCTTGAGGGCGGTGAGGCGGGCGAGATCGGCAAACTCCGAGTGATGGAAGTTCGCCTCCGCGAACCAGCGCTCGACACGGGCCGGGATCGCACGGGCTTCCTCGGCTGCGCGATCCGCGGCGGCAAGCGACTCGGCCCTCTCGGCCAGCTGCTCGAACGTCTGGCGGCCGATCGGCTCCCGCGTCTTGACCACGATGACCGTGGGCCGGGCGCGTTGGGCGATCGCCTCGGGGAGCGCACCGAACAGCGAGCTGCCGGGATCGCCTGGCGGGGCCGACGCGCCCATCACCACCAGGTCGGCCCGCTCGGCCTCGCGGAGGATTGCCGTCCGCACGTTGGCCGTCTCCCGCAGGATCGGCTCGGAGCGAGCGGTGACGTGCTGGCGCGAGAACGCAGCCAGCGCGTGCTCGGCCTGCGCCCGGACCGCCTCGGTGACGCCCGCGGGCACGAGGTGCATCACCGCAACCGTGGCGCCATACCGATGGGCGAGCGCGTCCGCGAACCGCAGCGCCAGCTCGGCGTGCGGGCCACCCCGAACCGGGACGAGGATGCGGCGGATGTCTCGGGCGCCGCGCTGCTTGACGACCGCGATGTCGCAGGGCAATTCGCGGACCACCTCGTCGATGGTCGGCGAGATGACGGAAGCGTGGGCGTCGCGGCCGGGGCTGGACTTGCCACCCCAGCCGAAGATCATGAGGTCCGCTTCCTGCTCGGCGGCCGCTTCCACAATCCCCGCCGCGGCGTGCCGCCCGATCCGGACCAGCGGGTGGATGACCGTGCCCTCCGGAACGTAGTCGAGCACCTTCTGGAGCAGTCGCCGCGCCTGGCGCGCCCGCGTGGCCCCGTCGCTCAGCGGCATGCCCTCGGGGACCTCCACGATCCCCAGCGCGGTCAGCTCCCCGGTACGCGGGTCCATCAGCGACGCGCCGATGCGCACCAGCTCCTCCGCGGTCAGCGGGTTGGCGACGGGGATGAGGACGCGTGCCGGAAGCGGTTCGCCGCTCATGCTCGGGACCCCCCGCCGGCGTCAGTGCGTGCCGTCGTCCTCCGCCTCCGGGCCGTCGTCGGTGTGCGTGGCCTCGGCCTCCGGGCCGTCGTCGCTGTCGGCGATCGCCCGCCATCGCTCCACGAGATACGGCTTGAGCAGCTCGAACTCGCGCGCCTGCCGCTCGACGCGCTCCTCGGCGTCGGCCGTCGTCAGGTGGCGGTTCTCGACCACGAAGCTCCCCACCCGGCCGAAGTAGATGGGCACGAGGGAGGCGACCAGCTGGGCGTCATCCACGTCCCCCCGTCGCATCGCGATCACCAGGTCGTAGATCACGCGCACCCACAGGTCGTCGGGAAAGTGGAAGGCCGACAGCGCCTCGGCCATGTCCAGGGTCGATACCGGGCCCGACGTCTCCCCGCCGGCCCCCAGGCGCTGGGACGCCGCGTCGGCCATGTGCCCGGCCTCCCGGGCCAGCACCAGCACCGCCTCCACGTTCTGGGGCTCCAGGATCCGGCGCCACGTGTCAGCGACGGTCAGCGAGCCCGCGTGGAACTCCGAGAGCAGCCGGATGGTGTTCACCTCGAGCGGCGGCGGGTCGATGATCCGCTCGAAGCCATAGGCCGGCACATCGTGGCTGCCGTGGATCCCCAGCCAGGCGGACGGGTGGCCGGCCGCCATGCGAAGGATCGTGCTCACGACCTGGCGGAACATGGGACCCAGGTCCGAGCCCGGATCCTTCGGGTCGTGGACCTTCGCACCGAGGCGCGCCTGGCAGACCGCGAAACCGCCCGTCAACGCCGACGTCGTCATCCAGATGTCGATCCCGAACTTGCTGATCTCGTCGGTCCAGTCCTCGCGCTCCAGGTAGTGGCGGACGAGATCGCCGCTCACCCCGAAGTCGCCGCCGATCGGCTGGCGGATCCGGTGACCATAGAGGGCGCGGGTCAGCGGGTAGGTGACCGTGTTGGTGATGGTCCCGTCGTACTTGTAGCGCGAATACAGCGGGGCCACGAAGTCATAGCCGCCCTTGAGGATGGGACCCGCCAGGAGCTCGATCCACTCGGGAACGATGCTGCGCAGGTCGCTGTCGACGACCACCAGGGCCTGGACCTCCAGCGCGGACGCGATCTCGAAGATCGTCCGCAGCGCCGCGCCCTTGCCGCCGACGCCCTCGATCTCGGGGTATGTCAGCGTGACCCGGACGAGGCGATTGACAGGGCGGACGAGCAGGATCGACTCGACGTAGTCCGGCGGCTCGGTGTCCACGACGACGCGCTGGGTGCCGTCGGGGCTGCCGGCGTCCGAGTTGACGAGCACCGGCTTGAGGTCGGGAAAGTACTGGACGAGGCCGGCGTGCGCCGCGCGCACCACGTAGCCGATCGTCGCCGCGTTCTTGAAGCTCGGGATGCCGACCATGATGTCGGCTCGACCGAGGCGGGCGATCTCTTCCCGGATGGCGGGCGTCAGCGTGGTCTCGGGCACGTGCCCACCCTACCATCCGGCGTGGCTCCCCGGCACCTACCGGGGCGGCGCCGGCGCCGCGGAGGGGCCCGACGGGAGGTGGGGCGCTCGTGCGACGACCCAGTCGGGGTTCTCCTGCCCGGGTAGGTATCGGCTGTTGGTTCCGCGGTAGGACAGCTCGCTGAACCCGAGGGATCCCCACGACACCAGGGTCATGGCGGCCGATGGGCGGACGTAGACCGACACGCGCACGAGGTACGAGACGTCGATGACCCCCTCGAGCAGCCGCTTCCGCTCAAGCAGCGGGACCTCCTCGAGCGGCTCGCCATCGAGCCACAGCAGGTCGGTGGCCACGAACGCATGTCGCTCGCCACGCTCAAGCGCCGCGAGCGTTCCGGCCGCGGCACCGGCGGACTTGACCTCGTGGTCGCGGGCGTGGACGTAAGGGTCGTCGCGGACGTTCTTGCGCAGCGCCCGCGGCACGAGCAGCGGTGGACGTTCCACCTTCGGGGTCGGCGGGAAGGCGCCCTCACCGCTGCGCAGGGCAGCGGTGGTCAGGTGGCCTTCGATCACGGCAGCCATCGCCCCGAAGCCGTCGGTCAGCGCCCGCAGCAGATCCTCCGGGACTCGCACCTCCGCGCCGTCGCGGTACAGCGAGGCCCGGTCGGCGCTCATCGCCGCGGCGACCCGCAGCCCGCCCCAATCCGGCTCCACGATCGCATCCGGAATGTCCCGGGCGGACCGACGGCCGGGACGCTGGGGCTGCCACGCGGCGGCGATGTCGCGGGGATCATCCGAGGGCGCCATCGTCCCTGATGCTACTGCGTGGGTGGCGGGAAGCGCGCAACGGGCCGCGAGGGGCCAAGGGCTCGCGCCGGCCGACTATCATCGCGGCACGCCTCGCCTGGCCGCCAGGATCCGTCCGAGGTACCCATGCCGGCCCCATCGGTCCCTGCCCACCCGACGGCCGTCGTGGCCGGTGACCCGAACCTGCGCCCGCTGGCCCAGGGCGCGTGGACCCTGTACGACTTCGCCAACACGATCTTCTCGTTTGCGATCGTGTCCGGCGCGATCGGCCTGTGGCTGACGGACGACACCCGGTTCGGGGCCGGCACCGGCCAGCTGGTGCTGAGCATCGCGGTCGCCGTCAGCGTCGGGCTGAACGCCATCGTGTCGCCGGTGCTCGGGGCACTCTCCGATCGCGGCGGACGCCGCTTGCCATTCCTGCTCGCATTCACCGCCTTGTGCATCGGCCCGACGGCGGTCATCGGCCTCAGCGGCCCGCTCGCGGGAACGCTCCTGTTCGTCCTCGCGAACTTCGGCTACCAGGCGGCGCTCATCTACTACGACGCGTCGATCAAGCTCGTCAGCACGCCCTTCACCCGCGGACGGCTGAGTGGCATCGGCACGGCGATCGGCTATTGCGGGACGGTGTTCGTGGGCCTCCTGATCTTCTTCTTCGACATCCCCGTGGAGGCCCGCTTCCCGATCTCGGCCGTGCTGTTCGCCCTGTTCGCGATCCCGGTGTTCGTGCTGGTCCGCGAGCATCGCGACCCTGCCGCGGCCCCCCTGACCGTCGCGGACGTGGTGACCTCGTGGCGCCAGCTCACCACGACGATCGCGCACGCGCGCGAGGTGCCCGGACTGCCGCGCTTCCTCGTCGGGCGGTTCTTCTACTCAGACGCCGTCAACACGGTCATCGTCGTGATGACCGTCGTCGCCGTCGAGGCCGTCGGCCTGTCCAAGGCAACCGCGAACCTCGTGCTGCTGGCGCTCACGATCGTGGCGATCGTGATGTCGTTCGTGTGGGGCTGGCTGGCCGATCACGCCGGGCCGCGGCGCACGCTCATCGCCGTGCTCACCAGCTGGGCGGCCGGGCTGGTGATCGGGGCAATCTCCCTGTCGCTCAACGGGACCGACCCGGCCAGCGGTGGGCCAACCCCGTCAACGCCGGGTCTCGCCCTGTTCCTGGTCGCAGGCGCGATCCTGGGTTCCGGCCTTGGCGGGGTGCAGGTTGCGGACCGCGTGTTCATGGTCCGGCTGTCGCCGCCCGCTCGCGTCGGCGAGTTCTTCGGGGTCTACGGACTGGTCGGCAAGGCATCGCAGGTGATCGGCCAGGTCCTGTACGGAGCGATCGTGTTCCTGCTGCTCGACAGCCTGGGCGTCGGCGCCTACCAGATCGCGATCCTCAGCCTCATCGTGACCATGGTCATCGGGCTGTGGCTGGTGTGGCCGGTCAGCGATCGCTGGGCAGGATCGGGCGAGGTCCCTGGCGTCGGTGGCAGACAGTGTGGCCCCAGCGCCGCGGCTGGCTCCGGATCGCGCGCCGATGGATCGCCGCTAGCCGCTGGCGCCGGTCTAGACCCGATCGCGTGCCCCGAATGGCGCACCGCCGGCAGGCACCGATCGGGGACCGCCCCTGCCCGCTGCAGTCCGGTGGCGGACTGATGAGCGCCGAGCGGACACCGTGGGGTGTGGCGACCCGCGACCCGCCCGGTGACACGCGCACCGGGGCAAGTGGGGTGCAAGGTACGCCTTGCCTATGGTACCGACGCATTCCGGCCGCGTACAGTCCAATGCACGTCCCCGGGGGCCTTGGGCGTTCGCACTGCACGGCGCGACACGGCGTTTGCGTCAAGTGCGCGTATCCCGGCGAGCCTGCACCGGCCGCGACCGCGCCTCAGGACGGCCAGACGCTGGTCGAGTTCGCGATGGTCATCCCGATCTTCCTCACGATCCTGATCTCGATCGTCGAGTTCGCGTTCATGTTCAACGCGATCCTGGCCACGGACTTCGTGAGCCGCGATGCCGCCTTGGTGGCGGCCGAGGCGGGCGACCAGGTGGGCGCCGACTGCGTGATCCTGGCCAACGTCGACGCCGACATGGGCGCCCCGGCCGACCGGACCCAGATCCAGAGCGTCGAGATCTACCGGACCAACGCCGCCGGCACCCAGCTGGGCAGCGCGACGATCTACGAGCGACGCAGCTCGTTCGACTGCGTGCTGCCCGACGGGTCCACCGCCACCATCCACTACACGCGGACCCAGAACGGGTATCCCGAGACCAGCCGCTGCAACGTGCTCGCGGGCTGCGGCGGCCAGCCGCTCGATCACGTCGCGGTCAAGGTCACCTACCGCTACGTGTACAAGACGCCGATCGGCGCGAGCTTCGGTCCCTACCTGACCGTGGTCCGCTCGAACTCGATGCGGATGGAGCCCATCCTGTGAGCCGGCGGGGCCGGGCGCCGGGCGAGCGCGAGCGGGGCCAGAGCCTGGTCGAGTTCTCGCTGATCGTGCCCCTGTTCCTGCTGTTCCTGCTGGGGCTGCTCGAGCTCGGCTTCGCGTTCGACCACGAGCTGACGCTCAACTACGCGACCCGCGAGGGCGCCCGCGCGGGCGCCGCGCTGGCCAACGGCTCGAAGCTCGCGGACTGCACCCAGGTCGACGCCTACATCGTGTCGGCCATCGAGCGCGTCCTCGATTCACCGGGCTCGCCGGTCAGCGGCCACCTCGGGGACGTGACCCAGATCCGGATCTTCAAGGCCAGCTCGTCGGGCACCGAGACGGGCCCGGTCAACGTGTGGGTCCCGGGCGCCGGGCCCAACGTGGACGGCAAGCAGCTGAACTTCGCGTTCGACCACGGCAACTGGGCCCAGTGCACCCGCAGCAACACGACCTCGAGCCCCGATTCGGTCGGGGTGGCGATCTCCTACACCTACCACGCGGTCACCCCGCTGGCCTCGCTGCTGCGCCTGTTCGGCGGGGCGGGCTGGACCACCCTGTCCATGTCCGACCACACGGTCATGGCGCTCAACCCGACTGACTGAGGACTCCGATGCGTCGCCTTCTCCACCGGCCCGCCAGGACGGCCGCCGCACGGCCGCAGGAGCGCTTCCTCGAGCGCCGCCGGCTGCGCCAGCGGGGCCAGGTCGTGGTCATCTTCGCGGGCGCCATCATCACCCTCGTGGCGCTGTGCGCCGCGGTCGTGGACGTGGCCTGGTACTGGACCAACAACCTGCGCATGCAGCGGGCCGCGGACGCCGCCGCGCTCGCGGGCGTGGTGTGGCTGCCGGGCAACGTCGGCACCGCCTACTCGACCGCGCGCCAGGAGGCCGCCAAGAACGGCTACACCAACGGCGTGAACGGCATCACCGTCATCCCGGTCCAGGACCCCGACAACGCGCGCCGGCTCAAGGTCACGATCAGCGGCCCCGTGGGCACCTTCTTCGCCCGCGCGGTGGGCATCAACTCGTTCCCCGCCCGGCGCGAGGCCAAGGCCGACTACGTCCTGCCCGTGCCCATGGGCAGCCCCAACAACTACTACGGCGTGGGCTACTACGTGCAGCCCCAGACGACGACGACGACGCATACCTCGGACTCGGTCGAGTACAGCGCGTGTGGCGGCTCCAGCACCTGGTCCTCCAGCTGCACGGGAGACGTTGGCGACGACGACCCCGACGGGCGCGTGGACCGCTTCCTCGGGCGCCCTACCCGCCTCGGTCAGCTCCAACAACAACGTCTACGCCCGGACCAGCACCAACGGTACGCAGCAGCAATGGTCGGCCTTCGGCCTGCTGTCCGGGCTGGCCGCCAACCAGGCGATCACCAACGTCACCGGGATCGAGGTCCGTCTGTCGGACGCGTTCGTGTCGGCCGCGTGCAACAACTCGACGATCGGGGTGGACCTGTCCTGGGACGGCGGCTCGAACTGGTCGACGCGGGTCAACGCCCCGACATCGGGCGGCCTGGGGACGAGCACCTCGAGCGGTGACTACGTCCTGGGCAGCAACTCGTCGACGAACGCATGGGGAAGCCGCACCTGGGCCCAGGGTGATTTCACGGACAGCAACTTCCGCGTCCGCTTCACCGCCAACAAGGGCTGCGCCACAGACGGGGACCACGCTCAACGCGGACATGCTCGACGTCCGGATCCACTGGACGGTCAGGACCACCACCACGACCACGACGACCACGCTGGTCCAGGGTGCGACGGTCCCGCCGCCCCCCGGCCAGGCGGCGATCAGCAATCCCCAGAACTTCTGGGGCGGGATGCAGAGCCAGGGCGCGCCGAGCATCCAGGGCGACGCCTACATGACCAAGTACGACACCCGGACATCGATCCTCAACACCGACAACGGGACGGACCCGGATGCCAAGTACGACTACCAGGACTTCTACAACTACGCGGTCGAGATCCCGGCCGGTGGAGGTGGCGCTGTCTGGCTGTTCGACCCCGGCTTCTGCGACGCGACGTCAAGCGTTGGGACCGGCGAGTACTGGACGACCGACTCGACGAACGGCTACCTGCCACGACAGCCAATCAGCGCCTTCTACGACCTCTGGAACACGAAGGAGACGATGCTGGACACCAGCGATGACGTGCTGGTGGCGTCCACCAACGCGAGCTATCGGCGCCTCTCCGGCGAGGACAAGGCCGCCATTGGCGCGGCAGGGGGCAGCGCCACGAGCGGGATCGCCGACTGCGGCTCCGACCCGTGGCACTACGGATGGGTCCAGCTCGCGAGCGGCCTCGCGGCAGGCACGTACCGCCTCCACACCTACTCCACCGACACCGGCTCGCTCAATGACCAGAACAACTCCACCGCGCTCAATGCATTCGCGATCTACGTCGCGTCCGCGAGCGGGTCACCGCGGGTGTACGGGCTCGGCGCCATGGAGGCGTATGTGCGACTCCCGGGCGGCAAGGCGAGCGAGTTCTACCTTGCCCAGATCGAGAAGGTCCACGCCGGCAAGACCATGGTGATCAATCTCTGGGACCCGGGTGACACCGGCAGCCTTTCGGCCTCGCTGCAGATCCTGAAACCGACCGGCACCGGGTTCGCGCCGGCGACGTTCAGCTACCGGGGCATCGCCGGGAACACGAGCGCGACCTCCGGATGCGGCTCCCGATCCGGCACCGGCACCTCCGTCACGACCAACACGGGCGGCGCGAGCCTGTTCAATGGTTGCTGGCTCACGATCGAGGTGCAGCTGCCGAACGACTACTCGGCCCCGACCGACCCGGTATCGGGTCAGGACGGCTGGTGGAAGATCCGCTACACGATGGGCGGCAGCTCCAGCTCGTTCAGCACGGACCTCACCACCTGGAAGGTGGACATCCGCGGCAATCCGGTGCACCTCGTCCTGCCGTGAGCCCGTCCGCGGGCTGCCAGGCAATGCCGCCGACGCCGGCGTCGGAGCAAACGCACGCGCTGTCATGCCCAGCCCGCCGCCTGCGATCCGATTGCCGCCCTGCCAGTAGGACGAAGGTACGGGCCCGGATGACTTTGCTGCAAGTTCGCCTGCAAGGGTCCCCGGTGTAGCGTCGAGAGACCGTCCAAGGGCAGGGAGAACCTGCCCGCCGAACATTCCTGGAGCTACCACCGTTGCGGAACCACGGTCGCACGCCGAATCGGAGGCACGTCCGCCCCATGCAGGGCGGCCGCGGCCGCGCCCAGGACGGCCAGACGCTGGTCGAGTTCGCGATGGTCATCCCGATCTTCCTCACGATCCTGATCTCGATCGTCGAGTTCGCGTTCATGTTCAACGCGATCCTGGCCACGGACTTCGTGAGCCGCGATGCCGCCTTGGTGGCGGCCGAGGCGGGCGACCAGGTGGGCGCCGACTGCGTGATCCTGGCCAACGTCGACGCCGACATGGGCGCCCCGGCCGACCGGACCCAGATCCAGAGCGTCGAGATCTACCGGACCAACGCCGCCGGCACCCAGCTGGGCAGCGCGACGATCTACGAGCGACGCAGCTCGTTCGACTGCGTGCTGCCCGACGGGTCCACTGCCACCATCCACTACACGCGGACCCAGAACGGGTATCCCGAGACCAGCCGCTGCAACGTGCTCGCGGGCTGCGGCGGCCAGCCGCTCGATCACGTCGCGGTCAAGGTCACCTACCGCTACGTGTACAAGACGCCGATCGGCGCGAGCTTCGGTCCCTACCTGACCGTGGTCCGCTCGAACTCGATGCGGATGGAGCCCATCCTGTGAGCCGGCGGGGCCGGGCGCCGGGCGAGCGCGAGCGGGGCCAGAGCCTGGTCGAGTTCTCGCTGATCGTGCCCCTGTTCCTGCTGTTCCTGCTGGGGCTGCTCGAGCTCGGCTTCGCGTTCGACCACGAGCTGACGCTCAACTACGCGACCCGCGAGGGCGCCCGCGCGGGCGCCGCGCTGGCCAACGGCTCGAAGCTCGCGGACTGCACCCAGGTCGACGCCTACATCGTGTCGGCCATCGAGCGCGTCCTCGATTCACCGGGCTCGCCGGTCAGCGGCCACCTCGGGGACGTGACCCAGATCCGGATCTTCAAGGCCAGCTCGTCGGGCACCGAGACGGGCCCGGTCAACGTGTGGGTCCCGGGCGCCGGGCCCAACGTGGACGGCAAGCAGCTGAACTTCGCGTTCGACCACGGCAACTGGGCCCAGTGCACCCGCAGCAACACGACCTCGAGCCCCAATTCGGTCGGGGTGGCGATCTCCTACACCTACCACGCGGTCACCCCGCTGGCCTCGCTGCTGCGCCTGTTCGGCGGGGCGGGCTGGACCACCCTGTCCATGTCCGACCACACGGTCATGGCGCTCAACCCGACTGACTGAGGACTCCGATGCGTCGCCTTCTCCACCGGCCCGCCAGGACGGCCGCCGCACGGCCGCAGGAGCGCTTCCTCGAGCGCCGCCGCCTGCGCCAGCGGGGCCAGGTCGTGGTCATCTTCGCGGGCGCCATCATCACCCTCGTGGCGCTGTGCGCCGCGGTCGTGGACGTGGCCTGGTACTGGACCAACAACCTGCGCATGCAGCGGGCCGCGGACGCCGCCGCGCTCGCGGGCGTGGTGTGGCTGCCGGGCAACGTCGGCACCGCCTACTCGACCGCGCGCCAGGAGGCCGCCAAGAACGGCTACACCAACGGCGTGAACGGCATCACCGTCATGCCGGTCCAGGACCCCGACAACGCGCGCCGGCTCAAGGTCACGATCAGCGGCCCCGTGGGCACCTTCTTCGCCCGCGCGGTGGGCATCAACTCGTTCCCCGCCCGGCGCGAGGCCAAGGCCGACTACGTCCTGCCCGTGCCCATGGGCAGCCCGCAGAACTACTACGGCGTGGGCTTCTTCGAGGGCAAGGCGTCCGCGACCAACACCACCCATGCGGCAGGTGCCAGCTCGTGCGGGACCTCAACTGGTCGTCCAGCTGCACCGGCACCATCCCCACCGTGACGCCGGCAGGTGGCCCGTGCGACCGCCTCGAGCGGAACCATCCTGGCCGCCGTCCAGAGTCGAACAACAACGTGTACGCTACCGAGAACACGAACGGCCAGCAGCAGCAGTGGTCGACGTTCGGCTTGACCGTCGGGCAGCGGTCTGCGATCCCCAACCCGGCCGGCAACCAGGCGCTGACGATCCGGGGCCTCGAGGTCCGATCTCGTCGGACGCCTACGTGTCGGCATCGTGCATCGAACTCCACGATCGCGGTCGAGACCGTCATGGGACGGCGGCACCACTGGAGCACCGCGCAGACCACGCCGAACCTGGGCACCAACACGACCAGCGGCGACTACACGTCGGGGCGAGCAACGAGCGCCTCGTCGCATGGGGCGGCCCGCATGCCTGGGCACGCAACGACTTCACCAACGCGAACTTCCGGGTGCGGATCACCGCGCAGAAGGGCTGCGGGGGCAGCACCCACGCTCGGCTGGACAGCTGCAGGTGCGCGTCGACGTGGCGGCTCGGCCCACGACCACGACCACGACCTGGAACACCCAGACGATGCAGGTCACCGACCCCCAGTCGGGCAGCCCGCTCACCTCGCAGGGCTTCTGGGGCGCCATCTTCACGCCCGGCGGCTGGCGCGAGAACGGCGACAAGTACGCGCCGGCCCATATCGGCAACGGCACCGGCGCGCCGGGTGATTCCGCCAGCCCCACCTACGACTCGAACGGCTACGACTACACCCTGGAGCTGCCCGGCGGCTCGGGCCAGGTCCGGCTGTTCGACCCGATCTTCTGCGCCACCGGCGACAACGGCCACGGCGGCTCGTTCGGGGCCGGCGACCACTGGACCTCGCCCGGCAACATCGCGCCGGTCGAGCATCACCTACCGGCTGTACAACACGCAGGGCACCCTGCTCGACCTGACCGACGACGGGCCGCCCGTCGCGACCCTCACCTACAACCCCGGCAACCAGACCCTGGGCGACATGCGCGGCGCGTTCGGGACGCCGCAGAACAGACGGCCTCGCGACCTCCAGGACTGCTCGGCCAACCCCGCCCACAACCAGTGGGTGCAGATGGCCGACCGGCAGCTCGCTCGGGAGCGGGACGTACCGGCTCAACGTCAACACCAGCCTCGACGCGGCCAACAGAACGTCGGCGCCGAGAACCTGTTCTCGATCTGGGTCAAGTCCGGGCGGCTCGGCGCGCGGGTCTACGGCGGCGGCCGGATGGCGGCCTACACCAACCTCGACGCGGGGCAGCAGAAGTTCTACTTCGCCCAGATCGAGAAGGTCCACGCCGGCAAGACGATGGAGATCCACCTGTTCGACCCGGGCGAGGCGAGCGGCAACGCCTACCTGCGGATCCTGAGCCCGGACGGCAACGTCTACCATTACCAGACGTTCGACTGGACGTCGTGACGCCGGGCGCTCGGGGACCGGGCGTCACCCAGATCCAGACCTCGATCAACGGGGCGCGCCCTGTTCAACAACCGCGAGATCACGATCACGATCCCGCTGCCGACGAGCTACGGGCAGTCCGGCCTCAATCCGCCCGGCGACATCACGGACGAGGATGGCTGGTGGCAGATCGAGTACCAGCGTCAACCAGGGCAACGACACGACGACCTGGTCGGTGGACATCCGCGGCAACCCGGTGCACCTCGTCCTGCCGTGAACGTGGCCGTGGCGGGCGCACCGGGCAGGCGGATTCGTCCCCGGTCGGCGATGGTGAGGCTGCCTCCGCGCCCGCGAGCGGTCCGCTCGAGTACCACGCGCCGCCGGATCCCGCATCGGTCAGCGGTTCCTGATCGGGATCACGGCCTCGTGGTCGGGTTCGCGGCCCTGATCGCATTCCTGATGTACTGGGTGCTGCCCGCGCTGTCGAGCTGACTCGCGCCGCGGGCTCAGTCCCCGTAGCCGGCCGGGTGGGCCTGGCGCCAGGCCCATGCCGAACCGATCATCTCCTCCAGGCTCGACCGGCGCGGCGTCCACCCCAGGATCGTGCGCGCTCGTTCGTTCGACGCGACCAGGACGGCGGGTCGCCCGCCCGGCTCGGTCCGACGCTGTGAGGGATCGGGCACCCGACGATCGCCTCGCCGGCCGCCAGCACCTGGCGGACCGAGAACCCGGTGGCGGTACCCAGGTTGCAGATCAGCGGGGACGCAGGTGCGCCACCGCCCGCCGGCCCTGTCCGGGATCCTCGGGCGAGGTCGCCTCCAGGGCAGCGAGGTGGGCGTCCGCGAGGTCCGAGACGTGGATGTAGTCGCGGACCGGGGTGCCGTCCGGAGTCGGGTAGTCATCGCCGAACACGGTCAGCGGGCGGCCCCCGCCTGCGGCGATCAGCATGTTGGGAACGAGATGGCTCTCCGGACGATGCACCTCGCCCAGCCGCTCCGTTGCGCCGGCGACGTTGAAGTAGCGCAGGATCACGGTCCGGAACCCATAGGCTTCGCCGTACCAGCGCAGGGCGCCCTCGAACGTCCGCTTCGTCTCGCCATAGGGATTGATCGGGCGCAGCGGTGCGTCCTCGACGATCGGCGTGGCATCGGGCGTCCCATACACCGCCGCCGTCGATGAGAACACCAGGCGCCCGATCCCAGCTGCGCGGGCCGCCTCCAGCAACGCGATGCCCCCCGCGACGTTCTCCCGGTAGTACTTCGCAGGGTCCTGGATGCTCTCCCCGACGAGCGATCTCGCCGCGCAGTGAAGGATCGCGTCAACGTGCTCCCGCTCCAGCAGCTGCCCGGGTGGCCGCTTGATCCGTGTAGCTGCCGACGTGCAGCCGGGCATCCGGGTGCGCACATGGGCCGGTGGCCGGTCGACAGGTCATCGAGGATGACCGCCTGGTGGCCCCCGGCCAGGATGGCGTCGACCGACACGCCTCCGACGTAACCGGCCCCCCCGGTGACCAGGACCTTCATTCGTGCCTCCTCCGCAGCAGCCGATCCAGCAACGTCCGGTCCTCCGCGTGCTCGGTGGGGATCGAGGGCGTGCCAGCCGTCGGGCTGGCGTCGACGCCGGCCCGCACGGGAGGCTCAGCCACTACATGCGGCTCGGCCGCTCCTGCCGGCGGTCGAACCTGCGCGTCCGCGGCGGCCTGGGCGCCGTGCGGGCCCCGTGCGCCCTGCGGGCCCTGGGTCGCCAGCTCCGGCAGCGACTGCCCCCTGTTGGCGAACACCTCCTCGAGCCGGGCGGCGAGGCGGATGGCTGCCACATTCTCCGGGTCGATCACCAGCGCCCGTCGTGCCTCGCGGTACGCTTCTACTCCGTCGGCCCGCTCCAGTGCGACCCGCGCGAGGCCGACGACCGCGATCGCATTGCGGGGATCCGCGTCCGCGGCCTGGCGGTACAGCCGTTCCGCCTGGTCGACGAGCCCGACGGTCAGGGCCCGCTCGGCCTGGAGCAGCAGCTCGATCATCGGCGCCCGGCATCCTCGTCCATGTCGGCAAGCATGCCCTGCGCGAGCAGGAGGAGCGTGGCGCGCTCGTTGACGGCCGGATCCGCGATCACCCGCTCCACGAGCGCCTCGAGCACTCGCCCCAACGTCGGGCCGGGTTCCATCCGCAGCTCCCGGATCAGGTCGTTGCCGTCGATGACGAGGGCATAGCGGTCCAGGGCAGCCTCCGCCGCGATCTCCGCGTCGACCCGGGCCTGGTACGCGACCTGGTCGGGGTCGACGGGTGCCAGGCCGCTGCCGATGTCGTCGGCCCGGCGCAGGGCGAACAGCGCATCGACATGCTGGCGTCCGACACGCTTGATGAACCGCCGGATCGCCGCGTCAGTGGCCCCCGGATCGACCGGGAACATGTGATGTCGCACGAGATGGGTGACCTCCTCGGCCGCCGCTCGCGGAAAGCGAAGGCGCCGCAGGAGGGCATCGGCCTGGCGGGCCCCGACCGCCTCGTGGTGATGGAAGCGTCCGTCGGACAGGGTCGCCGGCTTCCCGATGTCGTGCAGCAACGCCGCCAGCCGGACCACGGGGCGATCCGCCGGGGCCGCGTCCACCGCTCGCAGCGTGTGATCCCACAGATCCTCACCGGGCACCTTGTTCTGGGGGATCCCGCGCTGGGCGGCGAGCTCCGGCGACAGCACGTCCAGGAGCCCGGCGTCGCGTGCCAGGCGCAGACCGATCGAAGGCCGCGGAGCCGCGAGCAGCTTGGCCAGCTCCGCTCCGATCCGTTCTCCGGAGAGATGGGCGACGAGCGGCGCATTGGCGCGGATCGCGGCGAGCGTAACCGGCTCGATCTCGAACTCCAGGGCGGCCGCGAGACGGACGGCCCTCACCATGCGCAGGGCGTCCTCCTGGAACCTGGCATCCGGATCCCCGACGGCCCTGAGCCGCCGGGCGGCCAGGTCCTGGAGCCCCGCGAACGGATCGACGAGCTGGTACGGCGGCCGATCGCCCCCGCGCTCCGCGACCTTCCCAGGCGCCAGCTCGTCGTGGCCGAGGGCCGCGCGTCCCCAGGCCATCGCGTTGACCGTGAAGTCGCGCCGCGCGAGATCGGCTGCCACGTCGTCACCGAACTCCACGCGGTGGGGTCGGCGGAAGTCCGCGTACTCGTGCTCCACGCGGAACGTGGTGATCTCGAACACGTCGTCATCGCGGCGCACGGCGACCGTCCCGAACCTGTTCTCGTACACGGCTCCATGGAACAGGGCCACGAGACGCTCAGGACGGGCGTCGGTGGCGAGGTCCCAGTCCGACGGCTGGCGACCCAGCAGGGCGTCGCGCAGCGACCCGCCGACGACATAGGCGGCATGTTCCTCGACACACAGCTGGTCGACGAGCGCCCGGACCGTGGCTGGCACCGACCGCGTCAGGCGGTCGAGCGCATCGCCGGGACTGAGCTGGGAGCCGATCCTCCGGACCGGGGCAGCGGCCGCGTCGGGCGGAACGGGCATGTTGCCCTCAATTGCGCCCGAGGAACAGGTACGTCCGCCAGGCCTCGTTTCGCGTGTCCGCGAGGTAGGGCGTGAACAGCGAGTACAGGTCGCTGCGCGGCTCGAACGGCGGGCGCACGAGGCGCAGCCGAGCCTCCTCCGGCGTGTGTCCGCCCTTGCGGTGATTGCACGTCTTGCAGGCGGCGACGAGGTTCTCCCACGTGTGGCCACCACCGCGATGACGAGGCACCACGTGATCCAGCGTGAGGTCACCCGCCTGCCGTCCGCAGTACTGGCACGTGTTGCGATCGCGGCTGAAGATCTCGCGCCGGGTGAGCTTCACGCGAGGTCGCGGACGCTTGATCTGGTGCTGGAGGCGGATCACGGATGGTGCCCGGTAGACGCGCCGGACGGTCCGGATCTCGGCGTGGTTGTACTCGATGACCTCGGCCTTGGAGCCGAAGACCAGCCGGAACGCCCGCGGGATGTTGCAGACGTTCAGCGGCTCGTAGTTCTGGTTCAGCACGAGCACGACGCCGTCCATCGGCCGAACGATAACAGGACCGTCGGCGGAGGCGGCCGAGGGCGGCGGGAGCGCGACGGAGGTCTCGGCGGCTCGGTCCCCCGTCAGACTCTGGGCGGGTCCATGGCCCGCTCGATGCGAGCAATCTCGACCTCGATCCGCCCGACCTCGCCCGACGCCTGTTCCCACTCGTGGCTGCCGAGCGCCGCGGCATTGCGGCGGCTGCGCGCTGCCGCGTGGCGGGCGAGCAGCTCCTCCCGCGTCTCCACGGGCGCGGTCTCGGCTGCCGTCGCGGTCTTGGGCGTCCTGGCGCTGTCGCTCACATCGTCCTCCGTGCACTGCGCAGGGTAGCGCGCGGTCAGCCTTCCGTCCGGGCCGATCCGGCCGCGACCCGCCGGATGGCCATGCCCGGCGCGACGGCTCCCTCGCGCAGAACCCGCGCATACCAGCGGGCGTCCTCCGGGTGGACCTTGGGGCTGATCCGTGCGATCCGCCGCTCGGTGAACCAGTGTGCGATGGTCTGACACGGTGCGGCGTGCTGCGTCAGCTCGATCAGGGAACCGGCCTCATCGTCGCCCAGCGCCAGCCGGTCGCCGGCTCGCAACAAGGCCCAGTCGATGCCCAGCAGCGTCAGGTTCTCCCCGTAGGCACCGGGAAACGCCTGATGTCCGTCGGCGCGCACGCGTTCGATCGCCTCCTGGGCATACAGCGAGACCGCGGCCTCGGGACCACCGTGCACGGGCTCAGGCTCCCGGTGGGCGTCGCCCGCCAGGCCCAGCGGCCCGATCCGGCTGCCGTTCACCGGCAGTTTGGGCACGCCGCCGCCGTTGACGTTGACCGAGGCCACGATGCCCATCGCACCCGGGGCGATCGACCGGCGAGCTGCCCACATCACCTCCGTGTCGTAGGGGAGATCGACGACGTCCCGGCCCGCCGTGTCCCGATCCTCGCGGAGGATCGCCTCGATGTCGCCCAGGACGGCCTCGCGAACCGATGGCTCCGCGGCCGCGACGAAGCTGACTGAGGCCACCCGCTCGCGCACGCCGGCGATCGTCAGCGTTTGCGTGTGGCGATACATCGCGGACGCGAACGGCTCGAACAGTGCGCACCGACCGAGCGACGCCCGCCAGGCATCGTCCCAGACCTGCGGCTCTCCATTGGCGATCGAGCGGATGCGCTCGCCCATCGCGTGGACCCACGGGACAGACTCGTCACGCCGATTCCACGCGAGCAGGAGGCGTCCGCCCGGCCGCAGCACGCGATGGATCTCGGACAGGGCACGGATCGCATCGAACCAGTGGAACGCCTGCGCCACGACCACCGCGTCGACGGACTCGGCCGGCAGCGGGATCGCCTCCGCCGTGCCGTCCACGTGCTCCACCTGCGGCGGGTCGCCGACCATCGCGGAACCCACGGCCCCGGCGAGCCGCGCGCCCATCGCCGCCACGGGCTCGAGCGCGAGGATCCGGGCCCCGCTGGGCACCAGGAGCCGGGTGAGCTTGCCCGTCCCCGCGCCGAGCTCGAGGACCGTGCGGCCGGCCCGGAGGTCAAGCCTCTCCACGATCTCGGCCACGGCATCGGCGGGATAGTCGGGACGGGAGCGCTCGTAGGCGTCGGCGCCGGCGGTGAAGCCGCGCGCGGCGACCGCATGGACGTTTCCGGGCGTGTCCCCGCTCGGCTCGGTCATGGGCGGATGCTACGGCAGCGCCGCATGCCCCGCGTTCATCGCGAGGCCCGGTGCCGCGCCGCCTCTGAAGTATTGTGCTATTCCTGACGCGCATGTTTATGACTGGAGTAGGATCGATCCGTGACCGAACCGGCCAGCTCCGTCGACTCGAGCTCGCGCCCCGCGTCGCCCATTGCCGAGGAGATCCGGCTCCGCCTGGCCGACGCGTGGGGCGAGATGGGAGCCGCCTGGGGCGTCGCGCCCGCCATCGCCCGCGTGCACGCGTACCTGATGGCGCGCCAGCAGCCGCTGACGGAGCGCGAGGTGCGCGAAGCCCTCGGTCTCAGCCACCGTGCCGCGAGCCTGGCGCTTGCGGAAGCGGAGGCCTGGGGCCTGGTCGAGCGGGTCGCGGAGCCACGGCGCGTCGGTCGCCGGGGCCCGGCCGGCGCCGCCTACATGGCGATCGGCGATCACTGGCGCTGGTTCGGTCGCGTCGTCGCGGAACGCAAGGTCCGCGAGGGCGACCCGATCGTCGTGGTGCTCGAGCAGACCCTGGCCGACACGGCGCTTGCGCTGCATCGGCACCCGGGGGACGCGGACCTGCTGCGCCTGCGCGACTGGCTGTCGACGTTCCTGGTGTTCGTGCGGTTGTTCGACCGGGCCGTGGGCCTCGTGTCGCGCCTCGAGCCGACCGAGCTGGAGCGCGCGCTGCGCCTGCTGGGTGAGGTGCCCGACGACACGATCATGCGCCTGGTCAAGCTGCTCGACGGTCTCCCGGACGAGGATGTCCTGGGCCTGGTCGAAGCGCTCAGCCGCCTGTCGCCCAACTCGGCTCGTCGCGCGACCACGCTGATGTCGGGGGTCGTCCGGACGCTTGTCCGCTAGACGCCAGGCACCGGCCAACCGGTCGATCGGCCACCACGCACCAGCAGGCTGAACCCGGCCCGCGCCGCGTTGGCGTGCAATCTCGAACGTCGGACGTGGAATTCCGATCCTCCGTGCGATAATTCCGGCGGTGACGCCGGACCGAACCGGTTCGAACGGGCGACGACCCCGGGGCAAGCCGGACGGCCGACCACTCACGCGTCCTGTCGGAGAGCCCATTCAGCCATGACCGAAACCTCCACCTGGGCAACCAAGAAGGGCCTGGCCCAGATGCTCAAGGGCGGCGTCATCATGGACGTCGTCACACCCGAGCAGGCCCGGATCGCCGAGGAAGCCGGCGCCGTTGCCGTGATGGCGCTCGAGCGCGTGCCGGCCGACATCCGCGCGGCCGGCGGCGTCGCCCGCATGTCCGATCCCCAGATGATCGTCGGGATCATGGAGGCGGTGACCATCCCCGTGATGGCCAAGGCGCGGATCGGCCACTTCGTCGAGGCCCAGGTGCTGGAAGCGCTGGGCGTGGACTATATCGACGAATCGGAGGTCCTGACGCCGGCCGACGAGACGAACCACATCGACAAGCACGCGTTCAAGGTGCCCTTCGTGTGCGGCTGCCGGAACCTCGGTGAGGCGCTGCGCCGGATCAGCGAGGGCGCGGCGATGATGCGGACCAAGGGCGAGGCAGGCACCGGCAACATCGTCGAGGCCGTGCGCCAGCTGCGCGACGTGCTTGCTGCCATCCGCCGACTCGAGGGCATGCGGGACGACGAGCTGTTCGTCGCGGCCAAGGAGCTCCAGGCCCCGTACGAGCTGGTGCGGGACGTGGCCGCCAACGGCCGGCTCCCGGTCGTCAACTTCGTCGCCGGTGGCATCAGCACCCCGTCCGACGCCGCGCTCGTGATGCAGCTGGGCGCCGAGGGCGTGTTCGTGGGTTCCGGGATCTTCAAGAGCGAGGACCCGGCCCGGATGGCCAACGCGATCGTCCAGGCCACGACGCACTACCAGGACCCGAAGATCATCGCCGAGGTCTCGAAGGGACTGGGGGCGCCGATGCGCGGGCTCGCGATGGAAGCCATCCCGGAGCAGGAGCGGCTCGCGGTCCGCGGTTGGTAGGCGGGCGAGAGGGCGGGGATGCCCGGCATGACCGGGAGGCCCGCGACGTGAGGATCGGCGTGCTGGCGCTGCAGGGCGCCTTTGCCGAGCATGTCTCGACGCTTCGCGCGATCGGGGCGGAGCCGGTCGACGTCCGCCTGCCCGCCCAGCTCGACCAGGTGGACGGGTTGATCCTCCCCGGCGGCGAGAGCACCACGATGCGGCGGCTCATCGACCGCTGGGACCTGCGGCAGCCGATCATGGATCTCGCCGAGCGCGGTGCGCCGTTGTTCGGGACCTGTGCCGGCATGATCCTGCTGGCGCGCGAGATCGCAGGCGGTGAGCCACCCGTCCTGCCGTTGCTGGACGTCACCGTGGAGCGAAACGCGTTCGGCCGCCAGCTCGAGTCCTTCGAGGCGGACCTCGACGTGCCGCTGCTTGGATCGCAACCCGTCCACGGGGTGTTCATCCGGGCCCCGGTGATCGAGCGCGCCGGTCCGGACGTGGACGTCCTGGCACGGCTGGCTGACGGCCGGATCGTTGCCGTGCGGGAGCGGAACGTCATCGCGACCGCGTTCCACCCGGAGCTGGCCGGCGAGACGCGGTTCCATCGGCTGTTGACGATGATGGCGTCCGAGCACGCCGATCCGGGCGAGGGGATCGGCCGCCGCCCTCACCCGACTCGCCGATCGCGGCAGGGGGGCTAGCGATGGCCCGAAGCACAGGAAAAGTCCGAGCCGCGCGGATCACGGATCTTGCCGCGCTGGGTGAGCTTTCGCGTCTCGCCCAGGCCGACGGCGAGGGCACCCGGTCCCTGGGCCTGCCGGTGACCGGTCCCCGGATCGGCATGTTCAGCCTGTTCCGCCTTCCCCTGGGCGCCTTCAGCCCGCACGACGTGCTGTACGTCTTCGACCGGGATGGTCACGTCGCTGGCCTGCTGCGGGTCGAGCGTGACAGCCCGCGCGACGAGTGGACGGTTGTCGAGCTCGATGCCGTAGGCGACCTGGACGCGGGTGACGTGAGGTTCCGTCTGGTCCAGCACCTGCTGCGCGACGGGGCCAAGCGCGGCGCGGTCCGGTTCCACGTGGCGTGCGCGGACATGGACGACAACGTCGAGCTGTTCATGCAGGCCGGGTTCATCCGGTTCGGCGACGAGCGTGTCCTGTACCGCGAGCCGGCCCGGCCCCTGCCCGCTCCGATCCCTGACGCGACCGCGCGCAAGGCCGGCATCCGGCCGGTCTCGCCGACGGACGCGGTATCGCTCGCGCGCCTCTACGCCTCGGTGACCCCGCCGCCGATCCAGCGGCTCGAGATGATCGGGCTGCCCGACTGGGAGCGGCAGGGCCGGGAGTGGCGCGTGCCGCGCAGCTCGCTCGCGCCGATCCTTCGGTTCGCGGACGTGGAGGGCTACGTGCTCGAGGCGCCCGGCGGCGGTCGCGACGGCACGCAGCTCGACGGGTTCGTCCAGGTGGGCGTGGCCAAGGAGGAGCAGCCCCACTATCTCAAGCTGCTGGCGCGGCCGGAGACCGACGTCGTGCCGCTCATCCGGTATTCGCTGGGCGTGATCGCGGCGCGGACGACTGATCGGGCCAACCTGGGCCAGGGCGTGCTTGCGCCGGTCCGGACGTACGAGCTGCCGCTGGACCGGCGTCTCGAGGAAGAGGGCTTCGACGCGATCGCGACCGTGACGCTGCTGATGAAGGAAACCCTGGTCCGCGTCGCCGAGCCGCGCCTCGTGCCGGCCGGCGTCCGATGAGCGCTCGCGAAGGAGGGCAGGTCAGCGTGGGAACTCCCGATCGCCAGCGCGAGACGACGGACGATCTCGATGTGCTGCTGGCCGCGCTGCCACCCGAGATCGTCGAGGCGATCCACGGCCTGCCCGACCGCGAGACGCTGATCGAGGTCGTGCTCGATCTCGGCCGTCGGCCGGAGGCGCGGTACCCGGCCGCCGAGGTCACCCTGCTCGACCGGGAGGTCGTCGATCACGACATCGCCTACGTCGTGGACCATATCGGATCGTTCGGGGACGACAACCGGGCCGGAATCGAGCGCACCCTCCACCGGATCAGCGCGATCCGCAACCGCAACGGCAAGATCGTCGGGTTGACGTGCCGGATCGGGCGGGCCGTATACGGCACGATCGAGATCATCTCCGACTACATCGAGACCGGGAAGTCGATCCTCATCATGGGCCGCCCGGGGATCGGCAAGACGACGATGCTCCGGGAGGCTGCTCGCGTGCTCGCCGAGGAGCAGCGCAAGCGTGTCGTGGTCGTCGATACCTCGAACGAGATCGCAGGCGACGGCGACATCCCGCATCCGGCCATCGGCAAGGCCCGCCGGATGCAGGTCAGGACGCCCAGCCTGCAGCACGAGGTGATGATCGAGGCGGTCGAGAACCACATGCCCCAGGTCATCGTCATCGACGAGATCGGCACCGAGCTCGAGGCCCAGGCCGCCCGGACGATCGCCGAGCGCGGCGTCCAGCTGATCGGCACGGCGCATGGCAACAACCTCGACAACCTGATGCTCAACCCGACGCTGTCCGATCTCATCGGCGGCATCCAGAGCGTGACGCTGGGTGACGAGGAGGCGCGGCGGCGGCGGTCCCAGAAGAGCGTCCTCGAGCGCAAGGCGCCGCCCACCTTCGACGTGATCGTGGAGATCCAGGACCGGGAACGGGTGCTCGTCCATGCCGATGTCGCTGCGACCGTCGATGCCATGCTGCTCGGTGAGCCCGTGGCGCCCGAGCTCCGATGGCGAGACGAGGAGGGGGTGCATCGCTCGCAGTCGCGTCCGAAGCCCTCTGCCCGCGAGGCCGTCGGCGGGGACCGCTTCAGCGGCCTCACCGGCAACGGGGCGGGCTCCTGGGGCCGCGATCCGGGCTGGCGGGGCGCCTCGCAGTACCGTACCGCCGGCTACGCGGGCGAGGACCGGCTGCCGGTCCGTCCGGGATTCCGTCCCGGCCAGTCGGGTGGCTGGCGCGCCGGCCGCGGCGGCGGGTCGTCGGAGCGCGGCGGGTCACGCTCTCCGGAGGGTGACCGTCCGGCTCCGCTGAGCGTGCTGCCGGGTGAGCGCTTCGCGGTCGCGCCCGGCGGCGCCTTCGTCTCCGGGGACATCGCCGATCGTGGCCCGCTGGAGCGAGCCGAGAGCGAGCAGGCCGCGATCGACCTCCGGGCGCGCGACGCGCGTGAGCTCCAGCGCCAGAAGGCATGGCGCAACGAGGCGGCCAAGGCCCTCAACGCGCTCCGCGAGGACGAGGGCACCCGTCCGGTCAACGCCGCCGAGCTGGAGGCCGAGGAGGAACGGCGGCTGGCACTCCTGGTGCCGGGCGAGGACGGCGGCGCAGCCGGATCCGGGGACGAGGAGGACGACGCGGCCGCGTTCGGCGCGGACGCCCTCGAGGTCGAGGGGGGCACGCTGCCGACGCTACGCGTCTTCCCCCACGGCATCAGTCGCAAGCGCCTGGAACAGGCGATCCGGGACCTCCAGCTCCCGGTCATCGTGGCCCGGGACGTGGACGAGGCCGACGTGGCGATGACGCTCCGCAGCGAGTATCGCCAGAAGCCACCGGCGATCCGGGAGGCCGAGGAGCGCTCGATCCCGGTGTACGTGCTGAAATCGAACACGATCGCGCAGATGCAGGCGTCGCTGACGTCGATCTTCGCGCTCGAGGTGGATCCACGCGAGGCGGCGCTGCGCGAGACGGAGCAGGCGATCGGCATCGTCATGAAGCAGCAGGAGGCGGTGGAGCTGGCGCCTCAGAACGCCTACATCCGGCGGCTCCAGCACCAGATGGCCGAGCGGGCGAACCTCGTCTCGCGGTCCAGGGGCAGGGAGCCCTACCGCCGGGTTCGGCTGTACCCGGACGCCGCGAGGCCCGCCTGGCGCTAGGCCGAACCTGGCCGTGGCGCGCGGAGCAGCCCGGGTTTCCGTGCCGCGTGGCGACGCCTCCAACAGGCCACGTATCCTCGGCGTGTGACGACCGCGACCGACGCGATCCCCGGGCATTCCGACCTGTCGCCGACTCCCGATGCCGGGCTGTCGGAGCTCGAGGTCGAACACCGCCGGGCCGCCGGGCTGGGCAATGCGCCACTGCCGCCGACAACCCGGACCTATGCCCAGATCCTGCGCGAGAACGTGTTCACGTTCGTCAACAACATCCTGTTCGGCCTCGGGATCGCGCTGGTGCTCGTGGGCCGTCCGATCGACGCGCTGGTGTCGCTGGGCGTGATCTCGACCAACGTCGTGGTCGGCATCGTCCAGGAGGTTCGCGCCAAGCGAACGCTCGACCGGATCGCCCTGCTGACCCGGCCCACGGCCACGGTCGTTCGTGACGGCGATGCCCGCGAGCTGTCGCCCGACGACCTTGTCCTGGGCGACCTCATCGCCCTCACCGCCGGTGACCAGGTGGTGCTCGACGGCAGGCTCAGGACGGGTGCCGTGGCAGTGGACGAGTCGCAGCTCACGGGCGAGAGCGATGTCGTGCCGAAGCGGCCCGGAGACGAGGTGTTCAGCGGGTCATATGCCACGAGCGGCACGGGCCGGTATGTTGCGGAGAAGGTGTCCACGGCAAGCTTCGCCACCCAGTTCACGGCGGGGGCGCGCTCGTTCAGACGGGTGATCACCCCACTGCAGGGGGAGGTGAACCTGGTCATCAGGGTGGTCCTCGGGATCGTCCTCTACCTCGAGGTCCTGCTGGTCCTTCGGGGACTCGTCCAGTCCTCCGTCGTGGGTGACGTGGTGGCCGAAGCCACCTTGCTGGCCGGCCTCGTTCCCAATGGGCTGTTCGTCTCGATCGCCGTTGCCTATGCACTGGGAGCGGTCCGCATCGTCCGCTTCGGAGCGCTCGTCCAGCAGGCGAACGCGATCGAATCGCTGAGCCACGTCGACGTGCTGTGCCTGGACAAGACCGGGACGCTCACCGCCAACCGGCTGGAGGTGGAGGCCGTGGCCGGGCTGGCGGGTGCCGGCGAAGAGGAGGTCGCCGCCTCGCTGGCCGCCCTCGCCGCGGCCGCGACGAGCCGCAACCTGACGACGGAAGCGATCGCGGCCAGGTGGCCGGCCGGTCCGCGATCCCTGCTCGGGGAGGTTCCGTTCTCCTCGGCCCGGAAGTGGAGCGCCGTCGCACTGGCGCCGGCTGACGGGAGCCCGCGGGTACCGGGCCTGATCGCCCTCGGGGCGCCGACATTCCTGCGGCCGTTCCTGGCCGCCGGATCGGGCGGGGAGCCGGCGGCGTGGGACGAGATCATGCGCACGACGGCCGGGTGGACCGACCGGGGGCTGCGCGTGCTGCTGGTGGCCACGCACGATGATGCGGGCGCGCTGCCGGCGCATGACGATGAGGCGTCGGCGGCCCTTCCACCGGGGATGCGGGCGCTGGGTCTGGTCGCGCTCGCCGACGAGCTGCGCGACGAGGCGGAGGCGACCCTGCGCGCCTTCCGTGACGCCGGCGTCGCGGTCAAGGTCATCTCGGGCGACGACCCCGAGACCGTGACAGCCCTGGCGCGCCAGGCCGGACTGACCGACGTGCGTTCGATCGCCGGGCCGGAGCTCGACGATCTCGATGACGCGGCGCTGGGCAAGGTCGCCGACGAGACGGCCGTGTTCGGCCGGATCACGCCTGCCCAGAAGGAGCGGCTGGTCGATGCGCTGCGGGCCCGGGGCCACTACGTGGCGATGATCGGCGACGGCGTGAACGATGTCCTCTCGCTCAAGAAGTCGAACCTCGCGATCGCGATGGGCAGCGGGAGCCAGGCGACGCGCGGCGTGGCCGACCTCGTCCTGATGCAGGATTCGTTCGCCGCTGTCGCGCAGGCCGTGGAGGAGGGGCAGCGGATCCTCAACGGGATGCAGGACATCCTGAAGCTGTTCCTGACCCGGATCGCGACGGTCGGCCTGGTCGTCGTGAGCTCGCTGGTCGTGGTCACGTTCCCGATCGAGCTGCGCAACGCCTCGGCGCTGACGGTATTCACGGTGGGCATCCCGAGTGCGCTGCTCGCCGTCTGGGCGCAGCCCGGCCGTCGGATCCGCGACACGCTCGGGCGCACGCTCGCGCGCTTCGTGGTGCCCGCCGCGGTCGTATCGAGCCTCATGGGCCTGTTCGTGTTCTACGGGTCGCTGGTGCTGGCGGGGCCAACCACCCCCGAGACGCTCGACGCCGCCAGGACGGCCCTTACGGCGTTCCTGGTCTATGCCGGTCTGCTGCTGATCCTGTTCGTCGAGCCCCCGATCCCGTGGTTCGCCGCGGCCGAGCCCGTGACCACGGACCGACGGCCGGCATGGCTCGCCGTCGGGCTGGGCATCGGCTTCGTGGTGGTGCTGCTCCTGCCGTTCGCACGGGCCTGGTTCTCGTTCAGCGTCCCGGTGCCGCGCGATGTCCTGCTTGTCCTGGCCGCCGTGGTTGCCTGGCTGCTGCTGGTGCGGACCTTCTGGCAGCGTCGTCTCGTGGGCCAGTTCCTGGGCATCTCCTGAGCGAACGCGAACCCGGAGCTGCCCGGGGCTGTAGACAGGATCGAACCCCGAACCAGGGAAGGAAGCCCGTCATGACGTTGCGCGTCCTCGAGGTCGTGATCGACTGCGCCGACCACGGCACCGTGGTTGATTTCTGGGCGGCCGCCCTGGGCTACGAGCGCCGCGAGGTGAACGAGCAGTACGTGAGCCTGGTGCCACCGACACCCGGCACGCCGGGCCGGCCACCGCTCCTGTTCCAGAAGGTGCCCGAGCCGAAGCGCGTCAAGAACCGCGTGCACCTCGACTTCCAGGCGGAGGTGATGGCCGACGAGGTCGAGCGACTGCTCGGTCTCGGAGCGACGTTCATCGCCGAGCGTTCGCTGGGCACCATCCGCTGGACCGTCATGGCCGATCCTGCCGGCAACGAGTTCTGCGTGTCGGGCGACGCCTGAGGCCGGACGGGGTTGGGCCCCGATGACGTGCCGGCGGTCACGTCCGGCGAAGCGCAGCCCTGGCGGCATGCATCCCGCTCATCCCGTGCACGCCGCCGCCCGGCGGGGTCGACGATGAGCACAGGTACAGGCCGCGGTCGGGGGTCGCGTACGGGTTCCAGCGCAGGACCGGCCGGAACAGCAGCTGCCTGACGTCCTGGAGCCCGCCGTTGATGTCGCCGCCGACGTAGTTCGCGTCATACGCTTCCATCGCCGGGGCGTTGAGGACGCTCCGGGCGAGGATGCGATCGCCGAACCCAGGCGCGAAGCGTTCGACCTGGCTCTCGATCGCTGCGGTCATGACTGCCGTCGAGCCGTTCGGGACGTGGCAGTACGCCCACGCGATGTGCTTACCCTCGGGCGCTCGCGATCGATCGGCGACGGTCGGCTGGACGAGGAGCACGAACGGGCGATCCGGCACACGGCCGCGGCCGACGGCGTCCTCGGCGGCAGCAATCTCGCGCACGGGCCCGCCGAGATGGACGGTTCCGGCCCGAATCGTCCGCGCATCCCGCCAGGGGATCGGGCCGTCGAGGGCCCAGTCGATCTTGAACACGCCAGGGCCGTACCGATATCGGCTCAGCTGCCGCCGATAGCCGTCCGGCAACCGATCCCCGGCAACCTCGAGGACCTGGCGCGGGGTGAGATCGAGGACGATGACGCGGGTCGGGGGCAGCTCGTCAAGCGAGCGGACGCGACGCTCCGTCTCGACCTCGACGCCCAGAGCCCTCGCCTCGGCCTCGAGCGCCGCCGCCACCCTCCCGCTCCCGCCCCGCGCCAGCGGCCAGCCGACGGCATGGGCCAGCAGGCCCATCACCAGGCCGAAGGACGCCGTGAGGGGGCGGTTGAGACGCAGCATCGAGTGGCCGGCCATCCCGGCGAACAGCGCCCTCGCCGCCGGCTCGCGGAACGCAAGCCGGGTGAGGGTCGTCACCGGGAGCAGGCCCGGCAGCCCGAACCGTGCCATGAGCACCGGGTGACGCGGGGGCCTGACCACCGGTCCGAGCAGCGGCGGCACCAGCCGCTCCCATTCACGGACCAGCGGACCGAACAACCGGGCCCATGCCTCCGCGTCGGCACCCAGGGCCTCGCGGAGCGACGCGAGATCGCGCTCCAGCACCACGCTCCGGCCCGGTGCGAGCGCGTGGGCCACGGGTGCCTCCGGCTGCACCCACTCGAGCCCGTGCCGGGCGAGGTTCAACGACTGGAAGAACGGCGAGGCGATGCCCAGCGGGTGGACGGCCGAACAGACGTCGTGGACGAACCCGGGGAGCGTGAGCTCCGCCGACCTGGTTCCGCCACCGACGCTTCCCGAGGCCTCGTAGATCCGGACCGAGCGCCCCGAGCGCGCCAGCTCGATCGCCGCCGCCAGCCCGTTCGGCCCGGCGCCCACGACAAGCGCGTCGACGACCCTCGAGCCCCTACCGTGGTTCATGCGGTCATGGTGACCGTCCGCTCAGCCGACTGCTCGCCTCCGCCGAATCCAGCGAGCCGGCGCCGTGACGGTGCCGACGGCCATGTTCACGGCCGCGCTGTGGCGGACGTTCCGGGCATACCGCCACTGACGGTGCTTGTCGACGCAGACCTTGCGGGACTCGATCACCGGGGTGCTCACGCCCAGGGACCGGGCAAGGTTCTCCAGGGTCAGCTCCCAGAATCGGTCGTTGGCGCGATTCGCGCCGAACACGTAGCTGAGCTCGATGAACGGGTCACTCGCGCGTTCAAGGGCCTGCGCCTGCGCAATGGTCGTGTCGCCCTCGCGGTAGGCGGAGAACGTGATCCATGCCGAGAGCGCATGACCTTCCGGAGTCATGAACGTGAACGACTCCTGGTCGGCGTAGATGACCATGACCCCGGTCGACATCTTGACCGGCGACCCGGGTACGGGCGTCACCTCGAGCAGGGCCACCTCGCCCGGCCTGATCCCGGCCAGGGGGGCGTAGAACGTGGATCCCTTTGGCCAGAACGTGGGAAACGCGGCCTTCCAGTGCTCGATGACGGCCTCCGGTGTCGTGGCGAGGCCGTCCAGGCGGACCGTGAACGTCTTCTGCCACATCTGTCCGAAACCCTGGATCGGGCCGGAGACGCGCCTGCCGGTCACGGTATCCATGCCGGACGTTGTTGCTGTTGTCGACAGGCGGTCGACGGGGCGGGCCCAGGACTCCTGGTCGCGGGGGGCGGGCGGGTCGGTGGTCATCGGAACGCTCCGTTCAGGCAGAGACGGCCGCGGCAAGGGCCGCCGGCTCGTCGTCATGGATGGAGATCGCCTCGTCGAGGCGGGTGAGCGCGAGGATCTGCTTGTAGTGGTCCGACATGCCCATCGCCAACAGACGCTGGCCGGCCCGTTGCGTCCGGACGAGCAGCGTCACGAGGAGGCCGATCCCGCCCGAGTTCATGTACTCGAGCTGGCTGAAGTCCAGGACGATCGACCGGGCGTCGCCCGCCTCCGCGTACGCGGCCATGATCGGCGGCTCACTGCCACCCGTGATCTCGCCGTGGATCCGGAGAATCGCGGTCGGGCCGTCACGGGTCACGAGCACGGTGGTATCGGTCATCGGGCTGCCTCCTCGGGGACGGTCGTCGCCGGCGGTGCGTCGGCGATCGTGAGGTAGTCGGACAGGCGGGTGATCCGGAAGATCTCCCGGTAGTGGTCGGACAGGCCCAGGGCGATCACCTCGCGGTGGTCTCGGCGGGCCTCGGCGAGGAGCCGGACGATGAGCGCGATCCCCGTCGAGTTGATGTAGTCGACTCGATCGAAATCGAGGATGACGCGGGTCGCGCCGAACGACGCAGCCTCCGCGTACGCAGCACCGAGCGCCTCGTCGGCGGCGATGTCGACGTCCCCCCGCAGCGCGAGGCGGGCCTCGCCGGGGATCGTGGTCACGACCTCCACGGCCAGCCGGGTATCGTTCATCTCGGCCTCCTTGAGCTCGTTCAGCGCCCGTCGCGCGCGAGGGCGAGGGTGAGGGTCACGGTCTGCAGCCCGTCATCGGCGTGCACGTCCATGCCGTCCACCATGTGGCGGATCAGGAACAGCCCCCAGCCTCGCGGCTTCTGGCGACCCTCGAGCTTGGCGTCGAGATCCGGCATCTCGGCGTCCGGGACGGGGCCCGAGAGCGCGCGGTCGGTGACCCGGATCCGGATGGCCTCCTCGTCGACGTCCACGCGGACGTCCACGGGGACGGCCGGGTCTCCCTGAGAGCCGTACTCGATGGCGTTCATCACCGTCTCGGCGACCGCGGTCTTGAGACGTTCGAGGCGCGCGGGCTCGAGGCCCAGCGCAGCGACGGCCTCGGCGACCCGCTGCATCGCACCGCGCTCGTTGCCGATCGCGCCCTCGATGGTGAACGCGACGAGGGGCTCAGCGTCGCTGGGGATCGACTCGGCCTCGGTATCGTCGCGGGTGACCGGGACACCCGGGCCGTCGGCGTCTCGCAGCGCGTCGGCGACGCCCGGCGAGCGCCGGAGCGTGACCAGCGTGATGTCATCCTCCTGCTCCCAGGCGGCTCCGGTGAACGCGCGGAGCTCGTCGAGCAGGCGGTCGAGCAGCACGCTGCCTGCGTCGTCCGTCGCCATCGCCTCGCGGAGGCGTGGGAACCCGTACATCTCGCGGTTCGGGCCATGCTGCTCGACGAGACCGTCGGAGTAGAACAGGACGGCCTCACCCTGACCGATCAGGCTGTCGGTCTCCTCGTACACGATCTCGGGCATGAGCCCGAGCGGGAGCCCCGTCGCGCGCAGCTCGGTGACGCCCGCTTCCGTGCGGACGTAGGGAAGGTTATGCCCGGCGTTCGCGAACACGAATCGCCCCGTCGCCGGCTCCAGGACACCGTAGAGGCAGGTCACGAACATCCGCGCCGGCATCTCCGGCACGAGCAGCTCGTTGGCGCGCGCCAGGACCTTGCCCGGCTCGATGAGCCGCGGCGCCTCGGCCCGCAGGATCGAGTGGGTACGCGCCATCACGAGGGCAGCCGGGACGCCCTTGTCCGTCACGTCGCCCACCACGACGCCGATCCGTCCCTGGCCAAGATCGATGAAATCGTAGAAGTCTCCGCCGACGATGCGGGCCGGTCCGTAGTAGGCCGCGACCTGCCATTCCGGAAGACTCGGCAGCTCGCGCGGCAGGAACTGCTGCTGGATCAGCTGGGCGACCTTGAGCTCCTGCTCATAGCGCTCGCGCTCGGCGGCCTCCGCGGCCTGCTCCCGCACCAGCTGGGCGACCCGGATGGCGGGCGCCGCCTGCGCGGCGAGCGTTGCCAGCAGGCGGCGATCATCGGTCGAGTAGTCCTGCTCCGAGAGCCGGGAACCGAGGTTGAGGGTGCCGATCAGCTCGCCCTGGGTCACCAGCGGCACCACCAGCGCGACGCCCGCGTCGCGAAGCTCCTGGAGTGCCGGAGAGGCCAGCTCCAACCGGGCGAGGTCGACCGGCCCGGGCGCGGCCTGGAGGTACGCAAACAAGGGGTCTGTCTGCGGAATGTCGATCGCGATGTCGGACGGCTCGTCCGTGGCCGGGATCGGTGCAGTGACGGCAACGTCAACCGGTGCTTCGGCCTGGCGGCCACGCAGGCGCCGGAACGGACGGGTCAATGCGGTCATGACGAGATCCTCGCGCAGGCATGTCCGGACATCGTTACGAAACGCCGGCAGATCCGGGATTCGAGACGCTACGAACCCAAACGGCAACGCCGTCCGCGCGGGCGGCCAGGTCCGCGGTCGCGACCAGGGCGCCGCGCAGGGCTTCCAGGCCCAGCTGCTTGCGCAGGGCCGCCACACCCGGGTACGGGACCGCCCGAACGGGCCGGCGATGCAGCAGGCTCATGTGCCACGTTCCCGGTGCGGTCGGATCCACACCGCGGCTCCGCTCGGGCGCAGGGCGTTGACGACCACTGCGATGGCGCTCTCGTTGAGCTCTTCGAGATCCGTGACGCCCCGCAGATGCTCGACGAAGCTGCCCACCGTTCGCTCGGCGTCGTACCGGCTCCGGTTGAACCGGCGGTCGACCGTCGTCTGGATGCGCCGGCGAACGGGCTGGAAGGCAGCGGCGACGGCCAGCGTCGAGGCGGCGACCGCGAGGCTGCTCTCGCTGGTCACCGGAGCGAGCAGCTCTTGGAGGGCGACGATCAGCCCCGCGAACAACGCGCCGATCAGACCGGTCGTGAGCGCCCAGGCGATTGTCCGGCTGACGATCCGGTCGATGTCCCAGAGGCGGTACCGGAGGATCGCAAGCCCGATCGCCACCGGCAGGGCGGGCAGCGCTACCAGCCCCATCTCCCAGGCGATGTCCGACACCGGCCCGTTGTTCGGGATGGACACGACGAAGGCACCCACGGCGACGCCCGCGACGAGGCCGAACCACTTGAGCTGCTGGCGCTCGACGATCCCGGCACGCCGATAGCGCACGAACACGCTGACGACGGCACCGCCGAAGAAGACCGGGGTAGCGAGGTTCGACAGGAGCGTGATCGCGGCAAGCAGGTCGGTCGCCCCGGCGACCCCGAGCGGGTTCTCGATCCACGGCGCGTTCGACAGCGGTCCGGGCGTGAACGCCGTCGCCATGGTCCCCACCAAACCGATCAGGCCGATCAGTCCGAACGCGCGCCAACGGGACCCCAGGAACCGGCCCGTCGGGAACAGCAGGGGCAGATACACGAGGAGCAGCCCGATCGCGGGCAGCAACGTCCAGCTCGACAGCCAGGCGAGTGGAACGACCAGCGGAAGACCCGCGGCCAGGTGGTGGTCGTAGTTGACGTACGTGCCGCCGAAGATCCCGATCGCCGCACCCAGGCCCGCGAGCTCGAGCAGCCAGCCGACCGGGTTGGACACCCGGGCCGCCACGAAGCCGCCGACGAGCGTGAGCGACAGGACGATCGCCGGGAAAATGATGATGAACAGCGGCCCGGTGGCGCCGTACTGATCCAGGGTCGCGATGCCCATCGGGGTGCCGACGATCACGAAGGAGATCGCGATCAGGGCGATCGTCGCGATGAGCGCAAGCCGCGAGCGTGATCGGTGCGGTCCGGTGATCGCGTGGTCCTGGCTCATCGACGCGTCCAGACGGCCATCCGCGAGGGTGCCAGGGCCGTTCGTACAGCGGCCTCAACCTCGCGATGCACCCGCCCGAGATCGGGCTCGTCCCGCAGCCGCCCGGCCAGGTCCGTGACTGCCTGCTCCGCGTCATACCGGCTCCGGTTGAACCGGCGATCGACGACGCGCTGGACGTCCCGGCGGAGCGGCTGGAACAGGGTGAACGCCACCAGCGTCGCTACCGCGACGGCGACCCTGTTGCCGCCGGTGACCGGCGTCAGCAGCTGCTGCAGCCCGATGACGACGCCCGCGAACAGCGTGGCCAGCATCGCGGTCACCACCGCGTACGAGACCGTGCGGCTCACGATGTGGTCGATGTCCCACAGTCGGTAGCGCAGGACCGCGATCCCGGCCGAGACCGGAAGGCCCATCAGGCCCAGGACGACCAGGAGCTCGACCGACTTCGATGCCCAGCCCGGCAGGATGCCGATGCCTCCCTGGCCGAGCGGGACCAGTGCCAGCGCCGCCCCGGCCAGCGCGGCCGAGAAGGCGAGCCACTTGAGCTGCTGCCGCCGCTCGCCCGTCGCGCGACGGAACATCAGCATCAGCGTGACGCCCCCCACGACGATCGCCGTGATCAGCGGCAGGTAGGCGACCCAGCGGGCTCCACCGGAGAAGCCGCCGACGAGAGCGAACGGGTTGTCGAGGTAGCCAGAGTTGTCAAGCCGCCCAGGCAGCAGCATGGCGCCGAGGGTCGCAAGCACCGCACAGCCGGCATCGAACGCGACGACCGGTCGCCAGCGCGGTGATGGCAGGTGGCCGGACGGGAAGATGAGCGGCAGGAACGCCCCCATCGCGGTCATCGCCGGGATCCAGGCCCAGCCCGACACCCAGGCGGCGAGCTCCGGGGCCGGCAGGCTGCCCGGCGCTGCGAGGATGCCTGCCACCGCGTACTGCTCGGCGAACCCCTGGATCGCTGACATCAGGCCGCTCGCCAGGAACACCCAGCCGATCGGGTTGCCGGCGACGCGGACGACGACGACGAGGCCGATCGTTGTCGAGGCCAGGTCAACGGCGATCGAGAAGCCGCGGAACGCCCAGACACCCGGCACATCGGTCGACCACGTGGAAGCCAGGATCGCGATCCCGAGGACGGACAGCACCGCGGCCACCGTCCAGGTGCCCGCGGCCAGGAGCGTCGTGGGCAGTCTTCGATCGCTCACCAGGTCGCCTTCGGGATGCTCCGTCCGTGGAGCGGTGCGGCGCTCATCGGTCGCGCGTCCGGACCGTGTTGTTCGATGGGACCGGGGACCGGACCGAGCGCGTCCAGAGCCCGACCAGCCGCGGCTCCACGGTCGCCGTCGCCGCCCCGATCAGGTGGCGAGAGACGGCATCGAGGTCGACCTCGTCGCGCAGATGTCCTCCGAACGTCTCGACCGCATGCTGCGCATCGACCCTGCTGCGGTTGAACCGCCGGTCCACGGCTGCCTGGACCCGCCGGCGCAGTGGCTGAAACATCGCGGCCGCGACCAGTGTCGATCCCGCAACGACGAGGGTGCTCTCGCTCGTGATCGGTGCCAGGAGCGCCTGCAGGCTGACGATGAACAGGCCGAACACGGCGGCAATGAGCCCCGTGGTCACCGCCCAGCCGATGGTCCGGCTGATGATCCGGTCGATCTCGTACAGGTGGTAGCGAAGGACCGCGATCGCCACGGAGATCGGGATGCCAGCCAGCGACAGGCCGAACAGGAGGTTGCCGATGTCCTCGGATCCGAAGCCCGCCTGGACCGAGGTCGGCACGTACACGATCCCGAACAGCGCGACTGCGGACAAGGGCCACTTGAGCTGCTGGCGCTCGACCGCATCGCCGCGCCGGAAGCGCACCACGACCGCGAGGACGCTTGCGGTGGCGATGCCGGCGAGCGCGACACTCCAGATCGGTGCAAAGGCACTGTCCCAGATGTCCTGGGAGACGAGCCCGATCGGGTTCGTGACCGACCAGACGGTCGCGTCGCCATCGACCACGCCGAGCTCGGTTCCGAACGTGGCAAGCCCCACCATCGTCACGACCATCGCCAGCTCGAGCGCCACTGCCCAGCGCCAGCGATGCGACAGCAGGCGACCGTTCGGGAACGTGAGCAGGAGGTGGAAGATCGGGAAGATCAGCAGCACCCAGGACCAGCTCGTCGCCCAGAGGATGATCCACAGCGCGGGCGTGACCCTGTCGGGAGCCGGGTCGAGCGTGAGCAGCCAGCTACCGGCGAGGGTGGCCAGCGGATCCGTGAGCCCCGGGACCAACAGCAGCCAGCCGATGGGGTTGCGCATCTGGCGCGAGATGATCATGCAGCCCGAGATGACGAACGACGCCAGGCCAACCACCAGGGCCGACTCGGCAACGATCTGGCCAGCCGATGGGTGCGGGTTTGCCGCCAGCGCTGACGCGGGGAGCAACGCGATCACGCCAAGGCCCGCCAAGGCGATCAGCCAGGCCGCCCGGGCAAGCGTCGGCCGGGGAGTCGGGCGCAGCGATCCGTGACGGCCAGGCGCGGCGGAGGTCGGGGACGCGGTCATGGCAACCAGATGATCGATGGGCGTCGTTCGCGAAACGTTACGCGATTGTTCGGCAACGCGGTACCGTTACGCTCGATGTCTCCTGCGACGCGAGACAGGGCCCCGGCGGGCGCCGGGCTCGAGATCCGCGTACTTGGCCCGCTCGAGGTGATGGTCGATGGGCGCCCGCTGGTTGTGGACACCCGCAAGGCGCTCGCGATCCTCGTCCTGCTCGGCGTCGAACAGCGACCGTTCGCCCGTGACGAGCTGGCCGCGCTCCTCTGGCCGGATTCGGACGACGAGTCGGCACGCGGCGCACTGCGACGAACGCTGTCGGTGCTGCGCGCGGCCCTCGGGGGCCGCTGGCTCGCTGTCGACCGATCGGTCGTGGCGCTCGACGCCGTCGCCCGCGTGGACCTGCGAACGCTGGAGGCTGCCACGCCGGCAGGTGACGCCGCCGCCCTCGCGCGTGCGGCAGGGCTGGCGCGCGGTCCCTTCCTGGCCGGCTTCTCGCTGCGCGACAGCCCGGAGTTCGATGACTGGCGTGCCGCGCAGGCAGCGGTCGCCGAGCGTGCCGTGGCCACGCTGCTCGAGCGGCTCGCCGCTGTCTCGGAGGCCGATGGCGATCTGCCGGCTGCGGTCGAGGCGGCCCGACGGCAGGTCGAGCTTGATCCCATCGACGAGCCCGCCCAGCGACGGCTCATCTCGCTCCTCGCTCGATCGGGCGATCGTGCCGGCGCCATCCGCCAGTACCGCGCCTGTGTCTCCCTCCTGGAGCGCGAGCTGGGCGTCGCGCCGCTGGCCGAGACGACCGAGCTCTATGAGGCCATTCGCGACAGTCGGACCAGTGTGGCGTCGCCGGCCCCAGTGCCGGCCCCCGATTCGGCGAACCCGGATGCCGAGGTGGATCGGGGCGTGGCCGGGACCCGTGCGCCGTCCGCTCCGCGAGTCTCCACGAGGCTCCCGATGGTCGGCAGGGAGGCGGCGCTGGCGTCGGTCATGGCCGCGCACCGGGCTGCCATCCGGGACGGGCGAGTCGTGCTCGTCGCGGGCGAGGCCGGGATCGGCAAGACGCGCCTCGCCGAGGAGGCGATCGCCATCGTGTCGGCCGGCGGTGCGCGGACGCTCGCCGCGAGAGCGTTCGCAAGCGAGGACGGCATCCCGTACGCGTCGATCGTGGAGCTGCTTCGTACCGGCCTGCGCGAGACCGACGCGTCGGCGCGCCTGCGGGCGCTCGACCCCGGCGTGCTGGCCGAGCTGTCGCGCCTCGTGCCCCTCCCCCCGTGGCTGACGGGTCCGGCTGGCAGGGTGCCACCGCCGGCTGACGAGCGGCCCGCCGCGCGGGCCAGGCTGCTGGACGCGATCGCGGCCGCCATCGAGGTCTGCGTCGCCGGGCCGGTGCCCGGGTTCGTTGTCGTCGAAGACGTCCAGTGGCTCGACGACGCGTCCCGAGAGGCCATCGCCTATCTCGCGCGCCGGCTCGATGGTCGTGCGATGTTGCTCGTCCTCGCCTATCGCCCGGAGGACCTCGACGAGCGCAGCGCCGCCTTCGTCGGCACGATTGGGGACCTGGCAGCCACGTCATCGGTATTCCTGGACGGCTTGACCGTGCCGACGTGGCGAGATTGATCGAGATCGCCGTCGCGTCGGGTGCCACGCCTCCGGACGTCGAGCGGCTGGCCGATGAGTCCGAGGGGCTGCCGCTGTACGTCGTGGAGGCCGTGGCCGCGGGACCCGAGACGCTTGCCGGCGGCCCGCCCCGGGGGGTCCGTGCGCTCCTGCGTCAGCGGCTGGCCGGCGTCGATGAGACGTCCACGCAGGTCATGTCGGCCGCGGCCGTGATCGGGCGATCGTTCGATGTCGCGACGGTTCGCGCCGCGAGCGGCCGTTCCGAGGATGAGACGGTGACCGCCCTGGAGGAGCTCGTCCGGCGTGGGATCGTGCGCGAGGTGGGCCAGGGACACGGTGGCGGGTTCGACTTCTCCCACGCCAGGTTGCGTGAGGCGGCGTACGAGCGCACCAGCCTGGCACGACGCCGCCTGCTCCATCGTCGGGTCGCCGAGGCCCTCCGCTCCGAGTCGACCGGGCGTGATGACCCGGGACGGCTCGCCCTCATCGCCGGTCATCTCCGGGCCGCCGGTCTCGAGGCCGAGGCCGCCGACGCCTACCGGAACGCCGGGCGACGCGCACGGGCCCTGTACGCCAACGAGGAGGCGCTTGCCGATCTCCAGGTCGCGCTCGCGCTCGGCCACCCGGACGTGCTGCACCTGCAGGTCGAGATCGGCGAGCTGCTCATGGTCCGAGGCGACTACGCGGGGGCTGTGGCTGCGCTCGAAGCCGCGGCTGCCGTCTCGTCCGCTGACGGGCTGCCGGACGTCGAGCTGCGGCTGGGTCGCGTTCACGCTCGGCGCGGGGACCTGCCGACGGCAGCCAGTCACCTCGATGCGGCGATCGAAGGGATGCCCGACACCGGCGATCCTGCGCAGGTGAAGCGGCTGTCGCGAATCCTCGTGGAACGCGCCGCCGTCGCCGTGCGAGCAGGCGATCCGGATCAGGCCGTCGCAACGGCGGAGCGAGCGCTCGCGCTCGCGGAGGCCTCGGGCGACGAGCAGGCCCTCGGGGCGGCGTACCGCGTCCTCGGCCTGGTTGCCCGCGATCAGGGGGATCTCGCGACCGCACGGGCGACCCTGCGCCGAAGCCTCGAGCTCGCGGGCAACGCGCCGTCCTCGACCGATGACGCGGCGACCATCGGCGCCCGCAATGCCCTCGCGTTGGTGGAGGCAGCCGCCGGCGATCGCGGGGCCGCGATCGCGCTGCTCCAGGAGGCGCTTGCGGCCTGCCGGAAGACGGGCGACCGCCACCTTGAGGCGGCGGTCGAGAACAACCTCGCCGACCAGCTCCACGCGGTGGGCCGCAGCGATGAGGCCATGGAGCACCTGAAACGGGCCGTCACGTTGTTTGCCGAGGTCGGCGGGCGTCCAGGCGAGCTCGAGCCGGAGATCTGGAAGCTTGTCGCCTGGTGACGCCGTCCCGTGGCGTCAGCCTCGGCCCGGCACGCGCCGCGGCGTCGCGCGGCTCCAGCTCCCCGCGCTCAGCCTCCGACCGCACCCCGGTCGAACCAGATGCGCTCTCCCATGAACCGCCTCGTGACGGGGTCCCAGGGGAACAGGATCAGCACGTCGAGGCTGACCGGGAGCCCGGACGCCGGCGTTCCGGCCCATGGCCCGAGGTTGGTCCCGGTGAGCCGCGCTCCCTCGAACACTCCCTGGGGCCCGACCACGATGTCGGTCAAGGCGAACCGGTTGTCAGGGAACGCGGCGAACAGCTCGGTGTAGAAGGCGCGGGCACCCTCGTGGCCTTCCCAGCGCTGGCGGGTGGGCACGATCTCGTACACGCAATCCGGCGCCAGCGTCGCGACCAGGCCATCGATGTCGCGGGCGTCCTCGGCGATCGAATGGCGCACCCATAGCCGCTTGATGGCGCGCAGCTCGGCCGGGTCGAATCGCCGGCCGAGCTGGGTTCTGACGGATGGGGACGCGGTTGGCCCGCTCATGCGCCGATTGAGCCCTCGCGTTCGTCGGCGGCCACGTCGTCGCCGGCGGCGTTCTCATCGTCGGCCAGCAGGCGGTAGACCTGGCGCCGGGCGTCAGCGAGGATCCGGTTGGTCTCGTGGCGGGCCCGCGTCGAGCCCACGTGCTGGACCTGCATCACCGCCTGGATGAGCTGCAGCCCCGACGTGCGGAGGTCATCGCCTGCGTCGCCGTCGAGGTCGCCCCAGTTCGGCGGCGCCGGTGCCTCGGCTGCAGCCTCGCGCCCCGTCTCGGTGAGGGTGTAGGTGCGCCGGCCGTCGATCTCCTCGCTCGTGACCAGGCCCTCATCGGCCAGCTGCTGGAGCGTGGGATAGACGGACCCCGCGCTCGGTCGCCAGCGTCCGCCGCTCTGCGCCTCGAGCAGCTGGATGATCTCGTAGCCGTGCATCGGCTTGCGGGCGAGGAGGGCCAGGATCAGCGGTCGGATCTCGCCGCGACGGATGGGCCGCCCGCGGCCTCGGCCTCGCATGAGCATCTCGCGAAAGCCGAACGGAACGTCGTTGGGCCCGTGTCGGGGGGCCCGATGGTGGGGGCGCGACGTGGGTCGCGCCGTTGTGTGAAACATGACTGGCTCCATAGAGGATATGTCGCGCTACATCGCGCGGCATCACGATATATCGCGATAGAGCAGACTGTCAAGCCCTGTTGCTTTGGGTCACGGCGGATCGGTCGGTTGGGCTGAGACTACGCGTCGCGAACGACGTGCAGCCCGCGCGAGTGGGCGAGCGACAGCACGAACGATGCGGCGTTCATCCCGGGATCGCCCTCGCGGTCCGGAGGCTCGTCTCCGTCGTCGGCCCGCCCGGTCCCGCCCAGCAGGCGCAGCGAGCCGCCGTCCGCGGCCAGGCGGTCCAGGATCCGTTCCAGCTCGTCGCCGTCCACGGCGACGAATCGCGTCCCGACGTCGACCAGGATCGACCCATCGTCGTCCGCGTGGATCGTGAGGTCGAAGGCCCGCTGATCGCCGATGCCCACGCCTGACCGTGCCTCAGCCCGCCGCCGTCGCGCCGGTGAACGAGAACGACGACAGGCGTACCGCAGGGACCACGCAACCGCCGAGGAAGCCACGCAGGCAGCGCCGCTCCCGGCCCACCGCCTCCACGTTCGCCAGCGCGTCCAGGTAGGACATCGTGAACCGCAGGTTGCGGACCGGCCCGACGACACGCCCGCCCTCGACGAGGAATGTGCCGTCGCGGGTCATGCCCGTGATGATCACGCGCTTGCCGTGGACCGGGTTCGTGTAGTGGAAACGCGTCACGAGCAGCCCCCTGTCGAGGCCGCCGACGAGCTCGTCCAGCGAGGCGTCCCCGGGCGCCATGAGCATGTTGGTCGGGAACGGGCCGTACGGGTTCGGCGCGGGCAGCCCGTGACCCGTGGATCGCCGTCCTGCGCGCGCGGCGGTCTGGGCGTCATACGCGAGATCGCGGCAGACGCCGGCATCGAGCAGCACCAGCTGCTCCTTGGGAACGCCCTCGGCGTCGAAGCCCATGGGCAGGCCCGCCGGATCGCGGCCGTCGTCGACGATCGTGACCATCGGCGATCCGACGCGCCGCCCCACCTCGAAGAAGGAGCGGTCCTCCTGGACGGCCAGGGCCGAGAACCCCAGGTAGCCGAGCATGTCCATCAGATCGACCACCGCGTAGTGATCGAGCACGACCGGGTAGCTCCCCGGCTCCAGGTCCACCGGGTTCGCGCTGATCCGAGCCCGCTCGGCCGCCTCTCGGCCGATCGCACCGGCATCGATGGTCGTCGCATCGACGGCGCACTGCTCCGCGTAGCCGGTCCCGTCGCCGGGGCCCATGGTGACGGTGAGCAGCTGCGATGACGTCCGCCGCTCGGCCGCCCGGATGCCCTTGCTGCTCGCCACGGCGATCGCCTCGGCGTCGGTCGAGAACGACCCGAAGGCCGTGACGCCCGCTGCGTCGGCGGCCGCGATCACGGCGCGCACGCCGTCGGCTCTCAGCTCCGGGCTCGCATGGGCGGTGCCGGAGGACCAGGCCGCAGGAAGTGGCCGGGGCAACCCTGCCACCGGCAGTCCCGCCCAGTCCTCGAGCTCCTCCACGTTCGCCGCGATGGCACCCGCGCGGTCCACGAGGGCCCGAACGCCTTCCTCGTCCATCCGGCCCGACGATGCCACGCCCACCCTGCGTCCGCGGACGAAGCGAAGGTTGACGAAGACCTCTGCGCTGGCGACGTTCTGGTGGATCTCGGAGTTGGCGAACCGGGTGAGGGCCGACTCTCCGGAGACGACCAGCGCCTCCGCCTCGCCGGCGCCGGCGGCCTCCGCCGCCGCGACGACGCGCTCCGCCAGCCTGAGCGCCTCCTCGGGATCGCCACCGATGGCGTGGCGCTCACTCACCCCATCACCCCGACTCGCACGTTGCGGAACCGCGCGCCGGAGACGCCGTGCCCGACGTGTCCCGTCTGGCCCGGCTCGCCCTTGCCGCAGTTCGGCGTGCCCCACATCCGCCAGCTGGACGCATCGCCAACAGCGTCCATCGAGCGCCACAGCTCGTACGTGATCCCCGTGTAGGTACCGTTGCGATACAGGCGGCCCAGCCTGCCGCCCTTGATCTCGCGACAGACCTCGGTCGCGAACTGGAAGTTGAGCCGCCGGTCGTCGATCGACCAGCTGCGATTGGTCTCGAACAGACAGGCCGTCGTCGGTGTCGGCCACGATGTCCTCGAACGTCATGCCCGCCTTCGGCAGCAGGTTGACGTTGGTCATCCGGATCAGCGGGATACGGTTCCAGCCGTCGGCCCGCATCGCGCCGCCCGACCGGCGGTCGATCCGCGGCGCGGTCTCCCGGGAGCTGAGATACCCGACGAAGATCCCCTCGGAGATCAGGGGCACGCGCTGGGCGACAACGCCCTCGTCGTCCCAGCCGAAGGTGCCCAGCCCGCCCGGCACCGTGGCGTCTGCCACGATGTCGCACAGCTCCGAGCCGTATCGGAAGGCGCCGAGCATGTCCGGCGTCAGGAAGCTCGTGCCGGCGTAGCTGGCCTCGGTGCCGAATGCCCGGTCGAGCTCGGTCGGGTGGCCGCAGCTCTCGTGCACCTGCATGTACAGCTGGCTCGGGTGCAGGACGATCGTGCGTGTCCCCGCCGGGAGCTCGGGGGCGCTGAGCAGCTCCACGGCCTCGCTCGCGATGCGCTCGGCGTTGCCGCGCAGGTCCAGGCCGCGGATGAACTCGTAGCCCGCGGAAGCCCAGGCGCCACCGTTGTCGGGGTAGCTCCGTCGCTGGTGCTCGTCGCCGTCAATGGCGTTGGCCTCGAGTCCGCTGCCGACATGGGTGATGGTCTGCTCGGTGTAGCTGCCGTCGGACGCGGCGAACGTCTTCCATTCGCGCTGGGCCGCGTACAGCGACTCGGTGTACGCGATGCCCGCAACGCCGGAGAGGGCGCGGTCGGCCGCCAGCAGGTCCGAGACCTTGGTGTCGAGGGGGACCGCGAACGGGTCCTCCACGACCGGCGTCTCGAACCGGCCGTGCGCGGGTGGGCGATCGTCCAGCACGACGGCGTGCCGGAGCGCGGTGGCACTGGCTTTCGCGATCCGCACCGCCTCCGCCGCTACGCGATCCGCCTCCGCCGTGGACAGGTGGTGGCTGGCCGCAAAGCCCCAGGCGCCGCCGAGCAGCACCCGGACGCCGAAGCCCTCGGTCTCGCCGGACTGGACACCCTCGACGCGGGCGGACTTGATGGAGATCGACTCGTCCACCCGCCGGACAACGCGGACGTCCGCATAGGTGGCGCCCAGGGCCGTGGCCGTGTCGAGGGCGCGAGAAGTCAGATCGCGCATTGGGCGTGAGCGTAGCAAGCACCAGTCGGGACCGCTCTAGGGCGAAGGGCGTAATCCCGTGGCTGGTGCCTGGACGCTGGTCGACCACCTCGCGTCCCCCGATCGACGCGTCGCCGGTGCGCCGACGTCCCCTACACTCGGGCCCGTGGATGCCGCGAACGCGACCCGGCACGGGCAGGGCCTGTTCATCACGCTCGAGGGTCCCGACGGGTCCGGCAAGTCGAGCCTGCTGGCCCGACTCGACGAGGCGCTCCGCCGGGCCGGCTGCGACGTGGTGGCGACGCGCGAGCCGGGCTCGACGCCGCTGGGCGAGCAGGTCCGCCGGCTGGTGCTCGACACGGAGCCGCGAATCGACCGTACCGGAAGGGCGGACGCCCTGCTGTTCGCGGCGTCGCGTGCCCAGCACGTGGACGAGTTGATCCGGCCGGCCCTGGCGCGAGGCGCGATCGTGATCTGCGACCGCTACGCGGATTCATCGCTCGCCTACCAGGGCGCGGGTTCAGGAGTGCCGATGGATGAGCTGCGCGCGGTGCAGCGGTTCGCGACGGGAGGGCTCGTGCCCGATCTCACGATCCTGCTGGACCTTCCCGTGGATGTCGGCCTGGGACGCAAGGCTGCAGAGTTGACCCGGTTCGAGGCGTTCCACGACGTCGCCTATCACGAGCGGGTCCGGGCGGCGTTCCTGGGCTTCGCGGCCGCGGAGCCGGACCGCTACGCGATCGTGGACGCGACGCGCGATGAGACGGCCGTGCTCCGGGCCACCCTGGATGCCGTCCGAGGCATGGCCGGGCAGGCGCCGTGCCTGGCGCGCCTCGGCCGCTGAGCCCGGGATCCGTCGGCGCGACCTGGTCCCGGTGCCTTCGACCTGCGCCGGCCAGTGGTCGACACCGCGCCGGCGACGGGTCCGGCGCGTCAGGCGGTGGGCTTGCCCGCGCGCTCGGTGCCCGTGGCCTCGACGATCGTCGCCGGGCCGCCCGCTGTCCCGAGCGCGGCCCGGGCGGCCGCGACGAGCGATTCCGCATCCGTCCCGTCCTGCGGGAACCGGGCGACCGCGGCGCTGACGCTGACCGGGTGACCGGCGATTGCTTCCAGCCGCCCGATCCCCGCGAGGACGCGCTGCGCGACCGCCAACCCGGCCGATCCGGGGGCCACGACGATGAATTCGTCACCGCCCGTGCGTGCGACGGTGTCCACGAGCCGCACCGTCTCGGCGAGCACGGCTGCAACCTGTCGCAGCACGAGGTCGCCGACGCGCGAACCGGAAGCCTGGTTGAGCTCGGTGAAGCCGTCGATGTCGAACAGGGCGACCGACACCTCGCTGCCCTGCCGCTGCGCCCGTGCGACCTCGAGCTCGAGGACGCGGGCGAGCGTGCGCCCGTTGGACAATCCGGTGAGGGGATCCGAGTGCGCGACCCGTTCGAACCATTCCGCACGCTCGGCGGCCAGCGCCGACGACCGGAACGCGGCGATGGCGCCCGCCGCGAGGTCTGCGATCGCGACCAGCAGCGTCTCTTCGCCGGTGTCGACCGCGTGGTCTCCGGTCCAGCCGTACGTGAGCACGCCGACGCCCGCCTCGACGCCGCCGCCCGCAACCACCAGCGGCAGATCGACCGCCGTCACGGTTCCGCCGTCGGACATCGTCATGGTGCGGCCAAGCGAGCCGGTGCGGTCGAGCGCAGCCTGGTGGATGGGGTGGTCGGCATCCGCCGCGACCTCGTCGGCGAGTGCGGCGGCAGCCTCATCGGACATGCCCAGGGTCAGCAGCAGGTCCGGGCGCGAGCGGTCCGGATCCATGACGAACAGCGCTGCCGTTTCCGCGTCGACGGCCGCCGCGCCCGCCTCCACGATCACGGCGAGCGCGGTGTCCAGGTCGGCCGCGCGGGCAAGCGCGGCGGCGCCGACGGAGAGGACGGCGAGCGGACCGCTCGCGGCGCCAGTGGGTTCGGACACGAAAGCCTCCGGGTACGGCCGATGCGCACGATCCTGCCAGGTCCCGCCGGCTGCGATCGCCGCGTCAAGGGGCGAGTCGGCATCGTACACCCGGGGTCGGGGCGCATTCGACCGACCCGCTCCCCCGATCGCCTGCTCTGGCCGCGATCGTCGTCCGCGCCGGCGGGATCGCGCGGTCCGCGGTGGGCTATGCTCGGGCTGATGAAGCTCGTCGTCGCCATCGTGCACAACGAGGACGCGGGGGTCCTCGTGGACGCCCTGCTCGAGCGGGAGTACCGAGCCACCCGGCTGCACTCCTCGGGCGGTTTTCTCAAGCAGTCGAACACCACGGTGATTGTCGGCGTCGAGGAAGCACAGGTGGACGAGGTCATCGCGGTCGTGCGCGACAACTGCCACGCGCGGACCCAGATCGTGAACCCGATGCCGCCGATCATGGAGCCCGGCGAGTTCTTCATGCCCTACCCGCTCGAGGTCGAGGTCGGAGGCGCGACGGTGTTCGTGCTGCCGGTGGAGCGCTTCGAGCGCCTGTGAGATCGGGATGCGCCAGCTGATGCGCGCGGTCCTGCTCTGGTTCGCGCGGAACGCCTGGCTGCGCGAGCGCCTGCCGCGCATGCGGTTCATGCAGCGCGCGGTCCGGCGGTTCATGCCCGGCGAGGACATGGACGATGCGCTCGGCGCGGCTGCGGACCTGCAGGTGCTGGGGATCGGCACCCTGTACACCCGGCTGGGCGAGAACGTCGATCAGCTCGACCAGGCGCAGCTGGTCGTGGACCACTACCTGGGGTTGCTGGACGCGATCACCGCCGCCCGGATCGATGGCGAGATCAGCGTCAAGCCCACGCAGCTCGGGCTGGACGTCGATGAGGACGCCTGCTTCGGACACCTGCGGACGCTCGCGGCCGCCGCGGCCGTCCACGGTTCGTACCTGTGGATCGACATGGAGGACAGCTCGTACGTGGACCGGACGCTGGACCTGTACCAGCGGCTTCGTGCCTCACAGCCGCGGACCGGTGTCTGCCTTCAGGCCTACCTGCGCCGAACCGCGAAGGACGTCGAGCGGTTGCTGCCGCTGGAGCCGGCGATCCGCCTGGTCAAGGGTGCCTACGACGAGCCCCGATCGATCGCGTTCCGGTCTCGCCGGGAGGTCGACGCCAACTACCTGGGCCTCGCGGTGACGCTGGCGCGCGAGAGTCGCTCGCGCGCGATCCGGCTGGGCCTCGGGACGCACGACGTAGCGCTGATCGAGCAGGTCGCGGCGCACGCCGCCGCGGCCGGGATCAACCGGGACGGGTTCGAGGTCCAGATGCTGTACGGCATCCGGGCGAAGGAGCAGCGGCGGCTGGCCGAGTCCGGCTACCGCGTCCAGACGCTCATCGCCTACGGCGCGGCGTGGTACCCGTGGTACATGCGCCGCCTGGCCGAACGTCCCGCGAACGTGCTGTTCGCCTTGAGGCAGCTGCTGCCCGGCTGAGCGGGGGACCGCGATCAGCGGGCGCGGAGCTCCGTCCGGACGGCCTGGATGCCGGCCAGGGCGGGTCGCGTGATGCTGAATCGCCCGGTCCTGCCGCGCTTGAGGGTGGACGGCGAAACCGCCACGGTCCGTTGGTCGAGGACCTGACCCCTCGGCCCGTACCAGGTCCGGGACACTGCGACCGAGCGCGCCGTCGTGGTCCCGACATTCCTCACGATGCCCGATTCCGTTGCCGACCCGTCCGGGTTCGCGGACACGGTGAGCGCCCGGAGCGAGAGCTTGCGCCTGGGGCCCGGCGCGCCGCTGGTCGTGGACAGGGTGACCCTGGCGTACGAGGGGACGGCGCCGCTGAGCACGAACGATGACACCTTGCCAATGCCCAGGCGGCGGGCGAACGTCTTCGTGGACAGGGTAGCCACGACGTGGCCGGCGGCATTCCTGAAGCGAGCGGTCACGGTGATCCGGCCCCGGATCGATCCGGTGTTGTTCATCACCTCCCCCGCGATGCGGATCCGGCCGCCCGTGACCGTGGTACGGGTGCTCTTGATCGGCAACCCGGCCTTCAGGGGCTTGAATCGGAGCACGTACGGGCTGGCGCTCGCGGCGCCGCCGACGTTTGTGACCCGGACCCGGTAGGTCCCGGCTGCGAGCAGCTTCGTCAGCTCCTCGAAGCGCGTCCCGCCGTGGCTGGACGTGGCCACGAGCCTGCTGCACGACTTGTACAGGTCGAGACGGAGATCCGCCGGCAGGTCGCCGAGGGTCACGACCACGCGGTGCTTCGACGACAGGCGGAAGCGGAACCAGTCAACGTCGCTGCTGCCGCCCGTCCGCTCGCTGATCCAGGCGCCGGACGGGGAGACGGAGGTGGCCGATCCACAGGACCCGGGTGCGTCCTGCAGGTAGGTTGCGGTCAGGGTGACCGGACCGGAGGCCGTCACGTCGTGGACCCGCGCTCCGCCATCGCTCCAGGCGCTGAACCGGTACGGCTTGCCACCCACCGTGGCGGACGAGGGTGCGCTGACCGTCGTGGTGCCTCCCAGGATCACGGTCGCCACGATCGGACCGGCCCGGGTCTCGCCCGCCACCGTCAGCGGGACCCCGGCCGGCGACGAGGACGCACCGATCGTCGCGGTCCTGGGCTGCAGCTCCACGGAGGTGGTGGCGCTGGTGCCGTGGCTGTCGGTCGCGGTGAGACGGAGCTCGAGATGGGATGGGTACTCATGGTCCGGCGCGGTGAACGAGCCGGATGCGACGCCCGCAATGGTCTGGATGAAGTGCAGATGGCAGTCCGCCGGGCAGTGCACCATCACGACGTCCCAGCGCAGGCTCGAGGCTGCCAGTGCCCCATCCTGTGCGTCGGTCGCGTGCCCGCTGAAATCGATCGTGTCCCCGACCGCCCAGGTGAGGGAGTCGCCCGGCGTGTCGATGACCGGGACGGGCGGGTCGTTGCCCGCGTCTACCGTGAGGTCATAGGTGTCGGTGAGCCCGTAGGAGTTCTCGACCTGGAGCGTGATCGGGTAGGTGTCCGGGTTCGTGATCGACCAGTCGTAGGTAGCACCGGAGGCATCGTTCGGGCCGTCGAACACGCCGTCGTGGTCCAGGTCCCAGCGGTAGGCCACGATCGTGGCGCTCGGGTCAGCGTCGGTCGATGCGGTGGCATCCAGGTGCACGACGAGCGGCGCCGATCCCTGGGCCGGGGTTGCGGTCGCCATCGCGACCGGCGCGATGAGGTGGCGGATCCGGACCACGCGCCCGCCGTCGAGGTCGACGTAGTACAGATCGCCCCCCGGTCCGGTGAGCAGGTCCACCGGGTGTCCGAGCCCGCCGCCGACCTGCACCACCTTTGCGGGATCGGGCGCGCCACCGGACCCGGGCAGCATGGCCGCGAGGCAGTTGCGCGAGTAGTCGACGAAGAACAGCGCCCCGTCGTACTTGGCCGGGTAGGGGGCGGTACCCGCCTGGGCTCCCTCGTAGAACGCGATGCCGCTCACCGCCGAGCCCATCTTGCCGTTGGCGTCGGGGGTGAAGCAGGGGCCGGTTGGCGCGTTGGCCTCGGTATGGCTGTAGGCGTACAGGGGCGGGCTCACGGCCGACGATCCGGCCCCGTACAGGCCGGCGCACAGGTTCGTTCCCACGGACTGCCAGGCGGTGACCGCGTTGCCCTCGTAGCATGGCCAGCCGAAGTTGGGCATGGTCGTGGGCGTTCGGGCGGTCGTGGGCACGACGATGCGTTCGATCTCCTCCCATACATCGGCGCCGACGTCGCCCACGTAGATCTCGTCGGTGCCTGGCCGGAACGCGAACCGGTACGGGTTCCGGAACCCATGCGCGACGATCCTGCGTGCATTCGCGTCGGCGTTGGCCGCGAGCGGGTTGCCCGCCGACGCCGCTCCCGTGTCGGGATTGATCCTGATGAGCGAGCCGTCGAGGCTCACCGGATCTCCGGTCGTGCGGAGGTCCTGTGCTCGCAGGGATCCTCCTTCGGCCGTCGTGACATCGACCGCCGGCGTGTCACCCGGCGCCGATGTGACGGTCACGGGATCACCACACGGGTTTACGGGCGTGACCGGGTTGGCCGGCGTGGGCAGGGTGCCGCCCTTCTGACCGTAGTCGATGAGGTTGAAGTTGGCGCCCTCGCCGCCGGACGCGTACAGCTGGCCGTCGGGCCCGAACACGAGGCTCCCGACCGAGTGGCTCGGGAACTGCTGGCACCAGTCGTGGACGAGCTCCACCCGCGAGGCCGGATCCGCGACGTTGGTCGACGTGTTAACCGTGTACCGATCCAGCCTGGAGGTGACCACGCAGCCATCGGCGGTGGCGCCGGGCGGGCTGGGACAGGCGTCATTCCAGACGGGCGCCGTCTGACCGGGCGCCGCGTCGTAGGTGTAGAGCAGATACAGGTACGGCCGTCCTGTCAGGAATGCGGGGTCCAGCGTGATGCCCAGCAGGCCGCGGTCCCAGTAGTCCATCACCTGGGTTCTCAGGTCGATGACCGTGGTGGGCGTGGGATCCGTGATCGAGTCGAACGCCTTCACGAGCCCGCTCTTCTCGGTGACGAAGGCGCGGCCGTCGGAGGCGAACACGACCGCGGTGGGCTTGTTCAGCCCCGAGAAGACCGTGAACTCGCGGAAGTACCCGTCGGAGAACGAGGCCGCCGCGCGGGCCGCCGGCGCCGGCGCGATGCGGGAGACTGGCCCGCCCAGCGTCGAGGCGGCGGCGAGCAGCACGGCGACGAGCAGGACCGCGGCGCGCGGCCGACGGGGTCTGCGGAGCCCTCCCTCCATGGCTGCGTAGCCTACGCGTCGATCGCCGTGTTGTCCGGCAGCCGATCGGCTCGGTGGTGCGCGCGGGCGACGTTCCGGGCATCCGCCTGGTCCACGGGCGGCGCGTACAGGCAGCGCGTCGGCCGCTCCGCTACGCTCGTTCGGTCATGACCACCCGGATCGAGATCCCCATGGATCCGGTGCGCCACCAAGGCGTGTCCCGGCCCCGGGGCGTCCAGTGAGCGTCAAGCCCGACCTGGTGGAGTGCTGGGTGTTCCGGGTCGTCGCCCCCGTCGATCCCGGCGACGACCGCCCGGACGCTGGCCGGCTCGAGGTCCTGCTGATCCGCCGCGCGCCGGACCGCATCTTCCCCGGCCTGTGGCAGTGCGTGACGGGGGGCATCGAGCCCGGCGAGCGTGCGCCGCACGCCGCGATGCGCGAGGTCGAGGAGGAGACGGGCCTGGGACCCGGCGACGTCCTCGCCTGGTACGACCTGGACCTGGTGGCGCCGTTCTATGACGAGGGCCCGGATGCCATCGTCAACAGCGCGATCTTCGCCGCGCGGATCCGGCCCGAAGCCGAGGCGAGGCCGTCTCGCGAGCACGACGCCCTGCGCTGGGTGCCGGCCACCGACGCGCCGGCACTGGCCATCTGGCCGTCGTACGCGGAGTGCGTGCGCCGCGTGCGCGACCTGCTCCTGGACCCGGCCGTCTCGCGCTGGTTCGAGCTCGACCACCTGGGCGGGAGGATCGCCAGGCGCCCGCGCTCCTGACCAGGCGCCCGGCCGGCGCCCGGCTCGCGCTCAGTAGACCTCGGGGATGAACGTCTGCTCGTCCATCGGCGGCCGGACGTAACCGCGGTCCGGCTCGCGGGGCGGCAGCACGATGCGCTCCGGGGTGAGGTCCTCGTAGGGGATCAGCGAGAGCAGGTGATGGATGACGTTGAGCCGCGCGCGCTTCTTGTCGTCGGCGTTGACCACGTGCCAGGGAGCCTGCTTGATGTCGGTGTGCCGGAACATCTCGTCCTTGGCGATCGAGTACTCGACCCAGCGCGTGCGGGACTGGAGATCCATCGGCGACAGCTTCCAGCGCTTGGTCGGATCCTTGATCCGGGCCTGGAACCGACGCTCCTGCTCGGAATCACTGACCGAGAACCAGTACTTGACCAGCAGGATCCCTGAGCGCACGAGCATCCGCTCGAACTCCGGGCAGCTGCGGTAGAACTCCTCGATCTCCTCGGGCGTCGCGAACCCCATCACCCGCTCGACGCCGGCGCGGTTGTACCAGCTCCGGTCGAACAGCACGATCTCGCCGGCCGCCGGCAGGTGCGCGACGTAGCGCTGGAAGTACCACTGCGTGCGCTCGCGCTCGGTCGGCGCGGGCAGGGCGACGACGCGGGCGACGCGAGGGTTGAGCGCCAGCGTGATGGTCTTGATCGCCCCGCCCTTGCCGGCGGCGTCACGGCCCTCGAACAGGACGACGACCTTCAGGCCCCGGGCGTGCACCCACTCCTGCAGCTTGGCCAGCTCGACCTGGAGCGTCGCCAGCTCCGCGAGATAGCGCTTGCTGGACAGGCGCTTGCCAGGCGTCCCCGGGACCTCGTCCGGTGGCTCGCCCCACACGTGGGCGGGCTGCTCCTCGTCATCATTCCGTGCGGCTGTCCGGTTGGCCCGTGCCTTCGCCATCGGAGGGTTCCTCCTCTCCGGCGCGTCCGCCGATGCCCGGATTATCCTCCCGGCCTTCGCCCGCTAGACTGCGCAGAACACACGGAGGCGAGCTGATTGCGGGACCGGATGGCGGGTGGACAGCGGACGAGGGTGACGCCATGACCGACACGTTGGCAAACCGGCGGATCTTCCGCACCCGGCTCGACACGATCCGTGCGACCTACGGGTTCGAGGATGTCTCGCTGGCGCCCGGCACGGACACCGTTGATCCGGCCGACGTCGTGCTGTCGCAGGACTTCTGCGGGATCCGGCTCGAGATCCCGGTGCTCGCGGCGGCGATGGACGCCGTCGCGGACGTGCACCTCTCGGGCGAGCTGGCCCGTCTCGGTGGCCTCTCGATCCTCAATCTCGAAGGGGTACAGGCGCGGTACGACGACCCCTCCGAGGTCCTCGACCGGATCATCGCCGCGTCCGACGACCAGGTGCAGGACGTGCTCGCGGAGGCGTACGCACCACCGATCCGGGAGGAGCTCATCGCCCGCCGCATCGACGAGCTGCATGCAGCCGGCTCGAAGGCGGCGGTCTCGGCGACGCCCGGGGTTGCGCGGCGGTTCGGCCCGTTCTGTGCTGAGCATGGCGCCGACCTGTTCCTCGTCCAGTCGCAGGTGTCGTCGGCAAGGCACCTGGCGACCGGCTACGAGCCGCTGGCCCTCGCGGACTTCACCCGGTTCATGCCCATCCCGGTCGCCGTCGGCAACACGACCAACGCAGAGGCGGCCTACCTGCTCATGGAGCAGGGCGCGGCCGCCATCTTCGTGGGTGTCGGTCCCGGCGCCGCGTGCACGACACGTGAGGTGCTGGGCATCGGGATCCCGCAGGTGACGGCCATCGCGGACGTGGCGGCCGCGCGAGACCAGCATCACGCGGAAACCGGCATCTACGTGCCGGTCGTGGCCGATGGCGGCATGAAGCGCGGCGGCGACATCGCCAAGGCCATCGCGGCGGGCGCGGACGTGGTCATGCTCGGCTCCCCGCTGGCCCGCGCGACCGAGGCGCCGGGCCGTGGGACCAACTGGGGGATGGCGGCACCGTCTCCCGTGCTGCCGCGCGGGACGCGGATCAAGGTGGGCACGGTCGGGTCGCTGGGCCAGATCCTCAACGGGCCGTCGCATGTCACGGACGGCACGCAGAACCTGGTTGGAGCCCTCCGACAGTCGATGGCGGCGCTCGGTGCCCGCACGATCACGGACATGCACGATGTGGAGATCGTGTACGCGCCGTCCGTTGTGACCGAGGGCAAGTCCTGGCAGCAGCGCTCGCGATAGCGCGACGCGACCGAGACCGCGGTCGCGCCGGCGAGCTCACGGCGCGCGCGCGTCCTCGCCCTTGATCCCGAGCGCCGACAGCTCCGCCGCGAACCCCTCGAGGTCGTCCACCCCGACGTAGAAGGCACGGACCCTCAGCACCCTCCATCGCACCGGGGAGCGCAGGTCGACACGGACGCCGCCGCGTGGGCTGCCCGCAAACGAGATGTCCCCTCCGCGGATGCTGCGCCGGACGCCGATCGCGGTGATCCAGCGCCATGGTCCCTCGATCCGCCAGCGGGCGACCTTGGCCAGCGGTGCCCGGAACTCGAACCGCCCGAAGCGCGCGATCACCTGGCCGCCCTCGATGGAGGCCCACGCCCGGTCCGGCGTGACGCCGAATGCCACCCTGAGCAACAGTGCCGACTTGCGTCCGATCCGGATGGGATACCGCGTCGCCATCGTCTGCAGCCTACTGCCCAAGCCGTCGCGACGCGGGCCGCACGATGAGAACGGACGTCGGGGCGATCATCACGAACCGCCGTGACTGGACGGCCACGCCGAGCTCCCCCGTCGTCGGGTCCCTGGCGACGATCGAGTACGTCATCGGTTGCACACGATACGCCCCGGCGATGGCCCGACCGGTAGACTTCGCGCAGCGATCCGAGCGCAAGGCGGGAGGGGTCATTGGCCGAACCGGAGGAGGAGCCGCAGCCCGAGCCGGGGGCCGCTGGACATCGGGGCAAGACCGTCCACGGCGAGGCCGCCAACGCCGGCCATCGCGTCCTGGCCCCGGACGATGCCGAGGTCGAGGCCTATCTCGAGGTCGCGCTCGACGCACCTGCCCCGAGCCGGACGCCCGCAGACCTCCCGCCGGTCGCGGCGACGGTTCCCGAGCCGGGTGTCGTTGCCGTGCTCGACTTCGGCTCCCAGTTCGCCCAGCTGATCGCCCGACGCGTACGCGAGCTCAACGTGTACTCGGAGCTGCTCCCCCACGACACGCCGCTCGCCGAGCTCGAGCGGCGCGGGGTCCGGGCGATCATCCTGTCCGGCGGCCCGAACTCGGTGTACGACGAGGCCGCGCCGAAGGCCGATGCGTCGATCTGGAGCGGGCGCCTGCCCGTCCTCGGTATCTGCTACGGGGCCCAGCTGATGGCCCTCGAGCTCGGTGGTGATGTGCTGCCGGCATCGAGGCGCGAGTACGGCCCGGCCACCGTCGAGATCACGCAGGACGACGGCCTGTTTGCGGGCATCGACCGCGAGCAGCCGGTGTGGATGAGCCACGGAGATTTCGATCACCCGCATGCCCGAGGGGTTCCACGCCACCGCGCAAACGGAGTCGACGCCGTACGCCGGGCTGGCGGCGCCGGCGCGCCGCCTGTACGGGATCCAGTTCCATCCGGAGGTCGTCCACACGCCGCGCGGCAAGGACGTGCTGCGCAACTTCGTGACCGGGATCGCGGGCATCGCGCCCGCCTGGACACCGGCCAACTTCATCGAAACCACCGTGGTCGAGATCCGCGACCGGGTGAACCGCCATGCGGCCGGAACCGGGTCCGCCGGCCAGGTGATCTGCGCCCTATCGGGGGGCGTCGATTCGGCCGTTGCGGCTGCGCTCGTTCACCGCGCGGTCGGCGACCGGCTCACCTGCATCTACGTTGACCACGGGCTGATGCGCAAGAAGGAATCCGAGCTCCTGCGCGTCACGTTCGAGGCCAACCTGGGCATGAAGCTGATCATGGTCGATGCGCGCGACCGCTTCCTGGCCCGGCTGGCCGGCGTCACCGATCCGGAGCAGAAGCGGCGCATCATCGGTGACGAGTTCATCCGGGTGTTCGAGGAAGAGGCCGCGAAGATCGGGCGCATCGACTTCCTGACTCAGGGGACGCTGTACCCGGACGTCATCGAGTCGACCGCGCCCGAGACCAAGACGGCCCAGAAGATCAAGACCCATCACAACGTGGGCGGCCTCCCGGCGGACCTCCGCTTCCAGCTGATCGAGCCGCTGCGCTACCTGTTCAAGGACGAGGTGCGCCTGGTGGGCGCGGAGCTGGGACTGCCCGAGGCGATGGTCCAGCGCCAGCCGTTTCCCGGGCCCGGGCTGGCCATCCGGATCATCGGCGAGGTCACCGCGGAGCGGCTGGACACGCTGCGCGACGCAGACTGGATCGTGATCGACGAGATCAAGGCGGCCGGCCTCTACCGGAGAGTCTGGCAATCGTTCGCCATCCTGACGCCGGTCCGCTCGGTCGGGGTGATGGGCGACGGCCGTACCTATGCCAACGTCGTGGCAATTCGCGCCGTCACGTCCGAGGACGGGATGACCGCCGACTGGGCGAAGCTGCCGTACGACGTGCTGGCTAGGATCAGCAGCCGGATCGTCAACGAGGTTCCGGGCGTGAACCGGGTGGTCTACGACATCAGCAGCAAGCCACCCGCGACCATCGAATGGGAGTAGCGGCATAGCGAAATCGGGTAGTGTCGACGGGATCGCGGAGCGGTAGAGTGCGCACATGTCCGACGAGTTCACCGACGCGACCGTCCACTGTCCGTGGTGTTCTGCGGTGCTCCCGGATGAGAACGCAACCACGTGTCCCAGCTGTGGGGCGACGCTGACCAGCGCCACCGGGGTCGAGCCCGACATCCGGGGGGTCACGACGCTGGATCACGAGGCCATCCTGCGGGCCCGGTCCGAGACTGCCCGGCCGCGCAACCGGCTGCTGTCGTTCATCACGGGTGAGGTCGCGGTTTCGACAACGGACGATCCGGCTGCCGCCGCATCGCTGGCCCCGCCGGCGGACGAGGTCCGACGCGAGATGCTGCGGCTGCAGCTCGAGGCCGAGCGAGCATCGCTCGAGGCGGAGTCGATCGCGATCAAGGCCGACACCGTCGTGGAGCAGGGCATCGACCTGACACGCCTGGGTGACGACGAGGACGCTGCGGAAGCGAGCGCCACGCCCGAACCCGCAGCGCCGGACGCCGAGCCATCGTCGCCACCGGCCGATGCCGGGCCCGCGCCTGCCGCGCCCGAGAGCCCGTTCGGAGCGCCGCCCCGGCCCTGACGCCGACTGCCGGCCGCGGGCCCGACGCCGTCCGGCCGGTCGTCCGGCCCACCCGCTCCCGGCCGCGCCGGTATCCTCGATCGCGTGCCCGAGCGACTGCCGCATCCCGGACCCTCGTACCTCCGCGAGCAGGAGGTCCGGATCGGCGATCGTCGCCTGCGGGCCGGTATGGGCCGGCCGGTCGATGGCCCTGACGAGTGGTGGCTGGCGGTCCTCTGGGTGGCCGATGACAATGGCGTGGTCAGCTTTCGCGACGTCGCGCCCGCGTCGGGCCCACCGCCCGATCCTCCGCTGCTCCGTCTTGGACCGTCGTTTGCCGGTAGCCTCTCGGGGCTGATCCGCGAGGAGGACGGGCGGTTGTCGATCCGGCTGGTCCCCGTGGTCCCGCCCGAGGACGACGCCCGGCCGTGGCGCTGCCCGCTCGCGATCCGGGCAGCGTTCCGCTGGGAACCCGCCCTGGCGTCCACGCTGCGACCCAACCAGCTGGCGGAACAGGTCCTCGCCGGCTTCCGGCGATCGGTCGAGATGCTGCACCGTCCGTGATCCCGGACGGTCGTCCGCCCCGCTGCCCGGAAACCGCATAGACTCGACGCTGATGGGCGACCTGTTCGACGACTTCATGCGTGAGCTCGAGCGCCGGCGCGCCGAGGCGGAAGGTCGGCCGCCGCGTGGCGGGGAGCCCGCGGAACCGGGCGGCGAGCCCTCGAACGGCGACGAGGACGAGCGAGCAGACGACGCCGACGCAGCCAGCGCAGCGAGCGACCACGCCGGCTCCGACGCGACCTCCGATCAGGGCCACGAGGACGCGGATGGCGACGACCAGCGTCGCACTGAAGAGCCCGTCCCGCTGCGACCGCGCCGCCGGCGTGCCGCGGGCGGGCCGCCACGGACCCCGCCGCCCCGCCGCCCCGTGGGCGGGCCCACGGACGGCGCGGACGGGCCCACGTTCCGCCAGGTCCTCCGGCGGATGGGGATCGGCGCGATCGTCATCGTGGTGGTGCTGGTCCTCCTGCTGGCCGGGGCCGCGATCGACCTCTGGACCGATGCCATCTGGTACAAGAGCGTCGGCTTCGACAGCGTGTTCTGGACGCGCCTGGGGGCCCAGGCCGGCCTGTTCCTGGCCGGCCTCGTGATCGCGCTGATCGTGCTGCTGGGAAACCTCGTCCTGGCGGGCAGGCTCACCCCGCCCCCTGACCCGGAGCGACCCGGGCGGCTGCGCTCCGTCGCGGGCCGGATCGCGGAGGCGCAGCGCCAGGCGGACTGGAACGCACGGTCACGCGCCGCGGGCGGCCCGTTCGGCCCGTTCGGCGGCCCGCGAGGCGGCAGCGGCGAGCTCTCGTTCGCCTACGGTGCCGAGGAGATGCCGGACCTCGTGCCCATCGGTCGCTGGATCATCGCCGGTGTCGCGGTCCTGCTGGCGCTCGGCGTCGCGGGCGCCGTCTCGGGCGCCTGGGAGACCCTGCTGCTGTGGGTCAACTCGGTCCCCTATTCGCCGGACAAGGCGGTCGTCGATCCGGTGTTCGGCAAGGACATCAGCTTCTTCCTGTTCGACCTGCCGTTCTTCCGCCTGGTCCAGGAGCTCGCCAACGGCATCCTGCTCGCCTCGCTGATCGTGGCCGGCGCTCGCTATCTGCTGGCGGTCACGCGTGGCGGGGAGGTGTTCATCACCCGCGTCCGGGTCCATCTCGCGGTCCTCGCCGGCCTGTACCTACTGTCGGTTGCCTTCGGCTACCAGCTCGACAAGTACGAGCTCGTCTACAGCCACGCAGGTGTCGCGACGGGTGTTTCTTACGCGGACGCGAACGCCCGGTTCATGGCCTACGACGTCCTGACGTTCCTGTCGGGGCTGGCCGGCGCCCTCCTCGTGGCGGGGGCGTTCACCCGCTGGATGTGGCCGCTGGGCGTGATCGTCGGGGTCTGGTTCGCGGCGTCGATCCTGCTCGGGCGCCTGTACCCCGAGGCGATCCAGCGCTTCTCCGTGGACCCCAACACCTATGCGCAGGAGCAGCCGTACATCGCGAACAACATCGCGATGACCCGGCTCGCCTTCGGGCTGGACGCATGGCAGACGCAGTCATATGGAGGCGAGGCGCCCCTCAGCGCCGATGCGATCACGAGCGAGGCGGACACGTTCACCAACGCCCGGCTGTGGGACTACCGCCCGCTGCAGACGACCCTGGACCAGCTCCAGACCGTGCGCCAGTACTACGACTTCTACGACGTCGACACGGACCGCTACATCGTGGACGGCACGCTGCGCCAGGTGATGCTGTCGGCCCGCGAGCTGGCGATCGACAAGAATCCGGACGCGTCCAGCTGGGTCAACGAGCGGATCATCTACACCCACGGCATCGGCGTCGCGATGGTCCCGGTCAACGAGGTGACCACCGAGGGCCAGCCGGAGCTCTGGATCCGCGACCTCCCGCCGGTGTCCAGCTCGGGTGCGCCGACGGTCACGCAGCCGCGCATCTACTTCGGAGAGAGCGACGACCACTACGTGATCGTGCGCGCACGGCAGGCGGAGTTCGACTTCCCCCGCGACACCAGCACGGGCAGCAACGATGCCACCAACTCGTGGACTGGGCAGACCGGGATCCCGCTGGACTCGACGCTGTCCCGGCTCCTGTTCGCGCTGCGCTTCCGGGACCTCGACCTGCTGATCACGGACCAGATCCAGAGCAGCAGCCAGCTGCTGTTCCACCGGACGCTGTCGGATCGGCTGGGCATGATCGCCCCGTTCCTGCGGTTCGACAAGGATCCCTACGTGGTGGTCGATGGACAGGGCCGCCTGGTCTACGTCCAGGACGCGTACACGGTGAGCGACCGGTTCCCGCACGCCACCACGTTCGACACCAACGAGCTCGGCAGCGTCTCGGGGCTGTACCCGGAGCAGATCAACTACATCCGGAACAGCGTGAAGATCACGATCGACGCCTACGACGGCACGATGCACTTCTACGTAGCAGATCCGTCCGATCCGCTGATCCGGGCCTGGGAGGGCATCTTCCCCAGCCTGTTCGAGCCGATGTCGTCGATGCCGTCCGATCTGGTGGCGCACCTCCGGGTGCCCGAGGAGCAGTTCAACGTCCAGACCCGGATGTACGGCCAGTACCACGTCACCCAGCCCCTGACGTTCTTCAACAACACGGATCGCTGGACCGTGCCGGCCAAGCAGACGAACGCGCAGAGCCTCGAATCGGAGGCCTACTACGTGGTCATGCGGATGCCGGGCGAGCCGAAGGCCGAGTTCCTGCTCCTGCAGCCGATGATCGCCCGCAGCCGGCCCAACATGATCGCGTGGGTGGCGGCCCGCAACGACCCACCCAACTACGGCGACGTGCGCGCCTACCAGTTCCCGTCCGACACGACAATCTTCGGGCCGGCCCAGATCGAGGCCCGGATCGACCAGGACCCGGTGATCAGCTCCCAGTTCACGCTGTGGGGGCAGATCGGCAGCAGCGTGATCCGTGGCAACCTGATCGTGGTCCCGGTCGGCGACTCGCTCCTGTACCTGCAGCCGGTGTACCTCCAGAGCACCTCCGCGGCATTCCCGGAGTTCCAGCGGATCATCGTGGCCAGCCCCACCACGATCACCTGGTCGAGGTCGCTGGGGGACGCCCTGCGATCCCTGCTCGAGGCGCAGGGCGGCGGTGCGACGCCCACGCCGGGTCCGACGCCCACGCCGGGTCCGGGGCCGACCGCGACTCCGGGTCCGACGCTGCCGCCCAACAGCGAGCTGCCGACCGACGTGTCCGGGCTCGTGGACTACGCGAACGCCCATTTCGAGCTGGCCCAGCAGGCGCTCCGGAACGGCGACTTCGCGACGTATGGATCCGAGATGGACAAGGTCCAGTCTGCGCTGCAGGCCCTGGGCCAGCTGACCGGCGCCCCCGGGGCCAGCACCCAGCCGTGATCGCGGTGGGCCCCGCCCAGCCGTGACTCCGGCGCGGCGCCTGGGCTGGAGGTCCGCGATGGCCGGTGCCTTCGTGGTGACCCTCCTCCGTCCTCAGTCGTGGCTGGTCGGCCTGGCGGGGTTCCTGGCCGGCGGCGGGATCGTGCTGATGACGCTGCCCGTCGCCATCCTGCCGACGCTGACCGGGCTGCAGAACGCCCTGGGCGGCCCGGTGAGCACGCTCGTGGTGGGGACACCGTCGGCATCGCTCCTGCTCCTGATCTCGCTCGTGCTCGTGTGTGCCTGCGTGATGGTCATCGCAGGCCTGGTCACGGGGGCGTGGGCGGAGCGCCAGGGAACCCGCCTGGCGCTTGGCGTGGCAAGCGACGAAGGTCTGGTCACACCGGCACCCGATCTCAACGGGGTCCCCGGGACCGGGCGGGTGGTGATCCTGCGCGGCCTGTCGCTGGTCCCGGTCGCCATCGCGGTCGGTCTCGCCTGGCCGCCGCTGTACGACGCCACGTACCGGGAGCTGACCCTGCCCACCGACCTCGCCTCGCCGCTGCCGGTGCGCGTGATCCGCGCGGTGCCATGGTCGCTGGCCGCGATCGCGATCACCTGGCTGATCTCCGATGCGGCGGCCTCGGTCGGCGTCCGGCGCCTCCTGGTCGAGCGTCGGCCGGTCGTCGCCGCGTGGGCGCTCGGATGGTGGGAGCTCGTCCGCCGTCCGCTGCGTGTGCTGGGAACGGCGCTGGTCGGCGGAGCGGCGGTTGCCCTGGTCGTCGCGCCGGCCATGCTTGCCGCGGCGGCGGGCTGGGCGCGGGTTCGCGAGGTCCTGCTGGGCGGTGGCGACCCCGTGTCGGCCCTGCTTGCGGTCCTGATCTGGGTCGCGATCTGGTCGGGCGGCCTGGTCCTCGCCGGCGTGGGCTCGGCCGTCCGCGTCGCAGCGTGGACGCTTGAAGCCTGGCGAGGGACCTGACCACCACCGGGACATGCGGAACACCGGCGTGCAGCGTGGCGGTCGTCACCGGGCGGGCACCCGAAGCGTCGTCCGTTGATCCGGGGGCGTCCCGGATCACCCTGCTACACTGCCGGTCGCCGCGTGCCCTCGGGCGCGCCACGCCCGTTCGGAGGCCGCACGCCAGCGCATGGACCAGATCCTGCAAACGATCACGGACACGATCGGTGGGTTCTTCGACAACCCGATCGTGCAGCTCGCGATCCAGTTCTTCGCGGTGTACTGGATCATCCTGTGGCTCGCCGCGGCCTACTGGGCGTTCCGTGACATGCAGCTCCGCAGCGACAACCCGGTGCTGCCGTACCTCTCGGCGGCCCTCATCGTGCTGTTCACCCCGCTCCTGTTCCCGTTCGGGGTGATCGTCTACCGGATCATCCGGCCGCAGGAGAAGATCGGCGAGGTCTACGAGCGGAACCTCGCCGAGGAGGCCCTGCTGGCCGAGGTCGAGACGATCAAGACCTGCCCGTCGTGCAACCGGCGGATCCACGACGAGTGGATCATCTGCCCCACCTGCCGTACCCGACTCAACCGGGTGTGCGCGAACTGCGGGCGGCTGGTGGGTCTGGATTGGTCGCTGTGCGCGTGGTGTGGTCGCGACTTCGAGCGGACGGACCTGGCGGCGTACGAGCCCATCTCCGTCGCCCAGCCTGAACGCCTCGAGCCGACGACGTCCACGCCGTCGCCCTCCCTGCGTGCCGGCAGCCGCGCGACGACCCCTCGCCAGACCCCGCGTTCGGCCTCCGGGCGACGCAGTGCCTCGGGGCAGACCTCGGAACCTTGACCGACCCGTCCGGTCCAGTGGACGGTCCGACCCCGCCCGACCCAGGCCCCGGAGCGGCGCCGCGCGTGTCCATGTTCAGCCTCGAGGGCCGGGCCGTGCCGGCGCTCTACCTCCTTGGCTGGATCGGCTCGGTCATGGGCATCGGCGTCCTCGCGGTTTCGGTCATGGCCGCCGGAGGCAGTGCCGCGCCGTGGCTGTTCCTTGTCGGCCTGATCATGCTCACGCTTGGCCTGCTGGCCGCGGGTGGATCCCAGGCGATCGAGCGGGGCCGGCAGCCGCAGCTGCCCTACCGCGGACCGTCGCCGGTGCTGGCGTTGCTGGCCGTGATCGCGGTCACGCTGGTCGCGGTCGTCGTGATCCTGGCTCCGCTCTCCGCGATGGGCCTCGACGCCGGCTCGCCCGCGGCAACCACGCTCTCGCTCGTGCTCACGGTCCTCGCGTATGTCGGTGTCGTCCAGCTCCAGGTCGTCGGCACGGGTGCGCTGACGTGGGGCGAGATGGGCCTCCGACGACCGACGACCGGTGCTGTCGTGGACCTGGCCACGGGCGCCATGCTGGCCGTCCCGGTCCTGGTCGTGACCCTCGCCCTCGGCCTCGTGCTGGGCCGCTTCCTCGAGCCGGCCCCAAGCCCGCTCCCGGAGCCCGGCAATGCCGTCGGCGTGCTCGCCAACCTTGCGTCGGCCGCGGTCCTCGCGCCCATCGGGGAGGAGCTGTTCTTCCGCGGCTTTGCCACCACCGCGTGGGCCCGGGCGCTGGGCGCGGGCCCGGCGATCATCCGGGGTGCGGTCCTGTTCGCGGCTGCCCACGTCGTGACCCAGCTCGACGTCACGTTCGAGCTGGGAGCCCAGCGAGCCCTGTTCTCGTTCATCGCGCTGCTGCCCGTGGCGGTGACCCTCGGCTGGTTGTTCCTGGCCCGTCGATCCCTATACGCGTCGATCGGGCTGCATGCCGCCTTCAATGCGATCCAGGTCGGCCTGCTGGTGGCGGCCGGGTGGGGGACGGGGTAGCGAACGGCCGGGTTGAGCGGCGCATAAGGACCGGTCCGTAGGCTTCGTGGCGTTCCCGGGTCCGGATGGCGGGGGAAATCGGCGGGCTTCCGTCATCCGGGTCCGGGGACGCCTGACCCCCAGGCCGCGCCGGCTGTCGCGCGATCCCCAACCGCACCGCCGGGAGGCAGGCGGTCATGGCCAGCAACCACCCGGTGAACGGTGAGGACAGGGCGCATCATGCCCCGTCGGTCGTCGAGGCGGCACCGCATCGGCACTCGCGTCGATCCGTCCGCGATCTGCCCATTGCCGAACGCCCGCGGGAGCGCCTGGCACTGCGAGGACCGGGAGGGTTGTCGGCTGCCGAGCTGATCGCGGTCATCCTGGGCACCGGTGCCGGTGGCCGGAGCGCCATGGACCTGGCCGAGGAAGCCCTCGCCCGCCATGCGAGCGTCGCGGCGCTGGCTCGCGCCACGGACACCGAGCTGGCGGCGATCCCGGGTGTGGGCGCGGCAAAGGCAGCCCGCCTGGCTGCCTCGTTCGAGCTTGGCCGGCGCTCGGTCTCCGACTGGCCGACCGGACGCTGGATGATCCGGTCGCCGCGTGACGTTGCGGACCGGCTCCTGGTGGACATGGGTCGCCTCGAGCGTGAGGAGCTGCGGGTGCTCAGCCTCAACACGCGGAACGCGGTCCAGCGTGCGTCCACCGTGTACGTCGGCAACGTGTCCGCGTCCCTCGTCCGGGTCGGGGAGCTGTTCCGGGACGCGGTCCGACTCGACGCGTCGGGCGTGATCCTGGTGCACAACCATCCCTCGGGTGACCCGACCCCGAGCCCGGACGATCTCCACCTCACCGCCGAGGCGATCGCGGCCGGCCGGCTGCTCGACGTGGACGTGCTCGACCACGTGGTCATCGGCCACGACGCCTGGATCTCGTTGCGCGATCGGGGGATCAGCTTCGACCGGGCCGGACCGCCGCGGGCCGCGTGACGGGCGACCCACCGGTTGTCGCCGTCTCGCGACGGTCCACGGTGCCCGATACTGCGGTCACCGGGACATCGCCGCGACAAGGGGTAGCCGACCATGACCGACACGGCCGACGTCATCGTCATCGGCGCGGGCGTCCAGGGCGCCAGCCTTGCCTTCCATCTTGCGAGCCGTGGCGTACGCGTCGTCGTCGTCGAACGATCGTCGGTGGCGGCCGGGGCGACCGGTCGCTCGAGCGGGCTGGTCCGGATGCACTACGACCTGCTCGCCGAGACCCGCCTGGCGTGGGCCGCGTTTGCCTGGTTCCGCGACTGGGCCGAGCGGGTGGGCGGCGAGTGTGGGTTCACCAGGACCGGCTTCCTGTGGATCGAGTCGGCCTCGGGGGCGGACCGGCTGCACAAGAACGTGGCATCGCACCGTGAGCTGGGGATCGAGACCTCGGTCGTGGGTGCGGACGAGATCCGGCGGATCGCGCCGGCGCTCGACGTGGGCGACGATGAGGTCGCCGCGTATGAGCCGGAGTCGGGCTACGCGGACCCGTCCGGCACCGCAGCGGGCTTCATGCGGGCGGCACGCGATCGGGGTGCGGTCCTGGTCCAGGGGGCCGAGGTCACCTCGATCGCGGTGTCCGGTGGACGGGTAGCGGGCGTCGGAACGTCGAGGGGCAGCTGGTCGAGCCCGGTTGTCGTGGACGTGGCCGGATGCTGGGCCGCCCGGATCGCCGCGCTCGCGGGCCTGGACATCCCCGTCACCGTGTGGCGCCACGACACCGGCTACCTCGGCGTCCCGGCCTCGGTTGCCCGGCCGATCCCGGTCGTCATCGACAATGCGCGGGAGATGTACCTCCGGCCGGAGGGCAGCGAGCTCGTGCTCATCGGGCTCGAGGATGAGAACGAGCTCGATGGATCGCCGGATCGCGACACGGCGGACGCGAAGCCCGGCTTCCGAGAGCTGGCGACGGACCGCGTGGTCGGGCGCGTGCCGGGACTCATCGAGGGAACCTTCCGCTCCGCCCACAGCGGCCAGGACGGGATCACCCCGGACCAGCGTCCAATCCTGGGACCGGCGGGGCCGGACGGGTTCTTCCTCGACTGCGGCCACAGCGGTACCGGGTTCAAGACCGCGCCCGCGATCGGCCTCGCGATGGCGGAGCTGATCCTCGACGGTGTTGCCGGCTCCGTGGACATCACGCCGTTCGAGCTCCAGCGGTTCAAGCAGGGCCGCCTGCTCCGTGGCGAGCACGGGGGCTCGCCGATCTGGCGGTAGGACCTGGGCCTCAGCGAACCATGTCGAGCCCGTCTCCGAACGGGGGTCGCTCATCGCGATCGTAGAGGTGCACGCCGCCGCCAGCACGTTTCGCCAGGTACAGCCCGCCCTGGGTGCCCTGAAGCGTGGTGCCCGCCAGGCCCGGGTCGATCCCGGCCGCGACGGGCACCGCGACCGTGGTCCAGGCGAGGAGCGCGAGGCCGAGCAGGATGGACCCCGCTGTGTAGGCCAGCAGCAGGCGTTGTCGGGTGTCTGCGGCACCGCCGGCTCCGCCGGTACCCAGCCGGACCACGACCGCGGTCGCGGTGGCCACGAAACGGCGAAGACCGGGTAGCCGTGGATCGAGGTGGGTGCCTGACATGTGCGTGAAGCGGTTGGCATCCAGTCCGCGGGCGTCCATCAGGTGGGCACTTCCTGTGCACGACCGATCAGTCGGATGGGGGACCGATCCGAGTTGTGCCGCACGGGCGCCTTGCCAGGCCTGGCGCGGGGCGCGGTCCTCGCGGCCGGGATCCAGCAGTGCGACCCCGTTTGGCGGCAGTCGTCCTCCGGGCTCCGCCCGAGGCCGCCGGCTACCGTCCCTCCGGTTCGCGTCGGCCTGGCGCCCGCGACGGTCGGGGGTCGCCGTCCCGTTCACCTCACCACAGCCATCCTCACCTGATCCGACACCTCCGGCTTCGACCTCAACGTACCGGGCGAGACGCACCAGTGGTACCGGTCGCTGGTTCCGAGGCGTCGCCCGGCCGGCGAAGGCGTGGCCGCCGGGCACCAGGAAGGGAGTCCTGCCCCACACCGGTATACTGCTCGGGCTCGCCGGCCAGACCCGCGTGCGAGCGCCGATCCGGCCCCATCCCGCGGCTGCCCCGGCCGCTCGCGCCACGCCGCTCGCGGCGCCCGGCTCACAGCAAGGAACTGTCCGTCAGCATGCTCGACCGCCTTCTCGGCCTCTTCTCCCGCGACATCGGGATCGACCTCGGCACCGCCAACACGCTGGTGCACGTGCGCGATCGCGGAATCGTGATCTCGGAGCCCTCCGTCGTCGCGATCGATGCCAAGACCAAGCGCGTGCTGGCCATCGGGGCGGAGGCCAAGCGGATGGTCGGCCGAACGCCGGCCTCGATCGTCGCGGTCCGCCCGCTGCGTGACGGCGTGATCAGCGATTTCGACGTCACCGAGCAGATGATCAAGTACTTCGTGAACAAGGTGCATGACCGGGTGGGCCTGATCCCGCGGCCGCGGATGCTGCTGGGCATCCCGTCCGGTGTCACCGAGGTCGAGAAGCGCGCTGTTCGTGATGCCGCGCTCAACGCCGGCGCCCGATGGGCACGGCTGATCGAGGAGCCGATGGCGGCCGCGATCGGCGCCGGGCTCCCGGTGTCGGAACCATCCGGATCGCTGATCGTCGACATCGGCGGCGGCACCACCGAGGTCGCGGTGCTGTCCCTGGGTGGCATCGTGGTCAGCCGGTCGATCCGCATCGGCGGCGACGAGATGGACCAGGACATCGTTGCGTTCGCCCGTCGCGAGTACAACCTGTTCCTGGGCGAGCGCACGGCCGAGGACATCAAGATCGCGATCGGCTCCGCTTACCCCGGGGAGTGGGATCCACAGCGGGTCACGTTGCGCGGACGCGACCTGCTCACCGGCCTGCCCCGCTCGGTCGAGGTGGGTGCCGATCAGATCCGCGAGGCGATCGAGGTCTCGGTCGGCCAGATCGTCGACACCATCAAGGACACCATCGAGGAGACGCCGCCCGAGCTGGTGGCGGACATCATGGACCAGGGGATCGTGCTTGCCGGCGGCGGCGCGCTGCTTGCCGGCCTGGACCGGCGGGTGGCCGAAGCCACCCAGATGCCCGTTCACGTGGCCGACGATCCGCTGACCTGCGTCGCGCGCGGAACCGGCGTCGTCCTGCAGGAGCTCGCCACGCCGACGATGGAGCGCGTGCTCGTCGCCGAGACATACAGCCGACCACCGCGCTGATCGCGAACCGCGTGCCCTGACCCGGGCGCGCAACCGGAGCCCGCGCCATGACCACGTTGCTCGCCAATCGCCAGGCTCGTCGCCGAGGAATCGCGTTCGGTGTCCTGCTCGCGATCACGCTGCTGCTGATGGCCTTCTCGGCGAACCCGTACATCCTCGATCTCCAGAACGGCGTGTCGTATGCGCTCCGGCCGATCCAGGGGGCGATCAGCTCCGCCGCCGACAGCGTGGCCAACGTCGTGGGCGCCGTGGCGGAGATCGACAATCTCCGGATCGACAACGCCGCGCTGAGCGACGAGAACGAGCGGCTGACCAACGAGAACGCGCGCCTCCAGGAGGTGAAGCGCGAGAACGACCAGCTGACGGCGCTGCTCCAGCTCCAGAGCGGGTTCGACCACCAGACGGTCGCGACGCGGGTGATCGGGCGCGAGTCGCTCGACACCCGGCGCATGGTCACGCTGGACAAGGGAACCGACGACGGCGTCGCGGAGGGGGACGTGGTCGTCGTCCAGGGTGGCGCGGTGGCCGGCCGGGTCACGGACGTCGGGCCCAACTTCGCCAAGGTGACCCTCATCAGCGACAGCACCTCGACCGTGATCGGCCAGCTCCTGGGATCCGGGGCAACGGGGGAGATCGTGGGCCAGACGGGCGACGTGCTGATCATGCGCAACATCGACTCGGCCGTGCAGATCGCGCTCGACGAGGAGGTGTTCACCGCCGGCCTCGAGCTCAACGGCGGGATCCGCTCTCCGTACCCGAAGGGCCTGGTCGTGGGCAGCGTGGTGGACGTCCAGCGTGATGCCAACGACGTGGTCCAGACCGCGTTTCTCGCGCCGGCCGCAGATCTTGGCTCATTCGAGCTGGCGCTCGTGATCACCGACTACCAGGGCGGATTGCCGCCGGTGGACCAGCAGCCCGTCCCGTGCGGCACGACCGGCACCGTGCCCGGCGGTGAGGTGCCCTGCTACACGCCCGCGCCAACGCCCAGGGTCACGCCCAAGCCAAAGGGATAGGCGCGCGCTGGTCCCGGCACCGGCCTCGCCAGGCGTCCCGCGTCGCGAGCAGCGCCCACCGTCCTGCTACGCTCACCGCCGATGAAGGGCCTCGTCCTCGCCGGTGGCACCGCGAGCCGGCTGTTCCCGCTGACGATCGTCACCAACAAGCACCTGCTGCCGATCTACGACCGGCCGATGATCTACTACCCGCTGGACACGCTGGCGGGCATGGGGATCCGCGAGGTCCTGGTGATCGTCGGCGGCAAGAGCGTGGGCGACATCGTGGAGCTGCTCGGGGACGGCCGGCATTTCGGCCTTGACCTGACCTATCGCTACCAGCGGGGTGCGCTCGGGATCGCGCACGCCATCGGGCTGGCCCGCGACTTCATCGGCGACGACTCGTTCTGCGTTGTCCTCGGTGACAACATCCTGAGGGGTTCCACCCTGGCGGCGACGGCCCAGGCCTTCGACCAGGGACCGTGGGGCGCCGGGACCCTGCTCTACCGTGTGCCGGACCCCCAGCGGTTCGGCGTCGCCGAGCTGGACGAGGCCGGCAACGTGGTGGGCTTCGAGGAGAAGCCGGAGCACCCCAAGAGCGACCTGATCCCGATCGGGGTCTACTTCCTGCGGCCCGACGCGTTCACAGTCATCGAGCAGCTGGCGCCCTCGGGCCGGGGAGAGTTCGAGATCACGGACGTGCTCAACCACTACGTCCCCCAGGGCCGCCTGTTCACGCGTGTCTACGAAGGACACTGGATTGATGCGGGCACGGTGCCGTCACTGCTGCGGGCCGCCGAGCTGGCGGAGGCCGACGCGGATGCCGGCCGGCTGCCCGAGCCGCCGGCGCATCCGGTCGACCCGAGATGACCGAGAGCTCAGGCTTCCACGAGCCGTCTGCTGATCACCGGCGGAGCGGGGTTCATCGGCAGTGAGCTGGTCAGGCGGATCCTCGCCCGGCGCGATGGCACGCGGGTCACCGTCCTGGACAAGCTGACTTACGCGGGCAATCGGGCGAATCTCGCGCCCGTGGAGGCCGACCCCGAGCAGGCCGAGCGGTTCCGCTTCGTCCAGGGCGATATCGCGGATCCGGCCGCGGTGGCCCCGCTCGCGGCCGAGGCGGACGCGATCCTCAACGTCGCCGCGGAGAGCCACGTGGACCGTTCGATCCTGGACCCCGAGGCCTTCCTGCGGACCGGCGTCATCGGGGTCCACGTGCTGCTCGAGGCGGTTCGCCGGGAGGCGGACCGTGCCGCCGCCGGCGATCGCCCGTCGACTCCGCGCTTGCTCCAGGTCAGCACCGACGAGGTCTACGGCGACGTTCTCGAGGGCCGCAGCTCGGAGACCGATGCCCTGGCCCCTCGCAGCCCGTACGCCGCGGCCAAGGCGGCCGGCGAGATGCTCGTCCGCGCGTACCACGTCACCTTCGGGCTGGACGTGGTCACGACGCGGGGCTCGAACACCTACGGCCCGTATCAGCATCCCGAGAAGCTGATCCCGCTGTTCACGACCAACGCCCTGGCCGGCGAGCCGCTGCCGATGTATGGCGACGGGATGCAGGTGCGCGACTGGCTGCACGTCTCGGACCACGCGGCCGCGATCGAGTTCGTCCTGGAGCATGGTGCAGCGGGCGAGGTCTACAACGTGGCGGGCGGCGCGGAGCTGCTCAACCGCGAGGTGATCCGGCGGCTCCTGGAGGCGGCCGGGCGTGACTGGTCCCTCGTGCGATCGGTGCCTGACCGGCCCGGGCACGATCGCCGGTACGCGATGGATGGCGCGAAGCTCCGCGCCCTCGGCTGGCTCCCGACGGTTCCCTTCGAGCGCGGCCTGCCCGAGACCGTTGCCTGGTACCGGGACCATGGCGACTGGGTCGCCGGCGCCCGAAGCGGCGACTGGGATGCGTACTACGCCCGTCAGTACGGGGCGCGGCTGGCTGCCGGGCTGGCGGTGGCGCCGGTGGACGAGGCGCGCTGACCGATGCGGGTGGCGGTCACCGGCGCCCGCGGCCGGCTCGGCCGGGCCCTGGTCCAGGCGCTCGAGGACGCGCCGTTCACTGGTGCGCGCGGACCGATCTCGTGGTCCCGACCGGATCTCGACCTCGACAAACTGACCGTCGATTCCGTCGGCGCCCTGATCGAGCGCGACCAGCCGGAGCTCGTGATTCACGCGGCGGCCTGGACCGACGTCGACGCCTGCGCGAAGGACCCGGCCCTCGCGATGCGCCGGAATGGCGAGGCGACCGGATGGATCGCCCGGGCGTGCGTGGCCCAGGGGGTCAGCCTCGCCCTGATCTCGACCAACGAAGTCTTCGACGGCACCAGGACCGACGGCCGCGGATACGACCCGGGGGACCCCCCGCACCCGGTCAACGCCTACGGCGCGAGCAAGCTCGAGGCCGAGCATCGCGTCTCGGGCGTGACGTCCGGGAACGACGGCGGGTCGTGCGCGATTGTCCGCACGTCCTGGCTCCATGGGCCGCCCGGCAACGACTTCCCGGCCAAGATCGCGGCGGCTGCCCTGCGCGCACGGGCCGCGGGTGAACCGCTGCGAGTGGTGGGCGACGAGATCGGCTGCCCGACCTACGCTCCTGACCTCGCGGAAGCGATCGTCGAGCTGATCGCCGAGGATGCGCTGTGCCCGTCAAGCGGACCGCTCCGGTTCCACCACCTCGTCAATGCCGGTCGTGCCTCCCGCGCCGACTGGGCCCGCGAGGTGCTCCGCGCGACCGGCATCGAGGCCGAGATCATGGAGGTCCCGGCCGCCACGTGGCAGCGGGCGTCCACCCCGCCGTTGTGGGCGGTGCTGGAGGCCACGCCGCTGCCCACCGGGGAGGCGATGCGGAACTGGCGTGAATCGTTCGCCGACGCGGTCCCGGCGCTGTTGCGGGCGCTGGCCGGATCCTGAGCTCGGGCACGCGTTCACCGATCGCGCAGCGGACGTCACTCCGGGTGCGACCGTGCAGGACATCACCCGACCTCCCGGCACCGGACCGCAGCCCGCCCGAAAGGGCCACGTGCGACGTGACCATCCCGCGATTGGCCCCGTGGCATCGCCGGGTGGAGGCTGGACGAGCAATCATCCCGCGCCCGGATCCTCGTCCGTGCGCCGTCTCACCGGAGCCATCCGTTGCGCAAGCTCGCCTTCACCCTTGTCGCGGCCCTGCTCGCCGGCCTGGGGACGTTCTCACCCGCTGCCGTCCCGTCCGCGTTCGCGGCGGTCAACCCCAAGGTCGCGATCATCGTCGGGGCGACCCACAGTGCCACGCCGACCTATCGCTCGTACGCAGACCAGATCTACGCCGAGGCGATCAAGTACACGACCAACGTGGTCAAGGTCTACAGCCCCAACGCCACCTGGAAGAAGGTCAAGGCCGCCGTCGACGGCGCCTCGGTCATCGTGTACCTGGGTCACGGCAACGGCTGGCCGAGCCCATACACGTACGACCCGGCCTTCACGACCAAGGACGGCTTCGGGCTCAACTACGACCTCAACGGCGACGGCAAGCTGTCCGACTACGAGAACAAGTACTACGGCGAGCCGAAGATCGAGACCCTGACGCCGGCACCCAATGCCGTGGTGCTCCTGTTCCACCTGTGCTATGCGTCCGGCAACTCGGAGTCGAGCAGCGACACGCCGGCCCTGTCGGTCGCCAAGCAGCGCGTCGACAACTACGCCTCGGCGTTCCTGCGGGCCGGCGCGCAGGCGGTGATCGCCAACGGCCACAGCCATGACCCGTACTACATCGGCGCCCTGTTCACGACCCACCAGACCATCGAGCAGTACTGGCGCAATGCCCCCGACTTCCACGACAACGCGAGCTCCTACGCGTCCAGCCGCACCAGCGGCGACACGTTCCTGATGGATCCCGAGAATCGCCGGGCAAGTACTACCGCTCGATCGCGGGCAACATGTCGCTCACGGACCGACCAGGGTGACGGGTGCCGGGTACGCATCCACGGACGTCGACCCGGCCACGTTCGTCGTGCCGGGCAATGCCAGCCCCGCGGTGGACGGCGCTCCGGTCTACGACAGCCAGGCGAGCGCGCTCGCGGGTGCGGCACCGGTGGCGACCCTTGCGGCCAGCACCAAGGTTCGGATCGACGAGGAGGAGATCCAGCCCGCGTCCGGCGGCAACACGCTGTTCCGGATCCACACGGACGACGGCACCGACGGCTGGATGCTGGCAGCCTCGCTTGTCCCGCGCGACAGCGCGGCGCCAAGGCTGTGGGAGGTGAACGACGGCACGGGCGCGTTCTCGCCCAACGGCGACGGCGTCCAGGAGAAGCTCGCACTCTCGCTGCGGCTTTCGGAGCCGGCCGCCTGGGCGCTCCGGGTCGTCAACGGCAACGGCGTCGAGAAGGCGGCCGCAAGCGGGACGAGCGACACCGCCGCGATCACCTGGGCACCAGCCGCGGGCACCGTGAACGACGGAACCTTCACCTGGGAGCTCGAAGCAACGGATTCATGGGGCAACGGTCCGCTGCAGGCCCACGGCGCGATCACGGTGGACACGCAGGCCCCCGAGCTGTTGGTGGCGGGATCGGACGCCGATCCGGCGAGGACCTTCACGCCCAACGGCGACGGGTCCGCCGATTCGATCTCGTTCGGGGTGGCATCGAGCGAGCCGGGCACCGTCGTGGCCACGGCAACCAACGAGTCGGGATCGCCGGTCGCGACGATCTCCGCGGGCATCGGCGGATCGTCGACGAGCGTGACCTGGGACGGACGCAAGACCAGCGGAGCGTATGCCCCTGACGGCGGGTACGACGTCTCGTTCGTGGCCAGAGACCGCGCCGGGAACACGAGCGCGGCGCAGCATCGGTCGGTCGACGTCTTCGGCGCGATGGGCTTCACGGCTTCCTCGAAGTCCGCCTTCTACCCTCAGGACGGCGACCGGCTGGGCAGGAAGACCGTGCTCTCGTTCCGCCTGCTGCGGGTGGCCACCGTCACCTGGACGATCGTCGACAAGGCCGGCAACGTCGTGCGAACCCTGAAGACGGACGAGTCCCTTGGGGCCGGCACCTACAGCTTCACGTGGAACGGTCGGTCCGACGCCGGCGCATTCGTTCCCCGCGGGACCTACCGCTCGGTCGTCGAGGCCACGAACGGGTCGCAGGCCGCGACGCAATCGGCGTCCGTTGTCGCGGATGCATTCAGGATCTCGGTCAGCGACAGCACGCCGGCTCGCCACCAGAAGATCACGATCACGGCGACCTCGAGCGAGGCCCTTTCGAACCGCCCCAAGCTGGCCGTCTACCAGCCTGGCATCGGGGTCTGGCGGGTGGCGATGTCCAGGGTCTCGAGCCGCGTGTTCCGGGTCACGGTCACGCTCAGGTCGAGCCACACGGGCACGGTCAGGCTGCGCGTGTACGCGAGGGACACGTACCGCAGCAAGCAGGCCTCCAACCTGTACCTGGCGCTTCACTGAGCCGCGGTCCCGGCGGCCGCGCGGAGCCGCTGTCCGCGGACCGCACCGGCTCGCACCCGTCCGTACGGGACCGCACGTGAGGCTCGCCAACCCTCCTGCACCCCACCGTACCGGTCCGCACCGGGACCTTGGGGTGGTGGGGCCGGCGTCCACGCGCGCGTAGGGTGACCGGAGGCTTGCCGGGATCGTCCGCCCTGGCAGGCCCGGCCGCCGCGGGCGACAGCCGCCAGGAGGTCGAGACCCGCAGCTCATGTCGCCGAGGAATCCGTGATCCGTTCCCGTTCCGTGCTCCACGCCAGCCGTTCCATCGCCTCGGCCGTCCTCGCGGGACTGCTCACCGCCGGCTTGCTCCCAGTGCCGGCGGGCGTGGACGCGGCGCCGGTCGCCGGTCCGAGCGCAGTCGCACAGGCGGCAGGATCGCCCGCCACCACCGCCGACGACGGCCTTCCGGGCGGCACGATCGCCGATCTGACCGAACGCGCCGATGCCCCGGCGTTGCCGGTCGCGAACGCCCCCGGCGGAGGGGGCCTGGACCCGGCCGGCCCGGGCGTCGTCCCCGCCCAGCACCCGTCCATCGCCTACGAGGAGGCGATGGCTCACGAGAACGACCACATCACGTTCCAGCCCGGCGCCCGCGTGACGAAGGGGTTCAAGCCGCGGTCCGACGACCGATGGCCTGTTGGCGGGCAGGCGCCGGTCCCGCTCCCGGCCGGCCGGGCAAGTGGTCGCGAGATGGCCGCGAGCGCCCAGGGCAGCGAGTGGGCGCGGATCGGCAGCCCGGGCGTCGCGCGGGATCGGGGCCAGCCCTCCGGGCCCGACACCGGATCATCCCCCAACGCGGCTCCCGTGGACGCCCCGGCCGGGCGTCCCGCAACGGCCGCCAGCGGCGTCGCGTACATGAGCCCGTCGAACGACGCCGCCGCCGACCCGTCCGCGGCCTCCGGACTTCGCCGGCAGGTGTTCGGCTTCCTGCCCTACTGGGAGCTGTCCGGCGCGTCGACCAAGGTCAACTACGACATGCTCTCGACCATCGCCTACTTCTCGGTGGGCGCGGATAGCGCCGGCAACCTCAGGAAGCGGACAGCGTCGGGCGCCAGGACCACGGGCTGGGCGGGCTGGACCAGCTCCAACCTGACGTCGGTGATCTCGAACGCCCACCAGCGGGGCACCCGCGTCGTGCTGACGATCAGCGTGTTCGCCTGGACCACGAGCCAGGCGAACGTCCAGCGCGCGATCCTCGGCAGCGCAGCTGCCCGGCTCAACCTGGCGCGCCAGGCCGCCGCCGCCGTTCGGGATCGCGGGGCCGACGGCATCAACCTGGATTTCGAGCCCCTGGCCAGCGGGTACGAGAGCCAGTTCGTCGCGCTGCTCAAGACGCTTCGAGCGCAGCTCAACAGGATACGGTCCGGCTACCAGATCACGTACGACACCACCGGCTACATCGGCAACTACCCGCTGGAGGCCTCGGTTGGCGCGAGTGCAGCCGACGCGATCTTCGTGATGGGGTACGACTACCGGACGGCCTCCTCGTCCACGGCGGGCTCCGTCGACCCGCTGTCGGGCCCCACCTACGACCTCGCCGACACGGTTCGAGCCTATACGGCGCGGGTCAGTCCGTCCCGCGTCATCCTGGGCATTCCGTGGTACGGCCGGGCATGGTCAACCCAGACCGACGGCGTCCGGTCCCGCAACATCAGCGGAGCCAGGAACGGCTACAGCACGGCCGTCAACTACGAGTCGATCGTCGCGCTCATCGCCCGGTACGGACGGAGATGGGACAGCAGCGAGCAGAGCCCATACATCGTCTACCGGCGCCGGAACTGCACGTCCACCTATGGCTGCGTCACCAGCTGGCGCCAGGTGTACTACGACGACGCCACCTCGATGAAGCGGCGCTACGCGCTGGTCAACGACTACGGCCTGCGCGGCGCGGGCCTGTGGGCCCTGGGCTACGACGGCGGCCGATCGGAGCTGTACCGCGCGATCTCGGAGTCGTTCCTCGTTGACAAGTCGGCGCCGCTCGCAGGCATCGACGCGCTCCCGACGACGCAGCTCGACGAGGGCTTCCTCGTGCGATGGTCCGCCAGGGACACCAGCAGCGTCGTCTCGTACGACGTGCAGGCCTCTGTGGATGGCGGTGCCTGGAGGACCTGGCTGACGCGCACGAAGACGACGTCCGACGTGTGGCCGGGAAGGGATGGCCACACCTACGCCTTCCGCGTTCGGGCGACGGACAGCAAGGGCAATGTCGGCAGCTGGAACACCACGTCCAACGGGATCGCGTCACCGCAGCTGGCGGTCGGCGGCTTCGGACGCGTGATCCAGGACGGCCTCACGTACCGGACGGGGCCCGACACGAGCGCCGCCAGGCTCGGCAAGCTACCCAAGGGCACGATCCTGGCCATCACCCGCGGACCCGTCGCGTCCGACGGCTACACCTGGTGGGAGGTCACGGAGCCCATCCGGGAATGGGGTCCCGTGTCGTTCGTGGAGCGCGGCGTCTGGGTCGCCAGCGGCTCGGCGTCCTCGACGTTCGTGGCCGCCTACCGGGCCCCGAACAGCACGACGGTCGACGCCGGCCTGCGCGGTTTCGACTTCGGCTTCGGTGCATCGGCTGTCGGCACCGGCGCAGGTGCCGTATCCCGTCGCTCGTTCTCGCCGGATGGCGACGGCTCCGGCGACCTGATCCGGCTGCGCTGGACGAACACGGTCACGATGGACAGCCTGGCCCTCAACGTGTACCGGACAAATGGCGTGCTGGTCGGGTCCCGCCGCGTGCCCGACCTCGGAGCGGGCGCCCAGACATGGGACTGGAACGGCAAGGTGGCCGGCGCGGCGGTCCCGGACGGCCGGTACATCCTCCAGCTGGCGGGCACAGCCGGAAGCCGGAGCTTCCATGCCCCGGCGGCCCGCCCGGTCACGGCCTCGCAGGTCGGCGCCTACGCGGTCACCGTGGACACCGTCGCCCCCAGGCTTGCGTCATCGTCCGCCACCAGGACCATCCTCTCGCCCAACGGCGACGGGCGGAAGGACAGGATCCGGCTGCGGCTGTCGGCGACCGGGGCGACCCGCTGGGCGGTGCGGATCGTGAGCGCCAGCGGCAGCACCGTGCGCACCGCGAGCGGAAGCGGCGGCTCGATCGACTTCACCTGGACCGGCACGAGCAACGCCGGCGAGCGGGTCCCCGACGGTCGCTACACCGCCACGCTGGCCGGGTACGACGATGCCGGCAACGCCGCCACGCGCGCGTGGGCGCTGACGGTGGACACGCGCTCGCCGACAGTGACCCTTTCCGCGTCGGGCCCGGCCTTCTCGCCCAACGGCGACCACGCGGCCGACAGCGCCGCCCTCTCCTGGGCATCGAGCGAGCATGTCTGGGGCACCGCGCGCATCTGGAAGGGCTCGAGGCTCATCCGATCGTGGACCGTGCGGGGTCAGGCGTCCGGCACCGTCACGTGGGACGGGACGGACAGCGCCGGCCACAAGGTGGCTGACGGCCGGTACACGTTCCGGGTCGATGTCCGGGACCTCGCCTTGAACCGGACAGTCGTCGCCAGGACCATCGTCGTGGACCGCACGCCCAGCTACCTGCGCTGGTCGGGCTCGTTCTTCCCCCAGGACGCAGACGCGCTGGGGGTGACGTCCACGCTGACCTGGCGGCTGTCCCGCAGTGCAAGGACGACGTTGCGGCTGTATGACGCCGGCGGCCATCTCGTCCGAACCGTGTGGTCCGGTCGGGCCTTGGCCGCCGGCCGGCGTCACTGGACCTGGAACGGCAAGCTTCCCGACGGCAGCTACGCTCCGGTGGGCAGCTACGAGGCGCGGCTGACCGTGACCTCGTCGCTCGGGACACTGGAGCTTCGGCGCGACGTCTGGGCCGCGCCATACCTGGTGACCCCGTCCGCCAGCAGGCTCAAGGCAGGCCAGACTCTCAGCGTCACGTTCACCTCGGTCGAGCCGCTCGGCGGCCTGCCCAGCGTCCGGTTCACGCAGCCGGGCCGGTCGGTGGTGACCGTGCGGGCCACGCGTCTCTCGAGCGGTGCCTATCGGGCGTCGTTCCGGGTCCGGTCAGGCCCGACGGGCAAGGCATCGCTGCAGATCAGCGCGAAGGATTCGGGCGGCCGGGTGAACCAGCTGACGGTGCCGATCAGGGTGATCTCCTGAGCCGGCTGCGGGATCTGCCCGGTGACCCGTACACTCACGGCCGATGACCACCGACCCCGAGCTGACCCCGACTCCGCCCGGTGCGGGCGCCTGGATCGTGCTGCCCACCTATGACGAGGCGCCAAACCTCCCCGGGATCAGCGCCGCGATCCTGGCCGCGCTGCCTGCCGCGACGCTCCTGGTTGTCGACGACGGCTCGCCGGACGGCACGGGCGACATTGCCGACGCGCTCGCAGCCGAGGACCAGCGCGTCCGGGTCCGTCACCGGCCGGCCAAGCAGGGCCTCGGTCGCGCGTACCTCGACGGGTTCGAACACGCCCTCGATGCAGGTGCCGAGATCGTGGTGCAGATGGACGCCGACTGGTCGCACGACCCCTCGGCGCTGCCCGGGCTGATCGCACCGATCGTAGACGGGCAGGCCGACCTCGTGATCGGCTCGCGCTACGTGCATGGTGGCGGCGTCACGGATTGGGGCCTCGCACGGCGGCTGATCTCACGGGGCGGGTCGCTGTTCGCGCGACTGGTGCTCCGCCTCTCCCCGCACGATCTCACCGGCGGGTTCAAGGCGTGGCGTGCGCCGACGCTGGCGGCGGTGCCGTTCGACGGGATCCGCGCCGGCGGCTACGTGTTCCAGATCGAGATGACCTATCGCGCGTCGCGGCTCGGCGCCCGGGTCCTGGAGGTCCCGATCACGTTTCGCGATCGCCGGGTCGGCCAGTCCAAGATGAGCCGCCGGATCGTCGTCGAGGCCCTGTTCGTCGTCATGACCTTGCGCTGGGACGAGCTGCGGGGACGCGGGCCCGCCCGACCTCCGCGGTGACGTCCGACGGGCGTGCTGGCTGGAGGCCAGGGACCACACAGCCGGCACTGGCCTCCCTGCCCGGCGTGCGGGTGGTCATGGACCTGCGGCCGGTCCAGGATCCCGATCGGGCCCCGCTGACCGCCGCGTACCTCGAGCGCCTGCTGAGCGCACTGCAGGTTGAGCGCCCGTCGGGGGAGTCGTTCGCCTTCCTGCTGGCCGCCGATCACGATGACCCGAGCCCGCGCTGGCCTGGCCTCGAGGTGGTCGGCCGTCGCCTGCTCCCGCCCACGCGGCTCCTGCGCTCCGGTGCCCTGACCGTGGACCCGATGCTGCTCCGGGGGGCATCCGTTGGCGCGGGCTGGCACGCCGAGCGGGGTGGTGCGGCGGGCAGCGTCTACCACGCTGCGGCCGGGGCGCTGCCACTCGCCTCCCGGATGCCGGTGGTCGCCGTGGTGCTCGATCTTGCTCCATGGGCGATGCCCGCGACGTGGCAGCGTGGGCGCGCCGCCCGGTTCGGCCTGCGCCTGCGTGCCCGGCTGCTGCGGGACGCGGCCGCGGTCATCGTGCCCAGCCGGGCGACCGCCACGGAGGCGCGCCGGCTGCTGCACCTCCGCCAGGCCCGGTTGCGTGTCGTCCCGCTGGCGGCGCGACCGGAGTTCCGGCCCGAAGCGGCCGCCGATGCCGTGGCCGAGCGGGAGCGCCTCGGCCTCGGGGCCCGGTATGCGGTCTATGCCGGCCGGCACGACGCCCGACACGATCTGCCGGTGCTGCTCGCGGCGCTCGCGATGCTGCGCGACGAGTCCCCGCCGCCGACGCCGGCCGGAGCATGGCCGCCCCGCGTGTGCCTGGTGGACGCCTCCCCGGACGACCGGGCCGCGGTGGCCCGCGCGGCCCTGCGCGCGGGCGTGTCCGACGCGATCGTCTACGCGCCCCGCCTGCCACCCGCCAGGCTCGCGGCCCTGGTTGCCGGAGCAAGGCTGCTGGTCCTTCCGCTGCGGTCGGAGGCCGGCGGCCTTGCCGCGCTCGAGGCACTCGCCGCAGGGGTCCCTGTCGTTGCCAGCGCGGTCGGTGCCCTGCCGGAGATCGTGGGACGGGCCGGGATCCTGGTGGAGCCCGGTGACTCGGCGCGCCTCGCCACGGCGATCCGCGCCGCCTGGGCCGACGATGCCTTCCACGCCGGGCTGGTGGCCGCGACGCTGGATCGTCCGGATGCCGCGCGGACATGGGCGGACGTGGCGCGCGAGACGCGGGCCGTGTGGGCGGAGGCGGCCCGCCCGGCGCCCCTCCTCTAGCGTTCCACGAGACCGGGAGTCGCGCCTCGATCGGCTCGCGAGGCGCTACGGCGCGCCGCTCAGGAGGCGGCCGGCACGGCTCCGTCCTTGATCGTGACCTTGGTCCCCATCGGGACGACCTGGACGAAGGTCTGGCCGATCGTGAGTGTGACCTGGTTGCCGTTCTTGTCGTAGAAGCGGGTCGGCGCGGTCATCGACTTCTTCTTCCAGGTTCCCTTGATCGTCTTGCCGTTGGTCGCGATGTAGGCGGTCCCGCTGCCCGTGAAGTTGGCCTCGAGGCGGCTCTTGTGCGAGCCGTCGTTGAGCGGGGCGAAGTGCATGAACATGATCACGACGTTCTTGGGCGCGATCCGGATCTTCGTTGCGGCATCGACCTGCTTGCCCTCGACGGACACCGCCCGCTTGTAGGTGTTGGTCTTCCGGTCGTAGGCGTACTTGATCTTGTTGTACGAGTACGGGACCAGGATCGTGCCGCCGTCCGGTCGGAGGCTGAGATCGGCATCGGGCGCGAACTTCCATTTCGGCGCGGCGTCGATGGCCTTGGCGCCCACCTTCTTGGCCAGCGATCGGAGGTGCTTGCCGTCCGTGTACAGGTTGTGCGGCGCGAATCGCGTCTTGGTCCGCCACAGGTAGCGGCCCTCCCAGCGGAGCGCGTCCGCGTTGTACACGACCTTGCCGCTGCCCTTGGACGAGGACAGCAGCTGCTTGGCCTGCGGGGAGCCGCCAGCGTGGACATAGACCGTGTTCCACTCCGCTGCCCAGGCGATGAAGTACAGCCGCGCGCTCCGGACCGGCCCGACCGCCGGCGGATCGCCCTCCTGGAACAGCGCCATGTAGCGCGGGATGCCGCCCTCGGCCGGCGCCTGCCAGACCACGCTCGCCTTGGACAGCCCCGATTGCGGGCGAGCTGCGTAGAGGTCGTCGATCATGACCGCGATCACGTGACGCTGGGCCACCTTGGGGCTGACGGGCACGCCAGTCAGGGGGGCCGGCACGAGCACCGGTGTCGGAGCGGGCGTAGGGGTTGGCGACGGGGTTGCGCTCGGGGACGGCGAGGGGACCGATGACGGCTCGAGCGACGTCGACGGCGCCGGCGCGCTCGACGCTGTCGGTGGCGCCGAGGGAGATTTCGACCACCGCCACGGTCGAGGCGGCTGGCGACGCTCCGACGATGCTGCCGGCGACCACGCCCAGCCCCAGGCCGGCGAGGAGCACGATGGCGACCAGCGCACCCGCGAGGGGTCGGCTCATCGAGCGCGATCCATGAAGGTCATCGGCATCCGGTGCATCTGCCATCCCTCGCCGCGCGTCTCGGCAGCGCGGCAACGACCCGGTCGACGTGACCCGGCCGATCCGGCCGGAGGATAGCCGAATTCGGCCGCCGCCGCTGTGGTAGATCCTCGGCGGACCCGGCGTTGGGGCCGGACGGATGTGGGCGATCGGACCCCGGTGGGGTAGGCTCGGGGGACACGCCTCGCCAGCGCCAAACCGAGGAACGAGCGATGACCGACGCCAATCCCGCACCCGCCAAGCGCCGCCGCCGCCGGACCGCGGCGAAACCCGTCGCCGTCGGTCCGGGTCCGGCAAGCGCCGATGTGCCGCGCCAGGAGGCGACCGACGCCGAGACCGCCGAGATGCCCCCGTCCGGGGAGTCGCGACACACGACGCTGCGCCTGGAGCGGGGCGGGATCGCAGAGGCGACCGCGGGCAACGTGGAGGTCTCCGTCGGGGGCATCGGCGCGCTCGACGCCGAGGAGGTGTTCGTCCAGTGGGGCGGCATCGGTGCCGCCAGGGCCGATCGCCTGGGAGTGGAGTTCGGCACCATCGGGGCGGCGCTGGCGGGCGAGGCACGCGTGACGCAGGGGATCGCCGGCAGCGTTGCCGCCCGGGACGCGATCCTCGAGCAGAGCCTGGTCCGGACGCTGATCGCGCAGCGCGTGACCGTCAACCGGCCGACGGGCGTGCTGGTGATGATCGCGCAGCAGGTCTCGGGCGAGGTAAAGCCGCTGCTCGACTGGCGCGGTGCGCTGGTCGCCGGTGCCGCCTTCGGCCTCGTGACGGCGCTGGCCCGGGCGATCCGCGGGCGAGCGTAACTCGGGCGGGCATCGCCCGACCTGACGCCCCCTAGCGACGCCGGCCGGGCCTCGGCCTCCGGAGCTGGAGCACGCCCTTCGCGGCCGCCTCCGCCTTGCGCTGCGCGGCATGCTCCTGGTGCAGCGCCACGACGTCCTCCGGCGCACCGTCGAGGATGATCCGACCCTGCTCGATGAGGATCGCCCGGTTGCAGTACTCCGTGACCCAGTTCATGTCGTGGGTCACGAGCACGATCGCCTTTGCCTGGCGCACCAGCTCGAGCACGCGCTGCTTGGACTTCTCGCGGAACACCGCGTCACCGGTCGCGAGGACCTCGTCGAGCAGCAGGATGTCCGGCTCGACCGAGGTCGCGATCGAGAAGCCCAGCCGGGCGCGCATGCCCGACGAGTAGGTCTTGATCGGCGCGTCGATGAACTGGCCCAGCTCGGCATACTCCACGATCGACGGCAGCCGCTCCTCCACCACCTTGTGGTCGAACCCCATGAAGGCGCCCGCGAGCCTGATGTTGTCGATGCCGCTCAGCTCCTCGTCGAACCCGACGCCGAGCGTGAGCAGGCTCGAGATCTGGCCCTCCACCTCGACCACGCCCTCGGACGGCATCAGGATTCCGGCCAGCACCTGGAGCAGCGTGCTCTTGCCCGCGCCGTTGGGTCCGATCACCCCGAGCGACTCTCCATGCACGAGATGGAACGAGATGTCGCGCAGCGCCCAGAAGTCCGGGTCGCCCTCTCGTCGGACACGCCGGACGACCGAGTCCTTGATCGTCTGCTTGCGCGTGAGCTTGAGGCTGTAGCGCACCCCGAGCTCCTGGGCGAGGATCGGATAGCGGCCGTGGGCCGGGGCGGGCGTGCTGGAGGTGGCCAAGCTCGTCACAGGACCTTGGCGAACGTCGGCTCGACGCGCTTGAAGAACAGGATGGACAGCAGCAGCAGCACCGTCGACACGAGCAGCAGGACCACGAGCGGTCCCCAGTCCGGTGACGTGCCGAAGTAGGCGAGGTTGCGGTACGCGACGAACAGCTGCGTGAATGGATTGAGCGCGTACAGCACCCCCACCCATTCGTGCTGCTTGGTGATCTTCGCGACCTGGTCCATGCCGTACAGCGCCGGCGACAGGTAGAACCAGATCCGCAGCAGATGGCGCGTCAGGTTCCCGACGTCGCGATAGAACACGTTGACCGCGCTGGTGAGCGTGGCGACCGCCAGTGAGAACACGAGCTGGACCACGCCCACGAGCGGGTACAGGAGAAGCCAGAACGAGGCGTGGCTGGGGTAGACGAGCGCGGTCAGCGCGACCAGGGGGATCAACCCGAACCCGAAGTTGACGACGCCCGCCATCACGCTCGCGAACGGCAGCACCAGCTTCGGGAAGTAGATCTGCTTGATCAGGCGCTCCTGGGAGACCACCGAGGTGGTGCCGTCCCGCACCGACGAGTCGAACCACTTCCAGGGCAGGATCGCGCAGAACACGAACAACGGGAACGCATCGACGTTGCCGCGCTGGAGGATGACCCCGACCAGGACGACGTAGACGAGCATCTGGAGCAGGGGGTCCACCACCCACCACACGTTCCCCAGCAGCGTGTCGGCGCCCTTCTTCTTGAGATCGGCGCGCACGAGGTAGCTGATCAGCCGGCGTCGCGACAGGATGTCGCTGATACCGGCTCGGACGAGGTCCAGCGGGCCGGGGCGAACCGACGACGATCGGAATGAGGAGGGCGCCTCGGATGTGGCAGTCACGGCGCGGAAGCGTAGCACGGGCCCCGTCCGGCGAGCATCGCGCACGCATGCGGTACCATTGCGCGCCGTGCCCCGGGCGCTCACGACGCGCCTCGCGGGCGGCTGTCACCACGAGGATCCTCCGACCCAATGACATTCCGCGCCCGGCCAACCACTCGTGCCCGCACCTGGGACGATCGGGACCGGCGCTCGATGCTGCTCAACATCGGCTTCGGGCTCACGGTCATCGCGGCGCTCCTCCTGCTCGTGCTCGCCTTCGGCGTCTCCTGGTACAACGACCACCTGGCGGCCGCGGCCACGGTCAACGGCGAGACGATCTCCAAGGACGCCTTCAACAAGCAGCTCGAGATCAACGCGTTCCGAACCGACTACATGGCGCGCAGGCTCCGCAACCTGCTCACGGCCGGTCACCTGCGAACAGCGGACGCGCAGGCGCGCCAGTCGGCGCTCGACCAGCGGACCCAGAACGCCGACGCGATCGCGCTGGAGCAGCTGATCGACGGCGTCGTGATGGCCGACCTGGAGCCGGGCCAGGGCGTGACGGTCACGGACACCGATGTCGATGCCCAGCTCGCCGACGAGGCGACCACGCCGGAGCTGCGTCATGCGTGGCTGATCGCCGTGGCCCCGGAGCTCGCCGCCGGTGAGACGCAGGCAACCAATGCCGAGAAGGCGGCCGCGAAGACCAAGGCCGAGCAGGCGCTTGCGGACCTCAAGGCAGGCAAGGACTGGGAGACCGTCGCCAAGTCGGTGTCCACCGATGCGTCCAAGGACCAGGGCGGTGACGTCGGCTTCATCGACAAGTTCGCGTCACTCGACACCGCTTTCGTGAACGCGGTCATGGCGGCAGCCAAGGACACCCCCACCGACGTGATCGAAGGCGCCGACGGGACCTACCGGATCGGGCGCGCGACCGAGATCATCGCGCCGGTCGTGGATGCGACGCTGGACCAGCAGATCGCCGACGCCGGGATCAGCATGGACGACTTCCGCGCCGCGATCCGCCGCGACGTCGTGCGCCAGAAGCTCAACGACGCGATCGTCGCCCAGGCCATCGCCCCGGCGCCCCAGCGCAAGGTGGCCGAGATCTGGATGCAGACGGGCAGCAGCGAGACGGGCCCGAGCGCCATCCGCGTCCGGCACATCCTGTACTCACCCAACCACGATCCCAACAATGCCTCCAAGGTGGACCCGAACGACCCGGCCTGGGCCGAGGCGAAGGCGAAGGCCGACGCGACGTACGCAAAGCTCAAGGCCGATCCGAGCCTGTTCGACTCCATCGCGCGTGCGGAGAGCGACGAGTCGGCCGCCAAGACCTCGGGTGGCAAGCTGCCGTACTTCTCCACGGACGACGTGATCGACCCCGCCTTTGCCGCGGCGATCTTCGCGCCGGGCCTGCAGCCCGGCCAGCTCCTGCCGCCCGTGAAGTCCGAGTTCGGCTGGCATGTCATCCAGGTGATGCACTACCCGACCGACCTCGAGTGGGCGAACCACCTCAAGCAGCAGATCGACGCTGGCACGCTGTCGTTCGCGGATGCCGCGCGGGACAACTCCGAGAAGGCCGAGGCAGCGCAGGGTGGCGACATCGGCTGGGTCGGCAAGTTCCAGCTGACGCCGGCGATCCAGGACGCCATCTTCGCGGCACCCGTCGGCAAGATCAGCGACCCGCTCAACATCGACGGTGACGGCGTCTACCTGTTCTTCGTCTCGCAGGAGGAGACCCGCTCGCCCGACGCGGCCCAGAAGGCGAGCCTGGAGAGCTCCGCGTTCTCCACCTGGTACTCGCAGCAGAAGGCCGGGTACGACATCACCCGCGACCCGTCGATCACGGGCGCCGCGACCAGCTGAGCCGTCCGAGACCCGCCGGACGATGCTCGACGCCCTTCTCGCCGAGGCCCGACTCCGATGGCGGCTGGACCCGGCCGCCGGCTTGGGCGTGATCATCACCGAGCACCTGGTCGGGACGGTGATCGAGCCGTCCCAGCCAGTGCTGATCGTCCCCGCCGCGCTCCTGCGGGCTGACCATGACTCACGCTCCGCGCCGCTGCCCGGCCGCCATGGCCCGAGGGGCGCTGGTCCGCTGCTCGTCCTCCGTCGGCTCTACCCCGCCGACCACCCGGTCGGCCGTTTCGGCCGCGATGACGGCACCACCGTCGGGGGGATGGTCGAGGGCGACCTCGCAGGACCCCTGTACCTGCCGCCCGTGCCGCCCGTGGAGGATGTCGCGTCACCCTGGGGCATGCCCTGGATCTCGGCCCGGCTTCGGGCGCCCGACGGCTGCCCCTGGGATCGCGAGCAGACGCACGAATCGCTCCGGGGCCACCTGCTCGAGGAGGCCTACGAGGTCTACGACGCGCTGGGTGCCGGGGCCACGCCCGAGCTCGCGGGCGAGCTGGGCGACCTGCTGCTCCAGGTCGTCCTCCACGCCCAGCTCGCGGCCGAGGAGGGCGTGTTCGACCTGACCGACGTGTGGACGGCGATCGCGTCCAAGATCGTCCGCCGCCACCCTCACGTGTTCGGGGAGGCCGAGGCGCGAACGGCGTCGGACGTCAACCGCCAGTGGGAGCGGATCAAGGCCGGCGAACGCGCGGCTGCGGCCGCCTCCGAGGGAGGATCCGCAGCACCCAGGAGCGCGCTCGACGGGATCAGCCGATCGTTGCCGGCGCTCGCGGCCAGCCAGGAGATGCAGGAGCGTGCCGCCAACCTGGGCTACGACTGGCCGTCCATCGACGGCGTGCTGGACAAGGTGCACGAGGAGGCCGGCGAGCTGGTCGCGGCCGACGACGCCGGCCACCGGGCCGAGGAGCTGGGCGACCTGCTGTTCGTGCTGGTCAACGTCGGGCGCAAATCCGGCATCGAGGTGGAGGCCGCGTTGCGCTCGGCCAACGACAAGTTCCGCCGGCGGTTCCGGCACGTGGAAGGGGCCGCGGCAGCGCGCGGCGTAGCGCTCCGCGATCTGTCGTTCGAGGAGCTGGATGCGCTCTGGGATGCCGCCAAGGCAGACGAGCGCCGGGAGGCGACAGCATGAGCATCGGCAATCGGCCGGGTGGCGGGGGCGCGAGCGGGAGTGCGGGCGGGGGCGCGAGCGCCTCCAGTCCGGGCACGATCGGCAACCGTGGTTACGTGCGTGCCGACGGCCGCCAGCCGGGCGACCTGCGACCGATCGAGATCACGCTCGGCGTCCAGAAGTGGGCCGAAGGCTCGTGCCTGATCCGGTTCGGTGACACCCAGGTCCTGTGCGCGGCGACCATCGAGGATCGGGTGCCGCCCCATCTCCGCGGCAAGGGAACAGGCTGGGTGACGGGCACCTACGAGATGCTGCCGCGGGCAACGGCCGAGCGGTCGGAGCGAGAAGCGGCCAAGGGTCGGATCGGCGGTCGCACGCACGAGATCCAACGCCTGGTCGGACGATCGCTGCGCGGTGTCGTGGACCTGTCCCGCCTGGGCGAGCGGACGGTGACCGTGGACTGCGACGTGATCGTGGCCGACGGCGGGACTCGCACCGCCTCGATCACGGGTGGCTACGTGGCGCTGGCGGCGGCCTTGATCACCTACGGCATGGATCGCCACCTGGTGGGTCACGTGGCGGCGGTCAGCGTCGGCATCATCGAGGGCATGAAGCTCCTGGATCTCGACTACTCGGAGGATTCGCGGGCCGAGGTGGACTTCAACGTCGTCGGCACCGACGCAGGCGCGTACGTCGAGCTCCAGGGCACGGCCGAGGGCAAGCCGTTCGACCGGGCCTCGCTGGACGAGCTGCTCGACCTCGCCAACGTCGGCCTGGGCCGGCTGTTCCAGGCGCAGACCGAGGCATTGGCGAAGGTTCGGCGCTAGTGCCGCTGGGAACAGGGGCCTCGCCGGGTGCCGGTCGGCGGCGCCTGCTCGTCGCCACGCGGTCCCGCCACAAGCTGCGCGAGCTGCGGGACCTGCTCGCGCTCAGCGACGGCGTGGAGCTCGTCTCGCCCGATGACGTCGGGATCCCCGGCGAACCGGACGAGACCGGGGAGACGTTCGAGACCAACGCCCGGATCAAGGCGCGCTACTACGCCGAGCGATCCGGTCTGCCCACGCTCGCCGACGATTCCGGCCTGGAGGTCGATGCTCTCGGTGGCGGTCCTGGCGTCCGAACCCGGCGCTATGCCGGCCCCGCCGCCACCGACGATGACAACAACGCGAAGCTGTTGCGCGACCTGGCCACGCTGCCGGCCGATCGTCGAGGCGCTCGGTACGTGTGCGTGCTCGCCCTCGCGCAGCCCGAGCTCGCCGGACCGCGCGGCGGCCTGCGTACGCTGGTCCGCAGAGGGACCTGCCGCGGCCGCATCGCGACCGTGCCCAGGGGGACCAGCGGCTTCGGCTACGACCCGATCTTCGAGCCGGCCTCGGAGCCGCCCGGTGGGCGCACGCTGGGTGAATGGAGCGCGGAGGCGAAGAACGAGATCTCGCATCGCTCCCGGGCGGCGCGGCGGATGGGCCCCGCCCTCCGGGCGCTGGGGTTCTGACGGCATGTCGTCCGAGCCGCCGATGTCGCGGCGAGACCGCTGGAACGAGCGCCACGCGGCCCACGATGCGATCGAGTCGGTTGAGCCCGACCCGACGCTGGTCGGCACATGCCGGGTCCTTGCACCGGGGCGTGCGCTGGACCTCGGGACCGGCGACGGCCGCAACGCCATCTGGCTGGGCCAGCAGGGGTGGCAGGTGACGGCCGTGGACTTCTCGACCGTCGCCATCGACCGCGCGCGAGCACGAGCGGTGTCGGCGGGTGCGCCGGGCATCGCATGGCAGCTGGCCGATCTGCTCGAATGGCAGCCACCGGAAGCATCGTTCGACCTCGTGCTCCTGGCCTTCATCCACCTCCCGTCCGACGAGCGCCGGCTCGTGTACGGGCGGGCCGCCGCGGCGGTTGCCCGCGGTGGCACGTTCCTGGTAATCGGCCACGACCGAACCAACCTCGGCCGCGGGGTCGGCGGCCCGCAGGACCCCGACGTGCTGTTCACCGCTCCCGAGATCGTCGGCGACCTTCCGGCCGGCTTCCGCGTGGATCAGGCCGAGGCCGTCCGCCGTGGCCCGGGTGACGACCCGCGACCGGTCGACGCGGTGGTCCGCGCCACCCGACTGGGTCAGCCGCCGTCGCCCGCCGCACGAGCGCGGCGGTAGCCGATCACGAGCAGGAGCAGCAGGACCAGCGCCACCACGGCGATGGCGGCGGGCAGCGCGGGCACAGGCGAGCCGGGCTGCTCGGGGTGCGGAGCTGCGGTTCCGGTGTCGGTCGGTTCGGCGCCGCCGCCGTCCGCATCCACCGTGAGCCTGACCGACGAGGTCGAGAACGGGAGCGGCGCTCCGCCGTCCGCGGCGGCCCCGGCCGTCACGACGGAGTCTGCGGCGTCGGGGAATGTCACGGCGGCTTCGTATCGGCCGGGCGCTCCCGCGACGGCGATCGCGGTCGTGTCCGCGAGAGGCGGCCCCCGAAGCACCGACGCCTGGAGCACGACGGTGGCCGGAAACGGGAACGTCGTCGCATCCCAGTCGGCCGACGGCGTCAGCGCGACCGCCAGGGCGACAGGCCGGCCGGCGACCATCGCGGTGGCCGGCAGCTGGATGCGTGCGGACGCGACCGCCGGAAGCGGCGTCCCGGGTGGTGGCCCGACACCGGCAACCCGGTACATCGCGTCGGCTTCCTGGCAGCCCGTGGCATCGCACGCGCGACCGGCGAGCCCGATCTCGAGCTTGCCGGCTCCGCCATCGGGGACCGCAACTGCCGCGATGTAGTGCGCGGGCCAGTCCACGGTCGCCGGCACCTGGACCGCCGTCCCGCCGCCCGCCGGCGCAAGACGCACGAACGGAGTGACGTCGCGAACGAGCGTCCGGGCGGCCGGATCCCAGACCATGAACCCGATGCTGAGCGTGGAGCCGGGCTTCGGGTCCGCCGGCACGGCGCGGTCCAGCCATGCCTCGGGTCCGGCGTCGGTCGCGGTCGGCACCGAGCCCGCGGTGGCCGGTCCCGCGGCGGCCAGCAGGACGACGACCACGGCGATCCCCGCGAGACCCTGGACCGTGCGAGGCGTGCGCGTCTTCATCGTCGCCTGGTACACGGCTCGATGCCCTCGGGTTCCCGGCGCTCCGCGTCGCCTCGAGCGCCTCCTGGGGCTAGGAGCGACGGCGGAAGACGCGCAGGACCGACACGATCAGGGTCTCAATGAGGGTCCAGGCGATCAGGGCGACGATCGCGGCCACGTCGAGCACGGATCCCCGGTCGTTCGTCACCACATCCAGCTGGAACATGCCGCGGAAGGGCTCGATGAACGGTTCGGTCACGGACAGGATCCAGGACACGATGTTGTCGTCCTGGTTCGCGATCACCACCAGCAGCACGATCCGCATGATGAGCAGCGCCTGGAGCACCCCGAACAGGAGCGTGACGATGCTGATCAGGATCGCCACCACGCCTCGGCCACGCTTCCTGGTCGGTGCCGGCTGCACAGCCGCCGCGGCTGCGGCAACCGGGGGAGCGGCCGGCGGCAAGGCCGGCGGCACAACGCTGGTCTCGATCGGTGCAGCGACCGGTGCCGGGGCCTGGGGCGCCGTGGCCTCGACCGCGGGCGCGGCAGGCGGCTCCGCGCCCGTTGCGCCAGCGGCATTCGCGCCGTCGGATCCCGGGGCGTCCATGCCCGGGGTGCTGACGCCCTCCGCCGGTGCGTCTGCCTGGGGCTGACCGTGCTGCTCGGGATCGCTCACCGGTGCACTCCCTCCTACGTCGCGCTCAGCGTCAAACCGCGGCATGCAGCGCCGCCCGTAGCGGCCCGGGCGCCGGCTTGGGGACGCGCGGCCGGCCCGGCAGGCCGGCGGCTCCCATCCTATCGTTGGCCGAGGGCAAGGACGTAGTGTGCAACGCGCGGTGTCGCGCTCAACGCTGCTCTCGGCATGGCCCGCGGTGCCCTGATCAGCGGTCGGCGAGGCGTTCGATCGTCCCCCGGTTGCACGACACCCAGACGGGTGCGCAGCCGCTGCAGGACCACCATGTCGCGGGTCCGGACCCGGACCTTCACGAGCGTCGGGCTCTCGCGCCTGTGCAGCATCACCGCCAAGCCGTCAGCCACCCAAAGACACTCCGACTCTGGGTCCACCACCTGTGGTGGGAGCGCGGCGATTTGCCGGGCCAGGCGCGGGTCGATCAGCTTGGCGGTTTGCGCGACCTTGGCATCGATCGCGTCATGGTCTTTGCTCGAAGTGCTGCAGCGTCGGACGAGGCACTGCCGCGCCTCCGAGAGGACGCGCTCGCCGCCGGAGCCCATCTCGAATGATCCAGACTCGAGTTCCCATGCGGGTGCGCCGCTGCGCGTACCAATGAAGCACGCGGGAAGCCGGACTGAGAAATGCTTTCAGCTCGGCCTAGTGCGGGCTGCGGGAGCCGGCCGGTCACATCCATTGACGGCCCCCCGTACCCTGCCGATGCCGGCGGATCAACGCTGACGCAGGGCTAGGAGGAGGCCTCCACCATGACGCGAAGACGGCTACCGGTCGTCACCGCGATCGTCATCGCGGCGCTCGCCGCCGGGATCGCGCTCGTCGCATGCCATGCACAGCCGGTTGCTGCCGCGAGTCTGCGATGCCCCGGCGCAACAATCGGGTCGGGCGGCCTCATGACCGCCTCCGAAGTCGTCATCCTCCAGCAACTGTGGACCGATGTTGGCGAAGGCGACGGCAGCAGCGGGCCCCTCGGCTGTCCGGTCGGGGACCCAGGGCTGGTTCCGGGCCCCCCTTGGCAGGGATATGCGCAGAAGTTCCAGCGAGGATGGATCCTGATCGAGACTCCCGCTGCTGGGACGAGCGAGGTCGTGGCGATCGCGGGCGTGAATGGCTGGACGATCTGGTGGCTCGGACTCCCCACGAACGCGATCGTCGCGTCGGCACGCCCTTCACGTGCGGAGCCGCCCGAGCCAGCCGCGAACGCGGCCTGGGATCACGGAGGCGTCTACCAGACCACCACCGAAACGAAGCCTGTCGCGCTCTGGGCGTGTGTGCGGGCACCCTGCTACCGCCCACCCGACCCGAAGGGAGGCCCCGGGGTCAACCGTTGGATGCAGCTCACGCCCTGGCTTGATCCCGGTACCAGCACCTTCGACTTCGCCAGTCGACTTGATGCCACGCAGCTGGCCAGCCCGGACTCGGGCTCGATGGCGAAACGGATTGATGCAGCATTCCCATCGTGGCTCCCGTGCTACACCGTTGTGCCCTTGTCTGGCCCTGCCGCCGGGGAGGATCAGGTCGCCAGGGCAACCGTCAGCGCCCGGCGGGTGACGCCGTGTCCGATCAGCGGCCGAACGCCGAGGAGCGACGTCCTCGCCTGGCTGGCGGACCTCGCCCTCCCGAGCGACCAGAAGCCCGGGACCACGTCCGACACTTCGCCGTGCACGAGGTCAGGTGATCTCGATGTCACCCTGGCACAGCTCCTCCACCTCATCTCAAAGTACCGCTCTTTCATCCCGGCAGGCACGATGTCACACCTGCGCGACGTGCTCAAGCCGTGGGGCGGACCCGCTCGGGAGGACCCGTATGTGTCGCCCGACGGCTCGTGCCTCGGGTATGCGGTGATCGAGTCCGAGAACCATCTCCTGCTCCAGGAATCCGACAAGTACCTGATCAACGCATTGCTCGCAGGTCAGAACCTCGGATCCGACTACGACAACTCGACCAACCGGACGTGGATCCTGCGCTTTCTCCAGCAGATCGTCCGAGGCGATTTCTACGAGTACAACGCGTTGCCGTATGGACGCTACCAGCTGAAAGCTCTGCTCCTGCTGCATGACTACAGCGGCGACGCGTCAATCCAGGCCGCATCCGAGGGGGTCCTCGACTGGATCTTTGCCAAGGAGTCCGTGTCGGCCAACATGGACCGCGACCACCGGCCGTTCCGGAGGCGGCCCGAACCAGATCGTTATGCGCGCTCCGAATGGTGGCTGGGCACCGGCCCGACGAGCGCCTCGGTTGCCGAGCTGGCGTTACTCGTCGGGCCTGTGCAACACGTGCACGAAGACATCGACCTGCAACTCGACAACGGACGGGATCCCGACGGGGATCCGGCCTTGACGAGCCTGATCAAGTACCCCGAGCTCGCGACGGCCCCGGTGGGGTTCCTGACTGAATTCACCGACATCGCCGACACAACCTATCGCCCACCTTCGGCCATCTCGAGCTGGTTGGTCCAGCGGTTCGCCAACGACGCAGCGAACCGAGTGACGTATGTGCAGGCCATCCACCACACCTCGCCGATTGCTGATGATCCGGCGCTGTGGGCTCAGGCGAACGGCGGTACCGAGCTCGTCTCCGGCAACCGCAACTGGACGATGGTCGCGGGCGGCACCCCCGTGGCACCTGGCGATCCTGGGCCGCCCCCGCAGGGAGCGGTGTCGGCGGCCGGGTTCGCACTCGGCGGGGCGGCTGCCGGCGCCGGTCTCGGCGCGCTTGCGGGATCAGTGGCCGGGCCGGTAGGTGCGGCTGTCGGGGCCGTGGTCGGTGGGCTTGCTGGGCTCTTCGGCGGGATCATCGCGCCCGATGTGATTGCTGCGAACAAGCAGCACGACCAGCTGTGGGCGGATCAGCCGGGGATCATGCGCGAAACCACACTGATCCCATCCGCCGTGGGCCTCGACCGCAGCCAGACGATCCGGTTCGGGCTCCCGCACGTGACCAGGGAGAACGACACTGCCCAACCGCGACTCTGTGTGGCCGAGGGATTCATGTGCGGTTTCGACCTGCAGATGCCGACGCACCCCTTCCCAGCAAAGGATGCGTCGCAATGCCCGCTGCACCTGACACTTCCAACGGTGCTGCAAGCGGACTTCGACGCGCCGGTGGCCGCAGCGCCGGGAGCTCCGCTGCTTGCGATCGCCTTGGGATGTCTCGTCGAGGCGGCCGGCACGGTCCACGATTGGCAGATCTGGAAGTTCGAGAACGGCCAGCTCGCGATCCACGTGGGGGATCCGCCAGGCGCCGAACGGGTCGTGGAGGCGTGGGTCGAGCCACGCAATCCAGGCAGAGCGTTGCGGGTGAGATGGCGTACACCTGGATCGAGTCACGACTGGTTCAACGTTCACGTGTACAACACATCAGTCGATCACCCTTCTGGTGACAACCCTGACGGCTGGATCCTTCAGTCCACCGTCGGCGATGCCGACAACACAGACACGTGGGATCACGGCGATGCCGAATTCAGCCTCGACGGCGTGACGGACTCGACATGGGAACTCCTGATCGAAGGCTGCGACCCAACCTATGGGTTGTTCGGGATCCGGACCGGTCATGAATGCCACGGCGGTGACTTTCCCGCGGTCAGCGTGAGCGTGGCTCCACGCCCGATCCAGCCGTTTAGCTGCGATGCGACGCAGGATGCAGAGACGGGGGCCGTGGTGATGGAGGTTGGCGGCTCGTGCTCCTCCAGTCCATATGGCCTGTTTGTGTATGTCTGGAGTCGCCCGTGCGGCTTCGATCAGGAATGTCCTAACGATGCAACTTCCTTTGGCTTCGTCATAGCCGCGCCTTCTCGCGGCTGGCAGCTGACCGACTTCGAGGACGTTGTCCGGGCATCGGTGGCCCCGAACGAAAGCGGCTACCGGGCCGCATCCACCTTTCCAGTTACCGTCGCCGTGCCGGTGAGCCCGCCTGTTATCGAAATCGCGCCCGGCTTCTGGAGGGCAACCGGCCCAGAGACGAGTCACGTGGTGAGCTTCCGATGGAACCTTCCTAATGCCACGGCGGCCGCCATCGTCGGAGATACTGGCGCTGGAACCGCGTATGCGACGCTGGCTGCCGACATCGGGACGTGGCCCACTGCACTCGGCCACGTCTCCGTCCCCGATCTCCCTGCCTCGTTGGGCGCAGGGGTGATTGGGAGCTCGGGCAACGGCTGCTTCACTGTCGCCGGTTTGGCCACCCGGGGCCAATCTGATCCACGAGGCCTAGTCGTCGACCTGCGGCAATACGCTAGTCCGAAGATTGGCGAGCCCCCGTCATCGCAGCTTGATGCCGCCTGCTGACTTCCGCGATCACATCACGCCCGCCCGACACCCTCCCCCTCAACTTCCACGTCGCAGCGCTGTTGGCCGGGCCGCGACATTCGAGCTAGACGGAGCAGGCAGCGCCCGTTCGCCGCGTACTGGTCAAGTCCCAGCACGTGGTGTAACAGCGCGTCGTCCTCGCGCGTCGTCCGTCAGCTCGCCATCAGCAGCGCCCGGCCCACCTCCTCGTGCTCGATGACAGCGTCGATGACCGCCATGGTCTCCGGCCGGAAGTAGCGCCGGCCGTCCTGCCACTCGTCGTCCTGCTCGGCGAGGATCATCCCGACGAGGCGGATGAGCGAGCCCCGGGTCGGGAAGATGCCGACGACCGCGGTGCGGCGCTTGAGCTCCTTGTTGAGCCGCTCCAGCGGGTTGGTCGAGCGGATCTGGCGGCGGTGGCTCTCGGGGAACGTGAAGTGGCTGAGCAGGTCCGGCTCGGCGTCGGCGAGCAGCGCTGCGACCGCGGGGAACCGGGCCTCGAGACCGTCCGCCACCCGGCGCAGCTGCTCTTGGGCCGACGCCTCGTCGGGCTGCTCGAAGATCGAGCGCACGACCGTCGCCACCATGCTTCGCGCCGAGCGGGGCACGAGGTCCTGGGCGTTGCGGGTGAAGTGGACCCTGCACCGTTGCCACGCGGCGCCCAGGAGCTGCTCCCTGACCGCCTTGACCAGGCCGCGGTGATCGTCGCTGATGACCAGGCGGACACCGTGCAGGCCGCGCTCCACCAGGTCCCGGATGAAGGCCGGCCAGGCGCTGCCCTCGTCGTTGCCCGCGGCGAGCTCGAGACCCAGCACCCGCCGCTCGCCGGTGGTCGCCACGCCGATCGCGACCAGGGTCGCCATCGAGGTGACCCGGCCCGCCTCGCGGACCTTGACGTACGTGGCATCGAGCCAGAGATACGGGTACGCCTCACCCGTGAGGGGGCGGGAGCGGAAGGTCTCGACCTCGGCGTCGAGCGCGGCACAGATGCGGCTGACCTCGCTCTTGCTGATCGAGGCAATGCCCAGGGCCTCGACGAGGTCCTCGACTCGGCGCGTGGAGACCCCGGCGACATACGCCTCCTGCACGACCGCGAGCAGGGCGCGCTCGGCCCGACGCCTCGGCTCGAGCAGGGACGGGAAGTACGAGCCGTCGCGGACCTTCGGGATCGCGAGCTCGAGGGTGCCCACCCGCGTGTCCCAGCGACGGTCCCGGTACCCGTTGCGGTGCGTCAGTCGGCGCTCCGGGTCACGCTCACCCCTGGGCACGCCCGTGCGCTCGGTGACCTCCGCTTCCATGACCGCCTGGGCGAGGACCCGCACCCCTTCGCGCAGGAAGTCGACGTCCCCGTCGCTGATCGCCTTGCGGACCGTGTCGAGCACGGCCATGCTGTCATCGGCCATCGTGGTGTTCTCCGTGTCGTCGGTTGCAGATCCAACGACGCGAGGATGACGCGGTGGCCGCATTCGTTCACAGCCCCGCTGTTACACCAAGTCTGGGGACACGACCCGCGTACTTGATCGGGTCCAATGATCCGTTCGTGCCAGACGAGGTCCCGAAGTTCGCGGCAAGCCGATCGGCAGAGCGGCGCCGGGGTATCGTGCGCCGCGTGCGCCAGTTGCGGGAGCGCCGCGCTACGAGATCGCCGCGCAGACGTCCATGACGGCCTTCCCTGAGTAGCTGAACGCACGAGGCGAGTACTGCGAGATCTGATGACCCGTCATGGCCAACAGGCGCCCGACGGACTGGTCCCCCGGGCCGGTGTCACCCGGGAGGAAGCCCCACATGATCGTGCCGCTGCTTGTCTGGATGTTCCCGTCCGGCGAGGGGGTGATCATGCCGTCGGTGTGCACCATGACGGACTTGCCGGCGGCGACAGAGGTGACCTCGTAGGGGCCGCCGCCCATAGCCATAATCCTGCCGTCCCACTTGACGACGTCACCGCTGCTCCCGCCGAGGTAGGTGATGATCACTTCGCCCGTCGCCGCCGGGCACACCTGCCCGGACCCGAAGTCGGCGACCACGCTGCCGGGCGGGATGCGCGACCATGGCGGCGCGGCGCTGGTCGCGAGCGGGAACGCGAGCGAGAGGGCGACCAGCACGGTCGCCAGACCGAAGGATCGACGCACGGCAGAACTCCCTGGGACGCGGGCCTCGCGGGTCGGTCTCGCCAGTGGCTCGGCGCAGTCCCGGCGGCGGAGGTGTGGGCCGTGCGTCATCGCTCCCCGCGAACGGGCGGAGCGTGGTCGCAGGGATGCACGATACGAAGAGACCGATTGCCCGAAGTCGCCGGGACGTCACGGCGGACCGATGGCGCCGGGTATCGTGCGCCGCGAGCGCTGTAGGGTAGGCTTCCGGGTGTCGCTCACGAAGCACATGCGCTTCCTGAGCACAAGAACCAGTCGGGGCGTGGCGCAACGGTGGCGCACGTGCTTTGGGAGCACGAGGATGTGGGTTCGAATCCCACCGCCCCGACCAGCACCTTGCCCCCCTCCCGGCCCGCCGGCGGTGCCCGCCCCGGCTCGCCGGGGTGATCAGGCTTCGAGCGCGTCTACGGGCAGCCCGGCGGCCTGCCAGGCGCTGAACCCACCGTCGAGGTCGCCGGCACGCGCGAACCCCAGGTCCCGCAGGATCGCCGCCGCGAGGCTCGACGAGTAGCCGTCCGCGCAGACGAGGATCACTTGTCGCCCGAGGTCGTTGAGCCTCGGATCGTCGTAGCCAGACGCCGGATCGAGCCGCCAGAACAGGACCGAGAGCGGTACATGCATCGAGCCCGGGATCACCCCGGTCTCCCGGCGCTGGTCGGCGCAGCGCGTGTCGATCACCAGCGCACCGGCGGCCAGCGCCGCCCGCGTGGCCGAAGGGTCCAGGCGTTCGATCCGCGACCGGGATTCCGTGAGCAGGTCATTGACGGTGTGCCGCTCGCCCATCGAACGCCTCCGTGCGTGTGTCGCCCGATTGTGCGTCCGTCAGCAGCAGCCGTCGCCGCCGCAGCACCCCGACCCCGCGAGCGGGAGCGGCTGCCGCGACAGATCGACCAAAGGCTTCGCGTCCGCAGGCTTGGTTGCCTTCACGATGGCGCTGACCATGCCCTCGGCAACCTCGTGGGTGGGCGTGAGCGAGATGTCGGTCAGGCCAACTGCCTCGAGGCCGGACCGGAACTCCGCGAACGACAGCGCCCCGGCGATGCAGCCCACGTACGACCCGCGCTCGCCGCGCTCGGCGGCCGTCAGCCGGTCCTCGGCAACGATGTCGGTGACGCCCATGCGCCCACCCGGGCGGAGCACCCGGGCGATCTCGCGGAACACGGCAGGCTTGTCGGCGGCGAGGTTGATCACGCAGTTGCTGATCACGACGTCCACCGACTCGGCGGGGAGCGGGATGTCCTCGATGTGGCCGCGGACGAACTCCACGTTCGTCGCCCCGGCCTCGGCCGCGTTTCGCTGGGCGAGCGCGAGCATCTCATCGGTCATGTCGAGCCCGATGGCGCGCCCTGTCGGGCCGACCCGCCGCGCCGACAGCAGCACGTCGATGCCGCCGCCCGAGCCCAGGTCGAGGACGCGCTCGCCCTCGTGGAGCTCTGCCACCGCGATCGGGTTGCCGCAGCCCAGCGAGGCGAGGACGGCAGCCTCCGGCAGCTCCGCGCGCTCGAGCGCGGAGTAAAGGTCGGGCCCGATCGCCTCCGGTCCGTCCGTGCAGCAGCTGCTCTGGCCGGCCTGGATCGCTGCCTCCGCGTACCGTGCGCGGACCTCGTCGTGGATGGTCTCGCTGGTCATCACAGGCTCCTTCGACCGGCGGGGTGGCTTGCCGGCATCTCGTTCGCTGTATTGATACTTGACAATATCGAGACTTGTCAATACCGTCTTCACGGATGAAGCGCCTGACCGATCCCGATGCCCTGCTGCTCCAGGGCGCCGCCGACCCGACCCGCCTGGCGATCCTGCGCCAGCTGGCCGGGACCGAACGCCCGGGCACGGACGGCGTGTGCGCCTGCGAGTTCACCGCCTGCTGCGAGGTCGCACAGCCGACCGTGAGCCACCATCTCAAGGTGCTTCGGGAATCGGGCTGGGTCCAGGCGGAGCGCCGCGCGTCGTTCGTGTTCTACTCGCTGCGGCCGGAGGCGGTCGAGCGGTTCCAGGCGATCGCCGGCCAGATCTCCACGTCGCCCATCACGCCGCGGCTTCGGCCGCTGCAGGTGATCCGGCCGACGGCCTGACCCGGCCGATCAGCCGGTCGCGACGGGCTTCGACGTCCCGAGCGGGTTGCCGCCGGCGTCGAACGCGGTCACCGCGATGAATGCCGAGGCTTTCGCGTCCACGACCTCGGTGATCACGGTCTCGAAGCCGGTACGCGGCGACACTGCCACGGGCTTGAGCGCGTCGGCGGTGGCCCCCGTGAGCAGCTGCCACGCCCGGACCTCCGTCGCCCCGTTCCAGCTGGCGTAGGCGTTGACCCGGTGCTGCGAGGACGTCACCTCCACGATCGGATCGATCGCCAGTGCCGGCCGGTCCGTCGGCCGGCCGGTCCAGGCGCCGCGGACATCCCGGTAGGACTGCTTGCCGGCGGGAAGGCTCGCGTCAAACAGCACGCTCCCATCGGGGCCGAACTCCGTCAGCACCGGTTGCGAGCCCCACCCGACCAGCACGTTCCCGTTCGGCAGCACCTGCATGTTGCCCTGGCTGGACACCTCCAGTCCCTCCGGGCGCTCGAACGACCGGACCAGGGTCGCGGTCATCGCGATCTCGTCGAGAGCGAGCACCAGGCCTCGGGCGCGGTCGGGCGGCTTCTGGTCGTCGAACATCGTGATGGTCCCGTCGGCCTGGCGCCGGACGTCGTGCTGCCAGCCGAACGCGGTCCCGTCGCCCATCCGGAAATCGCTCCGCTTGCCGCCCAGGCGCCACAGGATCTGCCCCGTCGCCCGATCGACCTTGTACACGGCGCTGGAATTGCGCGCCGAGACGAGCAGGGTGCCGTCGTCATCGAGGTGGATCGAGTTCGCGTGCAGGTAGTCGTAGGCACCGCCGTTCTCCGGGGGACCGTCGAGCACGGTCTCCTCGACGGCGATGTGATCGACCGCGTGCCATTCGAAGCGTCGCTCGCCGGTCCGCAGGTCGATCTCGACGATCGCGCAGTCGAGCACCTCCGCAGGTGGGGACGATGCGGTCGAGGCGGGGGTCGCCGCAGCGGTCGCAGTCGCGGTGGGGGCGGCTGCTCCGGACCCTGACGCTGCCGGCACGGCCTTGTCAACGAAGAACAGCGCGGTCCCGTCGCGGGTCACGTGGAACTCGTGGAGGTCTCCACCGCCGCCGTCGGGGTGGATCCGCGCAACCTCCTTGTACGCCGCATCGAGGATCACGAACTCGCCGTCGCCGATCCCGCCGTTGACGGTTCCCTCCCACCAGCAGATCGCAGGGTCGCCGAGGTGATCGATCACCTGGAGGTTCGTCGCGTGCCGTCCGGCCACGGGGCGCATCCACACCAGCTCGCCGGACTCGTCGTAGATGGTCGGGCCGTCCGGCGTGTCCCCGTTGTTGGGGGTCAGGAGCAGCAGGCCTGGCGCAGTGCCCGATGCCGGCGTGCGGATCACGAGCGCCGGGGGGCGGAGATCGGGCCGGGAGCGGAAGGCGAGCCGTGGGCCGGGGGGCGGTGGCGATGCTGTCGGAGCCGCCCCGGTCGCGGGCGCGGGCGTTGGCGTCGGCTGCTGGCTGGCGACCGCGACGTCCGATGCGGTCGAGGGTGTCGGGGTGGGCCCCTGACTGCCCGCCTGCCCCAGCTCGATGCCGACCGCGGTGAGCACGGCCGCTCCCGCGACGACCCCTGCCGAGGCGAGGAGTGCGCGGCGGGAGATGAGCGGCTGGTCCGGATTGGGCGGCGACGGGCCGTCGGACGAGGCGTGTCGACCGGCCACCGATTCGTCTCCCATGCGGAGCGTAGGGTAGCCGGATCCGGGCCAGTCGTGGCAAACGGGCGCCCATCCGGTCACGACCCGGTCAGGACTTCCGGCCATCCAGGTCGTGCGAGTCAGCCCTGCCGTGCTGGCCCGGGTGTCCGATCCAATGCCGGAGCGTCCCGATCTCGTGCGGCCGGCAGGTACTCCGGCCCGGAAGCCGGAGAGTTGCATGGACATCGTCTGGGTCGCGATGACATGGCTGCACGCCGTGGGCATGGTCGCGCTGCTCGGCTACTACGGGATCCTGGCGGCCGTCGTGCTGCCCGCACTCTCCCGGTCGATGTCGGGCGGGCCGCTCGGCGGGGCGGTTGCCGCCATCGGTCGCCAATCGAGGCCGCTCGTCGTGCTCGCCGTGGTGCTGTTCCTGGTCAGCGGCGTCTACCTGCTGGTGAGCGCCGGGCGCTACGACGGTGCCGGCAACCTGTTCGCATCCACCTGGACGACGCTGCTGACCGTCAAGCACCTGGTGGTGCTGGTCATGGTGGTCGTCGGCGTGGCGATCGACCGCCTCGCCGCCGCGGCCGGTGAGGCGTCAACCGACGAGTCGCGGCGCACGATGCTGGGCGCGCTCGGGCTCGCGTGCGAGGGCATGACGGCGCTGGGGGTGCTGGTCCTGCTGCTCACCGCCGCTGCCCAGGCGAGCTGAGCGGCGGCCAGCGCACCGATCCTGCCGCCCGTTCGTTCGGCCTGAGGCGGCGTAGCATCGCGCTCATGCACCGCCATGCGCGCGCGTGGATCAGGCTCACGATCGTGGTCGGGGTGTCGCTCGTCCTGGCGACGCTCGCCGTGGAGATCCTCGAACACAGCTTCGGCGTGGTCAACGCCTCTTCGCTGTACCTGGTCGCGGTGGTGCTCGCTGCGCTCCTGGTCGGCACCGGCGGCGCGATCGTTGTCGCGGCCGGCGCGTTCCTGATCTACAACTTCCTGTTCACCGAGCCGCGTTTCACGTTCGCGATCCACGACCCCGGGGTGCTCCTGAGCGTGATCCTCCTGTTGTTCGTGGGTGTCGTGGTGGGCCAGCTGGCAGCGCTCCAGCGGGGGAGGGCCGAGGCGGCGCGGGCGCGCGAGCGCGAGGCACGGGCGATGTTCGGGGTCAGCCGATCACTGGCGACCCGCGATTCCACCGCCCGGGCGCTGGCCCAGATCGCGGACGAGCTGCGGACCGAGACGGGCATGGACCGCGTCTGGATCGCGATCGGCGCCGAGCCGGCCCTCGAGCGCGTGGCGGCCGACACGGGCGATGGGCAGCCGCCGGCGACGCCGGTCCGCCTTCGGGTGCTGCAGCGCACGCCGGGAGACGAGCCGGCTCGCTGGGTGAGGGTGCAGCGACCGGGTGCCCCGCTTCCGCGAGGGGCAGCTCCGCTGGACACCTACCGGATCCGGATCGAGGCGAGCGGCGAACCGCTGGGCTCCATCTGGGCGCTGCGCGACCGCGATCTCGACGAACCGGACCCGACGGAGACGCGGCTGCTGGCCGCGGCCGCCGACCAGGTCGGCCAGGCGCTGACCCATGACCGCGTGGAGGAGCGAACCCGGGAGGCCGAGATCGCGCGGCAGAGCGATGCCCTCAAGTCGGCGTTGCTCCAGTCGGTCTCGCACGACCTGCGGACGCCGCTGGCGACGATCCGTGCGGCGGCGGGCAGCCTCCGACCGGGCACCCCGTTCAGCGACGAGGATCGCCAGGCGAGCGCCGATGCCATCGAGCGAGAGGTGGAGTACCTGAACCGGTTGGTCACCAACCTGCTCGACCTGTCGCGGATCGAGGCCGGCGCGCTCCGCGCTCGTCCCGACGTGTTCGAGCTGGACGATGCGCTGGCTCGGGCGATCGAGAGCATCCGTCCGCGCCTCGGGACGCGGCAGCTCATCGTCGACCTGTCGGCGCCGCCCGTGGAGGTGGACCCCGTGTTCCTCGACGAGGCGGTGGCGAACGTGCTCGATAACGCCCTCAAGTACACCCCCGACGGAGCCACGCTGCGGCTGTGTGCCGGCACGGCCGAGGATGGCCGGGTGCGCCTGACGGTCGACGATGACGGGCCGGGCGTGCCGGACGACGTGCTCGACCGCCTGTTCGACAAGTTCTACCGGGCACCCGGGGCAGCGGGCGGATCGAGAGGCGGAACGGGGATCGGCCTGGCCGTCGCGCGCGGGCTGGTCGAAGCCACCGGTGGCCGTGTCACGGCGCGTCGGGGCGAGCTCGGCGGGCTGGCGATCGATCTCGATCTGCCGGTTGCCATGGTTCCCGAGGAGCTTGCTGCCGGGCATTCCACGTGAGCCCGGTGGAGCCGAGGCCGTCGGTCCTCGTGGTGGAGGACGACGCCGAGACAAGATCGGCGCTGGTCAGGGAGCTGACCGCCGGCGGCTACGCGGTCGTCGAGGCGCCGGACGGTCGCACGGCCCTCGAGCGCTGGGCGCTCCGCCGGCCTGATCTCGTGCTCCTCGACCTCGGGCTGCCGGACATGGACGGCCTGCGCGTGGTTGCCGCGATCCGGCGCGAGGCTGCAACCACGCCGATCGTGATCCTGTCGGGGCGCTACGAGGAACGCGAGAAGGTGGAGGCGCTCGACCGGGGCGCCGATGATTACGTGACCAAACCGTTCGGGGTGGACGAGCTGCGCGCCCGACTGCGGGTCGCCCTGCGCCGCGCCGCTGGTCCGGGGAGCGACGCTGCCGGGCGGATCGCGGTCGGGCCGCTCGTCTTCGACGCCGCCCAGCACGACGTCCGCCTGCATGGTCGCGCGGTCGACCTGACCCCGCGCGAGTTCGAGCTGCTGCGGGTCCTGCTCACCCATCGCGGGCGCGTCGTGACCAAGGGCCGACTGCTGCGCGCGGTCTGGGGCGAGGCCTACCAGGGCGAGGACAGCTACGTGTACGTGCATGTCAGCCAGCTGCGCAAGAAGCTGGCCGCCGCCGACCCGACCGGTGAGATCGAGCGACTGATCGTGACCGAGCCCGGGATCGGGTATCGGGTTCGCGACCTGCCCGTAAGTGGTGCAGCGGTCCCGGACGAGACCTTAGGGAAACCTAAGGCCCGACGGTCGCGCTGACCCCCGTTCCCTCTTGGAGACGCGCGCGATGCTGACGACATGGAGCCCATGCCGGAGGCAGCCGACGACGCCGACAGGCCGCGCCGCGATGGCGAGCTGCGGCTCGTCCGTGAGGCGATTCTCATGGTCGCCTCCAATGCCTCGCCGCGGGTCGTCGTCGCGGGACTCTGGTTCGGTGACCTGATCGTCGAGAGCTGCACGCGGCTCGCCGAGGACGCGGGCGTCGTGCTCGTCCCGCTGCGATCGCGCGGGACCGGCCGGCTGGACTTTGCGGTCCAGCGTGGCGCCTCGATGGCCCCGCAGCCGGTGACCGGTTGGCCGGGCCGGCCCGCGCTCGAGGCTGGCCGATGATCGCGGGCCGTCGCTCGCTGCAGGGCCGGAAGGCGGGTGACCGCCGTGTGCGCGTGGAGCGGCCCCACGCCGCCTACTTCCGTTACGCGGGACCCAACCAGCTCGTCGCCAAGCCCACCGCCTCGCTGCCGCGGACGCCGATGGGCCGGATGCTCGTCCGCCTCAAGGCCGGGCTGCTGGGCCGGCCCCTCGCGAGCGAGGAGGAGATCGGCGAACGCCTGTCCAAGCGAAAGGCCCTGCCGATCTTCAGCTCCGACGCGATCTCCTCGTCGGCCTACGCGACCGAGGAGATCCTGCGCGTCCTGGTGATCGGCGGCGCCGCGGCGTTCCTGCTCAGCGTCCAGCTCGCTGTCGCGATCACCGTGCTGCTCGCGGTGGTCGCCGTCTCCTATCGGCAGGTTGCGCGCGCGTTCCCCAACGGCGGCGGCGCCTACGCGGTTGCCCGCCGTGAGCTGTCGCCGCTGCTGGGGCTGGTGGCCGCCGCGGCGCTGCTGATCGACTACGTGATGACGGTCGCGGTCTCGACCTCGTCCGCCGTGGAGCAGCTGATCTCGATCTCGCCCGGTCTCAACGCATTCCGGATCGAGTTCGCGCTGGCGTCGATCGCCCTGATCACCATCGCCAACCTTCGCGGCCTGCGCGAGTCAGGCAACATCTTCGCGGTCCCCACCTACCTGTTCGTCGGGATGGCCCTGCTCATCGTGGGCATCGGGCTGAGCCGCATCCTCACGGGGCAGGACCTGCAGGCGCCGACGCACCACGAGGCGATGACGCTGGGCACCCAGTCGCTGGGCCTGTTCCTGGTCCTCAAGGCGTTCGCCAGCGGATCGGTTGCCCTCACCGGCACCGAGGCGATCGCCAACGGCGTGCCTGCGTTCAAGCCGCCCGAGGCGCGCAACGCGGCCAACACCCTGCTCGCGATGGCGATCCTGCTGGGCGTGCTGTTCATCGGGATCACGATCGTCGCCGACGCGTATCACATCGTCCCCTCGGAAGAGGGCTCGGGCGGGCCGACGGTCATCGCCCTCGTCGCCCAGACCGCCTTCGGGCACGGCAATCCCCTCTACTACATCTTCCAGGTGGCGACCGCGTTGATCCTGTTCCTCGCGGCCAACACCAGCTACAACGCCTTCCCGCGCCTGGCCGCCCTGCTGGCCGAGGACGGCTACATGCCGCGCCAGTTCGCCTTCCGTGGTGACCGCCTGGCGTTCTCGTGGGGCATCATCCTGCTGTCCGCCGTCGCCGGCCTGCTGCTGGTGTACTTCGGCGGGGTGACCACGCTCCTGATCCCGCTCTACTCGGTGGGCGTGTTCGTGTGCTTCACGCTCAGCCAGGGCGGCATGGTGCTTCACTGGCTGCGCAACCGGGAGCCCGGCTGGTGGTGGCGGCTGGCGATCAACGCCATCGGGATGGTCCTCACCGCGGTCGTGCTGGTGGTCGTCGCCTCGGTGAAGTTCGTCCACGGTGCCTACCTCGTCGTGATCCTGATCCCGACTCTGGTCGCGATCATGCTGTTCATCAACCGGCAGTACGCCGCGTCTCGGCGACAGCTCGCCGTGCGCTCCGATTTCGTGGTCCCGGCGCCGAGCCGCCAGGAGCGGGCGATCGTCCCGGTGCCGGCGCTCAACCGGGCCGTGGTCCGAGCCGTGAACGTCGCCCGCTCGGTCTCGGAGGATGTCACCGCCGTCTACATCAGCGACGATCCGGGTGCGTCCAGCCGGATGCGCGAGCGCTGGGAACGCCAGGTGCCCGGGATCCCGCTGGTCATCGTCGAATCACCGTACCGGGCCCTGACCGGACCGCTGATCGCGTACCTCGACGTGCTCGACCGGGCCTGGCCGCCCGACAAGCCCGACCCGATCACCTTCGTGGTCATTCCAGAGTACGTGGCCCGCCATTGGTGGGAACGGGTTCTCTACAACCAGTCCGCCCGCCGGATGCGCTCGGTCCTGCTGGGCCGCCCGCACACCGTTGTCGTGGATGTCCCCTACCGTCGGGACGACCCGCAGGATGACGAGCCGGACCGCCACGAGCAGCAGGCAGCCGAGGACGCCGCGATGTACCAGCCCGTGCGCCAGACCGGCGCCGCCTGACGAAGCTCGCCCACGCCCTCGCGGTCATCCTGCCGCTCCCGGTCGATCATCGGGTAGCCTTGACGTGCCGGGCGCGGTGCGCCCGATGATCGTGCCGGTCGAGCCGGCGGGATCGGACGCCGATCGGCGATCGAACGGCGAGGGAGCTGGACAGTGGGGACCAGGGGCGGCTTGCGGGCGGCCTCCGCGATGCTCGCGGTGGCCGTGCTCGCGACCCCGGCGGCCGCCGGGCCGGTCGCCGCCGCGCCGCTCCCGGCCGGTGACCGCGTCGCGTTGCCCGCACCCCCGGTCGCGTCCCCGGGACCGGACGGAGCCTCCGGGCCCCAGGCCGTGATCGTCAAGTTCCGATCGAGGGCCACGCCTGCCGCCCGGACGCGGAGCCGCGGACGGGCGGGCGTGCAGCGCCTGCGCCCACTGTCGTCGATCGGTGCGGAGGTGGTGCGCCCGGAGCCCGGGCAGAGCGTCGCCCGGGCCGTCGCGCGCCTGGCCGCGGATCCGGACGTCGAGTTCGCGGAGCCCGACTGGCCCATCGTGGAAGCGGCCGATCCGGCGCAGGAGCCGCTGCTCCACGACGATCAGTGGGGCCTCGACAACGACGGCATCTCGTGCGCCGGGGATGTGCCGTGCCGCCGCGGCGTCGACATCGATGCTCCCTCCGCCTGGACGCTCTCCACCGGCAGCGGCGTGACCGTTGCCGTGCTCGACGATGGGGTGGACTTCACCAACGGCGAGCTGGCGACGCAGGCATGGACGAACCCCGGCGAGTCGGGTCTCGATGCGCAGGGAGCCGACAAGGCGACCAACGGCATCGACGATGACGGCAACGGGTTCATCGACGATGTCCATGGCGTGAACCTGTGTCCCGACGCGCCGGCCCAGGCGCTGCACGTTACGGGCGCGGACTGGCACGGGACCGCCGTGGCCAGCGTGCTCGCGGCGGCCGCGAACGGGATCGGCATGGTCGGGGTGGCGCCCGACGCGCGCGTCATGGCAGTCCGCTGGCTCGAGCCGGCCTGCGCGACGGTCAGCTACGCGGTGGAGTCGATCGACTACGCGATCGCCAACGGTGCCGACGTGATCAACGCGTCGTGGGGGACCACCGAGGCCAGCGCAGCACTGCGGGCGGCGGTCCGGCGGGCGGACGACGCGGGCATCCTGATCGTGGCAGCGGCCGGCAACCTCGGGACGACCCTTCCCTTCTACCCGGCCGCGTTCGATGCACCGAATGTCGTCTCGGTCGCGGCGCTCCAGGCCGACGGTCGGCTCGCCGACTACTCGAGCTTCGGTCCGTCGGTCGACCTGGCCGCCCCAGGCTCGGCGATCCTCGCCGTCGACGTGATCCACGACACCCTTGCCCTGTTCGAGGGCACTTCGTTCGCGGCGCCGCATGTTGCGGGGATCGCGGCCCTCGTCGGCCAGGTCCGGCCGGACCTGCTGGCGAACCCCGCGGCGCTCCGGGCACGCCTCATCAACTCGGGATGGCGCAACTTCCGGACGGCGTACCCGCTCACGGCCAGTGGTCGCGTGGCGGATGCGCGCAACGCGCTCGACTTCACAGCCCCGACCGCGCCGGCCTGGATCCGCGGTGTCGGCTCCAACGGCACGACCCTCGGCGCAGCGGCGGTCTGGATGCGGCTCAGCTGGGATGCCGCGGCCGACGACCTCGCGATCAATTCCTACAGGGTCCGCTACCGCCGGGTCGGAACCACCTCGTGGACCACGCTGGCCGGCGACACCAGGGCGCTGGACCTCGCAGGGAAGCTCAAGCTGGGCACCACCTACGAGATCCAGGTAACGGTGCGCGACGCGGGCGGCAATACGACCTCGGCTGCGCTGACGCTGCGTGCCGTCCGACGCCAGGAGACGCGAGCCGAGTACCACGGCTCGTGGCGCCGGACCGTGTGGTCCAGCGCCTCTGGCGGTCACACTCGGTACGCGACGCGCGCGGGCAGCTGGGCAAGCTTCTCGTTCACGGGCCGTTCCGCGGCCCTGGTCATGCCCAAGGGTCGTTCGATGGGCAAGGCGAAGATCTACGTGGACGGGGTATACGCCCGGACCATCAACCTCCATGCCTCGTCCACGCACGCCCGGCGGATCGTGTTCTCCTGGACGTGGTCACGCTGGGGCGCCCACACGATCAGGATCGTGGCGCTCGGAACCGCGCGGCACCCCAGGATCGACGTGGACGCCCTGGTGATCGGGCGCTAGGTGACCTTCAGCGCAGCGCGAGCGACGCGACCAGCACCCCTTCGCGCTCCCTGAACGAGAACCCCTCGGCCGAGAGCAGCTCGTGCATGGGGGTGTTGTCGAGGGCGAGCTCGGCCAGGAGATGGGCGACGTGCTCTCCCCGCGCGACCTGGATTGCGCCCCGTACGAGCTCCGCACCGATCCCCCGGTGCTGCCACACATCGGCCACGACCATCGTGAGCGTTCGGTCTTCCGTTGCGTGGACGCGCGACACGCGGGCGACGCCGGCGATCTCCGGGCCGTTCGGGCCGGTGGCCTCGGCCACCAGCGCGAACTGGCGGTCATAGTCAACGAAGCAGATCCGGGTCAGCCGCTCATGGGCCGTCCGCTCTGACAGCGAGCGATCCTTGCCGTAGCGTGCCCGCACGGTCTCTGCCGACAGGCGCCCGTGGAACCGGGCGACCTCGGGCTCGTCCTCGGGCCGGATCGGCCGGACCGTCAGCGGCACGCCGTCGTCGGTGGCGACCTCCCGGATGTACTCGTGCGGGTATGGCCGGATCGCGAGTCGGGGCAGGTCCCGCTCGCTCAGCGACGCCGGGTGGAGGACGACGCGTGCGTCAAGCGCGATCACGCGCTCGGGCGAGGCGAGCAGGGGGTTGATGTCGATCTCGGCGATCCGCGGCTGCTCCGCGACCAGCTCGCTGAACCGGACCAGGAGGGCCGCCAGGACGTCCAGGTCGACCGCCTTGCGTCCCCGGACGCCGCGGAGGGCCTTGGAGATCGTCGTCTCCTCGATCAGGTGGCAGGCGAGGTTGACGTTGAGCGGCGGCAGGGCCAGGGCCCGGTCCCGGAAGACCTCGACCAGCTGACCGCCCATCCCGAACAGCAGCACCGGGCCGAACTGCGGATCGGGGCTGCTGCCGACGATCAGCTCGTAGCCGCTCCAGTTGATCATCGGCTGGATGGTCACGCCTTCGAAGTGCTCCGCGCCGACCTTCTGGGTGACCGAGTCCCGGATTCGCTCGAACGCCTCGCGCACTGCCTCGTCGTCGCGGAGGTTCAGGCACACGCCGCCGACATCGGTCTTGTGGGTGACCGTGCGGCTGAGCAGCTTGGCCACCACGGGGTACCCGATCTCACCTGCCGCCGCAACGGCCTGCTCGGGGGTCTGGGCCAGCTCGGTATCGGTGATCGGGATGCCGTACGCTGCCAGGACCTTCTTGCTCTCGTACTCGGTGAGCAGCGTCCGGCCCTCGGCAGTGACGTCCGCGATGATCCGGTCCACGTCCTCCCGGAACTCGCCGCGCTCGGGTGCGACCGGCAGGCGCGGCGTCTCGTACAGCGAGCGCAGGTTCTCGGCGTAGCGCCAGAGGTGGTTGAACAGCACGCACGCGGTGTCCGGGTAGGCGAACGTGGGGATCCCGGCCTCACGCAGGATCGCCGCGCCCTCGGCAACCTCTTCGCCGCCCATCCAGGAGGCGAGCACCGGCTTGCCCTCGATCCGGGCATGGCGAATGAGGGCCCGGGCCGTCGCGGTGGGGTCGGTCATCGCCTGCGGCGTCAGGATCACCAGCAGGCCATCGGTCTCGGGATCCGCTGCCGCCACCTCGAGCGCCTGCGCGTACCGGTCGGGCGGCGCGTCGCCGATGATGTCGATCGGGTTGTTGTGGCTCCACACCGCGGGCAGGACGGCGTTGAGCCGCTCCATGGTCTCGGGTGTCAGCTCGGTCAGCTCGCCGCCACCGCTGATCAGCGCGTCGGTGGCGATGACGCCCGGCCCACCGGCGTTGGTCACGATCGACAGCCGCCGCCCCTTGGGCCGCGGCTGCTTGGCCAGGATCTCCGACACCTCGAACAGCTCGCTGATCGAGTCCACGCGCAGCACGCCGGCGCGCCGGAACGCCGCGTCCAGCACGTCATCGGACCCGGTGAGCGAGCCGGTATGCGAGGCGGCCGCCTTGGCTGCCTGGGCGGTCCGGCCCGGCTTGATCACGATGATCGGCTTGGTCAGCGCCACCTCCCGTGCGGCGGACAGGAAGGCCCGTGCGTCGCCGATCGTTTCCATGTAGATGACGATGCTGTCGGTGTTGGGATCGTCGCCCAGGTAGTCGATCGCGTCGCCCCAGCCGACGTCGAGCATCGAGCCCAGTGAGACGATCGACGAGAACCCCACGTCCTCGTGCGCGGCCCAGTCCAGGATCGCGGTGAGCAGCGCACCCGACTGGGAGATGAACCCCACCCGACCCGGGTTCGCGATGCCGGCCGCGAACGTCGCGTTCATCCGGTCCACCGGGTTCATGATGCCCAGGCAGTTCGGTCCGATGACGCGGATCCCGTAGCGGCGCGCGGCTGCGAGCACCTGGCGCTCGAGCTCCACGCCATCCGGGCCGATCTCCTTGAAGCCGGCGCTGATGATGATCACGCCCCGCACACCTGCCTGGCCGCACTCCTCCACCAGGCCGGGCGCGGACTTCGCCGGCGTCACGATCACCGCGAGATCCACCGGCTCGCCGATCGCCGACAGCGACGGGTAGGCCTTGACGCCCAGGATCGCCGGACGCGTCGGGTTGACGGGATAGACGGTGCCGCCGAACGGGGACGAGAGCAGGTTCCACAGGATCGTCCGCCCCACGGATCCTTCCTTCTCCGTGGCGCCGATCACCGCGATCGAACGGGGGTGGAAGATCGCGTCGAGCGGCCGGCGGGCGTCGCGAAGGATGTCGGCGGTGGGGTCCGGCGCGGGAGACAGGGTGGTCATCGGAGCCTCGGTCTGGCGGGCGCAGCTGGGTACGACGGGTGCGCCCATAGGGTCCTACCCCGTGCCGCTCACCGCAACGGGCCGTGTGGCGCCGAGTTGCCGTGATCGGCCCACCCGGTGATGGGCCATCGGCCGTGCCGGAGCGGGCCGGACGGTCTCGGACCCGGCGATCCGACGGCGGCCGGGCACGGGTCGTCCGGCAGTGCCCGGGGGACGTTCGGCACGTCGGGCCGATCGCCGAGTTCGGGTACCTTGAGCACCGCCGGTACCCCCGGCGACTTGGAACCGACCACTCGAGAGCCGCATGTCCTCCACCGTTGCCCGCATCCGCCAGATCCATCCAGGCTGGATCCTCGCCGTCCTCGATGTCATCGGGCTGGCCATCGCCACCTACCTGTCGATCGTCGAGCTCGGTGGCGGCGTCCCCTACTGCGGCGCGCTCCACGGCTGCGAGACGGTTGCCCAGAGCAAGTACTCGTGGATCGGCCCGCTCCCGGTCGCCGTCTATGGCGTGGCGCTGTCGCTGGTACTGCTCACGCTCGCGATCGCGTGGATCCGGACCGACAACCCGGTCCTGCTCGACGCCCACTACGGCCTGTCGCTGATCGGCGTGATCTTCGAGATCTACTTCCTGGGCCTGCAGCTGTTCGTCATCCACGCGGTCTGCGTGTGGTGCACGACCTACGGGCTGTCGCTGATCCTGCGCTTCCTCGTCGCGATGGTCATCTGGCTCCGGCGCGGGAGGCTCTCGGCGCGCCTGCGTTGAACGCGGCACCGGTCCGGATGTATCGATCCACCGCCCCATCTCGTCCCCCGAGTAGCAGCGACACGGTGTCGCCGATGGAGGTAAACGAGATGAACATCACCCAGAACGAGCACATCATCGATCGAGGCATCCGGCTGGTCGTGGCCGTGGTGCTCGGCGCAGCCTTCCTCACGGGGACCATCGCGACGCCGCTCGGCTACGTCGCGCTGATCCTGGCCGCCGTGATGCTGGTGACCGGCCTGACGGGGTTCTGCCCGCTGTACGCGCTGGTCGGAATCCGCACCCGGTCCACGCGCTGAGCCCGGAGGCGGACGACGGACGGACCCCCCGATGCGCCGCCCCAGCTCGGCGAGATCCTGCTCGCCGAGCTGCCGTGGCTCGTGCGTCTGGCCACCCGCCTGACGCGCGACCTGGACGCGGCCGAGGACTGCGCCCAGGAGACGCTGGTTGCCGCGTGGCGTCGGTACGACCAGCTGCGCGATCCCGCAGCCCTCCGCGGGTGGCTGCGGCGGACGCTGGTCAACCGGATCATCGATCGGTCGCGGGCCCATCACGCGGAGCTCGACATCGACGCCGTCGAGCAGGACTGGGCGGACGATGCCTGGACGGTCGCCCCGGAGCGGGTGCTCGAGCGGGCCGAGCTGCATGACGATCTCGAGGACGCGCTGGCCCGGCTCCCGGTCATCCTCAGGGTGCCGGTCGTGCTTCACGATGCGCTCGGGTGGACGGGACCCGAGATCGCCGAGACGCTGGACATCGGCGTCCCGGCCGCGAGTCAGCGGCTCCGGCGGGGGCGGATGATGCTGGTCAGCGCCCTCGCCGAGGACGACGCGCGCCGTCGAGCCAGCCTCGAGCAGCCGCTGCGCTGCTGGCGCGCGCGACGGCACGTGTCCGCCTATCTCGATGGGGAGCTCGACGCGCCAACCGCGGCCGCCGTCGAGACCCATCTCGGCTCATGCCCCACCTGCCCGCCGCTGTACGCCGCGCTGGTCGGCGTCCGGGCGCAGCTGGAGGGCCTGCGCGATCCAGACTCGGTCATCGAGGATGCCGTGTCCGAGCGAATCCGGGCGCGACTGGCGCCCGGGCCGTCCGGCCCGCGAAGTTCGGGACGTCAAGACGCTCGCCGCGCGCGGTCGTCCTGAGACACTGCGCTCGACCCGGCGACGGGTCGGCGTCCTCGTATGCCGCGATTCCGTCGGACCGGGCATCATCTCGGCGTCCCTGAACGGCCCGGCTGCTGCCCGATGGCACGCCCGGATCCACGGCGATCATCCGGAGGCACACATGCGAAGGCGCGCAGGCGCGGCGATCCTGACCCTCGTCCTGGCCCTGGCTGTATCGGCGTGCGGGTCCTCGGCAGGCCAGTCGGGCGGTGGGTTCGTGACGGTGGGCGGCGCGTGGGTCCGCGCCGCGGCCGGCGGCGCCACCACGGCCGCGTACCTGAACATCACCAACGGCACCTTCTCCGACGAGACCCTGGTCGGCGTCACGACCTCGGTCGCGCAGAGCGCGAGCCTGCACGAGACGACGACTGATGCGAGCGGCATGACCGGCATGCAGCCCGTGGCGGGGATCCCGATCAAGGCGGGCCAGACCGTGAACCTCGAGCCGGGCGGGTACCACATCATGCTGGAGAACCTGACCGGTGACCTCCAGCCGGGCGGAAGCGTCCAGCTCACGCTGACGTTCGCCCAGGCGGGCCCGCTCAACGTCCAGGCCGAGGTGCGGGGGAGCTGAGCCCGCCCGCCATGACCGAGCGTTCCGCCGTCCCGTCCATGCCCGCCGGCGATACCCCGCCGCTGGACCGGCGCGTCGCAATCGCGGGCGCGGTCGTGCTGGTCGCATTCGTGGTGCTCGCCGCCGGGCTGTTGGCGCTGGTGCTCATGGCCCGCGCCGGCAACCTGCCCGGCGCGGCCGGCGGCCAGGCCAGGCCGGCGGCGTTCGCGTACCCGGATGTGGCGCCGGCTCCGCCGCTCGAGCTGACGAACCAGGACGGGCAACCGTTCACGCTGGCATCGCTCAAGGGCCGGCCCGTCCTGGTGTTCTTCGGCTATACGCACTGTCCGGACGTGTGCCCGGCGAACGTCGGCGTGATCAACCAGGCGCTGGCGGATACCGTGTCCGGGCCCCGCGTGGTGTTCGTGACGATCGACCCGGAGCGCGACGATGTCCCGGCCATGAAGTCGTACCTGCGCTACCTGCCGGCCGTCTACACGGGGCTGACCGGGTCGCCCGATGAGATCCGGCGCAACGCGGACGCCTGGAGCGTGAAGTACGCGAAGATCGACCAGAACGCCGGGGACGCGTATGCGATGGCCCACACCGCCGACATCTTCCTCGTCGATGCCCAGGGACGGCTGCGGGCGCACTTCCCGTTCGGGACGGAGGCATCGTCGATTGCCTCGTCGCTGGCCCAGCTGCTCGCGGAGACGCCACCGCCCACGGACGCGCCGCCGACGCCGGTTCCGGCCGCCACGTCCCACCCGGCTGCGGGAGCGACCGCGCTGCCGGTCGGCGGCCCTGGTGGCACCCCCGCGCCGACCACACCGCCGGCCGCTGCCGCCACGGTTTCGCCGGGCACGGCGCCCATGGGCGAGCTGCGCGTCACGGTCATCTCGACCAGCATCTGGGCCGGCGGCGCGAGCCCGCTCGCGATGACCATCACCGACGGGATGGGGATGGCGCTCGACGGCACCACGCCCGTGGTCGCGCGGGTCATCGGCAACGACGGCAACCCCGTGGGCTCCGACGCTCCGGCGGTCGCGATCCGGCCCACGGGAGAGGCGCAGGTGTCGTTCGTGGCGACGGTGGACATTCCCTCGCCCGGTCGCTGGCGGATCGACCTCGTGGCCGCCAACGGGTCCAGCGGCTCCATCCAGGTGGATGCCCTGGACCCAGGAAACACGGCGCGGCTGGGTGCGCCGGCGCCCGACATCCACACGCCGACGCTGGCCGACGTGGGTGGCAACCTGCTGGCCATCAGCACGCTGCCACAGGCGGACTCGCGCTTCTACCAGGCCTCCACCTCGGACGCGCGGGCTGCCGGCCGGCCCTACGTGCTGGTGATCGACTCTGCACGTTTCAAGGTCACCCAGGTCTGCGGTCGTGCGCTCGGGATGGCGTTCTACCTGCTGGACCGGTGGACCGACGTGACGTTCGTCCACCTCGAGCCGTTCGAGTACCAGATCATCACCGGCGAGCCCGTCCTGTCCGGGGACATCTCGAACCCGCCGCTGGATGCGAACGCGCGGGCGTTCGGCCTGGGCGATTCGACCTGGCCGGCAACCAACATGCCGTGGTTGTTCGTGGTGGACGGAAACGGCATCGTGCGCGCGAAGTACAACGGCATCGTCGGGAGCAACGACGTGGACCTCATCCTGAGCCTGATCACGGGCGAGGGCGTGCTCGCGGGCTGAGGCCCGCCGCCAGGTGCGAGGGGGGGTCTCGCACCCGCGCGATGGCTCCGCTGCGCTGCCCGGATGCGCTAGCGTGGGGGCATGATCTCGCGAGGACCCGGCCGGCCCATCGGGGTTGGCGTGCAGCTGCCCGAAGTGGAGCGCGAGGTCCGCTGGCCCGAGCTCCGTGCCATCGCGCGGACCGCCGAGCAGGCGGGCTTCGATTCCGTCTGGCTGGGCGACCACCTGCTGTACCGGTACGCATCGGGCGAGACGCGAGGGCCGTGGGAGGCGTGGACCGCGCTCGCCGGCCTCGCCGAGGCCACCGAGCGCGTGACGTTGGGTCCGCTCGTCGCGGCCACCGCATTCCACGCTCCGTTCATGCTCGCCAAGCAGGTGGCCACGGTGGACGAGATCTCCGGTGGCCGCCTGGTGCTCGGGCTCGGCGCCGGCTGGAACCCGGTCGAGTTCGCGGCACTGGGTGCGCCGTTCGACCACCGGATCACCCGCTTCGAGGAGGCGTTCACGATCGTCCGCACCCTGCTGCAGGACGGCGCGATCGACTTCACCGGCACGCACTTCACCGCGCGTGACGCCGAGCTGCTGCCGCGGCCGGCGCGCCCGGGCGGGCCACCGCTGCTGATCGGCTCCAACGGCGAGCGGATGCTGGCGGCGACGATCGCCCATGTCTCCGCCTGGAACTCGTGGTACGCGGACACAGGCAACCGGCCCGCGGGCGTGCGCCCACTCCGCGAGCGGGTCGACGCGGCGGCGCGTGCTGCGGGTCGCGACCCGGATTTGGTCGAGCGCACGGTCGCCGTCCTGGTCCGGATGCCCGGCGGCACGGGACGCGTCATGGGCGACACCGACCCGCGGCAGGCGGTGCCACCGCTCGAGGGCTCGGCCGAGGCGATCGCCGCGGAGCTGCGCGCCTATGCGCGGGAGGGGATCGGCCACGTCCAGCTGGTGGTCGACCCGATCACCGAGGCATCGGTGGCGGCACTGGCGCCGGTGCTCGAGCTGCTCGACGGGGGGTAGGCGGGGATAGGCTCCGGGATCCCCGAGCCGCCGCCACCGGGCCGTGGAGGCGATGCCGTTGCGGGGACGGCGACGACGCCTCGATCGGGCGGTCTCGCGTGCTAGCATCCGCGCCCAACGCACGGGTGCCAGGCAGCCTCCAGACCCCGATCCGCCCGTCGTACCGTGGAGACGCCCATGAGGCCTCTCGACCCGAGCCGCCGCCCCAGGGCTGGCCGCGCTCCGCGATGAGCGAGCGGTCGCGCGCGGCGAATTGGTCCAACGGCCGCACCCACGAGATCTCCGACCTGGACAAGCGGATCATCGAGCATCTCCAGGAGGATGGCCGCCGCCCGTTCACGCAGATCGCGGCCGAGCTCGGTGTATCCGAAGCCGCCGTGCGGGCACGGACCAATCGCCTGATCGAGAAGGGCATTCTCCAGGTCGTCGGGGTGACCGATCCGCTCAAGCTCGGGTTCCAGGTATGGGCGATGATCGGGATCCGCGTCGAGGCCTCGCGCCTGATCGAGGTGGCGGAGGAGATCGCGTCCTTCCCCGAGACCGATTACGTCGTCGTGACCGCCGGCAGCTACGACATCCTGGTCGAGGCCGTGGCCGAGGACAACGAGGCGCTGCTCCAGTTCCTGTCCGAACGACTGCGCAAGATCCCGGGCGTCCGCGAGACGGAGACGTTCGTCTACCTGCGGTTGATGAAGCAGAACTACCAGTGGGGGACCCGCTGATCGTCGCCACTGGCTGACCGCCACAGCCCCCGTACCGGCCGCGGGTGTCGCCGGCGGGCCGGATGAGGATCCGGGGTAGGATCGCCGCAAAGGCGGCCACGCAGGGACCGCCGCGGACGCGGGAGCGAGCACCGTGCCGATGGAACCGATCCTGGCGCTGATCACCGTCGCGCTGCTCGCGAACCTCGCCCTGATCGTGGTGTCCGCGGCCCGGTTCGGTGATGCCCGTGCCCGCTCCGGGATCCCGGGGGCCCGTTCCGCAGAGCCGGCTGCCCTCGACCCGGCCGCGCAGCCCCCGCCACTCGACGGTCCGGATCCCGACATCCGGCCCGCGGCGCTCGATCGCGTGATCCTCGTCGGGACATGGGTGTTCCTGTTCGCGACGACCACGATCGTCGCCGTCACGGGGCTGTGGGCGGAACGCCAGGGCCCGATCCTGCTGGTCCTGGCCGGTGCCGCCATCGCCACCCTCGTCCTGCACCAGCGGCCGCTCGAGCGGATCCCCGATTCATGGCTGCGGACGATCGAGGGTGCGACCGGCCTCCTGTTCGCCGGGCTGCTCGTGGCGCTCACGGGAGGGGCCTTCAGCCCGTTCTTCTTCGCGCTGCCCCTGATCGTCGTCGGTGCAGCCATCCTCGTCCGGCCGCGGGTCACGCTCGGCCTGACGGCCGGGGCCGGGCTCGTCTACCTGGTCGCGGTCGTGGCCGCCAGCACCACCAGCGCGACGGGGATGTCCCAGCTGGCCGTGGCCACCGCCGGTGTCAACCTGATGGCGCTGTGCCTGGTCGCCTACGTGGGGATGGCCATCGGACGCGAGCAGCGTCGGGCGCGGGAGGACGCCAATCGCCGCGCGACCATCGATCCGCTCACGGGGCTGCGGACGCGGCCATACCTGTTCGCGGCGCTCGAGCGCGAGCTCGCCCGGAGCGAGCGCACGGGCCGCAGCTTCTGCCTGCTGATGATCGACCTGGACGAGCTCAAGCTGATGAACGACCGGCATGGCCACCTGCTCGGGGATCGAGCCCTGCGGGTGGTGGGCGACGTCATCCGCGCCGGCACGCGCCGGATCGACACCGGCGCACGGTTCGGCGGAGACGAGTTCGTGGTGCTGCTGCCCGAGACCGACAGCACGGGCGGCTGGGTGCTCGCGGAGAAGATCCGCCAGGGCGTGGCGGCCGCCGGTCTCGACGACGCGGGCGTGCCGGTCCGGACATCGGTCTCCGTCGGCCTCGCGACCTACCCGCAGGACGGTGAGACGGTGGGCGTGCTGCTGGAGCACGCGGATGCGGAGATGTACGGCGCCAAGCGCGCCAGTCGCGCTCGCCCGGGCGTCGGGGTCATGGATGTGCCGGCGACACCCGCGGGCGATCGCGGCCGCCCGGTGTAGCATCCGCCGGGTGACGAGCGAGCGACCCCGGCCCGGCCCTTCCACGCGTGCGCTCCACGCTGCGTCGCGGGTTCCCGACGTGCGCCAGGTCCCCACCGCCGTCCCGATCTACCAGACGGCGACGTTCGCCGCCGGCGATGCCGAGGAGCTGGCCGCGGTGCTCACGGGCGAGCAGCCCGGGTACGCGTACAGCCGCATCGACAACCCAACCGTCGTCGCGCTGGGCGATGCCGTGGCGGAGCTGCACGGAGCCGAGGCCGGGATCGCGCTCGCGACCGGCATGGCGGCCATCCATGCCGCGTTCCTGTCCCTCCTCCGGGCCGGTGACCGCCTGCTGATCGGCCAGGTGGGCTACGGAACCACGCGAACGCAGGTCGATGCCGCGTTCGGCCGGCTGGGCGTGGACGTCGGCTACGTGGACACGACCGACGTCATCGCCGTGGAGGCGGCGCTGGACGCGAAGCCGACGCGGGTGCTGCACGTCGAGACCGTCGCCAACCCGACCTGCGTGCTGGCCGATCTGCCGGCCCTGGCCGAGGCCGCGCATCGGCGGGGAGCGCTGCTCACCGTGGACAACACCTTCGCGTCGCCCGCGGTCTGCCGGCCCCTGGAGCACGGCGCGGACCTGGTGATGGAGTCGGCCACCAAGTACCTGTCGGGACACTCGGACGTGATGGCAGGCACCGTGGTCGGATCGCGCGACCGGATCGCGGCGGTGCGCTCGGCCCAGATCGACACCGGCGCCACGCTGGGCCCGTTCGCTGCATTCCTCGTGCTGCGCGGCATCGCCACCCTCGCCGTGCGCGTCGAGCGCCAGTCGCGGACCGCCGCGGCCCTGGCCGCGGCCATGGAGGGTCGCGATGGCGTGGCCCGCGTGCTGTACCCGGGGCTGCCGAGCCATCCCCAGCGTGCCGTCGCCGAGCGCATCCTGGATCTCGGGGGCGCGATGCTCTCGATCGACCTGGCCGGTGGCCGCGAGGCCGGCAGGGCCTTCTTCGATGCCCTGCGGATCCCGCAGCGCACGGCCAGCCTGGGCAGCGTCCACACGATGGTCGTGCACCCGCCGACGTCATCCCACCGCGCCCTGGACGCCGCCTCGCTCGCCGCGGCCGGCATCACGGAGGGGTTGCTCCGTGTCTCGGTCGGCCTCGAGGACGAGGCGGACCTGCTGGCCGATTTCTCGGCGGCGCTGGAGGCCGCGCGGGCCGCGAGCCCGTCCCCGGCGGCATCCGGGTAGGAGGCCGCCATCGCGACGATCGCCGCGGGCCGGCCGGTGACCCGCTCCCTGCCCGGCCCGTTCAACCGCCTCGCCGGCGCCACCTGGGGCCTGCTCACGTCGGTCGACTTCGCCGTCATCCAGATCATCGTGCTCGGGCTGCTCGCGGTGGTGGGCATGACGCTCCACCAGCTGCCCGGGTTCGCGTTCCGCTCGCCGACCGACTATGCGAACGAGATGGGCAAGCTCCACGCCCTCTATGACCCGGTGCTGGGGACGGGCGTGGTCGACACCCTGGAGCGCCTGCAGCTGTTCCAGGTGTTCAGCTCCGTCTGGTTCAGCGTGGGCCTGGTCGTCCTGATGCTGTCCATCGTTGCGTGCACGATCGATCGCACCCCGCGCCTGTGGCGTCAGTCCGCCGACATCCGGGTCGTCCAGCCGGACCCGTTCTACGACCCGGCACTCCCGGAGCGCGCGATGCTTGCCGGCCTCGAGCCCGAGTCCGTGACCGCCGTCCTGCGCCGCAACAGGTTCTCCGTCCGCCGCGTGGACGTGGATGGCGTGAGCTACGTGTACGGGGATCGCAACCGGTGGGTGAAGATGGCGACCCTGCTCACCCACGCAGGTCTCGTGATGTTCCTGGTCGCCGCCGCGGTCACCTCGCGGTTCGGCGATGAGCAGGGCCTGGTGGTCGCCGACGGCGAGGCGCTGACCGTCCAGCCGATCGGCACGCCCGGGCTGCTGCTGGTCCGGAACCTGGGCTTCGAGGCGCCGGGGTTCGACACCGGGCACCCGACGGACTTCACGACGCACCTGGCGGTGTACCAGGACGGCACGCAGATCGCCGACAAGGTCATCCGCGTCAACGACCCGCTCACCGTGGGTGGCTACACGTTCCACCAGAACGGCTTCGGGCCGGCGCCCGACGTCGTGATCCGTGACCGGCAGGGCCGGCCGCTGTGGACCGGGCCCGTCCCGATGACCGACCAGGCGGCTGGCTTTCCGTTCGCCGAGCTCGCCGTGCCCGGGCGGGACGTCGTCCTGCAGCTGCTGCTCCAGCGTTCGTCGGACGGGACGGGGCTCCTGGTGGTGCTCCCGTTCCGCGCGGTCGGGACCAACCCGGACGGGTCGTCCCAGGTGCAGGATCTCCAGCCCGTCGCCCTGGCCCGAGGGGAGGCCGCCATCCCCGCCGGCACGGACTTCTCCGTGGAGCTGAGCGCGTTCTCCGACTACACCCTCCTGATCGCGAAGCGGGACCCGGGGCAGGGGATCGTGTGGACGGCGTTCGCGCTGCTGATCGCCGGGATCCTGATCACGTTCTGGATGCCCCGTCGCCGCGTGTGGGGAAAGCTGGGTGCCGATGGTCGCCTGGCGCTGGTGGTCCGGGCCGACCGGTACGTGGACGTCACCCGGGAGTTCGGCCGCCTGCTCGACGACCTGGTCGCCGCCCGACGGCCGGCCACGGACAGCCAACCCGGCGCCTGAGGCGGCGATGGCGACTCTGTCCGATGTCCTCGAGGTGCTGGCGCCGCGTGCAGCATCGGTCGGCGCAGGGATCGCGACCGGCGACGATGCGCCACACGTCGGCTGGGTCCGCGTCCTTCGATCCCGGGTTCCGGCGCTCGACGTTCTCGAACCCTCGGACCTCGTGATCGTGCCGGCCACCGCGATCGCCGTCGTGGCGCCGGGACCGGCCGACATCCGCGACCTCGTGCAGACGCTGGCGCGCAGCGACGCGCTGGGCCTGCTGCTCGTGCCTGCCGGACCCGCGGCCGGCTCATCCCCGACCTCGAGCCGGGACGTGCTGGCGGAGGTGGCGGCAGCCGCCGGCGAGGCCGGCCTGGCGGCATTCCGGGTCGACGGCACGGACCCGGGAACGCTGGAGCGGCGCCTGATCGGGTTCCTGGTGGACCGGCGAGGCGAGCTGGAGCGCCAGGCGGCGAGCCTCGAGAGCGATCTCGCCCAGCTGGCGATGGCCGGCCGGGGCCTCGACGCGCTGGCAGCCGCCATCGGCGGCTTCCTCGGCCGCGCGGTCGCGATCGAGAACCGGCGCGCGGATGCGCTCGCCGTGCACGCACCGGCCGACGTCCCGGGCGCGGCCGCCGCGGTCGCCGCGTACCTGGCCAGACCGCACAGCAGCGGCCGCCGTGTCGCACTCCCGGGAGCTCCTGGCGAGGCGTCACCCGCGGGCTGGCTGGTGCTCCTCGGCGATCGGCCCGTCGGAGACCTCGAGACGATCGCGACCGAGCGGATCGCGCCGCTGCTCTCGCTCGAGCTGGTGCTCGAGGCCCAGGTGCGCCGCGCCCAGGACGAGGCGGGCCGGGGCGAGGCGCTGCCATCCGACGGCCCGCCGTGGGTGGTGCTCGTCGCCCGCCAGCCCGAGCCCGCGGAAGGCGGCCCCACGCGCGAAGACACCCGCCGAGAGCTGCGGTTCCGGTTCGCGGCGCGGCGCCTGTCCCTGCGCGGGACGAGCGAGAGCCTCGAGATCCGGGCGATCGCCGCGCTCGAGGCGGGAGACCCACTGGGGATCCGGATCGCCGGGCGAGTCGCGGAGCTCCTGGGGCGCACCGTCGCCCTGTCGCGCCCGTTCGACGATCCCGCCGGGCGCCCCGCGCAGGAGGCAGCCGCCCGCGCCACGCTCGATGCCGCGGAGCGCCTGCCCGAGCCGCCGCGCGTCGCGCGGGCGGACCGCACCCCCGCGTACCGGCTGCTTGCGGCACTGGGCAACCTGCCCGACGATCGGGTCCAGGCCACGGCGCTCCTGGAGCCGCTGCTTGCGGGCCGACCCGCGAGCGTGCGCGAGCGTCTGGCAACCCTGCGCGCCATCCTCGACCATGGCGGGGCGGGCGAGGCAGCGGCGGTCCTGGGGATCCACCGCAACACTCTCGCGTACCGGCTCCGCAACCTGGAGGCAATGACGGGCTGGGATCTGGCGGATCCCGACCTTCGCCTGGCGCTCTCCGTGGGTGTCAGGATTGTGCAATCAGCACAAGATCAGACGTCCTAGACGCGGCAATCCGCTGTCCCACGGGGTCGCGCCCCGACTAGACTCGGGCTGATCCCGGACGTTGCCGCGACCCTCGTGCCTCGAGCACAAACCAAGCGACGCGGCGATCGCCACGCACCACCCGAACGACACCAGGCGCGCCAGGAGGCCGGAGTTGGCCATCGCCGAGAAGGCAGATCTCGAGCAGATCGAAGCGGCCAGGGCCGCCGGGATCCGGTTCGTCCAGCTCCAGTTCACCGACATCCTGGGGGTGGTGAAGGCGGTCACGATCCCGATCCACCAGCTGGAGGGATCGGTCACCCACGGCACCTGGTTCGACGGCAGCTCGATCGAGGGGTTCACCCGGATCGCCGAGTCGGACCAGTACCTCCAGCCCGACATGAGCACGTTCAACGAGATCCCGTGGCAGCCGGGCAGCGGACCGCGGGGCACCGCCCGGGTGCTGTGCGACGTGTATACGCCGCGCGGCGAGCCGTTCGCCGGTGATCCCCGCTATGTCCTCCGTCGCCAGGTCGAGCGGGCGAGCAAGCTCGGCTACATCGTCAACACGGGCCCGGAGCTGGAGTTCTTCCTGTTCCGCCGGGACGACCGGGGCGGGATCGCCCCGCTGCCCCACGACGAGGCGGGCTACTTCGACTTCTCCACCGACCTTGCCCAGGAGGTCCGCCAGGACATGGTGGACGCGCTGGAGGCGTTCGGGATCCGCGTCGAGGCCGCGCATCACGAGGTCGCGGAGGGCCAGCACGAGATCGACTTCGAGTACGCGGACGCGCTCAAGACCGCGGACAACGCGGTCACGTTCAAGTTCGCGCTCAAGGCGATCGCGCAGCAGCACGGCCTGTACGCGACGTTCATGCCCAAGCCGATCCACGGCATCAACGGGTCCGGCATGCACACCCACCAGAGCCTGTACTCGATCGCCGAGGGCCGGAACGCGTTCGCCGACGTCTCGTCCCCCTACGGCCTGTCGGACGTCGCGCGGTCGTACATGGCCGGCATCCTCGCTCACGCCCGGGGCATGATCGCGGTGCTTGCGCCGCTGGTGAACAGCTACAAGCGGCTGGTTCCGGGCTACGAGGCACCGACCTACATCACGTGGGGCCGAACCAACCGCTCGGCGCTGATCCGCGTGCCGATGATCTCGCCCGGCAAGTCCATCGAGGGCACGCGATGCGAGGTCCGCTGCCCGGATCCCTCGTCGAACACGTACCTCGCGTTCGCGGCCATGATCGCGGCCGGTCTCGACGGGGTGGAGCGGGGGCTGAGCCTGCACGAGCCGGTCGAGGAGTCGCTGTTCGAGATGGACGCCAGCCGGATCGCCGAGAAGGGCATCCGGGAGCTGCCCGGGACCCTCGGCGATGCCATCGACGAGCTCGAGAAGGACAGCGTGATCTGCGATGCGCTGGGCGATCACGTGCTGTCGCACTACGTCTCGGCCAAGCGCGCCGAATGGGACGAGTACCGGACCCAGGTGACCGGCTGGGAGCTGGACCGCTACCTCGAGGCCTTCTGACGCCACCCACCACCGATGCCGAATCCACCACCGCAGCAGGAGCTCACATGACCGCCCGCCACACGGCCATCGCCGCCATCGCCGCGCACAAGGTCGCGTCCACGCAGAACTACCTCGAGCACGCCGGCCAGGCGATCTATGGCCAGTACGTGTTCCACGAGGGCGCCCAGCGGGAGTACCTCGCCAAGCCGATCTTCAGGCGCCTGCGGCGGACGATCGACGGGCTTGAGCCGTTCGACGAGGTGATCGCGGACGCGGTCGCCCACGGGGTCAAGGAGTGGGCGATGGCCCACGGCGCGACCCACTTCACCCACTGGTTCGTGCCCATGACCGGCTCCACCGCCGAGAAGCACGATTCATTCCTCAACCCGACCGGCGACGGCCAGACCATCGCCGAGTTCTCGGGTCGCAACCTGCTCCAGGGCGAGCCCGACGCCAGCTCGTTCCCGTCGGGCGGCATCCGGGCCACGTTCGAGGCACGCGGGTACACCGCCTGGGACGTCACCAGCCCGATCTTCCTCCAGGTCGAGGCCAACGGGGTCACGATGACGATCCCGACGGCCTACGTGTCGTTCACGGGCGAGGCCCTCGACCACAAGATCCCGATGCTCCGGTCGCAGGAGGCACTGGGCAGGCAGGCGCTGCGGGTCCTGCGCTGGTTCGGCAACTCGAGCGCCAGCCGGGTGTTCACCAACATCGGTCCCGAGCAGGAGTACTTCCTGGTCGACCGCCGCCTCGCGGAGCAGCGCCCGGACCTGGTGCTGACGGGGCGCACCCTGTTCGGCGCACCGTCTCCCAAGGGCCAGGAGCTGGAGGACCAGTACTTCGGCCCGATCCGGGAGCGGATCCTCGCGTTCATGATGGATCTCGACCGTGAGCTGTGGCGGCTGGGCATCCCCGCCCGGACGCGCCACAACGAGGTTGCCCCGGGCCAGTTCGAGATGGCGCCGGTGTACGAGGCCACCTCGGTGGGCTCGGACCACAACATGATCGTGATGAGCACGATGCGCCGCCTGGCCCCGCGCCACGGCCTGATGTTCCTCATCCACGAGAAGCCGTTCGCGGGCATCAACGGCTCAGGCAAGCACAACAACTGGTCGATGGGCACGGACGATGGCGAGAACCTGCTCGACCCGGGCACGGATCCGCACGCCAACGCGCAGTTCCTGGCGTTCCTGATCGCGGTCATCCGCGCCGTGAACGTCCACGCCGACATCGTCCGGGCAAGCATCGCCGACGCCGGGCAGGACCACCGCCTGGGGGCGAACGAGGCACCGCCCGCGATCATGTCGATCTTCCTCGGCTCGCAGCTCGAGGACGTGATCAGCCAGCTGGAGCAGGGAGCCGCGTCCAAGTCCACCAAGGGCGGCTCGCTCGAGCTCGGCGCGACGTCGCTGCCGGTCCTGCCCAAGGACGCGACCGACCGCAACCGGACGTCGCCGTTCGCGTTCACCGGCAACAAGTTCGAGTTCCGCGCGGTCGGCTCGTCGGCACCGATCTACTGGCCGCAGACGGTGCTGAACACCGCCGTGGCCGACTCGCTGTCCCAGCTCGCCGACGAGCTCGACAAGCTCTCGCCCGGCGACTTCGATGGCCTGACCCGGATCCTGTCCGGGATCGTCAAGGAGAACAAGCAGGTCCTGTTCGAAGGCAACAACTACTCGCCCGAGTGGCACGAGGAAGCGGCTCGTCGCGGCCTGCCCAACAACCGGACCACGGTCGACGCGCTCCCGGCGCTCACGACCCCGAAGGCACGGAAGCTGTTCTCGTCGTACGGCGTGCTGTCCGAACGGGAGCTGGCCGCCCGCGTGGACATCAACTGGGAGCGCTACGTCAAGGTCAGCGACATCGAGGCCAAGTGCGCGCTGGACATCGCCAGGACCATGATCCTGCCGGCGGCGATCCGCTACCTGGGCGAGCTCCAGGTCGCGGGAGCGTCGCGCGGTGTCGCGGCCGTGTGCGAGCACGTGGCCGGCCTGACCGACGATCTCGTCGAGGCGATCCACGAGCTGGAGCACGTGCAGCACGCCGCCCACGAGTCGGGGTCGGTCACGGCCGAGGCCAGGGCGTTCGTGGACAAGGTCATCCCCGCGCAATCGGCGCTGCGCTCCGTCGCGGACGAGCTCGAGACGCTGGTCCGGGACGACCTCTGGCCGCTGCCCAAGTACCGCGAGCTGCTGTTCCAGTACTGAGGGCCCGGGCGCGCTGTCAGCACCCGGCAGCCGTGGGCAGCCCACGGCATGATGCGTGCTGATGGTGCACCGCCGTTCGCTGACGCTGCCTGGTCGCTTCTGTGCCGCCGTGTTCGATCTTGACGGGCTGCTCGTGGCCACGGAGCCCGCGTGGGCAGCGGCCGAGGCGGCGCTGCTGGCCGCACGCGGACGGGGCTACACCGACGCAGACCGGCTGGCCACGATCGGAAGATCCCTCGACGAGTCCGTGACCGTCTATGGGGCGCGGATCGGACTGCCGCCGTCGCGCCTCGGTGACCTGCGCGCGGAGCTCATCGCCCGGCTGCTTGCCCAGCTACCCGCGGTGGAGGTGATGCCCGGGGTCCACGAGATCGTGCCGGCACTGGCAGCGGTCATGCCGCTCGCCGTCGCCTCCAGCAGCCCGCGGGTGGTCGTCGATGCCGCGCTCGCCGCTGCTGGACTTGCGGGCACATTCGGAGTCGTGATCTCTGCCGATGACGTGGATCTCCCCAAGCCCGCACCCGACGCGTACCTTCTCGCCTGCCGCCGCCTGGGCGTCGCGCCGAGCGATGCCGTCGCCTTCGAGGATTCCGGGCCGGGGATCCGTGCGGCCGTGGACGCCGGCCTCTGGTGTGTTGCCGTACCGTCGGATCCGGCGATCGACAGCTCCGCCGCCCACCTCACGCTGACGTCGATGGAGGCGATCGTGCTGGCCCCCGATGTCCGGGCCCGCAGCTGACGAGGTCGATCCGCCAGCGGAACGACGAACCGCCTCCCGGAATGCGACGACCCGCCTTATTCCGGTGGGCGGGCCGATGCTATGGTCTCGCGCAGAGATCCCCCGGGCCTGCTCAGCGTCCACGCCGCGGCCGGCTGCAGCCCTTGGCTCGCTCTCGAGCGTGCCGAGCGAGCGGCCGGCATGGGTGCCATCCCGCCCGGCAACGAGGTGCAAGTGCCGTGGCTGGACGCTTCCGTGACCTGTTCCCCCGCGCAAGGCCCGTCATCGCGATGGCTCACGTCCCCCCGCTCCCCGGAACACCGCTCTACGACGAGCAGCGCGGCGTCGACGGCCTGGTGGAGAGCGTTCGCTCGGACCTGCGCATCCTCCTGGATGGTGGCGTGGACGCGGTGATGTTCTGCAACGAGGGGGACCGTCCGTACGCGCTCAACGCGGGGTACGAGGGCGTCTCCGTCATGACCCGGGTGGTCACGGAGCTGCGGCCAACCGACCGTCCCTTCGGCGTCGATTTCCTGTGGGATGCGCGAGCGGCGCTGGCCATCGGGGTGGCGACCGGCGCCACGTTCATGCGCGAGGTCGCCACCGGTGCCTACGAGTCCGACATGGGCCTCTGGAGCACGGATGCCGCGGGGCTGCTCCGCGAGCGACGCCGCCTGCAGTCGGACATCGCCATCCTGATGAACGTCACGCCGGAGTTTGCCTCGTCGATCGGAACTCGCAGCGTTGGGGTGGCCGCGCGCTCAACCGTCGTTTCGAGCCTGGCCGACGCGATCCTGATCTCGGGGCCGATGGCCGGCTCCGAACCGGACATCGCTGCGCTGCGCGAGGCGCGGCAGGCCGTGCCCCCCGAGGTCCCGGTGCTGCTCAACACCGGGGCGAAGTCGTCCAACATCGCTGCGTTCCTGGAGGTCGTCGATGGCTGCATCGTCGGCAGCGACCTCAAGGTCGATGGCTATACCTGGAATCCGGTGGATCCGGATCGGGTCCGACGCTTCATGGAGGCCGCACGAGGTTGAGCCTGCTGCTTGGCATCGACATCGGCACAACCGCGACCAAGGCAATTCTGCTCGACTCGGACGTCGGCCTTGTGGCCGAAGCCGAGCGGCCGACGACCCTGCACTCGGACCACCCCGGCTGGGCCGAGGAGGACGTGGATCAATGGTGGTCGAATGTCGCCACGCTATGCCGCGAGCTTGCGGTCAAGGGTGAGATTGCCGCCATTGGGGTGAGCGGGATGGTCCCGTGCGTCATCCTCCAGGACGACGAGGGGCGACCGATCCGGCGATCGATCCAGCAGAACGACGCTCGGGCCGTGGACGAGATCGACCATCTGCGCGCGCGCCTTGAGGGAGCGCGCATCCTCGAGCGGACGGGTGCAGCCATCACTCAGCAGTCTGTCGGTCCGACGCTGCTGTGGCTCCAGCATCACGAGCCCGACGCGTGGCGCCGGACACGGACGATCGCCGGCTCGTACGACACGATCGTCCGGCTCCTCACCGGCGAGCGGAGCGTGGAATCCAACTGGGCCCTCGAGAGCGGCCTGTTCGATCTGGGTACCCACGATTGGGCGCCGGACATCGCTGCGGCGGCCGGGCTCGACCTTGATCTCCTGCCACGGGTGCGGCGCCCGGACGAGATCGTCGGCGCGGTCACTGCGGGTGCGGCCGCTCAGACGGGTCTGCGCACGGGGACACCCGTGGTTGCGGGCAGCGCGGATCACGTGGCCTCCGCCTTCGCGGCTGGCCTCGTGCGAGAAGGCGACCTGCTCGTCAAGCTCGGCGGCGCTGGAGACATCCTCCTGACGACCGCGAAGCCCGTCGTGGACTGGCGCCTGTTCCTCGACTTCCATCTCGCACCCGACCTGTACCTGCCGAACGGGTGCATGGCCGCGTCCGGGAGCTTCATCCGCTGGTTCCAGTCGCAGCTGGCCGGGGACGCATCGCTCTCGGTGCTGGATGCGGAGGCGGAAGCCGCCGGCCCGGGAGCCGGCGGCGTCATTGCCCTGCCCTATCTGCTTGGCGAGAAGACGCCGATCCAGGATCCTGACGCCCGGGGAGCGTTCGTCGGCCTGACGCTTGCCACGGAGCGGGGCCACCTGTTCCGCGCCGTCCTCGAGAGCATCGCGTTCGGATTCCGCCATCACCTGGACGTGTTCGCCGAACTTGGCCAGGTCCCCCGCCGTGTCAGGGTCACGAACGGTGGGGCCCGCTCCGCACTGTGGAAGCAGGTGACTGCCGACGTCCTGGGTCTGCCGCTCGAGACGCTGCGGTCTCACCCGGGCTCAGCGCTCGGCGCCGCATTCGTGGCGGGCATCGGGATCGGAGCCTTTCGGGGGTGGGACGAGATCGAGCGCTTCGTGGAGGTCGGGGAAGTGGTCGAACCACGCAACCACGAGCGATACGAGCGCCCGTATCGCGATTTCCGGGCACTCTACCCGGCTCTCAAGACTTCGATCTGGGGGGATTGACGCAACCCTCCACCGTGGAGACAGTGGTCGTGAACAGCTTCGACGATCGCCGGGCGCTCGTGATCCGCTCGCCGTACGACGGTTCGGCCCAGCGGGCCATGTTGAGCCTCCCGTCGCGGCCTCGTGGCGGTCCGCTCCCCCTCGTCCTGGCGCCACACCCGTTCGGCTGGTCGGCCGAGGAGGATTACCGCGGCGGCTGCGAGGGTCTCAAAGCGCCCGAGCACCGTGGCTGGCAGGGCATCGCGTCCGCGGCAGGCATCGCGGTCCTCCAGCCCGACGGGCACCATCGGGTCGTTGAGCGCTGCTCGATGGGCTACGAGGGCGTCGTGCGCGACGTTCCGGCCTGGATCGCTGCAGTGGACGGGATCGCCCCGGTCGATCGGTCCCGGATCTTTGCCTGCGGGCTGTCCATGGGCGGCCTCGAATCGCTGCTCATGGCGGGAAGCAACCCGGGTGTGTTCGCGGCGCTGTTTGTGTTCAACCCGGTGGTGGATGCCGCAGCGTGGTATGAGGATCTCGGGCGCACGTCCAACGCGGAGCTCCGGGCCGAAGGATCGGACCGACTGATCGCCACCGAGGTGGGCGGCTCGCCCGCTGAGATGGCCGCCGCGTACGAGGTACGCAGCGCATTCTCAGTGCTCGATCGCCTGCGAGACACCCCCATGACGATCTGGTGGTCTCACATCGATCTAGTGGTGCCTCGGCAGGCGGAGCGCCACGGAAAGCGCCTGTACGACGAGCTGAAGCGCCTCGACCCCAATGCCCCGGTGAGCGAATACAACCACACGTCCCGGTATCGGCTCTCGGATCCGGCAACCGATGCCGAGCGCTGGGGGATTCACGAAACTGCTGATTACCGGTTTGCCACCGAGTGGCTGCTGCTGCATCAGCGCGGGGGTTGATGGGCAGGCCCCTCAAACGTGGACGGTGGCCCGGCTGGATCGTCAGCCCGAGGCGACCCGGTCCGTGGCGCGCAGGAGCAGGTAGGTCAGTCCGACGATCACGAGGAACAGCACGATGGACCCGGCTGCAGCCTTGCCCAGGTCCAGGGGCCCGGACAGGCCGGTGCGCCAGATCAGGTAGCTGATGGTCTCCGTCGCCGTGCCGGGTCCACCACGGGTCAGGATATAGACCAGGTCGTACGTCTTGACCGCGGACACGGTCCGGATCAGGGCGCCCACGACGAGGATCGGGACCATCAACGGGATCACGATGTACCGCAGGCTCTGCCAGCCGCTTGCCCCGTCCACGGTGCCTGCCTCGATCGGGTCGCGTGGGAGTGCCTGCAGGCCGGCGTAGAAGATCAGGATGAGCGCCGATGTCTCGTGCCAGATGTCGACCGCGATCACGGACGGCATCGCGAGGCTGACGTCCCCGAGCCATGCCTGCCGGGGGATGCCGACGAGGCCGATCACGTAGTTCAGGATGCCCAGGTCGGGATGCAGGATCAGCCGCCAGGAGAGTCCGACGGCCACGGGGCTCAACAGCAGCGGAACCATGATCACGATGAAGTAGAGGTTCCGGAATCGGAGATTGGGAAGGGCGAGCAGGTACGCGATCCCGAACCCGATGATCATCTCCAGGGTGACCACGGAGACGGTCAGCACCAGGGTGTTGAGCGCGGCGTTGCCGAACTCCGGGGTGAGCACGAAGTTGATGTAGTTGTCGAGGCCGATGAAGGGACGTGACTGATCCGCGCCCGATAGCAGGAAGCGTTGGAGGCTGGCGACGAACGCATAGGCGAGCGGAAACGCGTCCACGACGAACAGCGCCACGAACAGGGGGATCAGGAGGCGCCACCGGAACGGGATCCCGATCCGGCGTGCGGACGCGGCGGGCATCCGGCCCTGGGGCGTCATCTGGTTGGCCTGGCGGTCATCGGCGTCACGCGTGGATCGTTCCTCGGACAGGGGTGGGGGCGGGGTCGTAGACCCTCGCCCCCCTGATGGCTCAGCGGGATGACTACTGGTTGGCTAGCTCCGTGAGCTTCGCGGCGATCGCGTCAAGCGCCTCCTGTGGCGTCTTGCGCTTGCTGACGGCCTCCGAAAGCTCACGCCCGAGGGTCGACACGAGCTCCTGCTGCTTGGTGATCAGCGGCAGGCCCTTGCCGGTCTGGAGGATCTTGAGCGCCGGCTCGAGCTGCGGGCTCACCGCGAGGATCTCGGGGTCGGTGTAGAAGGCCGAGTACACGGGCGCGCTGCCCTTCAGTGCCCGTGCCCGCGCGTTGTCGAGCGACGAGACCCACTTGATGAACTCCCAGCCGCACTCTGGGTTCTTGGAGCTCTTCGGGACGCCGAACGACCAGACGCCGACATTGCCGATCCCGGTCCCGGGCATGGGCGCGACGGCCCACTTGTCCTTGACCTGGGACAGCGAGGGATCCTGGAAGTTGGAGGCTGCCCAGATCACGTACGAGATCATGGTCGCGGCCTTGCCCTGCGCGAACTGGTTCATGGCGTCGTCCAGGTTCGCGCCGGCAGCGCCGGTCTGGCCGGCGTTGTCAATCAGGTCCATGTACTGGTTGAGCGCCTTGAGCCCAACCTCGTTGTTGATGATCGGCGTCTTGAGATCGGTGTCGTACAGGTCCCCGCCGTTCGCGTACAGGTAGTTGAGCCACTCCATCGCGATCGGGTCGGTCGGTGCGCCCTGCATGGCCGCGCCAGCAAAGTCGCCCTTCTTGAGGCTCTTCGCGAGGGTGACGTACTCCTCCATCGTCTTGGGGATGGTGATCCCCATGTCATTGCGGTACACGAGCCCCATCGGGTACGTGTAGTACGGGATGTAGTAGGTCTTCCCGTCGACCTTGCCGTTGACGTCGAAGAAGGCCTGGATCATGCCGCTGTAGTCGATCTTGTCGCGCGCGATCCAGTCGTCGAGCGGAAGCATCCAGCCCGAGCGTGCGAATTCACCCGGCCAGTAGTAGTCGACCGAGATGACGTCATAGGAGCCGGACTTCTCGGGGCTGCTCAGCTGCGGGACGAGCTTCTCGTACATGTTGCTGTACGCGAGGAGCTCAAACTGGACCTTCCCGCCCGTCTTCGCCTCGAAGTCGGGCAGCATGTCCTGGATGTACTTGGTCTCGGAGATGTCCTCCATCAGCATCGTCATGGTCACCCCGGTGCAGGCCGAGGTGGCTTCGCCGCCGGATGGTGCCGTGGTGCCGGACGATGTCCCGCCCTGACAGGCGGCGCTGAGCAGCGTCACCGTCGCAATGGCAGCGGCGAGAGCCCTGCGCGGGCGCCTTCGCGCCACATTGCGGGAGCTTCCAGGTCGCATCGTTGCCTCCTCCTCTGGGTCGCTTGGTCGGAGCGCCTACTTGACGCTTCCGAATGTCAGGCCGGTTACCAGGTAGCGACGGACGACGAACGTGAGCACGATCACGGGCGTGCTCATGAGAACCGTGGCGGCGGCCATCGGGCCGATGAGGGTGCCCTGCTGGGTGACGAGCCCGGCGACCGCGACGGGGAGCGTGCGAGTCTCGAGCCCGGTGAGGATGAAAGCCCACAGGAACTCGTTCCAGCCGAGGACGAAGCTGAACACGCCCGCGGCGATGATCCCCGGGGCGGCCATCGGGACGACGACCTTGACCAGGATCTGCATCCGCGTCGCACCGTCGACGAGCGCTGCCTCCTCGACCTCGACCGGGAGCCCCTGGAGGAAACCGTGCAGGATCCAGACGACGAACGGCAGGTTGAACGACAGGTACATCACGCCGATGAGCCCCAGGTTGTTCAGCAGGCCCAGATTCCGGGCGAGGATGAAGGTCGGGATCACGAGCGCAATGGCTGGCAGGATCTGGGTCGCGAGGACACCGATCCTGACCGGCTGGCCGCCGGTCTTCCAGCGGGCCATCGCGTACGCCGCAGGCACCCCGATCAGCAGTGAGATGGCCGCCGACCCGAGGGCGATGGTCAGGCTGTTGCCGAAGAACTTGAGGAAGTTCTGGTCGCCGAAGATGTAGCTCCAGCTATCGAGGTTCGGGGTCGCCAGCCAGTCAGGCGGGATCAGGTAGGCGACCCGGCGGGACACGAGCGACGTTCGCAGGATCCACAGCAAGGGCAGCAGGATCGAGAGCGTCGCGACGATCAGGACGGCGTGAGCAGCCAGCCGGCCCGCCGACGGGCGGCGGCGCCGACGGCGGCCAGCGGCGCGAACGGCAAGCGGAGACGCGGTGGTCACAGGCACCCCAGGATCGAGCTGGCGGTGCGACGCCGCATCGGCTGCGCGGAATGGCCCCCCTCCCCATGACTTCTGGACGTCATTCTGCAAGCCACGTGACTGCGAGCTCCGTGCGCAGGACCAGGGCCTCCATGGCCCCCCATGACGGACGCATGTACCTGAGGGGGGCCGGCAGGACGCGTACCCCGCTGTGGCTACGCTAGCGTGATCCCGGGGTTCGCCACAGAGACCGTCCTACCCGGAATCGCGGGTCGCATGACCCTCGTTGCATGGGCGATTCCCGCCGTACGCTCGGTCGCGCATCAGCGGTCACCGGACCCAGTTCAGGGCTGACCGCTGTCATCCAGGTAGACCACGGGCCGCGGTGGAGGATGCCCATGCGACTACAGGACAGGGTCATCGGGATCACCGGCGCAGGGCTCGGCATCGGTCGCGCCTGCGCCCGGGTCTATGCAGCGGAAGGCGCCACCGTCGCGGTGACCGACGTCGATCCCGACCTGGCCGCCTCGGTCGCCGCGGAGATCAGGGAGTCGGGTGGCCGGGCCGGGTCGTGGTCGCTGGACGTAACGGATCGAGCTGCCATCCCCGGGGTCGTGGAGGCGATCGTCGCGGCATACGGGGCCCTCGATGTCTGGCACAACAACGCCGGAGTCAGCACGATGCGCCCATTCCTCGACCTCACTGAGGCCGACTGGGACTTCAACATGGATGTCAACGCCAAGGGCGTCTTCAACTGCTCTCAGGTGGTCGCCCGCCACATGATCGAGCACGGACGGGGCGGCAAGATCATCAACACGGCGTCCATGGCCGGCCGGACGGGCAAGGCGCCGTATCTGGCGCACTACGTGGCCAGCAAGTTCGCGGTCGTGGGCCTGACGCAATCGATGGCCGCGGAGCTCGCGCCCCATCGGATCACCGTGAACTCGATCTGCCCGGGCTTCGTGGCGACCTCGATGCAGGAACGCGAGGCCCAGTGGGAGGGGGACCTGCGGGGCATGTCCGCGGAGGCCGTGCGCCGCCTGTACGTCGAGGCAACACCCCTGGGACGCCTGGAGACGGCAGAGGACGTGGCCGCGATCGCGCTGTTCCTCGCCTCGGCTGACAGCGACTTCATGACGGGGGTCGCGATCGACATCAACGGGGGTGCCTGGATGAGCTAGCGGGGTGGCCGGCGCTCCCGGGATGCCGGTGGCGAGGCGGGCAGGGCCGCGCGAGGCTGGGTGGGCCGCGGCGTGAACACGTGTGGCGTCCCAGGGAGATCTGACAGCATGATCCGGGAAGACCTCAAGGCTGCGGTCGCAGCCTCGGCTCGCCAGATGTGGGAGAAGCGCCTGACCTGGGGACGCGATGCCGGCGATTCCAGCCTTCGGGACCCTGATACGGGCCTGATCTACATCCTCCAGAAGCCGTCGCAGAAGCACCCCATCCCTACCTGGGCCGTGGCCACCCCCGACTACGTTGCCGTTGTCGACATCAACGGAGCCAATGTGGGCGATCCAGAGGTCGAGCCGACGATCGAGCTGCTGACGCACCTCCGCATCTACCAGAACCGCTCCGACGTCAACGCCATCTGCCACAGCCACGGCGAGTGGTCCACGGTCTATGCCGGCGTCCGCCGGCCCGTGCCGACGATGCTCATCGACACCTTCTACTACCTGGGGATGACGCCGATCCCATGCTCCGTCATGGGCAAGGTCGGCAGCGACGAGGTGGCGATGAGCTGCGTTGAGCAGCTGGGTGACAACGGCAAGGCCGTGCTCCTGGCGAGTCACGGGGCGGCAACCGTGGGTGCGGACCTGGACGAGGCGATCGCCGTCGCCGAGATGGTCGAGCAGGTCTCACGCCAGGCGATCTATGCGTCCGTCATCGGGCAGCCGATCCAGCTCAGCGTCCCTGACCTGTTCGATGTGGACGAGCAGGAGCTCCGCGCCAATCCGCAGCTCATCAAGAGCCTCGTTCTCTGAACCCGGCTCGGGCCGCGTAGCGCAGGAGATCCGGATGGCCGAGTTCATCTTCATGCTCACCCACCACGATTCGACCGTTGTCGACGCGCTCGAGCGTCTACGAGACGTTGCGCGGCTCCGCGCTCCGCCACGTCGGCTTCAAGGACATCGGTCTACCGGTGGAGCTGCTGGCCAGGCTGGCAGAGCAGATGCGCCGTGACGGCCGGACGTCGTATCTCGAAGTCGTCAGCGTGAGTGCCGAGGACGAGCTCCGCTCGATCCGCGTTGCGCGCGATATCGGCGTTGACGTGGTCATGGGCGGCACCCGAGCCGACCAGGCCCTGCCGCTGCTCGCCGGTAGCGGCATTCGGTACTACCCCTTTCCGGGGCATGTCGTCGGCCATCCAAGCGTCCTCATGGGGACGCCCGCCGAGATCGCCGCGAGCGCGGCGGACCTGACCGCGCGCCCCGGCGTCGACGGCCTCGATCTGCTCGCGTACCGCCACGACGGCGACGTCCCGGCGATCATCCGCGGCGTCGTCGAGGTGTCGAAGGGTCCAGTCGTGGTTGCCGGGAGCATCGATTCGGCGGAACGGATCCGGGCCGTGACCGAGCTGGGCGCCTGGGGCTTCACGATCGGCGGAGCCGCCTTTGATGGCGTGCTGCCCGCCGGGCCCAGCGTGCGGGAGCAGGTGGACTGGGCGCTCGCCTGCGCCCGTGAAACGGCCGCGCTCCTGACCTGAACCCGGCACTCGACGGACCATCCACGGGAGGACAGCATGTCGGACTTCACCGCGCCACGGGTCATCCGGCTGATCGATTCCGAGAGCTTCATGGAGGGCGACGAGCATTGCCGCCACTACGTGAGCACCGGGAAGATCACGTTCGGCACGTCGTCGCTGCAGCCGGGCCAGCGGGGCACGATCGACACGGGCCATCCCGACTCCCACGAGGTGTTCTTCTGCATCCAGGGCATCGTCCTTGTCCACACGGAAGGACGTGAGCACTTCGAGCTGCGTGCGGGCGATGCGATCGTCATTCCGGAGGGGGTTCCGCACACCCTCATCAACGTCGGCGACGTCCCGGCCCTGCTGAGCTGGAGCGCCGCCCCGACACCGTGATCCGCCAGACCGCGTGAGAGGACCAGCAGCGTGGACCTGATCCTGAGCGTTGACCTCGGGACGACCGCCGTCAAGACCTGCCTGCTCGACGCGCAGGGGCACCTGCTGGCGAGCGCCAGCCGCGAGTACCAGCTCGACACGCCGCACCCCGACGCCGTGGAGCTGGATCCGGAGACATACTGGACCGCCTTCCGGGAAGGCGTGGCGGAGGTCATCCTGAAGACAGGCGTGACGCCACGTCACATCCGGGCGCTCGGCATCTCGGCGCAGGGCGAGACGTTGATCTGCGCCGACGCGGTCGGCCGCCCGATCCGGCCGGCGATCGTATGGCTGGACAACCGAGCCCTCGTCGAAGCGGATGAGCTTGCTGCCGAGTTCGGCAACGAGGCCTCGTACCGGATCACTGGCCAGGTTGCATTCGTCCCGACCTGGCCTGCGGCCAAGCTTCTCTGGCTCCGCCGCCACGAGCCCGATACCTTCCGGCGCACGGCTCGGTTCCTGCTCGTCGAGGACTGGTTCATTGCCCGCCTCACCGGCCGCTTCGTGTGCGAGGGATCCCTGGTCACATCGACGACGTACTGGGACCTGAACACCCGTCAGTGGTGGCCCGAGATGCTGGCCTTCCTCGGGGTGTCGGAAGACCGGCTGCCAGAGATCCTGGAATCGGGTGAGGTGGTCGGCGAGATCCTCCCCGCCGTGGCCCATGAGCTGGGCCTGGACGCCTCGACGATCGTCTGCACCGGCGCCCTCGACCAGGCCGCAGGGGCGATTGGCGTGGGCAACGTCCGTGAGGGCGTGTTCTCGGAGAACACAGGGGCGGCACTTGCGATCTGTGCCACGGTTCCAGCGCCCGTCTTCGACCGCGGCCTGCAGATGCCCTGCCACTATCACGGCATCCCCGGTCGCTACATGGAGCACACGTTCACCACCGGGGGCATGGTCCTGCGCTGGTATCGCGACACGTTCTGCCAGTCGGAGATGGACCAGGCCCTGGTCCAGGGACGCGACGCGTACGACCTGCTCGGAGAGCTTGCCGCGAGCGTCCCCGCCGGCTCTGAGGGCGTCGTGATGCTGCCGCATCTCCAGGGTGCGATGGCTCCCGATGCGAATCCCAGGGCGCGAGGCGTGTTCTACGGGTTCGCGCTGCGCCATACGAAGGCGCATTTCGCCAGATCGATCATGGAAGCAATCGCGTTCATCGTCCGTCGCAATGTCGACGTCCTGGCCGGCCTCGGGATCGAGGTCGACGAGGTCCGGGCGTTGGGCGGCGGTGCGCGCAGCCGTGTCTGGAGCCAGATCAAGGCGGATGTCCTCGGGATTCCGGTCGTCACCACGGAGATCGAGGAGGCCGCATCGCTGGGTGCCGCGATCCTGGCTGGCGTGGCGGTCGGGGCGTTCCCGAGCCTGGAGTCCGCCATCGACCGCATGGTCGTCGTCAAGGATCGCTTCGTGCCGGATCCTGCGAACCGGGCGACATACGACGCGGGCTACGCGACCTACCGCGACCTGTACGCGGATCTGGTCGGGATGTTCGACCGAACCTAGGACAGCGTTTCACGCGCCTCGCGAACGTTCGCCTCGCGAAGCGGATAGCCCCCCTCCGACAACGCGATGTCGTACATCGCCACGATGTTCTGGGGCGGTACGTCGGGCTGGAACTGGTGCGACGGCGCAAGGATGAAGCCGCCACCGGGCCCCATGACCTCGATCAACGACCGCACGCCGTCGCGTACCTGCTCGACCGTCCCGTGCGGGAGGAGATCCTGGATGTCGACGCCTCCGAGGAACGACAGATCGCGCCCGAACTCCCGCTTCAAGCGCCACGGCTCCATGTTCGCGGCACGGGGTTGGATCGGGTTGAGGATCTCGATCCCGATCTCGATCAGGTCCGGGATGATGGGATAGACGCTGCCGCAGGTATGGATCGCGATCTTGGCATCGGGTGCAATCCGATGGGCCATCTCCATCCAGGAACGGTGATATGGCTTGAGGAACGATCGGTACTGCGCCGGACTCATGAACGGCGCGCGCTGGGTACCGAGGTCATCGGTGAACTGGACGATGTCAACGAGATCCGCGATGGGTTCGAGAAACGCCGTCATGTATTCGATCGCCCAACCCGTCAGGCGTTCGGCATACCCGTGCCAGAAGGCGGGGTCGTCGATCATGTCCGTCAGGAATGGCTCGAACCCGCGAGTGAACGCGTAGTTGTGTCCCACCTGAAGGGCGGTGCCACCGACCGCCATCACCGCGTAGCCTGCGTCGCGGATCGCCTGCGCCTCGTCGCGCTTGCCGGCCCAGATTGCCGGGTCTGCAGTGTCCGGCGGGTTCCACCATGCATCGACATCAGCGAGGGTTTGGGCGTTGCGCAGGGGCGCGTGGGCGTCGTCGAGATCCCAGTACGGGCCCGCGCGGTGGCGAACCAGACCCCAGGCATCGACCGACGCACCATCTGGCAGGAACTGCCACGCATAGCTGCTGCCTGACGAGACGGTCCGAATATCGGCGCCGAGGCGCTCCCGCAGTCGCTCGTCAACGTTGAGGACACAGCCCCCGTCGTCAGGTGAGGAGACGGGTTCGGGATAGTCCGTAATACCGACCTCGGCGCACAAAGCCCGGTAGCCATTGGGCGGGTAGTCGAAGATCGTCGAGAAGCAGATGTCCCCGAACGAGACCGGTACCCGGTCGGGTTCGCGGTGATTGATGGCGGCCAGGATTCGCTCTCGTGAACCCAAGTGTGTGGTCATTGTGCGCCTCGTGGGGCGGCCGTCAGATGGTTCCGGATGACGCGACTCGGCGCCACCGTGCGTCGCTCCTGCCCCGGATTCCGACTCTACCAGCGACGGTTCCCCCGCGAGGCGTCGCCAGGACTTGGCCCAAGCCATTGGCTTCCGCGCATGCGAGACTCCGCGGGTGCAGCCCGTCGTCGAGTCCCTGTCAGCCGCAGCCCCGGACCTTGTGCCGCCTGGGGCCCCGGGCGACTCGCCGGCCGCAGCCCCGGGCGACTCGTCGGCCGCGGCCGGGTTGCGTCCACGCCTGAGCCTCGGGCTGCTGGCTGCGCAGCACGCGCTGATCCACGGTCAGTCGGCCCTGTACCCGCTCGTGTATCTCGCGGTCATCGCAGAGTTCGGTGTGACGCCGGCGGCAATCGTGATCCTGGCCACGATCGGCAACATCGTCACCGGGCTGCTCCAGTACGCGTTCGGCGCACTCACCCGCCGGATCACCCGCCGCACGCTGCTGGGGGTCGGGGGCATCGTGGTCGGTGCCGGCACGGCCCTCCAGGCGCTGGCCCCCGCGTTCGGCCTGTTCGGGGCGGCGAACATCGTGTCTCGCGTGGGCGGCGCGCCGCAGCACCCGGTCGGGAACGCGCTCCTCGCGGACCAGTTTCCGGCACGGCGCATCGGGACGGCGATCGCGGTCCATGTCGCGGGCGGCAACGTCGGGACCGTGCTGATCGGGTTCACGGCCGCGCTCGCCATCTCCACGCTGGGCTGGCGCGGCTCCGTGGCGGCCCTCGGGCTGGCGGCCATCGTGGTCGCGATCGCGATCCTGGTTCTCGTCCGCGAGATCCGGTCGAACGCCGGCGAAGCCCATCCCGACGGGCCGGTCCGGCACCTCTACCGGAGGGTGCTCGCCGACCCCGACCTGCGCTGGCTGTTCACCGCCGCCGTCCTCGGTGGGGGCTCGCGCGGGCTGGGCGTGCTCAACATCTTCGTGCCGCTGTACCTCAACGAGGTCATCGGCCTCGACACCGCAACCATCGGCCTGATGTACGGCGTGCTGCTCGCCGCGAGCGTTCCGGGGCCGCTCGTCGCCGGGTGGCTGTCTGACCGGATCGGCCGGACACCCGTCATCGTGGGCGTGTATCTCGCCGGGGCCGTGTCGATCGCGTTGTTCATGCTCGCCGGAAGCGACACCGCCTGGCTATGGGTCGGCATCGTCCTGCTGAGCGTGTTCTCGTTCGTGGAGAGCCCGCAGCTCCAGGCGCTGCTCGCGGACCTCACGCCGAGACCCCTGCGGGACGCCGCGTTCAGCACCTACTTCGCGCTCGCGTTCGGCGTCGGCTCCTTCTGGGGGATCCTCTATGGCGCCGTGGTCGATGCCGGCGGGCAGGGACACGGACTGGGGGTCGTGTTCTGGATGATGGCCGCGGCCTCCGTCGCGGCGGCGCTGGCCACGCTCCGGATCCGGATCCCACCACCGCTCCGCGCCGACCCGAAGGGCGGCGCCGGCATCGCCTGAGTGCCGCCTCGCTCTTGGGCTCGAGGCGCCGCATGCGATATCATGCCTCGGCCCTCAGCGGGCACTTTCGGTCGGGGCGTGGCGCAGCTTGGTAGCGCGCATCGTTCGGGACGATGAGGTCGGAGGTTCAAATCCTCTCGCCCCGACCAAACTCACCGATCTTGCCTCCCACCTCGAACACTGCGGGCATGGCTGCGTCCAGCCCAAGCTCGATCGCGTCCGGTGTGAGCTCGTATTCGAGCCGCTGGAAGCCCAGGACATCGGTCCGCGCGAAGATCGCCGATCGCGAGCGCCTGGCGCCCGTCGGGCCCCGAGTCTGCCCACAGCGAGGGCAGCGAGCGCAGGTAGGCGACGATCTCGTCCGGACGCAGGCGCTCCGGGCCCACGGGCTCGCGCGGCGACGCGCTCCTCCGCGTCGAGCTTGCTCATCGTCGCCTGCCACGCCCCCACGTCGCGATCCTGCGCCAGCCGACGCGACGCGTCCTCGCGAGCGCGCTCGATGCGCGCGAGGGTGACGCTCGTCCACCTGCGGCCGATGCTCGCCATGGAGGCGGGCGACCTCGGTGATGGTCGCGGTCGTCGACCCGGCCGACCTCTGCCAGCAGCGCGCCGACCGCGTCCTCGTACCAAGCCTGCGGATAGGAGTGGCCCTTGATCCGGCGGTCGGCGATCGATGGCCGCGCGTGCGCGGGATGACCGGGCATCGCGGCGCGGAACGCGGCGCAGGTCGGCGCCGGATGGCGGTAGCGGCCGACGTCGCCATAGAGGAAGCGGCCGCAGCCGGCGCACCGCAGCCGGAGCGCGTAGTCGCGCTTGATGATGCCGCCCGGGCTGTCCGGGTCCGGCGCCGCTCGCGGGCCGTCTGGACCGTCGACCAGAGCGCCGGCTCGACGATCGGCGCGACGCCCGCCGGCTTCACCCGTCCGGAGCCGGCCGGCGTAGATCGGGTTGGTGAGGATCTCGCCGACGTGGGTCTTCGCGAGCCCGGTCGGCCGCGCGACCTCCCAGTCGGTCAGTCCGGCCGCCGAGAGCTCGTAGGCGCGGCGCACGACCGGCCGCCCGTCGGCTCGTCGATCCGCATGACCGAGGGCTTGCCCTCGCGGATGATGCCGAACGGCGCCCGGTTGCCGCCCGGCACCCCGAGTCGTCGCCGCTTCGCCGCGTAGCCCTCGTGGACGCGCTTGCGAGAGCTTGCGGCTGTAGGCCTCGGCCTCGTGCGCCTCCCGCACGAACTGGTCCCAGTCGGCGGGATCGACGAGAGCAGCCGCTCGTCGGCGAACAGGACCGCGACGCCCGCCGGTGCAGGTGGTCCTCGACCGCGATCAGGGTCTGCTTGAGGTTGCGCAGGAAGCGGCTGACGTAGCCGACGACGAGGACGTCGAAGGCGCCCGCCGCGGCCGACGTCGAGCATCGCCTCCCAGGCGGGCGTGCGCCAGGCGGCCGTCCAGCCCGAGGCGGCGACCGACCAGGTCGAGACCCGAGTCGGCGAGGCCGTAGCGGGCGATGGCGCGGTCCTGCTGCTCGCGCTGGGCGTCGGGCCCGAAGTTGTCCCACTGCCCCGTCGGTGCGACTCGCGGAACCAGCGCGCCGCGCGCAGGCCGGCGACGCTGGTCGAGCGAGCGGGGCAGGCAGCGGGTCACGCGGAGCGGTCTCCGGTCCATCGGGGCTGGGCACCTTACCTCGCGTCCGCCGACGTTCAAGGTCCAGCAGCGCGGCGAGCAGCGCGAGCACGACGATGTTCGCGGGTCGCCGGGCCGCCACGCTCGCGCGGTCGTCGCTGCGCGTCGCCGCAGGCCGAACCGATGGTGCCGCCCGTTCGGGCGTCACTGGACGCGCTCCCCGGCCGGCGCGAGCGGGTCGACGTCCCACGCCGACGCCGGGTAGTCGCGCTCGACCGGGAGGTCCCAGAATCCTGGGTGGCCATCGCCTTCCGTGGGGCCTGGAACCGAAACATCGAAACGCGGTGCGGCATCGATGTTTCGCTGTTTCGGTTCCACGGGGGATGCAGGGGGCAGGTAGCGGTCCCAGGCGTCGAGGAACGCCGCGCGCTCGTAGCCCTTGACGCTGGCACCATCGACGCGGAGCTGCTTGGGATGAATGCCCCAGGGACCCAGCAGCCGGCCGAGCCGGTGCGGTGTCAGCGGGAAGCGAGCGTCGGCCCAGGGACCCGCGTCGTCGGCCCGGAGCTGCTGCAGCAGGGTCGCGGTCGCTAGGCGGTCGGTGCCCAGGGCCGCGAACGCCACCCGAACATCGGCCAGCAGGCGCAGCGCGAGCGAGTCGTCGGCGTCCCGGTGGGCGTGGAGGACGAGGGCTGCGGTGCGCGCCCGCCCAGGCCAGTCCCCACCCGCGGCCTCGGCGATCGCGAGCAGCGGCTCCCAGGCGTCGGCCGCCCTGTCCGGCAGGCCAGCGGGGATGTCGGCCTCGACCGCGGGCGGGCTGACCCCGAGCGCCACGCGGACTGACTCGACGAGCGGCGCGGCCTCGCCCCGCGCCTGCCGCTCGCGGAAGCGCGCGAGGGTCTCGGTCAGCTCGCCGACGCGACATCGCGATCGGGATCGCCCGGTCGGCCACCGTGTCGGGCAGTCGCCCGATGCCGGCGAGCGCCTTGGGCCCGAACACCTCGAACTTCTGGATCTGCCAGCTGTTCTTCCTGCCCGGCACCATCCGGGGCACGGTCGCGCCCCGGCGGTGCCCGGCGTTGATGACGGCGCGCACGTCCTCGTAGCGGTCGGAGTGGTCGCGGAACACGGCGTCGAGCTCGTCGAGCAGCAGGGTCGCCCCGGGGGTTGCGGCGAGCGAGCGATAGATGGTGGCCGCGGTGGGCGTGACGACGATCCCGTCGCAGCCATGAACCAAGAGTGCGAGGCATTCGAGCAGCCGGGTCTTGCCGCTCTGCTTCTCGGGGCTCGTGATCGCGAGATAGGGCGTCGCGTCCGCGTACTCGACGGCATGGGTGTGGGCGACCCACAGCACGATGGCCGTGATCGCCTCGGGCCGCGCGAGCACCACGTAGCGGCGGAGGAACGCCTCGACCCCGGCGAGCGCCGCGCCCAGCGTCGCTGGCGTCAGGTCCGGCGTTCGCTGGCTGCTCATGTCCAGCCGAACGCCACGAGCGGCTCGAACTCGGGCTCTGGTGGCCGCCCGGCCATCGCAACCAGCGCGTCGCACCAGGCGGCGACGCCGTCGATCTGGTCCGTGCTCTTCTCGCGCTAGGGCTTGATGTTCCCCGCCGGGTCTTCCGCGTCGACGTTCGCGACCATCCAGCGCAGGACCGGGTTGCCGTCATGGTGGACCAGGCCGCCGCGAGCCGGCTCTCGATCCGCGGGACGGCGTGGCGAGCGACGCATAGCCCTGGCCGACCGGGATCATCGACGAAGCCGTCCTCGCCGAGCTCGGTCGCGATCTGGGCCGCGTTCCAGCGGTCGAAGCCGATGGCGCGCGGGCGATCCGCTCTGCGATGTCATCGGCCGCGGACCGCGCCGGTCAGTCGGTTGCCCGGGCGTGAGGGTGATCCAGCCCTCGCGGGCCCACGACGTCGTACGGCACGTGGTCACGCTCGGACGCGGCGGCGCAGCCCGCCTCGGGCGGCCAGAAAACGCGCGCAGGTCGATAGCAGCGCCCGGCGTGGCCCTCGCTGGTCGCACTGGTCCCGCGGGGCGACCAGGACGAACGCGGTGAGGTCGGTCGTCGAGGCGAGGTCGAGGCCGGCAAAGGCCGCGGTCGCCGGAGCGGGTCGGCCGGCGCGTCGGCCATCGCGTCCAAGCCCGCGAGCGGCAGCCACCGGGCCGCGCCCTCGGTCCAGACGCAGAAGCAGAGGCGCTTGACGATGTCCCGCGGCGCGGGCTTGCCGCTGCGCCTCGGTGATCTGCTCGCGCAGGTACTGGCGGGGGATCGAGACATCGAGGTAGCGGGTTGGCCTTCGGCCAGACGGCCTCGTCGGTCCAGGTCGCAGCGGGGCAGCCGTCGACCGGCGCGCCGCGCGGCCGGTGCTCGCACACTCGTCAAGGCCACACACGTAGGCGAACCAGGCGTCGTCGTCGATGACGCCTCGAGGACGACGTTGCTGTAGTCGTGGTGCTGCCCAGCAGACCGAGTGGCGGTCGTAGCCGCTGTTCGTGATCCGCAAGATGAGCGCGTGGCGGCGACCCTTCGTGCCGGCCCGCATCTTGTCGACGACATCGAGCTCGGATGCGCGTGGCTCCTCGTCGATGAGCGCCGACGTGGACGCGCTTGCCGTGGAGGAGCGGCCTTCGGAGCTGACCGGCCGGAAGAAGCTCGCCCGACGGCACCGGGAGGGCGATGTTGTGCTCGGAGACCTCGAGCCGCGGACGCGCAGCGACGGGCGACGCTCGACCATCCGCTTGGCGTCGCGGCAACAGGATCGCCGGCCTGGTCGCGCGTCACCGCGGCGCGCGTAGATCTCGGCCGCCGCTGCTCGCTCGTCAGCGAGCAGGCCGTAGAGGCCGACCCCGGCGGCCAGCGGGCGTCTTGCCGTTGCCCTTGCCCGTCTCGACGTAGGCGAGGCGGAAGCGGCGGACCTAGCCGCCTCGGCGCGCGAGTACCAGCCGAAGAGCGAGCCGACGATGAAGCCTGGCCGGGGCGAGGGTGAACGGGCGGCCCGCGAACTCGCCCTCGGCGAGACGGCAGGAAGCCGAAGAAGCGGATCGCGCGGCCGGCGCGGTCGGCGTCGAAGCGGAGGCCGCGCCGCGGCGCCGTCCTCGAGGTCGGCAGATGGCGTCGCAGCGCGAGGCCGGACGTAGCGGTTGGCGACGATCTCGGCCCGCCGTCGACCGGCGCGGGCATAGCCGTGGACCGCGGCCGTCGCTCGGCGACGGGGCGGAGCGGCCTGTCCGGCGGACGCGGCTTCATAGCCGGCGCGGCGACGGCCATCGAGGAAAGCCGCCATCGGGTCGCATCTCGGCCTCGCGGCGTGCCGGGCCAGCGCCAGACCGGGCAGAAGGGGTGAGGCCGAGCTCGCGGGCGAACGCGCGCACGAGCGTGGCGTTATCGCGGACGATCTGGTGGAGCGGGTTCTTGACGAGCTCGCCGTGACGGGCCCCACGCCGAGCAGCGGGACCGGACGGCCTGGAGGGTCGAGCAGCTCGGCCGCGTGACGTAGCGCGCGACCGCATCGCAGTAGGCGCGCAGCACGTCGGCATCGGCCGCGGTGATGACGCCGGTCGCGCCCATAGTCGCGCATGACCCGGCGCCAGACCCGCTTCGCCGCGGCGCTCATGATCGGAGGCATGTGCGGGCGGGACGCGCGCGGCTTGGGCTCGGCCCGGTTGAGGCGCGACGGACGGGTCTCGCCACGCAGGAGCTTGAGCCGCGTCGGCGTCGGCGCCGGGCCGCGGGTACCCATCAGCGGCCAGCCTTGGCGCTGAGCCCGGACCGCCCGCCGCCCGGTGAACGCCTGCCAGCGCTCGATGACGACCTGGGCGTAGCGGGGGTCGATCTCGATCGCCGTAGCAGCGGCGGCCGAGCGACTCGGCGGCGATGAGCGCGGTGCCCGACCCGAGGAACGGGTCGTAGACGTCCCGCCGGCGGTGGTTGCGGATCGGGGTCTCGAAGAGGACGACCGGCTTCTGGGCCGGGTGGTCGAACTTCTCCTCCGTCGAGCCCGCACATGATCATCTTCGGGCTGGGTGCCCGCCAGACCGTGCACTGGTCGCGGGAGCCGAGGAACAGGTTCGGCGACGCCAGGCTTGCGGACCACCCAGCAGGGCTCGTGGGCCCAGTGGTACCAGGACCGCGGCCCATCGCGAAGAGGCCCTTGTCCCAGATCACCTGGGCGACGATCTCGAAGCCGATCCGCACCAGGCCTTCGGCCACCTCGGCGGCATGGACGCCGGCGTGCCAGACGTAGCCGACCTGGAGGGAGGGGACGAGGGCGAACGCCTCGGACCAGTCGACCCGCGTGTCGCCCGAGAGCGTGGTGTTGCGGTGGCCCGCGGTTCGCCCGTGGCGCCCGCGGGGCGCGCGTGTGGCGTCCTCGGCGTCGGGTTGGCCATCGATCCGCATGTACGGCGCCTCGGCCGGCCCCAGGGCGTTGTACACGCCGTCGCGCCAGGTCGGGTCGAGGCTCGACGCCGTACGGCGGGTCGGTGGCGAGGAGGCGTCGGCGCCGCGCCGTCGAGCAGGCGGGCGACGTCGGCCGGGTTCGTGGCGTCCCCGCACAGGAGGCGGTGGTCGCCGAGCAGCCACAGCTCGCCCGGCTTGACGTAGGGCGTCCTCGGGCGGCTCCGGCACGTCGTCGGGGTCGGTGCGCCCGGCCTTGCGCGCCGCCAAGGTCGCGCGAGCAGGGCGACGCAGCCCTGCGTCGTCGACGGTGACCTCGGCCAGGAGCGCGGTGAGCTTGCCGTCGTCGCGCTCGGCCATCGCGCCGATCGGGTCGAGCGTGGCGAGGACGAGCGCCTCCTCCTCGGGCGTCGAGCTCGACGTACAGCACGGGCACGCTCGGCTCGCCGCGGGCTGAGCGCCTCCTCGACGCGGGCGTGGCCGTCGACCACGTGGCCGGTGCGCCGGTTGACGAGGACCTGCTGGACCCAGCCGACGGTGTCGAGGCGAGCCGCGCAGGGCATCGCGCTGGGCGCTCGGGTGGGTGCGCCAGTTGGCCGGGTTGGCGAGCAGCTGGTCGGGCGCCTCGTCGCCGGAGCCGACGATCCGGTTGCGCCAGGCACCCCCGATCGGACGGACCTTCGGCGCCTTGGTCGCGGTCATCGTCGACCACCTGCTACGGAGGTGAACTCGAGCCGGGCGCCGCGCGCCGAGTTGCAGTGGCCGCAGGCCGCCCGCAGGTTACCGGGGTCGAGGCGGGCGCCGCCCAGCGAGAGCGGGACAATGTGGTCGACCGAGGTCGCCCGGCCGGTGCAGCCGGGACCGTCGATCCGGCATCGCCAGTCGTCGCGGCGCAGGATCGCGAGCCGCAGCCGCTCCCAATCGGCGTCGTACCCTCGGGCCTGACGGGAGCGGTGCTCGGCGCAGCGCGACGAGAGCTGGCGTCGGGTGCAGCCCGGGTGGCGGCAGCGTTGAAGGGGAGCCCAGGGCATCACTCAGCTGCGGCCTCCACGCTGCTCACAGAACGCGCGAAACTCGGCCGCACGCGAGCAGAGGCGGGCGCGTCCTGTGGTAGGCGGGCGGCACCTCGTTGGCCCCCTCCCCCCGGGTCCCGTGGGTGCCTGCAGGTCAGGTCCATCGAGACCAGCCTACGAGGCGGGCCTCGGGACACTTATCGGGCGACGATAGCTGTCCGAAGATGCTCTGGACGCCGCATCCGAGGTGTAGATGCCCGCCAAACGCGGCAAGTACGCGATGACCCAGGTCCAGCAACAGCTCCACCTGCGGTGGCTGCTGCTCGACCGGATCACGGCCGACCCCGAGTTCGCTTTGGCGCTCCACGAGCTGTACAACACCTACGCTGCGCGGCCGGCGGAGCTAGCGCACTGGCACGTCCTGGCGGATGCAGTTGACTACCCTGGGGTGCTTACGACCGCGCAGTCGATCGACCTACCCACGACCCAAGTCGGCGCCTACGTCAACGCGGTCCGTGTGCTCGCGACGCGTTGGGGACTCGATCGACTGATCGCTCCCCACGAAGAGCTCGGGGCACGCCTCGTCCACGACTGGTGCCAAGCCGCCCGGATCGGCGGAGGTGATGTGTCATCGCGGTCGCCGGCGCTCCGTCTCGCGGCCGCCTGGCGCAGCCGCGAGATCGGCGAAGCCGTGGCCCGGTCGGAGTGGGATCTCGGCGACGTGCGCGTCGTTGACCAACGGGCTCACCCGGTCGTGCGCGTCAGGTTCAAGGACGAATGGGACCCGTGGCGCGAGCCTCGCAAGGCGGCTTCCGAGCGGCTGATACGTGTCGCCGTCCACCAGATTTAATCTGAGCTCGACCGCCTGACGGCCGACGCTGAGGCAAAGGGGTATCGGTTCCCGCGCGTCTCAGGGCAGCTCGAGCGCGATCTCGATCGACTCGCCCAGCTGATGACCGGCCGAGCCACGCTCGACGAGCTCATCGAACGAGCGCCAGGGACTCGTGACCCGGAAGCTGCCGTCAAGAAGGCGCTCCAGAGAATGGCCAAACGGGCTGGGATCTCGACCGAAGGCTGGCGGCTCGGCCGAAGGTAATCAGCGAATGCTGCCTTGGCCTTGGCAGCTCGGCGATCAAACGCCGTTGCGGTGTCCCGACTCGTCGGTCCCGATGCCGGAAGTCGAGCCATGAGCTGGCGGACGCTGGCAGCTCCCGCTTGAACAACTCGACCTGCTCAATCCCGTCCACGGTGCTCGGCACTGTCGGCGGATGCCGCCCGGAGCGGTCCTCCCCAGCAATACGATCGCGGGATCGTGCCGGGCCGGGCCCGGCTGGTCGTGTCGGCGCGGAAGTCGGGGTAATGCCAGCGTCTGCCGACCTCGGCGCCCTGGCGGCCGATCGTTGAGGCGCGCGACGCTGCCGGAACAGGGCGCCTCCGTCGTGCCAGGGCAGCACCGAGCTCCGCCGCGGTCCACTGCGACCGGCGCGGGTAGTGGGTTGCTGCCGGTGTCAGACTCTGCCCATCGAGCTCCGTGATCCAGCATCAGCGACCGATGCGGAAGGGGTGGGGCTGGAGGAGTGTGAACGGAATGACTGCTGACAAGGTCCCGGTCTTCATTAGTTTCGACTACGACCACGACGAGGACCTTAAGACGCTACTGGTCGGGCAAGCGAAGAACGAGGATTTGCCGTTCTACATCGAGGACGGTCGATCAAGGAGACCTTGAGCGACTGGAAGGAGAAGGCAAGGACTCGGATCAAGCGGGTTGACCAGGTGATAGTCGTCTGCGGCAAGCACACGGATACTGCAAGCGGGGTCAACGCCGAGATCCTGATCACGCGAGACGAGAAGAAGCCGTACTTCCTCCTCGCAGGTCGTGCCGATGGCGGCAACCAGAGGCCCACAGCTGCCCTCGACGGCGACAAGATGTACAAGTGGACGTGGGACAACCTCAAGACGCTCATCGGTGGCGGCCGCTGAGCGACCTGAGGTTTGAATCGTGCCGCGATCGAGGACGGCTCGCGCGTTCATCAGCGTTGACTACGACCATGATCAAGACCTCAAGAACCTCCTCGTTGGGCAGGCCAAGAATGACACCTCGCCATTCTTGATCGAGGATTGGTCGATCAAATCCGCGTCCAGCAGCTGGAAGTCAGATGCTCGTGAGCGCATCCGGCGGGCAGACCTGGTAGTCGTCATCTGCGGTCACCACACCCACCAGGCCACCGGCATAAGCGCAGAATTGGAGATCGCGCGCCAGGAGGGCAGACCGTACGTTCTCATCCGGGGACGCAAGTCCGGTTCCCTGCGACGACCGCGCGGGACGCGGTTCTGGGACGGGATCCATCCGTGGACCTGGGACTACCTCCGTTCGATCACTACCCGGAACCAGTGAGGCAGGACCGTGGCGACGAATGACGCGAGCACGATCCTCGATCTCTACAAGACAGCGGTCGAGATGGCGGACCGCACGTCCGCTCGGCGTGCCGGTGCGAATAGCTTCTTCCTGACGCTCACCACGGGGCTCGCCGCAGTGGTTGGAATCGTCAGCTCGGCGAGGCCTCCTCGATCCCAAGACACCGCCGGGTCCCTCGACGCCTTTGGGCTCCTGGCCGCAGCCGTCGCTGGAGCTGTGCTGTCACTCGTTTGGTGGCTGCTCCTCCGCTACTACCGCAGGCTCAATAGAGCGAAGTTCGACGTGATCATCAAGCTGGAACAGCGATTACCCGTTCAGCTGTTCACGGACGAGTGGGCGATCCTTCATCCTGCACCGCCGACCGCTGGTGAGGGTCATCCGGCCTGGACCCGCTGGTGGCGTCGCGAGGTGAAACACCGGGAGGCGACAGTCGTGGAACAGGTGATCCCCTTCGTATTTGTTGGCATCTATCTTGCCCTTGGTCTCGGCGTCCTCGTCCAGTGACTTACCTCGGAGCGCTCGCAGCGCGGATTCGTCTCGCTGTTCCTGGCGACGCGCTGCCCGATGGCGACACCTCGGGACTCTTCCTGATCTACGCTGCGCTGCTGCTCGCCAAGGGGGAGGAGGTCACAAGGGAGGACGTCCACAACGCCTGGGTTGCCTGGATGACGGACAAAGGTCAACAGCACGAATCGATGGTGCCCTTTGCGGACTTGCCACGCGAAACTCAGGCGGAGGACTCACCATTCGTCGTCGCCATCCGGACCGTAGCCCGAGCGCTCAAGGCGAGCTGATCCTCATCTGGCGACCGAAACGGCGCCGCCCCGTTCGCCGATAGCTGTGCGGTCGCCTGCCCGTCGGCTTTGGTGAGACGCTACGCTTCGGATCGGAGCCGTCCCGTGTCGACGACACGAGGCGCCCAGGCGCGTACGGGGACAGTGATGACGACCGACGTCTTCGTGAGCGTTGGCAGCACGTTCACGGAGGGCCAGGAGGACTTCGTCCGGGAGGTGGAGCGACTGCTCTGGGAGCATGACCTGCGGCCGCGAACATTGGGTCGCGCGGAATGGTCCTCTGAACAGCCGCTCCGCGCCGTCGAGGCGATCATGGATGAATGCGACGGTGCCGTAGTCGTCGCCTTTGAGCGCTGGTATCTGCAGGATGCGACCGAGCAACGCGGGGGCGATAAGGAACGGGTCGTTCGGGGTGGATCGCTTCCAACGGTCTGGAACCAGATCGAAGCCGCCATGGCTTACGTCAAGCGATTGCCACTCTTGGTAATCGTCGAGCGCGGTTTGATTCCTGAGGGCCTCCTCGAGGGGAGATACGACTGGTATGTTCAGGTCCTGCCGCTGGAGCTGCAAGCGCTGAGGACGCCCGAGGCCCTCGGGCGTCTCGCCGACAGGCAAATTCGCGTCGAGGCAGCCCGCCTCGATCGCCAGGCTGCCGGGCGCCGCCGGCCGGCTCCGGATCCGAGTTCTATTACGGTCGCTGAGCTTCTCGGCGCCATGCGGCCCGCCCAGATCTGGGCGATTCTCGCCGCTGCCAGTGGTCTCCTCGTGAGCGCGTTCCTACTAGGGCGACAACTGGCACCGTGACCCACCACCTGCAAGACTATCTGGGACTGCTCGGCAGGTCCGTGGCGGTCGGTCGCCGGAGAACTCGGGCACGATGTCCGCATCGTGCGGCAGCCCTTCCGGTCGCTAATCTTCGCTCTTGGCCGGATCAGCTCATCCGTACAGCCGCCGCTATTTCACGGCGCCCATCGTCAGACCGCGGACGATCTGGCGCTGCGCGATGGCGGTGAAGATCAGGACCGGGACGACACCGATTACGCCAGCCGCCGCCATCGGACCCCAATCGATCTGGGTCTTGCCAATGAGCGTCGAGATGCCGACAGGGACCGTCTGCGCATCGGGATTCGAGGTGAGCGTGAGTGCGATGAGGAATTCATTGTAGGTCGCAACAACCACGAAGATCGCCGTGGCGGCAAGACCAGGAGCGGCGAGCGGCATGATGACCCGGCGCATCGCGGAGAACCGATTGTCGCCGTCGACAAGAGCTGCCTCCTCGATCTCCTTCGGGATCTCGGCGAAGAAGCTCTGCATCATCCACACGACGAAGCTCGTGTTAATCCCCGTGTAGCAGAGGATCAGGCCCAGCCGCGAGTTGAGCAGCCCGATCTGCGCGAGGGCGAGGTAGAAGGGAACGACCAAGAGGATGGTCGGGACGATCCGGACGAGGAGCGCTGCCATCAGGCCGAACGAGCTGAGCCTGGCGACGAGACGGAAGCGGGCGAGTGCGTAGGCAGCCGGCGCCCCGATGAGCAGGCTGGCCGCGGTCGATACCGCAACCACAACCACGCTGTTGGAGAGGAAGCCGCCGAAGTAGTGATCGTTGAACAGCGAGATGTAGTTGTCGAGCGTGGGGTGGATCGGGAACAGCGTGAAGCCCGCGAAGATGTCAACCCGATACTTGAGCGATAGGTTGATCATCCACCAGAACGGGAAGAGGCAGATCACCATCACCACGATGCTCGTGGCGTAGGTGATGACCCGGCCCCGCCTGCCGCTCATCCTGCCACCCTGGAAGCCCGCCGCATGAGGCGGATGACGATCATCATCAGCGCGAATACGACGACGAACACGGAGACAAGCATGGCCGCTCCTTGACCATACTGGGTGAAGTTGAATGCCGTGTTGTAGGCATAGATGCTGATCAGCTGGGTAGCCGTTCCCGGTCCGCCGCGCGTCAGGACGAAGATCTGGTCGAACGTCCCGATTGCGTCGATCAGCCGGAGGACGATGCCGACTGCCATGACAGGTAGCAGGAGCGGAAGCGTGTGCTCGAAGAACACCCGGGCCGGCCCAGCCCCATCGACCACTGCAGCCTCCAGCGGCTCCTGGGGTAGCGACTGGAGGCCGGCGAGGCAGATCAGGAAGAGCAGCGGCGTCCACTCCCAGACATCGACCAGGACGAGCGCCAGGAATGCCGTGTCCGGATGTGCGAGCATGTTGGGAGCGGGCTGCCCAAGGGCGATGAAAAGGGGATCGATGGCGCCCGTGTCCGCGGAGAACATCAGGCGCCAGATGACGCCGACGACAACGGGGGCGACCGTCATCGGGGCAATGATCGACATCCGAAATAGGCGGACGAACCTGATCTCGCGCTGCACCAGAAGAGCGAGCCCGAGGCCGAGCACGATCTCGATGACGAGCACGATGATGACGAACTTAGCCGTGACGGCCATGGCGTCCCAGAACGTCTGGTCCCGGAAAACGTTGAGGTAGTTCGTCAGCCCCGCGTCGCCTATAGGTCGCCCGAAGACATAGGTCGTCAGGCTGGCTTCGACGCCCTGGTAGATGGGGAAGATCGAGACGAGGGCGAGCGCAATTCCTGCCGGCAGCAGGAGGAGATACGGGAAGGCCTTCTCAAGGCGGCTTTCCGAGACGGCGGATTCCTGACGTGCTGGGATGGCGGCCGCCACAGTCTTCGCCCCTCCGGCTGCCGGGGCCTGCCTCGACGCAGGTCCAACTAGAAGTAGATGTCCTTGTTCTGCTGGATGACGGTGTTGATCTGGTTGGAGGCCTCGGTGAGCACTGTCTTTGCGATCTGGTCGTAGCCGCTCTTCTGCGAAAGGCCCGTGGTAAGCGCAATGTTGATCTGCGTGCCCAGGATGTCCTCGAACTTCGGCTCATCCGGGGTTCGCGGCTTGGGCGTCGCGTTCGCAACCGACTCCGCGATCGCCGGAAGCCAGCGGTACTTCTCGACCGCCGTCGGGTCCGTCAGTGCCTTCTGCGTCACTGCGGCGCTGCCGCCCTGCTGGGCAAACTGCAGCTGGATCTTGTCGCTCGTGAACCAGTCCAGGAACTGGGCGGCGCCCTCGGGGTTCTTCGAGCCTGCGGAGATGCCGGCGATGAACGTGCCGATCGCCGGCCCGTTCTTTGCCTGCTTCGGCGTCGTCGCCACACCGATCTTCCCGACGAGCTTGGACGAGTTGGGATCGTCGATCCCGTAGACCGCCGTGCCCGTATAGTCGGTGATCGCCAGGCACTTGCCCTGCATCAGCAGGCTGGTCATGTCGGACGCATCGAACGCCGGCGTCGAAGGGGACATATACGGGAGCCAGCTCAGCTCGCGAGCGAGCGCGGCGACTGCCTCCGGCGCGTCGAGCCCGGACGTCCAGTCTTCCTTGACGAATTCGCCGCCGTACGCGTTCAGGAACGGAAGGTACGTCATGACCGCAGGGTTGCCTTTCGCGCCGCGGACGGCAAAGCCGTAGAGGTCGTTCGCTGGGTCGGCCTTCGCCTTAATGAGCGCCTCGACGTCATCCCAGGTGGCCGGGGCAGCCGAGGCGTACTCGGTGTTGTAGTAGAAGAGGTTGACGTCGTCGATGATGACGAGCGCATAGAGCTCGGGCGTCGCGTCCTTGAAGGCCTTCAAGCGCGGCCCGCTCCGCGGCGGCCAGTACCCTTGGTCCAGACCCTTGGGGATGATGTCCGGGTTCGGCTTGAAGCCGAGCTTGTCCAGACTCTGGACGATGCCCCCGGCGGCGAACTCCGGGACCCAGTTGTCGTCCATCACGTAGATGTCGTAGGCCCCGACTTTGTTGAGGCCGTCGCGCTTCGCGCTCTCGTACCAGGCGTCGTAGCTCGACTCCTGGTAGACGACCTCGATGCCGGTCTCGTCCTGGAACTGCTTGACGTAGGTATCCCGGAACGGCCCCATGGCCGGATCCTGGAAGCTGCCGATCGTGATGCGTTTGCCGCCCCCGGCTGCTCCCCCGGATGGGCCCGCGGTCGCGCTTGACGCGCCGCAGGCGGCGACGACGGATCCCGCGGTCACCGCGATCGCGCCGAGCCCCGCCGCTTGGAGCACTTGGCGCCGCGACAACCTGATCTGCTCAGCCGGTTCTCGTTCACAGTGAACCCTCCTCGTCTGCGAGCTCCCTGGGGCCCGGAAGGGGCCCGTCTGCCACTCCATGACATTCGAAGTCGGGCGACGGGCCTCCAGCTCCGTCGCACGCACGGCCGGTCAGGCGACCCAGTCGATCCTATGACCGTCTGCCGGATTGAAGAGGTGGACGTATCGGAGATCGAACCGCAGACCGCAGCTGTCCCCCATGGCGATCGACGAAATCAGCGGGCGCTCTGACGTGCACGATCGTGTCGCCGATCAAGAAGGACACGATGACCTCGTTGCCGAGGGGTTCGACGGTGTAGACACGGGTCGGGATGGCGGTCGGATCCGATGCCGCGACGATCGTCGCCGCCTCGGGGCGGAAGCCGAGCTGGACTTCGCCGGCCGGTGCCGTGGGGCCGACCAGGATCCGGGCTTCGGAACCGTGGAAGATGCCCTCGGTGACGGATCCAGCAAGGATGTTCATGGGCGGCGACCCGACGAAGCGGGCGACGAACGTGCTGGCGGGCTTCGCGTACAGCTGCGCGGGGGTGGCGAGCTGCTGGAGCTCGCCGTGGTACATGATCGCGACGCTGTCCGCCATCGTCATTGCTTCGACTTGGTCGTGGGTCACGTACAGCGTCGTGACCGCGAGCTCCTTCTGGAGGCGCTTGATCTCGGTGCGCATCTGGACCCGCAGCTGGGCGTCGAGATTGGACAGCGGCTCGTCCATCAGGAAGGCGGAAGGCTGGCGGATGATGGCCCGCGCAAGCGCCACCCGTTGCCGCTCCCCGCCCGAGAGCTGGCGCGGCTTCCGGTCGAGTAACGGGGTGAGGCCCAGCAGCTCGGCTACGCGCCCTACCTCTGCGGCCCGCTGCGCCTTCGGCACCCTGCGGATCCGCAGGGGATACCCGATGTTATCGGCAATCTTGAACTGCGGATACAGCGCGTAGCTCTGGAAGACCATCGCGATGTCGCGTCCGCGAGGCGGGACGTCGGTCACGTCACGTTCGCCCAGAAAGACACGGCCCAGGGTCGGCTGCTCGAGGCCAGACATGATGCGCAGCGCCGTCGTCTTGCCGCACCCGGACGGACCAAGCAGCGCGAGGAAGGTGCCGTCGGCGACCTCGATATCAAAGTCCGTAAGAACAGTGACATGGCCGAAGGTCTTGCCTACGTTCTGGTAGCGAATCTTCATCGCGGTCGCGTCCAGGGCTGGGCGCCGATGCGGCCCCCGTCCGCGATGACCGGGGCAGACCGCGAGTGGGCCGCAGGCGGCCCACTCGCGCTCCTAGAAGAGCCCTGGTGATCGAGCATCGGCTCCAACAGGGACGGACCTCCGCCGACCTGCCTCGAACGTTTCATGGCAACGCGGGACTGAAGACAACCTTCATCGACTCTCCCGATTGCGCGACGGCAAGCGCGCTCGGCGAGTCTCTCAGCGGGAACCTGTGCGTAACGATGTCTCTCAGCGGGTAGCGGTCTAGGTTGGCCGCCATCAGTCGCATGGACGGGCCGTACGCCGTCGCCATCTCTCCGCCAATGCCCAGGATCGAGACGTTCGGGGTGCAGATGGCCGAGTTAGGGTTGAGGTCGACGGGGCCCATGTCGACGAAGGTGCCGGCCTCCACCAGCACACCCCCGGGACGGACCATCTGAGAGCCTCGATGAACGGTCTGGGACCCCGCTGCAGTCGAGGACGACGTCGGCGCCGCGCCCGCCGGTCGCGTCCCTGACGGCGTCGCGACGCTGCGCGGCGGTCGGTCGTCGACGAGTCAGCGAGGTCCGCGCCGAACGGCGCGGCCATGTGCAGCCGGCCCGGAAGCCGGTCGGTCGCGATGACGGTCCCGCGCCGAGCATGCGCGCCTTGATCAGATGGCAGAGACCCAGCGGACCGACGCCCGAGGACGGCTACGGAGACGCCCACCGGGTCGACGTTGTACAGGCCGAGGATCGCGAGGGCCTTCTCCACGCCGTGGGTGACGGCCATCACCTCGGTCAGCACGGCGACCTCGTCGGGGAGCTCATCGGGGACCCGGAAAATGCGGGTCCCCGGCAGCAGGTACATGTACTCCGACCACCCGCCGAGGAGATACGGCGAGCGGGCACAGCCGAGGCTGTTGCCATAGTCGTCGAGGTCGCGACACAGGTAGTACGGCAAATCGTTGCGGCAGTACCAGCAGCGGCCGCAGGCTAGGTTCGCGCCAGGCACGACGCGATCGCCCGGTGCCAGCGGGCGGCCGTCGCTGTCGCGGACCTCGCCACCGATCGCGACCACGATACCGACGTTCTCGTGCCCGCAGATCAGCGGGTACTCGATATCACGCTCGTGGTCGGTGCCGGCGTACTGCTTGCTCTCGCCCCGGAAAGTGTGCTTGTCGGTCCCACAGATTCCCGAAAGCAGCATCCTGATCACCACGGCGCCAGACTCTGGATCCTGAACGGGAAATTCCCGCACCTCGAGCGACCCTGGGGCGACAGTCACCACAGCGCGAGCAGTCGTCATTGGAGGCGTTCCTTCGGTCACGATCAGGATGGGACGGATGCCGGTGTCGCGGTCGCCTCGAACACCCCGGCGGCGGTCATCGCCCCCTCCAGCGCCCGAGCCGCCTCGACGATGCTCTCCTGGACCGGCACGAAGGGGTCCTCGTACTCGATGCTGATGGTCCCGTTGAAGCCCTTCGCCGAGAGCGTGCGCACGAACTCCGTCCACCAGGCCACGTCACGACCGCGACCCACCGTGGCGAAGTTCCACGGCATCTCGGCCGGGACCCCGGGCCACCGCCCGTCGAGCATCCCATTCAGGGCCTTGTTAGACGGGATCTCCAGCGTGTCTTTGCCGTGGGAGTGGCCGATCCGGTCGCCGACAGCCTTGACCACCTCGATCGCGTCCATGCCCTGCCAGAAGAAGTGGCTCGGATCGAGGTTCACCCCGAGATTTGATCCGACGCCACGGATCATCCCGAATGACGCCGTGTTGTAGACATAGGTCCCGGGATGCAGCTCGAAGCAGATAAGCAGGTCCGGATGCTCTTGCACCGCGAATGCCGCCATCTCCGTCCAGAAGGGCAGGACGACCTCGGTCCATTGCCACTCCGACACCTTCTCAAGGTCGGGCAGCCAGCCGCCGGCGCCGAAATGCGGGGCTGTGCGATCACCGGGTCCCGCGCCAGGGCAACCGGACATCGCGACGACGCGGTCCACGCCCAAGAGGGCCGCGAGCCGGATGGTGTTCCTGAGGTCCGCCGTGTGTCGAGCCGCAGTGTCGACGTCCGGGTGCAGCGGATTGCCCGACACGTTGAGCGCAGACAAGCTATAGCCGCGATCCGCGATGCTCGTGCTCCATCGACGCCGCTCGCCGGCGTCGGCGAGGAGCAGCGGCAGGTCGGCATGGCGGGCGGGCGAATAGCCGCCGGTGCCGATCTCGATCTGCGTGACCTGAGGTGCTGCTGCCTCAAGCCAGTCGAGAACCTCGCGCAACGGGCGATCCGCCAAGGCGTCAGTGAACAGGCCGATCTTCACGAGTTGGTCCCTCCTCGGGTGTGGGTCACTGGGTCGTCGACCGGACGGCCCTCAACGTGTGCGGTCACTATGGCGGTCGAGAGCGCCAGGTCGCGGACGGCATCCTCGCCGGACGTGCGCGGCGCTCGACCCTCGGTGATGGACGCGTGGAACTCCATGAGCTCGCGCCGGAAGGCCTCGTCATAGCCCTCGACATGGATGGTTTCGCTGCTGGCAGCCGAACCCGCCGCGCCGTCCTCGAAAGTGAGCAGCGTGGGCGCGCTTCGCAGGAACGGCGACGGGAACTCAAGGATGGCGCGCCGGGCGACGCCGTCGAACTCCCACGTCTGCCGATAGCGGGCCATCCCCGGCAAATCGACCCATGAGGCGACGCACTCGACGTCGCCGAACTTCAGGACGGCCGTGATGCCCGACTCGCGGATGCGGGCGTATTCGACGCGATCGGGATCCCCCAGCAGGCCGCGGACCGCGTTCAGCTCGTGGATCATGCTGTCAAGGATCCAGTCGCGGTAGACGCGGGCGACCTCGGGGTCGACGTCTCCTAGTGCCGCCACGACCCGTCCGGCGTCGGCGGCCTGCAACTGCGCCACCGTGTCAGCCGGGATGTCCGACGCCATCTGCAGCGGATAGTGCGAGACGTACCCGTCGAGCGGCGACTCCTGCGTCGTTAGGCGGCTGTGCCGCACTGCTCCCAGCTGCGGCATCTCGGCGGCGAGCCGCTCGTAGGCCGGGTCGTACCGCTTCATATATCCGACCATCAGCGTCCGGTTCGCCGCCCGCGCGCGCTTCACTACCGACTGGCCCTCGGCGACAGACAGGGCCAAGGGTTTCTCAGCGAAGACATGCATCCCCGCGTCCAGCGCCGCCGCGGCGACGGGAGCATGGCTGCCGGCGATCAGCACCATGACCGCATCGAGCGGCCAGGTCAGCAGCGCGTGCCAGTCGGTGGTTTGACGCGGGACCTCGTACATCCGGGCGACGGCGTCCAGACGGCCCGGCGAGAGGTCGCAGACCCCGCCGATCTCGAACCGGTCCGCCAGCTCGCTCAGGTACGGCAGATGCATGATCTGAGCCACGAGGCCACACCCGATGATACCGACCCTAATCCGATCGGCTCCCATGGCGCTCCCTCCGCGATGTCCTCGCACCCCTCAATCTAGCCGCTCGCGGGAAAGACCAAGGGGCGTGCCCGGCGTCGCTGTCCCCGACTATAGTCACCTGCGCTGACCATTGCAAGCGCTTTCATTCCGCATTTGGATCGGTCATGATGGAGGCGCGCGAGCGCACGGCCTGCCGGGAGTCCATCGCGGCGCACGAGGAGGATCGCAACGTGGGGACCGAGCTGGAGGGGCGCTTGAGGCGACGGCCGACGCGTGTCGGGGAGCCGGCCGTGACCTTGGCGGACGTTGCCGCCATCGCTCACGTCTCGCCGGCCACGGTCACGCGTGCACTCAACGGACATCCGGTGGTTCGCGCCTCGACGCGTGCCCGCGTCGAGGCCGCCGCGGCGAAGCTGGGCTATGTGCCGGACCTCGGTGCACGCGCCCTCGCAATGCGGACGTCTCGCACGATCGGACTCGTGATCCCGTCCACCCGGGACGACTTCTGGGGCGGGGTCGCCGAAGGCCTCGAGGCGCGGGCGGCTGAGGCTGGCTTCGCCACGCTCCTCGCAACGTCCCACGGCGATCCCGAACGCGAGCGGGCGATGATCGAGCTCTTCCTGGGCAAGCGCGTTGACGGGATCGTCGTCGGCAGCGCGGCCGGGACAAGCTGGACGACGCCACGTCCGTTCGCGCTCCCGATCGTTCTCGTCAGCTGGGAGGCACCGCTGGGCCCGGAGCTGATGGCCGCGGCGAGAACCAACCCCATCCCCGACCTGTTGACCACAATCCGTGACCGGACCCGGAAGCGTTCGCTCGTCCACGTCTGTACCGATGATGTCGACGGAGCGGCCCAGGCGACGCGTCTCCTGCTAGCGCTCGGCCACCGCCGCATCGCGTTCGCGGGCCTCCGCCCGGTCCGCCCTGCGCTCCTTCGTCTCCTCGGATCCCGCTCGGCACTCGCTGACGCCGGCTGCCGCCCCTCCATCATCCTCGAGTCACCAGATACGTTGGAGGGCGGAATGGTGGCCGGCTGGCGGCTTCTGGACGCTCGCCCCCAGACGACCGCCGTTGTCGCCTACGACGACGTTGTTGGCGTGGGAATCATCCGGGCTGCCCACGCGCGCGGTCTACGGGTCCCGGACGATCTTTCCGTCGTGGGCTTCGACGACGTGGCGATCGCCGCATACGTCGAGCCGCCGCTCACGACGATCGCGCAGGACATGCCGCGCCTCGGCAGCCTCGCGGTCGAGGTGATCCTGGCGCGACTCGCGGGGCGCGGCGACGACATCGACACGGTGCTGCCGGCGCAACTCGTGATCCGCCAGTCGACGGCGAGCTACCCGAGTGGCCCGAACCTGGCGTAGGGAGGCCTGCGACCGGGGTCAAATTCCCAGTGCGCGCAGGAAGTCCCAATTCCTGCGCTGCGACGCGTGCAGCGTCTCCATGGTGTCTTTGGCGAACAGGAAGCGGTCCTGCTCGATCACGAGCCACCCATCGTATTCGTGGCGCTGAAGCGCGGCGATCACCTTGCCAATCCCCGAGTCGCCGTCGCCGAGCTCCGTGAAGGCGCCGCGGATCAACGCCTCCTCCATGCCCTTCCCTTCGCTCTTGACATCGTCTAGGACGGCGACGCGGCAGTCCTTCACGTGGACGTGCCGGATCAGCGGGTAGTAACTCTCCACCAGCTCAACGGGATCCGCACCGCCGAACCGGGCGTGGCCAGTGTCGAGGCAGAGTCCGATGCGTGAGGAATCCATCGAGCCAACCAGGCGGTTGATCTCATCGCGAGTCTCGAGGTGGGTGCCCGCGTGCGGGTGGATGACCGGCTCGAAGCCTGCAGTCCATGCAACGTCGGCGGACCGGTGGAGGTTATCGATCAGGGTGCGCCAGCCCGCATCATCGAGCCACGTCTCCGGGTGCTCTTGGATGCGCCCGGCATACAACATGCGGTCCGCGGCATCGAAGCCATCGGAGAAGATCGCGAGGGTAGTGGATCCTTCCGGCGCACCGTCCCGAACCAGTTGCAGGGCCCCCTTCAGCCATTCGCGATCCTCGGCAGCCGAATCGTCCCGCGTGAAGCGCTGCGGCAAGAACGACCCGACGAGCTGCAGACCACGTGATGACAGCCGTTCCTTCACCTGCTCGGCCGTCCCGAGATATCCCGGAGGTCCGAGTTCGGTTCCCTCGAAGCCGAGGTCGACCATGATATCGAGGATCGCCTCAGCCTCCGGCATCCACGCATCGTCGACAATGATCTCGTCGACGCCGAACGACACGGGAGCATTCGCGACCGACATGCGTCGAGCCATGAGACTCCTTCTGGGACGCCTGCGGTGGCTATGCGTCGGAACCCGCGATGCAATCCACGCAATGGCGGAAACGAGGAAGCCGTTCCAAGGATACGGCTAAGGGATAGCGAGCGTGGATCTGCCTCGAGCCCTTCGTACTCCGATACACAAATACGATGATGTCTAAGTGCGGTCGCTCGAGTGTGCTCCTCCTGCCTGCAACAGAAGGAGATCGTGCCCAGGAGCAGCCCGTTCACCATCGAGTTGTCGCCCGCCGAACGGTCGGCACTGGAGTCGACAATCCGCCGACATACGGCATCGTATCGAGATGTGGTACAGGCCCGGATCGTGCTCCTAGCCGCTGCCGGTTCGACTTGAGTTGCCGGTCTGACCGCGGAGCGATGCTATCGGCTCTGACTCACCCCGCCGTAGGGATGGCGGGTTTCCGCGGGCGGCCGAGTCCTACGGCCGCCTGCTCGTCTTCGCGGCGCGGACCTCAACAACGCCTACTTCACCGGCGCGACCCTCGATGACCTGGCAAGGCGAAGCATCACCGACGCCCTGAACTGGCGGAAGGCCCGCTTCGACCCGTCTGAAGCGGCGCGCCTCGACGAGATCGATCAGCGCCGACAAGCGTCTTGAAAGCGTAGAAAAGGGCCCCGCCGGCCACATCCCCCGTCTGGGTCGCCCCAAACGAACGAAGGGTCACCAGGGCCCGCTGCAATCTAGGCCTATCAACGAATGCCCGTCAAGACGAAACCGTCCCTCACTGCTCGTGGCAGCTGGGCTTCCTCATGAGTGGGCTATCGGCCACCCGCCCGGAGTTTCGGTGATGCCAGTCTCCTCCACTAGGTTCAGGGTTCGAATCCCTGCCGGATCACCAGCATTCCAGGCACGAAACAGCCCTTCAGTGGTGACCCGGAAGGGCTTTCGTTTTGGCGGCGTAGCCCACGCTCTAGCCCACTCAGGTTCCGGACGCCCTCCGCATTCCCTCGTCCATGCGGTCGGCGGAACGTCGCAGCATCGATGGCTGGGCGTGCCCGTAGAATCTCGCGGTCGTCGCTACCGACGCGTGGCGAAGGATGCAAGACGACGAACAGATCCTCGCCCGCCTCGATCAGCGCGGTCGCAGCAAAGTGCCGCAGGTAGTGCCAGGGGACATTGGGGAGCCCCAGCCGCTTGCGGGCCGCGTGGTAGCGGCGCATTTCAGCCGAGTGGCTGGCCGGCGAGCAGGAGTGCTTCGAGCAGTTCAGTCTAGCCAGCGGGTCGCTGTGTGAACAGGTGTTCTATCCACGACTTGTGGCGGCCAAACCCGGAGTTGTCCACAGCGCTCTTTGCGCCGAAGGGGAGACCGTGGGGAACCTCGGGCAGCGGCTTGCCGGGAGGCCGGTGAGCACCCGCCTTAGCCGCACCTTCACCTTCGGCGACCTGACGGCGGAGGCGGCAATGGCGGCCCTCCCTCCCCGGGTCGCTTCGCTCTTGGCCGAGAATGTCCAGACGGCCCTTCCGGCCATCGCGCGTGATTCGGCCCTCACGGCTGCCGTCGAGGCCGTCGCGCCGCGTCTGGCGACGACGCACCAACTCGTGCTGGGCGACGCTCGCCGGATGCGGTCGATACCTGACGCAAGCGTGCACCTTGTGGTGACGTCACCCGACGCCGGTCACTCCCTGAAGCGTTTGACGTCAAAGGAGAAGTGGTCACCCCGCAGATAGTCGTGGGCATAGATGAGGAACACTTGGGACCGAGAGATGATCGTCTGCACGAGTAACAAACACGGGACGTCAGCCGGGAAACCCGCGCGCCGCGCCACCTCCCGCGGGAGATGGACGGCTTTGATTTGGGTGTTGGACATGAAGGTCGTATGCCCGACCCCGTCGAGCAGCTGGTGCAGCGGCAGCGACCAATCGTAGGTCGAGATCGGCCCAGGAAACAGCGACCGCGGTATGGCGTCCGTGGAGTACGTGAGTGGAATATCGTCCTGCAGGCGAATGCGTTCTAGGTGGATTACCTCGGCCACAGTCGCAACCCTCAGGGCGCTCGCCTCTTCCGGAGTCGGCGGGCCAACCGAGATGTTTTGCACGCGGTCGGAGATTCGATAGCCCATTGACTGAAGAAGCTCCGTAACCCCCTCGAGGCGAGTGATGGGCCGCTGGACGACCGGAAGTGCCGAGACGTAGCGACCGTTGCCGTGTCTCACCTCGAGGAGGCCATCCCGCTCGAGGAGACGAAGGGCTTCCCGGAGGGTCGACCGAGAGACCTCAAACCGAGCGACGAGCTCCTCCTCTGTGGGGATTTGGTCTCCCGGCCTGAGATCCTGCTCGGCCAAATAGCGTGTCAGGCCATCCCGAACCTGCAGCGGCAATGCCCGTCGATCCCTCGCCACGATCGTTGTTGCCCTCCTGATTCGTCGTGCCAAATATAGCCCAGGGGGAGCTCCCGGCTGCGTCAGTCCTCTGACTCCCAACGTCTTGCATCAGACGTCCGACATCTCTACACTGCATCTCCTGACGGCTCGCGAGCATCGTGCCGCCGAGGGTAGTCGCCGGGAGGTACGGACATGACGACCGAAGAGGCAGGCGTGGAGCGGCAGGAAGCGCTCCGCAGCGGCGTGCGGGCCAGTCTTCCCGAGCTCGAGCAGATCGCCGATGTCGATCTGCGAGAGAGGTGCGTGGATGCCTGGGTCATGGCGTTGTCTGAGACGGAGTTCGAGCGTATCGAGGACATCCCTCCGACCGGTACACCGGTCAGCCCATACCTCAAGCCGCCCCTCACCCAGGCGGACCACATGAGAGGCACGGCGACGATCGCACTGGGCATGGTCGAAGGCCTGGAACAGATCGCCGGCAAGACTCGGATCAACCGCGACCTCGTGCTCGCCGCCGCATTGCTGCACGACGTGGGAAAGGCGTGGGAGGTCAGCCCGAGAAACCTCGCTCGCTGGAAGGCTGACCCGGCCGCGGCGGGCAATCCCTCCTTCCGGCACTCCGCGTACGGCGCACACATCTGCCTGACCGTCGGCCTGCCGGAGACGGTCGCCCATACGGCCGGATATCACTCTGGCGGCGGCGAAGGCGAATGGATCCAGCGGAGCATGGAAAACACGGTCGTCTACCTGGCTGATCTGGCGTTCTGGAAGATGGCCGAGCGCGCCGGACTGCTCGAGGAAGAGATGTTCGATCCCGACCGGACGCTCTTCAAGCTGGGTATCAACCGCCGAACTCGGCACCTTTAGGGGTGGCTGCCGCCAGCCCCTCGAGCTGCATCGCAACCTGCGAGGGATGTCGCCTATGAGCGATCAAGAGAGTCCCTTCGGCCATGGTTCGGCCGCATTCCATGGGGGCATGAGTGAAGGAGGAAGTGGATGAGAAGACTCATCGCACTGGTCGCGACCGCCGTGCTGGCAGTCAGCGCGTGCGCCACTTCGACGGAGACCGGCACTCCCACGGTTACGACAGGACCCGTTTCGACGGACAACGGCGCCACCGCGCCGCCGGCGCCCACCACCGGCACTGCGACTAGCAAGGACACAATGATTATCGCGATCCCCGGAACGCCCCCAGGGATCGATCCGGACACACAGTCTGCGCCGCAGATGTGGACGATCGGCGCCCAACTCTACGGGGAATCCGGTCTTCGCTGGGCTCATGCCCAATACACGGCGCAGCAGACGATCGCCGATCCAAACAAGGTCCCGGGCTTCTGGATTGCTGACACGGACCTCAGCACGACTCAGCCGGGCATCGTCCAATCCTGCACGTTGACGCCTGACGGCAGCAAGGTGACGATGGTGCTGCGGCAGGGCGTGAAGTCGGCCTACGGCAATGAGCTAACGACCGACGACATCACCTGGGGCTTGCAGCGGAGCGTTGCCGACGCGTTCATCGGCGCCTTCTTCATGGGTGTTGGCGGCGCCGGCGACATCTCCCAGTGGCACGCCGTCGACAAGTACACGGAGGAGATCGACCAGGCGGGCGGCAATTCCATGGTCAACCTCTGCCCGCTGCTGGCTCACCTTGGCGCGGCACCCTCGTGGATCATGGACTCGACGGAAGCCAAGAAGCACGTTACGGCCGCCGATCCATGGGCCAGCGAGTGGATCAACCACGCCGGCTCCTGGTACGGCGCCTACTACATCACCGACTGGGAGGCCGACAAACAAGTCGTCCTGCAGGCCAACCCCAACTACTATTTGGCGCAGCCTCCGATCCAGAAGATCATCTATCAGGTGGTCCCACAGTCGGCCGACCGCATTGCCCTGCTCCAGGCCGGCAAGGTCGATCTGGTTGAGGGCCTCTCGCCGACCGAGGCGGAAGCCCTCGACGGGCAGCCAGGTGTGCGACCGATCGCCGTCGAGTCGAACAAGCAGTTCTTCGGCTTCATGAACGACTCGTTGCCGCCGTTCGACAACCCGCTCGTCCGTCAGGCCCTGAGCTACACGATCGACCGCGACACGATCGCCAACAGCATCTACCACGGCCTCGCGGTGCCGTACCAAGGCTGGCTGCCGGTGACCTTCCCGGGCTACGAGCCGTACAGCAACTACAGCTACGACCTGACCCAGGCAAAGTCGCTGCTAACCCAAGCCGGCTATCCAGACGGTTTCACCACCGAGCTTTCGTACTCGTCGGGCGAGCCGGAAGAGGAGCAGGTCGCGATCGCTTGGCAGTCGTCGCTGGCCCAGATCGGCGTCAATCTGACCCTGAAGAAGCTCCCGCCCAGCGCCATTTCTACGATGGTCGTCGGCGGCACAGCAACGAACTTCGTGTTCGCCATGTGGCAGGACGCTCCCTTCCTGCCGGATCCAGTGTTCTCGCTCCAGCTGTGGTACGCGTCCTATGGCAACGCGAAGTGGTACCACTTCGCCGATACCAAGGTTGACACCGACATCAGGACCTGCGCGAACGTCGTTGACTTCGCTCAGCGGACCTCCTGCATCCAGGATGTCGCGCAGTACGTCTCCACGCTGGCGCCAGCGATCAACATCGTGGCCCCCGACTTCATCTACGCGGTGACCGACAAGGTCAGCAACGCCAACTTCAACTATGGCTTGTCCTATGTGGTCGAAGGGATGACCGTCGCGCCGTAAGGACGGGGGGTCCCCTCGAAGTTGGCCACGTAGCACTCGGGCTTCTGCGGCTCGCCTGGTGACCTCTGTGCCGCCCGGCGATCCGCAGAGAGCCGCGATCCTCGGGCACGTCCATGGACCGGGCCGCCGGACCCTTGGCGGGCGCGAGTCACGGCTGGATGAACAATTCGGGCCACTGGAGTCCATGATGGAGGCGCAAGCCATAGCGGCGGGTAGGTCGCAGTGAAGATCGGGATCTACGTAGGGCGCCGCCTGCTGCTCGTCATCCCGCAGATGCTGCTGATCTCCGTGGTGACGTTCACCCTGATCCGGATGCTCCCCGGGGACCCAGCCCGGCTCCAAGTGGGCCCGAACGCTTCCGAAGAGGGCGTCCAGGCGCTCCGCGTCAAGATGCACCTTACGGGGTCTATTCCCGAGCAATACGAGTACTACCTGAGCAGCATCCTTGAGGGCGACCTTGGCCGGTCGTGGACGCGCGGGACCGCAGTGATCGACGACCTGTCCTCGAGGCTCCCAGCCACCCTCGAGCTCATCACGTTCGGGATGCTTTTCATCCTGCTCGTCCTCCTGCCCCTCGGCGCCATTACAGCCGCTCGGGTGGCGGCATCGTCAATCGCTTCCTCAAACGAGTGACATTCGTCTATGGCCTCCTGGCCGGCGCCCTGCCGGACTTCTGGATGGGACTGCTCTTCCTGTTCCTCTTCTTCACGATTCTCGGGCCTGGGCGCCCGGGCCCGAGGGACGACTGTCGATCGGGGCGGTTCCGCCGCCGAGCGTCACGGGCTTCTACACCATCGACTCGCTCCTCGCCGGCCAGATCGGCACCTTCCAAGACGCCGCCAGCCACCTCGTGCTGCCCGTCCTCACGCTTGGCCTCGTGTATGGCGGCCAGACCTTCAAGACGACGCGGCTCACGGTCGGTCGCGCCCTGAGAAGCGATTACGCGACTTACCTCGAGGGACTCGGCGTGCCGCACCGCCAGGTCCTGATCCTGGCGCTGCGAAACGCGGCTCCGCCCATCATCGTGATGACCGGGATCGTCCTTGGCTTCCTGCTCGGCGGAGCAGTGCTCATCGAGACCGTGTACAACCTCAACGGCATCGGCCAGTACGCGGTTCAGGCAGTCACGTCCGCCGACTATGCGCCGGTCCAGGCCTTCGTGCTTGTGGCCGCGCTGTTCACCATGCTCGTGTACCTCTCGGTCGACCTGCTCTACTTCGTGGTCGATCCGAGAGTCCGGGCGCGTGTGTCGAAGTAGGCCGTGACCAGTCCGAAGGATCAAGCCAGGCGAGACCGGGCGCGGCTACGCTCCCGCTGGGTCCGGCGGCTCGCCTCGCTGCGCGCGATGGAGAGGTTCGGTCTCATCTCGGTCGCCGTCCTGCTCCTGCTCGCCGCGGTTGGTCCGCTTATCACTCCGTATCCAACGACGACCGCCAATCTGCCCATGCGGCTCGAGCCCCCGAGCCTGCTGCACCCGTTCGGCACGGACGAGAACGGGATGGACATCCTGTCGCGGGTCATGGCCGCCCCCCGGGTCGACGTTGTGGTCGCCTTCGTCTCCATCGCGATCGCGGTCGTGTTCGGTACCACGCTGGGCGTCTTCGCCGGGTTCTTCGAGGGCGCGCGCCAGAGGGTAACGGCGTTCTTGGGCGAGACAATCCTGCGACTGCTCGACGTGATCCAAGCCTTTCCCGTCTTCATCCTGGCCATGGTCCTGGTCGCGGTCCGTGGCGCGTCGATCGAGAACATCATCATCGCGATCGCGTTCGTGAACATGCCGACCTTCCTGCGCATCTCGCGCGCTGAGGTCCTCTCGCTGCGCCAGCGGCCCTTCGCCGAGGCTGCGCAGTCGATCGGCGCGAGGGACCGCTCAATCGCGTTCAGGCATCTGCTGCCGAACGCCTTCCCACCCCTGATCGCGCAGATCTCCGCGACGATGGGCTTCGCCATTCTGCTGACGGCCGGCCTGAGCTTCGTGGGCGCCGGGGTGAATCCACCACCCCGGAGCTCGGCGGCATGATCTCGACCGGCGCCGGGAGCATGATCATCGGGCTGTGGTGGCCGTCGCTGTTTCCTGGGATCGCTCTCGGCTTCGTCGTCTTCTCGTTCGCTGCGGCCGGTGAGGCGCTGGCGCACCTGCTCGAGCCGCACAGCGTCGACGCCGAAGGCATGGCGGCTCGTGAGGGCGCCACCTTCGCGCCTGCGGCAGGATCGGGCGGTGCAGCGGCTGCGGTGGCGGATTCCATCCTGCCCTCGTTCGTGACCGTCGGAGCGAGCTCGGAGTTCGGCGAGGACACCAGCGGAGACGGGTCCGACGCAACGGATGCCAACATGCCGCGCCAGGCGTTCGATCACGGCGTCGAGAGGCCCGCGGGGTGCCTGCTGACGGTCGATGGACTCTCGGTCGAGTTCCACGGTGCTGGCCGGACCTCGCGTGTCATCGACGACGTCTCGCTATGGGTGGCGCCCGGGGAGGCGTTCGGCGTGGTGGGCGGAGCCGGGTCAGGCAAGTCCGTGCTCGTCCGGGCGATGCTGCGGCTGCTGCCCGATGAGGGACGCTACGCTGGCGGATCCGTCCGCTACCGGGACGAGGACATCCTCGCGATGGACCCTGAGAAACTTCGGCGGTTGAGGGCCGTGGAGTTCTCCCCGATCCTGCCCAACGCCAAGGCACAGTTGAGCGCGGTGAGCAAGGTCGCGGACCTGATGGTGCTGGTGTACCGAGCCCACACGTCTGCCAGCCGCAAGGCGGCGCTCGCAAAGGCTGTGGAGGCTCTCCGGCTGGTGGGGATCCAGGATCCGGAGCGCCGTCTCAACGCCTACCCGCACGAGCTCAGCGGAGGCATGGCGCAGCGCGTCTGCATCGCTATGTCACTGATGCATTCCCCGCGACTGCTGATCGCGGATGAACCGACGGCTGGTCTGGATGTGACGGTCCAGCGCCAGGTCCTGGACCAGCTCGTCGCGGCAGCTCGAGAGCGACAGGCGGCCCAGTTGATCGTCACCCGGGACCTGGGGATCGTGGCCCAGTACTGTCAGCGCGTAGCGGTCATGCAGGGTGGCCATATCGTGGAAAGCGGCTACACGCGTGACGTGTTCAGGGATCCCCAGCATCCGCACACGCGAGAGCTCCTCGATGCCGTCGGGGTCGCGTATTCAGGTGCAACCGTGAGCACCGGCGAGGCCAGCCCGCCCTCACCCCCCGAGGGAGCGCCGAAGTGACCGACCTCCTGACCATTGAGCATCTCACCAAGCTGTTTCCCCTGGACAAGCGCTCGGCAATCTACGCGGTCAACGACGTGTCCTTTTCAATCGGACGCGGCGAGACGCTGGGCTTGGTCGGCGAGTCCGGCTCCGGCAAGACCACGGTCGGGCGTTGCATTCTGCGGCTCATCGAGCCAGATGCGGGGAGAATCACCTTCGATGGCCAGGAACTGACGGGCCTTGCCTCCGAGACCCTGCGCTCCTTGCGCCACCGCATGTCGCTCGTGTTCCAGGATCCCTACACGTCTCTGAACCCGATGCGGACCGTGCAGCAGACGGTGGATGAGCCTTTGCTGATTGAGGGTCAGCTCTCGCGTGAGGCACGGCAGGCTCGCTTGCTCGAGACGCTGGACGCCGTCCGGCTGAGCCGGTCCCACTTGGGCCGCTATCCCGGTGAGCTGACGGCCAGCCAACAGCAGCGTCTGGCGATCGCGCGGGCGCTGGTCACGCACCCCGCGCTCGTCGTCGTGGACGAAGCGACCTCCACGCTGGACGCGCGGTCCCGGGCGGCGATCCTGGACGTCCTGATCGGATTGCAGCGCGAGCTCGGCGTCTCGTACCTGTTCATCTCGCACGACCTGACGGCGGTGGAACGCATCAGTCACCGGATCGCCATCATGTATCTCGGCCGCATCGTCGAAGTCGCCTCAACAGAGGCGATATTCGCCAAGCAGCTCCATCCGTACAGCCGGGCGCTGCTCTCGGCCGTGCTCTTTCCTGATCCTGCCCGCAAGCTCGCGCCCTTCCACCTTACCGGGGAGATCCCGAGTGCCATCAATCCTCCGGCCGAGTGCCCGCTGGTCGGCCGGTGTCCATTCGTGCTCCCGGACTGCCGCGCGGCCGTCCCGCCCCAAGTGGAGATGGAACCTGGCCACATGACCGCGTGTATCCGCTCGGGGGAGTTCGTGGCCGGAATTCCCGCCCCGGAGGCAAATCCGCCGGCGGCCGCCGGCGCAGCCCTCGTGGGAAGGACGCTAGAGAGGTTGTTGTGACCGCCGGCCGCTCCGACTGCCCGAGAGTGAGGCAGGCAACGTCAGTCCGATGGCAGTCGATCCACTTTGGAGGAGGATCAGCATGTCCGGGCGTCTGAATGGCAAGCACGCGCTGGTGACGGGCGGGTCCAAGGGGATCGGAGAGGGCATTGTCCGCCTCTTCGCCGCCGAAGGCGCACGCGTCCTCGGCGTCGCCAGGCATCTCGAACCTGGACAGACGGTCGCCCGTGAGCTCGGCCCCGCCGCGTCGTTCAGGGTGCTAGACATCACGGACGAGGACGGGTGGCGCAAGCTCGCCTCAGACTTCGCGGACGATCCATTCGACGTGCTGGTCAATAACGGCGGCGGCCTCCAATACGCCAAGACATTGCTGGATCTGGAGCCTGCCGAGTGGCGCCGCGAGCTCGAGGTCAACCTTACCGGGCACTACCTGGGAATCAGGTACCTGCTGCCCATGATGCTCGAGCGGCATGCGGGGTCGATCATCAACGTCGCCTCGATGTCCGGGCTTCGGGCTCAGCCGGACGCTCCCGCCTACCAGGCGGCAAAAGCCGGGCTCCGCTGGCTGACCAAGAATGTCGCCACCACCTACGCCGCGCACGGAGTGCGGGTCAATACCATCAACCCCGGCGTCATTGCCACGACCAGTCAGTCAGCCATGCCGTCCCAGCGAGAGCAGTGGTTCTATGACAGGATCCCAATGGGCCGGCGCGGCCTGGCGGCGGATGTTGCATGGGCAGCGGTCTATCTGGCCAGCGATGAGTCGTCATACGTCACAGGTATCGACCTGCAGGTGGACGGCGGATACGAGATCTGAGCCGCTCTTTACCGCGCGACCCTTGTGAGATGAGGTAGTCGTGACGCCCGAGGCGGTCGAAGCTGGCGGATCGGGCCCCGGCCCTGAACCTCTGGTGGACTCCCACCATCACCTCTGGGATCTTCGGCACCATGCCTATGGCTGGCTTGGGCCCAACGGCAACCCGGCCACCACCGCCTGGATCGGGGACTACTCGGCCATCCGGCGCGCGTATCTCGTGGACGATTACCTAGGAGATACCTCCGCCACGGGATTGCTCAAGTCGGTTCACATCGAGGCCCTCTGGGGCGGAGTCGACAGCGTTGCGGAGACACGCTGGCTGCAGAGTGTCTCGGATAGGCACGGCTTTCCGCATGCGATTGTCGCGGGAGTGGATCTGTGCGCGCCAGATGCCGAGCTGCAGCTCGATCGTCACCTAGCCTCGTCCAACATGCGCGGCGTGCGAATGGCCACGATGGGCGACTTGGTTACTCGCAAGGACTTCCGGCGCGGATTCGCGGCCCTGGCCGAACGGGGCCTCAGCTACGACCTCAACATTAGGCTGGAGGACGCAAAGCACGCGCTGGGCCTCGCCCTCGCCTTTCCCGGAACAGCCATCCTGATTGACAACATGGCCAACCCGGCGACGCTCCATGGCGAGTACCTAGCGCGCTGGGAGGTAGCCATGCAGCAACTTGCCCGGGCGCCGAACGTTGTCATGAAGATTTCGGGATTGGGGATGGCGGATCATAGCTGGACCGAGGATAAGATCCGGCCCTGGGTCAGAGCCGCGATCGATGCCTTCTCGCCCGAGCGCTGCATGTTCGGCTCGAACTGGCCGGTTGACCGCCTCTACAGCACCTACGCTTCGCTCGTTCGCGTCCTCCGAAACATCACGAGCGATCTGAGCAGGCCCGAGCGGCAAGCCATCTTTCGCCTGACCGCGGAGCGATGCTATCGGCTCTGACTCACCCCGCCGCAGGGATGGCGGGTCTCCGCGGGCGGCCGAGTCCTACGGCCGCCTACTCATCATCGGCTTGTGTCCCGCCGTAGCATTGACCGCGATCGGGCGCTAGGGGGACGAGCGATGGCAGTCTTCGCGGGCGGCAAGATCGAGGCCTACGTCGGACCCCCGGGTCTGGGCGCGGCGGACGACCTCGAGGCGGTGATCGTCGAGTTCATCGCGGGCGCTCGCAGCCGGCCGGACATCGCGGTCCAGGAGCTCGACTCGGAGGCCATCGCGCGGGCCATCCTGGCGGCCTCGTGGCGGGGGGTGCGAGTCACGCTGTTCCTGGAGCAGGACTACCTGCGCAGCACGTTGCGGCGCAAGGCGGGTGTCCCGATCCCGCTCGTCCCGAAGGCCGGCAAGACGCCCGAGCAGGCGCTCGAGCGCGCTCCTAGGAGTCGATGCTGATGGTCGCGTTTGCCAGACGGCACGCGCGGCTCACGGCAGCCTCGGCCGTGCTGATCGCCATCGCGCTCGTCGTGGGCGCGATGCTCGTGATCATGCGGCCTTGGCAGGTGCTTTCCGTCCCCGACGAGGTGGCCCGCCTCGCCGGGCTCGACCAGCCGGCGCTTGAGGCGGAGAAGCTCCGCCACGAGATCATCCAACTCGAGATAGCGAACGCGGACAGCGGAAACGCATGGTCAACGCTGCTCTCGCTCGCACCATTCATTACCGCGCTGGCGGCGGGCTTCGGCGTGCTGGTGACGTTGTGGAAGCAGATGTCCGAGCAGGCCCAGCTCCGACGGACCGAGATCGAGCAGCGACGAATTGAGGATCTCCGCCGGTTCGACGAGGGCTTCACGAAGGTGATCGCCAACCTCGGCGCCGACAGCACCGCCCTGCGGGCAAGTGCGGCGGTTTCACTGCCGACCTTCCTCCGGCCCGAGTACCGCGACATGCACGATCAAGTGCTCGCAGTCGCGATCGCCAACGCGAAGCAGGGGGTCAGCCAGCCCGAGCCCGTCCAGCGTCTGCTGGTCCGAGCCATCGAGCAGGCTCTCCGGGCCCGGACCGCGCCAATTCCGGATGAGCAGAGAGGATTCCTGCTGGATCTCTCGCGCACGTTCCTGGACCGCGCCGATTTCTCCGGGCTCGACCTCGCCGGGGTCGATGTGGCGTTCGCGTCGTTGCGGAACGCCAACCTGACGGGCTCGAACCTCTCGCGGCTTCGCGGGATCGAGGTGGTCCTCGATGGCTCGCGGCTGTCAAACGCCAACCTCAGTGAGGCCCGCCTCAGAGACGCGAAGGCGAGGGAGGCGCAGTTCCACGACGCACGGTGCGTGTCGGCGAGATTCGAGGACGCCGATCTTGCCCGTGCCGAGTTCTACCGAGCGCAACTGCAAGAGGCGCATTTCCAGGGTGCGAACCTCATGTCCGCGAGGTTCAGCGGCGCGGACCTCAACAACGCCTACTTCACCGGCGCGACCCTCGATGACCTGGCAAGGCGAAGCATCACCGACGCCCTGAACTGGCGGAAGGCCCGCTTCGACCCGTCTGAAGCGGCGCGCCTCGACGAGATCGATCAGCGCCGACAAGCGTCTTGAAAGCGTAGAAAAGGGCCCCGCCGGCCACATCCCCCGTCTGGGTCGCCCCAAACGAACGAAGGGTCACCAGGGCCCGCTGCAATCTAGGCCTATCAACGAATGCCCGTCAAGACGAAACCGTCCCTCACTGCTCGTGGCAGCTGGGCTTCCTCATGAGTGGGCTATCGGCCACCCACCCGGAGTTCATTCCAGCGGGCGTTCCTGTGATCAGGAGCCTGCGCGAGCTTGCCATGTTTGATCTCGCGGCTGAACGAAGGCCGCCTGGTTGAGTGGGTTCGAGGCTCGACGGCGTCCGCAGGTCCTGCCGCACGAGGCGCCGCGAGGATGCGCCCCCACCGCCCGGGGTGGCGCCACGAGGTCGGCGATACCTCGCCGGCGCGTCGACCGGCCCCCGGCTTTACCGGTCAACTCCGACACCAGATCAGCCACCTGCGTGGCCGATGACACGTTTGTCCGATCGTGTTCGATCGGGGCAGGCGGCGCGTCGGGTTACCTGCCACAGTTGAGGTCGCCGAGATCACGCGACGTACGCCCGAGGATGTCCGACAGAGTCAGGAACCCGATGGGGATGAGGCGTGAACAAAGGTGGCTTCTCCTGGAAGCGCGCGACCGGGGCTACGCGAGCGAAGTCGAGGATCTCGAGGACGACGGGTGTCCCGCTCACCAGGAGCGGGCGCCAGCGCAAGGTCGGCCGAATGGTGGCCGGTGGCGGGTGCCTCGTGGCATGCCTGGTGCTCGCGCTCAGCGTGGCCGCAGTGACCGCGCCGATCGCCGCTGACCAGCGCCACGTCGCCTGACGCGTGGACCAACCAGGGCCGAGCAATGCCCGCCGGGGCCCAGCAATGCCCGCCAGGATCGAGCTGCCGGCGGCTGCGCCGGGGTGCCAAACGACCCCCTCGAGCGTAGGCTGACCGGGCTCGCAGGCCCTCCAGTCCCTCGCCTACCATCCAGGCTCGGAGGCACCAGATCTTCGTGGGACGAACACCAGCCCGCTTCTGCCGGACCTGCGGCGCTTCAGCCCCGCCCAACGGTCGCTTCTGCGCGGCGTGCGGCGCGAGCCTCAACCTCGCCAGCCCGTACGCCGCTCCCCCGGACCGCAACGCAGCACCGCCAGTCGAAAGCCGGCCGGGGGTGGTCACGCCACCCGTCGGAGGATCGGTCCGCATGGGGTTCGGGATCGCCTTGGGGATGGTGCTGTTCGCGGTCGTGGTCGCCCTGGGGTTGCTTGCCGCGGTGTTCATCTCGACCGCCCACCTCACGTGGCCGTTCGTCGAGCCCGCCATGCGCTTCGAGGGCGTCGGACCGAGTGACTCGCAGGCCGTCGCTCTCGATGGGGCGTACTCGGTCGCCTGGACCGCGAGCGCGACCTCCCCCAGCGCCTGCCTGCTTGAGGCGTCGCTCGTGACGGCAGCCGACCGCCTGCCAGCTGCGCACATCGTGGAGCTGCCGGTTGAGGCTGGGCCCGAAACCAACGGGCAGGCCGCAATCACCGTGCCCGCCGGCCAGTATCTCGTAATCGTGCGATCGGGCTGCCGCTGGTCATTGCGCCTCGCGCGACCGTGAGTGACCGTCCGGCTGGCTTCGCCCGGCGGGATCGAGCAGCCTCTGACTTGCCGAGCGATCGCAGGCCGCCCGAGCGCGGTGCCTGGGCGGGCTGCCGCCCATTGCCATCAGAGCCCAGCGATGATTCAGGCTCGGTACTGGTGTCTGCGGCTCCGCGCAGAGCCTTTGCGTCTGCCCCGCCCCGGTCAGTCCACGCGCCCTTCGTGGAGTTGCACGAGCGGCACAGCACCGCCGTGTCGGCGATGTCGAACGGCGCACCGCCAGCGGCGAGCGGAACGACGTGATCGACGGTCAGGTCGCCGGCTGGGTGGGCACGACGCTGGTAGCGGGCACCAGTTGCCCTGCTCACCGCGCCAGGCGCGCAGCACACGGGCGCTGAGCCGCTGCCATGCCCGCGTGCTGTACAGCGCGTTGTGCCGGCTGCGGTTGGACTGGCGGGCGTGCTCGGTGCAGCGGCTACCCGCGCGGCTGGTGACGACACCGCAGACCGTGCACAGCTTCACTCGCGAATCGTCGGCGGGCGTGCTGGCGCGGTCTATTCGCTCGTGGTGCTACGCCTCCGGGGCCAGATGGGACCCGCGCGGCGCTTGGCGAGGTCGAGTGGCGCCGGTGACAATGACTCCTGCGCGTCGGGGCGCGGCAGAGAAGGGGACGCATCGATTGGGTCCGGGCGAAGCGGGAAGCGACCGGGGCGAGGTGCTGACGTCTGTCGGTATCCGGCGCGGATGCCGCCGCCCTCTCGGTCGATCATCTGTCCAAGCGGTTCGGTGACCGTCTCGCATTCGATGACGTCTCCTTCACCGTGGGGCGTGGCGAGGTGTTCGGGTTCCTCGGCCCCAATGGCGCCGGCAAGACGACGACCGTCCGCGCTCTCGGCACGCTTCTCACGCCGACGTCTGGTTCGGCAACCGTGGCCGGACTCCCGCTCACGCCCGGGAACGGCGTGGAGATCCGCCGCCGCATCGCGATCATGCCCGAGTCACCGGGCCTGTACCTTCGCCTGAGCGTCGCCGAGAACCTCGAGTGTTTCGCGGACTTGTACGAGGTGCCCAGGGCCTCCGAGCGGATCGCGAATGCGCTGGAACTGGTCAAGCTGACCGACCGGGCAGGCGATGCCTGCGGGACGCTGTCGAAGGGCCTGCGCCAGCGGGTAGCCCTGGCCAGGACTCTGCTCAGCGACCCGGAAGTGCTGTTCCTCGACGAGCCAACCGCAGGCCTCGACCCGGTCGCGGCACGAGAGGTCCACGAGCTGATCGTCGGGCTCCGGACGGGGGGCGTCACGATCTTCCTGACCACGCATCGGCTCGAGGAGGCGGAGCGCTTGTGCGACCGTGTGGCGATCCTCAACACGACCTTGCGCACGATCGGCCCGCCAGCCGAGCTCAGGGACAGTCTGTTCGCGAGAACGATTGCGATCACGACCACGGCACCGATCCGTGAGCCCACTCAGGTGTTCGCCGGTCTGCCTGCCGTCGACGGCTGGCGCGCGGACGGCGGTGCCAGCTACCTGCTCACGGTGTCCGACCCGACGGTTGCCGCTCCGGCCGTGACCAGGGCGCTGGTGGCGGCGGGCGCCGACGTCCTGGAGATCAGCCAGTCGCAGCACTCGCTCGAAGACGTCTACCTCGAGTTGATCAGCGATGACGTGGAGGCGAGCGGCCGGTGAGTCTCAGCACGCGACGCGTTCGAGCGATCTTCCGCCGGGAGCTGCGGGAGTATCGGCGCAACCGGTCGGTCGTCGTGGCGATCGCCATCTTCCCGCTCATCTTCCTCATCCAGCCGCTGTTCGTCGTGTTCCTTGCCCACGACGTGTCCCCGGCATCGCTCAGCCAGATGCACCTGCTGCTGTACATGCTCGCCATCCCGGTCCTCACACCTCCCATGCTGGCGGGCTACGCGGTGGCGGGCGAACGCCAGCAGGGCACCCTCGAGCCGGTGCTCACGACCCCGATCCGGCGAGAGGAGTTCCTCGTGGGCAAGGCGCTGGCCGTCCTCGTGCCGTCGGCCGCGATCGCGTACGTGGTCTACGCGCTCTTCCTTGCCATCGTCGCGCTGTTTGCCGAGCCCGGTGTGGCGTCGGCGATCATCCAAATTCCCGACATCCTCGCCCAGGTTCTGTTCACGCCACTCCTCGGCGCACTGTCGGTCTGGATCGGCCTTGCGTTCTCCACCCGGGCCAGCGATGTCCGTGTTGCCCAGCAGCTCAGCCTGCTCGGGAGCCTCCCGCTGGTCCTTGTGACCTCGCTCATCGCGTTCAACGTGATCCACGCGACGCTGGGCCTCGCGGTCGGCCTCGCGGTCCTGCTCTTGATCGCCGATGGGCTGGGCTGGCGCGTGGTATCGCCGCTGTTTAACCGCGAAAGGCTTGTTGCCGGCTCCAGGTGATCGCAAGCACTGACGATCGGGTCCGTCCCTCCTTCCGGCCACCTCCGGCGACCCTACACGCCACCGTTCGTCCCTTGGCTCGTGGTCCTCGACGGGACGGCCGCCCATTCAGTCTGTCTCGAGGCTCGCCACCACCAGCCACCCCTCCGCCCGCCCGCGGTAGATCAGCTGTTCGGTGGTGAGGCCCGACCGGGCGCGAAGGTCGGCGAGATGCCGCTTCGCCGTGCTCGGCCGGATACCGACGAGGGCCGCTGCCTCTGCCGCAGAACCCCCCGCGACAAAAGCGGCCAGGACGTCGATCTGGCGCTTGGTCGGCGTCTGCGGCAGCGAGCCCCGCAGGTAGCCGTCCCTCATTGAGGGGTCGCCGGCACCGGACTCACCCTGCTGCGCGTGATGAGCCCCAAGATGACCGCGATGACCGCGAGGATCGCGCCGATCTGGTCGGGGGCAAGGCTGAGGCCGAAGGCCACGACGAGGGCGATCACTGCCTGGACGAGGGCGAGGAGCATCGCGGGTTCACGGCCGAAGATCGTGCCCGGCTGGCTGTCCATCGCTCCTCCCGCCACTTCACGCGGACGATGTCACCCGGGTGGATCAGCCCGGGGTTGGCGCGGTACCTGCCGTTCTCGGGAAGGACCAGGAGCGCGGTGAGCGTGAGTTTGTGCGCCGCGGCGATCCGGCTGAGGGTGTCGCCCGCCTTGACCGTGACTGTGGTGATCGGCTGCCGCAGGTTCGCGTTCGCCCGCGCGACGACGCGCTTCACCCGCTGCTCGCGGGTCGCCGGCGGCGGCGAGGATCGCGCCGAGGAGCGGCAGGAGGGTGCCGGGGCTGACGTCGTACCCGGGGACGACGACGTCGAGCACGAGCAGGACGACGAGGACCAGGGTGAACGCGGCCGCGGCGCCGATCCGGGCCGAGCTGTACGCATCGGCCCCGACGCGCTCGGGAGCTGCGTCACCCTTGCGCTCATCGCCCATGCCGGCGCAGTCGGTCGATCCAGACATCGACGAGGAGCGGGAGCACGAAGCGGTCGAGGGCGCCACCCATGACCACGCCGGCGAGGAATGCCGCGACGAGCTCGATCCCGTTCACCGGGCCACCGAGCACGGGTTGACGGCGCGGACGTACCCGGTGGGGGGAACCGGGAGTCGACCTGGATCGGACCAGCGCGCCGTCATGCCCTCAAGGGTGGCGGCGGCTTGCTCCGGTTTCTAGTTGGCCGATTGTGCCATGCCTGCCGTCGGCCCTCTGGACCAGGCGATGCCGATCGCGCGGGCTGGAAGGTGCACGCCTCAGAGGACGAGCGGATCGCCGAGCAGGACCTTGGACTGTCCGGTTGATCGGGCGCATGATCCCACCGAGGTCTTGAGCAGAAGGGAACGGACACGACCATGTTTCGACTCGCGGGCGTCGCCCTCGTTGGGGTCGTTCTCAGTCGCGGCATGCAGCGGGAGCGGCACACCGGCGCCGGCAGCGACGGTCACCCCGGCGGCGGTTTCGGGCGGCGTCACCGTCGGGACGGCGACCACGGGACTCGGAGTCGTCCTCACGGGAGCTAACGGACTGACGCTCTACACCCATGCCGGTGACACGGCGATGACGAGCACCTGCACGGGCAGCTGTCTCGCCGCGTGGCCGCCGCTGACGGTGGCCACAGCGCAGCAGGCGGCGGCGGCGCCGGGTGTGAATGGCCAGCTCGCGACGCTTGTCCGACCGGAGGGCAGCATCCAGGTCACGTACGACGGGCAGCCGCTGTACTACTGGCAAGGCGATGCGAAGCCGGGCGACGTCACCGGCCAGCGCAAGGCCGGCTTCAGCGTGGCCATGGCCTCAGGCCCCGCTCCGACGTCGGGGGCGCCGAGCCCGAGCGCGGGCGGCTACTGACCGCCGGCGACGCACCAAGGGAAAGACCGCCGGCCGAAGGTGCTGTGACCGGCTGTCAGGTTCAACCCGCGTGGCGACCCGGCGCGGAGGGCGCCGGCTCATAGCCCTCTCGTACCTATCCCGTTGTCTCAGCCGATGCGCTGGCAGGCAGGGAGCGCTCTCGTGGTTGGTTCGTCTTCACGAACACCAGGCAGCGATCCTCGATGATGCCTGGCGGGATCGCGTCCCAGGCGATCACCAGGTCATCCCGACGCTCAATCTGGCGTGCGACTCGGCCTGCGATGTCGTCGGCAAGCGGTGTGATGTCGTTCTCGCTGACGGTGGCGGCGGCATTGATGACGAGGTGACCTCCCGGGCGGAGCAGGGTCGCCACCGAGGCGAAGACGGACTCCAGCTCCTCGAGGTATCGCGCGTACGACCCGTCCAACGTTGTGTACGCCGTCAACGGGTTCTCGGGGTGCCGGGTGCGGGTCATGTAGGGCGGCGAGGACCGAGACTGCCGCGGTGGTCCCATAGCTGGCAAACGGGTCGAGAACCAGTTGGTCCACAGCTGAATAGCTTGCGATCACCTGCTCCGCGAGGCGCTCGGGGAAGTGGACGTCGTCGGCTGCCTCGGCCGCCCGCTCGTCGATGAGCTCCTGCCGCCTGAGACTGATCCATGGCTGCACGAGTCCCAGCGTGAGGCGGGCGGGCTTGGGTGGCAACATGGTCCCGAGATCGGAGGACACGGGAGACGGCTGCACCGAGCCGATCGCGACGTGGATCGCGGAACATCGCCGGCTCGTCGGGCCGGCTCAGGAAGCAGCGAGAGCGAAGACCGTGAGCCTGCGCGAGACCGCGCAACGACTGCTCCGACGGGACGCGCCCAAGCGCATCGTCCGCGACTACGGCCGCGACAGCCTCCTCGTCTGGGCGAACCTGCTGCTCGCGCCGCTCTTCGCCGCGCTCGGCCTGCGTGTCGGGTTCCAGTCTGAGGAGCAACTCGCGGCCCGCATCGAGGCGGACACCGCCGCGATGCGGAAGCGGGGCTATCTCGTTGCCTCGGTCGAGACCTTCACCCTGCCGGGAATCGCCGGCCGAAGCACCGACGCGCACTGGCATCGGATCACCTTTGAGCGCTCATCACCGGCCTCGAACATCTGACGTTGCTTTGCCCGAAGGATCGCGCATCTCCCCTTGGGAGTGGAGCGAAGCGGCGCTCACGCAGGGACGGCCTGAGTGCGACAAGCGGAGGCGGTCGGCCGCGGCCTTGGCTGCAAGGTCCCAGCGGCGACGGCCCGGACGACGCCACCGGCGTGAAGCTGCCGGGCGATTTCGTCGTGACGCCACTGCAGTACGTCGGTGGACGCCTGTGAGTGCCCGGCATGTCGAGCCTCACCACAGGGGCTGCGGGTCGCTGGCCGCTTCGCGGGCCGCCGTCGCCTGCGGGGTCCGTCGACATCGTCCACGTCGTCATCACCACGCGCTTCACTCGTCCTATCCTGACCCTACTCAAGCAGAGGAGGTGCCGATTCATGGCGCAATGGGGGGTGATTCCGTCGATCCGCGTTCGGGACATGGCAGAGGCCCTTGCCTTCTACCGAACGACGCTCGGCTTCCGGCTCGACAGCGGCGGCGATGAGGCGACCAACTCGTCGCTCAGTCGGGAAGACGCGCACGTGATGATCGAGACGGCGGCCGACCACTACAGCGACGAGTACAACGCGGCGATCCGACAGCGGCTGGGGACACCATCCGCCACCGCCCTGTACATGGAGGCCTCGGATCTCACCGCCTTCTACGCGAGGCTGGAAGCTGCCGACGGTGCGCGGATCGTCGATCCCCTGGCCACGCGGCCGTGGGGTCAGGACGAGTTCACGGTCGAGGATCACGAGGGCAACTGGCTGACCTTCTGGAAGAAGGCTGCCGGCTGAGGGCCCTTGGTCCGGGTATGCCGCCGAGGCGATGACCCAGACGCCGTCGCGAGGTCATGAGAGCATCCTGGCGGGCGCCGAGCAGCCAAGCCGGCGCACGACGAGAGGCGATCGAACATGGCGGCCGCACCCGATACACGCGATCCCGACGTCCGGCTCGTGACCCCATACCTCGCCGTGCGCGACGCCCGGCGGGCGTCCTCCTTCTACGCCGAGGCGTTCGGCGCGATCGAGGAGCTGCGGATCGAGGAGCCGGACGGGCGGATCGGGCATATGACCCTGCGCCTGGGGCCGGCGCTGCTGTTCCTCGCGGACGAGCACCCGGAGTTCGAGCACCTGATCGGCCCCGAGACGCTGGGCGGCACGTCGGTCACGCTCGACCTCGAGGTCGGCGACGTGGACGTCGCCGTCACGCGGGCCGTTGAGGCCGGCGCGACCCTCGTCCGCCCACCGGATCATCCCTCGTCGGGCGTCCAAGCGGGAAAGGTGCGGGACCCGTTCGGTCACGCTTGGCTCATCACCCGTGTCATCGAGCCGTCCCGCGGGTAGGCGCAGCGACTCCTCCGGAGGCGAGAGGCGACGGCGGTCGGCCAAACCGTCCCGCGGTGATGCGCGTTAGTCGCAGGGTTGGCCGAGCGCCTCGGGCTCGGGCAGCCGCGGCGCGAGAATCCACACCAGCTGCGCCGTCGCCTCCCATCAGATCGGCCCTCTCGGCGGGAACCTCGGCGGCCCTCCCCGTCTCTGAGCTTCGGGTTCATGCCTTGACGAATCGATTCGGCCCACTCCCCGCGGGGATGGAGGTTCGTCCGTAAGTCGCCCTAGAGATCGCGGACCATGTAGACGATGTCGCCACGGTCATCCGCGACGGTGTGGTCCCGGTGGAACCCGATCTTCTCGAGCACCCGGAGTGACGGCGTGTTCCATGCCCCGACCGTCGACCACAGACGGCGTCGACCCGTCGCGGCAGCGGCAGCCACGAGGGCTTGTGCCGCTTCCGTCGCATAGCCACGCCCGTGGAACCGCCGAAGCAGCTCGTAGGCGATCTCCGGTTCGTCCAGGCTGGAACGCCCGATGACGAGGGCGCAGTAGCCGATCACGTCGCCTTCCGCACGACGACAGATCGCGAGTGCGCCGATCCCGAGCTCGATCGTGAGGTCCCGGAATCGCGCGAGCCGCTCCGTCGCCTCTTCGAGAGTCGGCATCTCGTCACCACGTTCGGCGATCAGCTCTCGGTACCACGCTGCGTCGCGCTCGTCGCGAAGCCGGAGGGTGAGCCGCTCGGTCTCTATGGCATGCGTCATCGGTGCCCAAATCACGGATTGACCATACATGGATCGGCGTCTGCAGCACTATCGGCTGCGTGGTACCCGTCGGTTGAGTCCCGTCGAGCGGATTGCTATTCGTCCGTCTGAGCCATTGCCTCAGCCTCCGGCAGCCGCGGCGCCAGGATCCACACGAGCTGCGCCGTCGTCGTCGCCCCGACCTTCGACCGCGCGTTGGCGAGGTGGTGCTTCACGGTCGAGTGCGACAGGCCGAGCCGGTGGGCGGCCGCCTTCTCCGAGCCGGCGGCGAGGACGGCGGCCACGACCAGCACCTCGCGATCGGTGGCGCGGGCAGCGGAGGCACGGCGGCTGCGCGTCATGCGCTCGCGAGCCCGGCCGCGGCCAGCCACTCATCCCGACCCTCGATCCGGATCTCGCAGGTTGCTAACGCGCCCAACACCAGCTAGGCGCGCCACCCGTCCCGGCCCGGCAACACGGTCGTCATTGCGCTCATGCGCTTCGGGCTTCCGTGACGGGGAGCACGTCCCGCGGCGTGACCTTGACTAGCCGGAAGCGCAACGATTGCTGAGTTAAGGAGGCGCTAGCCCTCTCGCCCCGACCATAACCAGCAGATGCAGCGTCCGCCAGCGCCGGGTCAGATCGGCTGGTCGGGCACCCAGCTGACGTCGTACACCGCCGTTGGACCGGGGAGGCTCGATCCCCGTTCGGCGTCAGGCATGACGGCGAAATGGCCCCGGATGCCGAGCGCCTCACAGCCGATCTCCCAGTTGGCGCACCAGATCCCGGCCGCGACCGGCCCGTAGTACCGGGACTCGATCGACTGGTAGAAGTCGAGGCGCGTCACCCTGTCGGCTTCGGTCACGGCCACGCCGCGAGTCGTCTGCCCATTGTACGAAGAGGGGGCCCACTCGCAGATCTCGAATGTCCGGCCGAAGCGATCGAATGGCGGCGCATCAACGACCAGTGGCACGCGCATCGCAGGATCTGCGAAGAACAGGCGGGCCAGGGGCTTGCGCCGGCGTGAGAACCGGGCATTGAAGACCCGGATGAACATGGGCCCGAACCAGGAGCGGTAGCCGACCGCGCACACGCAGATGACGTGGTCACGCGCCGGATCGAAGCGGTCCCCCAAGTGCCGCTGGATGCTCCGCTGGTCGGCGCCCGGGCCGATCCAGCAGGTTCCCAGGCCCATGCGTGTCGCGTCGGCGACGATCTTCTCGAGGGTCCGGCCGACGTCGATGACGGCCGTCTTGTCGTACTCGAGCGGCGCGATCGCCACGAGGAACTCGCTCGCGTTGACGGTCGGCCAGACCGTGAGCTTCTCGGAGACGTACTCAAATCGGACGGCGCGCGTTCCAATTCGCCCGGCCGCGCTGTGACGCTCGACGGAGGCCAGCAGCTCATTGCGATCCGCCGCCGTCAGCTTCCGCGTCTGGAAGGAGCGGCAGGACCGCCGCGCCCGCATGAGATCGAATGCCTCAAGGTCGTCGAGTCGCCGTGGCCGGTGCTCCGGCGGCCGGATCCGGAACTTGACGGTGACGAGGTCGAAGACCTCGAGGACCACCAGGGCAAGGCCGGCCAACGCGAGCGTTTCCGCAATCGGCTCCAGGCCGAGCAGCTGGGCAAGCCCGGCGATCGCCAGGACGGCGAGCGCGATCAGGGCCGGCGGGACGTACTGCAGCCAACCGGTGAACTGCAGGCGCACCTTGAGCAGCCAGAGCCTCGCGAAGGGTGCCCGGAGGACGGGAATGGGGATCCGGTCGATGACCGCCTGCTCGTTCGCCGAGAGGTGCCGCTGGGTGGCGCTGGTGCTCGTGGCCTTTGACAGGCTGTCGCCAGACATGGCAGTCGACTCCGCGGATCGGATTGCAACCCCTTGCTTGCAGTCACGGTACAATGCAGTCTATTGCAAGTCAATACTTGCATCAGGTACGCTCCGCTCGATCGAGAGTGGGGGTTGCATGCCGAAGGTCGTCGACGAAACGCGGATCTTCACCGCCGCCATCGACCAGCTGATGGCGCGCGGCTACGACGGCGCGACGACGAGGGACATCGCGGACGCGGCCGGCGTCAACGAGGTCACCCTCTTCCGCCGGTACGGCAGCAAGGCGGGACTCATCGAACAGGCCATCGCCAGCCGGCTCGCGGACACGCCGCTCAACCGGCTTGCGTACACCGGCGATCTCGAGGCGGATCTCGTGTCCCTCGTCCGGGCGTACCTGCTGACGAACGAAGCGCACGGTGACATTGTCCCGCTCATCCTGATCGAGGTGTCGCGGCATCCGGACCTCCGATCGTCGATGGAGGTGCCGTGGAGGAACCTCGACGGCGTCATCGGGATCATCCAGCGCTACCAGCGCGACGGCCTCCTCGGCCAGGAGCACCCGCTGTCAGTGATCGGCTCGTTGCTGGGACCGGTCATGATCATCCAGATGTTGCGGCGGGCCAACCTGCAGTTGGAGGCACCGATCGTGGACCCCGAGGCCCACGTCGAGGCATTCCTTCGCGGCCGGGAGCGACGTCCGGCGATCCCTTCCGGCTGAGCGGCCTGGGGCGCGCTGGACCGTCCACTCGGACTGGTCGGAGCCATTCCTAGAGCGACCCAGGCGTGGGATGTTCCCCGAGCAGCTGATCGCGGAGCGTCAGTGCGAGCCAGCGCTCGAATCGGTCGGGGGACCAGCCCCGCTCGTGGACGAGCTCGCGATACAGCTCCTCGTTGCTGTAGGTCCAGAGGATGTCCGTCGCCGTTCGTGGCGGCATGCCCGGAGCGAGTGCTGTCGCCAGGCTGTCGATGAACCGCTCCAGATTGTGGCTCCGGCTGTCGAGGATCCTCCGATGGTCCTTGGCGACGTCCTCGTCGAACCGAGAGCCCTCGCGGAACGCGCGGATCACGTCCGAGGAGCGCTCCATCTGCTGGCGGTTCCAGCGCGCCGCGAGGTCGAGCTTGCGGCCGGGGTCTGGCTCCGCGATCGCCTCGGCCATCAGCGCTGGGATCTCCGACTCCGCCAGCATCGCGACCCGAGCAGATTCGAGGATGCCGCGCTTCGAACCGAAGGCGTCGTAGATGGTGGGCACGGCGACGCCGGCCTGCTCGGCGATCGCCTGGATGGTGGTAGTCGCGTAGCCACGCTCCTGGAACAGGCGACGCGCAGCCGCCACGATTCGGGCCCGAGTCTCGAGGGCCTGGCGCTGCCGGTATGTGATCTTCGGACCGTTGACATCTGCCATCAGGTAGCTATTGTATCGCTACATACAGCATAGTCTTGCTCTGTTGACCATAGCACGACAAGGATCGGTCCGATGGCCGTCTCCGGGCGATCTGGCTCGGGCGCGCGACGGTCGTTGCCAGGACACAAGGAGGCTGGAGCGTGGATTGGTGGCTGATCACCTTGCGGATCGTCCATATCGGGTGGGCGATGAGCTGGTTCGGCGGGGCGCTCATCGGCTCCTTCTTCCTGGAGCCGACGGCCCGTGCGCTCGGCGACGCCGGGCAGCCGTTCTGGGAGTACCTGATGCGCAGGCGACGGATGGAGATCTTCTACCCGATCGTGGCGGCGCTGACGGTCCTCAGCGGTGCGACGCTCTACTGGCGCGACTCCGGTGGCCTCCAGTGGTCCTGGATCTCGTCAGCATCGGGCCTGGCGTACACGACCGCCGGACTGGCGGCGATCGTCGCGCTCCTGGCCGGCATCATCCTGATCGGGCCGAGCACCGCCGACCAGACCGCCGTTCGGGCCGAGCTGACCGCCGGCGCCGGGGCACCGACGGAGCTGCGGCGAGCGCGCCTCGCACGGGCGGATGGCCGCATCCGGCTCGCCACCCGGCTCAACCTGGGGCTCATCCTGCTCGCCGCGTTGCTGATGGCCGTTGGGCGCTATGTCTAGCGAAGCCGACGGCCGAAGGACTACGGCTCGCGGAGCTGAACGCACGACCCGATCCCACTGGCAGGAGCTCTCAGAACGTCGTAGCCGACGTGGGGCTCATGTCGCCACATCCTTGGACCAGGCGTTCGCCAGGTGGTGCTTCACGGTCGAGTGCGACGGGCCGAGCCGGTGGGTGGCCGCCTTCTCCGAGCCGGCGACGAGGACCGCGACAGCTAGGGCGTGGTCCGTGATGCGAGTCGCGGATCCATGGCCGCAAAGATGGCCATCGAACCGACGATGTCCATCTCCACCCGCTCGAACGACGCCTCGAGGATCTCGCGGATCCCGTCCTCCGTGTCGTCGAGGTTGTCGAAGGTGCCCCGCCGGTTGTTGACCTCCAGCATGCGGCGTGCCAACCACCCATGCCGCCCGGAGCGCCCGAGGATCGATGCACCAAAGAGAACGCCGCTGGGATCAAGGACGGCGGCCACGTTGGCGATGGCAGCAGCCTTGCGTGGCAGCGGTCCCGGCAGGCAGTGAAGCACGCCATTGAGCGCGGCCGAGTCGAACGGCCCGTCGACGGGGAGCGGCTTGAGGACGTCTGCCTCGATGGTGGTGATGTCCAGGTGCTGCAACCGCCGGGACGCATGACCAAGGACGTTCACGTTGGGATCGAGGAGGGTGACGGGGCTGCCGTCCGGCACGCCCGCCCGTTCGAGGAAATAGCCCGTACCGGGACCGACATCTAGGTGCTGGTGGCCCAGATGCCGCCGGTACCCATCCACGAGGCGAGTTGCCGGGCAGCGCCACAGGACCGGACTGAAGAAGCCGAGGATGAGGGGGTCGTAGATCCTCAGGAAGAGCGGCGTGTACTCGCGCTGGCCCTGATAGGCGGGATCGTCACGGTCCATCGCGCTCTCGCCTCCCTCCATCGTCCACCGCCAGGAATGGATGGGCCCACGATGGCGCCGCCCCAGAGCTCGGTCAAGGTCGGTGTCGGGCCGGAGAGGCGCGGCCTGGGGTCAGCCTCGCGTCCGCCTGGCTCGTCACCCTGGCCGCGGCGCTCTACGGCGTTGCGCTGCTGCAGGCGCCGGGTTGGGGCATCGCTGGGAACGTCCTCGCGGCATACGCGGTGGTCGGAGCCGTCGCGTTGTTGCTCGGTGGCCCACCGTTCTTCGTGGTGGCCGGCTTCTACCTCGCGGCCCTGGCGCGGGCATTCATGCTGTGGCAGGGACGGCCGGCATAGCGATGGGCCCTCGCGGCCTCATGGTCGGAGCGCGCGTGCCGCCTGCTCGCGGGGTTCGCAGGCTCCAGGCTTGGCACAACCAGCCTGGCCTCCGCCCGCGGTTGCTCAGCTGCTCGGTGCTGAGGCCCGGCCTCGCCGGCAGGTCGGCGAGATGACGGTTCGCCGTGTGGACGCTTCGTGTTGCCCGCCGCGGGCCGAACGCCTATGCTTGACTTATGGCAGGACGAGTAAAGAATCGAAGGCGCGGCTACACCCGAGTCAGCGCGAAGCACCAGGTGACGCTCCCGATCGCGACCCTGCGCGACGCTGGCATCCGGACGGGCGACACACTGCGCGCGGAGGTCCGGGGCCCGGGCGAGGTGGTGCTCATCCGCGACGAGGACCCGCTCGACCGGTTCGCTGGCGCGCTCACCGGCGCCTATGAGCCCGGCGAGCTCGACGAGCTACGCGACGAATGGGCCTGACGGTCCTCGACGCCGGCGTGCTGATCGCCGCGCTCGACGCAACGGACGCGCACCACGCCGCCTCGGTCGCGGCCCTCCGCGCGGCGCGGCAGGCTGGCGATGGCATTGTCCTGCCGGCGTCCGCCTACGCGGAGGCGCTGGTCGGGCCGAGCCGCCGGGGCGCCGAGGCCGTGGCGACGGTCGACGATTTCGTCGACGCGCTGCCGGCAGCCGTGGAGCCAGTCTCACGGGAAGTGGCGCGTGAGGCCGCGGGGCTCCGGGCGCGGCACGGCCGGTCCCTGCGCCTTCCCGACGCGCTCGTCCTCGCCACTGCCGTCGTCGTTGGCGCCGACCTGGTGCTGACCACCGACGCCGAGTGGCCGGAGACGGGCATCGCGGCGCAGGTCGTGGGTGCCGCTCGGTGAGGTAGGTTCCGCGGGGTCAGGTCCTCTCGCACGACCACTGCACCTTGGTGTCCCGCAAGTCCCCTGGACGTCACCGTTCCGTTAGGGCTCCCAGTCGGTCGTCGAACAAGTTCTCGCGATCAATCCGCGGGTCACGTAACGGTCTCGGAACGCCGTGGGACCATGATCCTCGGATGGAGGCGCGCGGCCGGGGGGATCCGGAACGAGCGCGACAGATGATCGCGCTGACCGTCGGCGCCTGGCCTGTGTCCTGTCGCTGATGGGGTCGGCCCTGTCCGTAACGTCGTCCGGCCAGGCGGCTGACAGAGTCGGGCTTACCATCTCGGAGACAGAGATCTGGCGCGTCGCCGGCGTGGTGCTCCAGGTTGACCTCGTGCTCCTGCTCGCGGTTGCCACGCTGGTCTATGTACGGTTGCCCTCGCAACCGGTCGGATGGTCGCTGCTCGCGCCCGGTGGCGCTGTTCGCGATCGCCTTGGTCACCGGCGGCTACGTGCTGGTTGCGTACTCCGAGGATCCTGTACAGCTGCCGGCCGCCGAGCTCGCCGCGACCGGGCGCTCGATATCGACCGCCTGGAGGCGTGGGTTCGTCGCGCTGCTGGCAGCGCTGACAGGGGCAATGGCGCTCAACTCGGTCTACCCGGGGCCTCTGCCCCAGACCCTGGGTATCGAGAACCTCGCTGGGTTATCGATCGTCGGCGGCATCCCGCTCGACGTCGTGCAGTGGTCGGCGGGCGCTGCCATCGTCTCGGTCCTCGCGGTGGGTGCGGGCTCCATGGTCGTCCGCTACCGCCGAATCTACGGCGATCGGCGGCGGACAGTCACGGGTTGGGTGTTCGCGGTCGGGGCAGCCGGCCCACCGCCGGAGCAGTGGTTCTATGACGGGCCTGAGCCGCCAAGCGGGTACCCGGGCTCCGACCCCGGCTGGGGCCGTTCGCCCTTCGAGCAAGGCCCTAACTGGGATGACCCGGACTCAGGCGGCGACCATCCCGGCTGACTCGCGGCCATCGCCTAATTCGTCTTGCGCACGAGAGCCATGTGCGACCGGTCTGTATCACGGGACGCTAGTTGGGCGCAGCGGTGATGGCGTCCATTCAGCGGACGGGAGTGTCGCCAATACCGAGCTTCGGACCTCCGCCCGGGTTGCGGGGAATGTGCTCGCGCCCCGGCGGACGAAGTTCTCGACGCTCCGATCTGGGCCCATCCGGATTCCATACGGTGCCATCCCCCCGACGGACCGTCATGACGACGAGCGGCTTGCCGTCGACAGCGCCCGACGCCGCTTCGAACTCCGGCGCCGGCACCACGTAGCGGCGCACTACGTCACTCAACCGGTCGCGGACCGCGATGGCGGGATCCGCGTCACCGGGACCACCGTGTCCCTGGACTTGAGCTGCCACCTGGATCGCCAGTTCGTGGAGCGGGCCGCGCGTTCACTTGGGGGTGCATCGATCGTCGTGTGTCAGCTCGAAGCGCCGCCGGAGTGCGCGCAGACGGCGTTCAAGATCGCCCGTGCTAACGGCGCGACGACGATCCTCAACCCGGCACCCATGGTTTCCTTGCCCGTCGGGCTGCTGGAGCTTGCCGACGTCCTGGTCCCCAACGAACACGAGGCAGCGGACATTGTTGGCCGGGAGGCGCCGGTCGCCGAGCTTGCCGAGCGACTTGCCGCCATGGCTCCGTGGGCGAGAGTGATCGTCACGGCGGGCGAGGACGGGGCATACCTCGCCACGGCGGGCGCGCCGAGCCATCACATCGGCGCGCCGACGGTCAAGGCGCTCGACACCACGGGTGCGGGTGACGCGTTCGTTGGGGCCCTCGCCGTCGGCCTTCGGGACGGGCAGACCGTCCTTGAGGCCGCGATGTTCGCCGTTTCCGCCGCCGCGCTGTCGGTCACGCGTCCCGGCACGCTGGACGCGTTCGCGAGCCGCGACATGGTGGGGCCTCGTTTGCCAACCGCGGCACACGACGACGCCGGCACGACTGAAACACCCCAACCAAGGAGAGGATGTGCTCGACAAGGGACTTCTCAACGAGTGGCTCGCCATCCCGCCGCCGGAGCTGGAGGCGCGGTCGCCCATCCCGCTACATGTCCTTCCGTCGAAGGAGCACGTGCACCGCTCCTTCGCGGACACGATGTTCGCGGAGATGCAGGATGCACGAGAGGCTGGGCGGCAGCTGTCACTGATCGTGCCCGTAGGACCGACCGGCGGGTACCCGATATTGGCCGAGCGCGTGAACCAGGCCCGCCTTCGGCTCGACCACGTGACCTTCTTCGGCATGGACAACTGGCTTGACTGGCAGGGTCGGGCACTGCCGCTGCACAACCCCAACAACTTCGAGGGCAAATTCTACGACCTGTTCATCGAACGCCTGGAACCAGCCTTGCGCCCGAGTCCCGCGAACGTCATCTTCCCGACGCCCACCGACCTCGACAGATCAGCCCACGAGATTGACCGGCGCGGCGGCGTGGCCACGACCTACGGTGGGTTTGGGTTCCAGGGGCACCTTGCCTTCAACGAGCCGCCGTCGTCGCGCTGGGCGAACGTCTCCCTCGATCAGTTCCTGGATTCACAGACTAGGATCCTGCCGGCGAGCATCGACACCATCATCGCCCATGCCGAACGATCTGCCGGGGGCAATCCCTTCGCCATACCGTCGCTCGCGATCACCCTTGGTATCGCGAGCTGCTCGCTGCGGAAGCGGATCCGGCTGTACACGGAGACGGGCTCGTGGGAGCAGACGATCCTGCGGATCCTCCTGTTCAGCGAGCCCACGGTCGATTACCCAGTCACACTCGTGCGCGCCCACCCTGACGTCGAAGTGATCGTTGATGCGGCGTCCGCCCAATGCCCTCTGCCATGCATATGACCGGCGGAAATCGCTATCGATCTCCGGAAGTCGAGGTTCTCGCATCAGCCGAGGAAGCCTGGGCACCAGTCCCCGTGCTGTCCACGCCACGCGCGCAGCACCCGTGCGCTGAGGCGCTGCCAGGAGTGCCTGCTTGACAGGGCGTTGTGGCGACTGCGGTTCGACTGCCAGGCGTGCGGTGCAGCGACTGCCAGAAAGGCTCGTCGCAATGCCGCAGACGGCGCACAGCTTCACGTTTGCCCCGCCTGCATACCGTGTCGTATCTGACGCTAGTGACGCTCGACCACGCTCATCGCGATGTCGAAGGGCCCGGGATTACGTCTGCGGGACAGGTTCGCTGGCGGGCGACGAGGGCAGCTAGCGGTCATGTCCCCAGACTTGGTGTCACAGCGCGGGAGGCCGTGAACGGAAGCGGCCACCGCGTCATCCTCGCGTCGTTGGACTAGCAACCGACGACACGGAGAACACCGAGATGGCCGAGGACAGGATGGCCGTGCTGGACACGGTGCGCAAGGCGATCGCCGAGGGCGACCAGGACTTCCTGCGCGAGGGCGTGCGGGTGCTCGCCCAGGCGGTGATGGAGGCCGAGGTGACCGAGCTCACCGGGCTGCCCCACGGCGAGCGGGATCCGGAGCGCCGCCTCACCCGCCGCAACGGGTACCGGGACCGGCGCTGGGACACGCGGGTGGGCACGGTCGAGCTCGCGATCCCGCGGGTCCGCGACGGCAGCTACTTCCCATCCCTGCTGGAGCCGCGGCGGCGGGCCGAGCGGGCCCTGCTCGCAGTGGTCCAGGAGGCGTACGTGTCGGGCGTATCCACGAGGCGGGTCGACGATCTCGTCCGCGCCCTGGGCATCGAGGGCATCAGCAAGAGCGAGGTGTCCCGGATCTGCGCCGCGCTCGACGCCGAGGTCGAGGCGTTCCGCAGCCGGCCGCTCGCCGACACCGCATACCCGTACCTGTGGCTCGACGCCACGTACCTCAAGGTCCGCGAGGCAGGGCGGGTCGTGTCGATGGCGGCGCTGGTCGCGGTGGGGGTCGCGATGAGTGGCGAGCGCCGGGTGCTGGGACTCGAGCTCAGCGCAGGGCACGACGAGGGCTCGGCCTGGCCCGCGTTCATCCGCCGCCTCGTCGAGCGCGGCCTCCATGGCGTGCGGCTGGTCATCAGCGACGACCACGCCGGGCTGGTCAAGGCCGTCCGCGAGCAGCTCCTGGGCAGCTCGTGGCAACGCTGCCGGGTGCACTTCACCCGCAACGCCCAGGACCTCGTGCCCCGCTCGGCGCGGAGCATGGTCGCCTCGGCGATCCGGCTGGTGTTCGAGCAGCCCGACGAGCGGTCGGCCCGCAGCCAGGTGGACGCCGTGCTCGAGGGCCTGCGCCCCCGGTTCGCCGCGGTCGCCGAGCTGCTCGCCGATGCCGAGCCCGATCTCCTGGCGCACTTCAGCTTCCCCGAGACCCACCGGGCCAAGATCCGCAGCACGAACCCCCTGGAGCGGCTCAACAAGGAGATCAAGCGCCGGAGCTCGGTCGTCGGGATCTTCCCCAACCGGGCGTCCGTCATCCGCCTTGTCGGCATGATCCTCGCCGAGCAGGACGACGAGTGGCAGGACGGCCGCCGCTACTTCCGGCCCGAGACCATGGCGGCGATCGACGCCGTCACCACGATCGAGGAGGCGAGCCAGCCGCTGCTCATGGCGAGTTGATCAGGCGCGAGGTGTGACACCACGTGCTGGGACTTGACCCAGCTAGCGCCGGTGATCGTCTGACCCGCTCGGCGACGTCCGGCCCACCGCCGTCGCTTGCGGGCGCAGGCAGAGCGAACTACCGTGACGGCCGGAGGTTTCGATGGCCGACCCCGCCACGCATCAACCGATCGAGCCGCACCCCCACGTCCACGACTCGCTCTGTGGACACGCCACGATGCTGCACGGGGATCACGTGGATTACCTGCATGATGGCCGCGCCCACCACCTCCACGGTGACCATGTGGACGAGGAGCCGGTGGCCAGTTCGGAGGCCCACCTCACGCATGCTGGGCACATGCACGTTCACGCCGACGGTTGTGGGCATCCCGCTGTCCCCCATGGGAATCACGTGGACTACGTCCATGGGGCTCACCGCCACACCGGGCACCAGCTCCACTACGACGAGCACTGATCGTGGATCCGAGCTGCGGCGCGGACCGGCCCCGACAACGGGGATCCTAAGGACCCGACTCGGGCCCCAGGTCGACCACCTGGGGCTGGCCGTGGGCGACCTCCGCGACAACGAAGCGCTGCGCATGCTCCTTGTGCGGGTCGCGCAGGAGGATCCCGAACGTGTCGAGCAGTCGGTCGGCCGTGAGCACCTCCCGCCCCGGCCCCAGGGCGACGACCCGCCGCGCGAGGAGCATCACCTGGTCATACTCGACCGCCTCCGCGATATCGTGGGTCGATGTGACGAGCGTCGCGCCACGCTCGAGCTCGGCCGCGAACGCCTGCAGGTAGCGCTCCCGGCCCCCGGCATCGAGTCCTGCCGTCGGTTCGTCGAGGACGATCAGATCGGCTCGGCGGGCCAGGACCTGGGCGAGGTACACGCGTTGCTGCTGGCCGCCCGAGAGCGATCGGAGCGGATGGCTGGCGACGTCATCCACGCCCATGGTCCGCATCCCGAACGCGACCAGCTCGTGATCTTCGCGGGTAAACCGTCGGGCGAGCCCGCGGGCCGAGAAACGGGCCATTCGCACGACGTCGATCGCGCGAAGCGGCAGGACGAAGCCCGCGGCATGGGCCTGACTGAGGTACGCAAGGCGCACCGCTGATGAACCCGGCGCCCGGTCGAACACCTCGAGCCGACCGGAGATCGGGGGAATGAGCCCCATGATCGTCTTGAGAAGCGTCGACTTGCCCGACCCATTGGTGCCAACGAGCGCAAGCGACGACTGCCGACGGACGACGAGATCGATGCCGGACACGACGGGACGCTGGTTGTAGCCGACCACCAGGCCGACGGCCTCGATCGGCGGTCCGACCCTGGTCGTCGAGTCCCGCACGGTGGTCGCTGCGGTGACCCTCATGCCTCGATGTCCTCGACGCTCACCATGCGCAACCGGATCCCGGCGTTCGCGTTCTCGACGATCAGGACGGCGAAGAAGATCGCCGTAGCCACGAGGACGATCGTGGCCCCGCCGGCCGTGTCGAACGTGTAGCTGAGCAGCAGCCCCACGTAGGTCGAGACCGACCCGATCAGGATGCCGATGGCCATCATCGTCCCAAGGCGGCTCGCGATCAGCGCGCCGCTCGCGGCCGGCGCAAGCAGCATGCCGAACACAAGGAGCGTTCCCACGCTCTGGAACGACACGACGACGATCATCGCGACGAGCAGCAGCATCAGGGCGTGGTAGCGGCGGGCCGGGAAGCCCGACACCTGTGCCTGCTCGGGATCGAAGCACAGCAGCAGAAACGGGCGCGCACACACGAAGGCGACGACGGCGACGACGCCAGTGGCAACCGCCTGAACCAGGAGATCGTCCGAGGAGACGCCGAGGATCTGCCCGAACAGAATGGCGATGAGGTCGCCGGAGAAGCTGTTGGACCGCGAGACCATCACCACGCCGAGGGCAAGCATCCCGACGAACAGCAGCCCGATCGCGCTGTCCGACGAAAGCCGTGACCGCTGCGTCACGAGGCTCACCCCCCCGATCATTACTGCCGCCCCGAGCGCGGCGCCCGCAATTCCGGGCAGGCCCAGCAGCAAGGCCGCCGCGACCCCCGGGAGGACGCCGTGGGCGAGCGCGTCACCGATGAACGCCAGCCCGCGCAGGACGACGAAGGTGCCGACGATGGCACAGCCGATGGAGACCAGGATGCCGGCCGCGAGGGCACGCATCATGAACTCGTTGCTGATGAACGGATCGATGAAGGGTCCCAGCGAACAACCCTCGTTTCAGGAATGCCGGCCTGGAGGCCCCGAGCCCACTCGCAGGCCAGGTGGCGCTCGACGAAGGCTACTTCAGGTTGTCCGCCACCAGATTGGCGATGTCGGTCAGGAACGTGAAGTAGGAGCCGTCGGAGGGCAAAGCGTGCGTCGTCAGCTCCACGACCTTGGCACCGGTGTCCTTGCCGACGGCCTGGGCGACGGAGGGGTCGGTGCCGATCTCCGTAAAGATGGCCTTGACCCTCGCGACCTTGATCTTTGCCTCGAGCGCCGCGAGATCGGCGGCCGAGCTCTCGGCCTGGGTCGTCAGGCTCGGGATGATGGCTCCGATGAGCTTGTAGCCGTAGCGCTCCGCGAAGTAGCCAAGCGACTCGTGACCGGTGACCAGCGAGCGTCGTGCCTCCGGCACTATATTCAAGATTCCAGCGACGTGATCGTTCAGGGTCGTGAGCTGAGCCTCGAGGTCGGCTGCCCTCGCCGCCACATCGATCCCGAGATCGGCCTTCATCTCGGTGGCGAGCGCGGCAACCACGTCCTTCATCGTGAGCGGGTCCATCCAGAGGTGAGGGTCGGACGCACCGACGGCCTGGTCCGGGTCACTCGCGTCGATCCCCTGGCCCGCTGCCACGTGCCGGACCGTGATGTGGTCCGAGGCGACGAAGCGCTTGACCCCGGCTTTCTCAGCCTGGGTGAACGCGTCGCCCATGCCGCCTTCGAGGTTCAACCCGTTCTCCACCAGCAAGTCGGCCTTGGTCATGGTCTCGATGTCCTTCGCGGACGGAGACCACTCGTGCGGATCGGAGCCGTTGGGCATGAGGACCGTGACGGTTGCGGCATCGCCGACCAGATCCTTCACCACCGAGCCAAGGATGGAGTAGGTGACCACGATCGATCGCCCGCCTGATGTCGGAGCCGCGCCGGCGCCCGTGCACCCGGCCACGACGAGCGCGACGGCGGCACCGATCCAGGCGCCTCGTCGTATCACGCTGGATCTGCCCTTCCTGGTCGCTCTCCGGGTCGGCGCAGTCGCGGCACCCTCCCGCAACGTATGCAGATTGAGTCGCAGATTCAGTCTCAGTCCATCGCGCACGATTGCCATCCTCTTACCGGCGGGGGAGTTTCTAGGAAGCGACGCGGCTCGGTCGAGTCCGGCCGCGGCTGCGGGACAGGTCGGCGCCGGCCGCCTGGCACTCCGGACAGAGACCGTAGAGCTCGATCCGGTGGGAGTCGATGGTGAAACCGGTTTGCGATTCGACGTCCCCGGTGATCGAGCCGATGCCGAGGTCGCCCACCTCAGCGCTGCGGCCACATCTCGTGCAGATCACGTGGTGATGGTGGGCGGGTTGGCACACGACGTAGGCGTGCTCGCCGTTGGGCAGGTCGAGCCGCTCGACGAGGCCAAGCTGCTCGAACAGCTCGAGCGCCCGAAAGACGGTCGCCCGGCCAACCCCGAGCCGCGCGCGTTTCGCCTCCCCTACGAGTTCGTTCGCCGTGAAGTGGCTGTCGCGGTCGGCGACCATCTCCGCGACGACGCGTCTCGGCTCGGTCACGAAGTAGCCCGCGTCGTCGAGCGCGGTTGTCCAGGGCGTCGTGTCAGGCATGGCCAGAATGATACTCAGTCTCTACAGGGTCTGTCGAGCGTGTGAATCTGCGCGGCAACGCGGTTAGAAGGGTCGTTTTGGGCACTTCGGCCCGTGACAGCGCCGAGTTCGACCGTGGGGAGTGTGGGCATCACCCAGATGCGCGTCTGCCTGCTGGGCGACACTCGTTTGTCGACGGCGCGGCAACGCAGGACAATCCTGGCCATCGCGATCGCGGCCACAGAGGTCGCTTAAGGCACGGCGGCTGCGCGTCATGCGCTCGCGAGCTCGGCCGCGGCCAGCCACTCATCCCGACCCTCGATCCGGATCTCGCAGGTTGCTAACGCGCCCAACACCAGCTAGGCGCGCCACCCGTCCCGGCCCGGCAACACGGTCGTCATTGCGCTCATGCGCTTCGGGCTTCCGTGACGGGGAGCACGTCCCGCGGCGTGACCTTGACTAGCCGGAAGCGCAACGATTGCTGAGTTAAGGAGGCGCTAGCCCTCTCGCCCCGACCAATGTCTTGAGTCGCGACATAGGTGACACGTGAGTCGCGACATCGGCGACAGTTGTGATCAGCTGGTCGTGTGGGACCCCGGCCATCGGCCGGGGGCTCGTCGTTGGTTGCGCCAGTACCCTTTCTCGGGCTCGATCCGGTGGACCGAGAGGAGCTCGCCGGTGTCGAGGGCGACCACCGTGACCTCCAGCTAATCGACGACCGCCAGCAAAGCGCCGGCGGGCGTGAGCGGTGCCCACCTTGAGGTGGCGCATGCGGCCACCTCGGCGGAGGGTGATCGCGCCCTTGCCGTCGGTGACGTCGTACCGGAGACGGAAGTGGCCGGGCGCACCGCGACCGGCGGGATGGACCTTGGGCTGCGTCGCATAGGCCGCTGCCGGCGTGCGGCGCCCGATCGCCCGGTGGGGTCGCTGCTCGTTGTAGAGCACACGGAAGGTGTCGAGCTGGGCCTGGAGCCGCGAGATCGCGTGTTGCCGGCTGCCGCTCCAGCCAGCGCTTGAGGGTCTGCTGGAAGCGCTCGATCTTGCCCTGGGTCTGGGGGTGGCCGGGTGTCCCGTTCTTCTGGCGGACGCCGAGGTACGCGAGCAGGTACTCGAAGCTGTTGCGGCCTCCGGTGAAGCGCGACGTGTAGACCGCCCCGTTGTCGGTGAGCGTGGCGGCGGGCCAGCCGTGGGCGTCGCCCGCCGCGGTGAACGTGGCGACGACGTCGTCGCCGGCGACCCGCCGGAAGGCGGTGCAGCCATGCAGGGAGCGGCGGCCACGATAGGTTCCTGGATGGTGAGTACGGCGGGTTCGGCGAGCCCGACGCGTTCGCGGCCGCACTCCGCGGGGTCCTGAGCGCCGATGGCTAGCCGCCGGGACCGTTCGACGAACGGTGGAACGTCCGCACTGAGCACGACCGTGTCGAACGCGTGCCCGCCGCGACCGCGACCCCCGCGGCGGCGCACCACGCATCAAGACGACGTGGTCGGGGACCTGGCGCGGTAGCCCGCGTGCCGAGGGCGGAACACGGCGCCGCTCCTCAGGACGGCGTCGCCTTGAACGTTCCCTTCGCCCGGCGATCGAGCAGCCCGCTCGAGGATCCGTTCTTCGTGAACGAGCCGCCTGCCACCGGGATGTCGATCTCGCCGATCGTGGTCGACCACTGGCCGAAGTAGTCGCCCTCGTTCGTGGGCAGGGTGATCCCGGGGCAGCTCACCTTCTCGCCGAGGTTGTTCTCCGAGGTCGGCCCCAGCAGGACGTGGAAGACCTGCGCGTCGTCGGGGCCTTGGATTTGGCCGCGGGCCTGGACGCCGATCTTCTCGTTGATCGTCGCGGTGCAGGCGCCGATCGGCGCCGTCGCTGTGCCCTTCACGGTCACCTGGCCCGTCGCGCTGATCGTCCCGTCGTCTGCGGCCGTGAGCTGGATGTCCGTGCCGGCGATCCGGAGGTTGTAGATCCAGATCCCGGCGGCGTTCATCTTGAGCGTCCCGGTGATGTCGAGCGAGAGGTTTCCGTTCACCTTGAACGTGCGGGTGGCGCTGCCGATCCCCCGCCGGGAGACGACCTTGTACTCCACCTCGCCCTTGGAGTTGGGCGGGCCCGCCGTGAACGTGAACGTGGCCGGCGAGGTTACGGGCTGCCCGGCGGGATCGATGGTCTTCACACCGGTGAGCGTCGCCTTGACCGGGAGCGCGACGTCCGCCTTGTCGACCCAGTGGTGCACCGTGACCTTGACCTGGGTCTGGCTGCCGGTGGTCACGGTCGTGTCGCCCGGCGACGGACGGACCTCGAAGCACTTGCCGCCCTTCCACACGTCCGCCGCGAAGCCCCCCAGGACGAGCGGCGTCAACTGGGTCATCGTTGCCATCCGCTGGACCGCCCCGCGGGCGTCATCGCCCGTCAGGACCCCGTCCATATTGTCGGTCGTGATCGTGGACGGGGAGTCCGGGACCTCGCCGCCCGTCGAGCTGAACGCGGTCGTCGCGCTGAAGGCGAGGTCGGTGTCCCGCGATCGACCGTCGAACGTGCGCGTCGTGGCCTCGTCCCACCTGGACTGGGAGCTGGTGGTCGCGATCTCGGCCTGGTCGTTGACCACGAGCTGGTAGTCCGCCGAGCCGGTGATCCGGTAGGCGACGGTGGACAGGCCCGGGGAGCTGATCGTCTCCTCGTCGTGGACGGCGATGGTGCCGTTGACGCCGCCGGCGGGGTCCGGGCAGGGGTTGATCGTGAAGCTGAAGGCCGTCGTCCCGGAGATCGAGGAGACCCGACCACTCGTCGGGTTCGTCATGCTGCCGCCGCCCGACAGCTCCATGGTCGCCGAGACGAGGGGACCCGTCACGCTGAACGTGAGCGAGGTCGTGACCGACATCGTGGCACCCGCGCCGGACCCGCCGAGCGGCACCGAGAGGGTGACCTCGGGGATGTCGCCGGCCTTCGGGTCGAAGGAGCCGATGGCGATCCCGGCCATGATCAGCATGACGACCCAGCTCAGCGCCAGCATCGCGGTGTCCGCGGTGTGCGCCGGTGCCAGCGGCGAGGGCCGGTACGCGGCGAGGTGCGCCGCGCCCAGCGAAGCCTGGCCGAGCTTCACCTTGAGCTCGTCCTGCAGCTTGGTGAGGGCGTCCGACTCGGTCTTGTCGAGCAGCGTCTCGAGGTCAGCGGCGTCCTGTCCGTACTCGGCCGCGGCGTTCAGGCTCTTGCGGAGGTCGACGCCCAGCGCGGCGGCCTGGGCCGCGATGGCCTGCGGATCGGCAGTCACGGGTGGCAGCCAGCCGGCGACCACCGACGGGTCGACCGGACCCAGCTGCAGCGGCGCGTCGGATCCCGAGGGTCCTCCGCCGCTCGGCACAGGCCCGCCGGACGCCGGGGCCCCGCTCGCGCCCGGGGATAGCGGGGGAGTGGCCGCGCACCCAGAGAGGAGCGTGACCGCCAGGAGCACGGTCACCAGGCGACGCATCGGGAGGCCCATCGCGGTCCACCGGTAGGGTCGGGGCCCCGCAGGCACGACGGCCGGGACGCTACCCCGAGACCCGGATTGTTCGCCCTGACCGTTGCGCCGTCAAGGACCCGTCTCGAGCGGCCGGCGCCCGAGGGGCCACGAGCCTGACGCCGAACGGCCCGGCGATCCGCCCCAAATGTCAAGCCACGTGCCCGAACCCTCGACCAACCACCAGGTTCAGCCTTTCCCGGCCCGAGAAGGGCTTCATCGCGTCCGGCTGCCGGCACCTGGCCAGCCGGTCGTCGCACCTCGGTGTACTTGCTGCGGGTGCATCATGATGCGATGATGTCGCCATGACGAAGGTGCGCACGACCCTGACCATCGATCCCGAGGTGCTCCGCGCGGTGAAGGTCCGCGCCGCCCGCCTGGGCAAGGGCGACAGCGACGTGATTGAGGAGGCCCTTCGCCGCGACCTGGGTCTCGATCTCCTCGACCGCCTGTGGGCTGCCAACGATCTTGACGAGAACGAGGCGCTCGCCCTCGCTGTCGAGGCCCAGCACCAAACGCGCGGTTGACCCGATCACCCGGTGCGCGCCGTCCTCGACGCCAACGTCCTCATCTCCGCGGTGCTCTCGCCGCGCGGGACCCCGGCTCGCCTGCTTCTCGCCTGGCAGGCCGGGGCCTTCGAGCTCGTTGTCTCGCCGCTGCTCCTGGCCGAGCTTCGCCGCGCTCTCGCCTACCCGAAGCTCGCGAGGCTGGTGCTGCCGGCCGACGCCGAGGCGTTCGCCGCCTGGCTGGGCCGCGCCGCGGAGCTCGCCGCTGACCCACCGGGCCCGTCCCCGGTCCGGTCGGAGGACCCAGCTGACGACTATCTAGTCGCCCTTGCCGCCGCGGAGCGGGCGCTCCTGGTCTCGGGCGACGGCCACCTCACCGTCCTGGCGGGACGGATCCCCGTGCGCACCCCAGCCGAGTTCCTGGCCGATCTTGAGGCCGGCATCGCACCGGAGCCCGGCTAGGCATAGCGTTCGGAAGCGAGACGCCCAAGCGGCATGGCAACCGCCATACCGGGACATCAAGGTCGGTCGTGGAGGTTTGTCTCCTCTTGCACCGACCATGTCCTCTCGCGGGAAATCGTGGACACCTGTCTCACGACATCGAGGACGAGTGTAGGCGCGGCCCTCGGAGCGGGCGCGGTGGCTGTGGCCTGTGGCCTGTGGCGAGTTTCGCGACGAACGGCTCTGGCGTGCCGGATCACGGCTCGGCAGCCTCACTGGAGCTCCCGCGGGCGGTGCCCTCTTCGGCACCCTCGATGCTCGCGACCGGGTGGGATCGAGCCGGGGCGCCGAAGGGGAAACGCCATGAAGGTGCTGATCGCCGTCTCATCGAAGCACGGCAGCACGAGGGAGATCGCCGGGGCCATCGGCGAGACCATCCGTGAGGCGGGCATCGCGGTCGAGCTCGCCGACGCCCAGCTCGTCGAGTCCGTTGCTCCCTACGATGCGATCATCGTGGGGAGCGCCCTCTATATGGGCCGCTGGATGGGAGCCGCCCGGGACCTCGTGAACCGCTCCGCGGACGCGCTGCGGACGAGACCCGTCTGGCTCTTCTCGAGCGGCCCGATGGGGCGCGACATCGACGATCCCGCCGATGCGGCTGAGGGGAACAAGCTCCTCGAGCTCGTCGGGGGCCGAGAGCACCGGGTCTTCGCCGGCAAGGCGGACAAGGACGAATTCGGCTTCGGCGAACGCACCATCCTGCGGATGGTCAAGAACCCATACGGCGACTACCGCGACTGGCCCGCCATCCGCGAATGGGCCACGTCGATTGCCCGGGACCTCGCCACCGCCGCGGTGGTCGCGCGCTGACCGAGAGCGGTCGGGCGAGCCGTTCGATCGTGACCGTCGGACCGCGCGTGCAGCGAGGAGGCGAGTGATGAGGGTCCTGGTGGCGGGTTCGCACGGCCTGATCGGCTCGGTCCTGGCCGCGCATCTGGCGTCCGGGGGGCATGAGATCGTCCGGCTCGTGCGTCACGAGCCCGGCCCGAGCGAGGTGCGCTGGGACCCGGACGTCGGGACGATCGACGGCGACGGACTTGAGGGGTTCGACGCCGCCATCGATGTCGCGAGCATGGCCTGGCCGACCCGTTGGACGTCGGCCGCCAAGCGGCAAATCCACGACAACCGGGTCCGGAGCTACCGGCTCCTGGCCGAGGCGCTGGCCGGCCGGGCGCGCGAGCCGCGGGTCCTCATCTGTGCCTCCGGCCAGGGGATCTACCCCTCGTCCGGAGACCAGCTTCTGACCGAGGAGAGCCCCGTTGGCACGGACTTCCTGGCGGGCCTCCAGAGTGACGGTGAGGCCGCGACGGCACCAGCTTCCGCCGCAGGCATCCGGGTCGTCCACATGCGGCTCCCGACTGTCATCGGCGGCCCGAATCTGACGTCGATGATCGCGAACCTCCGGCCGATGGGCGACGGTCATCAGTGGTGGAGTTGGGTCGCGCTCGATGAGCTCCCGCCGATCGTGGAGCATGTGCTCGCCACCGGCGCGCTCGACGGCCCGGTCAACCCGGTCAGCCCGAACCCCGCCCGCGAGGCCGAGTTCGTCGCTACGCTCGGCCGTGTCGTCGGCCGCCGGCCGGGCCGGGCGATGCCTGCGTTCCTGCTGCGGCTGGCGGTGGGCGAGATGGCCGACGCCCTCCTGCTCGCCAGCCGCCGGATCGAGCCAGGCCGGCTGCTCGGAACGGGGTATGAGTTCCGCTATCCGGAGCTGGAGGCTGCGCTGCGCCACCAGCTCGCGGGCGCAACGTGACGACGACTCGCGCCGGGGGCCCGGCGGGCATCGCCGGGTCGGGTAGCCGGCCCGACCGCCGTCTGACCCTCAGGCTGAGATCGGTGGCGCACGAGACTCATGAGGCGACTGCCTGCGTCATCATCCCCGCCGGATCCGACACAGCCCTGGATGGCCGGGCGACGGAAACGACGACCGTGCCCCGAGCGTGTCCCGCTCCGACATGACCGATCGCCTCGCGGGTCTCGGCGAGTGGGTACGTGGCGTCGATGACGGGGGTCACCTTCCCGGCTTCAACGAGCTCCTTCAGGGCGACGAGGTCGTCCCGGTTCTGGAACTTGATGGACGGCTTGCCCTGCTGGCGAACGAAGATGGATACGATCGTGTGCCGGATCACGCGCGCGAGCTTGCCGCCGGAGTGTGCACCGCCGTTGGAGAGCAGCGTCCCATCGGGGGCGAGTGCGCGCCTCGTCGCCGACATCGAGTGGTCGCCCACGTTGTCGAGGATGAGGTCGTAGCACGGCCCGCCGTCCCGGAAGTCATCCTTGGTGTAGTCGATGACGTGGTCGGCCCCGATCGAGCGGACCAGCTCCACGTTCTTCGTGCTGCATACGCCGGTGACCTCGGCCCCGAGCGCCTTGGCGATCTGCACCGCGAACGTGCCCACGCCGCCTGACGCCCCGTTGATGAGGACCTTCTGCCCGGACTGAGTGTGGCCGTCATCGCGCAGGAGCTGGAGGGCAGCGGTCGCGGACACGCCGACGGCGGCAGCCTGCTCGAAGGTCAGGTTGGCCGGCTTGAGGACGAAGTGGTCCTCGCTTGCCGTCGCGTACTCGGCGAAGGCGCTCGTGCACCACCCGAACACGTCGTCACCGGGGCGGAGCCCCTTCACGTCCTTGCCGATCGCCTCGACGGTCCCCGCGATGTCCGTCCCCGGAACGCGGTTCTTCGGCCTGCGCAGTCCGGTCGCCATCCGCATGAGGTACGGCGAGCCCGACATGACGACGAGGTCACCGACATGGATCGACGCAGCGTGGACGCGGACCAGGACCTCGCCGTCCCCGATCTGCGGCTTCTCGATGTCTCGTGACTCCAGGACATCGGCCGAGCCGTACCTGTCTTGAACGATTGCCTTCATCGGTGGATCTCCCCGTGACTTTACGGTGTAAAGTTCGTGCCGTTACTGTACGGTGTAAAGTGCGGGGTGTCAACGTTCGGCAATCCCACCGGGACGCACAGGAGGCCCATGACGACGCAGACGACCAGGCGAGCACAGCACCGCGGCCACCTGAGCCGGGAGGACGTGCTGGGCGCCTCCATCAGGCTCGCCGATGCCGGCGGACTCGGATCGCTTAGCATGCGCAAGCTCGGTCGTGAGCTCGGGGTCGAGGCGATGGCCATCTACTACCACTTCGCCAACAAGGAACGGGTCCTCGATGGCATGGTGGATCTCGTGTTCGGCGAGATCGAGCTGCCAGTGGCCGGCGCCGACTGGAAGACGGCGATGCGCCGGCGGGCGATCTCGGTCCGCGACTCCATGGCCCGCCACCCATGGGCAATCGGCATGATGGAGTCGCGGGGCAATCCCGGTCCGGCGAACCTGCGGCATCACGATGCGGTGATCGGCAGCCTCCTGGCCGGAGGCTTCGACATGACGATGGCTGCCCATGCCTACGCGCTCCTGGACGGCTACATCTACGGCTTCGCGCTGACGCACCTGAACCTGCCGTTCGGGACCGCAGCCGAGGCCGCGGCCGTTGCGGAGAGCATGGTGCAGCCCTTCGAGCCCGGTGCGTACCCCAACCTCGTCGCGATGATCGAGCACGCCATGCAGCCCGGCTATGACTATGGCAACGAGTTCGGGTACGGGCTCGAGCTGATCCTCGACGGGCTCGAGAGGGTGCTGGATCCGGCCTGAGTCCTTGCCGCCTCGAGCGGTCTCAGCTCAACCGGGCTCGAGGCCCCGGACCACCCATTGGCCCGGCGAGCCACCTTGCAGCGCGTTCGCCAGGCGGACGACGCCGACCGTTCAGGCCAAGGCGCACGGCCATCGCGCGCGACAGATACGTGCCAGGGGGCTACCATTGGATGTGCACGACCGGACGAGGCGACGCGAGCCCGTGCCGAACGCGACCCCATTTCGGTCGCCGGCCGCCCATCGGCCTTAGGTGCCGCCCTCGTCGTCCGCCCGCCACCCGATCCATGTGCGCGATCCCCGTGCGTCGCGTCCCCGCCATGGAGGTTGCGATGGCAACAACCGATCTTGAGCGCGCCCGCCTGGGCAGCGCTGCGCTGGACACCCGGACGATCCCGATGGCTGTGCCCATCCTGACGGCGATCTCGCTCGCGGTCGCGGGCCTGCTGTTCGTGGCCTATCCGGCGCTCAGGCCGTTCTCCTCGGAGACCGGACTCGAGGGGGCGCAGGCCTTCGCCTCGACCAATTGGATCATTGCCCACTCGCTCGCGATGGCCGGGTTCATCCTGTTCGGACTCGCCCTGCTCGGCGTCTGTGAACAACTGCGCGGCACGAATGGTGAGCGCCCGGCGAGCTGGGGGATCGCCCTGAGCTGGGTCGGTATCGGGCTGACCCTGCCGTACTACGGCGCCGAGGTCTTCGGGCTGCACGCCGTCGGGCAGGCGGTCGTGGACCGGAACAACCCCGACCTCATGTCGATCGTCAACAACATCCGCTGGGAGGTCGGGATCTTCTGGATCCTGGCCGGACTCACCGCGCTCGGCGTCGGCGTGATCCTGTTCGCGGTCGCGATCTGGCGATCGGGCACCCTGGCCCGCTGGTCCGGAATCGTCCTCGCCGCCGCGTTCGCCCTGTACATCCCGCAGTTCGCTGCCGGCCAGCCGCTCCGCGTCGCCCACGGCGTGCTGATCCTCATCGGCGACCTGATCCTTGCTTGGGCGATCTGGCCGCGGGGAGTCGGCGAGGAGCGGGCATGAGGATCGCGGACGGCATTCACCGCATCGGCGACGACCCGCGGGTGAACGCCTACCTCGTCGAGGAGGCGGGCGAGGTGACGATCATCGACGCCGCCATGCCCGGCTTCTACGACGACATCCCGAAGGAGCTGGCCGCCATGGGCCGCACCGTGGAGGACGTTCGCGCCGTCGTGCTGACCCATGGCCACTCGGACCACCTGGGGTTCGCCGAGCGGGTCCGGACCGAGCGTGGCGTGCCAGTCTGGATCCACGAGGTCGACGCCGGGCTGGCGCGCGCCGAGACAGACCCCGACAACCCGATGGGCAAGGTCCGCCTGGCGCCGCTGCTGGGCTTCCTGTGGCTGGGGCTGCGCAACGGCGGCCTCAAGCGGCCCGTGGTCAAGGTGGTCTCCACCTTCGGCGACGGGGCGACGCTCGACGTGCCGGGCAGCCCGCAGGTCACCCTCGTGCCGGGCCACACCATGGGGAGTGCAGCGCTCTCGGTTCCTGGTCGCGATGCGCTGTTCGTCGGCGACGCGTTCGCGACCTACTCGGTCACGGACGGCCAGAGTGGTCCTCGGATCGCGCCGTTCACGGCCGACCGCGGGCTGGCCATCGACTCCCTGGCCCAAATCGCCGACAGCCCCGCCGGAATCGTGCTACCCGGTCACGGGCAGCCATGGACGATGGGCATGGCCGAGGCCGTGCGCCAGGTCCGGGCGTCGGAGTCGGAGGCCACTCGGCCAGCGGCGGTCGAGCAGCCGAGTCCAGACAGCGCGGCGAAGCAAACGTGATCGACGGAGCGAGGGCCACGTGAGCCCGGCAGCCGAGATCGCCTCCGCTCTCGACGCGTGGCACGACTTCTTCGTCGCGTCCACCGGGGCGGCGGCGGTGCTCCTGGGCCTGACGTTCGTCGGTCTCACGATCCACGTCGAGCGCCGGGGTCTGGACAACCTCCGTCGAGGGCTGGCGATTGGCTCCGCCACGAACCTGGTCTATGCGCTGTTCGCGTCGCTTCTGATGCTCACGCCGGACGGCGTCCCGTACGCGCAGGCGGTCGGGCTCGTGGTCATCGGGGTGCTCGGCTTCATCTCGGCCGAGGCGGCGCTGGTGAACGCGCGCCAGGGTGGGCTCACCCGCGCCCGGCTGGCCTTTCAGTTCGGCCTGCCAGGGGTCGCCATCGGGCTCCTTCTCGTGGCCGGAGTCGCTCTCGCGCTCGGGATCGAGCAGGCGGTGTGGGGTGCTGCAGCCGTCGTGTTCGCGCTCATCACGTCGGGGACACAGAGTGCCTGGGACCTGCTGTTCAGCTTCGCGCCTGAGGGCCGTGGGCGCGAGGATCGCGAGCCTGCCAAGGCCCCTCGGGCCGTCAACGCCACGCGTCGCATCCCGGAGCGCCCAAGGACTCGGCAAAAGGAGGTGGGATGACTCGCCACAAGCGGATCTCAATCGTCATCACGGCGGTGTTCGGGTTCATCTACATCATGGCTAACGCACAGTTGCTCCCGCCAACGGAAGCCACGGCGGTCAGGGTCATCGGCATCCTCGCGGCAGTCGGCCTGCTGATCGCCCTCCCCCGGCCGGATCGGCCGGATCGGCCGGGCGTCGGGTTCAGCGGCTCGTACTGGCTCATCGTCGCGGCCGAGGTGGCCGCCGGCATCGGTGGGCTGGTCGTCCTCAACGACGTGCTCGGGATCCACGACGCGTCGATCGCGTGGATCTCGGTGGTCGTCGGCGTGCACTTCTTCGGCTTCTACGTCATCTGGCGCCTGCCGATCATGGTCTGGATCGGGGCGGCGATCACCGTCTGCGGCGGGCTCGGGCTGCTCGCGGCGGGGCTGGATCGCTCGGCGACCGTGATTGCCGTCGTGGCCGGCATCCTGCCCGGGGCCGTGCTGCTCGCCGGCGGCTATTGGAGCCGCCTCCATCCCATGCCCGAGCGCACAGCCACCCGTGGCTGAGCCCGAGGCCCCGCTCCGGCGGTCGAGAACACGGTCTCGAGAGCCCCAGAGGCGCAAGGAGGTGACGCATGGCCATTCGTGATCCAGACACCGTGCGAACGAGGGGTGCGCCGGCACCCGCTGCCGCAGCTCGGCTGACGCCGATGCAGGGCCTGATCCTCGCGCTGCGCGCAGTGATGGAGACCGCGATCGTCGTCGGGCTGGCGTACTGGGGGTGGCAGACGGGCTCGGGCACGATCGCGAAGATCGGTCTGGCCATCGGCGCGCCGGTCGTGGGGTTTGGGTTCTGGGGTCTCGTCGACTTCCATCAGGCCGGCCGAGCGGCGGAGCCGCTCCGACTCGTGCAGGAGCTCGTCGTCTCCGGGCTCGTGGCGCTTGCCGTTTGGAGCGCCGGGCAGCCGTTGCTCGGGCTCCTGCTGGCCGTGCTTTCCATCGTCTACCACGCCCTCGTCTACGCGACCGGCGGCCGGCTGTTGAAGCCTCGATGAACCGCCAGGACGGGACGCTGTCGCCACGAGCGAGCGGCTGAGTGCGCATCTTCGTCGCCGGGGCCTCGGGCGTGCTCGGGCGCGCATTGCTGCCCCTCCTGCTGGGGCACCACGTGGTCGGGACGACGCGGTCGCGGCCCGATGTGGTGCGCGCGCTCGGCGCCGAGCCCATGGTCCTCGATGCCTACGATCGTAGGCGCGTTCGCGAGATGGTCCAAGCGGCGCGGCCGGAAATCGTCGTGGACTTGCTCACGGACCTGCAGGGACGTGACTCCGCGGCGAACAACCGCATCCGACGCGAGGCGACACCGATCCTCGTCGAGGCGGCGGTGGCAGCGCGTGTGCGGCGGCTCGTCATCGAGAGCATCGCCTTCGATGTGGCAGCCGAGACGGCCGCGGCCCGCGACGAGATGGAGGCGGCCGCCGACGCCTCCGGCCTGGAGGTTGCCGTCGTGCGTCTCGGTCGACTGTGGGGGCCGGACACATGGAGCCCAGCGCCCGGCGACGAGGGGAACTGGGTGAGCGTGGAACAGGCGGCGAAGCTGCTTCGCGACGCGACCCTGTTAGCGATACGCAAGGGCCCCGCAGGTGCCGCCACCACTCGTGGCACCCTCAACGGTTGACTCCAAGCTCGGAACGACGGGCACAGACCTCCGGCTGCAACCCTTCAATGTCCATACGTGAACGAAGGGATGAGCTGAGTTCGGGCGGATCGCGCTGACCACCCGGGCTGGGGTGCCGCTGGTGGGGAGCGAGCCGTGACCCGCTGCCCCGCCAGGGTCAGTCGCGGCTGTCCTTGTGAAGGTGGTCCTGGACGTCGCCCAAGCCGTCCTGGGCCTTGCCCTCGACCTTCTGAACCTTGCCCTTCGTCTCCTGCGTCCGGTCGCCGGTCACCTTGCCGACGGTTTCGTTGACCGTGCCCTTGACGGTGTTGACGGCACCCTTGGTGTGCTGGTCGGCCATCAGACGGTCCTGGCCGTACCGCGCGACAGGAACAGCCGCGCGACGAAGATGACGACGACGGCGCCGAACACGGCGACGGCGAGGCTCTCGAGGTTGAAGCCGGTGATGTCGGCGACGCCGAGCACGGACCCGGCGATGAAGCCGCCGACGACGGCGCCGACGATCCCGAGGACGATCATCATGATGAGGCCCTCGCCTCCGCCCATGATGAGATTGGCGATGAACCCGGCGAGCGCGCCGAGCACGATCCAGGCGATGATTCCCATGGAAGTGCTTCCTTTCGTATCGCGCCCGTCCGGGACGGGCGGCGCAAGTAGCGGAGGATCACCCGTCCGCAACGGGGACCGGGACGCGGTCAGGCGGTTATTGCGGTCGACCGGCGGGCGAAGATGCTGATGACCCAGAGCACGATCAGCTCGAGGATCGTCCAGCCGACGATGGCCACGATGGCCGTGACGTCGAGGATCGAGCCCGCGGAATGGAGCGAGTCCGTTCGCAGGATCCCCTCGAACGGCGCCACGAACACCTGGCTGATGTTGAGGACTGCCGACACGAGGGCGTTGGACTCTCTCGCGTCGAGCAGGAGCAGCACGATGCGTGCCCCGATGACGATCTGGATGAGCCCGAAGACGAGGATCACGATGCGACGGCTCATCTCGGCGCCACCGGGGCCTGTCATGGTGGTGCGGCGGCTGTCCGTCTGCACCGTCTCCTGGCCCGTCGGCGTGGGTTCCTGGGTGACGACCGTCCGGTCGACCTGATCGATTGCCATGGTGTCTCCCGTGCATGCGGCATCCGGGAGAGCGGGGTCTGGCGACCACCGCCGGGCTACGTTCCGGCCACTGCGCTGTGTGGAGTAGGCACCCGGGGCGGCGCGATGTCATGACGGCCCGTCATCCCACTGCTGGAATCGGTCCGGAGCGCCTCAGTCCGAGGAGATCGCCTCCCCGGCCCGCGGGGCAGCCGGCGGACCCATGTCCGAGTGGGTGACGAACCGTCATGACGCGGCGCTCACAGGACTGGACACTCGGAGACGAGCGGCTCCGTCATCCATCGCCCTGGATCGTCGGTAGACGTCCTTCCGATAGGAGCCAGTCCATGACGACCTTCGCAGCCTCTCAAGACAGCGGGGAGCCGGGCGGTATCGCCGGCGATGCGGTCATACGGCGGCTGGGCCGCCGCGACAAGATCGAGGCGCTCGGCATGCTCCTCGGCAAGCTGGGCATCCTCCTCGGTCTCGCACTCACCGTTGGCACGACATTCCCCTTCGGGTCATGATCGGGCGATCGCGGACGGCGAGCCGGGTCACCCCAATCGCCGTGTCACTCCCCGGGGACGCTCGCACGGTGCTCGGGGCGATCGGATCGGTGATGCTGCCTCGTGTCGCCCTGATCGCGCTCGCGCTGACGCTGATCCTCGTCATCCTCCCCGCGGTGCTCCATGCCGCCGGGATTCAGGTGCTTGCGGCCGTCTGACCTCGCAGCTCCGTTCCACGCCACGGGTCGGGGCAAATCGGTGACGACTGGCTCGATCGCCGGGAGGGCGACCTGCCGGACGGGCCCCACGACTGGCCGACCTGGCGCACGACGGCGGTCATGGCCATCGCGACGGTCGCGCTCGTGGATCATCACGATCGCGGGCAAGGATCGGCATAGCTCCCCGGCGCGGATGTCCGGGCGAGCGATGGGCAGTGGTCAGTCTTGGGATGACCGACCGTCATGACCCGCCCGGCCCAACGCCGCACAGTGAAGGCCACTCGACGACCTCGACCGGTTCAAGGCCTTCATCGAGGAGCGCGGCCAGCCGACCGGGTCCTGGAAGGGCGAGATCCACGGCGCCACCGTGACCCCAGCCTGAACAACCAGACCGCGCCCTGAGCGACCCGACACACACCAGCACGCGCCAGAAGTGAGGAGCCCCATGTCTCGACTCACCGCCATCCTGCGCCCGTCGACGGTCGCGCACGCCCATTGCGACATCCCCTGCGGCATCTACGACCCGTCGGCGGCCGTGCTGGCCGCCCGCACCGTCGCCCGCATGGTGGAGCTGATCGGCACGCTCCCCGAGGTGGCTACCTCCGTCGCCGACCGGAACACGTTCGCCCGCTGCGTCGCCGTCAAGGAGCAGCACGCGGAGACGGTGAAGCACGAGGTCGCCGTGATCTGGGGCGACTACTTCAAGCCCGAACACCTCGCGACCTTCCCGGACCTCCACACGAAGGTGTGGAACCTGCTCAAGCTCGCCGGCAAGAACAAGCAGGGCGTCGATGCCCAGGCCGCCGCCGACCTCGAGGCCGCGACCAAGGAGTTTGCCGACATGTTCTGGGCCACCAGGAAGTAACCGGGGCGGCTCGTCAGGACGCCGCAGACCGTGCACAGATTCGCCGCCGAATTGTCGGTGGGCTGGCTGGCGCGGTCTATTCGCTTGGGGTGCTCGGCGTGCGGATGCAAGGCTGGGCACGACCACGAGCGACGGGTCTGCCCGTGACGACTCCCCGCGGTCGTAGCATGGCGAGCAGGTCGCATTGGCCGTTCAAGCCCTCGCACGCGTCAGCACCTGGATCGTCAGTTGGATCGCCTTCTCCAAAGCAAGCTCGCCGTGCCCCGCCCGTCGCAGCGCCTGATCAACAGGCCACGTCTCATCACGATGCTCGACGGCACCCTTGCGGCGCGGCTCGTCCTGCTGTCGGCGCCGCCCGGGTTCGGCAAGACGTCGGCCCTCGTCAACTGGCTGGCCGCCTCGGGCACGAGATGCGCCTGGATCGCGCTCGACGAGGCCGACAACGATCCGGTCCGCTTCCTGCGCTACCTCTGGGCCGCCGTCGTGAGCGCCTCGGCCGACCGTGGGGGCTCACCAGCGGCGGAAGCGCCATCTGCGGACGCGTCAGATGTGATCGGCGAGGTCGCGACGCTGCTTGCCGAACGACCCGAGCCGATCCTCCTGGTGTTCGACGACTACCACCTCATCGAGGCAGGCGAGGCCCAGCGGGCGGTCTCGCGCCTGCTCGGGCAACTGCCCGAGCAGGCGCACCTGGTGATCGCGACGAGGGTGGATCCGGCCCTGCCGCTGGCGCGCCTCCGGGCGCGGGGAGATCTCCTGGAGGTGCGGGCGGAGGCGCTCCGATTCACGGTCGAGGAGGCACGCTCGTTTTTCGCTGAGCGGATGGGGCTGGCCCTATCCGACGCCGATGTCGAGGCGCTCGTTGCCCGCACCGAGGGCTGGCCGGCCGTGCTCCAGCTGGCCGGCCTATCGCTCGCCGGTCGGCCGGACGTCTCGAGCTACATCCGCGACTTCGCCGGGACGCACCGTTTCGTCCTCGACTTCATCACCGAGGAGGTGCTCGGACGTCTCGACCCGGACGTACGCGACTTCCTGCTGCGGACGTCGGTGCTGGACCGGCTCACAGGACCGCTATGCGATGCGCTCACCGGCCGAGCCGATGGTCAAGCCGTGCTCGAACGTCTCGAGCGGTCGAACTTGCTCCTGGTGCCCCTCGACGACGAGCGCCGCTGGTACCGCTACCACCGGCTGTTCGCCGACCTGCTGCGTGCCCGTCTCGCTGTCGTCCACCCGACTGAGCTCGCCCGGCTGCACCTGTGCGCGGCCGACTGGTACCTGCGCGAGGGCGCCGTCAGCGAGGCCGTCGAGCACGCCCTCCGGTCGGGGGACGCGCACCGTGCGCGAGACCTGATCGCCGGGGCATCGCCGGATCTCGTCCATCACGCGGAGTTCGCGACGCTGCGGGGCTGGATCGACCGGCTGCCGGTCGATGCCGTCCGCTCCGATCTGCTGCTCAGCACCTTCTACGCCTACGCCCTGGCCCTGGCCGGCCAGACGGATGGCGTGGATGGCCGGCTCGCCGATGCCGAGGCTGCCCTCCCGGCGGCGCATGCGGCGAGCGACCCCCTGGCGGACACCGTGCCCGTCCACATCGCGATCATCCGCTCGGTCGCGGCCCGTCTGGAACACGACCCGGTCGCAGCGGTCGCCCACGCGGAACGGGCCTTGACGCTGGTGCCGCACGACCTCTCGCCGGAGCGCGCGGCGCTGATCGTTGGGGACGCCCAGGCGATGCTCGGCCACGCCCTGCTCGACGCCGGCGAGCTCGATCGCGCGATCGCGGCCTATCGGACGGCGCGGCCGCTGCTGCATCTGGCCGGCAACTGGCTCGGCGAGGCGGACATCACCCGCAATCTGGCCCGCCTCGAGGTGCGTCGCGGGCGACTCCGAGTGGCCCTCGCGGCGTGCGACGAGGCGCTGTCCGACGCTGCGGACGGGTCCGGGGTTGACGTGCCCGCCTGGGCTCCCGTCCATCTCGCCCGGGCCGAGGTTCTCGAGCGGATGGGCGGGCCCGGCGCGGCCGAGGCAGCCGACCGGGCCCTGGAGCTCGCGCGCCGCGGTGGGGACGTCGTGACGCTCCGCGGGGCCCGGGCGCTCCTGGAGCGGGTCAGGTCGAGGCCGAGTGCTCCATTGGGGCCATCGAAACTGGTGGAGCCGCTCACCGAGCGTGAGCTCGAGGTCCTGCGCCTCGTGGCGGCTGGGCGCTCCAATCGCCAGATCGCCGGCGAGCTCTACCTCGCGCTGGGAACGGTGAAGACCCACGTGCATGCGATCACGGGCAAGCTCGGTGCCACGAACCGGGTCGAAGCTGTGGCGGCGGCACGGGAGCTCGGCCTGCTGCCCTGAGCATCCCGCCCACGGTGGCGAGCTTCCGTATCGAGTGGGATCCGCGGAATCAACCCCCAGGCCAGATCCAAGGATTGATGTGCCCCGGGGGGTTTGCTCCCGATGCTGATCTCCGTCAGCCGGCACGGAGCCGGCAAGCACGGAGGGCAGCCGGCGATGGATCAGCCGCTCGTCTATCGGATCCGGGTCCGCGGGCAGCTGAGCCCGCAGTGGTCCGCCTGGTTCGAGGGGCTCACCGTTGCCGAGACCGCCGGCGGCGATACCACCCTCACCGGGGAGCTCGCCGATCAGGCCGCACTCCACGGGGTGCTGGCACGTATCCGAGATCTCGGCCTCGAGCTCGTGTCCGTGGGCCTCGAGGCGGAGCAGGGCACCGCAGCAGCATCGGAGGTGTGACATGCCGCAGGTTCTCGTCGCTGGTTTCGTCGTCGCGCACGGGCTGATCACCACGATGATCGGGTTCGGAGGCGCCACCAAGCCGGACGCGCCGGCGATGACCGTGCCGGCCTGGTTTGGCTGGTGGCCGGGTCCGTTCGGGCGCTCGTGGCTCATCGACGCCATGCACCTCGGCTCGGGCGCGGCGCTGATCGGGAACGGACTGTGGCTCGTCGCCGGTCTGGCCCTCCTCGCCGCCGGGCTCGGCTGGCTCGGGGTGCCCGCGCTCTCGGGCGTGTGGCAGCCGCTGGCCCTTGGTGGCGCGGCCGTGGGTCTCGTCGCGCTGGCCCTCTTCTTCCACCCCCTCTACCTGGTGGCGGTGCTGATCAATGTGGCAATCCTGGTGCTCGTCTCGCGCGCTCTCGCGCCAGCGAGCTGATCGGTCGGCCACCTGACAAGGACCCGGGCGTTACTCACCCGGGTCCTCTGCTTTGGGGGCCACCACTCCGCCCGCGCCCCCGGCAGATCAGGTGCCTGGCAGCCGGCGGCACGGACCGCGATCGCTACTTCCCTCCCTACCCGATGCTGTCAGCGAGGATGTGCACGATCGACGGCGCCACGAGGTTGCGGGTGCGCTCGAAGATCACCCCGAAGGCGAGCCCGACGACGGCCTGGTTGACGACCGTGCTCGCGAGCGCGGGCAGGACACCGACCTGGCCGGTGTTGTCGAACCCGAGCCCGAGGTGCCAGACGCCGAACACGAGCGCCTGGACGACCACGGCCCAGGCCGGGCCCCACAGCCGCCGGAGGCGCGTCTGGAATGCGCCGCGGAACAGGAACTCCTCCCAGAGCCCGTTGTTCATGAAGTTCGACACGAAGCGGCCAAGCAGCCGGCCCAACGACAGCTGACCCGAGACGAGCGCGACGGCGAAGAACGCCAACGGGATCGAGGCCCACAGCAGGAGCACCCGTCCCATGCGGTGGCCGCGCCCGAAGCCCAACGACCTCAGATGCGCCCCGGTCAGGAGCAGGACGATGAGCGGCAGGACAACGTACGTAACCGGGTTCATCACAAAGGTCGCGACGCCGAACCAGGCGTCGCCGAGGCGCCCGAGCGCGTCGACCAGCGGCGTCCACAGCGGAACCGAAACAGCCGTGACGTCGTGGTACATCAGGCCGGTCCAGCCGGTGAGCACCACGAACAGCAGGATCAGGCCGATCTGGAGGTGGATCCGTGGGCGTTCGCTCGTCGCCGCCGGAGCCGGCGGCGCGGGCTTGGTGAGCAGCACGGTCACCAGGCTGAGCGGCAGGTAGATGCCAACCAGGATCAGGCTGCCGAACGGGAAGCCCTGGCCCGACAGCACGAGGGTCAGGGCCGCGGCCAGCCAGGCCGCGGCGAACAGCCGGGCGGGGTGCGATCCCGCAACCCACCTGAGACTGCGGCCCAGCCTCGCGCGAACGCGCAGCGCCTGGCCGCCGCCAACGGGTTGCGGGATCGATTGGGTGCCTGCCGTGGTCATGGCAACGGTTCACACGACGTGTCGCGCTCCGGAGTTGCGAAACTCACGCCATGGGCGTCCTCGAGCGTGAGCACCGCACCTGCCGGGACTGTCCCCGAGTAGCAGCCCGGATCGAGCACCGCGCCATCCAAGGTCACGCGCCCGTCGGAGAAGCGGAGCACGACCTGCACGTCGCGGGTGAACTTCCAGGTTGAGCTGATGCTGTCCGCATCGAGGGTGTACCGGTTGCCCAGGGAGTTCTGGGCCATGCCCGTGGCGCGCTCGCCCGACGTGTCGAATGGCCGTGAAGTGAATCCGATGCTGGCTACGACGACGCCCGCGAGGACGAATACCCCGGCGAGCGCCAGCACCAGCACGACGATGCGCTTGTCGAATCTCATTGCAGCGCCCCCTTTCCCGGTGAGCAGGAGCGGTCGCCGGCATGCGCCTGAGCAGACGAGGACGCAGCGCATGGCCGACCCGCTGAGCAGCGAGGACGGCGCTGGGCTGGAGACCACAGGCGGCGCGATCGGCGCCGCACCTGACGCGGCCGGCTCCGGTGGGCGGAGCGGGAGGCTTGCTGGCCGCGCGGCCGTCCGACGCTTGTGATGGAGTCCTGTGTCCCAGTCAACGCCCGGCCGCCCGGGGCGGTCACAGGCTGGTCGTCACCGAACCTCGGGGGACATCGGTCACATTCGGCTCCAGACTCGCCACCAGCAACCACCCCGCCGCCCGTCCCCGGTAGATCAGCTGCTCGGTGGTGAGGCCGGAGCGCGAGAATCGTGCCGGGTTTCCCTTCGCTCCCTGGCGCGTCACACCGCCACGACGGCGTCGGCCCGGTCCATCGCGGCTGACGTCAGGGCGCGGAGGGTCCCATCGATCACCACACGGTGCTGGGCTACCTGGCCGCCCTGGCCCGGGTGTTCGTCGCCGAGGATCTGACCGCGTGGGCGCCGGCGCTTCGATCACGGTCGATCCTGCGCAGCGCGCTGGGCACCGGGCTGGAAATTGCCAGCGGGTCCGGCATCCTCCGTTAGGCTTGGTCACGGGGGAGGGCGACGAAGAGCCGCTCCTCGGTAGCAAGGTGGGGTGCCCACTCGAGGCTGCCCGCGCCTGCAAAGTGCAGGTACGCGCGGAGGGCGTCCTGCATCGCGTCGACGAACCCGTCGGCGCGGCGCGGCACGAAACCATCCTCCCACCAGACGTCGAGCACCTCCACGCGGGCTCGGTCTCGGTCGATGCGTGGTTCGATCCGTCCGACGAAACGGTCGCCGAAGATGATCGGGAGCACGTAATAGCCCCAGCGGCGCTTCGCCGGCGGGAAGAAGCCCTCCCATACGTAGTCAAAGTCGAACACGCTCGCGAGGAGGGCGGTGTCCCACAGCAGCGAGTCAAACGGGGCGATGAACGCGACGGACGGAGTCGGCTCCTGCGGCGCCTGCAACAGCGAGAGCTCCTCGGCGAGCACGAAGCGTTTGCCGCGCACGCCCTCGACGTCGACGGGCACGAGCGCGCCGAGCTCGACCAGCTCCTTGCGCATCTCGTTGCGGACCTGCGGGTCGGCGATGCGGGCGAACGTGCCGCCGGCGCCGCCGGCGCCGAGCAGGCCGTGCGCGCGGTAGCGGGACAGGAGTTTGTGGCGAAGCTGGTCGCGGACCGGCACCTCCTGCGCGAGCACCTCGGCCGGAAGCACGCGTTCGATGAGGTCGTAAAACCGGACGTTGCCGTCGCGGCGGGCGAGGCCGATCATGCCCGCGACGGTGTACGCCTCGAGCACGGAGCGGACCGCGTTCTCCGGCATCCCGAACCAGTCCTTCGTCGCTCCGGCCTCGCCCTCGAAGTCGCGTGATGACAACGGTCCTTGTGCGCGAATCCGGTCGAGCACGCGCTCGGCAACCGTTGCATTCTCGGTGAGGGCCGCGGCGTGGAACTGCCGCCCCTTCCGGCCCGAGCTCGAACGGAACCAGGGAACCTCGCTCATGGGGACGAACGACAGCGCCTTGTTGGTCGTCTCGAAGATCTCGCGGCGTTCGTACAGCTCGTCGCACCAATCGGGCTCGTACCCGGCGACGCGCGCGTGCAGCACGAGGTCGTGGTTCCGGCCGGCGACCGCGATCGGGTCGAATTGGATCGACCCGAGCCTTCGGAAGACCTCGAGCACCCCGTCGAGGTCTCCCGCGAGAGACCGCGCAGGCGCGAGAAAGTGCCGGGCGACAAGAAAGCGACGCGCTGCCTCGGCCGTGACCTTCACCTGGAAGACACTAGCTCGCTCCGGTCGACCACGCTTACTGCGCCGCCGCGGCATCCGACCACATCACCGCCCCCGACGAGGTGACGGCAGGCCTGGACGCGGTGCTCGCGGATGTCGGCGACCCCGGCGCCGACGAGTTCACTGCCGCGGCCGCCCGCCGCACGCTCGGCGCCAACGAGTGGTGATCGCCCAGGGCGAGGTCTGGGGGGCGGGCCATGAACCTGCCGTTCGGGACCGCGGACGAGGCCGCGGCCGTTGCAGAGAGCATGGTGCAGCCCATCGAGCCCGGTGCGTACCCCAACCTCGTCGCGATGATCGAGCACGCCATGCAGCCCGGCTATGACTATGGCAACGAGTTCGGGTACGGGCTCGAGCTGATCCTCGACGGGCTCGAGAAGGTGCTGGATCCGGCCTGAGTCCTTGCCGCCTCGAGCGGTCTCAGGCAGCTCGGCGGCGCCATGTGCCGCTCCCGCAGTCTGCTCCCGACCCACCCGGGCGCCGGTCCGGACCACGATCCCGCCACGAGCGGCGAGTGGTCCGGACCGGTCGGGATCGCGGCTGTATGGTCGTCCGACTCTGTCCCGCGACGTGTCAATCGCTCCGTGGCTCCAGGATGACGACCTGGGTCTGCCGTGATCGCAGGGCGGCGTAGGCATCGAGCCGCTTGTTGTAGACGGCCCACCCGGCCCACAGGCGGGGCCGTTCGTCGTCGTCCGCGGCGCGTCCGCGGACGGGCCGCGACCCGTCGACGAGGTCGACCGTGGCATCCGGCTGCGCCAGGAGGTTGAGCCACCACGCGGGCTCGGGATCGGCCCAGCCGTTCATGGCCTTCGTGACGAGGTTGGCCCCGTCCTCGATGTAGCCGAGGATGGCGACGCGTTCCTCGCCACTGCGGCGCCCCACCGTCCGCAGCCGGAGCATCCCCCAGCGCTCGGTGGTCGGGCGTCGCAGGCCGCGCCGCCCGCCCGTGACCGAGCAGATGGCTCGGTGGCCCACCCACGCGGCGCGGATGAACCAGCGGGGCGGGAGGGCCGCCGGTCGCCTCGTCTGCGTCGTCACGCCGACTGCGCTCCTGCCAGTGCGGTCGCACTCGCTGGCGCCGTCGCGGTGACCGGCGACGGGGCGACTGCCCGTGGATCGAACCCCTTGGCGATCAGCCAGGCCGCCATGACCATCTCCTGCAGGAAGATGGGAAACGCCAGGACCACCTGGGGCGACGACATCGGTTCGATGATCCCGAGCATGACGAGGACGCCGGACGCCATGACCAGGACGATCGCCAGGATGCCCCATGCCGACAGCCATCGGGGGACGAGTCGCGACCGATAGAAGACCCAGTAGTACATGAGCGCCCCGACGCCGAAGGCCAGCACCGACACCTGGCTCAGCGAATCGCGGGCTGCCATCACGAACGCGGCTGGGGCCTCGTAGATCGATGAGGCCCGAGTGCCAGCATTCGCGGATTCGCGGCTCACGGCCACCAGGATCAGCAGGCAGACAACGATGCCGAGATAGAACGTGCCTTCGATGAGCCTGAAGCCGACCGACCCAAGGGCCAGAGCTTCGTCTTGCTGCCTCAGGACCGGGTACAGGGCGATGGCGATCCCGGCCGCCGAAACGGCCCCGACCAACAGGAAGAGCGCTCCCAGCAGGACCTGGCCTTCGCTGGCCGAGATCCTGGTGAGGTAGTCGGGGGCGCCGAGGATCGGCTGCACAAACACCGCGCGCGAGATGATGTCGGCGACCGTCGCAGCGATCCACAGCACTCCCGCAGCGACGGCGAACCTTCGGTTCGAATTCATCTTCCTTGCTCCTGTTCTTGGGGCAGGCCCACCTGGCCCGGTCCCGCGTCATGCCCGCCACGCTAGGGCCCACGGGGGAGCACCGGCATCGATGGGATTCGTGATCCGGTAACGATTTGACCGGGATCGGCTCTCACGGTCCGGAGTACCGTGGCGCTCACCATGGCCAGGCCCATCCGTCGCCCGGGCAACCTGCCGGCTGAAGCGACGAGCTTCATCGGCCGTCGCCGTGAGCTTGCCGAGCTCAGGCAGAAGCTCACCACGGCCCGCCTGGTCAGCCTCGTCGGGCCGGGCGGTGTCGGCAAGACCCGTCTTGCGATCCGGATCGGGACCGATCTCAGACGCGGCTTCCGGGACGGCACCTGGCTGGTGGAGCTCGCTGAGGTTCGGGATCCTGCGCTGATCGGCAACGCCACGCTGGCCTCCCTGGACCTGCGCGACCAGGCCGCGACCGAGCCACGGGCCCTCCTGCTCTCGTACCTGCGGGACAAGGAGCTGTTGCTCGTGGTGGACAACTGCGAGCACTTGCTCGAGGCGGCCGCGCTGCTCGTGACCGATATCCTCAGGGCCGCGCCCGGCGTGCGGGTGATCGCCACCAGCCGGGAGCCGCTGTCGGTCCCGGGTGAGCACGTTCTGCCGATCCCGCCGCTCGAGCTGCCTCGAGCCCAGGCCGACGAGTCCCTCGATCAGCTCCGCCAGAACGAGTCGGTCGAGCTCTTCACCGAGCGGGCTTCGGCAGCATCGGGCAGGTTCGAGCTGACCGCCTCCAACCGGGCGGCGGTCGTGGACCTGTGCCGTCGGCTGGACGGTCTGCCGCTCGCGATCGAGCTCGCGGCGGTCAGGACGCGGGTCCTCTCGGTGGAGCAGATCCTCGATCGCCTGGCCGATCGGTTCGGGCTGCTCACGGGGGGAAGTCGCGCGGCTCTGCCGCGTCATCAGACGCTGCGAACCACCATCGAATGGAGCTACGACCTGTTGGGGTCCGACGAGCGGACGCTCATGCGGCGGCTGTGCGTGTTCGCGGGCCGGTTCACGCTCGAGGACGTCGAGTCGGTGTGCACGTCCGACGGCGTGCCGGCGGCGCACGTCCTGGACGTGCTGTCATCGCTGGTCGACAAGTCGCTGGTGATGAAGCAGGACGCACCAGGTCTCGCCTGCTATCGACTGCACGAGACGATGCGCGAGTTTGCTCGACTCGAGCTGCGGGAGGCGGGCGAGGAGGAGCTCGTCGAGGAGGCGTTCGTCGACTACTACGTCTCGAGGTGTCCGCGACCTGCAGTCCGAGCTCGGCATGGGCTGGTCGAGTGGCTGGGATGGATCGACCTGGAGATCGACAACATCCGATCGGTCCTTCGGCGATGCCTCGTTCATGGCGACATCTCGCGCGGAATGGACCTCGCCGCATCCCTCCGCTTGTATTGGGCCACGCGAGCGACGACCGAAGGCGTGCGGTGGCTGGATGAGCTCCTCGCGACCGGGGGCGGTGATCCAGAGCCCCAGGCTCGGGCCCAGTACCTGCGTGGGTTCATGGCCGTGTTGCTGGTCGATCCGACCGCTGCCACACCGGCCCTCGAACGAGCGGCGGCGGCCGATCGAGCAGCCGGTCGCCTTCGCCCGCTGGCAACGTCGCTGTCGATGGCCTCGATCGCTGCCAACATGGCCGGGGATCGAGCTTCCGCCGTGCGCTTGCTCGATGAGGCTAAGGCCGTGACAGCGGGCGTAGATGACGTCACGGCTGCGCTCACGTTGCTGCTGGCTCGTTCGTTCGATGGCTTCTTCGAGGGCAACCTCGAGGCGGCAAGCTCCGCGTCCTCGGAGGGCGTGCGTCTCAGCCGAGAGGTGGAGGACCTCTATACGCTCAAGGTCTGGCTGCTGAACCTGGGCACGGTCGCCTTGATCGCCGGTGAGCTTGCCGCCTCAAAGCCCCTGCTCGCCGAGGCGCTGCGGATCGCCCAGCAGATCGATGACCGGGTGCAGCTGGCGTACTTGGTGGACGCATTGGGCTGCCATGCCGCCGGATCCGGGCAGGCGCGGCTCGCCGCGCAGCTGCTCGGAGCCGCGGATACCGTGCGCACGGGGACCGGTGCCAGCGTCATGCCATTCCTCGCTCCGCTGATGGGCCAAGCCAGAGCGTCGGCGATCGCTGCGCTTGGCGCATCCAGGTTCGAGGCCGAGTTCAGGGCCGGCAGCCGATTGAGCCGGGACGCCGCCGTGCGGCTCGCGCTCGGCGAATCCGGCCATGTTGCCGTCGCCGCATCGGACAGCACGGGCGCGGGGTTGCTCGCGAAGCGGGAGACGGAGGTCGCACGGCTGGTTGCCGACGGCCTGAGCAACAAGGAGATCGGGGCCCGCCTGTTCATCTCCGAGCACACCGTCGACAGCCACGTCCGCAGCATCCTGAACAAGCTTGGGTGCAACTCGCGGGCCCAGATCGCCGCATGGATGACGTCGTCGAGCGAGTAGCGGACGCTGAAGTCGAGCGCAACAGGTCCCGGGTGGGGGCATCCCCCTGAACGGGATGGACCGCACGGCAGGGACTCCGTCGGCGGCCGACTCATCAACCGATCACGAATTCCATTGATGTCCGCACCGGGTTGACCTCCGTAGGCTGGCGAGCATGACCAGGGAGCAACCGACACAACGAGTCGAAGTCAGTTTCGTCGGCGCACCGCCGGCCCGGCAGATCGAGCGGGCGTCCGGCGTCAGCGACGTGGAAGTTGACGGCCGGACCGTGCGCTGCCTCGTGTGCGGCAGCTTCCAGCCCTTCCTCGAGGCCCTGCGTGGTCACGAGGTGGTCAGCCTCACCGCCAGTCCTGTTGCAGCTCGCGCCCAGGCAACCACTACGGGAGATTCACAGTGAATACGGGAACCGTTCACCTCGCACCGGGAACGGGGGCCAGGATCACGGGCGGCGTGTACCTCGCATACATCCTGGCTTCGATCCTTGCCACCATGCTGGGGCAGATTGGGCTGGGCAGCGCGCCCCAGGTCTACGAGGCGATCGTCACGAACGAGGGGTCCTTCCGTTTGGCCCTCGTCGTCGCGTTGACTTCGGGGTTCCTCTTCCTCATGGTCGCCTGGGGTCTATACGTCCTGCTGCGCCAGGTCAACCGGAACCTGGCGCTGCTGTTCCTGCTGCTCAACGCCGTGGGTGTCGCCATCCAGGGCGCGAGCATGCTGGGCCTCGTCTCCGCGCTGCTGCAGGGTGATGCCTCCAGCCACATGCAGGCCTACTCGGCTGCACAGCTGGAGGGCCTGGCGTACCTGTCCATCAACGTCTACAAGGCGGGCTGGGTCACCGCCCAGCTGTTCTTCGCCACGTGGCTGTTCCCGCTCGGCTACCTGGTCTACAAGTCCGGGTACCTTCCCCGGTTCCTGGGCGCCCTGCTCGTGCTTGACGGGATCGCCGTCCTGATCTGGTTCCTGCAAGCCCTGCTCCTGCCGGACTACCCCGCGATCCGCACCCCCGGGCTCGTCGTGAGCTTCGTCGCCGAAGTCGGGCTCGCATTGTGGCTCCTCGTGGTGGGCGTCAAGGTCGTCGGCCCCGGTGCAGGCGTACCAGCGGTGGGGCGGGACGCGAAACTGCAGGCCGAGGGGGCTCGGGGCTGAAGGCCGTCGACTGCTCCCGGTACGGACCGCGCGTTTTCAGTGCGCTTCGAGGCTCGGGGCGATGAGCCACCCCCATCGCGCCTCGATGCGCGACGTCTTCAGCGTCGGAACGTGAGGTGGATGGTGCCGCTCGGCGCGGTCTCCGTCTGGACCGCATATCCAGACTCGAGGCCCCGGAAGCCGTCCCACAGGCGGATGCCGCGTCCGAGCAGGATCGGCGCGATGGCGACGTGGAGCCGGTCGACGAGCCCAGCCCTGAGGAAATCACGGACCACCGTCGGGCCACCACCTACCCGCACGTCCTTGCCGTCGGCGGCCTCGAGCGCCCGTTCGAGCGCCTCCTCGGGCGCCCCGGAGAGGAAGTGGAAGATCGTTCCTCCAGCCATTTCGATGGACGGACGCTTCGTGTGGGTCAGCACGAACACCGGGACCCGGAACGGGGGCTCCTCGCCCCACCAGCCGCGCCATTCGGGGTCATCCGGGTGGGCGTGCAAGCCGAACATCCCTGCGCCCATGATCTCTGCCCCGATCTCGTCGAAGTACGCTTCCGCGTAATCGTCGTCGACGCCCGTCGTGCCCTCACCGGTTGGGTCATGCAGCACGCGGGCCCGGAACGTTCGGGTCGCGACGTAGGCGGAGACGAGACGGCCCCAGTCCTGGCCCATCGGGTCCTCGCGCGTCTGGTCAATCGTCGTCGCGAAGCCGTCGAGCGATATGTTCAGGTCGACCCGTACCGCCATCGATGGTCCCTCCGGAGCTTGCTAGCTCGCCACACGGTAGCGGAGGTAGACGACGCTCGAGCTGAAGGTGCGGGTCGCGACGAGTTCGAGATCCACCCGGTCGGGTAGCCGCGGCCTTGTTCGTGAGCAACGTTGAGCCCCCTTGCATTCGCGGACACGGTGCGCGACCAACCGCCAGCGGGATCTGACGAGCGAGCGTCCGATCGGCCGATCGATCGCGTTCGGCGAGAGTAGTGTGGGATGTGTGGAGCGCCGGACGCCCGCGCCGGGTCGAAGGTCGTGGAGCAAGTATTCCGACGGTGAAGGTTACGACGGAAGCGGCGCGTCGCTTTCTCGTCGCGCGGCAGTTCCTGTCGCCTGCGCGGACGCTCGCGGGTGGCCTCGACGGGGTGCTCGAGGTTTTCCGGAGGCTTGGCTCGCTCCAGTACGACCCGATCGCGGTCGCCGGCCGGAGCCACGACCTGGTGCTGCATGCGCGGGTGGACGGCTACGACCCGGCCTGGTGCGACGACCTCTACGAGCGCCGCGAGATCTTCGAGGCCTATAACAAGGGGCTCTCATTCGTCCCGGCGCGCGAGTTCCCTTGGTTCCGCGGCAACCGCAGCCGGCGCGCCGCCCAGGTCCTCGCTGAGAACGCCGACGTCGCCGCACGTGTGCTCGAGCGGGTGCGCGCGGAGGGGCCGCTCTCGCTCGCTGACTTCGAGCGCGAGATCGGGCCCACGACCGACTGGTTCGGGACGCCGACGAACGCCGTCCGCGCGGTGCTCGAGGCGTACGCCGTCACCGGCGTCCTCGGGCTTGCCCGGCGCGACGGGAGCCGCCGCCACTACGACGTGATCGAACGGCTGCTTCCGGCCGACGTGCTCGCTCCCGACCCGCCGCTGCACGAGCAGCTCCTGCACAAGATGCTCTCGCGATACCGTGCCCATGGGCTGCTCGGCGTCAGCGGACCCGACATCTTCGGTGGCCTCGGTCCGGCCAAGCCGGACCCGCGCTGGCCCGGGTATCCGGGCCGCACCGCGCTGCGCGAGGAGCTCGTCGGGCGCGGGGATATCGTCGCCGTCCAGGTCGAGGGCGTCGGCAAGCGCTTCGTCCTCCGCGACGAGCTCCCGCTCCTGGAGGCGCCGCCCGACGCGGTGCCCTCCGTCGCATTCCTGTCCCCGTTCGATCCGGTCGTCTGGGACCGCAGGCTGCTCGGGGCACTGTTCGGCTTCGACTACGTCTGGGAGCTCTTCTTGCCGCCCGAGAAACGTCGCTGGGGCTGGTACGTGCTGCCCGTTGTCTTCGGCGACCGGCTCGTGGGCCGGATCGAGCCGCGGATCGACCGCGAGGCCGGCCGCGTGGAAATGCTCGACGCCTGGTGGGAGGATGGATTCGCGCCCGGACGCGCCGACGGCTTCGTCGATGCGATGCGCGACGCGCTCCGTGCCTACCTGCGCTTCGTGGGCGCCGGCAGCCTCGAGTGGGCGGCGCACCTTGCACCAGAGAAGCGGCTCTTCCCCGCTGGAGTACCTCCGTTCGGGCGGGGACGGACTCGTCGGCGGTCCGGCTAAGGCGCCGCGCCGGGGCCGTGACCGCCACTGATGCCGGCAGTCACTCCCAGCGGAACGTGCGGCTCGCGATCGCCCCGAGGGCGACCGTCAGAGCGGCCAGCACGACGAGCGGCAGGAGCTGCGGAGCCGCACCCACCCATGCGTCCTGCAGTCCCTGGACGCCCGGCGGCGTGAACTCGCCGATCCGGATGAGCAGCTCGGGCAGGATCGCCCGCGGGACGTAGACGCCGCCCAGCAGCAGCACGACCATGAACGCCGGGACCCCGACGGCCGTGGCGACGCCGGCCGACGGCGCGACCGCGGCCAGCAGCAGCCCGATCGCCAGGAGGCCCGCCATCCCGAGGCCGAACGCGGCCACGAAGCCGATCGGATTTGCCGGGATCCGGATGTCGAACGCGAGGTTGCCGACGACGATCAGCAGGAGCACGCCGAGGGTCGCCGTCACCGAGTAGACGACGAGCTGGGCGATCAGCAGCCGCCTGGGGTGGACCGGCGTCGTCGAGAGGCGGCGCAGGATGCCTCTGCTCGCGGTAGTTCGTCAGGCGGACCGGCATGATCTGGAGGGCGAGGATCGCCATGGCGATCACGACCAGCGACGGGGCGAACACGTCGATGAACCGCAGGCCCCCGAACATCGGGTCCGGACGGTGAGGCGCGAGGATCACGCCGAAGACCAGCAGGATCGCGGTGGGCAGGAAGATCGACAGGATCCAGCTGATCGGGTCGCGCAGGAGAAGCCTCGTCTCGGCGACGATCAGGGCGCGCATCTCGTTCATGACAGCTCCTTTGCCGGGCGGGCCGTCAGGGCGAGGTACGCGTCGTCGAGGTTGGCCTGCTCGACCCGAAGGCCGTCGGCCACGACCTGGCGCTGCGCCAGGACCGAGGTCACGGCGTGGATCAGGTTGCCGGTACCGGTCACGACGACGACGGGGCCCGCCCGCCTGACATCGTTCACCTCTGGCAGGTCGGTGAGCAGCCGATCATCGATCGGCGCCGACGGGCGGAAGCGGAGCGTCTGCTCGGCGTCGAGGCGGGAGATGATCCCGGCGGGCGTGTCGATCGCGACGATCCGGCCACGGTCGATGATGGCGACGCGGTCGGCGAGGCGCTCCGCCTCCTCCATGAAGTGGGTGACGAGGAGCACGGTGACGCCCCGTTCGCGGATCGACTCGATGACCTGCCACGTCTCGCGGCGAGCCTGCGGGTCGAGGCCCGTCGTCAGCTCATCGAGGATCGCGACCTTCGGCTTGCCGACGAGGGCAAGGGCGATCGAGAGGCGCTGCTTCTGACCGCCGGACAGATTCCGGTACTGCGTGTCGCGCTTCTCGGTCAGCCCAAGGTCGTCGATCAGCCGTGTCGGATCCTCCGGGTGGGCGTAGAAGGACGCGAACAGCCCGACCGCCTCGGCCGCGGTCATCCGCTCGGGCAGCTCGCTCTCCTGGAGCTGGACGCCGACGAGCGGACGGAGCCGGTCACGATCCTGCTGCGGGTCGAGCCGGAGGACACGAATCGTCCCGCCGTCGGGCTTGCGCAAACCGGCGATCGTTTCGACGGTCGTCGTCTTGCCCGCGCCATTCGGGCCGAGGATGCCGAAGATCTCGCCCTCCTCGACAGCGAAGGACACGCCGTCGACGGCCACGTGACTGCCGTACTGCTTCCTGAGTTCGCTGACTTCGACGACATTCATGCTTCGACCTCCGTTCGGGTGGACAGGTTCAGTGAGTACCGCTCACCGTCAGTGCAGGCGCAGGCAAGTGGGCTGACCTCCCGACCTAGTCCGATCGGACGACGATCACCACGTTGCCCTTCTTGTGCCCCTGCTCGACGAACTTGTGCGCTTCACGAATCGCCTCAAGCGGGTAGGTCCGATCGACTACTGCTCGCAGCGAGCCAGCCTCGAGCAGGTCGCGAATGCGCCAGAGGTCAGCCACGTGCTCCCTGGTGCTGGAGCGGACCGACACGAATCGACCCCCCGGAGCCAACAGCCGTTTGGCACGACCCGCCGCGCCCTTGCCGACCGCATCAACGATCACGTCGAACCGGTCCGCGATCGTCGCGACGTCCTCCCGCGTGTAGTCGATGACTCGCTCCGCCCCAAGGGATCGCACGAGGTCCACATTCGTGGTGCTGGACACACCGGTGACGCGGGCGCCGAACCCCACGCCCAGCTGCACCGCATAGCTGCCCACGCTCCCGGACGCCCCGTAGACGAGGATCCGCCGTCCCGCGCCTCCGTCGGCGCCCGCGCGTCGGAGCAAGGTCAGTGCCGTCAACGACCCGATCGGGATCGGCGCGACCTCCTCGAAGCGGAGGCCGTTCGGAATCTCGGCGATGACTCCGTCGCCCGGGACGCAGATGGCCTCTGCGTACGCACCCGCCGTGAGTCCCGTCGTCGTGCCGAACACGCGGTCGCCGGGTCGGTAGCGGGATTCGTCCGCGCCGACCGCCGCGACGACGCCGGCGTACTCGTGACCCAGCATCCGCTTGCGACGGATCCCGAACAGGCGCGCCAGCAACGGCGGCATCTTGCGCAGGACGACATCACCCTGGGTCACCGTGGTCGCATGGATCCGGACAAGAACCTCCCCAGCCTCTGGAGCCGGATCGGGGATGTCCCGGAGGACGAGCCCGCTCGTGGAGCCCGAACGCTCGAACAGGACGGCACGCATGATCAGTAGCCCTCCGAGCGATACGTGACGTTGCTCGGGAGGCCGGCCGGGCTCGACAGCCAGCTCTGGGCACCCGGATCCCCCGTCAGCTCCGCGCGAAGGAATGCCGTGACGAACGAACGCACCAACGCGTGCGCATCGGCCTTCGGCCACGCTGGATCGACACAGAAGGGCGTTGGGACGAGCACCAGCAGGCGGCGCGACCGCTCGCACGGCCCGGTGAACACCAGGTGCTCCGCGCCGATGAGACCCACTTCGACGCGTCGTGGGCCTGTCGTCTGCTCGAACGCCAGCTGCGTCCCCCACCTGAAGGGGGCGTCCTGGTCGGCTGTTCCCCCAACCGTGAGCACCGGGACGCGGACGTCGCCGAGGCCTCGCCCGGCGAACATGACCCCGTCTCCGGCGAGCGCGACAACCGCGTCGACCCGGGCGCTCCCCAACGAGGGCCAGAGCGTTGTGGGAACCGTGCCGATCCCGGCCCGGGACGCCATGTCGGCCAGGTGCGGACGGAGCGCGTCGCACAGGAAGGTCACCGGATCGGCGCCGGCCGCAGCGTTGTCGCAGGTGGTCTCGAACCCGGCCGTGTCGAGCCCCGCTCCTGCGCTCGCGAGCGCCGTGTACCCGCCGTAGGAGTGGCCGATGACGGCCACGGATTCGAGGTCGACCAGACCCGACAGCCGGCCCGGTGGTGAGGTGTCGAGCGCGGCCAGCACGGCGAGGACGTCGGCGGGCCGATCGACGGTCGCCCGCCAGAGTCCGTCGGGGTCGAGCACCTCCCCATGATGGAGGGCGACGACGACGAAGCCATGCGACGCCAGGTGCTCGGCGAGCCACGCATAGGCTCCTGAGCCGATGGCGAAGCCCGGCGAGAGCAGGACCAGGGGCCGGGGCCCGATCGTGCGGTCAGCGGGTGCGTCACGCGACGCGCTGCCGACGTACGTCGAGAGGACGACGGACCCCATCGGCTCGCCGAGCTGGATCGCCAGCGAGTACGCGATCGAGGGAGCCGGCGACGCTGCGGCTGCGGCAGGGTACCAGGTCCGAGCGGCCGTCGACAGATGGTCGCCGGTCTCCAGCGTCGTGAAGCCGACCTGATACGGGCCGCGTCGCCCGTACGGGTCCTGCCGGGCCGCGGCCGGCCCGGCGGCGTGTGGGCCGTCGCCATACGCGAGGCCGAACGCGGTCACCTGGGCGCCAAGGCCCATCGTGACGACGAGTGCAACAAGCAGGCCGGCGGCGACGCGCCCGGCTCGCCGCCCGACGCGCCGGAGACGTCTCGTCACGCGCGCGCGGCGTGTGCCCGTGCGTGCCAGCGTTCGCTGTCCACACCCTTCCACAGCAGCCAGATCGTGAAGGCGAGCTCAGCCGGGACCGCGAGCACCTTGACGAGCGTCGAGAGCGCATCGTCGAGATCCGGGGCCAGCAGGTGCCCGTAGCTCTGTGCCAGGTACCCGAGGCCTGCGAGGACAAGCAGGGCGCCGAGCGCTCGAGGCCAGAAGCCCGACATGTACGTCAGGTAGCCGAGCAACAGGAGGTGGAAGCCGAACAGCATCCCCCACAGGAGGATCCCGAAGGCGTTCACGTCGAGGAAGAGCATGGCGAGGGCATCGAGCTGTTTCGAGTCGAAGGCCGCGAGGTACCCCGCCCCGCCGAGGACGAGCACCACGCCGATCCCGGTCAGGAGGTTCGCCGCCTGGATCACGGCCTCGGCGAGACGCGCAAAGGTTGCCACGAGCGCCATCGGAGCGCTGACCGGCCTGAGGATGACGAACAACATCGCGGAGACCGCGATCTCGATCAGGAACACCACGGACTCGGCGGCCAGACCCGCCCGGAAGACGCCTGCCGATGCCGAGATGTTCGCCGCGGTCGCTGCCGCGTCGCCGGGCACCACGAGGTTGGCGCGTCCGAGCAGGTAGGGGAACGGCGCGATGATGAAGATTGCCAGGTAGAGGACCCCGACGGCCCGCGCGAGCCGCCTGATCGGGTAGCGGTCAGACGGAGTTGCGTCGGCGCGTGCCGTTGGTGCCGCGCCGATCGCGACGGGCGGACGACCGGCTGCGTCGAGCGCCGGGGCGCGCTGCGCCATTCCTTGCGCCTCCAATCGCTGTGGCGGCGCCGGGACGCGCTCGCTTGGGCAAGGACGGTGCGCCCGCCGACTGTCCTAGGTCGTCCCCCGTACGGGTGATTCCGGTCGCGACGGCCGGATTCGGGGCCGGACCGCGCGACGTGGTGGTCGGATCGCGGCAGCTCTGTCAGACTCGGGAGGTGCTGACATCGAATGTCCGCACGCTGGGCCTCGCGACGCATCGCTTCGTGGGCCGTCTGGCGGCTCCATCGGACGTGGGCAGACGAGTGCGATACGGCCTCCCGGTCGGGGGCGCCATCGTTACCGTCGGTCTCGTTGATGCGACAACGGACGTACTGCCTGGCGGCGGCGCCTTTCTGCTGCTCCTCGTTCCGGTCATGACGGCGTCCGCTGCCCTGGGCTTCCGGGCCGGGATGCTGACGCTCGCCCTGTGCGCGATCGGCGCGTGGGTGCTCGTGCTGCTTCGCGGGCACCCCTGGTTCACCGAACCGGCCCATCTCGCACGGATGGCCCTGTTCCTGGTGGAGGGGACGTTTGTCGCGGCCCTTGCCTTCGTCGTCCGCTCGTCGGCATTGCCGTCGGCACGGCGTGTCCCTGATGTGGACGCCTCCGGGGTCGACCCGCTGACCACCCGTGAGCTCGAGGTTCTAAGCCTGGCCGCGACGGGGCTGCAGATCCATGAGATCGCGCGGCAGCTGTTCGTGTCCCGGGAGACCGTCAAATCGCACCTCGCGCACGGCTACGCAAAGCTCGGGGCCCGCAACCGAGCCGACGCCGTCGCGCGCGCGCTGCGGGCCGGTCTCATCGAACTGGTACCTGCCGACGGGCAGCAGCACGGGCCCGCGCGCCGGGGACAGGGCACCTCGGGGCGACGCACTCAGGCTGGGCTCCAATCCCGACACCCTCAGCCAACCATCCGCCCGTCCGCAGTAGACCAGCTGCCCGGCGGTGAGCTCCGACCGCGCCCGGGGGTCGGTGGTGTCCAGGATCGCGGAGGCGTGGCGTCCCATCGCGCCTCCGCGCCATGTCGGTCCTATGAGCCAGGCGATGGCGAGGGCGCGGGCCCGAAGGTGCACGCCTGGTTGGGCGGGAAGTCGGCGTTGAGCGCGACGTTATCGAGCGGCCGGAGCGTGATCTGGGTGGAGCATTCGCCACGGGGCGCACCCGCGACATTGCCGCTGTACGGCGCCAGCCAGGCGGTGACCGAGTAGTCACCTGCCGGCAGGACGAGCGGCCATGACATATATCCCCCGCCGTAGGTCGTCGAATTGTCCTGGCCCGACGCGTCGCCGGGCACCATGCCATCGTGGACTACCGTGCCGTCGGGTGCCGTAACGCGGTAGAAGGCAAGGACGTCGCCCGCACAGCAGTCGGCCCCATGCACGGTGGCCATCTGCCACAAGCGTGCCGGCCGATCATCCGCGGCCAGCTGCAGTGGGTGGCTGTCGATGACTGTGCCCGTGGCGTCGTCGAGGAGCCAGACGGTTTCCGGACGGGTCTGCCCCGACGCGGCTGCGGAGCCGAGGGATCGCACCAGCCACACGACCTCATCGCCGGCGAAGTTCCAGCGCGGGTCGATCGTGGCGACGTCGCCCCGCCTGAAGGCCGCCCCGGTGAGCAGGTCGTCGCCGAGGCCGATGGCCGCCGCGACCTCCGCGAGCGTCATCCTGGGCGTGATCGCCTTGCCCGACTGCTGGTCGCCGGTCTCGGGGGCCGTGGGCGGGACATCGCTGCCATTCGCCCAGGCAACCCGGTCGACGACGAAGGCGCTCGCGCACTCGGCCTGGGTCGCCGCGGTGCACTGCCATTGCCGGGCGTCGCCGGCGTGGCCGATGAGCACGAGGGCGGCGGGCTCGCCGGTTGCGCCCCCCGTCAGGAACGACCATACGTTCCCGCTCGTCTCGGTCATGAACCAGGGCGGAAGGTTCGTCCCGGACGGCTGGCGGCAGCTCATGCCGTTGGTGCCCTCAGGCTGGCACAGCTGGGCGCTGGCGCGGCTGTCGGTGAAGGCAACGAACCGGCACCAGTCCTCGAGCGGGCCGATGTACCGCCCCGGATACGGGCAGGACGGGGTGAACTGGTCGAAGTAGCCCGCAACCGCGACGGCCCGGCCGTCGAGCGTGCCCGCATGCAACAGATGAACAGCATCGGCAACGCTGATCACCGGCAGGCCGGCGACCTCGGACGGGAACGAACCACCTGGCGGCAGGGCCGGACTCGTCGCGGAGGGCGAGGCATTGTTGCCCGCGGACGGAGACGAGCACGCGCCGAGGAGACCGGCGATGAGCAGTGCAAGGATGCCGATGCGAGCCATGTCATCCCTTGCGATGAGCCGATGCCGATGCAGCCGCAACACTACGTGGACGAGCGGACCGGCCGATTGGTTCCGCCCAGGACGCGAGGGCCGCGCCCCAGGCGTTTGGTGAGCCACACGCCAGCCCGCCCGCGGTAGCTCAGGCCGGGGTCAGCGGTCCGTGATCAGACCCCCTGGTCTCCGCTGTCGCCGGCCGCCTCTCACGCAGGGACCATCTTGGGGCCAGGCTCGTAGAACGTGACCTCGTCTCCCGAGTCCAGGGCCAGACAGAGGCGCGACGATGTGAAGCTGTGCCCGACGAGGAGGAGGTCGCCCAGGGACCCACCGGTGTTGAATGCGATCAGCAACACTGCAGGGATCGCCCAGTCCGCCGGGCCCAGCAGCACCAGCAGCAGACCGATTGCGTCGATGATCGCGAACGGGCTGGACGCCACGACCGCGTACTGGCGCACGGGGATGTACCAGGCCGGCGCACCGGCGTACGCATAGAACAGACGCAGGGCGAAGGCAGGCCTGCTGCGGGTGAAGACCCAGAAGAACAACCCATGGATCAGTTCATGGGTCACGAGGAGGATCATCACCAGCCCCAACAAGCCTGCCATTCCGAAAGCCGTGATCGTCCCAGATGTGTTCGCCAGGCTCGGGTGAACCCGCGTTGCGAAGCTCAACAGCAGCAACAGGCTGAGGACGAAGACAACGAGCGCTCCGATGTTCAGGAGAACGGCCAACCACACGTTGCTCTTCAAGTTGACGGCACCGGATCGAACGTACCCGTCGGGCAGCGTCTTGGAGGGTCGGTCCATGCGAGGTACTCCTGGCGCGTGTGCTGTCATCGGCAGGCTGCCGCATCGTTGCGAATGCACCGCCCCGCAGCCTGCCGTCGACGTAGCCGTCGGTCACGCTGGGGACGTTGACCGCCGCGACTCGGCGACGGATGTCGGCACCATGCGCGCGCATCCACGCGGATCCTGGGCAACGGTCCCAACCAGACCCAGGCAGGACCCTCGACGACGATGGTGTCGAGCTCCGGGATGCCGCCCGGAACGGCTCGACCGAGCCAGCTCAGAACCGCGTCGGGCAGGGCGGTGTCAGCAGCGGCGGGCACTCCCCTCATCGCGCGCCGGGGCCCCTGGTCGCCCAGGCCAGGTATGCCCCCGTGGCGAGCAGCGTGGTTCCCACGAGCAAGCCGGCGAGCCAGAACGTCGTCTCAGGGCCAAGGACGACGAGCAGCGCGAACGGTCCCAGCGCCGCAACGATGCCCAGGGTGATGTACGCGCGCGTCCGGTACAGCCACGAGTAGGGCAGGAAGTGCCCGCCACTCGTGGCCGCGAACACCACCGGGACGTAGAGCGGATCGAGATTGAAGGCCACGATGGAGGCCGGCAGCGCGAGTCCCTGGGCAACCGCGATCAGCACGAACAGGTTGACCAGCGAGTTGTCGCGGGCCGACAGCGTCCGGAATCCAAGCGCCCGCTCGACACCAAGTGAGGCGGGGAAGGCGACGAGCCCCTGGAACAGGTAGATGAGGGCGGCCGACTTGGGAGCGATGACGAGGGCGAGGCACCCGGCCAGGATCCAGGTCAGCCCGTGGACGAACAGGAAGGACAGTCCCCCCCGGTTCGCGGCGATGCTCTCGTCCCGCTCCTCCGCAGTGGTCCGCATCTCGATGCCCGCGGTCACCGGGTCCACCTCCAGCCTCACGTGTCGGCCCTCGACCCTGCCGGAACCACGACCGAGGCGTTTCTTCGGCAGCTTCCTCGCACCACCCGGCCGACGCCGGGATCGTCCGAGCTCATGGCAATCCCTGCTGCAGTTCTGCGTCGAGCTGCTGCTGCCGCTGTTGCGCCTCAACCGCCAGCCAATCGCCGATCAGGTCGCGCAGCAGCTCGGTCCGGGCGGGATCGAGGTCGGCGAAGACCGCGTCGAGGACCGCCAGGCGCTCAGCCCGAACGTCGGGCTCGTAGAAGCGCGACACCTTCGCCGTGAGCTCGAGGCGAGTCGCTCGTCGATCGAACGGGTCCGGGACAAGTCGCAGGTAGCCGCGACGCTGCAGACCCAGCGCCACCTGCTTCACGTTCTGCCGCGAGCTCCCGTAGCGGACCGCCGCCTCGCTGATCGTCGGGGTATGGTCCGGGAACCAGCGTTCCATGACCGCCAGCAGCAGCCATTGGCGCGAGGTCAATCCCACCGGCACGAGCGCATCGTCCAGGCGGCGTGACAGGTGCTGAACAAGCACCAGCAACGAACCGAAGAGGTCAGGTCGGGGGTCCGCGGATCGTGGGTCCGTCATATACGTAAGGTATTACTGATCTGGGCATGGTTCGCCTGCCGCATGGCCCCATGCGGGCAGGCCGACCGCCAGGATTGGCGTCGGATGAGTGGCGGAGTCCGGATGTAAAAGGAGCTTGACATCAACCGCCATGTCAAGCTAACTTTCCACGCATGCGGAACGACGTGCGGGAGCTGCGGTCCATGAAGGGACTCCGGCAGGAGGACCTCGCCAGGGCGCTGAAGGTGTCGCGCCAGACGATCAACGCCATCGAGACCGGCCGCTACCTACCGTCGCTCCCACTCGCAATCGAGCTGGCACGCTTCTTTGGGAAGCCGGTGGAGGAACTGTTCCATGGACACGACGATGAGAGCTAGATGGGGCACACCGGCCCTCGCGCTGGTCTTGGGCGCGGCCATGTTCGTCGCCTCGACGCTCGGGGGCGCGCCCGGGATCGGGCTCGCCATGTTCACGGTGATGGCGATCTACGCGGCCGCACTGGTCTTCTTCGGCGGACGAAGCGAGACGGTCGCTGTCCTCCAGGGCCGGCCGGCCGACGAGCGGCTCGCGTCCTTCAGCCTGCTGGCCACTGCCATCGCCGGGACGGTCGCCCTGCTCGTGGCCATGGGTGGCTTCCTGTGGGAGATCGCCCACGGCCAGTCCGGGAACGACTTCGCCGTGGTCGTGGCGGCCGGGGGACTTGCCTACATCGGCTCCCTGCTGTGGTTCCGCTGGCGGGGTTGACCGCGAACGGCGATCGCGCAGACGAGCCAGGGCATCACGCCGAGCCACGCGCGATCGTCGGGGGCGTCGAGGCCGAGCCGCGGGACGCCCACGACCGGCAGGGGCGTGCTCATGCCGGTACTCGGGCCGCGAGCGGCCCGTCGTCTGCCCGGGTCCCGAAGAGCCTCGGTGCGAGCCGCATCGCGGACCAGACGAAGAACAGCATGACCGGCACCTCGATGAGCGGGCCCACGACCGTGGCGAGCGCCACCGTCGGGGAGAAGGCGGTGATCGCGATGGCGATCGCGATCTCGAAGTCGCGGCCGGTCGAGTTGAAGGCCACCGCAACGGCGTCCCGGTAGGGGAACCGCAGCCGCCAGCCGACCAGGAACGTCCCGAAGAACATAAGCGCGAAGAAGATCGTCATCGGGATCGCCATCTCGACGACGATCTGGGGTCGCCGGACGATGAGGTCGCCCTTGAGGGAGAACATGACGATCAGGGTGAACAGCAGCCCGAGGATCGAGATCCCGTTGAGGGCGGGCTTGAGGGCGTCCATGCCGGCCTCGCCGCGCCGCCGGACCACGGCCTGGCGCGTCAGCACCCCAGCCAGCAGCGGCAGGCCGAGGTAGAGGACGACGCTCTCCGCGACGACCCAGACATCGAAGCTGACCTCGCCGATCAGCAGGCGCGCGTAGACCGGGATCAGCAGCATCTGGATCACCGAGTTGAGCGCCACGAACACGAGGGCCATCGGCGTGTTCCCCTTGGCGAGGAAGGTGAAGATGATGACCATCGCGATGCACGGCGCCAGGCCGTACAAGACGAGCCCCGTGCGCAGCTCGGGATCGGCGACGAAGAGGTTCGCGAGCGCGAGCATCAGGAACGGGGCGATCAGGTAGTTCGCCACCACCACGACCGCGAGCTGGCGCGGCGATCGGAAGGCATCACCGACCTCCCCCACGCGGACGTTGGTCATCGCCGGGTACATCATCGCGAACAGGCCGATCGGCACGCCCAGGCTGATGAGGGCCGGCACCGTCGGCTCGAAGGTCCCGGCGGCGATCGACTTGAGCGCGTCGATCGGCGGCGTAAGCGTGAAGTCGGAGATCGACAGGGCGTTCCCGATGAGGATGCCGACCGCCATGCTGAACAGCACGAAGAACGGCAGGAGGCGGAAGTCCTCCAGGCGGGCCAGCATGCGGCTCATCTCGCGGCCACTTCCTCCCGCCTCACGTCGAGGGACGCCCCGGGGAACGGGAGCTCGGGCCGATGCCGGCACGCGTACCGGGGCACGAGCTCGCTGCGGAACGATTCGACCAGGTGCTCCTTGCACAGCCCGACGAGGCAGAAGCGGCAGTGCGCGAGGGCGGGTCGTTCGTTGCCATCCCGCGCACACTCGTGGCAATGCATCGAGGGGCTCCTCATACCTCCGCGGTGCTGGTGTCGTTTCAGCACGCGCTGAGCATCTCAGCCGAGCGTGAGATGTGCCGGTGCCGAAGGTCCCGATCCTATAGATGCCGTCGCCTCGTGCAGGTATTGCAGCGAGATTCCGAGCATCGTCTCGGATGGGTCAACAGTCTCGAGGTGCGGGCGATCGGTCGGCGGCCCTCAGGCGGCGGGACCGTCAGGACCCGTAATTCGGGCGAGGACGCAGACCGAGCCGCGCGCGCCGGAGCGCGGTCAACGTCCCTCGGCCTGGCCGTACCAGGTGGTCGTCCCGTCCGAGACAAGGACCCCGCCGGGCAACAGCGTCGCTTGCATCGCCTGCGCATCGGGGATGTCCCCGGTGAGGCCGAGGGCCGTCCACCGCTTGCCATCGGTCGAGACCAAAGCGGCCGCGGCCGCGCCGCCACTCCACGCGATCATCCGATGCCCATCGCCGACGAGCGTCCCGTTCGGTTGGAGGCCGCAGCTCGCGCCGTGACACGTCGTTGCCCCGAGGGGAGGGAACGTCTGCAGTGCCTGCCAGCGCCGGCCGTCGGGTGATCGCCACCAGAGGGCTGCCCCCGCGGAGCCGCCGATCCCGCTGGCGACCATCCCATGGGCGCCGACGGTGAGCGTCACTGCGTTCGAGACGACCGGCGTGTCGGAACCCGACGCGGCGGTGGGCAGGAGTGTCGGCGTCTTCGGCCAGTGACGGCCGTCGGCCGACCATAGCGCCGCCGCCCGGCCGGGACCGGCGCCCTTCATCCATCCTCCGATGGCGACGAAGCCCGTCGAGGTGGCCTCGAGGTCGTTGAGGGCGAAGTCGGTCGGAAACGCGTTCCGAGGCGAAAGGACCCAGCGCGAACCGTCGGACGAGGTCGCGAGCCGGGCGGCGAGGCCGCTCGTCGCGATGACCAGCCCCTTCGGGCCGGCGGCGACAAGCGCCGCGGAATCCCCGGGGCTCGAGAGCGGGTCGACCGGCAGGGTGTTCTCCGGGGTCCAGCTCTGGCCGTCGGTCGACGTCCAGGCCACGACGGGCGGGAGGTGCCGCATCAAGTAATCGTTCATCTCGCTGACGGCGACGAACCTCCCGTGCAGGGTCGCCAGGCCGATGATGCTGAGGTTCGGCCAGAAGGACGTCGACGTCGCGCTCTCCAGGGGCTGCCAATGCGTCGCGTCGGTCGAGGACCAGACGGTCGTCGACGTGGTCCCCGCGATATCCCCGATCGCGACGGATCGCCCTCCCGCAGTCACCTCGGTCCTGACGGCCCCAAGCGGGTCGTCCGGTGCCAGGCGTCGCCAGACGAGAGCCCGCCACGCCGCCGAACCCGGCGGCGGCGCAGTGAAGGCAACCGGCAGCGGATGCGGCAGGTGCGTCGGTGGGGCTGCTGTCGGCGCTGGTGACGCGATCGCGGGCGCCGACGCCGCCGAAGGGCTGGCCGCCGCGAGCAGGGGCTCGGTCGAGGCCGCGAGCCGGCCGGTCTCGCCCCACGGCTTGGCAATGGCCAGCCCGATCGCGACGACGAGGACGAGGATGACGGCCACGACCGCACGCCCGTCGCGCCGGCCACGGGCGGTCGGTGTCCCGTAGAAGGAACTGCCGTCAGTCACACTGAGCCCGTCCTCGGCCCATCACGTCGCCCACGACCTGCACGCGCCGGCGCAGCGGCTCACGGCCCTCCTCAGCCCATAGCCTTCTTTACGAGCGCGGTGATCCTTGCCTCGACGGCGGGGGTCATCTCCGTCAGCGCATACGCACTCGGCCACATCGAGCCGTCGTCAAGGTGGGCCTTGTCGCTGAATCCCAGCGTCGCGTACCTCACCTTGAACTTCGCGCGCTCCTGGAAGAAGCACACAAGCTGTCCATCCCGGTAGTACGCCGGGCTCCCGTACCAGGTTCTGGACGAAATTCCCGGCGCGGCGGCCTTGGCGATCGCATGGAGTCGCTCGGCCATCGAGTGATCTGGCTCATCCATCTGGGCGATCTTGGCGAGCACGTCGGCTTCGCCATTCGCCTCGTCCTTCCTGGCGCCCCTTCCGGGGCGCGCGGAGCGCTTGCGTTCCCGGGTGTACTCGCGGATCGCAGCCCGCTCTTCGTCGGTCCACACCTGGTCCGACTTGTGCGCGCCCGGGCGCTCCTTGGTCACCTTCTCGTCGGTCACGGTGTCTCCTCTCCGTAGTGGATCGATCACATCGGCAGAACAGCAGTCCCAGCCGCGCGTCAGCCGGGTGACCTGGACCAGATTGTCGCAAGTGTCGTTCGGCCGGGCGATGATGCCAGTCACCCGAGCCGCTGGAGGCTGACATGGACCGGATCGTCGTGATGAACCAGGCTCCGCATACTCGTGAAACCGGGCGCGCGTCTCGCCGCCATGGGGACGCGTGACGGGCGGACGACGGCTGCGTCGGCCTCGGCGTGGTGGCGCGCCATCGGCGCCTCGAGGCGACCGAGATCGCGGTTGCGGACGAACCGCAGCGCGGCCTCACATCCAGGGTACCGCGCACCGGGGGGCTTGCCGCAAGACCGGGGGCGTGCGGTAGAGTCCCCGTTCCTGTGCGGAGATCGACAGACCTGGAGGCCCGCAGCGTGCGCGTGTTGTTGTCGAGCTGGGGCTCGCGAGGGGACATCGAGCCACTCGCCGCACTCGCGCTCCGGTTGCGTGAGCTCGGGGCCGAGGTTCGCGTGTGCGCGCCGCCGGATGAGGAGTTCACAACGCTCCTTGCCCGGGCGGGCGCGACGCTCATTCCGCTCGGCCCCTCGACGCGCTCGATTGCAGCCGGGCTGAAGGCGCCAGCTCCGGACGCCGCGTTCCGGCTCGCGGCCGAGCTCGTCGCCGCACGCTTCGAGACGCTCCCCGCGGCGGCCGAGGGCTGCGACGGGCTGGTCGCGACTGGCCTGATGCCGGCCGGAGCGCGGTCGGTCGCCGAGATGCTCGGCATCCGCTACGCGCTCGCCTGCTTCCACATCTTCGGGCTGCCGTCGCGCCACTTCCCGCCGGCCGCGCGGCCCGGCAAGCAGTCGCCACACGACGAGACCGACAACCGGGTGCTGTGGCGGCAGGACGCGGAGCGCGTCAACGCGTTGTACGCCGAGCCGCTCAACAGGCACCGGGCGGCGATCGGCCTGCCCCCGGTCGACAATGTCCGGGACTACGTCATCACGGACCGGCCGTGGCTGGCGGCGGATCCGGTCCTCGCTCCATGGAGGGACCTGACGGACCTCGACATCGCGCAGACCGGGGCCTGGATCCTCCCCGACGCTCGCCCGCTCCCGAACGAGCTGGAGGCGTTCCTCCGCGCGGGCGAGCCGCCCGTGTACGTGGGCTTCGGGAGCATGGCGATGCGCACCTCGGAGGACCTCGGCCGGGTGGCGATCGAGGCAACCCGCGCGCACGGCCGTCGCCTCATCCTCGGCCGAGGCTGGGCCGACCTCGCCCCTATCGAGGATGGGGACGACTGCCTGGTCGTGGGCGAGGTCAACCAGCAGGCACTGTTCCGCCGGGTAGCCGCCGTCGTGCACCACGGCGGTGCGGGCACGACGACGACCGCCGCACTGGCCGGCGCCCCCCAGGTCGTGGTGCCGCAGATCGTCGATCAGCCGCACTGGGCGCGCCGGGTGGCCGAGCTCGGCATCGGAGCAGCCCACGACGGTCCCGTTTCGACCTCGGAATCCCTCGCGAGCGCGCTCGGGACGGCCCTGGCCCCCGAGACTCGCACTCGTGCGAAAGCGGTTGCCACGCTGGTCCGGACCGACGGAGCCACGGTCGCGGCCAGGCGCCTGCTCGAGTGGTGATGCTGCTCTCCTCCCGGGACGCCCCGACCGCGTACCGCCGGGCGGGGATGTACCAGGCCGGGCGCATCGGCGCGACTCCGACCCGAACCCGACGACCCGGCCGTCAGGCACTAGGAATTGGGCCGGAGCGGCCGGCCGGCCCCTGACCCTGACCTGCGGCCTCGTCCGGCGCCGTCGGCTCGTGCGCGGCCCGGGCGGCCCGCATCTCCGCGACGAGGATGTAGCCGCTGGCCACGCAGACCCAGAGGGGGAACAGGAGCACGATCCACTGGAGGAAGGCGAGGCTCAGGAGCATCACGATCGCGATCGCGTATCCGGCGATCGTGAACGGACGCGGGAAGATGCCCGTCGTCCGCCAGGCGATCGTGCAGGTCACGATCGTGAACACCGCACCTGCGCGTGCAGCCAGGACGAACAGGAATGAGAACGCGACTGATCGCACGTCCTCAAGGCTTCGTGCATCCAGCGGCGGGGCGGCGTCGAAGCGGTTCCCGGCCACGAGGCTCGCGAGCACGGCGGCGGCGCCCCAGTACATCGCGACGAACAGCAGGCCGCTGCCCAGGAACACCGTGGCGAAGAACTGGTCCTCGTTCGCCCCGATCCGTGCCCGGATGACGCCGAGGAACCACAGGAACGCGATGCCCGCGAACGGCGCCAGATAGAGCGCCGCGATCGTCACCGGCGTAATGGCGTTGGACTCGTACCACGCCACGAACGCGAGGTCGTCCAGCCCATCCGGAGGCCGGGTACTGGCGAGGACCAGGGAGGCGACGAACAGCGCAGAGAACAGGATCCCCGCGATGCCCGCAGAGCGAGGCGTGGTCCGCTCGCGGCGGTCGAACGGCCCGATCCGACCGAATGCAGGGCGACCGTCTGCCGGGGCCGGCTGGCTGAGCAAGCCTCACCTCCTTGGTTGATCGAGGATCCGTGCCCCGGGCACGGGCACAATGATGCATGTCTCCCGGGGTGGCTCGCGACCGCTTCGACGTCAAGGCAGCTCGCGCTGGGGCCTGGACCGCGCCGGGTCTCCCCTGCGCGGCGCCCTGCCACCGCCGCATCTGCGATATTGACGACTCGCACGCGAGGGGAAGGAGTTGGGACTCCGCTTGCCGATCCGCCGAGACACACTGCGCGCGGACGGAGTCGCCGGCCTGGTCCTCGGCGTGCAGAGCGTGCCCGACGGCCTCGCCACCGGGCTGCTCGCGGGGGTCAACCCGCTCGCGGGCCTCTATGCCTACATGGTCGGGACGTTCACCGGCGCCCTGGTGACCAGCTCTTCGTTCATGGCGATCCAGGGAACCGGGGCGATGGCCATGATCGTGGCCGACGTCCCAGGGTTGCATCGATCCGCCGATGCCGAGCGGGCGCTGGTCACGCTCTCGATCCTGACGGGCGCGATCATGCTCATGGCTGGGCTGCTCAGGCTCGGTTGGCTCCTGCGGTTCGTATCCAACGCCGTGATGGTAGGGTTCATCAACGCGGTCGGCGTGAACATCGTTCTGGGCCAGCTCGCCAACTTCACCGGCTTCAACGCCGAAGGCGCGAACCGCATCGTCCGGGCCTTCAACACCCTCGTCGCCCCGGGCCAGCTTGATCCGAACGCCCTGTTCATCGGGATCGCGACGATCGGCCTGATCCTCCTGTTCGGGCGAACCCGGGTCGGGGCGCTCGGCCTGGTGGTGGCCGTGGTGATCACCTCGGCCGGCGCACTGTTCCTCGGGTGGCACGTCGCCACGCTCAACGACCTCGGAGTAGTCGCCAGCTCGCTGCCGCGACCGGAAGCCCCGCTGCTCGGCGTCGTGCCCGCGCTGATCCTGCCCGCGGCATCCCTGGCCTTCGTCGGACTGGTCCAGGGGGCCAGCATCTCTGCGAACTTCCCCAACCCAGATGGGAGCTACGGGGACGTGTCGCGCGACTTCGTGGGGCAGGGGGCGTCCAACGTGGCCTCCGGGCTGTTCCAGGGGATGCCGGTTGGCGGGTCGGTCTCGGCATCGGCGATCAACAAGGCCGCGGGCGCCCGCTCTCGGCAGTCGCTCCTGATCGCGGGTGTCGTGATGGCGATCGTGATCGTCGCCTTCGGGGAGGTGGTCGGCCACGTCGCCATGCCCGCCCTCGCCGGCCTGCTCATGCTGATCGGCTTCCGCACCGTCAAGCCGGCAGACCTGCAGTCCGTGTGGCGGGTCGGCTCCGTGCAGAAGGTCGTCCTCGTCATGACGTTCGTCCTGACGATGCTCATCCCGCTGCAGTACGCGGTGCTGGTCGGGGTGGGCGTTTCGGTGATCCTGTACGCGGTCCGCCAATCGAACCAGATCACGATCCGGCGCTGGGAGCTCGACGCCGAGGGTAACGTGATCGAGGTCGACCCGCCGGCCATGCTCGGGCCCGAAGAGGTGGTCGTCCTCCAGCCGTATGGCAGCCTGTTCTTCGCCGCCGCGCCGGTGTTCGAAACGCTCCTGCCGGTCGTGACCGAGGCCTCGCGCAACAGCGTCGTGGTCCTGCGCCTGCGCGGTCGGACCGACCTCGGAACCACGTTCATGGACGTGCTGCTCCGCTACGCGCAGAGCCTCATGGCGGTGGGCAGCAAGCTCGTCGTCGTGTCCACGAACCAGCGGATCGACGAGCAGCTGGGCGTGACCGGCATCACCGCGGTGATCGGCGCCGACAACGTCTACGCCGGCGATCACCGGGTGGGTGCCGCGATCCGGCGCGCCTACGACGACGCAAGAGCCTGGGTCTCAGACCGACGGGATCGCAGTGGCACCGGGGCTGGCTGAGCGGTCGCCGGCGGGCAGCGTGCCCCCGGCAGACGGCGCGCAACCGGGACATCAGCCGGCGTTTGCGTGTCCTGCGTACATGTGGGCGACGGGCCAGACTCCCGCCGTATGACACTCGCTGCAGCGGGCCACGCGGCCCACGTCGGGGGCTTGACGCCGCCCGAACCCGGAGTTCGCGACCGTCACCAGCCAGCCCTCCGGCAACCCTCGAATCCCGTTGCCCTGCAGCGATCGCAGCGGGCGACCGGGACTCATGCGATCGTCGGTGCGGAGTCTGTCCGACCCTCCTCGCTCTCCGGGCTCGCGTTCGGGGTCGGCGTCTCCTCGGGGCCCTGGCCCGATGGGCTCGGCTCCGCCGCCGCTCGCTGATCGGCACGGAGCTGGTAGCTCGACGCCAGTGCGGCATCGAGCAGCTTGAGCTGTCGGATGATCGAGGTTTGGCGTGAGCCTGGGGCGGCCTCCTTCAGGTCGAGCAGGAGGTATCGCAGGCGGCGGTCGACCTGGATCGACCCTGCGCCGAAGAGGCGGATCTCGTCGAGCGCCAGACTCACGTAGTCGTCCCAATCAGGTCGAGGCAGGCGGAGCAGGGCCGACCCGTCGTCCGCCAACCGAACCGGCGAGGGGATCTTGCGGATGGCGAGGCGTCGCAGGAGATCGTGCAGCTCGTCGAGCGCCTGGACCGCGGTCGTCGGGTCGTTGATGCCTGGCGACAGTGCCCGCTCGGCGATGTCGACGATCTGCCGGAAGCCGAACGCGGCATCCTGGGTCATCGTCCGCTCCGTCCCGATCTGGATCGCCCGGGCCAGCGCCTCCAGCGGCAGCGGCGCTCTGTCGTCGCTGGGCTCGGCGCCCCTCTCCTGCAGCTCCCAAACACGCAGCAGTGGCGCTCCGGTCGGGACGAAGTCGCCGACCATGTGCGTCAGCTCGACGCTGATGCCGTGCTCGGTGGCCAGATGTAGCAGCGCCTCCTCGTCGACCGAGGTGATCACGCCCGGCGGGCGCTCGAGCGCGGCGACGGCATCTGGGGGCCGCTCGGGCAGCCTAGGCACCGGCGGCGGGGGCTCGTCGCCGACACCCTCCGGATAGAGACGCCGGATCGCCTCACGCGTCTCGTCGGCCACGCTGCGTAGGACGGTTGCCGCACGGATGGCCTGCGCCATGTGGTGGATGTAGACCACGAACAGGCCGACCGAGGCGAGGACCAGCCCATACGCAACGGTCACCGCGATGGCGGGCACGAACGCCGCCCCGTCCGCCGGCGAGCGCACGTCGCGCAGCAGGAGCAGCGCGTACAGGAACGTGGCGATGAAGAGGCCGAGCACGAACTGGTTCAGCCGGTCGCGCAGGAACGTGCGCATGACGCGCGGTGAGAGCTGCGCGCTCGCAAGCTGCAGCACCAGCATCGTGACCGTGAACACGAGGCCGGTGAAGGTCAGCATCGCGGCGGCGATCGTGGACAGTACCAGGCGGGCGCTGTCGGGGCCCCCGGCGAACAGGATGCCGCTGAGGCTGCTCGCGACGGACTGGTCGACGAGTCGATCGAGGCCGGCGAGCACGAACGCCAGCAGTCCAGCTCCGATTGCCAGCGTCCCGGGGATGAACCACAGGCGCGAGCGGAGCCGATCGAGGAACGTGGCCAGACGGATCGAGGTCATATCCACGCACTCGTCGCGCGCGGCGATCTTCGTCCTCGAGCCGGGCCGGTCGCCCTCATCTGCGCGCTACTTGCGCACGCCGAGGCGGCGCGCGACCTGCGGCAGGAACAGCGCCACCAGGATGGCAGCCACAGCCGCCCACTGGCTGAAGGCGATGGTCAAAATCGTGGCGCTTAGGAAGAACGAGGGCATTGTCGCGGCGTAGACGACGAACGCGATGGCGGCCAGGACCGCCACGATGGCCTGCCGCCTGCGCTGCTCGCGCCGGGTCAGGTTGCCGCCCTTGAAGGTCACAAACGGCAGGCTGACCGCAACGACCAGGCCGATCACCAAGCAGATCAGGCGCACGATCATGACGTCCTGGCCGGTGGCCTCAGAAGACGGATTGAGCAGTCCGAGCACGGCGATGTAGACCGCCAGCGCCTCGGACGGGATGTACGCCGCGAGCAGTCGCAGCGCACTCTGGAGAGTGGAGTCGGGCTCGGCCGAGTCGCCCTCGGCAAGACGGGCCATCGTGGACACGCTCATGTCTCGACCCTCGCGTCGTGCCGTCGCCATGTGACGGTCGCCCTATTGTGTACCGCCATCCATTGGGAGTGGGTGATGACCAGCGCATCCGGGGCAGCCGCTCGCCTCCACTCATGGGTCCGTGCATTCGTCGGCAGCCGGCGGAGCGGATCCATCAGGCGGATGCAACGTCCGGGGCGGGGGCGTCGCGCGATCTGCCCGTCCCAGCGTCCACGGGCGCCGACCCGTCAGCCGCCTGGGCGGCGAGCGCCGCGTAGGCCTCGAAGGCCGCGTCCACCCCTGCCTGATCGCCCGTGCCCACGAGATCCAGCAGGAGGCCCCGGAACACCGCGAGACCCAGGCGCGCCCGGGCGCGGGCCAGCTCGAATGGCACGCCCGGCGTGGCGTCCAGGGCGACCGTCCGCGCGACCCAGTCGTCCACGCTGCCCGGCAGCAGGCGATCGAACGGTTCTTCGCCGTGGAGCGCCCGGGCATAGCACTCGAAGAACAGGCGCTCGGCGGGCCACAGCCCTGGATCGCTGAGCCGCCGCCACATCGCGGCAGCGATGTCGCCGGTTTCGCCGTCCATCGACTCCATGAACCGCTTCTGGTCCTCCTCGATGGCCTCGACGACGGCGGTCATCAACCCATGCCGGGAGCCGAAGTGGTGGATCAGCATCCGGTGGCTGGTGCCCACGGCGGCGGCGATGTCGCGCAGCGAGCGGTCGCCGAGACCCTCGTGCATGAGGTCGGCGATCACGGCGGTCAGCAGGTCTTGACGTGTCATGGAGCCAACTGTACCATCTGGTACATGTACCGAGTGGTACATCAGCGTCCCAAGCATAGGGTGGTACCGAGCAATGAAGAGCAGGTTCGGCGCGGAGCGCCGCATGGACGTCCCGGCACAGGTCGCCTACCACTGCCTCGCCGACTATCGCGAGCACCACCGACCGGATGGCTTCCTGCCGCCGGCGTTCTCCGCGTTCGAGATCCACCGGGGAGGCATCGGCGCCGGCACGGAGGCGAGCTGGACGGTCGACCTGGGCGGCGGCCGGAAGCGTCGGATGTCCGCCACGATCACCGAGCCCGAGCCGGGCCGCCGCCTGGTCGAGACGGGCGACGGCGTGGTCACCACGTTCACCGTGGCGCCGTCGGGCGGGGGCTGCGTCGTCCGCTTCGACACCGTGTTCGACGAGCCGGGGCTGGGCGGCATCCTCCTGCGGCTGTTCATCGGGCGGATGCTGGGCCCGCTGTACGCCGACGAGCTCGCACGGCTCGACGCGTACGCCCACACCCACGGCCCGGTGGCGGCCGCAGCCTGACCTCGCCGCTTCGTTGTATGATTGGGCAAATGACCAACTTGGAGCAACAAGGCACGGGATCGGGCCGCGGCACACGGGGGGATGCCACTCGAGCGAAGATCGCCCAGGCAGCCGTCGAGCTGGTTGCCGAGCTCGGCTGGGACGCCGTGACGACGCGGGCCGTCGCGGCACGCGCAGGCGTCAACCCGGCGCTCGTGCACTACCACTACGGGTCGATGGACGTCCTGCTTCGCAGCGCGGTCGTTGCCGCGCTCGAGCAGGAGATCGGCCAGGCGGTGGTCCCGTTCATGACGGAGCCATCGCTGACCGAGGCCCTCGCGGGCGCCACCGACGCCATCGGGCGCTTCGATCCCGAGACGCCGACGGCCGCACTCCTGATCGAGGCGATGGTCCGGGCTGTCCGTGACCCCGAGCTGTCGCGCCTGATCGTGGGCAGCCTCACCGAGTTCCGCGAGCTCGTGGCGGACCGCGTGCGTGCGGCGTCGGAGGGCGCCACGACGCCCGAGCTCGCGCCCGAGGCCGCGGGTGTGTTTGTCGCGGCGGCGCTTGACGGCCTGCTGCTCCACCGAATCGTCGACCCGGACACGGACGTCGACGGCTTCCGCACCGTCATCGTCCGCCTGTTCCAGCAACCCATCGCATCGACCGAACGGCCATCAACCCCGTCCGCCAGAGGAGGCACGTCATGACCCAGCCCGTCGTCCAGGAGCCGCCGCGCAGCGACTCGGATATCGCGCCGCCGCCGGTCGGCGGGGACGGAGTGGCGATCCGGTTCCGGGACATGACCAAGACCTACGGCTCGGGCGAGGTGGCGGTACACGCGCTACGGGGCACCAACCTGTCCATCGAGGCCGGGCAGTTCGTGGTCGTGCTGGGGCCCAGCGGCTCGGGCAAGACGACGCTGATGAACATCGTGGGCGGGATCGAGTCGCCGACCGGCGGCACGATCGAGGTCGGCGACCGCGACCTCGCGGGCCTCGACGATCGCCAGCTGACCGCCTATCGCCGGGACGAGGTCGGGTTCGTGTTCCAGTTCTTCAACCTCGTCCCGACCCTGACGGCGATCGAGAACGTCGCGCTGGTGGCGGAGCTGGTCGGCCGAGACGAGGCGGACGCTCGAGCGGCGCTCGAGTCGGTTGGCCTGGGTGAGCGGTTCGAGCACTTCACGAGCGCCCTCTCAGGCGGCGAGCAGCAGCGCGTGGCGATCGCGCGTGCCCTGGTGAAATCGCCCCGGATCCTGCTGTGCGACGAGCCGACCGGCTCGCTCGATGCCGACGTGGGGCGAGCCGTGCTGGGCGTGATCCATCGCCTGGCGCGCTCCGGCGGCCGCACCGTCATGTTCGCGACCCACAACTCGGTGATCGCGACCATGGCCGACCGCGTGATCCGGTTGCGTTCCGGGGAGATCGTCGACGACGTGCTGCAGCCGAACCCGGCCCGACCTGAGGAGGTGACCTGGTGAGACTCCTCAGACGCTCGATGCTGCGCGAGATTCGGGCCCGGCGGGGCCCGTTCCTGGCCGTCATCGTGACAGTCGTGCTGGGGGTCGCGCTGTTCGGCGCTTCCTACGACGCGTTCCTCAACCTCACCGCCTCCTACGAACAGCTCTATACCGAGACGCACTTCGCGGACATGACGGCGGTGGGCGGCGACCCGGCGAGCGTCGCCGCGGCCGTGGCCGCCGTGCCCGACGTCCGGGCAACCTCGACCCGGTCCGTCGCCGACGTGCCGATCAAGGTCGGTGACCAGCAGCTGCTGGGCCGCGCCGTCGGGTTGCCGGACGATGGGAGCCCTGCCCCGGTGAACGACGTCCTCGTGCTCGATGGCACGCGGCTCGATCCGTCGATGCCCAATGGCGTGCTGGTCGAGCAGCACATGGCCAACAACTTCCATCTCAAGCCTGGCGACACGATCCAGATCCTCGACGGCACCAGCTGGCGCGAGCTCAAGGTGCTGGGCACGGTCTTCTCGCCCGAGTACATCTGGCTCGCCAAGAGCCGCCAGGAGGTGTTCGTCCTGCCTGACGACTTCGGTGTCCTGTTCGCGCCCGAATCGCTCGTCTCCGCGCTGCCCGCCGCCGCCGTCCAGGGCCAGGCACTGGCCTGGCTCGGACCCGACGGGTCCCAGTCGGCGACCGAGGCCACCGCGTCTGCGATGCGATCGGCCGGGGCGCTGGACGTGATGACCAAGGCCGAGCAGCCATCCAATGCCGCGCTCCAGGAGGACGTGAGCGGGTTCGGCGAGATGTCGCTGGCGTTCCCGATCATGTTCCTGGGCGCAGCGGCGTTCGCCACGTTCGTGCTCCTGGGTCGGATGATCGCCTCGCAGCGGGGCGTCATCGGCACGCTGCGCGCGAACGGGATGGGGCGCCGGACGGTAACCCTCCACTACACGAGCTATGGCGTCGCGGTCGGCGTCATCGGCTCCGTGCTCGGCGCGCTGCTGGGGGCGCTGCTGGCGGGCGTGATCAGCTCGATCTACACGGGCGAGCTGGGCATCCCCAGCCGCGTAACCGACGTGCGGGCGACCACGGTCGCGGCGGGCGTCGTGATCGGGCTGCTGGCGTCGATCGCCGCGGCCTGGGTGCCGGCCCGCCGGGCGGCCGCCATGAACCCGGCGCAGGCGATGCGCGGCATCGCCCCCGTCGGATCCGGCGGGGAGAGCCGGCTCGAGCGCATCATCCCGCCGCTCCGGCGGTTGCCGGTCCGCTGGCGCGTGGCGCTGCGTGGCATCGGCCGAAACCCGCGCCGGAGCCTGGCCACGATGGGCGGCGTCGTCTTCGCCTCGATCCTGATCCTCGCCTCGTGGGGGATGATCGACACCGTAGACATCCTGATGCACCGCCAGTTCGTGGACGTGGCTCGCCAGGACGCGTCGGTGTACCCGATCGCGCCGGTCACGCAGGAGGTCGTCGCCCCGATCGAGGCGGTGGACGGCATCAGCCAAGCTGAACCCGGCGCCGAGTGGCCGGTGTCGGTGTCATCGGGCGCCAACAGCTACCTCACGCAGCTGACCGCGTTCCAGCCCGACACGACGATGCACGGCTTCTACGACTCGAGCGGGCACGAGCTCTCGCTGCCGAACGACGGCGTGCTCCTCGGTGTCGCGCTGCGGAACCGGCTGCACGTCGAAGTCGGGCGACAGCGTGACGCTCAGCCTCGCGACGGGCGCGGGCAGCGGCACCGGCTCGGGCGGGAGCAGCGAAGCGGCGACCATCCAGGCCTCCGCCGACGCCACCGTGGCCGGGTTCGTCAACGAGCCGCTGGGCACGCCCGTCTACGCGTCGCTGTCGTACCTGTCATCGATCCTGGGCGGCGCCGCAGCTGCCGGGGGCGCATCGATCGAGAACGTCGTCTACGTGCGCTACGCCACGGACGCGAACGCCGATGCGGTGACGTCCGCGCTTCGCCAGCTCGACGGGGTCGCAGCCGTCGTCAACAACCGGGCCCTGTTCGACCTCATGAACCAGTTCCTGGGCCTGTTCTACGCGTTCATCGGCGTGATGGTCGTCCTGGGCGGGATCCTGGCGTTCGCCCTGATCTACAACACGCTCATGGCCAGCATCTCCGAGCGGGCCAGCGAGATCGCCGTGCTGCGCACCCTGGGTATGCCGAGCGCGACCGTCTCTCGCCTGATCACGGGCGAGAACCTGCTGCTCACGGCCATCGGCCTCGTTCCGGGCCTGGTCATCGGGTACCTCGTGGCAGCCGTGTTCATGGCCTCGTTCTCGTCCGACATGTTCCAGTTCAATCTCGACATGCGGCCGACCACGTTGCTGCTGACCGCTGTGGCGATCGTGATCACGGGTCTGCTGTCGCAGATCCCGGCCCTGCGGGCCGTGCGCCATCTCGAGCTGGGTCGGATCGTCAGGGAGCGCGCTTCCTGAAATCGATGGCCGTGCCCTGCGGGCCGGCCAGGAACGCAACGGCCGCCGGCGGCATCGTCGTCGCCGGCGGCCGGGAGCACGTGCCTTGCTTCGAGTCATGCCGCTGGTTGGCCGCTCCCGTCCGCCGGCTCCCCATCCCGCACGACCGCTCCGTGCGGCCCCAGTCGGCGATCAGGCCGCGACGCAACGCACTCTCATCATCACCGCAGGCGAGCGGGGGCACCATGGTCGCAAACGCGGAGTCGGTAGCATTCGCGGAAAGGCGATCCACGAGCCCGACGCTTCGGCAAAAGGGGACAGATGGACGACGTCGCTCGAGCCCTCGAGATCGACGGCATCTCGAAGCGCTATGGCGACCTCGTCGCCCTCGAGAGCCTCACCTTCGAGGTCCGCGCCGGCGAGCTGTTCGGCTTTGTGGGCCGCAACGGTGCAGGCAAGACGACGACGATGCGGATCATCCTCGGCGTGCTGGCGGTCGATGCCGGACAGGTGCGCTGGGCCGGCGCGCCGCTCGACTTTGCGACCCGAAGGCGGATCGGGTACATGCCCGAGGAGCGCGGCCTCTATCCCAAGATGCGCCTCCTGGAGCAGCTCGTGTACCTCGGGGAGCTTCATGGCATGGCCGGTGTCGCTGCGCGGCGCGCAGCGCAGCACTGGCTCGAGCGGTTCGACCTGGCGGACCGCCGCGACGACGAGCTCCAGGCCCTCAGCCACGGCAACCAGCAGCGCATGCAGCTGGCTGCGGCGCTGATCTGCACGCCCGAGGTCCTCGTGCTCGACGAGCCCTTCTCCGGCCTCGACCCGGTCGCGCTCGACGTGATGACCGGCGTCCTCCGCGAGCGGGCCGACGCGGGTGTCGCGGTCGTGTTCTCCAGCCACGAGCTCGACCTCGTGGAGCGGATCTGCGACCGGGTCGGGATCATCGATCGCGGCCGGCTCGTCGCATGCGGAACCGTCGACGACCTGCGCCGGGCAGGCCCCAGGAGGCTGTGGGTCGATGCACCAGGCGCTCCGCCGGACTGGCCGGAGCGTGTGCCGGGTGCCGCCGTGGTGCGCATCGACGGCACCCGTGTGCTGATCGCGCTGGGCGACGGGGCCGACGACCAGGAGATCCTGCGGACGGCACTGGAGACCGGGCCGGTGCAGGAGTTCCGGCGCGCGGAGGCGAGCCTCGTCGAGGTGTTCCGTGACGTAGTCGGGGAGAGCCGGCCGCCGGAGGCGCCAGGCCTTGCGTAGTCCAGTCTTGATCCTGCCGGTGGTCGTCGCCGCTACCCTCATCGTCTACGGCCGAGCAAACCGGCGTTCCCCCTGGGGCAACAGGATCGCTGTGACCGGTTACGCGCTGCTGGCGGTCACCGCTGTCCTCGCCCTCGTCGTGAGGGGCTGACCGAACATGCCGGCACCGACCTCGGCATCTCCCGCCCCCGGGTCGGGCAGCGCGCTGCCCCCCTTCGTCCTCGTGGTCCGCCGCGAGATGCTCGTCCGTCTGCGCTCGCGAGTCTTCATCGGGCCCACCGTCCTGATGGTCGCCCTGGTGGTGATCGGGGTCGTCGGGTACTCGCTCATCGGCGGCCAGACCTCGGCGGTGCGCGTGGAATTCAGCGGCGGATCGCAGGCCCTCGAGCAGGCATTCAGCGCGTCGGCGACTGCGCTGAGGCAGCCGGTCACGGTGAGCAACATCGCCGACGAGGCCGCCGGCAGGGCCCAGGTGTCCGGGGGAACCCTCGACGTGCTGGTGACCGGGTCCGCGACCTCGCCGACGGCCGTCGTGCAGGAATCGGCGCCATCGCTGGTCCAGGCCGCGCTCGAACGGGCGGTGCTGGCCGCGCGCCTGTCGGCGGCCGGCCTCTCCCCGGCGGACCTGGCGTCGGTGATGAGCGGGGCGCAGGTCCCGATCGAGGCCCTCCAATCGACGAAGCCAGGGCTGACGCAGGATCGGGTGGTCGGGCTCGCCGTTGGGATCCTGCTCTGGATCGCGCTCGGCCTCTACGGGAGCCAGGTGGCGCAGGGCGTGGTCGAGGAGAAGTCGAGCCGGATCATGGAGGTTCTCCTCGCCACCGTCCGGCCGAGCCAGCTGCTCGCGGGCAAGATCGTCGGGATCGGCCTCGTCGGCTTGCTGCAGCTCGCCATCGTGGCGGCCGCCACCCTCGCCTCAGTTGCTGCGACCAACGCGGTCACCACTCCGGCCCTCGGCGTGATGCCGGTCCTCGGGTACCTGATCTGGTTCCTGCTCGGCTTCATGCTTTACGCGACGGCCTACGCGACGCTGGCCGCGCTGGTCTCGCGCTCGGAGGAGGTCCAGGGTGCCGTCGCACCGATCAGCGTGTTCCAGATCGCCGCCTACCTGCTTGCCTATGTCTACCTGGCCAACCCGTTGAGCCCTCTTGCCCTGGTCGCCTCCGTGCTGCCACCGTTCTCGCCGATCCTCATGGCGGTGCGCATCTCCGGCGGCGACGCGCCGGCCTGGCAGCTCGGTCTCGCGCTGGTGTTGATCGTCGCGGCGATAGCCGGGCTCATCTGGCTGGCCGGTCGGGTCTATGCCAACTCGGCCATGCGCATCGGGACGCGTGTTCGGTTCATGGATGCGTTCCGTGGGTAGCGCCCGCAGTGGGTGCTTTTGCAGGCCCCATCGGGCCGTCTTGACTGGAGGCACCAGATGCCGCCTCGCGTGTTAGCTCATCCATTCCTGACCCTGATGGCGGTGGTCTCCGCGATCCTCATCGTGGTCGGCCGCGTCAATCGAGCGCTCTGGTGGGGCGACTGGGTCTTTGTCGCCGGAATCGCGGTGCTCGTGGTTGCGGGCGCCCTGTTCCTCGTCCTGAGACGCTGAGCGACACGACCGCAGGGGGCTCAGTGCTCGCCCTTGATCACGAAGAACGAGCCCCGGATCGTTCCGGCCAGCCTGGACTTCTGCCGTGCGAACTTGAACGAGGCGAGCTCGGCGGGAACGTCCATCCCGTCGGAGAGCTTGAACCCCACCGCCCGCTTGCCGGCGTCGTCGATCGTGTACAGCACGTTGATGGACAGGCCGCTCTCGTAGAACACGTAGGCCCACCGGATGTTCTCGACCTGGAAGGCCGTCGCCTCGAGCGGACGGGACTCGATCACGATGCCGCGCTCCTCCCGGAGGATGCGGTGCACCCAGTCGATGGCCTCCCGAGCCTCGCTCGCCGGCTGCACCGTGAAGTCATGGTCGTACTTGTTCTTGAAGTAGCGAGCCTCGTTCGCTCGAAGTCCGGCGAGCGCCGGCGCCACCGGCGAGGTCTCCAGGCCGATGGTCGAGACGTTGGTGAAATCCACGAGATAGGACATGAGCTGCTCCAGCCGCATCGGGAGACGAAGGTCGTCGGGCAGGACCGCGGTCCCCTCGGCGATCGCGCGGAGCGTCGGCTGTCGGGACCGGAGGAGGGACTGCTTCGCGGCGTGAATGTACCCGGCGGGCCGGGTCGGGCGCTTCTCGATTCCTGACCGGAGATGCAGTCCGCAGCACCCTTGCTCGCGGGTGGTGATGGGTAGACTGGATCCGGGGCGAACATGGCGGACCCACGACGCGGGTTCCTGCGAACCGGCCCACGGCCCAGCGCGGCGGCTAGTTCACACTCGCCGGCCGGGACGCTGCGCCCACTTGCCCATCGCGGAGGACGACGACTGATGGAGTACCGGACGTTGGGCGCGAGCGGCCTCCGCGTCTCGCCCATCTGCCTCGGGACGATGATGTTCGGGAAGGTCACGCCCGAGGATGAGGCCGCGCAGATCGTGGGCGAGGCCCTCGACGCGGGGATCAACTTCATCGACACGGCGGCCGTCTATGCCTCGGGCCGGGGCGAGGAGATCGTCGGGCGCCTGGTCGCGCCTCAGCGCGACCGGTGGGTGATCGCGACGAAGGTGGGGCCGCCGACCGGCGACGGCCCGAATGATGCAGGCACCGGCAGGCGCCACGTTCGGGCCGACATGGAGCGCAGCCTGCGCCGCCTGGGCACGGACCATGTTGACGTCTACTACCTCCACGAGGATGACCCGGTCACGCCGCTCGAGGAATCGGTGCGGGCGATGGGCGATGTCGTGCACCAGGGGAAAGCGCTCTACTGGGGCGTGTCCAACTTCCGCGGCTGGCGCCTCGCCGAGGCGGTCGCGATCGCCCGCGCGACGGGCGTCCCGGCCCCGATCGTGGTCCAGCCGTATTACCACGCGCTCAACCGGCGACCGGAGGTGGAGCTGCTGCCGGCAGCGACCCACCACGGGCTCGGCATCGTGCCGTACAGTCCGATCGCCCGGGGCATGCTCAGCGGCAAGTACCGGCCGGGTGAGCCGCCGCCGGCCAATTCCCGGGCGGCGCGAGCCGACAAGGAGATCCTCGGCCGCGAGTGGCGCGAGGAATCGATGCGGGTTGCGGCGGCGATGGCCGATCGCGCCCGCTCGCGCGGCATGTCGCCGGTGCAGTTTGCGGTGAACTGGCTCCTCGCCAACGGGCACATCACGTCGATCCTCGCGGGTCCCCGCACTCTTGAGCAGTGGAGGGAGTACCTGGGGGTCTTCCAGCACGGCTTCGATGCCGACGACGCCGCGTTCGTGGACAGTCTCGTCCCGCCGGGGAGCGCCTCATCGCATGGCTGGCACGACCCCGAGTACCCGCTGACCGGGCGCCTTCACCGGGATCTCGCCGCGGGTCGCTGAATCGGCCAGGCCTGGCGGGGCGGCTGCCGCGGGCGCACGCGGCACGCGGCGTCACGCCACCTCTCGCTTCGACCCCGCCCGGGCTGGTCCCCCGCGGCCGTGGGCTTCCGCCTTTCGCCGCCGGCGAGCGGGAACGATCGCCAAGGCGATGGCGCAGACCGGGCGAGGTCCGGGTGACGGGTCCCGTTGTAATGGGCCGGGAAGGTCGACTGCCCCATCAGCGATGCGACCGGTCCGTGGTCGGGGTCACGCTCCGCCAGTCGCCCGGAGGTGGGCGCCCGCCCGCAGGAGGCCGACGTCAGATGAACCCGCTCCGCATCGCCATGGTCGCCCCACCCATCGAACGCGGTCCCGCCGGTCGGCTACGGCCGCAGCGAGCGGATCGTCCATGAGCTCATCCTGGAGCTGGGGCGGCGGGGCCACCAGGTCGTCACCTTCGCCAGCGGTGACTCCGAGGTGCCCGACGAGCACGTCGTCACGATTCCCAGGGCCCTGCGTCCGGCCGGCCTGGGCGAGGATCCGCTGCCCTGGATGGTGGCCACCGTCAACGCGGTCCTCGAACGCGCCGCCGCCGGCGCCCTCGACGTCATCCACAGCCACCTGGAGCTGCTCAGCATCCCCCTCGCCGCCGCCTCCCCTGTGCCGGTGATCGCCACGTTCCACGGCCGGGTCGACCACCCGGCCCTTGCCCGGGCGCTTCACGGCGCGGCCGCCCAGCTCGTGGCGATCAGCGCCGCTCCGGATCGCGGCGAAGGTCGGGACGCTGCGAGGTCTTCCTGCCGGCCGCGGAGGCGGCCGGCGAGCAGGTGAGCTTCCTGGGCGAGCTCGAAGGCCCTGTGGACCGTTTCAGCGCGTCGACGATGGCCGACGGCTATGAGGGCCTGATGCGGCGTGTGGTCGGCGTGGAGCCCGGGGCCGAGCGTCGGCGCAAGGTCAGCCGGCCGCTGCGGCGACCGCTCCCCGTCGCGCCTGCGCTCCGGCCACGCCGGGTTGCGCCGGTGCTCATGGGCTCCGAGCTCGGCGAACGCTCCGCCGCAGAGCCCGCGTAACGAGGGTCGGTGCCGGGCCGCACAGGGCGGAGTTCGGCCTCGCCGTGCAGGTGCCGGAACGACGGCTAGGCTCGATCCCGGACGAGGGCGATGGCGAGCGTACCGAGCATGAGCACGCCCATCGCCATGAGGACCCACCAGAAGTTCACCACGTCGTCGAAGATCGGCAGCTTGAAGTTCATGCCCAACAGGGACGAGATGAGGCTCGCGGGGAGGAGCACGGCCGAGATGATCGTCAGCGTCTTCACCGTGTCGTTCGTCCGCTGGGCAACGCGGGTCATGACCAGGTCGTGCGTGCCCAAGAGCAGCTCGCGCGCCGTCTCGATGGCTGCGAGGGTGATGTCGAGCTGTTCGAGCAGCCCCGGCCAGGGTCGCCCGAGGCTCTCGTGCATCGCGAAGTCCGGCCGGGCCAGGGCGGCGAAGGACTGGCGGTGCGGGGCCAGGGCCCGCCGCAGGGTCGCGGCGCGGGCCCGCAGCGCCGCGATCTCGTTCACCACCGGTCCCGCCCGGCGTGAGCGAAGAGCCGCGGCGTCGAGGACGTCCACGCGCTGCTCGAGATCCTCCACCAGGCGGAGGTACCCGGCCAGCACCGCGCCCACGAGCACGGCCGTGAACGTTGCCGTGTCCAGCCGCCCGATCTCGGTGATCCCCTCGATCTCCTCGCGGAACTGTTCGAACGCCTCGATCGGGCCGTCGCGGACGGTGACGACCAGGTTGGGGGCTGCGACGAGGTCGAAGCCCACCACGACCACGTCGCCGCCACGACCGGCGTTGACGCTCCGCAGGCCGACATGGAGGTAGTCGTCGTGGCGCCGGAGGGTCGGGGTCATGCCGGCCCGGCCTGGCGCAGCCAGAGCCGCGGCGGTGCGGCCGTGGAGCTGGTAGGCCGCGCCCACCGCCTCGAGCGTCGCCCGGTCCCGGCCGACGATGTCGATCCACAGCAGCTGGTGGTCGCGGATACGGATGGGCGGATCGTGCACGACGTCCACCTCGCGGTCGTCGCCACGCGCATCGTAGAGCCAGGCGCGGACACCAGCCGCGTCGGTCACCGGACGAGCTCCGGGAGCGCAGCCGCCAAGCCGGCACCCGCGGCAACCGCGAGCTCGAGGATGCGCATCGAGGACTCGTCGCGACCCGCGGGCGCCGACCGCGCCACGCGGGCGATGGGATGCTGCGCGCACGTGCTCCTCCGCGAAGGGTGACCCGGGCAGTGTGGCGACATGCCGCTCGCGCCGGCATCATCGACCTGGCGTCGCGCATTGCGTCGGCGTGACGCCGGAACGTCGGCCGGGCTCCCTGGATGAGCGCGGGCCAGCTTCGCCCGGGACGCGATCCTGGCCCATGATGTAGACACATCGGCGTGATAATGTGTCTACATGGCTGATGTCGGGATCCGTGAGCTGAAGCAGCGTCTCTCCGAGTACCTCGATCGGGCGGAACGGGGCGAGGTCCTGCGGGTCACCGACCGCGGCCGGCCAAAGGCCGTTCTCGGTCCCGTGCCGGGTCGCGCGCGCATCGAGGACGGGATCCGCGCCGGTTGGATCACCCCCGGCACGGATTCGCCACTTGCTCCTGTACGCCGATCGAAGGCGTCCAGGCGAGTGCTCGACGTGCTGTCCGAGGATCGCGGGGAGTGAGCACCTACGTCGACTCGAGCGCGCTGCTCAAGCGCTACGTGGAGGAGGTCAATTCGGGCGCCGCCGACGCGTTGCTCCGAGCCGACCTGGGGCTCCTGACGGCCCGGCACACCGTCGTGGAGGTCCGCCGCAACCTCGCTCGCCTGCTCTCGGGACGTGACCTCGCGGCCGCGCGATCGGCGTTCACCGGCGATCTGCGCTCGTTCTCGATCATCGAGCTCGACGACGCGACCTGTGAGTCTGCGGCCATGATCGCGGAAACTACCGGTGTGCGAACGCTTGATGCCCTCCACCTCGCTGCGGCGCAACGGGTGTCCGCGCCCGGGGTCAGCTTCCTGACGTTCGATCTGCGCCAGGCGCAGGCGGCCCGCGCACTCGGCCTGACGGTGGTGACCGGCTGACCGACCGAGATCCCACCGCCAGATCCCACGAGCGTCAGCATCGTCGAGGTTGCAGGTTCGAGCCGGACGGCTCGGCCATACCGTCTACAGGATCGGCCTCCAGCTGTCGGCCGTGGCCCTCTCGGTCCTCTGGACCTGAGACCGGGCCGACCACCCCGATGCGAAGCGGCCGCGGAGGCGCCGACCTGCCGTAGCCCCCTCACAATTCCGCTAGCTCGTGGACCCGTCAGGCATCTCGTCGAGAACGGGGAGCATGCGCGCTGCGAGCACGGCACGGAAGACATTGACGGCGAGCGCCGCGCGGTCGGCATTGGACACCGCGGAGTCGAGCAGTGGATCGAGCAGCAGATCGATCTGGTCGCGGCGTTCGGCGGGGGAAAGGTCGGGCCGGGTGGTTGCGGAGACATCCCAGAGCTCGTCGTACAGGAACCACGCCAGCTCGTCGTAGAGCAGTCGCGCCTCGACCTCCCACGCCTCGGCCGACTTCAGCGCGGAGCCGATCTCGAGCATCGCGGGCACCCCGCTCTGCAGCAGGCGATGCAATGCGCCCTCCTGCCTGGCGAGCATCTCGGTGATGCTGACGCTGCCCACGGCGCCGGTGCCGAGCACGGCGCCCCAGCGGCTGGCGGCGCGTGAGGCCGACTTGCTCTGGAGGTCGCGAAGGCAGGCGTGGAAGGCGCGTGCCACCACGCGCGCCCTGGCCGCGGGCTCGCCGCCGATCACCAGGAGCGCCTTCTGCAGCTCCCATAGGTCCGCAGGCCTGGGCTCGGCCAGGATGCGATGGAATGCTGACCTCGCGGCGGCCAGCGCGGTCTCGGTCACGGACGTCCTCGACGCGGGTGTCGAACTCCAGCGTACGCGCCAGCGTACGCGCCGGAGGCTGCGATCGACGTACGCTCACCCACCATGACCACCACGTCGCTCTGGCGACACGCCGACTTCATGAAGCTCTGGGCCGGTCAGACGGTGTCCGAGCTCGGTTCCGTGGTGACGCGCACGGCCGTGCCGCTGGTCGCGCTGCTGGTGCTGGGCGCAGGCCCGTTGGAGATGGCCCTGCTCGTCGTCGCGGCCAGCCTCGCCGTGCTACTGGTCGGCTTGTTCGCGGGCGCATGGGTCGACCGCCTGCGGCGGCGGCCGTTGCTCATCTGGGCCGACGCGATCCGTGCGGTCGTGCTGTTCTCGGTCCCTGCCGTCTATCTCGCCGGCGCACTCCGGATGGAGCAGCTCTACCTGGTCGTGTTTCTCGAGGGCTGCCTCGGGGCGCTGTTCGATGCTGCCTATCCGGCCTACGTCCCGTCACTCATCGGGGTCGATCGCGTTGTGGAAGGCAACAGCAAGCTGGCCACGAGCTCGTCGCTCGCCGAGATCGGTGGCCCGGGCCTCGGGGGCGGGCTCGTCCAGCTGATCGGCGCGCCGTTCGCGATCCTGGTCGATGCCATCTCCTTCCTCGTCTCCGCGATCTCGCTGGGCCTCATCCGCAGCCCCGAGCCGCCACGCCCGACGCGGGCGTCGCCCACGCCGATCCGGCACGAGATCGTTGAGGGGCTGCGGCTCGTCGGCCGGCACCCGATCCTGGTACCGCTGACGCTGCGCTCAGTCATCGCCCACGTTGCCGGCTCGTTCTACGGCGTCCTCTACACGATCTATCTCATCGACGACCTGCACCTGACCCCGTTCCTGCTCGGCGTGGTCGTCTCCGCGGGCGGGGTCGGCTCGCTCGTCGGCTCGTTCCTCGCGTCGAGAGTCATCGATCGGCTGGGGTTTGGCCCGGCCCTCATCTGGACCGCGACGGGCGCGTCGATCGTCGGCGTGCTGACGCCGCTGGCCGGCGGGCCGCTCATCCTCGCGACGCTGATGGTGTTCATCCCGCAGCTGATCGGCGACGGCTTCCAGACGATCGAGGGCGTGGCGGAGATCTCGCTGATCCAGGGCGTCATACCGGACCGCATCCTGGGTCGGGTCAACGCCACGCTGGAGGTCTTCTCGCATGGCATCGCCTACCCGATCGGCGCGCTCCTGGCCGCGGTCCTCGCGAGCTGGATCGGCGTTCGCGGCGGGATCGCGCTCGGCTGGGCCGGGATGGCCGCCTCGATCGTCCTGCTCGTCTTCTCGCCGCTGCCGCTCGTGCGCACACCGTCGGATGTTGTCGTGCTCGGAGACTGATCGTCCGTTGTCGCTGCGGGAGCGGGGATCAGGACCGCACGATGAACCCGTCGATGGCGACGTACGGGTGGCCCGGTGAGCTGAGCACCTTGATCGTGAGCGTGTGGCGACCGGTGGAGTGGAAGGAGCGTGCGAAGAGGACCGACCGGGCAACGAACGAGGTGCTCCACAGGTTGACGCGCGCAGCCACGCGCCCGTCCACGAGCACCAGGGCGCGTCCCCGCGTCGGACCCCTCGGCCCGACCCACTTCACCGACGAGCCGGTGAACGTTAGCGTCGCGGTCGCGCCAGGCGTCGTGGACCAGGTGACGTTGCCGCCGATGTAGCCCCGGTACGGTGCGTTACCCCAGCGTCCGCGATAGGTGACCGACCGGCTGTGTTCCGAGCGGGTCGTGGTGACGTGCTTCGTGGGGGCCGTGGTCTTGGGCTTGGCTGCGGGCGTGGGCGTCGGGGTCACGGGACTGGGTGTCGCGGCCGGCGTCTGAGCAGGCGGCGGGGTGGGGACGGGGGCGGGTGTGGGTGTCGGCGCGGGCGAGGGTCGCGTCGTCGTCTCGGGCTCGGTGTCCGGTCCGGGGATGCCCTCGGGCTGCGCTCGTGCCGGCAACGTCAGTGGGCCAAGGTCCGTGCCGGAGCGCCGGACGCCGACCGGGACGTACGCAGCCAGCCAGGTCGGGTCGCCAAGGACACGCAGGTCCGCAGACAGCCAGTTCGTGGTCCGCCCGGTTGCCGCATCGATCCCGTGCAGCGCGAACGTGACCGAGGCTCCCGGCTTCAGGTCGTCCGCGAGCGGCGCGGAAAGGAGCGTCACCGGGGCCGGCTGGGCCGGGTCGCCGCTGGTCGCGGTCACCGTGACGACCGAGCGGACCTCCTGGATCTCGGTGTGACTCGGAGCTGACGAGGCCCAGGTGGGCACGGCCGGGATCGCCTCGCGGCCGGTGTTCGTGATCCGCACGGTCAGGCTCCTGCCGTCCGGTCCAGGCTCGAGGTCGACGCCCACGGCGCGGTTGGCCCAGATGCGGAGATCGACGGCCGGGATCGTGATCCGGTCGGCCCGCGGGAGGGGTCGACCACGGAGGTCCTGCATCGAGACCTGGAGCCGGTAACGGCCTGGTTGTCGCGGGGCTGTCGCCGTGATGGTGATCGTACGGGCCCTCGCCCTCGCACGGCGCGCCTTGACCGTCGTCGGGCGGGCATCGGTGCCGCCCGCCGTCGGTGCGACGACATCGGCATCCAGGGCGACCGGCACCCAGGTGGCCCGGAACTGGATACCGGGGGGCAGGGCGCCGCCGGTCCACCTCAGCTGGATCGTTGCCCGGTCGCCACCGTGCAGCAGGCCGCGGACGACAGGGTTGGCGAACCGGATGGAGCGACGTGACAGCGTGGCAAGGTGGATCGAGCTCGCGATGCTGCTCACGGCCTCGCCCCATCTTCCGGACGAGGACCAGAAGCGCTGCATGCTCCGCAGGGTCGGCTGCCCGCCCCACCAGCGACCGCCGGGGGTGAGGTAGAAGTCCTTGATGAACTTGGCGGTCGCTTCGATGTTCGCGGCATACGTCTTGAAGGCGCTCGCATAGCGGACGGGATCACGGTCGTAGGCGTTGAGGCCGAACAGGTTGTGCCTCACCCGTGCGATGTAGCCGCTCCCCCAGCCCGACTCGTGGAGCGCAGCTGCCAGCAGGAACCGGGCATTGACTCCGTACCTGCGCTCCGCGTCGATGAAGGCGGCCCCGAGCGCCGGCAGCCGCGTCCGCGCTCGAAGGTACTCGTCGATCGCCCACGCCGAGGCCCCACTCCGGGACAGCAGATTCGTGTCCAGGGTGATCCGGCCGCCGACGTGGTAGTGCCTCGCCCGGGGCAGGCCGGCGGCCGCAGCGGGCGCGGCCATGCCGGCGAAGATCGCGGCGGCGAGCACCACGAACAGGAGAGCGGGGAGACGGCGAGTGGTCATCGCCCACGACCGTCGCCTGTGTGAGCCTGTCGTTCAACCGGCCGAACCTCCCAGCCCGGCAGCGGCGATCGGGCCATCCGCTCCGCGCCAGGTGCGGGATTTGCGGCCCACGGTGTGCTCGGGGATGAACCGGCGTCTCCCTCGCTGGCCGCCGCGCCCGCGATGTGGCGATCGTGTCCTGGCGACGAGCTCGTGCGCCGCTACGCCGCCTGGAGTCGACTCACGCCGACACGCCGGCGGTTGGCGAATCCGAGCGTGGCGAGCCCGACCAGGCCCAGCACACACAGGTAGGCGAAGGCATCGCCGATGCGGCCGTAGATCGTCTGGACGCCGCGTGTCGGCACCTGCGCCGCGACGATGGTGCCGCCGGCCGTGGCGTTCTGGCTGGCCAGGATCCGCCCCTCCGGGTCGTCAATCAGCGTCGGCCCGTTGCCGGTGGGTCGAACGAGCGTGAACCCATTCTCGATCCCGCGGTAGGTCGCCTCGGCGGCGTCGTTCGTTGCCCAGACCGCAGCCACGGTGTGGGTTGGTGCGATCAGGATGTCGACGCCGTTCGATCCCGCCTGCTGCACGAAGGCGGGGTAGCCGACGTCGTTGCAGATCGCCGTGCTCAGCCGCCCGGATGGGGTATCGAGGAGCGGCAGGGTGCCGGAGCCGCGAAGGGTCGCGAGCCATTCGCCCGGGAACACGGGGTGGGTCTTGTCGTAGGTCCATGCGACGGTGCCGCTCGGGTCCAGGAGGATCGCCTGGTTGCGCAGGTAGGGCAGGCCGGGGCTGCGCGTGAATACGCCGAGCGTCATCTGGATGTATGCGTGGTACTGCTTCGCGACGGCCGCGACCCGGGCGATCGTGGCCGGTCGATCCTCCTCGAGGATCCAGATGGCATCCTCCTGCCAGGCGGCGACCTCCGCCCCGGACCGGAGGGCTGTCTCGGTGCGGGCCAGCATCGAATCGACCGTCGCGACGAGCCTCGGTCGGACCGCCGCTCGCTGCGCGTCGGTGGAACCATAGAAGGTCGCGAAGTCGATGTCGGCCGTCGCGCCATCGACCAACGCCTGGTCGGCGGTGACGGCCGCGATCCTCACGGTCGATGACGTTGGCGTCGAAAGCTCCAGCCGGGCGATCCCGAAGGCGAAGACGGCGATGAACACGAACCCGAACGCGACCGCTGGACCAGCAACCTCGCGGCGGCGGAAACCGTGCTCCCAGGCGGCATTGAACGTCGAGGCGAACCACCCGATCAGGAAGGTGACGCCCCACAGGCCGGTGATCGAGGCGAGCTGCATCAACGCCAGGTCGCCGAGCTGCGAGTACGCAGCAGAGCCGAACGTCCCTGTCGCATTGAACATCGATGGCAGCCAGTCCACCGCCACGAACGCGCTCGGGAACACGAACAGCCGGGACCACGTGCCGAGGCGACGACCGAGGGTCCGATCCGCCGCGTACGGGAGCATGAGCAGCACGCCGTGGATGAGGCACGCGATGACACCCCAGGCGAGGTCGATGCCGGTCCCGGCCGTGCCACGCGCCCCGATGCAGGCGGCCGCCGCGTAGCCGACGAAGATGAGGAACAGCGCGGGCCGGCCGCGTTCCGCCGTCCGCACGAACCGCAGCAGGAACACGGGTGCGATCCACGCCGCCAGCGCGACCACCGACTGGTACGCGGTGAACGGCAGGAGTGCGAACCCGATGAGCAGCCACAGCGAGGTCAGCTGCGCTTGCGAGATTCGCATCCCACCACCACCTGACAGCCAGCCTCGCGAGCCCACCCGGCGGCGATCTCTGTCGTCGCGATCATCGTGCTGCCGGCGGGCCGCCCGTGGGGAGCGCCAGAGGGCCCCTTTCGTCGCCTGCCACCCCGTGATCGAAGGTACGGGTGCTGCCATGACCGTTGACCCTGCCCCGTGCCATGAGCCGCGTGGGCACACTCCGGTGCGGGAACAGGGTCCTGCCCGCGGGACCTGACCGACGGGGCCGCCAACAGGGCGGCCGGGACGACCGGTCGGGCGAACGGACGGCCCGGAAAGCAAGGCATCCTCGATGCGACCGATCGCCGGCCTGGTCATCGTCCTCGCCCTCGCCGGAACCGCAACCGCCGCGCCGGCCGGGACACCGGGCGCGATGGAGGCAGTGGCCGACAGCGCGCTCTCCGGCAGCTGGTCGGTGCTCGGCGAGTACCGGGTCAGCCCCCGGCCCACGAGCCTCCTCAACCGCAGTCGCGAGCCCATCGTGACGGCGAACCCGTTCGATGCGTCGCGGCTTGCGGTCGTGTACCCCGTGGGACCGGGGGAGAAGAGCCATCCGGTGATCCGGATCAGCCACGATGGCGGGAAGACCTGGCGCACGGCAGCCGGTCATCCGCGCGGCGGGGGCAGCCATCCGATGGTCGCGTGGGGTCCGGGTCCCAGGGCAGGCAAGGCCCGCCTGTACTACGCCGCGATGGGCGGACCTGCGCCCAACTACCACTTCGAGGTCAGCTACAGCGACAACGAGGGGCGGACCTGGCACCTGGGCTTCATCGCCGACCACACCCGTGGCTGGTCCATCGGCATCGAGGACCTGGTCGTCGACACGAACCCGGCGAGCCCGAACTACGGCACGCTCTACCTGGCCTACAACTGGCCGAAGGATCCCGCGCGAGGCGATGGCCTGCACGTGGTCGCGTCGGGCGACTACGGACACACCTTTGCGGACACGGAGGTGCCCAAGCTGGCGGCACCTCGAGGCTACGGCGATGCCTGGCGCATCGGCTACAAGCTCGCCACCGCACCGGACGGGTCTGCGTACGTCGCGGGCTACCAGCTCGACATGAAGGTCTGGCGGCTCTCGGCTCCCTTCTACAAGGGCGGTTACTCGAACATCGGCCGGATCTCCTTCGGGGTGGCCCGCCTGACCTTCGATCGCCGGGCCCGGCGGCTGACCCATGGGCCGAACGTCCGCGCCGCGACCCTCCCGGAGACCGCCTGGAACCTGGGTTGGGCGTCGGCGCTGAAGGGCGTGAACGTGGGCCTGGCCGAGCCGTGCTGGGCGACGGGGCTCGTCGTGGACTCCGGCGGTCGCATCTACTACGCCGTGGCGGACGGCGGGCGGATCCGCATCGTCACCAGCGACGACCACGGTCGGACGTGGCAGCTCCACTATCTCCCCAAGGCTCCCGCGGTCGGCGGGATGGCGCAGCGCTCGATGCGGCCATACCTGGTCGCGGGCGACGGGTTCGTCGCGGTCCTGTTCCACACGGTTGACGCATCCGGCAGCGACCGAACGGCCGGGAACGCCGTGGCCGTGACCTTCGACCGCGGTGACACCTGGGTCGGGCCGCGCCCGGTGAATGGCCACCGCTGGAGGATCAGCCGGGTCATCGCGATCTACAACGGGCCGGGTCTTCGCGACAGCGCCGCCCTCCTTGCCGACGGCCGGACGATCTACTTCGCGTACGGCGACGGGCGCGACCGCCTCTCGTCGGCATTCGGCGCCCGTGTCCGCGTTGCGGCCGCGCCGACGCTGCCGCCGCCGGATCCGGACCCGACGCCAACGCCCCCGCCGGATCCGGACCCAACGCCGGCCTCCGACGCGGCCACAGGCACAGCCCCGGCCGCCTGACGGCGGCGGCCGATCAGGCTCCGAAGGCGAGGGCGACCGCCTCCGATGGGGAAAGGGCGCGCCCCGCTTGCCAGGCCGCCTCGAACGTGGGCGGCGTCATGGCGGCCCGCAGCCGCTCCAGGTATGCGGCGTTCTCGGGCTCCTCGTCGAAGGCCATGCGGGCTTGCGCCACGTCCCTCATGGCGTCGGCGGCACCCAGGAGCCGGGCAGCGCGATCGGGGTCCTCGCGGTCTGCGACGAGGTACGCGACGTTCTCGAGCTGGTTCGCGACGGCTCCCTTGTGCCCCAGGTGCATCCAGCCGCCGATCGTCTCGCGGTACACGGCGAGCGCCTCGTCGAGCCGGCCACCGCGGCGCAGCGCATGCGCCATGTCGCTGCGTGCGGCCAGGGCGAGCCGCACGTCGCCGAGCTCCATGAACCCCTGGATGGCCACCTCGAACGCGGCGACCGCCGCCGCCGTCCTTCCCTGCCGACCCAGCAGCCGGCCCTGGGCGATCGACACCGCGGCGACGGCGTACGGGCTCCCGGATCGCCGGGCCCCCGCGACGCCACGCTCGACAGCTGCCGCGCCTGCTTCGGGGTCGAAAGCGCTCAGGCTGGCGCCGGCGAACCCCGACGCCATGGCATGGATCCACCATTGGCCGCTCTGTTCCGCCAGGTCCGCCGCCTCCTCGAACAGCGGGGCGCACATCAGTTCCGAGCGGACCGGCCCGGCCGGTGAAGACGGTCGCGATCGACAGGCCACCCAGGGCATACAGCCGCGCGGTGGGATCCCCGCACGCGTCGGCGATGGCGATGGCGTCCTCGGCCCACGGGAGCGCGACGGCGCCGCGCCCGGACATCGCCCACAGCCGCGCAGCCTCGCCCAGCAGCTTCGCCGCGAGGACCTGGTCAGCCGGATCGGCGTCGGGGTTGCCCGCAATTCGTGACCTGGCGATCTCGACCGCCGCAACAATTCGGGCGTCGTTGTCCTCGGACATGACCCGCACGGCAAGGTAGCCGAGCAGCGCCGTCGCCAACCTGACTGCCGTCCAGGGTTCGGCCTCGAGGCCCCATTCGAGGGCCGCGCCGAGGTTGTCGAGCTCCGCGTCGAGGCGGTCCAGCCAGTCGACGATCGCCGGGCCTCGCAACGGCTCCTCGGCCTCGGCCGCGAGGGCGGCATAGACGGCAAGATGGCGGTCCGAGAGCGCCGTCGCCTCCCCGGCCGCGATCAGCTTCTCGCGGGCGTACTGGCGGATCGTCTCGAGCATCCGGTAGCGCGTGCTCGTGCCCCGGTCCGCGATGAGCAGCGAGCGGTCGACGAGCCGCGTGAGGCCGTCGACCAGGTCCGCCGGGTCCAGCTCTTCAGGGCCATGCGCCGACAATCCGCGCCGCCATCGGCACCGTCCAGCCGCCCGTGAACACGGACAGCCGCCGGAGCAGGCGACGGTCCTCCTCGGTGAGCAGGTCCCAGCTCCAGTCGATGAGGGCATGGAGCGTCTGCTGGCGCGGGACGGCCGTCCGCCTGCCGCCGGCGAGCAGGCGGAACCGGTCCCCGAGCCGCATCGCGATGTCGTCCGGTGACATCGCCGAGACCCGCGCCGCCGCAAGCTCGATCGCAAGCGGGATGCCGTCCAGGCGGCGGCAGATCTCGACCACCGCGACGACGTTGGAATCGCCGAGGGTGAACGCCGGGTCAACCGCGGTCGCACGCTCGGAGAACAGCCGGACCGCCTCCGTCGAGGCCGCGTCCTCGAGATCGACGGCGGTCTCGCGGAAGGCCCAGGACCGCTGGCCTCGGACCGAGGGGCAGGTCAGCGACTGCAGCTGGAGCACGGCCTCACCCGGCACGGCAAGCGCCTCGCGGCTGGTGGAGAGGATTCGGAGATGCGGCGCGCTCCCGAGCAGTCGCCCGGCAAACCGTGCCACCCCGTCAACGAGATGCTCGGCGTTGTCGAGCAGCAGCAGCAGGTCCTTCTCGGCCAGGAACGCCACGACCGTCTCAAGGGCAGGGACGCCGGCCACCTCCGGCGCGCCGAGTGCACGCGCGACCTCGGACGGGATCTGCGACGGATCGCCGAGCGGCGCCAGCTCGGCGAGCCAGACGCCATCCGGGAACCGATCGAGGAGGTGTCCGGCGGCCTCGAGCATGAGGCGCGTCTTGCCGGTTCCGCCGGTACCGATCAGGGTCACGAGTCGATGACGCCCGATGAGGTCCGCCACCTCGGCAAGCTCCTTCTCCCGGCCGACGAAGCTGGTGAGCGGCACAGGCAGGTTCGAGCGGCCGGTGCTCAACGAGCGAAGGGGAGGGAACGTCCGCCGGAGGTCGTCGGCGACGACCTGGTAGATCTGCTCGGGCCGGTCGATGTCGCGCAGGCGATGCGAGCCGAGATCGACGAGCTCGACCGACGCGGGGAGACCCTCGCGTGCGAGGACGCCGGCGATTGCCGAGCAGATGATCTGCCCGCCGTGCCCGATGGCAAGGATCCGGGCCACCCGGTTGAGCGCGGGACCGAAGTAGTCACCGTCCCGGGATTCGGCATGCCCGGCGTGGAGCGCCATGCGGACACGGAGCGGACCGGTCTCGCCCCAGGTGGCGTCGCGGAGGGCGCGCTGCGCGCCGAGAGCGGCGTCCACGGCGGCGGCCGGGTCGGCGAAGACCGCCAGCATCCCGTCACCGGTGGTCTTGACCACGCTGCCGCCGGTGGCCTCGATGCTCGAGCGCAGGAGGCGGTCGTGCTCGGCGAGCGCCCGGCCCATCGCGGCCGCGTGTTCCTCCCACAGGCGCGTGCTGCCCTCGATGTCCGTGAACAGGAAGGTCGACAGGACGCTCCCGGAGCCAGCACGCGTGCTGACGACCGACGGAGGGGACGGATCCGTCATCGGGCAACCATAGCTGCGATCCTAACGCCGGCCGCGCTCCGCGCGTTGGCGTGGAGCAGTCTGCGCGTCCTCGGGGCGGCTTGGCGCTCAGGACAGGCGGAACGTCCAGCGGACGGCAGCGCCGAAGGGCACGGCGAGCGGTTGCCGTTCGGTCTGGGTGAAGCCCGCTTCGGCCATCAGCGCCGGCAGATCGTCGATCGCCCGGCCATGGCGGGTATCGACCGGCTCCACGACCAGGAACCGGCCGTCGCGGCGGATCGCCCGGGCCAGCGCTCGGAGATCGGCCGGCAGCGCGCTCCGATCGATGTCGTGGAGGACGTAGTGGGCGACGATGAGATCGAACGTGCCGGGCGACAACGGCGCGTCCGATGCACCGCCAAGGACGAAATCGACGTTGGCCTGCCCGTGGAGGCGTCTTCGCGCCTCGGCGAGCCACGTCGACGAGACGTCGAGGCATGTGACCCGACCGCCTCGGCCGAGCGATCGGGCGAGGTAGACGGCCTCGGAGCCCGCGCCCGAGCCTACGACCAGGACCTGCTCCGTGCCCTGGAGCTCGAGGGATGCCACGAGGCGCCGCAGGTATCCGGCCCGCAGCGGGTCGTACGCGAACCGATAGCCGAGAAGCGTGAGCCGTGATGGCTGCGTGTAGTGGTTCGTCATGTCGGTCCGTCTCCTCGCCGGACGCTGCCATCCTGGGCCGCCAATGTGCAGGAGATGTGTGCCTGCCGTCGGGGTCCCGTGAGACAGAAGCGTTCAGCACGTGGCGTGCAGGATCGCGAAGACATCCTTCGCCTCGAGGTCGGCAAGCAGGCGGCAGGCATCGCGGGTCGGCAGCGCCTCGACTGTGATCCCGCGTCGCTGTGCCTCGACCCGGACCTCCGCCGTGATCGGGAGCGCGCCATCGACGCCGGTTCCGACGATGAGCCGCCGGCCACCCCACGGAATGTCTTCGGCGATCGAGAGGGGCGTGTGCCCGAACGTGACTCGGAGCGGCTTCGAGCGGCCCTTCCGCCGTCGACGGATGTGCCCTCGCTCGATGACCACGTCGAAGGGGTATCGCTCGCCCTCGATCTGCAGCTCCCCAAACGCGATCAGCTTCGCCTTCACGAGACAATTCTCCCACCGGCACAACGACCTGAACGCGACGGCCTCGGGCCGCTCGCGGTCGCGACCCGCCGAAGCAGCCACACGCGAGAGTCGGCACGATAGCGTCCAGCGGTTGAGGTCACCCACCCCGACACCGCCGAACCGGGAGATCTGCGGGCATGTGCGGCGTCTTCGGCTACGTGACCGACCGCGATGAGGCACTCGGACCGATCCTGGTCGAGGCAGCGCAGCGACTGACCTATCGCGGCTACGACTCGGTGGGGGCGGCTACCTTCCGGGACGGCGCGATCGATCTGCGCAAGGACGTCGGCAAGGTCGACGCGGTTGCCGAGCGCCACCGGTTGGCGGAGATGCGCGGCAGTCGGGGGATCGCCCAGTTGCGCTGGGCGACGTTCGGCGACCCGTCGCAGGTCAACGCCCAGCCGCACCTCGACTCGGGCGGCACGATGGTGGGCGCGCACAACGGCAATGTCGTCAACAACGCCGAGCTTCGGGTCGAGTTCATGGCAGAGGGGATGACGGTCCGATCGGAGAACGACGGCGAGACCTGCGTCCATGCCGTGGAGCGCTACGCGCGCCAGGGTCATGCGCTCGTCGACGCGATCCGCCTCGCGTACGCGGACCTGGAGGGTGATTACTCGTTCGTGATCGGGCAGGCCGACGACGACCGGCTGTACGCATTCAAGAAGGGGTCGGGCCTGGTCGTCGGGATCGGTGACGGCTTCACCTGCGTCTCGTCGGACCTGCCGTCGATCCTGCCGCTCACACGAAAGGTGATCCGCCCGCTCGACGGCGAGATCGTGACGCTGTGGGCGGACCGGGTCGAGGTCCGCTCGGTGGGGGACGGCAGCCTCGTTGACCGCCCGGTCGAGACGGTCACCGAGTCGATGGACGCGGTTCGGAAGGGTGGCTACGCGCACTTCATGGCCAAGGAGATCCACGAGCAGCCGCAGGTCGCCCGCGAGCTCCTGCACCTGCTGGACGCGAGCGTGGACGTGACGCCGCTGGTCGAGCAGATGGCGCGTGCGCGACACCTTTACCTCATCGGCTGCGGGACGAGCTTCCATGCCGCCTCCCTCGGCTCCGTCTACCTTGCCCAGCTCGCCGGCCGGGTCGCGATCCCCGTTCTCGCGCCGCAGTTCATCGCCCAGTACGCGCCCGCGGTGGGCCCTGACGATGTCGGGATCTTCGTCAGCCAGTCGGGCGAGACCAAGGACGTGCTCAACGCCCTCGAGGCGGCCGAGGGGCGGGGAATGTCCTGCCTCGGCCTGGCCAACGTGGTGGGATCCACCCTGACCCGAGCCGCCCGGCTGTGCCTGCCGCTCGGCTGTGGCTACGAGATCAGCGTGCCGGCCACGAAGACGTTCACGAACCAGGTCCTGACGTTCCTGTACCTCGCCTACCGGATGGCGGGGAGGGACACCGGGCCCCTGGCGCACGTACCCGAGCTCATGGAGCAGACGCTCGCGGTCGTGGCCGGGCCCATCGAGGCGATCGCCAACGAGATCAACGCCTGGGACGACCTGTACTGCCTCGGCTACGGCGCGACGTACCCGATCGCCCTCGAGGGTGCCCTCAAGCTCAAGGAGATCACGTACGCGCACTGCGAGGGGATGCTCTCGACCGAGTTCAAGCACGGGCCGCTGTCCGCGGTGACAGCGGGCTTTCCGATCGTCTTCGTCGCGGGCCCGGGGGACATCCCCCTCATCATCAGCGGGATCAACGAGGTCAAGGTGCGCGGAGCGCGGGCCATCACCATCGCCGAGGAGGATTCCCGCCTGCGGGCCAACGGCGACGACCTGGTGGTCCTGCCGCGGTCGGATCCCCAGGTCAATGCCCTGCTGAGCGTCCTGCCGCTGCAGCTGCTCTCGTACCACATGAGCGTGCTCCGGGGCTTCGACCCGGATTTCCCGCGGAACCTGTCGAAGACGCTCACGGTGGACTGAGGGAACGCCGGCTCGAGTCCCGCGGACGCCCGTGGGCGTCACTTCCAGTCAATCGAGACGACCTCGAGCGGTTCCGGGATGCCCTTGAGCTCCAGGGATCGCGACGGGCCGGCGGCGAACCTCGTGCCTTCGACGGTCTCGAGGCTGGCGATGATCTCGCCGGCCTCGGCGGCGGCACCGATCCGGGCGGCCGCGTGGACCCCCTGGCCGTGGTAGTTCTGGCCGACCTGCTGGGCATTCGCGAGGTGGATGCCGATCCGGACCTGGGGCGCGAACCCGGAGGTCCGGCGGTGGTCGGCGAGGGTCCGCTGGATCGCCATGGCGCAGGCGACGGCATCGTCGGGCGCGTCGAAGCCCACGAAGAACCCGTCACCCGTCGTCACGACCTCCTGCCCGCGGTGGGCTGCGAACTGCTCTCGGAGGGTCTCGTCGTGCCAGCCGAGCAGCGTCTGCCAGGCCTCATCGCCGAGCGCGACCGCGAGGTTCGTGGACCCGACGATGTCGGTGAACATGAACGTCTTGACCACGCGCCGGGCCGGCGTCCCGCGACGGCGCAGCGCCCAGGGAAGGAGGTCACCGACCTCCTCGAGCTCGATCGTCTGCGTCGGGCAGGCCATGGCCGCCGCGCGCAGCGTCTCCTCGTCCACGCTGTCGTCATCGAGGATGGCGACCTTGAGGAATTCGCCGTCCATCCAGTCGAACACGGTCGGCGCGATGGAGACACAGTTGCCGGCCCCGATGCAGCGGGGGCGGTCGACGCGGACGCGGAGCGTCATGGGTTCGGACTCCTGGTCACCGGGCGGCCTCGTCACGCAGCGCGAACGCGGTCGCCTCGGACCGCGAGCTGACCCCGAGTCGAGCGTACATCTCGGTCAGCATCCGCTCGACGGCGGGCTCGGCGATCCCCAGCGTCGCGGCGATCTCGGTGTTGGTGCGACCGTCTGTGAGCAGCCGCAGCAGCTCCTGCTCGCGGGGCTCGGGAGCCGGCGAGGACGCGCCGTCGGTCACGGGTGCCGCCAGCTCGAACTCCCGGCTCAGGTCGGAGAGCTCGCGACCCAGGGGTCCCCGGAACCAGGCGACGCGGCGGTCCTCGTCGAGGGTGCGCTGCGCGATGAGCGCCCGCAGCAGGTTCAGCTCGCCGCGGACCGCCGCCTGCTCCTCGGACGTGCCGCCGGCGAGTACCGTGCGCGCCGCCGGGATCAGGATCTCCAGGTGCGGGTCCTCGCGCATCGCGACCCGCCGCGCCTCGAGGGCTGCCCGTCCGAATTCCAGCGCCCCGCCCGGATCGCCCCTCGCGTCGGCCACCATCGCACAGGCCGCGTCGGCCTGCGCTCCCCACAACGGACGGCCGGGAAGAACGCTCACGGTTCGCCGGACCTCCGCAGCGGAGCTCTCGGCGAGTGCCAGGAGCTCCGGATCGGGCGCGTTCCGGCCCAGTCGCGCCGCCTCCAGGGCGAGCGTCGCCAGCGCCTCGCACCTGCCCGCAGGCTGGCCTCCCGTTGTCGCGAGCTCGAGCGCGCGCTCGAGGTGCTGGCGCATGGCCGCCGCATCGTTGCGCGCCCCGGCCAACAGGCCGCGCCAGGTCTCGATCTGGCGTGCCCGAAGCGGCGTCGGGGACTCGGCGGCGGCGCTCGCGGCGCGATCGAGCCAGCGCTCGCAGTCCTCGATCTCGCCGATGTCCAGGCAGGCGAGCGCGGTTCCGCCCGCCGCCAGGTACTCGAGTGCTCGGTCCCCGATGGCCCGGGCCCGCTCCCACGCCTCGGCTCCCCGCGACACGGCGAGGTCCGGGATCACCTTGGCGCGAGCAAAGACATGCACGCCGTAGAGCATCTGGGCCTCTGCGGCGGTGCGCTCGCTCGGCTGGCCGAGCGAGCGCATCTCGCCCGACAGGTGGCGGATCTCCTCGATGGCGCCGGACCGGGTTGCCGCCGAGATGGATCTCCGCGGCGCCCCGGTGGTAGGCAAGGGCGATGATCGTGGACATCGTCCCCCGCCGATCGCCCAGGGCTTCGTAGATCTCCAGGGCACGGTTCAGGTACTCGCCCGTCTCCATGAACATCGGGAGGATCGGCAGCTCGCCGACGATCGATTCCAGCGACTCGCCGTGCGCCACGCGTTCGAGAACCGGAAGGTGCTCACCCCGCTGGACCCAATCGATGAACCAGGGCCGCATCCGGGCCAGCCCGATGGTGCCCAGCTCACGCAGGGCGGCCGCGAGGTCGGCCTTGTCTCCGAGCTCCTCGGCGATGGCCGCCGCACGCTCGTAGGCCTCGGCCGCTCCATCGAGGTCGGCCTCGGTCGGTGTCGGCGTGTACCCCTCGCCGATCGCCATGTGGAGCAGGTCCTGGCCCAGCTCGAGACATGCGGCAAGCTCGTGGACACGATCGCCGGACTCCGCGGCTCGCCGGCGCACGTCGGAGGCCAGCTGCCGGGCGCGGTCATGGTCGTCGTCGAGACGGAACGCGGCGGCGCGTCGCAGCATCACCTCGAGCTCGAGGGCGGTGTCGCCGGCGGCCTCCGCGAGCGCGGCAAGCTCGGCCAGGCCGTGCAGCCGGTCCGACTGACGGCAGAGCATGTCCAGCGCGTCGTCACGAGCCCGCAGGAGCGCCACCCGCTCGGTCCGGGTTGCCACCACGGGCAGCGCCTCCTCGACGAGCCGGAGCGCCTCCTCCGGGGCATTGGCGCCCAGCGCCGCCGCGACGGCGCCGACCGAGAAGCGAGCACTCCGCTCCGTGTCGCCCGCTGCCAGGGCGTGGCGCGCCAGGATCGGCAGCTCCTCCGCGGGCGGATCGCCGTCGGCAGTGAGGATGTCGACGATGGCGCCGTGCACTGCCCGCCGGCGAGGGGTCGACAGCAGACCCAGGCAGAACTCCCGCACCTGTTCGTGCGCGAACCGGTAGTCCGCGCCCGATGCGTCGTGGACCTCCCGGAGGAGTCCGGCCGCGATGGCCGGCGAGAACGCGTCCGACAGCGACGACGCGCTGCTGCCGGGGTTCCCCAGCCGGGACCTGACGGCGACGAGATCCGCCAGTCGGAAGCTCCTGCCGAGCACGGCCGCCTCGGACAGGGCCGACTTCGCCGCATCCTGGAGGTGCGCCGCCCGCCGCTGGATGAGCGTTCGCACCGCGGACGGGAGCAGCCGTTCCGCCTTCGGGTCCAGCCGCCAGGTTCCGTCGATGCGCTGCACGAGCCCGGCCTCGCGGTAGCTGCGCACCAGCTCCTGGACGACCAGCGGGACGCCCTCTGCCTGCGCATGGAGGGCGGCCGCACTCGTCGGGTCGACCGGACCACCCAGGGTTCGCCGCAGGAGCTCGGCCGTCTCGGATTGGCGGAACCGTGCCAGGGTCAGCCGCCGGACGAGGCTCATCCGCTCCAGGTCGGCCAGGAGGTTGACCAGCTCCGTGGCGGATGCCGCCTCCTCGGCCCGCATCGCGAGCACGAACAGCACCTGCAGCGACGGCTCGTTGCGGACGACGTAGCGGAGCAGGCGCAGGCTATCGGTGTCGGCCCATTGGACATCGTCCAGCATCAGGACGAGGGGTCGTTCCAGCGCCACCACGCGGATCGCGCTCGCCGCTTCGTCCAGCGCGCGGAGCATCCGCTGGTCCGGTGGAAGGCTGCTCAATGTCGGATCGCGGCCGGCGAGCGTGTCCCGTGCCTGGTCGATCGCCTCGACCGTCGCCGCGCCTGCTCCGTCGCGAATCGCCGCACCCGCGAAGATCCCGCGGGCAAGCAGGAACGGCCCCCTGATCTCCTCGTCCGCGGTCACGTGGACGGGCACGAAGCCTTCGGCCACCGCAGCGTCGGCAGCCGCGATCAGCAGGCGCGTCTTGCCGATCCCCGGCTCGCCCGCGAGACTGACGGCAAAGATCCCTTGCCGCGCACGCTCCAGGGCGGCCTGCAGGGCGTCCAGCTCCACCGAGCGCCCGACGACACCCGTCGAGGCCTGGCGGTGCGGCACGGGAGCACTCTCCGGATCGCGGGCCATGTCGTCGCTCGCCACAGGTACGTCAGGGGACACGGGTCGATGACCGGCGGGGATCGGCAGATCCTGACCCAGCGGATCCTACGACTGATCAGCCTGTGTCGCACATGCGGAAGGATCGACCGGGTCACCGCAGCAGGCCACGGCGACTCGTCGCGCCCTACGCGCGGACGATGTGCGTTCCGGCCCGGCCCTGGAGGGCGAGCTCGAGGTTCTCCGGTGTCGAGATGATGGCCTCGCCACCACCCCGCTCGAGGAAGCCGATGCAGGCCTCGATCTTGGGCGCCATGCTGCCCGGTGCGAAGTGCGTGCCTTCGGCCAGGAAGCGCCGCGCCTCGTCGAGCGTCATGCGGTCGATCCAGCGCTGGGTTGGCATGCCCCAGTCAAGCGCGACCTGCGCGATCGAGGTACTGATCAGGAACACGTCGGCCTCGATCGAGGTCGCCAGGAGGGACGACGCGTAGTCCTTGTCGATGACGGCGGCGACACCCTGGAGGAACCCGTCCCGGTCGCGGACGACCGGGATGCCGCCGCCCCCGACGGTGATGACCACGAACCCGTCATCGAGCAGCGCCCGGACTGCCGCCTGCTCGACGATCCGGATCGGCTTCGGCGAGGGCACGACCCGCCGCCAGCCACGACCAGCATCCTCCTTCACCGACCAGCCGTCGGCGTCGCGCCTGCGGAGTGCCGTTGGCTCGTCCATGAACGAGCCGATCGGTTTCGTCGGATCCGTGAAGGCGGGGTCGTCGGCTGCGACCTCGACCTGGGTCACGACCGTCACCGCCAGGCGCTCCATGCCCATGCGACGGAAGTCGTTTCCCATGTTCTGCTGAAGCTCGTAGCCGATCGCGCCCTGGCTGTCGGCGTCGCAGACGTCGAGCGGCACCTCGTGCAACTCGCTCGAGGCGAGCTCGGAGCGCCGCAGGATGAACCCCACCTGGGGGCCGTTACCGTGGCCGATGGCGACGCGCCAGCCGTCCTTGATGATCGCGGCGATGTGACCGCTCGTCTCGCCCAGCGCCCGGTACTGGTCAGGCACGCTCATGTGCTGCGGATCCCTGATCAGCGAGTTCCCGCCGATCGCGACCACGATCGTCCTGCTCACATCGACTCTCCTCGCCCTCGCCTCGGCCGGGACAGCGGCACGCGGCCCCGCGGCGCCCGGTCCCCGTCAATGCATCGTCAGGGCCATGACGGCCTTCTGCGCGTGGAGACGGTTCTCGGCCTCGTCGTACACGACGGAGTGCGGGCCGTCGATGACGGCGTCCGCGACCTCCACGTTGCGATCCGCCGGCAGCGGGTGCATGTAGATGGCGTCCTCCGCTGCCAGCGCGATCCGTCGCTCGTTCGTGATCCAGTCCGTGTATCGCTTCGCGGTCGCGGCGCCCTCTTCCTCGGACGTCGCGGTCAACAGGGCGCCCCAGCTCTTCGCGTACACGACATCCGCGCCGCGCATCCCGGCGTCGAAGTCGTCCATCAGCTCGAACGAGCCGCCCGACCGCCGCGCATTCTCGGCGGCCTGGTCCACATACTCCTGCGGCAGCCGGAACTCGGGCGGATGGACGAGCCGGACGTGCATCCCGTAGCGCGTCGTGAGCAGCGAGAGGTCCACGGGGACGCTGATCGGCTTCTGGTAGCTGGCGGCATACGCCCAGCTGATGTCGATCGTGAGGCCCCTGGGGCTGCCCTTCTTCTCGATGATCGTCAGCAGGTCGGCCAGCGACTGGTGTGGGTGGAACAGGTCGCACTGCATGTTGAGGACGGGCACGCGACTCGCCGCGGCCACGTCCCGGATGTACCGGTTGCCGACCCCCCAGTCCACGTTGCGGATCGCGATGCCGTCGTTGTAGCGGCCGAGGATCTCGCCGATCTCCCGTGCCGTGTCGCCATGGGCGATCTGGGTGGTCCGGCTCTCGATGAACTGGGCATGGCCGCCGAGCTGGGCCATGCCGGCCTCGAACGAGGCACGAGTCCGGGTGGACGAGAAGAAGAACAGCATCGCGAGGACACGGTCCCGCAACAGCGGGTGGGCGATGCCCAGGGCGCGCTCGCGCTTGAGCTGGAGCGCGACCTCGAGCACGGTGTCGATCTCTTCCCTGGTCCACTCCTGGAGGCTGATCAGGTCGCGGCCGCGAAGCCCGGTCTGCATGGCATGCCCCCGATCACTCGGCCGCGCCGAGGATCAGCGCGAGCAGGCCCATCTTGAGGGCGACGCCGTTGAACGCCTCGGCCCAGTAGCGCTGGTGGCGGGTCTCGTCCACGTCGGGCAGGAGCTCGTCCATGCGCGGCAGCGAGTGCAGGATGATCGACGAGCGCCTGGCCTTGTCACGCAGCAGCTCGCGCGTCACGCAGTACTCGGGCGGTGTCAGCCCGACCTTGTCGCCGCGCTCCTCGCGCGACGCGGTGTAGTCCGCCTGGACGACCGGCTCCATGTAGATGATGTCGGCCTGGTCGATGACGTCGCGGACGTCGGCGGCCTCCTCGTAGTCCACGTTGAGCGCGTCGATCTCGGCCTTGAACTCCGGCAGCAGGCTCATGTCCGGCGGCCCGACCACGATACGCCTTGGCATCGAACTGCGACAGCGCGTACAGGATCGAGTGCATCGTCCGCATCCGCATGTCGCCGACGAGGAGGTAGGTCAGCCCGTCCAGCGTGCCCTTCTCGTGCAGGATCGTGTACAGGTCGGTGAGGACCTGGGTCGGGTGCTCGCCCCAGCCGTCGCCGCAGTTGATGATCGGCACGGACGACCACTTCGCGGCCTCGTGCGGCGCGCCCTGCTGGAAGTGGCGGATGGCAATGACGTCCGCGTAGTACTCCAGCATGTGGAAGGTGTCCTTGATCGACTCCTGGTAGAAGTCGCCCGCGCGGGTCATCTTGGAGTCCGAGAAGCCAAGGACGTGGCCGCCCAGGCGGTGCATCGCCGCCTCGTGCGACAAGCGCGTCCGCGTGGACGGCTGGTAGAAGGCCGTCAGCAGCGTCTTGTTCTTCAGCAGGTCGGTGTTCCGGCGGTCGCGCGCGAAGGGGCGAAGGTCGTCCGCGACCTGGAACACGCGGAAGAACTCGTCGCGGCTGAAGTCCTTGAGGGACAGGATGTCCCGGCCGAGGAAGCTTCTCATCGTGCGCTCTGCTCCAGTGGACGCGTGGCGGCGATCGGGGCCGTGGCGGGCGCTTCCTTGCGTCCGTCGGGGCGCCGGACGCCCGTGAACAGGACGGCAACGGTCTCGTCCGGACGGACCAGACCGCTCCGCGTCAGGGCGAGGAGGCCGGCGAGGCCGGCCGTCCCCGTGTGATCGGCGTCGATGCCCGTTGACGACCGCCCGAGCTCGTTCGCCTCGAGGATCGTGGCCTCGTCGACGACGACCACGTCGCCGCCCGTTCGGGCCATCGCCTCGACGATCGCGTACCAGTCGTACGTCTCGTCGTCGAGGATCCCGTTGGCGGCGCTTGCCGGCTCGGTCTCCCAGGGTCGCATGTACAGGGAGCGGTGGCCACGGCCGTGCTCGAGGGCGGCGGGCATCCCATCCACCTGGGCACGATCGAGGATCCGGCGCCATGCGCCGGCGAGCGGCGCGCAGCCTTCGGTCTGGACGGCGTACATGCGCGGCTCGCGTGCCAGGACGCCGAATGACCGCGCCTCCTCGAGACCCGCCGCAACGGCGGACGCAAGCGCACCGCCCCCGACCTGGACAACGATCGCATCGACATTCGCCGCGCGCCCGATCGTCCCGGCCCGGACCAGCCGCGCGACCATCTCGTAGCCGATGGTCTCACCGCCCTCGATCGCGAGGCCGTTCAGGTTGCCCTGGCAGGTGAACGGGATCGCGCCGGCGGCCACCGCCGCCAGCAGCCGGCGATAGGTCGGATCGCCGGTCTCGCCGGGCACCCGAGGACAGGCGACGACATCGGCACCCAGCGCCGTCAGTCGCGTGACGACCGCCGGGTCGGCCCAGGTGGGGACGAACACGTCCAGCGCGCGGCCGGCGGCGCGAGCGACGACGGCCGCGGCGAGGGCCGCGTTGCCGCAGCTGGCGATGGCCAGGCGGCCGGTGCCGCTCCCCGGCGAAATCGCTTCCGCGACCAGGAGCTCGAGCATCGTGCCCATCAGGTGGCGGGCCTTGTGGGAGCCCGAGACGTTGCCGGTCTCGTCCTTGACCCAGACGTCGCCACCGGGGACGCCGGCACGGTGCGCGAGGACAGGGGCCGGCTCGAACGGCGTCTCGCGGAACGCGCGCCCATCGACTTCGGCCACCGCGTCGTCCAGCTGCCGGACCAGGGCGACGTACTGCGCGTCCGACCAGCCCGCGGCGCGGGCGACGTGGTAGCCCCGCGTGAGGGTCCGGTAGCGGACGAAGGTTGCCGGGTCATCGTCTGGCGGAAAGACGAGGGCGCCCGTGTCGAGGACTCGGCGCAGGACGTGGTCGACGTCGTCGTGGGCACCCGCACGCGGACACCGCGTCACGAAGGCCCGGTCGTCGGGTACCCGAAGTCCGCAGCCCGCGCAGACGAGCTTGGCCGGCAGGCTCGGAGCGACCTTCGGGTGGTGCGCCGCCATCGGCCCGTGCGCCGTCGTCCGCCCGAGCGCCGGCACGCCGTCGGGTGTCGTCACGCCGCCCCCGGTTCGCCGACCCGCGCGTTGAACTCGTCGATCAGGTGATCCCAGACGGGCAGGATCTCCCGCGTCGACGTCCAGAACCCGCTGAGGCGGCGCGCCTCGAACTCCTCGATCGACACGCCCTGCTGCTCGACCCAGGTGTAGTACCCGAGGTTGAAGATCCGGTCGCGGTCGACGTGCCCAGCTCGAGGAGGTCATCGGTGCCCGCGCCCAGGATGAACCGGCCGAACGTCTCGCCGGCATCGACGGCATCGAGCTCGCCGTCGAAGTCCCGAGCGAGGATCTTGCTCGATCTCCGTGCCGTACATCGCCGCACCATCGGTCGCGACCGTGGCCACGACGTCGTCAGGGCCGTAGCCCTCGTACTTCGCCACCTTGATCGCCGCCACCACGTTGCACAGGCTCGAGAAGCCCAGCGATGGCAGCGCCTCGATGATCCCTGCCGGCACCCCGCGGCGGCGTGCGAGGTAGTCGCGCCCCGCCGCCGAGGCGAACATCACCTCGAGGTGATCCGTCGCCCGATCTGACACGCCGACCACGAAATCCGTCGCCATCACGTTGTGGATGAGCGGGATGTGCTTGTCGCCGATCCCCTGGATGTTGTGCTCGCCGAAGCCGTTGCGGAGCATCGTCGGGCATTCGAGCGCCTCGACGGCGACCGTCCTCGAGCCGTAGCGCTCCTTGAGGTAGTCGCCCGCTCCGATCGTCCCTGCCGAACCCGTCGCCGAGACGAAGGCGCGGAGCGTCAGCCCCGGTTCCGTTGCCTGCATCGACTCGACCACCCGCTCGACCGCCCGTCCCGTCAGGGCGTAGTGGGCGATGTGGTTCCCGAACTCGGAGAACTGGTTGAAGATCACCGTGTCGGGTTCGCGGTCGAGCTCCGCGCAGCGGTCGTAGATCTCCTTGACGTTCGACTCGGTCCCGGGCGTCCGGATGATGTCGGCCGGGTCGGCGACCCAGCGCTCGAGCCACTCGAACCGCTCGCGGCTCATGCCGGCGGGGAGGACAGCAACCCCGCGACAGCCCATGATCCGGGAGATCGCGACCCCGCCGCGGCAGTAGTTGCCGGTCGACGGCCAGACAGCACGCTGGGCCGTGGGGTCGAAGCAGCCCGTGACGATGCGCGGCGCCAGGCAGCCATAGGCCGCGATCACCTTGTGCGACCCGATCATCGGGAAGCGGTCGCCGAGGGCGACGACGATCCGGCACGCGACGCCGGTCAGCTCCGGCGGCAGGCTGACGTGGTCCGGGACATTGACGCGGTCGCGGCGTGCCGCGCCGTTGAACCAGTGAACGCGGAACAGGTTCAGCGGGTCCGCGGCGTCTGGGTCGATGTCGGCGAGGCGGCTGACGATCGCGTCCGGGATGGACGACGGGTCGGCGAGCTGGGCGAACGTCGGGAGGACGATCCGCGCATCGCGGAAGCGGCCGACCGTCCGTTCGTAGACGTCCGCGTCCACCAGCTCGCGCTCAAGACCCAGTCGTCGCATCCGTTCCTCCACGGCGTCCACGCAGGCGCGGACGGCATCGGGTCCGAACGGGGCGCCGTCCTCAGGACGAACAGCAGGGTCTCGTTCGCGACCACACGCCTACGATTCACGCCGGGCGGCGTTCCCGGTAGGGCCGGATGGCGCCTGCAGCGGGGAAGGACGGTCAGTGGAGTTCATCCTGAACGGCCGGCCGGTCTCGCTCGAGGCCGGGCCGGACGACAGCCTTCTCGACCTCCTGCGTGGACCGCTCGGCCTCCGCTCCATGAAGGACGGGTGCGCGCCGGAGGGCTCGTGCGGCGCCTGCACCGTCCTCGTCGACGGCCGCGCGGTGGTCTCGTGCACTCGCCCGGCGAGCCGGGTGGCTGGGCGCACGGTGCAGACGCTGGAGGGTCTGCCGGATGCGACGCGTGAGTCGTGGGCGGCCGCGTTCTCCCGGACCGGGGCGTCGCAATGCGGCTACTGCTCGCCCGGCATCGTGATGAAAGCCGAAGCGCTGCTCCGCCGCAAGCCGGACCCGTCGGCCGACGAGGTGGCGACGACCCTGGCAGGGAACCTCTGCCGCTGCACCGGCTACGTCAAGGTCGTGGAGGCGATCCGGGCCGAGGCGGCGGCCCGCCGCGAGCGTGTGTCCGGCGGCCCGATGCAGCTCGAGGCACGGCAGGCCGTCGCGGAGGAGGCGAAGCCCACCCCGATCGGCGCTCCGGCTGCGCGCTACGCGGCGCGCGAGCTCGCGCTTGGTGAGCAGCTGTTCGTGGCCGACCTGCGCGAGCCCCGGATGCTCCACGGGGCGCTCCGCTTCGCCGACCACCCGCGGGCCGTCGTCCGCCGGATCGACGTCTCGCGCGCCCTCGCCCTTCCGGGTGTCGTCGCCGTCGTGACGGCCGCGGACGTGCCCGGCAAGCGCCACCAGGGCCTGATCGTCGACGACTGGCCGCTGTTCGTGGCCGAGGAGGAGACGACGCGCTACGTCGGTGACGTGATCGCGGCAGTCGCAGCCGAATCGCGGGTGCTCGCCCGGCGGGCCGCGACGCTGGTCGACGTCGAGTACGAGGTCCTCGCGCCGATCACCGACCCGTTCGCGGCCCTCGCCGCTGACGCCCCGGAGCTGCACCCGGGCGGAAACCTCGTCTCGCGCACGGTCGTGCGACGGGGTGACGTCGACGACGCGATCGCCGGCGCGGCTCATGTCGCGAGCGAGTCGTTCCGGACGGCGGCCATCGAGCATGCGTTCCTGGAGCCGGAAGCATGTCTCGCCGTGCCGTTGGACGGATCGGCAGGCGACGGAGCGCGACTGCGGATCTTCTCGGAGGGCCAGGGCGCGTGGGAGGATCGCCGCCAGGTCACGTCGTTCCTCGGGCTCCCGGAACAGGCGGTCCGGGTGACACAGGTGCCGACCGGTGGCGCCTTCGGGGGCAAGGAGGACCTCAACGTCCAGGGCCAGACGGCGCTGCTCGCGCTGCGAACCGGCCGGCCCGTGCTGCTCGCGCTGTCGCGGCGGGACAGCCTCCGCTTCCACGTGAAGCGCCATCCGTTCTGGATGACCTACACGGTTGCCTGCGCCGACGACGGACGGCTGCTGGCGGTCCGGGCACGAATCGTCGGCGACAACGGTGCCTATGCGAGCGTGGGCGGGAAGGTGCTCGAGCGGGCGGCCGGCCATGCGTGCGGCGCCTACCGTGTCGCGAACGTCGACGTCGAGGCCCGCGCCGTCTACACCAACAACCCGCCGTCGGGCGCCATGCGCGGGTTCGGCGTGAGCCAGACGAACTTCGCCCTCGAGTCGCTTCTCGACGTCCTTGCCGAGCGCGTCGGCATCGACGGCTGGGAGATGCGCTGGCGCAACGCCCTCGAGACCGGCGACCGGTTCGGTACCGGACAGCGGCTGGGACCCGGCGTCGGTCTCAAGCGCACGCTGCTCGCGGTCCGCGACGCCTACCGCACGGCACGCTACGCGGGGATCGCGTGCGCGGCCAAGAACACCGGCATCGGGAATGGGCTGCACGAGCATGGCAAGGCGATCCTGCGGGCTGAGGCCGACGGGACGCTGACGCTCTACCACTCGTGGACCGAGATGGGCCAGGGCTGTCACACGGTCATGCGCCAGATCGCGGCGAGCGAGCTGGGGATCCCGGCGGACCGGATCCGGGTCGTGGTCGACACCGAGCGTGAGCTCGACACGGGTGAGACGACGGCCTCGCGAGCGACGATGCTCGGCGGTCGCGCGGTCATCGAGGCGGCCCGCCGCCTGTGCGACGCACTGGCTGGACAGGCTCCCGAGCCGGCGACGATCGCTGCGCTGGCCGGGTGCGAGTTCCGGGGCGAGGTGGTCATCGACTGGACCACCGCGCTCGGCACGGACGGCGAGCCCGTCACCCACTTCGGCTATGGCTGGGCGACACAGGTCGCGATCCTCGATGACGAGGGGCGGATCGAGCGGATCGTCGCGGCTCACGACGTAGGACGCGTCATCAATCCCACCCTGCTCGAGGGGCAGGTCGAGGGCGGGATCCACATGGGCCTCGGGCAGGCGCTGACCGAGGCCTGGGTGACAGACGGCGGCCGGCCGGTCACCGACACCCTGAAGTCGCTCGGCATCATCCCGGCCGCCGGGATGCCCCCGGTCGAGTGCATCCTGGTCGAGGAGCCCCAGCCCGAGGGCCCGTACGGTGCCAAGGGCATGGGCGAGGCGGTCCTGGTACCGACCGCGGCGGCCGTCGCCGGGGCCCTGTACCGCTTCGATGGCATCCGGCGGACATCGCTGCCCATGCGCGATTCGACGGCGGCCCGCGCCGCCGTCCCGAGGCTGGCCAGGACGACACGGACGACAGGAGTGGCGGGCGCCGGCGACCCGGCGGGAGCCGGGCGGCCATGACCGGCCCCCACGCCGATCCCGGGGTCGGTGGCGGGCTCGGCGGAGCCGTGACCCCCGGGCTCGTGTGTGCCCACCACCATATCTACTCGGCCCTCGCCCGGGGCATGCCGAAGCCTCGCCGGACGCCGACCACCTTCCGCGAGATCCTGGAGCAGATCTGGTGGCGCCTCGACAGCGCGCTCGACCTGGAGATGATCCGATGGTCGGCCCGGCTGGCCGCGCTCGAAGCGCTCGAATCGGGCACGACCGCCATCGTCGATCACCACGAGTCCTCGAACGCCATCGAGGGGTCGCTGTCGGTGATCGCCGACGCCTGCGCCGAGGTGGGGGTGCGCGTCGTGTGCGCCTACGGCGTGAGCGATCGCAACGGGCCGGACGGGGCGCGGCGGGGTCTCGAGGAGAACCGGCGCTTCCTCGCGGAGGGTGGCATCGGTCTCGTGGGGATCCACGCCGCCTTCACCTGCCGCGACGAGACCCTCGAGGCGGCGGCAGACCTTGCCGTTCGATCCGGCGTGGGCGTCCACGTGCACGTCTGCGAGGGCCCCGAGGATGCCGCGGCCCCCGCCCGCCTCGCCCGCCTCGCAACGCCGCGCTGGCTGCTCGCGCACGGCGTCCACCTGCCCACCAGCCACGGGCTGTCCGGGACGATCCTCCACAACCCGTTCTCGAACCTCAACAACGCGGTGGGCTATGCGGACCCGGCACGCTTCGGGAACCCGGTGGCGCTGGGCACCGACGGGATCGGGGCCGGGATGGTCGAGACGTTCCGGCTGGCCTACGCCCTCCAGCGGTCGGTGGACGTGACCGCATCGCCCGAGACGGCCTGGGGCTGGCTGGCGACCGGCTGGGACCTGGTCCCCGACGCCCGCCACGACCGGGTGACCTGGTCCTACGAGCCGATGGACCCCTGGCACGTCGCGTTCACCTCCGGCATCCGCCCGCGCCGGGTCGAGATCGGTGGCGCGATTGCGTGGGACGAGGGGCGTCCGACCCGGGTGGACGCCGCAGAGATCCGGGCGCGGGCTCGCGAGCAGGCCTCGCGGCTGCACTCGCGGCTGTGAAGGCCATGCGATGACCGACAGCGCACCAGGGTTCACGCCGTTCCCGCTCCGGGTGCTGCTCGGTCGGATCGCTCGCGAGTGGGCGATCGGGCGCAGGATCTTCGACCTGCCCGCGTCCCGGTTCTTCGACGTCTCCGCGGCGCCCGACCTGTCGGTCGAGTTCCTCGGCCGTTCGGCCGCGACGCCCATCGGCCCGGCGGCGGGCCCGCACACGCAGCTCGCCCAGAACATCGTGCTCGCCTGGCTCGGCGGGGCGCGGGTCATCGAGCTCAAGACGGTCCAGGTGCTGGACCGGCTCGAGATCGCACGGCCGTGCATCGACATGGAGACGGTCGGCTACAACACCGAGTGGAGCCAGGAGCTGCGAATCGGCGAGGCGCTCGACGAGTACGTCAAGGCCTGGATGATCATCGAGATCCTCAGGGGCTGGGACGAGCTTCGCCCGTACATCGGGCCCGACCCCGGCGCCTACGTCTTCGACATCTCGGTGGGCTACGACCTCGCCGGCATCGAGTCGGAGCCGGTCGCCGCCTTCATCGACGGCCTCGTGGATGCGCGGGAGGCGATCGAGCGCCTCCGCTCGGGGATCCCGGGATCGTTTGCCGCGTGGCGTGATCGACCGTTCCCGACGCGCATCGCCGGCTCGGCGACGCTCTCGACGTTCCACGGCTGTCCGCCCGAGGAGATCGGGGCGATCTCGCGCCACCTGATGACCCGCCACGGTCTCGACGTCGTCGTGAAGCTCAACCCCACGCTGCTCGGCTTCGAGCGGGTCGCCGAGATCCTGTCCGATGAGCTCGGCTACACGGAGCTCCAGCTTCGCCGCCGCGACTTCGAGACCGACCTCGCGCTGCCGCGCGCACTCGACCTGATCGGGGACCTCGACACGTTCGCCCGGGACCACGGGAAGCGATTCGGGATCAAGCTCACCAACACCCTCGTTGTCGGCAACCACCGTGGGTTCCTCCCCGACGACCCGATGTACCTGTCCGGTGCGCCGCTCCACGTGCTGGCGATCACGCTCCTGGGCGAGCTCAACCGGGCGCTGCCGGGCAGGCTGGCCGTCGGCGGGCAGCGCGGGTCCGTCGGGGTGAGCTTCTCGGCCGGGGTCACCAAGCGGAACCTGGCTGCCGTCGCCGGGCTGGGGGTGACACCGATCACCGTCTGCTCGGACCTCCTCAGGCCGGGCGGGTACGGACGGCTTCGGCCGATGCTCAAGGCCCTTGCCGACGCGATGGCCGCCGCCGGCTGCACCGATCTCGCCGCGTGGCGCGAGCACCGCCAGGCGCAGGCGGTCGCCGCGGGGCACCCCGACGCGATCGCCGCGTACATCGCCGAGCTCCACGATCCCCGCCTCAACGGCGACTACACGCGGATCGGAACGGCACGGACACCCCGTCGCGTCGACAGCGTCCTCGGCATGTGGGGCTGTGTCGCGTGCAACCTGTGCGTGATGGTCTGCCCGAACGACGCCTTCTTCATGCTGCCAAGGCCCGCGACGATGGATGTCGAGGGGGAGCAGCAGTACCTCCTGTTCGCCGAGCTGTGCAACGAGTGCGGGAACTGCGCGGTGTTCTGCCCCGAGGACGGCGACCCGGCGGTGGTCAAGCCGGCAGTGTTCCTTCAGCCGGACCGCTTTGCGCTGGGGGACCGGCCCGGGTTCCTGCTCTCGCCCCGTGACGGGGGGGTCGCCGTGACGCCGAGCCGGGGCCTCGAGACCGAGGTCGGACGGCTGGCCCAGATCCTCAACGCTCCCGGCGGCCTTCCGCTCGATCCGCGCGACCTGGGACCCGGCCGGGGTGTTTCCTGAGGCCCCGGCCAGGGTCGGGACTGCGGTCCCATGACGCCGGGCGCGTCTTCGATCATGCTACGCGGGCCAGCGTCCTGCACACGAGGTGCGTCCCCATGGGCCGACAGCGGTTCGAATCGAGCGTCACGGCCGTCTCCTGGATCCCTTCCGAGGCCATCGAGGGTGCGCCGAAGGTCCCGTTCGAGCTCGGCATCACGCACTACGACCAGCCGCCGCCCGAGCATCTCGACGACCTGGAGGAGCTGCGCCGCACGGACCGGTTCCGGGAGGCGAACGAGCTGCGGGCGTTCATCGAGGTCGAGGACGGTCGGATCGTCGGGCACGGCTACCTGGGAGGGGGCCACATCGGCGCCACGACGGTGCGCATGGGCCCGGCCGCCATCCGGTTCCCGGCCGTGCACCTGCCCGACATCCAGCACGAGCCCGAGGTGGGGCCGACGTCCGTGCGCTTTGTGCAGACGGTGGGCGGGCGGATGGGCCTGCCGACGCCGCGACCGGTCGCGCGCAAGCCGTTCGTCCAGTTCTGGCCGTCGATCGCGTGGTCCACGCTCGAGCTGACGCTCAACGCCGACGGGACGTCCAGCCGGGGCCTCGTCGGCGCCAGCCCGTTCCCCCGCCACTGGGTGTACGACGACGACGGCGCGCTGGTGCAGAAGTCCGGGCTGGTGGACTTCAAGAAGTGGTTCAACGACTCGTTCGGCGACCAGACGCCGTGGGGCACCTACGACTCGCCGGCCGTCGTCAGCGCGGTCGAGTCCGCGATGGAGCGGCGCGTGTCCGCGGCGATCATGCACGGTGGCTCCAAGCCCGCCATCCGGACCCTCGAGGCGGGTGAGAACCTCACGACCCAGGGCGAGCAGGCGACGGACGTGTACCTGATCCTCGACGGCATGCTCGTGGTCGAGGTCGACGGGCGCGAGGTGGCCGAGATCGGACCCGGTGCGGTCGTCGGTGAGCGAGCGGCCCGCGAGGGCGGCATCAGGACGGCGACCTTGCGGGCGGCCACACGCGCGCGAGTGGCGGCGGCCGCCCCCGACCTGATCGATCCCATCGAGCTCGACGCCGTGGCCGCCGAGCATCACCGGGAAGACGCCCCGGCGCGCTGACGCGTACGCCGTACGCTCGGCGCACGCGGACGCCTCAGCCGGCGTAGGTGCGCCACGCGAGGAGCGCGGCGACCGCGAGCCCGCACGCGCCGATCAGGCCGCGGAACACGCTCGTCGGCAGGCGCCGGGCCAGGCCGGGGGCCATGAGGCCACCCAGGAACAGCCCGACGGCAAGCGGCACCACGAACGCCCAGTGCACGGGCCCGAAAAGCACGAATCCAATGGCTGCCGCCCCGTTGGCCATGCCCGACAGCACGGCTTTCGCCGCGTTCACGTCGGTCAGGGGCCGGGCGATGATGCTCGCGAGCGAGACCAACGCGAGGATGCCCCCGGCAGCCCCGAAGTAGCCGATGTACGTTGCGGTGGCGAAGTAGGCAGCGGCCGTCGCGGGCGTGATGCCCCGCGGGCGGAGCCGTGCGTGCTGCTGGAGCCGCGGCTGGACCAGCAGCAGCACCGACGCTCCCGCGATCAACAGCGGTGCCACGAGCTCGAACCAGCGGGCGGGGAGGACCAGCAGCAGCAGCGCGCCCGTCGCGCCGCCCGCGGCAGCCACGAACGCCAGGCGCAGCAGCGTCGGGCGCTGCCCCTCCAGCTCCAGGCGCGCCCCGAACGCCGCCCCGACGCTGTTGAAGGTCAGCGCCACGGTGTTCGTCACGTTGGCGCTGACCGGCGGCAGGCCCAGCGCCAGCAGTGCCGGGTAGGTCACGAGCGACGCCAGGCTCACGAGGTAGCTGATGAAACCGCCGATGATCCCGGTCACGAGCAGCGTCAGGATGACCGCCGGGTCGAGGTCAACCGGCCCGCTCACCGGCAGCAAGCCTGCGCACCGCGCTGCATGGCTGGCCTCCCTGACGAGCCGGAGCCGTCAGCTCCGCAGCCCGTCCCCGAGGGCGTCGCGCAGCTCCGCGTAGGCGGCCGGGCCCAGTGCTCCCGGATCTTCTGCGCGCAGCTGGACGCACACGTGATCCGCACCGGCATCCAGGTGCTCCCGGACGCGACGAGCGATCGCGGCGCCATCCCCCTGCGGAACGACCGCATCGAGCAGGCGGTCGCTGCCGCCACCTGCCAGGTCATCGTCGGTGTAGCCCAGTCGTCGCAGGTTGTTCGCGTAGTTCGCGAGACCGAGGTAGCGCCCAGCGAACGCACGCGCCACGTCGCGGGCGCGCCCGGCATCGGGATCGAGCACAGCGGACACCTCGACGGCAAGAACGGGGTCGGGCCCCAGCCGCTCGCGGGCGAAGCGAGTGTGCTCGACGGGCGCGAAGTACGGATGGGCGCCGTCGGCCCGCTCGGCGGCGAGGTCCAGCATCCGCGGCCCGAGGGCGGCCAGGACCACCGGCGGGCGCTCCATGGGCCCTGGGCCCGCGTAGTCGGCGGCCTCCATCGCATCGAGGTAGGCGGCCATCGTGGCCACCGGCGGACCGTACGTGGCACCGCGCGCCGCGACCGACGGCGCGTGACTGACGCCGATCCCGAGCACGAATTGACCGGGGTATGCGTCGGACAGGGTCCGGGCACCGTTGATCATCGCGGCGGCGTCGCGCGCGTAGATGTTGGCGATCCCGGTCGCGACGAGGATCCGCGCGCTGCCGGCGAGCAGGATCGCCGCGTGGGACAGGGCCTCCTTGCTGCCCAGGCTCTCCGGAAACCAGACGGCCCCGTAGCCGAGCGATTCGTACTCGGCAACGGCGGCCTGCTCCTGGGCCGACGACTTTGTCTGAAGACCAAAGCTCCAGATTCCCACCGGGCCGAGGGCGTCGCGCAGGGCATCGCGTCGTCCCGTCATGGTCGGAGTGTAGCGAGGACCGCGGCCGTCACGAGGCGGCCACCAGGCGCGGCGGCACCGCTGCAGCGTCAGGCCTTGTCGCTGTACTCGGGGAACACGGCACCCTGGAGCTCGCCGACCTCCGTGAGGAGCTTCCAGATGCCGTTCTTGCCCTTGACGGCCCTGGCCACCTCATAGCCGTCTGACGCGAGCGCCCCGAGCACCATCTGGTAGACGGGGCTCAGGTATGTGCCGACCCACGTGTGCGCGCCCACGGCGCGGCGCTGGTGCCGGTCCACCAGGACGATCCACTGGAGGACGCCCTTGCGGTTGTCGTAGATGTCCACCACCGGCTCCAGGTCGTCAGGCTTCCAGGAAGCGAGGGTGACCTCGGCAACGACGCCGTAGGCCAGTCCCCGCCACCAGGCTCGCTTGAAGTGGCGAGCGATGGCCCCCCGAATCTCTCGCTCGAGATCCCGGACGTCGGCGAACGCCCGGTCGTCCTTCAGCAGCCCGACCACGCGGTGCATGTTGAGGTTGCGCAGCTCCCAGAAGGTCCAGCCCGGATCGGCGAGATCCTCGCGCGGTTTGAGCCGCAACGGCGCGACCGCCGCCGCGACGATGGCCGACATGTCCGACGAGTTGGTCCTGTTCATCCTCCCCAGCCCACATGGATGGTCGCATACGGTCACGGTTGCCATCGGCCCGGCAAGCCATGGACGACCGGCTCTGGTGTCCCCACCGTTGCGTCGCGACCATACGACGGTTGTCGGCGCCGGTCGGGTTGGCGTCGGCCGGGGCGGAGGATCTGACGTGACGGCGTCGACGATCGCTGACCGCACGGGGGTCGTGAAACCAGCCAATCCACTGCGGCGTCGCGACTTCCGTCTGTTCTGGGCCGGCCAGGCCGTGTCGTCGCTTGGCGACCAGTTCGCCCTCGTCGCCCTGCCGTGGCTCGCCCTCGTGCTGACCGGAAGTGCGCTCGCGCTCGGCAGCGTGCTCGCGCTCATGGCGGTGCCGCGGGCTGCGTTCATGCTGATCGGCGGCGTCTACGTCGATCGGCTGACGCCTCGAAGGGTGATGTTCATCTCGAACGCCATCCGGCTCGTCACGGTCACCGCACTGGGCCTGGTCGTGCTCGCCGGTGACGTCGCGCTGCCGATGCTGTACCTGTTCGCGCTGGTGTTCGGCATCGCCGATGCCTTCTTCTTCCCGGCCCAACAGGCCATCGTGCCGTCGCTGGTGGAACCGGACGAGATCCCGGCCGCGAACGCGCTCGCCCAGGGGACGACCCAGCTCACGGTCTTCGCCGGACCGGCCATTGCAGGGATCATCGTGTCCGCGCTGGGTACCACGGGCGCGGAGCCATCGCTCACCGGGATCGGTGGGGCCCTCCTGATCGACGCGCTGAGCTTCGGGGTTTCGCTGATCACCCTGGCGGCCATCCGGAGCGGCAAGGCCGCACGGTCCGCGGGCGAGCCGGTTCTCGACGCCCTCAAGGCCGGCCTGGTCTACGTTTGGCGGTGGCCGAGCCTGCGGTTCGTGGTGCTGTTCGCGATGAGCATCAACCTGTTCATCGTCGGCCCCCTGTACGTCGGCCTGCCGATGATCGCCTATGCCCGACTCCCGGAGGGCGCTGCCGCGTACGGAACGCTGATGTCGGCCCTGGGCGGGGGCTCCCTCCTGGGGATGGTCGCCGTGGCGGCACTGCCGCGGCCGAAGCCGGCGATCCTCGGCTCGTTCGTCCTGTCGTTGATGACGGTGATGGGGCTCGGGGTTGCCGCGATGGCCGTTGTTTCGGCCATCGTTCCAGCCTGCCTCGTCACCGCGCTGGTCGGCTTCGGCATGGGCTACGGCAACCTCACGCTCATCACCTGGGCACAGCAGCGCATACCGGCCGAGCTGATGGGGCGGGTGTTCAGCCTGATCCTGCTCGGTTCGGTTGCGCTCGTGCCGGTTTCCCAGGTGGCGGCCGGCGCCCTCGTCCTGCTCAGCCTGCCGGGAATGCTGCTGGTCATGGGGATCACGGCGATGCTGATCACGTTGGCGTCGGCCTTTGCTCCGACCGTGCGCGGGATGGGGCTCGAGACGGCCGCCCCCGCGTAACCCGCCGGACCTCGAGGTCGGCCCTTCTCCTTGACGCCGCACGTGACGATGTGGCTCTCGATGGAGGTCACACCATGCCGCGACAGCCCGAGGTCGACGCCTGGTTCGAGCGCTATGACAATCCGATGAAGCCCGTCGTCCAGCGCCTGCGCGAGATCGTGCTGGGAACCGATCCCCGGGTGGACGAGTGCATCAAGTGGCAGGCCCCTACGTTCACCTATCGGGGGAACATCGCGAGCTTCTATCCGAAGAGCCGGCAGCATGCCAGCCTGATGTTCCACCAGGGCGCGCTCATCCCGGGCGACCACCCGCGATTGGAGGGCACCGGCGACACGTCGCGCGTGTTCAAGGCTGCCACGCTCGAGGAGGCCGACGGGGCGCGGGCCGACCTCGAAGCGCTCGTGCGCGACTGGATCGACTGGCGCGACGGGGCCGGCTGACGGCGAGGCCCGGGATCTCCCGCGAGCACTTCGTCATACCTCGACGCCGAAAGTACCCCTCCTGGGGCCCGTCAATGGTCACAAAGGCCCGCCTCGGGACACCCGTCTCGCGATGCTACGCTGCCCGCCCCTGCTGTGGCCACCGACGGCCATGTTGCATGGGCCGATCGGAGAGACGTGGTCAACATGCCCATCGCCAGAACCATTCGCAAGCGCCGCTGGGGTCTCGTGGCGGCCTCCGTCAGCGTCATGATGCTCGCCACGCTGTTCGCGCCGATCGCGGCGCTGGCCACGATCACGCCCACGTCGGCGACCGTGAACGGTTCCTCAAGCGTGACGGTTGCGCCGGGTGCCACGATCAGCGCGACCTTCAACGTGACCGTGTCTTCGGGCATGGGTCACTGGCACTCGTCGGGGTGGCGCATCAGCACGACGCCGCCGGGCTCCACGACCTGTGTGAACCACGGCAATCACAACACGAACGGCAGCTACTCGGAGACCTTCAACGTCACCGCGCCGGCCACGCCCGGCACCTACAACGCGTACTTCGTGGCGTACCACGACAACGGCTGCAGCTCTCCCAACAGCACCGTGATCACGCTTACCAATGCCGTGACCGTTTCCTCTGGCCCCGCCAACCAGACGATCACCTTCGACCCGATCGCGGACAAGACCTACGACCCGACCCTGGCGGTGCCGCTGACCGCGACGGCAACCTCCGGGCTGACCGTGACGTTCAGCTCCCTCACGCTGGGCGTGTGCACCGTGTCGGGTGCGAACGCGATCCTGGGTGACGGCCTCGGAACCTGCACCATCCAGGCCGACCAGGCCGGCAATGGGTCCTACAATCCCGCGCCGTCCGTGACCCAGAGCTTCGACATCGGCAAGGCCGATCCGGACTGCACAAACGTTCACGGCTACTCGGACACCTATGACGGCGATGCGCATGGCGCGGATGGCGACTGCCTCGGCGTCATGGGCGAGAACCTCGGCCAGATCGGCGGGCTCGACTACGGGGCGTCGTTCACCAACGTCCCGGGCGGCACGGCCAACTGGACGTACACCGACCAGACCGGCTTCTACAACGACGCGTCGGGCTCGGCAGCCATCACCATCGTCAAGGCCGACCCGATCTGCACCATCGTCGGCTTCTCGGGCCCCTATGACGGCGACCCGCACGGGGCCAGCGGCTCCTGCCTCGGCGTCAAGGGCGAGACCCTCGCCGGGCTCGATCTCGGTGACTCGTTCACGAACATCCCCGGCGGCACCGCCGTGTGGACGTTCACCGACGTCACCGGCAACTACAACAACACCGACGGCGAGGCCAACATCGTCATCGGCACCGGCGACCAGACGATCACGTTCGGCGCGCTGGCCGACAAGCCCCTGGGCACCGCCCCCTTCGGGGTCAGCGCGACCGCCTCGTCGGGCCTGACGGTCACCTTCAGCTCGACCACCACGGGCGTGTGCACGGTGTCGGGCACGACCGTGACCCTCGTCAACGTGGGCACCTGCACGATCAAGGCCGACCAGGCCGGCAACGGCAACTGGAACGCCGCGCCGTCGGTCAGCCAGAGCTTCACGGTCACGGGCGGTGGCGTGAGCCGGATCGCCGGCCACGACCGCTACGAGACCGCCGCGATGCTCTCGGCCGCGACGTTCGACCCCGGTGTGCCGGTGGTCTACATCGCGACCGGCCAGACCTTCCCGGATGCGCTGGCCGCTGGGCCGGCTGCCGGGCATGACGGTGGCCCGATCCTGCTCGTCACCAAGGACTCCATCCCGGCGTCCGTCGCCACCGAGCTGACCCGGCTGAACCCGGGCCGGATCGTGGTCCTGGGCGGCACGGGCACCATCTCGACTGCCGTCCAGACGGCGCTCGGCACCTACACCAGCGGCTCGGTCACCCGGATCGCCGGCTCCGACCGCTACCAGACCGCCTCGATGCTCTCGGCCGCGGTGTTCCCTGTCGACGTTGACATCGTCTACATCGTGACCGGCCAGAACTACCCCGACGCCCTTGCCGGAGGCCCGGCCGCCACCCATGACGGTGGCCCGATCCTGCTGGTCACGACCAACTCGATCCCGGCGTCGGTCGCCGCGGAGCTCACCCGGCTCAACCCGGCTGACATCGTCATCCTGGGTGGCACGGGCACGGTCTCGGCCGGCGTCCAGACCAGCCTCGCCGCGTACACCAGCGGCACGGTGACCCGCATCGCCGGCTCCGACCGCTACGCCACCGCCGCCGCGCTCTCGAACGCGACGTTCGGCACCGGCCTTCCGGTCGTCTACGTGGCAACCGGGCAGACCTTCCCCGACGCGCTCGCCGCTGGGGCGGCTGCGTCGGCCGACGGCAGCCCGATCCTGCTCGTGACCAAGACCTCGATCCCGGCGTCGGTCGCCACCGAGCTCACCCGGATCACCCCCGGCCGCATCGTGGTCCTGGGTGGCACGGGCACCGTGTCGGCCGCCGTGATGACCGCGCTCGGCAGCTACGTGGCGCCCTAACGTCCATCCCGGCTGCGCCCCGCGCAGCCTGACGCAGCACCGGAACAGCCCCCGCAGACGCGGGGGCTGTTCTCGTTCCAGGGCGCACTGATCGTCAGGAAACCACTCGTAGATGTCGTCCCAGCACTCGTCCACGGCTTGGTCGTGGCCCAGGAACTCGGGCCCGTCCTTCGCCGCCCGGCTCTCGCATGGCGTCGACGAGGTCGGGTCGCAGGGCTGCCGTCCTCACGCGGAGCGGCTCACGGTCCAGATCGTGCCAGGTCGTACGTCGGGTCCAGCCCCGCCGAGGCGGGACCAGGCGGCACGGCACAGCTGTCTGACGTCTCCGCCGGGCACCGCCGGGTCGGCGCGGTGATGGTCGATGGGCCCACCTCGAGAATGCGCCCCAGGTGAACCCCCGAGTGGTTGCGAAGACCGTCCGTGCCGGGCTGGGCGATGCTACGATTCCTCCATTCGGCCCACATCTGCAGTGGCCACCAATGGTCATGCGCATGGACCCACACAGGGGAGACGTGGTCAAGATGCCCATCGCCAGAACTACTCGCAGGCGCCGCTGGGGTGTCGTAGCAGCCTCCGTCAGCGTCATGATGCTCGTCACGCTGTTCGCCCCGCTCACGGTGTCGGCCTCCATCCAGGCTGCCACCACCGGGGCTCAATCGCCGAATCCGGTCACAGCCGGCAACAGCGCGACCTACTCGATCGCCGTGAGGAGCGGAAACACCTCACACAGAGTCCAGGTCACCAGCATCACCGGGCTCCCCACCGGGGCAGGGTTCAGTTCCACCTGCGCTCTCGCAAACTCGGTTGGCAATACGTCAATCACACTGACGATCACGACCAACGCGAGCACAACGCCGGCGGGCACGTCACCGTTCACCCCGCATCTCACGATGTACACCAGCGGCACCTCGTGTACGGGAGGCGTGAATGATACCGGCGACGCGACTGCTGGATCGCTTGTCGTCCAGGCGGCCGGCCCCGTGGATCAGACGATCACCTTCGACCCGATCGCGGACAAGACCTACGACCCGACCCTGGCGGTGCCGCTGACCGCGACGGCAACCTCCGGGCTGACCGTGACGTTCAGCTCCCTCACGCTGGGCGTGTGCACCGTGTCGGGTGCGAACGCGATCCTGGGTGACGGCCTCGGAACCTGCACCATCCAGGCCGACCAGGCCGGCAATGGGTCCTACAATCCCGCGCCGTCCGTGACCCAGAGCTTCGACATCGGCAAGGCCGATCCGGACTGCACAAACGTTCACGGCTACTCGGACACCTATGACGGCGATGCGCATGGCGCGGATGGCGACTGCCTCGGCGTCATGGGCGAGAACCTCGGCCAGATCGGCGGGCTCGACTACGGGGCGTCGTTCACCAACGTCCCGGGCGGCACGGCCAACTGGACGTACACCGACCAGACCGGCTTCTACAACGACGCGTCGGGCTCGGCAGCCATCACCATCGTCAAGGCCGACCCGATCTGCACCATCGTCGGCTTCTCGGGCCCCTATGACGGCGACCCGCACGGGGCCAGCGGCTCCTGCCTCGGCGTCAAGGGCGAGACCCTCGCCGGGCTCGATCTCGGTGACTCGTTCACGAACATCCCCGGCGGCACCGCCGTGTGGACGTTCACCGACGTCACCGGCAACTACAACAACACCGACGGCGAGGCCAACATCGTCATCGGCACCGGCGACCAGACGATCACGTTCGGCGCGCTGGCCGACAAGCCCCTGGGCACCGCCCCCTTCGGGGTCAGCGCGACCGCCTCGTCGGGCCTGACGGTCACCTTCAGCTCGACCACCACGGGCGTGTGCACGGTGTCGGGCACGACCGTGACCCTCGTCAACGTGGGCACCTGCACGATCAAGGCCGACCAGGCCGGCAACGGCAACTGGAACGCCGCGCCGTCGGTCAGCCAGAGCTTCACGGTCACGGGCGGTGGCGTGAGCCGGATCGCCGGCCACGACCGCTACGAGACCGCCGCGATGCTCTCGGCCGCGACGTTCGACCCCGGTGTGCCGGTGGTCTACATCGCGACCGGCCAGACCTTCCCGGATGCGCTGGCCGCTGGGCCGGCTGCCGGGCATGACGGTGGCCCGATCCTGCTCGTCACCAAGGACTCCATCCCGGCGTCCGTCGCCACCGAGCTGACCCGGCTGAACCCGGGCCGGATCGTGGTCCTGGGCGGCACGGGCACCATCTCGACTGCCGTCCAGACGGCGCTCGGCACCTACACCAGCGGCTCGGTCACCCGGATCGCCGGCTCCGACCGCTACCAGACCGCCTCGATGCTCTCGGCCGCGGTGTTCCCTGTCGACGTTGACATCGTCTACATCGTGACCGGCCAGAACTACCCCGACGCCCTTGCCGGAGGCCCGGCCGCCACCCATGACGGTGGCCCGATCCTGCTGGTCACGACCAACTCGATCCCGGCGTCGGTCGCCGCGGAGCTCACCCGGCTCAACCCGGCTGACATCGTCATCCTGGGTGGCACGGGCACGGTCTCGGCCGGCGTCCAGACCAGCCTCGCCGCGTACACCAGCGGCACGGTGACCCGCATCGCCGGCTCCGACCGCTACGCCACCGCCGCCGCGCTCTCGAACGCGACGTTCGGCACCGGCCTTCCGGTCGTCTACGTGGCAACCGGGCAGACCTTCCCCGACGCGCTCGCCGCTGGGGCGGCTGCGTCGGCCGACGGCAGCCCGATCCTGCTCGTGACCAAGACCTCGATCCCGGCGTCGGTCGCCACCGAGCTCACCCGGATCACCCCCGGCCGCATCGTGGTCCTGGGTGGCACGGGCACCGTGTCGGCCGCCGTGATGACCGCGCTCGGCAGCTACGTGGCGCCCTAACGTCCATCCCGGCTGCGCCCCGCGCAGCCTGACGCAGCACCGGAACAGCCCCCGCAGACGCGGGGGCTGTTCTCGTTCCGTGAACGAGCGGGACATGGGCTCGCAACCGTCAACGACGTGCCTGGGGATCACGCATGGCGTGCACGGTGGACCATCCAGCAGCGGGATCAGCGTCGTGATGGTCGAAACGCCGCCGTCGAGAAACGCGCTTCAGATGGACCCGAAAGCCATTTGCGGAGTCCGTCCGTGCCGGTCGCCCGATGCTACGATTCCTTCAATCAGGCCCACATCTGCAGTGGCCACCTATGGTCACGTGCATGGACCCACACAGGGGAGACGTGGTCAACATGCCCATCGCCAGAACTACTCGCAGGCGCCGCTGGGGTGTCGTAGCAGCCTCCGTCAGCGTCATGATGCTCGTCACGCTGTTCGCGCCGCTCGCAGTGTCAGCCTCCATCTCGAGTGCCGTGATTGGGGCCCAGTCGCCGAACCCGGTCCCCGCTGGCACCAGCGCGACCTACTCGATCACCGTGACCAGCGGCTCTACGTCGCGCGGGGTCCAGGTAGTGAACGTTACCGGCCTTCCGACCGGCGCTGGATGGAGCTCCGACTGCATTGTCGCGAACTCCAGTGGCACCACGCACATCACCCTGACGATCACGACGAATGCGACCACGACGCCGGTCGGCACGACGACGTTCACCGCGTGGGTGGAGGCGTACAGCAGTTCGACGGGCTGTACCGGCAGTTTCAACGCCTTGGCCTTTCCCAGCCACTCGCTTGTCGTCCAGGCGGCCGGCCCCGTGGATCAGACGATCACCTTCGACCCGATCGCGGACAAGACCTACGACCCGACCCTGGCGGTGCCGCTGACCGCGACGGCAACCTCCGGGCTGACCGTGACGTTCAGCTCCCTCACGCTGGGCGTGTGCACCGTGTCGGGTGCGAACGCGATCCTGGGTGACGGCCTCGGAACCTGCACCATCCAGGCCGACCAGGCCGGCAATGGGTCCTACAATCCCGCGCCGTCCGTGACCCAGAGCTTCGACATCGGCAAGGCCGATCCGGACTGCACAAACGTTCACGGCTACTCGGACACCTATGACGGCGATGCGCATGGCGCGGATGGCGACTGCCTCGGCGTCATGGGCGAGAACCTCGGCCAGATCGGCGGGCTCGACTACGGGGCGTCGTTCACCAACGTCCCGGGCGGCACGGCCAACTGGACGTACACCGACCAGACCGGCTTCTACAACGACGCGTCGGGCTCGGCAGCCATCACCATCGTCAAGGCCGACCCGATCTGCACCATCGTCGGCTTCTCGGGCCCCTATGACGGCGACCCGCACGGGGCCAGCGGCTCCTGCCTCGGCGTCAAGGGCGAGACCCTCGCCGGGCTCGATCTCGGTGACTCGTTCACGAACATCCCCGGCGGCACCGCCGTGTGGACGTTCACCGACGTCACCGGCAACTACAACAACACCGACGGCGAGGCCAACATCGTCATCGGCACCGGCGACCAGACGATCACGTTCGGCGCGCTGGCCGACAAGCCCCTGGGCACCGCCCCCTTCGGGGTCAGCGCGACCGCCTCGTCGGGCCTGACGGTCACCTTCAGCTCGACCACCACGGGCGTGTGCACGGTGTCGGGCACGACCGTGACCCTCGTCAACGTGGGCACCTGCACGATCAAGGCCGACCAGGCCGGCAACGGCAACTGGAACGCCGCGCCGTCGGTCAGCCAGAGCTTCACGGTCACGGGCGGTGGCGTGAGCCGGATCGCCGGCCACGACCGCTACGAGACCGCCGCGATGCTCTCGGCCGCGACGTTCGACCCCGGTGTGCCGGTGGTCTACATCGCGACCGGCCAGACCTTCCCGGATGCGCTGGCCGCTGGGCCGGCTGCCGGGCATGACGGTGGCCCGATCCTGCTCGTCACCAAGGACTCCATCCCGGCGTCCGTCGCCACCGAGCTGACCCGGCTGAACCCGGGCCGGATCGTGGTCCTGGGCGGCACGGGCACCATCTCGACTGCCGTCCAGACGGCGCTCGGCACCTACACCAGCGGCTCGGTCACCCGGATCGCCGGCTCCGACCGCTACCAGACCGCCTCGATGCTCTCGGCCGCGGTGTTCCCTGTCGACGTTGACATCGTCTACATCGTGACCGGCCAGAACTACCCCGACGCCCTTGCCGGAGGCCCGGCCGCCACCCATGACGGTGGCCCGATCCTGCTGGTCACGACCAACTCGATCCCGGCGTCGGTCGCCGCGGAGCTCACCCGGCTCAACCCGGCTGACATCGTCATCCTGGGTGGCACGGGCACGGTCTCGGCCGGCGTCCAGACCAGCCTCGCCGCGTACACCAGCGGCACGGTGACCCGCATCGCCGGCTCCGACCGCTACGCCACCGCCGCCGCGCTCTCGAACGCGACGTTCGGCACCGGCCTTCCGGTCGTCTACGTGGCAACCGGGCAGACCTTCCCCGACGCGCTCGCCGCTGGGGCGGCTGCGTCGGCCGACGGCAGCCCGATCCTGCTCGTGACCAAGACCTCGATCCCGGCGTCGGTCGCCACCGAGCTCACCCGGATCACCCCCGGCCGCATCGTGGTCCTGGGTGGCACGGGCACCGTGTCGGCCGCCGTGATGACCGCGCTCGGCAGCTACGTGGCGCCCTAACGTCCATCCCGGCTGCGCCCCGCGCAGCCTGACGCAGCACCGGAACAGCCCCCGCAGACGCGGGGGCTGTTCCCTGTCTGATGAACGTGCGGGAGCGTTCAGGTGCCCGCCAGGAGACGATGATCGGTGAGATCGCGCCGGATCCGGGCCTCGGCGCTCACGTCGCCCGGTGCGACGCGGTCAAGTGCCAGGAGCGCGGCACCCAGCACCGGTGGTGCGCGCAGGACCCGGACCGAAGCATTCGGGGCCACGGCGCGCACGCGCTGGGCCACCGCGCCGGCCAGCAGCACGTCGGCCCCCCGGGCGACGCCTCCCGACAGGACGACGGGCACCTCCCTTCGTGCCAGCCCCAGGCGCCGGATCGAGGCGATCGCGAACGCCGCGCACTCGTCGGCCAGGTCACCGATCAGGCCGAGGGCGACCGCATCGCCGGCTGCCGCGGCCTTGACCGCAACCGATGCCAGCTCGCTCGTGCGCGCCTCCGCGATCCGTCCCGCGTAGATCGCCGCGGTCACGTCGGCCGGCCGCCGGAGCCCGAAATGGGCGGGCACGAGGTCGGCCAGGCTCGTTCGGGGTCCCCTGCCGTCCTGCGCCCGTACCGCGGCCCCGAGGGCGCCCATCCCCAGCTCACCACCGCCGCCGCGGTCGCCGCTGATCGGGCCCAGGCCGGCGAACCGGGCTCGCCGGCCGTCGGGCCCGATCCCGACCGCGTTGATGCCGGCGCCGACGACGATGCCCACGCCCCAGCCGAGGGGTGATCCGGCGCGCAGCCCCGCGACGGTGTCGTTGTCCAGGATCAGTGTCCCGGCGATTCCCGTTGCTCCGTGAGCACGGGCCAGCGCCCGCCTGTCGGACGGCAGGTCCATGCCGGCGAGGCACAGGACGCCGATGGTTGCGACGGGCCGCCTGTCGCGCTGACCGAGGTCCAGACCCGCACGGGACGTCGCGCCGTCCACCTGCCGCCGCAGCCGCCGGGCAGCCTCGTCCAGGCCGACCTGCTGGTGCGACACGGTCGGTCCGCGCGACCCCACCACGACGGCGCCGTCGGCGGTGAACAGCGCGAGATCGGTCTTCGAGTTCCCGCCGTCGACGGCGAGGAGCAGATCGCTCACCCGCCGCCCGCCAGACCGGACGACGGACTCCCGGCCGCCAGCGAGTCGAGCGCATCCACGGTCACGAACGTCGCGCCTTCATCGCGCAGGCGCCGGATCGCCTCCTCGAGGGCGAGGGGGGTCGCGCTCGGCCAGCCGTGCAGCAGCACGATCGCGCCATCGCCGTGCGCCAGCGTGCCCCGGACCAGCCGGCCCTCGATCCGTCCGGCACTGCCACCGGCCCAGTCGCGCCCATCGACGTCCCAGCCGACGTCCACGTAGCCGGCCGCCGCCAGCCGGTCGATCACCCGACGAGACCCGGCGCCGGCACCGAACGGACACCGGAACCACGGTCGCGGGTCCTGCCCTGTGGCGGCCAGGATCGCAGCCTCGGCCGCACGCACGTCGCGCACGATGCCGGCCCCGGTCAGCATCGTCATCCGCGCATGGTGGTGGGAATGGTTGCCCACCAGGTGCCCGTCTTGCGCGATCCGGGCAGCCACGTCGGCCTCCGCCTCGGCCCAGCGTCCCTGGACGAAGAACGTCGCCCGGACACGGGCTTCGCCCAGCACGTCCAGGATCCGCGTGGTGACGCCGGGCTCCGTGGGCCGGTCGGCGCACTCCGCGTCGATCGTGAGCGCGGCCCGGAACGGCGGATCGGCGCTCACTTCTCGACCCCCGTGATCACGACCCCGCGGATGAACACCCGCTGGAAGATCAGGAACAGGATCACGGGGATCAGCATCGTCATCAGCGTACCGGCCTGCACATAGGCCGGGTTGCGGTAGTGGATGCCGTTGAAGCGTTGCAGGCCGACCGCCAGCGGCTGGAGCTCGGGCTTCGTGGACAGGTAGATGAGGGGCTCAAAGAAGTCGTTCCACGAGTACACGAGGTGGAAGATCGCGACGGCGACGACCACCGGCCACGCCTGCGGCAGGATCACCGATACCAGCGTCCGGAACGGGCCGGCCCCGTCGATCGACGCCGCCTCGTCCATCTCGCGCGGGATCGTCAGCAGGTACTGGCGCAGCAGGAACACGTCGTACGCGTTGGCGAAGAAGGTCGGCACGAGCAGGGGCAGCCAGGTGCCGACCCAGCCGATCTTGGCGAAGATCGTGTACGTGGGCACGATCGTCACCGCCGCGGGCAGGAAGATCGTGGCGATCAGGATCGTGAACAGCAGCGACCGGCCGGGGAACCGGAACCGGGCGAAGCCGTAGGCAACCAGGGTGCACGAGGTGAGCATGCCGACCATGCCGATGAGCGAGATCGCGATCGTGTTGAACAGCAGGCGCGGGAAGTCGATGAGGTCCCAGACATCGGCGTAGTTCTGCCACGCGGGGGACAGGGTCCACGCTCGCTCCAGCGTCCGCCACGAGCCATCCCAGGTGACGAGGCCTGCGCCCGGATCGGCCGGGTCCACGAACTGGCTCTGCGTCCGACCGGGCTTGACCAGGGCAAGCGTCCGGTCCACGCCGTCGATCGGGACCACGTACACGTCATAGGCCTTGCCCTCGAAGTCGAACGTCTGGGGCACGGAAGGCAGGAAGGGGGCATTCGTCTCGGACAGCTGGGCGGGTGTCTTGAGCGACACCATGACCGAGCGCAGGATCGGCGACAGGAACGCGGCCAGCACGACCACGATCACGAACGTGACGATGAACGATCGACCGGCATCGCGGGCCTGGCGCGGCCTGATCGGCCGGCGCGGCAATCGCCTCACGCGCCTCGCGCGCCGGGTTGCGTCGGCGGTGGCGAGGTCCTGGAGCTGGCCAGCGCTGGTGTCCATCGACCGGCGCTACCGCTCGCCCGCGTAGTACACCCAGCGCCGCGAGGTCCGGAAGACCAGCAGCGACACGACCAGGGTCACCGCGAACAGCAGCCAGGCCAGGGTCGCGCCGTACGCCATGTTCTGGTAGGTGAAGAAGTTCTTGTACAGGTAGAGGTTGAAGAACAGGGTCGTCCCGCCCGGCTCGCCGGTCCCGTTGTTGAGCACCAGTGGGACCAGGAAGTACTGGAGGACCTCCACGATCCCCAGCACCAGGGTGTAGAAGATGACCGGCGACATCATCGGCAGGGTCACGTGCCGCAGCGACCCCCACCAGCCCGCCCCGTCGATGCGCGCGGCGTCGTACAGCTCCGACGGGATCCCGCGCAGGCCGGCCAGGTTGACGATGATCCCGGACCCGATGCCCCAGATGCCGATGAACACGAGGGCGGGGTAGATGAACGCCGTGTCGTTGAGCCAGTTGGGCGGGTTCTCGACGCCGGTGAAGCGAAGGAACGCGTTCACCCAGCCGGTCTCGAGGTTGAGCATCCCCTGCCAGATCAGCACGCCCGAGACGAACGGGATGACGTAGGGCATGAAGAACAGGACCCGGAAGATGCCCGGGCCCTTGAGATTCCGGCTGTTGAGGGCCAGCGCCAGGATGAACGGCAGGATCATGGCCACCGGCAGCTGGAGCAGGGCAAAGCGGAACGTGACGCCCAGCGCGTCCCAGGTCTGCTGGTCGCTGAACAGGGTCTGCCAGTTGTGGAGGCCGACGAGCTGGAGCGGCTCCTCCTGGGCGAGGTTGATGTTGGTGAACGTGAACACCAGCGACGCCACCATGGGCGCGAGCGTGAACAGGAGGAAGCCGATGATCCACGGCGCGAGGAAGATGTACCCCCAGCGCGCTTCGCGCCGGGCGAGCGGCGACATCCGCAGGATGGCCGGCCGGCGCACGAACCCGCGGCGACCGGCGGGCGGCGTGGCGGCGGTCACCCTGTCTGCCTCCGGGCGGTCATCGGCTCCTCGTGCGGTGCGCTGTGGCCGCGCCCGCGGTTGTGCGGACGCGGCCGGGAATGGCGGCCGGACCAGCCAGCCGCGGCGCTACGGCTGCTTGTCCCAAATGGCCTGGATCTCGGAGCGAAGCGCCTCGAACTCCTGGTCCATGTTGAGGCCCTGGTCGGTCTGCCACTTCGTCGTGTACTTGCCGCCCGATCCCACCAGGCCGAGGGTCTCGTTGTAGGCGGGCATGTACGACTCGAAGTTGGGGTTGTCGGCGAACTGGATGCTGTCGATCGCGACCTGCCAGTCCGGCTTCTGGGTGAACGTCTCGTCCTGGCCGGCGAAGAAGGCATCCTGGTCGGCCGTGCGGGCGGGCATGCCGCCGTAGGTGGCGAGCAGCTCCGGTGCGCCGTCACCCAGCAGGTAGGTCAGCACCTGGAACGCCTCGTCGGGATGCTTGGTTCCCTTGAGGATCCGGAACGTGTCGGCGTTGAACGCGGACGTGACCGTGCCGTTGTAGGCGGGCACGATCCCCATGTCCCAGTCCCCGTTCAGGCCTTCGAGGCCATAGGTGGACCACAGGAAGTTGAGGCTCATCGCGATCTTGCCCGTGAAGAACGGGTAGTCCTCGGGATTGATGTCGGGGCTGCTGAACACGGGCCCGGTCATGCTGATGTGGTCCGTCCACATCCCGTTGTACCAGAACGTCCAGGCGGCCTTCCACGCATCCGGGATCTGGGCCGTCTTGCCATCCGCCCCGCCGGCCAGGGCGCCGGCGCCAAAGTACGCGCCCATCCCGCGCAGGTCGTCTCGCTGGGGCTCGAAGCCCCACTGGACGATGTTCTTGGGGTCGAAGCCGGCCTGGGTGGCGTCCTTGCCGTTCTTGTCGACGGTCAGGATCTTCGCCACCTGGCGGATCGTGTCGTAGTTCCACTCGACCTGGGAGCCGTCGGGCATCGTGTACATGTCGCCGTACTTGTGCGGCGGCTCGGCCAGGCCCGCCTCCACGAACAGGCTCTTGGCGTAGAACAGCACGGACGGGTAGATCGCGAACGGGATGCCGACCTGGCCCTCGTCCAGCTTGTAGATGTTCACGGCGTCCTGCGGGAAGCCCGACAGGTCGTATCCGGTTTGCTGGATCAGGGGCGCCAGGTCCAGCCACTGGCCGTGGAAGGCGTTGGCGCCGCCGATGCCGACCGGCCCCACGATGTCGGGGCCGTTGCCGGAGGCGATCTCCGTGGCGAGCGCGTCATTCGCGCCGGCGTAGGGCACGGCCTCGAAGGTGAGCTTGATGTTGGGATGGCTGGCGTTGAACTCCTCGACGACCTTCTTCTCGACGTCAACCTGTTCGGGTGCGTCACCGCCGCCGAGGCAGCAGTACCAGCGGATCTCGACCTGGCCCTCCGCGGGCGTTGCGGCCGGCGTCCCGGGTGCGGCGGACTCCGGGGTGGTCGGTCCGCTCGTGGCCCCGCCGGGTGCGGTGGTCGTCGTGGTGCCGCCGCACGCGCCGGCGATGATCGCCAGCACTCCTGCTGCGGCGAAGGCTCGGATCGCTCGCATCTGCTCCTCCTGCCCGGGCAACGGGCCGCCGACCGCCGGCGGTCGCTAGGGTTGGCGCGACAGTCCGCCGAGCGCGACGTCGACGGGGCCCGGGGCCGCGTCGCCGGATCGGGGACCGGAACGGACGACGATCCGTTCCACGTAGTAGCGCGTCCGGTCTCCCCGGACGTACGAACGGGCGAACTCGACCGGCCGGCCGGACCGGTCGAACGCGAGGCCTTCGATCAGGAGCGCCGGCCGGTACGGCTCGACGCCCAGGAGATGGGCTTCCCTCGCCCGCAACGCGATGGGCTCGAGTGCCTCCCTCGCGCGGACGACGGGCGTGTCATAGCGCTCGGTGAGCAGCTCGTACAGCGATCCGCGCTCCAGGTCGCCGGCCAGGAGCCCCGGGAAGCGGGCCTCGGGCAGGAACACCTGCTCGAGCAGGAGCGGCTCGCCGTCGGCCATGCGCAGCCGCTCGAGGTGGACGACCGACGCGCCGACGGGAATCTCCAGGGCGTCGGCAACGGCAATCTCGGCGCCCAGCGTCTCTGCCGTCACCACGCGAGTGGCCGGATCGTGGCCCAGGTGCTGCAGCTCCTCGGTGAACGACAGCGTGCCGTCGAGGTCGAGGTCGATGGGCGGGCGGGTCACGAACGTGCCCCGGCCGCGCGCCCGCTCGAGCCGGCGTTCACGGGCGAGGTCGCCGAGCGCGCGCCGCACGGTGATCAGGCTGCACCCGTATCGCTCGGCCAGCTGGCGCTCGGGAGGCAGCTGGTCTCCCGGTTTCCACTCACCAGCGTCGAGCGCCGCTCGCAGGTCGAGGTAGACCTGGTGGTGGAGCGGGATCGGACCGGTCAGGAGTCGGAACCGTGCCATGCGCGTCGCGTCGCCCTCTTGCGCTGGACGTGCTTGCTGATAAGGTTATAAGCAATCTGTCAAGGGTCCGTCACGCACAGACGCCAGCCGAGGGACGGGGTCGATGGGTCTGAAGGTCGCGGTCGTGGGCGGGGGAAGCACCTATACGCCCGAGCTCGTGGAGGGGTTCGCGCGGCGGGTGACGGTGCTCCCGATCGACGAGCTGGTGCTGCTCGATCCGGATTCGGAGCGACTGGAGATCGTGGGCGGGCTCGCGTCGCGGATCCTCCGTGCGTCGGGCTGGCCGGGACGGCTGACCCTGACCGGGGATCAGAGCGCGGCACTCGACGGCGCCACCTATACGCTCATCCAGCTGCGGGTCGGCGGGCAGGCTGCCCGGCTGGTGGACGAGACGCTGCCCCACCGGTTCGGCGCGATCGGGCAGGAGACGACGGGCCCCGGTGGCTTCGCCAAGGCGCTCCGGACGGTCCCCCTGGTGCTCGACATCGCGGACGAGGCGGCCCGGCGCGGCGCCCCCGGTGGCTGGATCCTCGATTTCACCAACCCGGTCGGGATCGTCACCCAGGCGCTGTTGGACGCTGGGCACCACGCAATCGGCCTGTGCAACGTCGCGATCGGGTTCCAGCGCCAGTTCGCCCGGCATTTCGGGGTCGATCCCCGGCGCGTGCGGCTGGACCACGTCGGCCTCAACCACCTGTCATGGATCCGCAGCGTGGTCGTGGACGGCGTGGACCGCCTGCCGGAGCTCCTGGCGGCCGGCGATCCGATCGTGACCGCCGACGAGCATTTCGACCTGGAGCTCGTCCGGGCGCTGGGCGCCGTTCCCAGCTACTACCTGCGCTACTACTACGCGACCGACGACGTGCTCCGCGAACAGCGGTCGGGTGCGAACCGCGCGAGCGACGTCATCGCGATCGAGCGCGAGCTGCTCGAGCTCTACCGCGACCCGGCGCTCGATCACAAGCCGGAGCTGCTCGAGCAGCGCGGCGGCGCCTACTACAGCGAGGCCGCGGCCGCCCTCATCGAGTCGCTCCACACCGGCGACGGTGCGATCCACGCGGTTGACGTCAGGAACGGCGGGGCCATCCCCGGGATCCCGGACGACGACGTCGTGGAGCTGTGCGCGACGGTCACCCGCGACGGAGCGACTCCGATCCCGACCGAACCCCTTGCCCACGAGATGCGAGCGCTCGTCCTGCATGCCAAGGAGTACGAGCGCCTGGCGATCGAAGCCGCGCTCACTGGCGACGACACGGTCGTCATGCGCGCCCTGCTCGCGAACCCGCTCGTGCCCGGCGCGGCCGCAGCCGCGGGGCTGCGTGACGCGCTGATCGAGGCCAACCTGCCGTTCCTGCCCCGATTCATCCGCCCGCCTGCGACCGGCGCTGCCGCGGCAGTGGGGCTCCCGGCCCGCACCGGGCAGGCATCCTCCCGCTAGGCACGCTCGCTGGACCGGGCTGCCGCGTCCCGCCGGTCATGCGACGATGGCCGCGATGACCGAGCCGCGCCCGCCGCGCCCCCGGATCACGGCGGCCGTCGCAGCCTCCGGTCCGCGATTCGTCCTTGCCGCGATCCTCGTGGGTCTCGCGACCGGTGCCCTGACGCAGCTCGGGCAGGGTCTCCTGCCGGAGGGCTGGAGCGCCCTCGCCAACGCCTTGTCGCCGTGGCTGCTGGTTGCCTTCCTCGTGGGGTCTCGGTCGCCGGGTCGCGGTTGGGCGCTCGCGGGTGGGGCGGTCACGCTGCTGTTCGCGCTGCTCGGGTACTACGCAAGCGTCGCCCTGCGCCTGGGGATCGTGTCGAGCATCCACGGCGCGCTGATCTTCTGGGGGATCGGCGCGGTGGTCGGCGGCCCGGTGTTCGCGCTTGCCGGGCACGCCTGGCGCGGCGAGCGACCATGGCTCCGTGCCGGCGCCGCGGGCCTGGTCGGGGCGGCTGCCGTGGCCGAGGGAGTCTACCTGGTCGGGATCCTGCCGAGTCCGGGTGTCGGCGCTGCGGGCATCGCCCTGGGCGTTGCCGCACCCGTGGTACTGGGCAGGTCGGCCGCGGACCGGTGGCGGGGGCTTGGCGCGATCATCCCGTGCACGGTCCTGGGGTTCGCGGGCTGGGCGGCGGCGATCGCGCTGTACGGGCTGCTGACAGGCTGATCCCCGGATGGGACGTTTGCCCCGGACCACGGGTACCCCGGGGTGGGTACCGCCCGGCTCCGTCCACTCGTACGCTCGTACACCTCCGAGCCCGCATGGGGGTTCATTCGTGGCCATCACTCGCGGCCGCCTGTCGTTCCAGGTCCCCTGGCAACGACGGAACGACGCATACGGCGCGCCGAATACCGATGCCCTGGTCGCGCCGGCGGCGCCGGCGGGCCAGTCTGGGCCGGGTGCGCCCGCTGCCGATGCGTCGGCGCGTCCGGCGACGGATGACGCGACGCCGCGGTCGCACTCGCGGGGTCCAGTGCGCGGCCCGGATGGCAGGTTCATCACCCGCTCCGCGGTCACCGATACCGAGCCAAGGTCCGTGCGGGAGGACGACGAGATGTCCGCGGCCGAGACCCCGGACCGTGCGAGCTCGGCGACCGGCGCTTCTGCTCGCGACGCCACCCTGGCAGCCGAGCCCCCCATCGCGGTGGACCCGAACGAGGTCGCGGGCGACCCCGGCGATGCCGGCGGGGCCGACGACGACGATGTCGCGGACGACGATCCCCTGCGCGGCGTGCGGGCCCCGCGTTCGGCGCCAGGCACACCAGGTGGACCCAGGGGCCGCGGACCGATCCGGATCGTGCTCGTGGAGGACGTGCCGGAGGTGGTCGCGCATGTTCGCGAGATGCTCCGGCCACAGTCCAGGTACCGGCTGCTCCAGGTCATCACGCAGGGACGGCGCGCGGTCGAGGAGATCACCGAGCTCCAGCCGGACGTCGTGCTCGTCGACACCCTGCTCCAGGGCCGGACCGACGGCCGGTCGGTGATCGAACGCCTCCGGGCGAGCGGGAACCCGGTGGGCATCGTGGCCCTCACCGTGCGAGATCATCCCCTCGAGCGGGGGGTCTCGCAGCACGTGGACGCGGTGGTGACGCTGCCGTTCGGGACGCTCGACCTCGGCCACGGCATCGCGGACGCCCACGCGGCGTTCACGATGCGCGACCCGTCCGCGAGCTCGCGGACGGTGGCGATCTTCTCGGCCAAGGGCGGGGTGGGCAAGACGACGATCGCGCTGAACCTCGCCGTGGCCCTCGCGCAGAGCGGGCTGCGCACGGTGCTCGTGGACGGCAATCTCCAGTTCGGGGATGTCAGGCGGCTGCTCCGCGCCGATCCGAGCTTGCCGTCGATCTGCGATCTGCCGACCGATGGGGTCCGCGGCGCCGACCTCGTCGATGCGGTCGTGGGGATCGCGCCAGGGGTGGACGCGCTTCTCGCGCCGCCCCGCCCGGAGCTCGCGGACCTGGTCACGGCGCACGACCTCGAGCGGATCTTCGATGTGCTGCGGACGACCTACCAGTGCATCGTCGTCGACACGCCATCAACCCTGGCGGAGCCCACGCTCGGCCTGCTCGATGCGGCGGATCTCGTCATCAATGTGATGACACCGGACGCCGTGACGCTCGACAGCACGCGCATGATCGCCGCGACGTTCGTGGAGCTCGGGTACCCGGCGGCGAAGGTCCGCTACCTGGTCAACCGGTTCGACGCGGTCGGTGCCCTGCCCACGACCCAGGTGGCGAGGATCGTGGAGCACGTGCCTGACTACACGGTGACGTCGGACTGGCAGCTGGTCTCGTTGAGCAACGCCCAGGGCGTCCCGTTCGTCCTCGCCCGCCCAGAGGCAGGGGTCAGCGCCGATGTGCTGCGAGTGGCCCACGACGTCCGCGCGTTCGCGGTCGTGCCGGCCGAGCCGGTCCCGGTCCGGCAGCGGGCCCGGGGTCGCTGACCTGCGCCCCGCCTCGTTCGCGGGCCGTCGCTGATTACCCGGTTATCGCTCCGGGCGCACCGGCTCGGCGTCGATGGCACGCAGCCGGCGTGACGCCCCGGCATCCGTGCGCACGGTCGCGGACGGGATGACCCCCATGCTGAGTGCCGTGACCGTCGCCAGCTCCCCGGCGTAGAGGCCACCGCCGCCAATCCGGATCCGGTCGCCCACGTCGATGTCCTGGCGGCCCGTGATGGCCTTGGTGTCGATCGCCGTGGCCGGGGCCCGGTTGCTCCTGGGGTCACCGGGGACCGGCGGGTTCGCGCCGCCCTTCGTTGCCGTCTTGGCCACCGGGTAGTTGACTTTTCGTTTGCGCACTCTGGTCGATGGACCTCGTAGCGGAGCTGGATTGCGCCTCGGGCAGGATACAGGGCGTTGTCACGAATCGTGCGCCGCGAGGCATTGACGGCGCCGCGAGGGATACTTGCGCCTCGTGCGGCCGATCGGCCCCGGCGGCGGATCGGCATGCTACCGGCGGTCACGCGGCGATCGGAGGAAGGCGCGATGCTCCACGACAAGGACCGGGTGCGGCATGCTCTTGAGGACGACGTGTACGCGTCGAGCGACCTGTCGATCGCGATGCCCAAGTACCGGATGCCAGAGCGGGAGCACGACCCGCGCCACGTGTACCAGGTGGTGGCGGACGAGCTGATGCTCGATGGCAACTCACGCCAGAACCTGGCGACCTTCTGCCAGACCTGGCTGGAGCCGGAGGTCCACCGCCTGATGGACCTCACCCTCGACAAGAACATGATCGACAAGGACGAGTACCCGCAGACCGCGGAGCTCGAAGCGCGCTGCGTGCACATGCTGGCCGACCTGTGGAGCTCGCCGGATGCCGCCAACACCCTGGGCACGTCCACCACGGGGTCGAGCGAGGCAGCGATGCTCGGCGGCCTGGCCATGCTGTGGCGCTGGCGTGCACGGCAGCGGGCCGCCGGCAGGCCCGTCGATCGGCCGAACCTGGTGACCGGCCCGGTCCAGATCTGCTGGCACAAGTTCGCCCGCTACTGGGACATCGAGCACCGGGAGATCCCGATGGACGGTGACCGGCTGCTGATGACGCCCGAGGAGGTACTGGCACGGGTGGACGAGAACACGATCGGGGTGGTGCCCACGCTGGGCGTGACGTTCACGGGCCAGTACGAGCCGGTGGAGGCGGTGTCGCGTGCACTCGACGCGCTCCAGGCCCGATCCGGGCTGGACGTGCCGCTGCACGTGGACGGCGCCAGCGGGGGATTCCTGGCGCCGTTCGTGGACCCGGACCTCGCCTGGGACTTCCGCCTGCCCAGGGTCAGGTCGATCAACACCTCGGGCCACAAGTACGGCCTTGCACCGCTGGGCGTCGGCTGGGTCGTCTGGCGAGATGCATCGGACCTGCCGAGCGAGCTGATCTTCGACGTGAACTACCTGGGCGGGCATATGCCCACGTTCGCCCTCAACTTCTCACGGCCCGGTGGCCAGATCGCGGCCCAGTACTACGACTTCCTGCGCCTGGGCCGCGAGGGCTATCGCAAGATCCACCAGGCCTGCTACGACACAGCCCGATATCTCGCCGACGAGATCGGCGCGATGGGTCCGTTCCAGCTGCTCTATGACGCTCGTGGCGGGTTGCCGGCGCTGACCTGGCGGCTGCGGGACAGCGTGCAGCCCGCATTCACGCTGTTCGACCTGGCGGACCGGCTGCGGACCGCCGGCTGGCAGGTGCCCGCCTACACGCTGCCTGCGAACCGCCAGGACCTGCCCGTCCAGCGGATCCTCGTGCGGCACGGCTTCAGCCGGGACCTGGGCACGCTGCTGCTCGACGACCTGCGGCGCGCCATCGACCACTTCGGCCGCCACCCGGTCTCGAGCCCTCTGACGGAGCGGGAGAGCGGCGGCTTCAAGCACGCCTGAGGCTCAGGGGGCGGGCCGCCCGGGCACCGTGGTATGACCCGACCGGGGTGACCGGCATCGCGCGGCAGGGTAAATTCGCCCAACGCCGTGAACGTAGTCTCTGACGCCTTCCTCAGCTCCGATACGCAGACCGCCGCGCTCCGCCGCCGCAACGACCGCCTGCTGGTCGCGGGAGTGCTCGCGTACAGCGCGCTGGTCGTGACCCTGATGATCGCTACCGGCGTGGCGATCACGCCCGACGTGCTGGCGGTGGCGTTCGGGCTCGCCGCCGTCCTGCTCGGGCGAGGCCGCCTGTTCCTTCGCGACTGGCTGCCGTTCGTGGTGCTGCTGCTCGCGTACGAGCTGATGCGTGGGATCGCCGACGATGCCGGCCTGCCGCTCCATTCCACGGATCTCGCTCGTGCCGACGTCATCGTCGGATTCGGCCACCTGCCGACGCAGGTGCTCCAGGACGCGCTGCGGCCGGCGTCAGGGATCGACGCGGTGGCGGTCCTGGCGACAGTCGTCTACATGCTCCACTTCGTGCTGCCGCTCGCGTCCGGCTTCGTGCTCTGGATGTGGCGCCGCCCCCACTACTTCGACTTCGTGGCGGCCCTGATCGTGCTCAGCGTCGCCGGCTTCGTGACCTACCTGCTGATGCCGGCCGCACCGCCCTGGTACGTCGCCAACCAGGGACTGCTCAACGGGCCCGACGGCCGGCCGCTTATCGCGTACCTCAAGCCCGGCACGTTCGAAGCGATCGCGACCGCGTTGGGCTTCGATGGCCACTACGCGTATTCGCTCGCGTTCGGGAGTGTCAACCCCAACGTCGTCGCGGCCTTCCCGTCGCTCCACGTCGCCTACCCGTTCCTGACGTTCCTGGTGCTTCGCCGGGCATTCGGCCGCATCGGATGGATCGCGCTCGGCTACACCGCGCTGGTGATGTTCTCGGTCGTGTACACGGGGGATCACTGGGTGATCGACGGGCTTGCCGGCATGGCCTACGCGTACCTGGCCTTCTACGCAGTGGTCCACGCTCCAGCCCACCTCCGGGCGTGGCGCGCCTCGGTGCGGCGCGGCACTGATCGAGGTCCGGCCCCAGCGCCCGGCGGGGGGCGATGACCAACCCCGGCGGCTTCCAGCCGCTGCGCATCCTGCACGCGCCCAGGAACATTGCCGGACAACCCGGCGATACGGCTGCCGCCCTGCGGCGGATGGGACATCACGTCGAGCTATGGATCGAGACGCCGGACAGGTTCGGGCGCCCCGCGGACCGGGTGCTCGGCTACGACGCGTACGAACCCGCCCTGGTCTTCCGGGCGATCCGGGACGCCATCGACGGCTTCGACATCCTGCACTTCCATTTTGCCCGCAGCCTCGTGCCGACCCTTGGCAGCCAGCTGCCGCCGTTGTGGGACCTGCCGCTCTACCGGGCCCTCGGGCTCCGCGTGTACTTCACGTTCCATGGCTCGGACATCCGGCTGGACCGGCTCCACCGCGAGGTCAACCCGCTGGGCCACCTGTTCCAGACGAAGCCCGCCGAGGACGATCGCATCGAGAAGTCGGTGCAGATCATCCGGACCTACGCCGACCGGATGTTCGTCGCCTCGATCAACAACCTGGCCTACGTCCCTGACGCGGAGTACCTGCCGCGCGTGATCGACCTGTCGCTGTGGCCAGAGGCGCCCGTCGCCCAGCGCGAGCGACCCGTGGTCGTCCATGCGCCAACCCGGCGCGCCACCAAGGGAACCGACATCCTGCTCGCCGCGCTCGACGAGTTGGCGGCCGAGGGCGTCGAGTTCGACCTCCGGCTGCTCGAGGGCGTGCAGCACGACGAGGTGCGGCGCGCGATGCTCGAGGCCGACATCCTGCTGGACAACGTGATCGCCGGGTCCTACGGCATCGTGTCGCTGGAGGCGATGGCCTCCAGCCGCGTGGCCGTCGCGAACCTGTCCGAGGCGCTCCGCGCCGCGCACCCCGACTGCCCCGTCGTCCACGTGGATCCCACGACGGTGCGCGAGCGCATCCGCGCCCTCATCCTGGATCTTCCGGAGCGCACGCGGCTCGCGGCGCTCGGGCGACCGTTCGTCACGCGCGTGCACGACGCGGACGGGATCGCCCGCCAGCTGGACCAGGTCTATCGCGGGCCGCGGAGCGAGGTGCCCGTGAGCTCCATGCCCGACTGGGCTTCGGCCGAGCGCGTGCGCCGGATCGAGCAGCTCGATGCAAGGATCGCGAGGCTCGAGCTGGACCTGGCCCGCAGCCACCGGCGTGAGTCCGAGCTCCGGATCCGCCTGGGCCTCGATCCGGCGATTCCAGAGCACCAATCCTCGGGGGTCAGGCGCGTGGTCAGGCGGGTTGTCCCCAGGGGAATCCGCAGGAGGCTGCGCGCCGGCCCACCCGGCGACTGAGCGGGCTCGCGGTCAGTCCGGGCCTGCCACGGGAGCCGCGCATCGGCGATGATGGTGGCGCGCTGGAGACCCACCCAGATGCCCGACGAAGGAACCCACGATGATCGATCCCGAGATCCAGGCGGAGCAGGACGGACGCAACTTCTACCCCGTTGCCTTCCTCCAGAACCTCATCGACAATGGTGAGGGCTGGCAGTCGGAGGGTGCCCTGAGCATGGCGATCGTGAAGGCGCTCGAGGACGGCACGTGTGTCCTGGGACCGGTTGCCCACCGCGACTACAACGGCCATGTCGTGCCGGCGAGGGCCGACGTTGCGCCGGGCGCCAAGGGCAGCCTCGAGTACGCGAACCGCCTGCGCGCGGAGCGGGGAGACCCGCTCCTGGTCGAGGGCGAGAACGGCACCGTCGCAGTCGACAGTCAACCCGGCTGACCGCCTGGGCGTGGGGGCGGCCGTCCATGACCGAGGTGATCCGGACCGAAGGGCTGACCAAGTCCTACGGGCGTCGGCGGGGCCTCGCAGGCCTCGATCAACCTTGGCCCCACGGTCCAAGGCCTGGCCTGGCTGCGAGACATCTCGCCGTTCCACGACTACTCGGGTGGCCTGCCGCTCCACAACGGGCTGCAGCTCGCCGACCTGGCCGTCCTGCTCGGCGCCAGCCTCGCGCTGGTGGCGGCGGGCGGCCTGCGGTTCAACCGGCGCGACGTCGCCGTGTAGGCGCCGGCTGTCCGGGAGGCCGGCGTCGCAGCGGCGTCCCGCGGAGCCTTGTCGGCCCCCGGATCAACCTCAGTGAGCGCCCGCGCCAACGAGCTCCAGCTCAGGCAGGACGGCGCGCTCGGCCGGCGGTGTCGCCACGCCTCCCGGCTCGCGGATCTTGCCGTCGCGCATCCGGATGACGCGGTGGCAGGCCGCTGCGACCTCGGGATCGTGGGTCACCAGGATGAACGTCTGGCCATGCTGCTGGTTGAACCGGTTGAGCATCTCGAGCACTTCTGTCGAGCGCTCCGAGTCGAGGTTGCCGGTCGGTTCGTCTGCGAGCACGAGCTGGGGTCGATTGACCAGCGCTCGGGCCAGCGCGACACGCTGCTGCTCGCCGCCGGACAGCTCGGCGGGCCGGTGACGGGCACGGTCGGCCAGGCCCACGAGGTCGAGTGCACCCATGGCGGCCTTGCGCGCCTCACCGCCCCTGACGCCGGCATAGTCGCTGGCGAGCACGATGTTCTCGAGCGCGGTCAGGGTCGGCACGAGGTTGAAGTCCTGGAACACGAAACCCATCTGGCGGGCCCGGATCCGGGTGCGTTCGCCCTCGCCGAGCTCGATCATGTCCCGCCCGCCGAACCGGAGCGTCGGTCGGGGCTCGGTCGCCAGGTCGGGTGCGTGCAGCAGCCCGAGGATGTGCATGAGGGTGCTCTTGCCCGAGCCCGACGGCCCGATGATCGCGACCACTTCACCGGCCTCGATCTCGACGTCGACGCCCCGCAGGGCCTCGACCAGGTTGTGCCGGCCGAGCCGGTAGGTCTTGCGCAGGTTGCTGCCTTCGAGGAGTGCCATCACTCGTTCCCCACGTCTCGTCGCGATCCGGTCATTCGTAGCGCAGCGCGGTCACGGGATCGAGCCGGGCCGCATGCACTGCGGGCACCAGGCCGGCGACGGCGCCCAGGATGGTCGCGAACAGCACGGCGGTGACCGCCGTGCCCACGGTGAGCTCGAACAGGACCGTTCCCGACGAGCGTCCGGACTCGTTGGCGACCAGCACCACCACCGTCCCCAGGATCAGGCCAAGCGCACCGCCGATGAACCCGATCAGGCCGGCCTCGGTCACGAGCTCGCGCACGATGCGGATCCGGCTTCCGCCGATCGCGCGCTTGATGCCGATCTCCCGCGTCCGCTCCGCGATCGACATCGCCATCGTGTTGACCACGGACAGGCCGCCCACGGCGAGGCTGATCAGGGCGATGCCCACCAAGATCGAGTTGAGGATCGAGGTGGATGAGCCGATCTGCTGGTCGAAGTCCTTGCCCGTCATGACGGCGACCCCGGAGACCTGGGTCTCGATCCGGTCGGCAAGCACCTCGTGGTCGACACCCGGAGTCGGGTACACCGTCATCGTGGTGATCAGGTCGGTCGGGTTGATCCCGTTCCTGACCACCGGGGGCAGCGACTGGTGATACAGCAGCTGCGCGGCCTGGAGCGGCACCGAGGCCGCCTGGTCAGGGGCCGTGAGGGTCGGTTCGAGGATTCCGACCACCTCGAACTTCCAGCCCCGCAGCTCGATCGTGTCGCCCACCTGCTTGTCGTACTTGCGCGCGATGTCCGAGCCGAGCACCGCCACCATCTTGCCCTCGTCCGCGGGCGTGAGCGGGCGACCCTGCGCGTAGTGGACCGGGAACTTCTCGCGGCCCTCGTCCGAGCCGGCGACGGCTCCGGTGATCATGGGTGGAACGCCCATGTTGACCGTCGACGGCTGCTCGTCCATGAGCATCATCACCGCCGGCCGGACGACATCCACGCCCTCGACCGCACGGACCTGGTCCGCGGTGGCGAGCGACATCGGGGTGCTCGCGAAGCCGCCCGTCGAACCCGAGCTGTCGCTGACGGTCAGGACGTCGGCGTAGTAGTTGCTGCCGCCCTCCACGAGGGCACTGATCTTGTTGGCCATCGAACCGAACACGACGAGCGCCCAGATCCCGATGGCGATGCCGAGAATCGTGAGCGTGGTTCGGACCGGCCTCCGCCGGAGATCACGCAGATACCCCATGGCCCAAGCCCCGCCTTCTCCTCCACGCGTCGAATTCTGCGTGGTCTGTGGGTCCCGCCCGTCGGCCACCGGCCCTGCCTGGACCGCGTGATCCGACGGGTGGGACCGTAGGCGTGCGGTGTGCTGGAGTGGAGGGCCATGCCGCCCATCGAACCATGCCGAGCGTCCCGGCGTGCCGCGTCGGGCGGCGCGCCGGGGCCCGGGCCGATGGTCAGCGGCGCACGGCCGGATCGTCGATCGGAACGGGGACCGCTTCCAGCGCCAGGATGGCCGGTCGCGGGAGCGAGATCGCATCCCGGACGGCCGCGACGGTCCGACCGGGGATCGCGACCGCCGCGAGCGCACCCAGCGCCACCGCGACCGCCCCCACCCAGACCGCGGGGATCAGCCCGTCGACATAGGCCTGGGGGCTCGTGTACGAGCCGTTGGCAGAGAACACGGATGCGAGCACCGCGACGCCGAACACGCCGCCGATCTCCCGGATCGTGTTGTTCGCGCCCGAGGCCTTGCCTTCCTCCTCGGGCCGGACGGCCGACAGGACGACGTTGGCTATCGGGGCGAAGAACAGGCCCATGCCAATGCCGCTCACGATGAATGGCGGGACCAGCGTCGGGTACGCCACCGTCGGCGTGCTGACCGAGGCAATCCAGGCGAGGCCCAGCGCCATCAGGGCCATGCCGGATGCCAGGATCGGGCGGGATCCGATCCGGCCGGCCAGGCCACCCGCGATGGGGGCGACGACCGCGGGCATCGCGGTCCACGGCAGGATCCGCAGGCCGGCGTCAAAGGGGTCGAGCCCCTGGACCACCTGGAAGAACTGGGACAGCAGGAAGATGGAACCGAACATCCCGAACGACATCAGGAGCGAGACGCTGTTGGCCGCGGCAAACGCGCGGCTGCGGAACATGTGAAGCGGCAGCATGGGCGTCGCGGCGTGCCGTTCCCATGCCAGGAAGGCGACCAGGAGCGCGCCACCGACGGCCAGGGCGCCGAGGATCTGGAGATCGGTCCAGCCCCGCTCATTGCCATGGATCAGGCCCCACACCAGGGCGACCAGCCCACCGCTGGCGAGCCCCAGGCCGGGCAGGTCCAGGCCACCGGCCGGTGCACGGCTCTCGTCGAGCCGGAACAGTGCGAGCGCGATGGCCACGATGCCCACCGGCACGTTCAGCCAGAAGATCCAATGCCAGCTGAGACCCTGGGCGATGGCTCCGCCCACGAGCGGGCCGATGGCGATCGCGAGACCGCCCACGCCACCCCATGCTCCCAGCGCGAGTGCCCGGCGCTCGGACGGAACGGACGCCGACAGGATCGTGAGCGTCAGCGGTGTCACGATGGCGCCGCCGACCCCCTGGACGGCCCGCGCCAGGACGAGCGCTCCGCTGGTCGGCGCGAGCGCCGCGGCCATGGACCCGGCCGTGAACACGAGGAGGCCGATGACGAACAGGCGGCGGCGGCCGAACCGGTCGCCCAGGGCGGCGCCTGTCAGGAGCAGGACCGCGAAGGTCAGCGTGTAGGCGTTGACCATCCACTCGAGATCCTGGAGCGACGCCCCGAGATCGCGGCGGATGACGGGCAGGGCCGTGGTGACGACGAGGTTGTCGAGGGAGACCATGAACAGCGCGATCGCGGTGATCGCGAAGGTCCATGCGGTCGAGGTGCGGGCGTGCGGCACGGGGAGGCTCCTTTCTAGTTAGCACTCACTAAGTTATTGAGCCAAAAAAGGGGAGCAGCTGGATCATCCAGCGTGGTCCGCAAGGGCATCTCCGAGCGTGAGCTTGAGGCCGATGGCCGTGTCCAGGTCGCCGATGGAGGCCGCCACGTTGAGCAGCATCCCCTCGGCGAACCAGTGGTGAAGCGAGAGCTCATCGGCGCCGGACGCCCTGGCCACCGCTTCGTACAGCCGCGTCCATTCCACCCGCACCACGTCGCGGATCAGGAGGTCGTCGCACGCGGCGTACGCCTGCAGCTGCATCCGGAGCATCTCGCGGTCCCGGAGCAGGTCGAAGTAGGTGTGGCCCATCGCCTCCAGGATCCGGTCCGGTGACGCGGTGTTCGACCGGGCCTCGCGGGCGCTCTCCTCGAACCTCGTCCGGATCCGGGCAAAGCAGCCGCGCACCGCCGCGAGGAACAGGTCCCGCTTGGTACCGAACAGTTGGAACAGGTACGGCTGGGACACGCCCACCCGGTCGGCGATCGCCTGGGTCGATGCGCCGGCGAACCCGCGTGCGGCGAACTCGGTCGTCGCCGCCGCGATGACCTCTGCCCGTCGCTCGTCGGCCGTGAGCCGGCCTGTCGTGGTGCGCATGCGGCGATGTTAGTGAGTACTAAGTTAGTTGTCAACCCCCGACGTCAGGCCGCGGGTGCAGCGAGCGCGTGGAAGTCCTTCGCGTGGAAGTCCGTGTGGCCGGGGCGTCCGGCTCAGCTCGAAGCGGCGGCCGGCGTCGTCGTTCGCTTGCGGCGTCGCACCAGCAGGACGGCCTTGCCTTCCTCGGTCCGGACGTCGATCGTCGCGTCGTCGATCAGGTCGGCGGCACTCGATGCGACGAGCGCGGAGACGCGGCCATCGTCGACCACTCGGTCACCTGTCTCGGGGCCCTTGGCAAAGGTCAGCCGAAGCCGCCCGGAGCTGCGCACGAACCGCGGGACGAGGTTCGATGCGACCCCCTTCTCGCGGCGGACGCGGGACAGGTGATCGACGGCCTGGGGCGTGAGTCTGAGCATTGGGCACCTCCGGTTCGGGCCTGGGTGACGAAGACCGCCTCCGGGGTGGCAACGGATCACGGACTCGCGGCTGATCAAATAGTAGCCTATAGGCTTGTATTTTGCCAGTCGTGGGCCGGGATCAGGGGAACCGGTTGAACCAGACGGCAGCAAGCCCTGCGCCCGAGACCACCAGCAGCAGCGCGGCAGCCGCGAACCACTGGGTGACCTCCTGGGTCTGCTCGGTGTAGCCCACCTTCGACCCCAGGCTCTGGTAGATCTGGGCCAGGTCAACCGCGCTCGGCGCCTCGTAGAACCGTCCGGACGTCGTCTCGGCGATCGCAGCGAGGGTCTCGGTGTCGGGCGGCACCGACATCGGCTGCAGCACGCCGAGCTGGTTGGGCACGTCGACGACGCCATCCGCGGTGCCGAGGGCGATCGTGTACACGGGCATCCCCGCGGCGGCGGCCTCGTGGGCGGCATCGAGCGGCTCCATCGAGCCGGTCGAGTTCGCGCCGTCGGACAGGAGGACCGTGGCGGTCAGGGGCGGCGTGCCGTCCGCGGGCGACGGGCTCGGGTCGGCCGTGGGGTCGGGGACGATCGTCGCGGCCGGATCAGGGGTCGGCGCGCCGGGGCCGGCATCGGTGGCGGAGGTGCTGCGCGCGGTGGCCGTCGCCTGCAGCGACAGCGCGATCGCGTCGCCCAGCGCCGTGCCGCCGTCCGCCTGGAGCGAGTCCAGCGCCTGGTGGATCGCGGCCCGATCAGATGTCGGGGCAAGCACGAGCCGGGCTTCGGTGGAGAATGCGACCAGACCGACGCGGAAGCCGTCCGGGAGCTGGTCGACGAACGTCGATGCCGCCTCCTTGGCCGCGACCAACCGGGACGGATCCACGTCGGTTGCCTGCATCGAGCGCGAGACGTCCATCGCCAGCATCACCGTCGCCTCCTGGCGCGGGACGGCAAGCACCATGGCGGGCCGGGCGAGGGCGACGGCGAGCGCCGCGATCGCGGCCAGGTACAGGGCCGCCGGCACGTGCCGCCGCCAGCGCGGCTGGTGCGGCACGAGATTGGCGAGCAGGTCGACATTCGTGAAGCGCACGACATAGCGCGAGCGGCGGCGCTGGATCAGCAGGTAGGCGCCGAGCGCCAGTGGGACGAGGAGCAGGCCGAGCAGGAGCTCGGGTGAGGCGAACGTCATGAAACCATTCCCTGGACTCGCAGCTGGTCTGCGAGCGATCGCAGCCAGCTCCCTGATGTAGACAGGACGACGTGGCGGACGTGCAGCCGACGGAGCTCGCGCTCGACGTGCTCGCGGTCGCGGGCGGCGGCCGCCGCGAAGCGGGATCGGAGCGCCGCCGAGGACGTGTCCACCCGGACCTCGCGCCCGGTCTCGGCGTCGACGAGCGTGAGATCGCCCACGTCGGGCAGCGCGTCCTCGCACGGGTCACGGATCTCGACCACGAGGACGCCGTGTCGTCGCGCGACGGCACCGAGCCGGTGCATCCAGTCCAGCGGCCCCCGGAGATCGCTGACCAGGACCACGAGCCCACCAGGCGCGGCACCATGCGTGACGAACCGCAGTGCCCAGTCCGGAGACCGGTCCTCGATCGGCACGTCCGTTCGGTCAGGCTCGGCCGCGACGTCGTGGTCCACGAGCGTCGCCATCAGCCCGGCGCGTCCGGCCCGGGCAGGCGTCCGCCAATTCCGGGCGCCACCGAACGTGAGCACACCCAGACGGTTGCCGCGCTGGCTGGACAGGTGCGCGATCGCGATCGCGACCCCCTCGGCGACGTCAGCCTTTCGGCGATCGGCGGTGCCGAACGCCATTGATGGCGAGACATCGAGCAGCAGCCACGAGGTCAGGGCTCGCTCGGGCACGTCGACGCGAACATGGGGAACGAGCATCCGGGCGGTGACGTTCCAGTCGATGCGCCGGACGTCGTCGCCGGGCTCGTACGGCCGGACCTGCGCAAGCTCGGTTCCGCCGCCCAGGTCGAGTGCCCTGAACTCGCCCGTGACCAGGCCGCGGATCCGGCGAGCGATCGTCAGGTCCAGCGCCCGGAGCAGGGCCTCCGGCGTGGGTCCGGGACCGGGCGCGGCGGCCGTGCGGACCCGGTGCGGGATGAGCGTCATGCGCTCCGTTCCTCGGTGACCAGGCGCGGTGCCGGTACCGCCGGCAGGATCCGGGCGAGCACCGCGTCAGGCGTGACCTCTTCCGCGAGGGCCGCGAAGCTGGGCACGATGCGGTGGCGCAGGACGTCCGGGGCGAGGTCCGCGATGTCGGCCGGGATCACGTACCGGCGGCCGCGCAGGAGCGCCAGCGCCCGGGCAGCGTGGACGAGGTTGATCGAGCCGCGCGGGCTGGCGCCGAACGCGATGTAGGGCTTGAGCTCGGCCTGGCCGACCCGCTCCGGCTGGCGCGTCGCTGCGACGATCGCCACGGCGTACGCAACGATCGCCGGATCGACGTAGATCTCGGGAGTCGCCGCCTGGAGCACGGCCAGGCTGCTCGCATCAAGCACGGTGCGGACGGTCGCGGCCGGCCGGAGCGAACGCTCCACGACCGCCGCCTCCTCGGCCGTGGTCGGGTAGCCGACGACGACCTTCATCATGAACCGGTCCACCTGGGCCTCGGGCAGGGGATAGGTGCCTTCCGATTCGATGGGGTTCTGGGTGGCCATCACTAGGAACGGGCTGGGGACCGGATGGGTCTCGCGGCCGATCGTGACCTGTCGCTCCTGCATCACCTCGAGCAGCGCCGACTGGACCTTCGCGGGGGCGCGGTTGATCTCGTCGGCGAGCAGGAAGTTGCAGAACACGGGCCCGAGCTCGGTGTCGAACGAGCCGGTCGAGGGCCGGTAGATGCGCGTCCCCACGAGGTCGGCGGGGACCAGGTCGGGCGTGAACTGGATGCGCCGGAACGACGCGTCGAGCGCCTCCGCGAGCGTCCGGATCGTCAGCGTCTTGGCCAGGCCGGGCACGCCCTCCAGCAGCAGGTGCCCGCCGGCGAGCAGCGCGACGAGGACCCGCTCGAGCATCGCGTCCTGGCCCACGATCACCCGCCGGATCTCGAACAGGACGGCTTCCGCCGCCACGCGGGGATCGAGCGGGTCGGGCGCGGGATGCGGCGCGGCGCGGGATGCGGCGCGGGCGCCGGGCGAACGGGATCGAGTCATGGGAACCTCCGGGACCCGCGGGCGCGGGCGATGCGGATGCATGGACTCGCGGCCCGGGCACGTGGCCCCGCAGCGGCGACCGGGTGCGTGAGCGGTCGCCCACGGGGTGGATGGTTCCGGTCGTGGCTGAGAGTTCCCTGACAGGCGACGACCGTGAGGAGATCGACAGCGGATCTCAACCCGACCGCAACACCGCGCGGACCCGGATGGCTCGAGCCCGGCTCCGTGCGCGGGAGCCGGCCCCGCGGTGTTCGGGGCCCGGCCGGTTCAGCTGCCCTGGGCCATGCTCCAGATCGTCCAGAACTGGGTCCGGAGCCGTCGCGGCTGCTCGAGCACGGTGCGTACCGCGAACGCGATGTCCTCGGGCCGCAGGAAGGTCTGCAGCTCGGGCATGTCCTCGGTGCGCCCGGTCCCGATCGCGAACTCGGTGGAGGTGCCGGCCGGGCCGATCGTCGTGACCCGGATCCCCTTCTCACGCAGCTCGCGGTCGAGGGCTCCAGCGAGGCCCACCTGGGCGAACTTGGTCGCCGCGTAGACGGCCTCGTCCGCGCCCCCACGGAACCCGGCCACCGACGCGATGATCACGATGTCGCCGTGGCCCGCCGCCTCCATCGCGGGCACGACGGCGCGGATCGGCCACACCGTCCCGGCGACGTTGGTGTCCAGCATCGTGGTGATGGCCTCGTCGGTGTGATCGAGGATCCCGCCGTAGAGCCCGATGCCGGCGTTGGCGATGAGGCTGTCCACGCGGCCGAAGCGATCCAGCGCGGTCGCCACCAGGCGGTGGCAATCGCCGGGCGACCGGACGTCCATCTCCACCGCCACCGCTCGCTCGGGGTACGCCTGCTCGATCTCGACCAGGCGCTCGCGGCGACGCGCGCCCAGCACCACGCGTGCCCCGGCGCCCAGCAGCTCGTGCGCGGTCGCGCGCCCGATGCCGGCGCTGCCACCGGTGACGACGGCAACCGTGTCAGTGAGCGATGCCATGGGCGGACCTCCGGAGCTCGTTTGCACGATGTCCATGATCGGCGCAATCGAGCTCGTGCGCACCTCCGTTCGGCAAGATTCGCCGTCATCCGCCTGAACGGTGCGGCTGCGACGATCCGGGCGAACAGGACGGCGCGTCCCCCCAACGATCGGAGACCAGATGTCGACCCGCCTGCCCGCCGCCATCGTCCTCGTTGCTGCCATGAGCGTGGCGTTCGCTGCGTGCGGCGACGCCTCGAGCACCAGCCCGGCGCTCTCGACCGCTGCCGCGACCGTTCCAGCTGCCGGCGCCGAGCCATCGGCCACAGCGGGCGCACCCTCGACGGCGAGCGCCGCGGGGGCAACCAATTCCGCGGCGCTCTCGTGCACGGCTCCCGCAGCGGCGACCATCGCCGAGACCGAGGGACCGTACTACCGCCCCGGTGCCCCAGAGACCGCCAACCTGGTCACGGACGGGATGGCGGGCACGCGACTGACCCTGACCGGGTACGTGGTCACCACGGACTGCGACCCGATCGCGAACGCGAAGGTGGAGACCTGGCAGGCCGACTCGACCGGGACCTACGACAACAGCGGATACACGCTGCGGGGCTACGTGCTGACCGACGCCGACGGCCGGTTCACCATCCTGACCATCGTCCCGGGCGAGTACCCGGGCCGTACCGAGCACATCCACGTCAAGGTCACGCCGCCGGGTGGCAGCACCCTCACCACCCAGGTCTACTTCCCGGGTACGGCGGCCAACGACGCCGACGGGATCTATGACCCGAGCCTGCTGCTCGACATCGCGACGACCGGCGACGGTCTGGTCGGTACCTACACGTTCGTCGTCGCGGCCTGAGCGGGAGCCAGACCGGCCTCAGCCGTCCGCATTGGACGCCAGCCGGCGCCACACATCGTCATCCCGCAAGGCGTCGAGTGCCGCGCGGAACCGACCCTGCAGCTCCACCCAGGCACGGCGCGCCTCCGTCGCCGGCAGGCCGACGAGGGTCAGCGGCTGGCCCGGCCGGACCTGGCCGACCCTCGGCAGCTCGAAGCGGGGGATCACGCCGACGACCGGATAGCCCCCAATCGTCGGTCCATCGACCCCGAGCACGATCAGCCGTCCGTCGGCCGGAAGCTGGATGCTCCCCGGGATCACCGGGTGCGACAGGATCTCCCTCCCGGCCGGAAGGGCGGTTCCGTCGAGCCGGATCCCCATCCGGTCCGTCTCGCTGCTCGCGTGCCATCGGGTCGCGACGAGGCGTTCGATCGTGTCGTCGGGAAGGTCCCGGAGATCCGGTCCGGGCACGAACGCCACGGGCGTCCGGAGCGTCGCGGGGTGCGGAGCGAGCGTCGTTGGCCAGCGGCGCCCGGCGCCGCCGAGGTCGCCGCGCCGAATGGGCCGCAACCGGTCTCCCCGCTGCAGGGCTCGACCCTCCAGGCCGCCAAGGTGCGCGACGGCGAGCGTGGAGGCGGAACCCAGGACGCGCGGCACATCCACGCCGCCCGCGAGACCGATGTAGGCGCGCATCCCGCGGGCGGACCCGTTGGAAGCGCCGGACCCGGTGGACGCGCCGGACCCGGCGAACCGGACGCGCGACCCGGACGGCAACCGGTGCGCGGCGTCCGTCGCCAGCTGCATGCCGTCGTCGCGCTCGGCGTCCAGGTCCGCGCCGGCCAAGGCGATCGTGCAGGTCTCCACCGCCAGCAGCTCCGCGCCCCCCAGCGTCACCTCGATCGCGGCGCCGTCGGGCGGCGCCTCGGCCAGCGCGTTCGCCACGCCAAGCCCCCACCAATCGGCGGCGCCGGAAGGTGGGACGCCGATCTGGGCCAGACCGGTCCGGCCGGGATCCTGGACGCTCAGCAGGTATCCCTGGTCGATCACCTCGAGCACGGGGTCACCCGGGCACGAATCGCACCCGATCGCCGGGCGCCAGCAACGTCGGTCGTTCGCGCGCCGGGTCCCAGAGCACGACCGTCGTGCGGCCCAGGATGTGCCAGCCGCCGGGCGTCTCGAACGGGTAGATGCCGGTCTGGCGGCCGGCGATCGCCACGCTGCCGGGCGGCACCTGGACCCGAGGCGTGGCGCGCCGGGGCAGCTCGAGTGTGGGCGGCAGGATGCCCAGGTAGGGAAACCCGGGGACGAATCCCAGCGCGAGCACGCGGTGCTCGATGCTCGCGTGCAGCCGGACCACCTCGGTCTCGGTCAGCCCGGTCCGCCGGGCGACATCCACCAGATCCGGACCGTGCTCGCCGCCGTAGACGACCGGGATCTCGCGAACGAGCGTGTCCGCGGACTGTGCGGCATCGGCCCATCGGTGGGCGGCCGCCTCCCGCACGACCGACGCCAGGAGGTCCCGGACCACGTGCTCGGTGACCCGGTCCGGATCGAACGGGACGAGCACCGACGCATGGCCGGGGACGGGCCGGCCGACACCCGGCGTGGACGCCCGGCGCAGCTCGAGGGTCGCCGCGATCCGGTGGGCCAGCGCATTGGCGGTAACGTCGAGCGCGTCGCCGATGGTCACCAGGAGCGCGGCATCACCCAGCGGCTCGATCCGCGGATCGTTGGCACCCGCATCAGCCACCGGGTGCCCGGACCTCGACCCCCGCCTCCGCCAGCCTGCGCCGGATCACGGCCGCCATGGCCTCTGCCCCAGGCGTGTCGCCGTGGATGCACAGCGTGTCCACGCGGAGGGTCAGCTCCGAGCCGTCACTCGCGACGACCCGGCCGTCCCGCACGATGGACACCGCCTGCCGGGCCGCCGCCTCCGGATCGTCGTGGAGCGCCCCCGCAAGCTCGCGAGCCCGGAGCCGGCCATCGGGCTCGTAGACCCGATCGGCGAAGCCCTCGACCAGCGTCGGGAGGCCCGCGGTGTCGGCCGCCTCGAGCAGCACGGACCCGGGGGAGGTGACCACGCGCAGGGCCGGATCGAGGCGGAGCACGGCCTGGGCGAGCGCATCGGCGGCCGCGCGGTCGGCCGCAACGCGATGGTAGAGGGCGCCGTGGGCCTTCACATGCGTCAGCCGACTGCCGTCCGCCCGCGCGATTCCCGCGAGTGCCGCCACCTGGTACAGGACGGCGGCCTCGAGCTCATCGGGCGCCATGGCCATCGCACGGCGCCCGAACCCGACCAGGTCCGGGTACCCGGGATGCGCCCCGATCGCCACGCCGGCCTCGACGGCGAGCCTGACCGTGCGACGCATCGTGCGCGGGTCTCCGGCGTGGAAGCCGCACGCGACGTTGACCGAGCTGACGAGCGGGATGAGGGCCGCGTCGGCGCCCATCGACCACGGCCCAAGGCTCTCACCAACATCCGCGTTGAGGTCGATCGTGGCACCCACCTCGCCATCCTACGCGTCGCGTGCACCTGACGGCAGACGCACCGTGTGTTCGATGCGCCGAACCCCGCGCAGGTACCTTCGTGCAATTCCGCGGGCAGCCCGGGCCTCGTAGCATCGCGCTCGATGCAGCCCGATTCGTCAGACAGCCGCCTGCACTTCGTGCTCCAGCGGACGCCCGAGGAGATCTTCGAGCCGGATGTCGTCCCGGAGGCTCCCCTGGTGCGGTTCGTCGCCTACGCGCGACACCACCGGGTGTTCGGATGGGTCCGGCTCCACGAGGAGCGCCTGACCGACCTCATCAACGCGCACCAGGAGCTGCTGCTCACGGACGTCGAGATCGAGAACCTCGAGGACGGCGAGACGCACTCCGCAGACCGGGTGGTCATCGACGCCGGGGAGCTGGTCGCGGTCCACGCCAGCGGCCCGCGCGGCGACGCGTCGCTGCGCCATCGGACGCGCCTCTATCCGATCGCGTTCCAGAGCGGCCACTACCTGGTGGGCGGGCATCTCCACGTGGAGCCCGGCGTGGACCCGTCGCTGGGCCTGCGCGACCGTCCACGGATGGTGCCGCTCACCGACGCGTGGATCGAGTACTGGTCGGGCGAACGGCGGGTGAAGCATGCGATCGGCATCATCATCGTGAACCGGGACGTGGCGGACTCGATCCGCATCGTGAGCGACGAGGAGCTGCTGGACGGGATGTTGCGGCCGGCTCCGGACCAGGCGTCAGCTTCCGCCTGACGCCCCGGCGAGGCTGGCGGTGCGTGATGGCCGCGGCTCAGCCCTGCTCGACGACGCGTTCGCGCAGCAGGCGCTGGGCCGCCGGGTCGATGCCGAGGCCGTCCGCGAAGTACCCGGCGATGGATCCGAAGGAGGTCCGGACGGTGTCCAGTGACGCGGCCAGGTACTCGGGACGCACCCCGATCATCGGCTCGAGCAGCGCCGGGTCGCCGCCGTTCGCGGCGAAGGCCATCAGGTGCGGCTCGAACTGCGCCCGCAGCGCGGGGTCCATGCGCAGGTAGTCGGCCAGCACCGCGTCTTCGGACACGCCCACCAGGAGCAGCAGGGCGGCCGCGGCCCAGCCGGTGCGGTCCTTGCCCGTCGCACAGTGGAACAGGGATGGCCGTGAGGGATCGGCGATGATCCCCTCGAACAGCCGCCGATAGGCCCGCAGGGCGCTGGGGAGCGTGACGAACTCGCGGTACTTGGCGGTGAAGATCCGCTCGGCACCGCCGTCTCCGAGGGCCGTCGCGGCAATGCGCGGATCGCTCAGCAGCACCGCAAGCCCGCTGGGCGACGTTGCCTCGGACGCGTCCTCGAGGACATCCGCGATCACGTACGCGACGGTGGACGGGACATGATCGGGCCGGGTGGTCCGCTCCGCTGCGGTCCGCAGGTCGTACACGGTGCGGACACCGAGGTCCGTCACGCAGGCCGCGGTGGCGTTATACGGGCCGCCCAGGTCGCCGGAGCGAAACAGGAGCCCGGATCTCACCCGGCCGCCGCTGGATGTGCGATGGCCGCCGAGATCGCGCAGGTTGACCACCGACCGCGTCGGCGGGGACATCGGGGAGGGGCCGACCGGGTCGGGCGAGGCAGATGCCATCTCAGCCCTGGCCTGCGTCGCGCCGTCTCGGCCGGCCTTGAATCGTCGAGCGCGCCGGGATCGGCATGACCCCGACGCGCTCGTGTGGCTGCATCCGGCCCGATGGACCTGGAGCAGCGGTGCTCAGGCGGGCGCCGCGTGATGCTCCTGCTGCGACTTGGCCACGGGTCGCGGGAACATGATCACGATGTTGAACCAGCCCAGGAATGCTCCGAGCATCCCGGCCAGGATCGCCGGGACCGCGGTGAGCAACGGGAGCAGGTAGTTGAAGTCGGCCGAGACGGAGAAGCCGCCGTAGGTCACGTACAGGCCCGTGAAGAAGGTCGCGAGGCCCATCGAGATGCCATTGAAGAACGGCAGCCCGCCCTGGCCGTCGGTCACGGGCAGGTACTTCATCGCGTAGATGACGGGGCAGAACGCGAGGAACAGGCCGATGAACCAGGCCACGTCGCCGGTGCTCACGAGGCTGGCATCGGTCACCTTGGCCACGAGCAGCGAGAACACGAGGACGATCGTGGCGCCGATGACGCCCAGGATGTAGGCCGGGATCATGATCTTGAGCGCGGACGGCTTCGCCCCCAGGGCGAAGTACTCGGCCCACACGATGAACGCGGTCCACAGGGGCAGGCTCCAGACGTCCAGCCACAGGCCGAACGGCAGGCTCACGACGACCGTGATCGCGACCGCGAGCCACAAGGGAATAGTGTTCTTGACTTCCACCGCGTACCTCCATGACCGACCGGGGGGTCCGGACGCCGGGGCTTGCGGTGCGATGGACAGGTTTCGCTTCCCGTCCCGGGACGCGTCACTCGGGGTGGCGCCCATGGTGAAGTGGTCGGCTGATTATCGATTATAGATTATCGTTCAACCCTCGGTACGGGGTTTTCGACACGGCACGGGAGTCGAGGTCATGCGAGACCGGCAGGCAGGCGACCCGGCAACGGATGAGGCGATCCAGCGGGCCCGCGACGCGTTCCTGGACGACCGTCACGTGTACGGATGCGCAGAGACGGCGTTCGTCGTCCTCAAGCGGCGCTTCGGGCTGCCCGATCCGGACGACTCCGCGGCGGCGATGGCGCTCAACGGCGGTGTCGCCTGGACGGGCGGTCCGTGCGGCGCCGTGACCGGGGCCGCGCTCGCGATCGGGCTGCTCGCCGCGGACCGGATCCTCGACCATGCGCTCGCCAAGCGTGTCGCACGCGAGCTGGTTGCCGGCCTGATGGACGAGTTCACGGCGCGGTACGGCTCGCTGGACTGTCGCGACCTCGTCGGCATGGACCTCCGGGGCCCGGGGGCGCATGCCGCGTTCATCGAGCACGGTGGCTGGCGTGTCACGTGCATGGAACAGATCGAGTGGGTCGTCAGTTCCGCGTCGCGACTGGCCGACCCGGATACCTGGGATGCCACCGTCGACGGGATCGGGCGCGACGACTGACGGCGCGACCCTGGCGGCGCGACCCCGGCGGCGCGACCCCGGCGGCGCGGCGTCCGCACGGCCGGGGCGGGCGCGGCGCTAGACTTCATGTCGCCCACGCCAGGAGCACAGATGTCTCCGGACAGCACGATCTCGCGCAGCGTCCTCGCCGAACAGGTGAGGGACCATCTTCTCGAGGACATCCTCGCGGGGCGCTACCCGCCGCACACGCGGATCGTGGAGACGCGAATCGCGCGTGACCTCGGCACGAGCCAGGCGCCGGTCCGGGAGGCGCTCCGGGGCCTCGAGGCGCTGGGCGTGGTGGAGATCCTCCCGTTCCGCGGCGCACGGGTCCGCCGTCCGACAGCCGAGGAGCTGCTCGGCGCGTACGAGGTGCGGGCCGAGCTCGAAGCCCTCGGCGCCAGGCTGGGTGTGCCCAGGATGACCGACGCCGACCTGGCCGAGCTCGAGGACCTGCTCGCAGCGATGGAGGAGGCCGCCAACTCCGGGGACCGCCACGAGGTCGCGATGCGCGACGCCGCGTTCCACGCGCGCCTGCTGCGCCTGGCGGGGAACGCCACGCTGGAGCGCGTGTGGGGCGGCCTGGAGCCCTTCTCCCGGACCTACCTCACGCTCGTCGCCCCGGGCGCGGACATGCACTGGACGGCGGGCCTGCACCCCCCGATCATCGAGGCGCTCCGGCGCCGTGACGCGGCGGCCGTCGAGGCCGCATTGCGCCACCACTTCGAGCAGGCGAGCCGGCACCTGATCGAAGGGTGGCAACCCGCCGGTGAGGGCGAGCGACGCGCTGTCGGCGGGCGGGACGCGGCAGCCCCGTAGACCCGGCGCGCGATCAGGACGGGGCGAGCGTCGCCCGCACCTGCTCCGCGACCCGTGATGCCGACAGTCCGTAGATGTCCAGCAGCGCGTCGTTGGGGCCCGACTGCGGGTAGACGTCCCGCAGCCCGATGCGGTGGACCGGGGTCGGCAGGAGCTCGCCCAGCGTCTCCGCAACCAGCCCGCCGAGCCCACCCAGGATCGTGTGCTCCTCGACGGTGATCACGCGGCCCGTTCGGCCCGCCGCGGCAACGATCGACGCCGAGTCCACCGGCTTGATCGTCGGCAGGTGGACGACGTGGGCATCGATGCCGTCGGCCGCGAGCAGCTCGGCCGCATCGACCACGCGTGGCGTCTGGGATCCCGTGCTGATCAGGGTCACGTCCGTGCCCTCCCGGATCGTGACGGCACGCCCGAGCTCGAACTGGTAGCTGGCGTCGAACAGGCGCTGGGTCGCGTCGCGGACAAGCCGCACGTAGACCGGTCCCGGGTAGCCGGCTGCCCAGCGCAGGACCTGGGCGGCCTCCACGTCATCGGCGGGGGCGACGCTGACCATGCCCGGCATCGCCCGCATGATCGAGAGGTCGTCCACGATGATGTGGCTCATTCCCGTCATGCCCGTGAACAGGCCGGCGTAGCTGGGCGTGATCTTGACGTTCAGCCCCGTCTGGGCGATCAGCACCCGGATCTGGTCGAGCGGCCGAACGACCGCGAACGAGACGAAGGTGCTGATGAACGGCACCAGGCCCATCGTGGCCAGGCCGGCCGCCACCCCGAGCATGTTCTGCTCGGCGATCCCCATCTGCAGGTACCGGTCCGGGTGGGCCTTCTCGAAGATGTCGCCCTTGGTCGAGCTGCCGACGTCCCCGTCGAGCATCACGATCCGTGGGTCATCGACCGCCAGCGACGCGACGGTCTCGCCGAAGATCTCGCGCATCGGCCGGCCCATGGGCAGCGTCATCGCGCACCTCCGCCGGCCGACGGCGAGGGCTCGCCCAGCTCGGCCATCGCCGTGGCCATCTCCTCGGGCGTGAGGATCCGCGTGTGCCAGAAGTAGTGGCCCTCCATGAACGAGACGCCCTTGCCCTTCACGGTGTGGGCGATGATGACGGTCGGGCGTCCGTCGCCTTGGGTCGCCTGCTCGAGCACATCCACGATGTCGGCCATGTCGTGGCCGTCCGCCTCCAGCACCCGCCAGCCGAACGCCGCCCACTTGCCGGCGAGCTCACCTGGAACCTGCGGCGGCAGGCGGCCGTCGGGGCCGTCGCCACGCCAGCCGAACTGCTGGAGCTTGTTGTGGTCGACGATCGCCACCAGGTTGTCCAGCCCGTAGTGACTGGCTACCATCGCGGCCTCCCAGACCTCGCCCTCCTGGCACTCCCCGTCACCAAGCATCACGAACGCGCGCACGTCGCAGCCGGTCAGCCGGGCTCCCAGCGCCATGCCGGTGGCTGCCGAGATGCCCATGCCCAGCGAGCCTGTTGACATGTCGAGCCCGGGCAGGCGGGTCATGTCGGGATGACCCTGGAGGCGCGAGTTGGCCGCGTCGAAGGTCAGCAGCTCCTCCACCGGGAAGTAGCCGCGGAGCGCCATCGTCGCGTACAGGCCGATCGATGCGTGGCCCTTGGACAGCACGAACCGGTCGCGGTCCGGCCAGCCCGGCTCCTCTGGGCGGATCCGGAGCACGTGGAAGTACAGCGCCGCGAGCAGGTCGGCGGCCGACAGGGGTCCGCCCAGGTGACCGCCCTTGGCGTGGTCGACGGTCCGGACCACCTCCACCCGGATCCGGCGGGCCATCTCGCGCAGCCGGTCGAGCTCCGCCTCGTCCACCGAGGCGCTCGAGGCCGCACCCGTGCTCACGATGGCTCCCGGTTCTCGTACGAGCCGGACACGACCGGCGGCGAGAACAGGCACACGAGCTCGAGGGGCTCCTGGTCGTCCGCCTCGGTCGCGTGGAACGTGCCGGGCGACACGTGGACCACGACGCCGGGTTCGACCTCGGCGATCCCGTCCGGCGTCACGATCCGCCCGTGGCCCGCCGTGCAGTAGATGGTCTCCTCCTCGGCAGGGTGGACGTGGCCGGCCGGCCTGGATCCGGGCGGAAACACGGAGACGCCCATCGACACCTGTCGGGCGGCGCTGTTGTGCGGCCCGAGATACGAGTACCAGTTGCGACCGGGGAGCGGCACGACCTCCGCCTCGGCTCGGGCGACCCGTTTGATCATCCCGCCACCTCTCGTCGGCAGTGAGCCACCCTGCGCGCCGGGACGGGCGACGGTGGATGGACAAACAATCGATTATCGAGAATACGGCGGGAGGACAGGGCGGTCAAGGGTCCTCAGTCGCTCCCGCACATGTGCGGCTCGGGGCGCGTGCGCCGCTCAGGCGTGCCGCGTCAGGCGCGCCGCGCGTCGGGGTCCGGCAGCACCAGGTCCCGGACCGCGCCCTGGAGATCGTGATAGGACTTGATGAACGCCCGCAGGGTTCGGGCGCTGGCGCCGTAGGACTCGAACTCGTCCGGTGCCATCCCGTCGGGATCGTAGGCACGCCGGAAGTCTGGGATCCGCTGGTACAGATCGGCGATCAGCGCCGGGTCGGCCGGGACGTCGATCCGCGGGGTCGGGTCGATCCCGCTGGCGTTGAACCGGACCTGCCAGGGGTAGGGAATGGTCATGCTGACGTCTCCGCCGACAAGCTCCGTCCAATGGAGCCGATGGCGATAGGCGGCGGCCAGCAGCCGCGACCGGTAGCCGCGCTCGACGAACAGCCCGTAGGTCCGCTTGAACGCGGCGATGCCGGCCCAGTTGGGGGCATCCGGATGGACGGCAAGGTCGTCGCGTTCGATGAGGACCTTCATCCAGTCGTCCAGCCGCCCGATCATGAGCACCACGATCGGGCTCATCGAGTCGACGTCCTCGCCGGCCGCCGCCCGGAGTGCCAGCCCGCGCTCCACCGCCTCGGCCGCCGCCAGCGCCTGGGGCACCGTGAAGCTCACCGTGGCGGTGATGTTCACGCCGCGCGCCGTCGCCTCCTCGATCGCCTCCAGGCCGGCCGCGGTCACCGGGAACTTCACCTGGAGATTGGGGGCCAGACCCGCGAACCGGACCGCCTGGTCGACCATGCGCACCGGATCACGATGGTTGGCGGGGTTGGTCTGCACGGACAGCCGGCCCGCGCGACCACCCGTGCGCTCGAACACCGGCTCGAGGATGGCGGCGCCGCGGACGACCATCTCCTCGGCGACGGCCCAGGCGAGCTCGACCTCCGTCCAGGCCGGATGCTCCAGCGCCAGCTCCCGCACGCGCGGCTCCCACCGTGTCCGTTCCTTGCGCATGACCTCGAGCACGATGCTCGGGTTGGAGGTCGCCCCGGTCGCTCCGCGCTCGACCGCGTAGGTCAGCTCATCGACGGCGCACGAGTCGTTCCAGTACTGGGTTGGTGTCTCCCTGGTCATCCGCAGCAGGGGGCTGGCAGCTGACGTGGCAACGGTCATCGCACGGACCTCGGCACTTCGCGGGTCGTCGGCCTGGTCGCTCCCGTCGTCCGGCTGGCTCCACGGGACCGCGTCGAGCCACCCGGGAGCGCCGGTTCCGCCCGCCTCGTCTACGGTATCATCGATCATCGATTGTGATGCGGAATCGCGTTGTCGGCGCTTGACTGGGGCGCCGGAACGCGCCTACAGTTATCGACAATCGATTATCGATCCCACCACATGCGCAACCGCGACGAAGCCCGGCGACAACCTTCCGTCCCCGACATCGGCGAAGGTCCGGTGCCGGCCGCCGCCGCGCCTGTCGACAGGGCGTGTCCCACTCGGCGCGTCCGGGCGGAACGCGCGTAGGAGAAGGTGCGAATGGCGACGGTCGTGGTCCTCGGCACGCTCGACACCAAGGGTGCCGAGCACGAGTTCCTCCGCGACCGGATCCAGGACCTTGGGTGCGATGTCGTCCTCGTCGACGCGGGCGTCACCGGCTCGACCTCGCCGGCCGACGTGACCGCCGACGAGGTTGCGGCGGCGGCGGGCGCGGACCGGGCGGCCCTGGTGGCCGCGGGCGACCGCGGTCCGGCGGTGTCGGCGATGACCCGCGGGGCGATCGCGGTGGTTGGCCGCCTGCACGCGGACGGCCGACTGGACGGGATCCTGGGGCTTGGCGGGTCCGGGGGCTCGTCGTTGATCGCGGCGGCCATGCGGGCGCTCCCGGTCGGGGTGCCCAAGCTGCTGGTCTCGACCATGGCGTCCGGCGACACTCGCCCGTACGTCGGGACCTCCGACATCGCGATGATGTACTCGGTCGTCGACATCGCCGGGATCAACGGCATCTCGGAGAAGATCCTGGCCAACGCAGCCGCGGCCATGGCGGGCATGGCCCGGGCCTCGGCGTCCTTCGTGTCCGGGATCGAGCGCAAGCCGCTGATCGGCGCCACGATGTTCGGTGTCACCACCCCGTGCGTGACCGCCGCACGCGAGATCCTCGAATCCCGGGGCTACGAGGTGCTCGTGTTCCACGCCACCGGCTCCGGGGGCCGCTCGATGGAGGCGCTGATCGAGGCGGGCTTCATCACGGGATCGCTGGACATCACCACCACGGAGCTTGCCGACGAGCTGGTCGGAGGCGTCCTGTCCGCCGGCCCCGATCGGCTGGAGGCGGCCGGTCGTCTCGGCATCCCCCAGGTGGTCTCGCTGGGTGCCCTGGACATGGTCAACTTCGGGCCCCTGGACACGGTGCCCGCCGCATTTCGCGAGCGCAACCTGTACCAGCACAACGAGACCGTGACCCTGATGCGCACAACCGAGCCGGAGTGCGCCGAGCTCGGCCGGATCATCGCCCGCAAGCTCAACGCCGCGACCGGACCGCTGACCCTGTTCATCCCGGCCGCCGGCGTGTCGATGATCGACGTGCCGGGTGCGCCGTTCCATGACCCGGCCGCGGATGCGGCGCTGATCCGCGAGCTCAAGGCCGGGCTCGATGCGCGCGTGGACGTGGTCGAGATGGCCACCGACATCAACGATCCCGCCTTCTCGCGCGCAATGGCCGAGCGCCTCGACGAGCTGTACCGCCAGTGGACCGCCTCGACGGTGGCCGCGGCAGGAGGACCCGCATGACCGGTCAGGAGGCGCTGGGGCGCCTGCGCAGGACGCTCGCACAGGGCGGCGTGATCATGGGCGCCGGCGCCGGGACCGGCCTGTCGGCGAAATGCGCCGAGGCCGGCGGAGCGGACCTGATCATCATCTACAACTCCGGCCGTTACCGGATGGCCGGCCGGGGCTCGCTGGCGGGCATGATGCCCTACGGGGACGCGAACGCGATCGTCATGGACATGGCCGGCGAGGTGCTCCCGGTGGTCCGGGAGACACCCGTCCTCGCCGGCGTGTGCGGGACCGACCCGTTCCGCCTGATGGCGGTGTTCCTGGAGGAGGTCAAGCGCGTCGGCTTCTCCGGGGTCCAGAACTTCCCCACCGTCGGGCTGTGCGACGGGAAGTTCCGCCAGAACCTCGAGGAGACCGGCATGGGCTACGGGCTCGAGGTGGACATGATCCGGACCGCCCACGAGGCGGGCCTGCTCACCACGCCGTACGTGTTCGACGAGGAGCAGGCCCGGGCAATGGCCGAGGCCGGCGCCGACGTCATCGTCGCGCACATGGGGCTCACGACCAAGGGTGCCATCGGGGCCACCACGGCCCTCACCCTCGAGGCATCGGCCGAGCGCGTCCAGGCCATTCGCGACGCCGCCGCCGGCGTCAAGCCCGACATCATCGCCCTGTGCCACGGCGGTCCCATCGCGGAGCCGGACGACGCGCAGTACATCCTGGAGCACACCACGGGCGTCGCCGGCTTCTTCGGCGCGTCGAGCATGGAGCGACTCCCGACGGAGGTGGCGATCACCGAGAACATGCAGCGCTTCAAGCGAATCACGCGCGCAGCGGCCCCCGCGCACTGAGCAACGGCACGGATCCAGTCGCCACCGGCGACACGAGCCATCGCACAGGAGGAAGCAACGGTGCCCTTGAAGGAAGAAGTCCTCGGCCAGTTCCTGGGGGACGAGAAGTTCCCGGTCACATGGACGTCGGAGACCGAGAAGCTCCTGTTCTGGGTCTACGACGACCTGCACTGCCCGCACCCGCTCAGCCCGATGTACGAGGACATCGGCGGCTGGTGGCTGAGCTGCGACCACATGTTCCGCCGGTTCGGCACGCCGTTCGCGACGGACTGGATCTACAAGAACGTCAACGGCTACCTGCTATACGGCCGCGATCCCGGCCGAAGCCGGGCCTCGACGGTCGACACGCAGGAGTACAACTACCGGACCAAGCCGGTGGTGCCCGAGGATCCGGACTACGCGGCCAAGATCGGCGCCTACCTGGGCGCCGTCCTGCCGACGTACGGCCTCCAGTTCGTGAACTGGTGGCGCGAGCGCCTCGGTTCCCGAGATGGATCGCAACTTCCAGTATCTGGAGGGGATGCTCGACAAGCAGGACGAGCTCAATCTCATGGAGCTTGCGTGCCTGTTCGAGGACGCGATCGACATCCACGATCGCCACTGGAAGATCCACTGGATGCTCAACTTCGCCCAGCTGTCCGCGACCCTGAACCTGCGGGCGGTGATGGAGAAGACCCACGGCAAGATCGACGAGGTGCTCCTCGGCCGGCTCCAGAACTCGGCCAAGGACCGCAACTGGGACTCGATCGATGCGCTGTGGAAGATGAAGGAGGAGGCCAAGGCCGACCCGGAGCTGGCCCCCATCTTCAAGGCCGAGACCGCCGGCGAGATCATCGAGGGCCTCAAGGCAAGCGAGCGCGGCCGGCGCTTCATCGACGAGCGCGTGGTCCCGTACCAGCAGGAGTTCGGCTGGCACGCGGTCTGGAGCCACGAGTTCATCTTCCCCAACGTCGTCGAGCAGATGGAGCCGGTGATCGAGCTGGTCCGCGGCTACATCGAGACCAACTACGACTACCCCAAGACCATTGCCGCCCTCGCCGCGGACATCGACGCCGCGGCCAAGGAGATCCTCGAGGGCCTCGAGGGCGAGGCGCTCGAGGAGATGCGGGCCGCCAACGAGATCAACCTCCGGATGGCCCCGCTGACGCCGGACCACCACTTCTACATCGACCAGGGCGCCAACGCGCACGTGCGCCAGGTGCTGATGGCGATCGGCCGGAAGCTCGTGGCGCAGGGCGTCCTCGACGCCCCCGACGACGTCGTGTACTTCCGCTACAACGAGCTGCGCGTGTTCATGGGCGACCCGTCCGCGATGGACGGTCGCGCGGTCGTGGCCAAGGCCAAGGCCGCCCGCGAGAAGGCGTACACGTTCCGGCCCAAGGAGTGGGTCGGAACGGTGACCGCGACCCAGCTCGCGTTCCCGTACCTGAACCTGTGGGGCTTCCCAGACAAGTTCTATCGCAAGACCGCCACGGTGGCCGGCCAGATCACGGGCATCGGCGGATCGCCGGGCGTGGTCGAGGGCATCGCCCGTGTCGTGCTCCGGGAGGACCAGTTCGACGACGTTCGGGCGGGCGACATCCTGGTGTGCCAGATGACCAACCCGGCCTGGGTGGTCCTGTTCACCAAGATCGTCGGCCTGGTGACCGACGCGGGCGGCACCGTGTCGCATCCGGCCGTGCTGTCGCGCGAGTTCGGGATCCCGGCCGTCGTCGGGTCGTCCGTGGGCACCGAGCAGATCAAGAACGGCGACCGGATCCGGATCAACGGCACCACCGGTCTCGTCGAGATCCTCAGCACCGAGCCCAGCCGGCCGCTCGTCGGCGTCGGCTCCTAGCCCCCTCCCGATGGCCCCGAACGCATCGATCTCGCGCAGCGTCCTGAGCGACCAGGTCAAGGATCACCTCCTGCAGGCGATCCTCGCGGGTCGCTACCCACCGGGGGCCCGGATCGTCGAGACCCGGGTCGCCCGGGAGCTCGGCACCAGCCAGGCTCCCGTCCGGGAAGCGTTGCGCGACCTCGAGGCGCTCGGGGTCGTCGAAACCACGGCCTTCCGGGGAGCCCGCGTCCGCCGACCCTCGGCGGCCGAGCTCCTGGAGGCCTTCGTCATCCGCACCGAGCTCGAATCGCTCGGCGCCCGCCTGGCCATCCCGCGTCTCCGCGAGGCGGACTTCGAGGAGCTGGAAGCCCTGCTCGCGGCGATGCGGGCGGCCGCAGAGGCAGGCGATGCCCACGCCGAGGCCGCGGCCGACGCCAGGTTCCATGGACGGGTCGTCGACCTGTCCGGCAACACGACGCTCCAGCGCGTGTGGCGGACGCTGGAGCCCTACTCGCGCACGTTCATCACGCTCGCCGTGCCCGGTGTCGACCGCCGAATGGTCGCGGAGGAGCACCAACCGATCCTGGACGCGTTGCGACGGCGCGACCCGGCGCTGGCCGCCGCGACCTACGGGGAGCACTTCGCAGCCACGGCCGCCCGGCTCGGCTCGGCCTGGGACCGCGTTCCGCCCATCCCCGATGATGCGAGTGCCGGTCGCCAGCGCCCACGTCGCGCGCGCCGGACCCGGGCGAGCGCACGGCAGGTCGAGTCCACGCCCGCCGCCCGAACCTGACCCCAATCCGCGAAAGGACCACATGAACGACCAGCTGCAACTTTACGGAGGAGTTCTCGGCGGGCGCCGCCCGCCTGCGCGCGGACGTCTACGGCGGCGAGCCTCGCGAGCACGTGCTCGACGACCTCACGTTCCTCAACTACCGCCTCGCCGATGTCCGCATCTCCCCCGAGGTCACGCTGGCGGGGCCGGACATCGTCTGGCACCGGGACGGCGAGAAGCAGGTCTCCTTTGACGGCCGGGTGGTGACCTTCATCGGGCGACTGGCCTGCCGGCCCGATCCAGAAGGTGATCGTGGCCGTGCTCGCGCTGCGCATGGAGGCCGTCGGACTCCACCCGTCACACAGTGCCGCCGTGCACTACCGTGGCCGGACGATCCTGTTCCTGGGCGGTGAATCGAACCACGGCAAGAGCATGGGGCTGATCGAGGCGGGCGTTCGCGGCGCCCTCCAGGTCGCGTCGGAGACCACCGTCATCGACGAGCAGGGCCGGGCCGTGATGGGCTCGGTGGACACCTTCCTGCGCAAGCGGACGGAAGGCACGGAGCGGTCCGACAAGGCCGCGCCCAACAAGGGCGTGGAGAAGTTCTGGGGCGAGATGCCGTCCTGGGGCATGTACGAGGGCACGCCCAACATCGACCTCGTCATCGTCCCGGCGATCGACGGCAACTTCGACCCCGCCACCAACGAGCTCATCCCGTTCGAGCGCCAGTTCCAGTTCCTCCACTCGCTCCAGAACTACTTCCTGACCAACGAGCTGCTCGCGCCCGGGCACGTCATGCCGATGCTCGACACAGATCCGCTCCGCCGGAAGCGCGCCGGCTTCGTGGCCAGCTTCTGCGAGCGGCCGTTCTACTTCGTCCGTGCGGCCACCCCCCAGGTGCTGATGGACGAGGTGGACCGGATCCTGTAGCGGGACCGGGACGATGCGTGCGTTCGCCTACGCGAGGCCCGCGACACTGGCCGACGCCGTCGCGCTGCTGGCCGAGCACGGGCCCGACGCCCGCCTGCTGGCCGGCGGCACCGACCTGGTGATCCGCCTGCGTGACGGGTCGGCGCGGCCGTCCATCGTGGTTGACGTCAAGCGGATCGCGGAGCTCGACCCGGCGATCCGCGAGGTCGACGGACGCCTCGTCATCGGGGCGACCACGGCCATGACCGAGATCGCCGCGGACGAGCGGATCCGGCACCGGTTCACGGCGCTCGCCGAGGCAGCCGCCATGGTGGGCTCGGTCCAGATCCGGAACCGGGCGACCCTGGCCGGCAACCTCTGCAACGCGTCGCCCGCGGCCGACACGGCGCCGGCGCTCCTGGTGTACGGCGCGGTGGTGGTGGCGGTCGGACCCGACGGGACGCGGCGCATCCCGATCGACGAGCTGTTCGTTCGGTCCGGGGTGACCACGCTGCGCACCGGGCGAGCTGGTCACCGCGATCGAGCTTCCCCTGCGTGCGCCCGCGGTCGGATCCGCGCACGAGCGCCGGACACGCAGCAGGGGGCATGACCTGGCCTCGGTCACGCTCGCCTGCGCCGTGGATCGTGCCGGCTCGACGCGGCTCGCCTACGGCAGCGTCGGACCGCGGCCCGGTGCTCGTCGCGGACGACACCGGGGTCCTGGCCGATCCGTCGGCGCCGGATGCGGCACGATCCGCGATCCTTGAGCGCATGTTCGCCGACGCCAGCCCATCCCCGCGCTCGATGCGGGCGAGCCCGGACTACCGGCTCGCCATGCTCCGCGTGCTCGGCAGGCGGGCGCTTGCCACGGCCATCGAGCGGCTGGCGGCGGTGGAGTGACGTGATGACCGAGCTGATCCCGATCCAGGTGACCGTGAACGGCCGGCTGCGCTCGATCGAGGTGGCCGCCCATCACACGCTGCTGGACGTGCTCCGCGACGAGCTCGAGCTGACCGGAACCAAGGAGTGCTGCCTGGTCGGCGAGTGCGGTGCGTGCACGGTGCGCCTCGACGGCCGGATCGTGGACTCGTGCCTGGTGCTGGCGGTGGAGGCCGACGGGGGAACGGTCACCACGGTCGAGGGCCTGGCAGGCGAAGGACCGCTCAGCGCCCTCCAGCAGGCGTTCCTCGACTACGGCGCGGCGCAGTGCGGCTTCTGCATCCCGGGCCAGCTGATGGCGGCCAGCGATCTGCTGGGTCGTGTCCCGCATCCCTCGATCGCAGAGATCCAGGAGGGGCTGGCCGGCAACCTGTGCCGCTGCGGCGGCTACGAGCAGATCACCGAGGCGATCCACGCGGTCGCCGAGGGGCCCGAAGGATCCGGACGGTGAGCGCCATCGTCGGGAGCTCCCCCAACCGGGTCGGTGGCATCGGCCGGGTGACCGGCAGCCAGGAGTACGTCGCCGACATCCGCCTGCCGGGCGTGCTCGAGGCAAGGCTCGTCACCCTCGAGTGCGCCCATGCCCGGATCATCGCGATCGACACCGCCGACGCGAATAACGTGCCCGGCGTGCGGGCGATCCTGACGGCGGCGGACCTCCCCCAACCCGTCCCCCGCTTCGGCCCTCAGTACCGGGACCGCCCGGTGATCGCCGTCGGCGAGACGAAGTACCACGGCGAGCCCGTCGCGATCGTCGTCGCCGAGACCAGGGACGCTGCCGAGCAGGCGACGGCGCTCGTCCACGTCGAGTACGAGGAGCTGCCCGCTGCGGTCACCATCGCCGCCGCTCTCGACCCCGGAGCGCCACTGGTCCAGGATCCCGCCCTGCGCCCGGACGACCCGCTGTCGTCCACGAACGTCCTGCGCGAGCATCGCGTGGGGTGGGGCGACGTGGACACGGCGTCGGCCGACGTCGTCATCGAGCACAGCTACACGTTCCCGATGGTGACCCAGTTCGCCATCGAGCCCCACGCGTTCATGGTTGCGCCGGACGGGGACGGGATCGCCTGCTGGAGCTCCATTCAGCACCCCAACTGGCTCCAGAAGATCCTCGCCGAGGTGCTCAAGCTGCCCCTGTCCAGGGTGCGGGTGTTCGCGCCCGATCCGGGCGGCGGGTTCGGCGGCAAGCAGCACGCGAAGCTGGAGCCGTTGGTGGCGTTCGCCGCCCTGCGCACGGGCCGACCCGTGCGCCTGGTCCTGACCCTGGAGCAGACGTTCCAGGCGGTGCGGCGCGCGGCCAGCGACATCCGGGTCCGGACCGGCTTCCGGCGTGACGGCATGCTGGCGTTCCAGGACATCGCGGCCGACTACCTCATCGGCGCCTATGCCGACATCGCGGACCGCGTGGTGGGCAAGGGCAGCTACCCGGCGTGCGGGCCGTACAACGTGCCCGCGGCCCGGATCCTCGCGCGCAGCGTCCTGTCCCACACCACGCCGTCCACGGCGTTCCGCGGGTTCGGCTATCCGCAGGTGAACTGGGCCGTGGAGTCCAACCTGGACGAGGGCGCGCGGGCGCTCGGCATCGACCGGCTCGAGATCCGGCTGCGCAACCTCGCCCGCAAGGGCGACGCGTTCATCCCGTTCGACACGCCCGCCGATGGCGAGTGGGAGCAGAGCGTTCGCAGGGCCGCCGAGCTGATCGGCTGGGATACGCCCCTGCCCGCGGGCCGGGGGCGGGGGATCGCCGTGGGCATCAAGTCCGGCCCGACGACCGGACTGTCGTACTCGACCGTGCGCCTGTTGGCGGACGGCAGCGTCGTGGTGTTCGCCGGGACGTCGGACATGGGCCAGGGCGCCCGGACGGTCCTCGCCCAGATCGCCGCCCAGGAGCTGGGCGCCCCGCTCGAGTGGGTCACGGTGGTGATGGGCGACACGGCCGTGGTGCCGTACGACCAGCAGACGTCCGCCAGCCGGTCCACCGTGCTGATGGGCAACGCGGTCCTGGCGGCGTGCCGCTCGATCCAGGCGCAGCTGCGCTCGATGGCCGCCCGGCTCCACGGGTTGGAGGAGGCGCAGGTCACGGTGGACCGCGGCGTCGTGCGCCTGCCCGACCGGGAGCTTGCGGTGATCGACGTGCTCAAGCCCGGGCTGGGGCGCCTGGGCGGCGAGCTCGTCGGCAACGGCGAGGCGCGCAAGGAGGCAGAGCCCGGCCACCCCCTCGGCGGCGCGCCCGCGTTCTTCGAGTTCAATTGCACGGCGATCGAGGCCGAGGTCGATCGGGATACCGGCGACGTGACGCTGGTCCGGCACGTGACCGTGTCCGACGTGGGCAAGGCCATCAACCCGCTCCAGGTCCGGATGCAGGACGAAGGCGCGGCGATCATGGGTCTCGGCCACACGCTGATGGAGCACTACATCTACGACGAGGCCGGCAGGATCCGGAACCTGGGCGCGATCGACTACCGGATCCCGACCAGCATGGACCTGCCGCTCGAGCTGGTGAGCGACATGGTGGAGAACGCCGATGGCCCGGGCCCGTTCGGCGCCAAGGGCATGAGCGAGGGCGCGCTGCTGTGCACCGCGCCGGCGGTGGCCGCCGCGGTTCGCGAGGCATCAGGCGCGGTCATCCGCGACCTGCCGCTCACCCCGGAACGCGTCTGGCGCGCGATCCACGAAGGTGCCGCCGCGGCCGGCGAGGAAGGTGCGAGATGACGTCAACGACGGATATCGGTCCCATCGCTTCGCTGCCCGCGGACCAGGTCGTCCGGGCGGCCGGCCTCGTTCGCGAAGGCCGGATGATCTCGCTCGCGGCGGTCCGCTTCCCGGGCATGCCGCTGTTCCCGGGACACCCGCCGTTCCAGGTGCTCAACTACCGGACTCCGCGCGGCATCCGGGTCACGGGCGCCCAGCCGTGGGGACCGGTCAACGATGCTGGTCTCGGGTACATGGCCGAGTACGTGATGGCGACATCCCACTCCGGCGCGCACATGGACGGGCTGGCTCACATGACCGTGGGCGACGACATGGCGTGGTATGGCGGCGGGCGGGCCGACGACCACCTCACCGACTTCGGCCCGACGCACCTCGACGCCTCGACCATGCCGCCGTTCTTCACTCGTGGCGTCCTGCTCGACGCGGCCGGTCACCGGGGCGTGGCGTGCCTGGACAAGGGAGCGCCGATCGACGCCGCGGAGTTGGATGCGATGTGCGCGGCCGAGGGGGTCGAGGTCAGGCCATGGGACGTGGTCCTGATCCGCACGGGGTACATGGGGCTGTGGCCCGATGCCGACCGGATGGCGGCGCACAAGACTCCCGGCCCCGACATCTCGGCGGCACGCTGGCTGCTGGACCGGGGGGTGGTCGCCACGGGGACCGACACCGAGACCTACGAGGTCCAGCCGGCGCCGGACCCCGGGCCCGCGGGCAACCCTCAGCCCGTGCACACGTTGCTGCTGATCCAGAACGCCATCTACCTGATGGAGAGCCTCGACCTCGAGGAGCTCGCCCGACAGCGGGTGTACGAGTTCCTGTTCGTCGCGCTGCCGGTCAAGATCCGCGGCGCCACCGGGTCGATGGTCGATCCCGTCGCCGTCATCTAGCTGCGTCCCAGGGGAGGATCCCCATGCCGGAGATCATGTCCGCGCCAGTCATGGAGCCCAGCCGCCGCGAACCGCTCGAGCCGGTGCCCGAGACCATGCAGGCGCTCGTCGTCGTCGAGCCCAACCGGCTCGAGATCCACGAGGTGCCGGTCCCGGTGCCCGGCCCCAACGAGGTCCTGGCACGGGTCCGCGCGGTGTCGATCTGCGGCACCGACGCCCACCTCATCCGGGGCGACTACCCGGGCTTCTGGCCGCCCTCGTTCCCGTTCATCCCCGGGCACGAGTGGGCGGGCGAGGTCGTCGCCCTGGGCCCGGGCGCCGAGCGCTTCGGGTTCGCGCCCGGCGACCGGGTGGCGGGCACCAGCCACGACGCCTGCGGCGTGTGCCAGAAGTGCGTCGAGGGCCGCTACAACCTGTGCGAGAACTACGGCAAGCCGGGACTCCACCGCCAGTACGGCCACAACGTCCAGGGCGCCGACGCCACGTACGTCGTCCACGGCGTCAAGTGCGTGTTCCCGCTGCCCGCGGGCCTGGGCTTCGACGAGGGCGCCCTGATCGACCCCGCGTCGATCGCGCTCCACGTCGCCAACCGGGGCGCCATCGCCCCCGGCGACACGGTCGCGATCACGGGTGCCGGGGCGATCGGCCTGCTCGCGGGCGATGCCGCCCGGATCCGCGGTGCGGCCCGGGTGATCGTGGTGGAGCGCAACCCGCTCCGCCTTGCCAAGGCCGCCGAGATGGGGTTCGAAGCCGTTGACTCGAGTGACGGCGATCCGGCCGCCGTGGTTCGCGCCCTCACCGGCGGCTTCGGCGCCGACGTCGTGCTCGAGTGCGCGGGGGTGCCCGCGACCGTGGAGTGGGCGCTCGAGATGCTCCGCCGGGGCGGCCGCTGCGCGGCCGTGGGGATCCCCACCGCCGGGGTCGAGATCGCGATGCAGCGCCTGGTGCTCGACGAGCTCGAGCTGGTGGGCTCCCGCGCCTCAGCGGGCGAGATGCGCCGGGTCATGCCCCTCGTGGAGCAGGGCCGGATGCGGGTGCGCGACATCATGACCCACTCGTTCACGCTCGCCGACTACCCCCGGGCGATCGATGCCCTCAACGACCCCGGCAGCGGCGCGATCAAGATCATCATCCGGCCGTGACCCGGGTTCCCGTCGCGCCGGGGACCCCCTGTCCTGCCCGACGGGAACCGTCCCCACCTCCCGAGGAGCTCCTTCCGTGACCTACGTGTTCGATTGCGACGACCGCCTCGATGGCCTGACCTTCGCCCAGGTCAAGCGACAGCTGGGCGGCAAGGCAGCGAACCTGTCCGTGATGGCCGCCGACCTCGGGCTGCCGGTCCCGCCCGCGTTCACGATCTCCACCGATGCCTGCCACGCGTACCTGGCCCATGGCTGGCCGTCCGGTCTGGACGAGGAGCTCCGGACCCACATGGCGCGCATGGAGCAGGTGGCCGGCACCCGGTTCGGCGATCCGTCGGACCCGCTCCTGGTCAGCGTCCGGTCGGGTGCACCCGTCTCGATGCCCGGGATGATGGACACGATCCTCAACCTCGGCCTCAACGATGCCACGACCGCGGGCCTGGCGGAGCGCGCCGGCAGCCCGAAGTTCGCCGCCAACTGCCGCACCCGGTTCGAGGCCATGTTCCGCGACATCGTGGGCACCGACACGGTCCCGCGGGATCCATGGCACCAGCTGCGCGCCGCGATCGAGGCCGTGTTCCGGTCGTGGAACAGCGACCGCGCCCGGACCTACCGCCGGCGTGAGGGAATCCCCGATGACCTGGGCACGGCCGTCACCGTCCAGGCCATGGTCTTCGGGAACCGCAGCGTCGACTCCGGCACCGGCGTGCTGTTCACCCGCAACCCGGCCACGGGCGAGGCTGTGCTCTACGGCGACATGATGTTCAACGCGCAGGGCGAGGACGTGGTCGCCGGGACACACCGCACCGAGCCGCTGTCGGTGCTCGATGAGCGATTGCCCGCCGTGGCGTCCGAGCTGCGCGAGTACGCGGCGCGCCTCGAGCGTCACCACGCCGACCTGTGCGACATCGAGTTCACCATCGAGCACGGCCGGTTGTGGATGCTCCAATGCCGGGTCGGCAAGCGGAGTCCGCAGGCGGCGCTCCGGATCGCGCTCGAGATGGCGCAGGATCCGACCTTCCCGCTGTCACGGGCGGATGCCGTTCGCCGCGTGGCCGCGATCCTCGCGGACCCGCCCCTGGCGGCATTCGAGCGCGGCGATGCGGGCGAGCCGCTGACGACCGGCCTGCCGGCCTCGCCGGGGGTCGCCGCGGGTGAGATTGCGACGTCGCCGCAGGCCGCGATAGCGGCCGCCGATGCCGGCCGGACCGTGATCCTGGTGCGTGCCGAGACCTCGCCCGACGACGTCCACGGCATGGCCCGTGCCGCCGGCATCCTCACCGCCACCGGCGGCCTTGCCAGCCATGCCGCGGTGGTCGCCCGCGGGTGGGGCATCCCCGCGGTCGTGGGCGCGGCCGACGTCGTCGTGCACGATGGCGCGGTGGACATCGCCGGGCGCAGCCTGGCAGCCGGCGACCTGGTCACGATCGACGGTGCCACCGGCGAGGTGTTCGCGGGCGCCGTCGTCGGTCGAAGCGAGGTGGTGCCCGAGGCAGCCGTCCTGCTCGGCTGGGCGCGGGAGCTGGGGATCGAGATCGGCGAGGCCGGAACCACCGTCGACCGGGATGCCTCTGACGCCCCTGGTGCCCCTGACGCTGTCGACGTCTCCGGAGCGGTGCCGTCCACCGACCCGGCCGGCGCGGCCACGCGGGCGCTCGCGGTGAAGGGCTATGCGACACCGGAGGTGCTGGCGCCGGCGATCCCGGCCCCCGTCGACGACACGAGCGCGATCCTGGACGGCCTGGTTGCCGATGGCACGGCCGAGCTCGCCGCGGGGTCGTACCGCCTGACGGAGCGGGGCAAGGCGCTGGCGGCGGAGCTGCTCGCGGCGGATGCCGGCGCCTGGGGTGCCGACCGCGCCACGGCGGCGCTCGACGAGTTCCTCGCCCTCGACCAGCGGATGAAGGCAACGGTGACCGCGTGGCAGATGCGAGAGGTCGACGGGGCGCAGGCGTTCAACGACCACTCGGACACGGCGTACGACGCGGGTGTGCTGGCCGATCTGGATGCCCTCCACGCGGACGCGAAGGCCTGGCTCGACGCGCTGGTCGGCGGGCTGCCGCGCCTGGCCGTGTACGCCGAGCGGCTCGACCGGGCGAATGCCGCGGCGCAGGGCGGCGACGGACGGTACGTGGCCTCGCCGCGCGTGGACAGCTACCACAGCACGTGGTTCGAGCTGCACGAGGACCTGATCCGCCTGGCCGGCCGCAACCGGGCCGACGAGACCGCCGCGGGGCGTGCCTGAGCAGCGCCGCCGGCCGGCCGCGCCTCAGGGCGCGATGACGATCTTGATCGCGCCGCTGGAACGGTCGTTGAACATGGCCAGGGCATCCGGGTAATCGGACAGCGGGAACCGGTGCGTGATCATGTCGCGCACCCGCATCCGGCCCTGCTCCACGAGGGGCATGACCCGGCGCATCTCGCCCGCTGAGGCGCGGGAGCCCACCAGCTCGAGCTCGTCGAGCACCAGGCGCTGCATCGCGATCTCGACCCCGGCGGTGGGGATCCCCACGGCCGCGCAGCGGCCGCCCCGGCGGAGCATCTCGAGCGCCCACTCCACGGTCGCGGGCACCCCCGCGCACTCGAGCACGACGTCGGCGCCGAAGCCGCCGGTGAGGGCGCGAACGGCTCCCACGGGGTCGCCAGCCGCGGTGTCGACGACCTCATAGCCGAGCGCCGCAGCGCGGGCCAGCCGCGACCCCCGGCCGACCACGATCACCCGGGCCGCACCGCGGATCCGGGCGGCATCGCCCGCGAGCAGGCCGATCGCCCCGGCACCCGTGATCGCGACCGTGTCGCCGGGGGCGATGGCGCCCCGGTTGGCGACGTGGAGCGCGATCGACGCGGGGTCGATCAGGGCGCCCTCGTCGAAGCCCAGGCCCGCGGGCAGCGGGAACACGCACTTGACGCCGTGGACGACGTACGTGGCGTCGGCGCCCTGGACGTTGTGGCCGTACTGGCGGTGGAGTCCCGGCTTGCCGTAGTTCTCGCACAGGTTGTAGCGGCCCTCGACGCACTTCTGGCACACGCCGCAGGCGTCGTGGCTGGTGCCCGCCACCCGGTCGCCGGGCGCGAACCCGAAGCGCTCGGCGCCCGGGCCCAGGGCGACGACCTCGCCCGCCCACTCGTGGCCCGGGGATGAACGGGAACGAGGGCGGCCAGAAGCCCGGGTAGTCGCCCCGGATGAGGTGGGCGTCGGTGCCGCAGATCGACACCGCGCGGACCCGTGCCAGGACCTCGTTGGGGCCGGGCACCGGGACCGGCACCTCGTGGATCTCGAGCCGGTTGGGCTCGACGACGACGAGCGCCTGCATGGTCTCGGGCACCGGCTCACTCCTGCGATCCGATCTGCGGACGAGGCGCGGCGGGCGCGCCGCGGGATCGTGCACGGGCCGCCGTCAGGCTCCGTCCACGGCGCCCGTGAGCTTGTCGTACAGCGACGCGGCGTTGAGGGTCTGGATGTGATCCATCATGTAGCCCTGCCCGATGTCCACCGGTCCGAACCGGTCGCGGAAGTGCACCCGCTCGATCGTCTCCTCGCGGCTCCAGCCCTTGGCGATCGCGGTCGCGACGGCGGTCTTCCACTCCATCAGGACCGATCGCTGGACGTCCAGGTAGGCCTTCGTCACGACGGGCCCGTGCCCGGGCACGATGGTCTCGACGTCGAGCGTCCGGATCCGCTCCAGGGCGTCCAGCCACTGGGCGACGTTGGACGTCATGAGCCACGTCTGGCAGCCCGAGAAGATCGTGTCGCCGGTGAACACGACGCCCTCCTCGGGCACGTGCACGGCGAGCTGGCCGGGCGTGTGGCCGGGCGTATGGAGCAGGTTGAAGGTGTGGTCGCCGACATGCAGCGTCAGGTCCCCGGTGAACACGATCGTGCCCTTGTTCGGGTCGCGGTAGTACTCGTCGCGGTCCGGCCACAGGGCGACGCCAGCAGGATCGTCGAGATCGGTGCCGCGCGGGTTGTCGCCGGGGACGGATTCGTAGGCATAGGCGAACGGATCGAGGTCGGGGAACACGACCATGAACCGGTCGTACAGCGCCTGGTGGTTGACCACCGCCCCGGCGCCCTTGAAGTAGTAGTTGCCGAAGATGTGGTCGACGTGGTGCTCGGTGTTGACGAGGTACCGGATCGGGCCGCGCGACTCCGCCTCGTGGCGCATCGCGACGGCCTTGGACGGCAGCTGCGGCGTGTCGATCACCACGACACCGTCCGACGTCGTCACGAAGCTCGGGTTGCACCCCCGCAGCTTCGTGGTGGTGAACACGTTCCCGGTGACCCGTTCCATGTCCAGGGCCGCGTGCGTTTGCATCTGTTCCCTCCGAGTGCCGAGGCATCGCACGCGCGACCCATCGGCGCGAGGACTACTGGGTCGCCGTGAGACCGCCGTCGATGCCCAGGATCTGGCCGGTGATGAACGACGCGGCGTCCGAGCACAGGAACAGGGCCGCACCTGTCAGGTCGTCGGTGGTGCCGACGCGGCCGATCGGGATGCGGTTGACGATGCCGGCCTTGAACGCCGGGTCGCCGAGCAGCATCGCGACCTGTGGGGTGTCCACGAAGGTGGGGGAGATCGCGTTGACCGTGATGCCGTGCTTCGCCCATTCGGTCGCCCATTGGCGGGTGAGCGAGCTGATCGCGCCCTTGGCCGCCACGTAGGCGGAGTAGCCGGCGTTGATGCCCAGCGACGCGCGGACCGACGAGATGTTGAGCACCCGACCGCCGTTGCCGGCCTGGATCATCGCGCGGACCGCGAACTGGGTCGCCACGAGGGTGCTGCGGACGTTGAGGTCGTAGATCCAGTCCCAGGCGTCGCGGGGGTACACCTCGGCATCGAACAGCACCTTGCCCGCGCCGCCGCCGACAGCGTTGACGATGATGTCCAGCCGCCCGTAGGCGTCCAGCGCCTGCCGGACGATCCGCTCCGCGTCGCCCTCGTCGGTGACGTCGGCAACGACGCCCATGCAGATCCCGCCCGCCTCGCACACCCGGTCCGCGGAGCTGGTGGCCCGGTCCTCGGTGCGGTCCACCACCACGACGCGCGCGCCGGCGCTCGCGAGACCCGCGCCGATCGCGGAGCCGATGGCGCCGCCCCCGCCGGCGATGATGGCAACCCGCCCATCGAGCCTGAACGTGTCGAGCAGCGGCACTGTGGTCCCTCCGTTGATCATCGATTATCGAGAATAGGTCATGCGGGGTGCCCGGTCAACGACAGGGGGCTCGCGCGTCGCCTGCCACCGTGGCACGATCGGCGCATGGATGCGCGATCGTTCCGTGCCGCGCTCGACGCGGAGGGCGTGCTGCTCCTGGACGGCGGCCTGGCCACCCAGCTCGAGGCGCAGGGCGCCGACCTGTCCGACCGGCTGTGGTCCGCCCGGCTGCTGGTCGAGGACCCCGAGGAGATCATCGCGGCCCACCTTGCCTATTTCCGCGCCGGTGCGCGGGTCGCCACGACGGCGAGCTACCAGGCGACGTTCGAGGGACTCGCGGCGCGGGGGATCGGCCACGGTGCGGCGGCCGGGATCCTCCGGCGCAGCGTGGCGCTGGCATCGACGGCGCGGGAGCGATATCGCTCCGAGACCGTGACCGCGGACGGGCACCCAGCAGCCCCGCTGTTCGTCGCTGCCTCGATCGGACCCTACGGCGCGATGCTCGCCGACGGCTCCGAGTACCGGGGGCGGTACGGCACCCCGGTCGCGCAGCTGGCGGCATTCCACCGCGAGCGCCTGGCCGTCCTCGCGGCCACCGACGCGGATGTGCTGGCGGTCGAGACGATCCCGGACCTGGACGAAGCGGCGGCCATCGTGCGCCTGCTGGACGAGGTCCCGGCGGCCGCCGGGTGGATCAGCTTCGCGTGCGCCGATGGCGGGCACCTGCGCAGCGGCGCGCCCATCGAGGAGGCCGTCGCCGTCGTGGCCGGGAGTCCGGCCGTCATCGCGGTCGGGGTCAACTGCACGGCGCCGGAGCACGTCGACGAGCTCGTCGGGCGGGTTCGCTCGGTCACCGATCTGCCGATCGTCGCGTATCCCAACAGCGGCGAAGGCTGGGACGCCGTCGCGCGCCGGTGGACGGGTGCGGCCGGGGCACGGGTCGATGCACCAGCCGCGCGCCGGTGGCGCGCCGCCGGTGCCGCCCTGATCGGCGGCTGTTGCCGGGTGACGCCCGAGCAGATCGCAGGCCTGGCCATCGCGCTCCGGCCGGCCGGCCCGCGCGCGATGGGTCAGTGAACGCGGGACTCGTAGCCCTTCCAGAACGGCTCGCGGAGCTCGGTCTTCAGGACCTTGCCCGTCCCGCCCTTGGGCAGCGAATCGCGGAAGTGGAACTCGCGCGGAACCTTGAACCGGGCAAGGTTCGCCCGGCAGTGGGCGCGCAGCTGGGCCACGGTCACGTTGGCCCCGGGCTTGAGCACGACGAGTGCAACCGGCGCCTCGCCGAAGCTCTTGTCCGGCGCCGCCACGACGGCGACCTCGAGCACGGCCGGATGCGCGGCGATCGCATTCTCGACCTCGACCGATGACAGGTTCTCGCCGCCCCGGATGATCACGTCCTTGGACCGGTCCTTGATCAGGACGTAACCGGCCTCGTCGATGGTGGCCATGTCGCCGGTGTGGAGCCAGCCGTCACGCAGGGCCTGGGCCGTCGTGTCCGGATCTCGGTAGTAGCCCTGCATCACGCCGTGGCCGCGCACCACGATCTCGCCGATCTGCTCCCCGTCCGCGCGCACGTCCGCGCCATCCGCGGTCACCACGCGAATGGACGTGCCGGGCAGGGCCCAGCCGGTCATCGCCTGGCGATCGCTGCGTCGCTCGGGCGGTTCGGCACCGGTGACGACGTCGCGCGGCGAGGCGAGGGTGATGATCGGCGAGGTCTCGGACAGGCCGTAGCCGACGATCGCCTGGACCCCGAACGACTCCTCCAGGCCCCGGACGAGCGAGGGTGACGCCGGTGCCCCGCCGATGATCAGCTGGCGCAGGCTGGACAGGTCGTGCTTCGGCCGTTCGCTGCTGTGGAGGACGGCGTTGAAGATCGCCGGAACGCCCAGCAGCCGGGTCACCCGGTGGCGCTCCACGTGCTCGATCAGGGCGACCGGATCGAACTTGCGCAGCATCACGTGCCGGCCGCCGACCATGGTCAGGAAGTGCGGCACGCCCCAGCCGTTGACGTGGAACAGCGGCACCACGTGGAGCACCACGTCGTCCTCGCCGAACCCGAGCGCGATCTCGGCGTTGAGGGCGTGCAGGTACAGCTGTCGGTGGGTCAGGGCGACGCCCTTCGGCAACCCCGTCGTTCCGCTGGTGTAGAACAGCTCGGCCACCGCTGTCTCGTCGACCTGCGGATGCCGCGGCTCGGGCGAGCCGCCCGCGATCAGGGACTCGTAGTCGTCGCTCGCGATCCCGAGGGCCTCGCCCTCGATGATCACGAGCCGCGGTCGCGCCGACAGCCGGGGCACGATCGACTCGACCAGCGGCAGGAAGTCGCGGTGGAAGGCGACGACCTTCGATCCGGCATGGTCGAGGATGTACGCGATCTCGTGGGGTGCCAGGCGGATGTTCACGGGGTTGAGGACGGCCCCGGCCTCGAGCACCCCGTAGTAGGCCTCGAGCAGCTGGTGGGTGTTGTAGGTCAGGAACGACACCCGGTCACCCGGCTCGATCCCCAGCCCGACAAGCGCATTCGCCAGGCGATGGGTCCGCTCGGCATAGGTCCGGTAGCTGAACTCGGACTCGCCGTCGACCACGCCGACCTTGTCGCCGAAGAACGTGGCGGCACGGTCGCGGAACTCGAGCACGGACATGGGGATGAACACGACGTGACCTCCTCCGCTGGCAGCATCCGTGAGTTTGCACCCGCCGCAGGCGCGATGCCGTGCGCTTGGGCACAATGCACCGGCGTCCGTGAGCCGACTGTTGGAAGGGACCCAGCGTGCGTCGTGGCCTCCTGATCCTGGCGATGACCCTCGCTGTCGCCGCGTGCGGGTCGGGGGAGATCGCCTCACCCACGGCTCCACCCGAGTCTCCGCTGGCCGCCGGGACGCATACGTCGGCGGCATTCGAGCCGGCCGTTACGTTCACGGTGCCCGACGGCTGGGTCCTCGCCACGGACTCCGCGGGATACCTTCAGCTCCGGCCGGCCGATCAGCAGCTGCTCGGGATCCACCTGTTCCGGGGTGTCGCCGCCGCGTCGCAGGACCCGGCCTGCCCCGCCGATCCCGAGCCCAACGTCGGCGCCTCCTCGATCGAGCTGGTGAGCTGGATCCGCGGGCTCCAGGGGCTGACCGTGAGCAGCCCGGCATTGGTCACCGTCGGCGGCCTGCGCGGCAGCTCGATCGACATCGGGATCGCGGACGGCTGGACCCAGTCCTGCTCGTTTGCCAACGGCATCCCGACGGTTCCGCTGCTCGTCGAGCAGGGGATCGGGCTGCGCTGGGTGATCGCGGGCGGGGAGCGGCTGCGGCTGTACCTCCTGGACCTGCCCGACGGCGGCACCCTGATCGTGGATGTCGACGACTTCGAGGGCAGCCAGTTCACGGCGTTCCTGGGTGTCACCGCGCCGATCGTGAAGTCGCTGCAGTTCGCGACCTGACGCGCGATGGTTGGTCGCAAGCCGGTGTCCGCGTGATGGATCCAGCGGGGCGCCCGTCGGTACGGGTGCTCGCCCTGGTTCCCGGCTACGAGGAGGGCCCCCGGATCGCCGCTGTCGTCGCGGCCGCCCGACGCCACCTCCCGGTGCTGGTGGTGGATGACGGCTCGACCGACGACACGGCGCCCAACGCCGAGGCGGCGGGCGCCGAGGTCATCCGGCAACGGCCCAACCAGGGCAAGGGAGCCGCGCTGCGGGCCGGGTTCCGGCGGGCGCTCGACGAGGGGTGGGACGCGGTCGTGACCCTCGACGCCGACGGCCAGCACGACCCGGCGGAGATCCCGCGCTTCGTCGCCTCGCTCGCGGCGCCGGGAGCATCCGGGGCGCGCCCGGAGCTGGTGATCGGCCGTCGCGACTTCTCCCGCATGCCGCCGGTGCGGCGCCTTTCGAACACCCTGGGCACCGCGGTGTTCTCGTGGGCGGTGGGCCAGCCCATCGCCGACAACCAATCCGGGTATCGCCTGCTCGGACGGCGGCTGATGGCCGCGATGCTCGACAGCCGGGAGACCGGGTTCGAGTTCGAGGTGGAGATGATCGCGGTCTGCCTGCGCCGGGGCTGGACGCTCGACTGGGTCCCGATCTCCACGATCTACGCCGGTGAGCCGAGCCACGTGCGGTCGCTCGCTCACCTGCGGCACTTCGTCCGTGCCACGCGCGCGGCTCGGCGACTCGTCCGCGAGGGCCGCTGAGGCCGCGGCAGCGGGGCATCGCCGGCGCACGGGCGCTCGACGCGACACCCCCGGAGGGCTCCGGCCGGGCACCACCGTCATTCGTCGCAGGTCCGGTATGACGCGCGTCCATGCCCGGTCATGGGCGTGCGTCCGATGGCGTCCATCACCGGGCACCGCACGATGGGTCGGCCGTCACCACCCGACAAGGAGCCTCCCGCGATGCCCACGCCCGCCGCCGCCCCTGCAGCGCTCCCGACCCCGGCACCGATCCCCGTGCGCCGGATGGCCTCCGGCTCCGTCCAGGACCACTACCTGGAGCCGCGGGAGCTGCGCGCACTGCGCTCCGTCGTGCGGGGCAAGGTGCTGGTCGAGGGCGACTTCGGCTACGACGCGGCACGCGGGATCCAGAACACCATCTACGACCGCAGGCCGGCCGTCATCGTGCGCCCCGTGGACGCGCTCGACGTGTCGCGCGCGGTCATCACCGCCCGGGACCTGGGTCTCGAGATTGCGGTCAAGGGCGGTGGTCACAGCCTGGCGGGACACTCCGCGATCGAGGGCGGCATGCTGATCGACCTGGGCGCGATGCGCGGCGTGGACATCGATCCAGTTCGCCGCGTTGGGTGCGCCGAGGGCGGGGTGACGGCGGGTGCCTACACGCTGGCCGCCCACCAGCACGGGCTGGCCACGCCGTTCGGTGACAGCACGACCGTGGGCCTGGGTGGCCTGACCCTGGGCGGCGGCCTGGGCTGGCTGGTCCGACGACACGGGCTCACGCTCGACAGCCTGCTCGAGGCCGAGCTGGTCATGGCCGACGGCCAGGTCGTGACCGTGAACGAGGACAGCGATCCGGACCTGTTCTGGGCGATCCGCGGCGGGGGCGGCAACTTCGGGATCGCGACCCGCTTCCGGTTCCGGCTTCACCCGGTGGGGACGGTCACCGGGGGCGCGCTCGCCCTGCCGCTGACACGGTCCGTCCTGCGCAACCTGATCGAGGTGTCGCTGGCGGCCCCCGAGTCGCTCAGCCAGATCACCTCGGTGATCAGCCTCCCGGCCGCGCCCTTCGTGCCCGCTGACGTCGTCGGGACGCCGGCCGTGGTAGTGATGCCGGTTCATGTAGGCGACCCGACGGCGGGAGCGGCCGCGATGGCCCCGTTCCGGTCGCTGGCCACGCCGATCGCCGACCTGGTCGGCCCGATCCCGTACCCGGCGATGTACGCGTTCACCCGGGGCGGCGAGCAGCCGGGGCCGGGCGTGCTCCGATCGGCGTTCCTGCCATCCCTGGACGACGCCGCGATCGACGCCATCGTGGAGCGCCATTCGAGCCCGGCAGGCGCAGCGGCGATGACCCAGCTGCGTGTGCTGGGCGGAGCCATGGCACGTGTCGCGAACGATGCGACTGCGTTCGCCCACCGCGATGCGCCGGTGCTCGCGGCGATCATCAGCCACGTCATCGGGTCGCTCGAGGACTCCACCGCCTGGACCGACCGGTATCTCGCGGACCTCGCCGTCCGGGGCACCGGCGTGTATGCCAACTACCTGGGCGACGAGGGCGAGGCGCGGGTTCGCCAGGCCTATCCGGCCGCGACGTATGAGCGGCTCGCCATCGTCAAGGGGCGGGTCGATCCCGACAACGTGTTCCACGCGAACCACAACATCCGGCCTGCCTGACAGGATCGGTCGGGGAGCGCCTTGCGTGCCGTCGCCGGACGCTCCGAAGCGCGCGCGGGTAAGGCAACTTCACCCGTCCGCTACCCGTGATGAAGCCTGAGGCGTCATGCTGGACCGCGCCCGCCCCCTGTCCCGGCGTGCCCGTAGCCCTGAGACGCATGATCGAACCGAACGAACCGGCTGCCGGCTCACCCGAGCCCGCCAGCAGCCAGGCACGCGAAACCGAGACCCGGATCACCGCAGCGGCGACCCCCGGACCCGACTCCGGCACCATGCCTCCGCCCGGTGCTCCGCCCGCCCCGCCGGTCTTCAGTGGGCCGGAGCCCCCGCCGCCGCCCCTGCCGATGCCGCCAGGGCGGTCCCGTCGCGACGGCGCATCCCGCTGGCTGATCGCGGTCATGGTGCCCGTCCTGGCCGTCGTGCTGTTCGCCGGCGGGATGGTGGCCGGGCAGTCGGGCCTCGCCGGCGCGGTCTCGTCCGCCACTGCCACGCCCGCGGCGAGCTCGGCCGACGCCGAGCTCGCCCTGATCGAGGAAGCCTGGAACACGATCCACGAGCACTACGTCGATGCCCCGAACCTCGACAACCAGGCGATGGCATATGCCGCGATCGGGGGCATGACCGACGCGGTCGGCGACGAGGGCCACACCTCGTTCCTGACCGCCGCCGAGGCGAACGCGGTGGACGAGTCGCTGTCCGGGACGTTCGTCGGAATTGGCGTCCAGGTCGACACCAATGACAGCAATGGTCCGGTGATCAACACGGTCATCCCCAACACGCCGGCCCAGGAGGCCGGGCTCCAGCGAGGGGACAAGATCGTCGCCGTTGACGGGACGCCAACCGATGGCGAGTCGATCGACATGGTCGTATCGAGGATCCGCGGACCGGAAGGGCAGGCGGTGACCCTGACCATCTCGCGAGCCGGACGCGCCAACTTCGATGTCACGATCGTCCGCCGCAAGTTCGACCTGCCGCTGGTCAGCTGGACCATGGTGCCCGGTCGGACGGTCGCGCTGATCCGCCTCGAGCAGTTCGCCACGGGTGCGACCAAGGCGATCCAGGACGCGATCACGAGGGCGAAGGCCGCCGGGGCGACGGCCGTGATCCTGGACCTCCGCGGCAACCCGGGCGGCTACGTCAACGAGGCGGTCGGCGTCGCGAGCCAGTTCGTGGGTGACGGCACGGTCTACCGCAGCATCGACGCCAGCGGGACCGAGAAGGACGTGCCCGTCGAGACCGGCGGGCTGTGGACCCAGGAGCCACTGGTCGTGCTCGCCGACGGCAACACGGCAAGCTCCGCCGAGATCGTGACCGGGGCGATCCAGGACGCGGGCCGCGGGACCGTGGTGGGCGAGAAGACGTTCGGAACGGGAACGGTGCTGGGCCGGTTCGACCTCGCTGACGGCTCATCGCTCAGGATCGGTGTGGAGCGATGGCTCACCCGGGCGGGCCGCCCGATCTGGCACGAGGGCCTCGAGCCCGACGTCAAGGTGGCGCTGCCGGACAATGCCGTGCCGCTGTACCCCGACGACGTCCGCTCGATGACGAATTCGGAGCTGGCGTCCTCGACGGACAGCCAGCTCCTGAAGGCGTTGGACGTGCTCAAGGGCGAGGGCTGAAGCGCCCCCGCCCCGGGATCAGGCTGACGCCTGGCGCGACGCTGTCACGTGGCGGCTCCATTCAGACGTCCGACCATCGGGCATCGAGGAGCTGCCTGTCCATCCACAGACGCAGGTCACTTCCTGCACTCTGTGGCGGTACTCGGCGATGACGTGCTTGCGCAGGTCGATCTCCGGGGCCGGCCGCCGAGGGGGCGGACCCGGCATCGGGCGTCGGGCGTCGGCCACCCTGCTCAGGCCCGACGCTGGGCGAAGCAGGTGCTGCAGTACACCGGCTTGCCGGACGTCGGACGGAAGGGCACCTCGGTCTCCTGCCCGCACGACGAGCAGGTAGCCGGGAACATCTCGCGGGGTCCGCGGCTCGAACCGTAGCCGCCGGAGCTGTAGCCACCGCCGGAGCTGTAGCCGCCGGCGCTGTAGCCACCGCCGTCGGCGTTGCGGGCGGCCTTGCGCGAGGCGCGGCACGAACTGCAGCGACGGGGCTCGGTGAAGCCGCGCTCGGCATAGAAATCCTGCTCGCTGGCAGTGAAGGTGAATTCCTGGCCGCAGTCGGCGCAGGTGAGCGTCTTATCGACGTTCATCGTTCGATCCACTCCTGTGGGTTTGCGACGGTGTCCGCGATCGGCCTCGGCGGAATCCGGGAGGGGGTGGATCGAGTCTGCCGTAACGGGGCTTCGCCCGACGATGGGGCGTACTGGCCAGCATACGCCATCAGGCAAGCGCTGCCCATAGGCCGGTCAGCGACGGCGCCGGGACCCCGGTTCACGACTTCGGGGCAGGGTCGCGGCCGTCGAGCCGGGACGTCGCCACCTCGGGTGCGACGAGCATCCCGAACACGATTGCGCCGCGCTTCGGACCGCGTACACGTACCAGTCGCAAGCGGCCGCGCCATGCGACGATACCGGCATGCGCGCCCCGGGAAGGACCGCACCGGCTCGTCCGCCCTCGCTCGTGCCGCGGACGGTCCTCTTCGAACGGCTCTCGGCTGGTCTGGCAGGCGGCATCACCCTGGTCTCGGCGCCCGCCGGCAGCGGCAAGACGCTGCTCCTTCGAGTCGTGGATCGAGGCCGCCGCTGTGCGGGAGCAAACAGCGTGGGTGTCGATCGAGCGCGACGAGCGCGATGCGCAGCGCTTCTGGCTGTCGGTCGTCGACGCCCTGCGCGCCGCCGGGGTCGCAGGGCCTGTCGAGAACCTCGGCCCAACGCCGGAGTTCGACGGCGGAGCCGTCGTCGACCGCATCGTCGCCGCCACGGGCTCGCTCGATGAGCCCGTCCTGCTGGTAATCGACGACCTGCACCAGCTGCGTCGAGCCCCTGGCGCTCACGCAGCTGGAGGGCCTGCTCGCCCGCCGTCCACCCCAGCTTCGGGTGATCCTGTCGACCCGCCACGACCCCTCGCTCGGGCTGCATCGCTACCGTCTCGCCGGCGAGCTGGCCGAGGTCAGGGCCAACGACCTGCGTTTCCAGCTCGACGAGACGAGCCAGCTGCTCGCCGCGGCCGGGATCAGGCTGTCCGACAGTGCCGTCGCGTCGCTCCTGGCCAGGACGGAGGGCTGGGTGGCGGGGCTGCGGCTGGCCGCGCTCTCGCTCGCCGGCCATCCCGACCCGGAGCGCTTCGTCGCCGAGTTCTCGGGAAGCGAGCGAGCCGTGGCGGACTACCTGTTCGCCGAGGTGCTGCAGCGCGAGGCCGAGCCCATCCGCCAGCTCATGCTGCGAACCTCGATCCTCGAGCGCTTCAACGGCGCGCTCGCCGATCGGCTGGTCGGAACGACGGGATCGGAGCGGATCCTGCTCGAGCTCGAGGACTCGAGTGCATTCGTCTACTCGATCGACCGCGAGCGGTCCTGGTTCCGCTACCACAAGCTGTTCGCCGATCTTCTTCGCCTGGAGCTCCGGCGCACAGAGCCCGAGTCCATCCCGGAGCTGCACCACGCCGCGGCCGAGTGGTACGCGGAGCACGGGTTCCCGATCGAGGCGATCAGGCATGCGCAAGCCGCGGCGGACTGGCGATTCGCCGGCGATCTGATCGGTCAGTACGGCTTCAGCATCGCGCTCGACGGCAGCTTCGCAACGATGACGTGCGCTGCTTGAGCCGTTCCCGGCCGAGGCGCTCGCCAATCCCGAGCTGGCCGCGTTCCTCGCCTATGGGGAGGTGATCCGGCCCGTCGCTCGACACCGCCGCCTCGTACATCGCGGTCGCGGAGCGCCACGCGTCCGAGGTGCCCGAAGAACGCCGACGAAGCTTCGAAGCGATGCTCGCGACCGCGCGGTTGACCCTCGCCCGCTGGCGCGGCGACTACGGTGCTGCGGTCGAGCGAGGTGCGGCCGCTGCTCGAGCCCGTCGAGGCCGAGACCGTAAGCGAGGTCGCGGCGGCGAACGACGTGCGAGCCGTCGCGCTCATGAGTCTCGGCATCGTCGAGCTCTGGGCGGGCGCTGGCGATGATGCAGAGCGGCACCTCAGGGAAGGCGCGGAGCTTGCCCGACGGATCGGGCGGCCGCTACGTGGAGCAGGGCTGCCTCGCCCATCTGGCCCTGGCGGTCGGACGACGCTCGCTCACGGCTGCGGCGGGCGCTCGCCGCGCAGGCCCTCGAGATGCTTGAGAAGTACGGGTGGATGTCCGAGCCGGTCGCGCCGATGGTCCTGGCGACCATGGGCGGGGTCGATAGCCTGCAGGGCCGGTTCGACGACGCGCAGCCGTGGCTGGACCGCGCGGAGCAGGCGCTCCGACCGGACGCCGAGCCCGCCAAGGAGTTGCTCGTCCGGTACGCTCAGGGGGTCCAGCGTCTTGGTCAGGGACACCTCGCGAGGCGAGCGCCGAATTCGCCGAAGCACGACGGCTTCAATCGTTCCTGGTCGATCCCGATCCACTGGCGATCGCGGCTCGCGGGCTCCAGGTGCAGACGCTCGTCCGCATGGCGACGTGCGGGCGGCCCGCGCCGCGCTCGCGACGGCGTCGGACGGGGAGCGAGAGTACGCCGAGACGCGGGTTGCGCTCGGCGCGATTCAACTCGCCGAGCGTGATGCTCGAGGCGCCGATCGAGGCTCTCGCGCCCGTGCTCGCCGGCACGGCCCCGAACGTGATCCGCGACTTCTCGGTCATCAACGCGCTCCTCCTCGACGCCGTCGCGCGGGAGGCGCTCGGCGACTCGAAGGCGGCGGAGGACGACGTGGAGCGCGCGCTCGACCTCGCCGAGCCGGACGCGCTCATCCTCCCGTTCCTGATCGTGCCGGCGCGCGATCTCCTGGAACGCCACCCGCGGCACCGGACTGCCCATGCCGCGCTGCTCGCGGGCATCCTTGATGTCCTCGCCGGGCTGGCCCCGCAGGCTCGGCGCGGCGAGCTGACCGGAGCTGCAGGAAGCGCTCACCGAGAGCGAGATCCGGGTTCTTCGCTACCTCCCGAGCAACCTCTCGGCGCCGGAGATCGCGGGCGAAGTGTTCCTGTCCACCAGCACCGTGAAGACCCACATGCGTCACATCTACGAGAAGCTCGGTGCCCACAAGCGGACGGATGCGGTCGACCGCGCGAGGGAGCTCGGGCTGCTCGGACCGTCGGCGCGGAGCCGCCGCTAGGGACGGTCGCTCGCACGAATCGGTGGATGCGGCCTCATCCCCCATCTCGCGACGCTGGCCGCCATGGAAAGCCATGCGAAGCCAACGCGCTATGAGATCCATATCCGAGGCTCGTTGAGCGACGGGATGCAGAGCGCCTTCCCGGAGCTGCGTGCCCGGCTGCGGAACCACGAGACCATGCTGACCGGAGCGCTGCCCGACCAGGCCGCACTTCTCGGCGTGATCGGGCGGATCGAGTCGCTCGGGCTCGAGCTGCTCGAGGTCCGGCGGGTCCGGTCCCGACGCGGCACCCGCGCTGAGGTCGGCCGCGCGACCGATGGAGGTGCGTGAGATTGGACCTTGGTCGCTCGTGTGCTGGGTCCCGAGCCTCGGCCTCGCGCATCGGTTCCACGACATCGTCGCCGCGCTGCCCAGGCGCACCACGCGCGGGGCAGCGCACTGGCCCGCCTCGGGCAATGGCTGTCGACCCGCACGGCGCGTGCCCAGCGACCGATTGGAGACGACTGGAAGGGTCAGAGGCGACGTCAGCGCCGCTCCTACCGCTGCAGCGCCCCCCGCGTGCAACAGCATGAGCGTCCCTCGAGCGCGCATGCGCGCCCCGGACCGACGCGAGGTCGTGATCCGGGCAGGCGTGCACCAGTTCGGCACGCGCGGATATATGGGCACCACGGCACAGTCGATCGCGGCGCAGGTCGGCGTGTCGCAGCCCTACCTGTTCCAGCTCTTCGGGACCAAGAAGTCGATGTTCATCGCGGTCGTGCAAGACGCATTCGATCGCTGCCGGGCGGCTCTTGAAACGAGCGCCGCGGCGGCAGGGGCCTCGACTCCCGACGAGCTCCTGGATGCGATGGGGCGGGCTTACGCAGGCCTGCTCGTCGAGGGAGAGCTGCTGCGCCTGCAACTGCAAGCCTCCGCCGCATGCGCCGACCCGGAGATCCGGGCCGTCGTCGGTTAGGAGTGGACCACGCTCTATGAGGCCGACGCGCGTTGGTCCGGTGCCGACGAGGCTGCGCTCCGGGCGTGGTTCGCGGAGGCGATGCTGCTGAACGTCGCCGCCGCAGTTGGCGATCTTCCCCCGGTCATGACCGCTCCGAGCACAGCTGCCCGCGCCGACCGCTGACGCATCGGCCACGCCGTGGACGCCGGTGACGCGGGTCGTGATGGTCACCACGCGGCTGAATCAGTCGCATCGGATGACGCTCGCTCATCCTGCCGGACCCGAGGCTCCAAACCGTTGGTCGCGAACCATCGCGACATTGGGAAAGGAGAGCCACAGAAGTGGGTAACGAGATCCTGGTTTCAGTGTTCGACTCTGAGCGAACAGCATTCGAGGGACTGACCGCCCTCAAGGATCTGCACCGGGACGGCGACATCACCCTGTACGCGTCGGCGGTGATCGCCAAGGACGCCTCGGGGACCGTGGCGGTCCGCCAGGAGGCAGACAGCGGACCGGTCGGGACGCTCGTGGGCATGGTCACCGGCGGCTTCGTCGGATTGCTCGGCGGCCCGGTGGGCGTGGCGGTTGGCGCGTATATCGGCGGCTTTGGTGGGCTGATGTACGACCTGTTCAAAGTGGGCGTGAGCACGGACTTCGTCGACGAGGTCTCGACCTCGCTGACCTCCGGCAAGGCCGCCGTGGTCGCGGACATCGACGAGAACCTGTGGGTCACGCCGATCGACACCCGCATCGGTGCGTTGGGCGGGACGACGTTCCGACGCCTCCCCAGCGACGTCGCTGACGCGGAGCTGATCCGCGAGACCGACGCCGCGCGCATGGAGCTCGACCAGCTGGACGCCGAGCTTCGCGAGAGCTCCGCCGAGATGAAGGCGAAGGTTCAGGCCGCGATCGACGGACGACGGCACAAGCTCGAGACCCTGGTGGATCGCATCGACCAGACGCTCGCCCAGGAGAAGGCCGAGTTCGAGGCGCGCCTCGACCACGCTGCGCGAGCAGCAGCCGCAAGGCGCGTGAGAGCCAGCGGCAGCGGATCGACGCCCGCATGGAGGAGCTGAAGGCATCGCACGAGGCCCGCAAGGCGAAGCTCGAGGAAGCCCGCCGGCTTGCGAAGGCGTCGGTCGAGACCACACGTGAGGCGCTCGTGCCCTGATCGGGCGAGCGCCACGGGGCACCGGGGTGCGCAATGCCTCCCGGTGACCCAGCTCAGAGCTCTGTTGAAAGGAGAACGTTCAAATGCTTGGAATGGTTGCCCGCGAATGGTGGGTGTTCGCGATCCGGGGTACTGCCGCGATCGTGTTCGGCCTCCTCGCCTTCATCTGGCCGGAGACGACGCTCGCGGTGCTCGTCGTGCTCTTCGGGGCCTACGTCCTCGTTGATGGGATTTCGCTGCTCGTGGCGCTCGCCCGCGGCGAAAAGCTCGCCCGACGCCACGCCTGGGCGGTCGGGATCATGGGAGTGCTCGGCATCGTCGCCGGGATCGTCACGTTCGCGTGGCCGGGCTTGACGGCCCTGTCGCTGCTCTATCTCGTTGCCGTGTGGGCCATCGCGATGGGCACGTTCCAGGTCATCGCGGCTGTCGCCCTCCGGCGCGAGCTCGACAACGAGTTCTGGCTGGCGCTCGGCGGCGTGGCGTCAATCGTGTTCGGCGCGCTGCTCCTCGCCTTCCCGGGAGACGGGCTGATCACGCTCGTCTGGCTCGTTGGAATCTGGTCGTTCGTGTTCGGGGTCTCGAGCCTCGGCCTCGCGTATCGGCTCCACGAGATCAGCAACGCGCTGCCCAAGCTCGCCAACCGCGCGGCAGCGCACTGACGCGCCTCCCGGGCCGTGGCTGTAGAGGAGTGCGGTCTGTGTCCGGCATCCGTTGGACACGACGGCGAAAGCGCGGGAGCGGCGCCACCGCCGCTCCCGCTCGCTCCCTCGCCAGCGAACGGACCCTGGGATCAGTCGTCTGCTGCCACGAGTGGCGAGGCCGACGAGGAACGTCGGGGAGGAAGATGATGGCTAGTGAGCCTCGCGGTCGACTCAGCGATCTGGCGGCCGATCCGGGCATGCCCGCCAAGTCCACGAACTATCCGGCGCTGACGGTCCCATCCCGGCCGGCGATCGTTGCACTCGTTGGGGGTGTCCTCCTCGCGGTGGTGCTGCTCGTGGCGGCCGGCGCGCTCTCCATCTTCCTCGTGGGCCTGGCGCTCGCGTACGTCATCGACCCCGCGGTGACTGCTCTCTCCCGGCACGGGGCGCCGCGGTGGCTTGCGAGCGTCGCGCTGATCGTCCTGCTCATGCTGAGCCTGTTCGCCTTCACCGTGATCCTGGCCAGCTCCGTCGTGTCGCAGGCAGCGGCGTTCGTGGCCACCGCGCCGATGGCGCTCGACGATGTCCGAGCCTGGCTCGACGCGGCGCCCCTCAACCCACAGATCCATGACGCCCTCGTCAGCTCCGTGTCCGGCCTCGGGGCCACGCTCGGTTCGGTGGATCTGCTCGGGGTGATACCCGGCGTGGCCGCATCACTGTTCAGCGTGTTCGACGTCACGATCGCGGCCTTCGGCTTGCCGTTCTACGTATTCCTCGTCGTCGTCGATCGACCAGTCCTCGCCGCCGAGCTTCAACGTCGGCTGCCCGATCCTTGGCGTGCCGACATCATGGCCGTGTCCGGCATCGTCGCCCGGCAGTTCGGAAACTACATTCGATCCGAGGCCATCCTGATGGTGCTCCTGGGTCTGCTGACCTGGGCCGGCCTGATGCTCCTGGCGATCTTCGTGGATCCCCGGATCGGCGAGTACGCGCTGTTCCTGGCCGTTGTCGCCGCCTTCAGCGAGCTCATCCCGCTGTTCGGCCCCTGGATCGCGACCATCCCGGCAGTCGTCTTCGGGCTCACGCTCGGGCCTGTCCCGCTCATCGCGATCAGCCTGCTGTATGTCGTGATCTCCTTCACCGAGGGCAACATCATGGTCCCGGCGATCGAGGGCCGGTCGTTCGCGATCCCAGCCGCCATCGTCGCGCCCGCCATCGCGATCGGCCTGGCGCTCGGTGGGGCGTTCGGCGCCGTGCTGGCCCTGCCTGCCGCATCGGCCGCGCAGGACGTCTACGTGTACCTGTTCCGGCGCGCGGCGGGCGCGGCTCCCTCGACGGCCCTCGCAGATCCCGGACGCCCACCGGCGCGTTAGGTCACGTGCTTCGTAGCCTGTCCCTTGGCCGGCAGCGAGGCAGCGAAATCGAGGGCGCGGCTCACCCACATGTCCAGGGCCTGGTCGTCGGTCACGACGTCGCGGGGCAGGACAACCCAGCCTCGCATCGGTCGGCCGGGCATTGGCTCGAACGGCTCCGCGCCGGGAAGTGCGAGCGCCGCCGCGAGGTCCTCGGGAGCCAGGCGCGCGACCCAGCGATCCTCGAACAGTCCCGTGGCAAAGTTGCCGCCCGCAAACAGGCTCGCGTAGCCGAACATCTGCCGGCGAGCGCCGATCGGATGGCGCGAGGCGACGACATCGAAGCGCTCGATGAGCCCCGGCGGCGACTTCTTCATCTGCGGCACGGCTTCCTCCAGTGGCGCGGGCCGCCAATCCTACGGCGATTCGCCTGCCCCGACCCCATCCGGAGATCAGGCCGTGGCGAGCCATGATCAGAGATCGTTCCGTCGCTCGTGATCCCGTTTGCTGCCTACCTGCCCGCGGACGTCCTCGGGCTGTTGGGGAGGGTCAGTCGCGCGCGTCGTCCGCGAGGTTCGGGGACAGCCACCGTGCGGCCTCGTCCACGCTCATGCCCGATCGGCGCGCGTAGTCCTCGAGCTGGTCACGCCCGATGCGGCCCAGGCCGAAGTACCGGCTGTCGGGATGCCACAGGTAGAGCCCGGACACGGACGCCGCAGGCAGCATCGCGAATGTCTCGGTCAGCTCGATGCCAGCCCTGGACGGCGCCTCGAGCAGGTCGAACAGCGTCCGCTTCACGGTGTGGTCGGGCATCGCCGGATAGCCGGGGGCCGGGCGGATCCCCTGGAACCGCTCCGCGATCAGATCTGCGTTGGCGAGGGCCTCGTCCGGCGCGTAGCCCCACAGCTCGCGCCGCACCCGCTGATGGAGGCGCTCCGCGAACGCCTCGGCCAGTCGATCCGCGAGGGCCTTGACCATGATTGCCGAGTAGTCGTCGTGCGCCGCCTCGAACGAGCGGACGAGGTCGGTCGCCCCGTGACCGGCCGTCACGGCGAAGGCGCCCAGGAAATCGGGGATGCCATCGGGACCGACGAAGTCCGCGATCGAGAGGTTCGGCCGGCGATCCGGCTTGGCCATCTGCTGGCGGAGCGCGTGGATCCGCGCGAGCTCGACCGTCCGCAGCTCGTCGGCCCACAGCACGATGTCGTCATCGGGCGTGGCGTTGGCCGGCCAGAACCCGACCACGGCCGACGCGGTCAGGAGCCCCTCGTCCACGATGCGGGCCAGCAGCGTGGTCGCATCCGCGTGCAGGTCGCGCGCCGTCGCGCCGACCAGCGGGTCGTCCAGGATCGCCGGCCAGGAGCCGCGAAGCTCCCAGGTGGCGAAGAACGGCGTCCAGTCGATCCGGTCCACGAGCTCCGCGAGGGGATAGCGTTCGAACGTGCGGACGCCGGTGAACGTCGGCCTGGGCGGGTCGGCCGGCCACGAAGGGCGCAGCCGGTTGGCCCGTGCCTCGCCGATGGACAGCCTGGACTCGCGCCGGGTGCGGCCGTCGCGCTCACGCCTGATGGCCTCGTATTCCTCCCGGACGCCGGCCGCGAACGACGCCCGTCTCGTCGCGTCGATGAGCGAGCCGGCCACGCCCACGGCGCGCGATGCATCGGCGACGTGGACGACTGGCCCGGAGTAGGCGGGCTCGATCTTCACCGCCGTGTGCACGCGGGAGGTGGTGGCTCCGCCGATCAGCAGCGGTGTCGTCATGCCCTCCCGCTCCATCAGCCCGGCGATGTGGGTCATCTCGTCGAGCGACGGCGTGATCAGCCCGGACAGGCCGATCAGATCGGCGCGCACCTCTCGTGCCGTCTCGAGGATCCGGGCCGCGGGCACCATGACGCCCAGGTCGATCACCTCGTAGTCGTTGCAGCCCAGCACGACGCCCACGATGTTCTTGCCGATGTCGTGGACGTCGCCCTTCACCGTGGCCGTGACGATCGTGCCGGCTCGGCGTCCCGTGCCCTCCCGCTCGGCCTCCAGGTACGGCACCAGGTGGGCAACGGCCTTCTTCATGACCCGAGCGCTCTTGACCACCTGGGGCAGGAACATCTTCCCGGCCCCGAACCGGTCGCCGACCACGTTCATGCCCGTCATCAGGGGCCCCTCGATCACGTCGAGGGGCCGGGATGTGGCCAGCCGGGCCTCCTCGGTGTCAACGTCGATGAACGCATCGATGCCCTCCACCAGGGCGTGGGTCAGGCGCTCGTTGACCGGGAGCTCGCGCCAGGCGAGATCGTCCGCCGCGCGGGTCACAGCCGCTCCGCCGGCGAAGCGGGGCGCGATCTCCAGCAGCCGGTCGGTGGCGTCCGGCCGACGGTCCAGGACGACGTCCTCCACCCGCTCCAGCAGATCGGGGTCGATGTCGTCGTACTGGGGGATCACGCCTGCGTTGACGATCGCCATGTCCAGCCCGGCCCGGATCGCGTGGTACAGGAACACCGCGTGGATCGCCTCCCGGACGCGATCGTTGCCGCGGAACGCGAACGACACGTTGGACACGCCGCCGCTGACGCGCACGTGCGGGATCGTCGCCTTCAGCCGAAGGGTGGCTTCGAAGAACGCCAACGCGTACTGCGCGTGCTCCTCGATTCCGGTCGCGATCGCGAAGATGTTGGGATCCAGGATGATGTCCTCGGGCGCGAAGCCCGCCTCGTCCGTCAGCAGGCGGTGGGCGCGGGTCAGGACGGCGACTCGCCGCTCCACCGAATCGGCCTGCCCCTGCTCGTCGAAGGCCATGACCACGGCGGCCGCGCCGTAGCGCCGGCACAGGCGGGCCTGGCGCAGGAACTCCGCCTCGCCCTCCTTGAGCGAGATGGAGTTGACGACGCCCCGGCCCTGGAGCTGCTGGAGCCCGGCCTCGATCACCGGCCAGCGCGAGCTGTCCACCATGATCGGGACCGCCGCGACGTCGGGCTCGCTGCCCAGCCGGCGCAGGAACCGCGTCATGGCGGCGACGCCGTCGAGCATCGCCTCGTCCATGTTGACGTCCAGGATCACCGCCCCGTTCGCAACCTGGTCGCGTGCGATGGCAACCGCCTCATCCTCGGCGGCGGCACCCTCGGGACCGCCGCCCATCGTGGCCGCCATCAGGCGGGCGAACTTGCGTGAGCCGGTGACGTTGGTCCGCTCGCCGATGTTGACGAAGGCACCGCCCGGCATCGGGATCGCGAGGGCCTGCAGGCCGGCGAGCTGCGTGACGGGCGTGACCTGGGGGATCACGCGAGGGGCGATGCCTTCGACCGCCGCCGCGAGCGCGGCTGTGTGCTCGGGCGTGCTGCCGCAGCACGACCCGGCCAGGTTGACCAGGCCGGCCCGGGCCCACTCCCCGAGCGCCGCGGACGTCTGGTCCGGCGTCTCGTCGTAGCCGCCGAGCTCGTTGGGCAGGCCGGCGTTGGGGTACGCCGCGATCGGGACATCGGCGATCCGGCCCAGCTCCTCGATGTGCTCGCGCAGCTGGCGGGCTCCGAGCGCGCAGTTGAGCCCCACGAGCGCTGGCGGCGCATGGCGCACGCTGGTCCAGAAGGCCTCGAGGGTCTGGCCCGCGAGCGTGCGCCCCGACGCGTCCACGATCGTGCCGCTGATCACCACCGGCAGCCGCACGCCGACGGCCTCGAATACCTCGTCGACCGCGAAGATGGCGGCCTTCGCATTGAGCGTGTCGAAGATCGTCTCGATCAGCAGCACGTCGGCGCCGCCCGCAACCAGGCCCTCGGCCGATTCCCGGTACGCGGCCGCCAGATCCTCGAAGCTCACGTTGCGGGCCGCCGGATCGTTCACGTCCGGCGAGATGGAGCCGGTGCGGTTGGTCGGTCCGAGCGAGCCCGCCACGAAGCGCGGTCGGCCGTCCCGCGCCTCGGCCTCGTCCGCGACCCCGCGAGCCAGCCGCGCCGATGCCTCGTTGAGCTCGCGAGCGAGGTCGGCCAGGCCGTAGTCCGCCTGCGCGATCCGTGTGGCCGTGAAGGTGTTGGTCGTGATGACGTCGGCGCCGGCTGCCAGGTAGGCCGCGTGGACGTCGCGGACGGCATCCGGCAGGGTCAGGCTGAGCAGGTCGTTGTCGCCCCGAACATCACGAGGATGATCGGCGAACCGGGCGCCGCGGAAGTCGGCCTCCGTGAGGCGATGCCGCTGGAGCATCGTGCCCATGGCGCCGTCGAGCACGAGGATCCGCTCGCGGAGCATCGCGGGCAGGCGCTCGATCCGGGTCGCCCGGTTGAACGGCGAAGCGCCGGTGATGGACATCATCTCGAGTGTAGCGCCGGCCGGGGCGTGGGCCTCGAGGGCGTCGACGCCGCAGGGGGCCGGTCGGTCGCAATGCCGCCGACGCCCGGCTCTTGCCCGCAACGCCGCGGCCGTGTCACATCGCGCCACGTCCCTGAGGGCTGTGGAGGTCATCGATGGCCGGTCTCGCGCACATGCCGGAAGGGGAGGCCGGTACCAAGGGGCTCAAGACGGGGGCGCTGGGCTTCGTCTCGAACGTCGTCATCGGGGTCGCGTCGACGGCCCCGGCCTACAGCCTCGCCGTGTCGCTCGGGCTGGTCGCCGCGTGGGCCGGGATCGCCTCGCCGGCGATCATGTGGCTGGCGTTCCTGCCGATGCTGTGCATCGCGATCTCGTACTACTACCTGAACCGGGCCGACCCGGATTGCGGCACCAGCTTCACCTGGGTCACCAGGGCGATGGGCCCGCACCTGGGCTGGATGACCGGCTGGGCGATCATCGTGGCCGACGTCATCGTGATGGCCAGCCTGGCCGAGATCGCCGCCCAGTACACGTTCAGCCTGATCGGCCGTGACGTGTTCGCCGACCCGGTGCTCGCGATCCAGGTCGGAGACCAGGCCGTGGACTTCGGCGTCATCGCCCTGGGGATCCTGTTCGTCGCCGGTCTGACCTGGATCTGCTACCGCGGCATCGAGCTGTCGGCCCGGACACAGGTCGTGCTGCTCGGGATCGAGCTGGCGGCCCTGGCTGTGTTCTCGGCCGTTGCCCTGTTTCGCGTGTACACGGATCCGCCCGCGGGCGCGATCCTGCCGGCACTCGACTGGCTCAACCCGTTCTCGATCGTGGGCGAGGATGGCAACTTCGACATCGGCGCACTCAACGCCGCGCTGGTGATCGCGCTGTTCATCTACTGGGGCTGGGACACGACGGCGACGGTCAACGAGGAGAGCGCGAACCCCACCGAGCAGGTGGGGCGGGCGACGATCATCAGCACCGTCATCCTCGTCCTGACCTACGTCATCGTGACGATCGCGGCCCAGGCCTGGGCGGGCGTCGGGCGCCTTGCCGAGGCAGGAGAGAGCGACATCTTCGCGATCATGGCCAACGAGGTGCTCGGCTCGCCCCTGGACAAGATCCTCGTCCTTGCCGTCCTGACCTCGGCCGCCGCTTCGACGCAGACGACGATCCTGCCGACCGCACGCACGGCGCTGTCCATGGGCGCCAAGGGCGCGCTGCCGCGGATGTGGGCGAACGTGCACCCGCGGTTCCAGACGCCCACCAACGCGACGATCTGGATGGGCGTCCTGTCCGTCGTGTTCTACGTGGGACTCAAGCTCGTGTCCGAGAACATCTACTGGGACGCCCTCGCGGCCCTCGGCCTCATGATCGCGTTCTACTACGGGCTGACCGGGTACGCCTGCACGATCTTCTACCGCCACCAGCTGCTGCGGAGCGTGAAGGACTTCGTGCTGATCGGCCTGCTGCCGCTGCTGGGGGGCGTCGCCCTGACCCTGGCCTTCGTGAAGTCGGCGATCGACCTCGCCGACCCGGCCAACTCGTATTCCGGGATCTCCTGGTTCGGCGTGAGCGTCCCGCTGGTGATCACGATCGCCTCGTTCGTGCTAGGCCTCGTGCTGATGGGGCTCTGGATCGCCCGTGCGCCGGCGTTCTTCCACCGGCACCCCGAGACGTGGGAAGGGACGCCCCCTGTGCCGCCGCCGGCGATGCTTCGGCCCGCGCCCGGGACGGGGGGCCATTCCGGCTGACATCATGGACGGAAGCTCCGGGAGCGTCCCCCCGGCCCGCCCGACGCCGGCCCGCGCCCAGCCGTGCGCCGTCACGAAAGGTAGGAGACCATGCGCATCCTGTTGATCGGCGCGGGTGGCGTCGGGAGTGCCGCGGCGGGGATCGCAGCGCGGCGAGACTTCTTCGATCACCTGGTGGTCGCCGACTACGACCCGGCCCGGGTGGACCACGCCCTGGCCCAGGTGATCGGCGATCAGCGGTTCAGCGGCGCCCGGGTGGACGCCTCGGACATCGCGGGAATGGTCTCCCTGATCCGGGAACAGGGCATCACCCACGTGCTCAACGCGGTCGATCCGCGGTTTGTCATGCCGATCTTCGACGCCTGTCTCGAGGCCGGCGTGGACTACATGGACATGGCGATGTCGCTATCCCACCCACACCCCCAGCGACCGCTCCAGGAGAGCGGCGAGAAGCTGGGCGATGCGCAGTTCGCGAAGGCCGGCGCCTGGGAGGCTGCCGGGCGCCTCGCGTTCGTGGGCATGGGCGTCGAGCCGGGCCTGTCCGACGTGTTCGCCCGGTACGCGCAGGACCACCTGTTCTCCGAGATCGACGAGGTCGGGGTACGCGATGGCGCGAACCTCGTCGTCGACGGGTACGAGTTCGCTCCCTCGTTCTCGATCTGGACCACGATCGAGGAGTGCCTCAACCCGCCGGTCATCTGGGAGGCTGGGCGGGGCTGGTTCACGACGCCGCCCTTCAGCGAGCCCGAGACGTTCGAGTTCCCCGAGGGGATCGGTCCCGTCGAGTGCGTGAACGTGGAGCACGAGGAGGTGCTGCTTGTCCCGCGCTGGGTCAAGGCGAAGCGGGTGACGTTCAAGTACGGCCTGGGCGACGAGTTCATCGAGGTGCTCTCGGTCCTGCACAAGCTGGGCCTGGACAGCACTGAGCCCGTGAAGGTCAAGGGGGGCGAGGTGTCGCCGCGCGACGTGGTCGCGGCGTGCCTGCCCGATCCCGCGGGTCTGGGCGACCGGATGCACGGCAAGACGTGCGCCGGTACCTGGGTGACCGGGCGTGGCAAGGATGGCCGGCCCCGCGCGGTCTACCTCTATCACGTCGTCGACAACGAGTGGTGCATGCGCGAGTACGGGTCGCAGGCCGTGGTCCTCCAGACTGCCGTCAACCCGGTCGTGGCGTTCGAGCTGCTGGCGCGCGGGACGTGGTCCGGCACCGGGGTCCTGGGACCCGAGGCATTCGACGCCGTGCCATTCCTGGAGCTGCTCAACGAGTACGGGATGCCATGGGGGATGCGGGAGGAGGCCGTGGCGGCCGGGGTCGGCTGAGGCTGCGGCCGCGGCTCAGATTCGCTCGATCCGCCGAGTCGCGAGGCGCGGCCCCCGCCGCGGCGGCCCGAGCCCGCTGAGCTCGAGCAGCCGGAGCACGCGTCCGCGCTGGCCCCGATATGGCTCGAGCAGCTCCAGCATTCGCTCGTCGCTGCCGCGCGGTTCGCCGGCGAGCGCCCACGAGACCATGCTCGGCAGGTGGAAATCGCCCAGGCTCACCGCGTCGGCGTCCCCGAACGCCCGGATGCCGACCTCGGCCGCCGTCCACGGACCGATGCCCGGGAAGGCCCGGAGAGCGGCGTAGGCTGGTCCCGGGTCGCCGTCGGGACCCGATGCCCGTTCGGCCAGCCGCTCGAGGCGTGCGGCTTCGCGCGCGACCGCGCGGATCAGATCCGCCCGCCGTCGTTCCAGGCCCAGGGGATGGAACGCGTGGTAGGGGAGCGCTGCCAGCACGGTCGCGTCGGGCGGGAGGCGCAGGCCGCGCTGGCCGCCCGGCCCGGGGGCGTCCTCACCGTGGACGCGGAGCAGCGCCCGGTACACCCGCCGTGCCTCATCGCCGGTGACCTTCTGCTCCAGGATCGCCGGGACGAGCGCCTCGAGGACGGCGCCGGTCCGACCGATGCGCAGGCCACGGAACCGCCGGACCGCGGTCGCAACGGCCGGGTGTCGCGGCTCGAGTCGCGACGGCGCGTCGTCGAGCCCGACCAGCTCGCCGACGCCGGCAACCGCCTGCTCCGCCCCCGGGCCCCATCCGCGGACGAGCAGCCCATCCGCGGATGGCTCGAGCAGGAGGGTGGCGGCGCCGCCCGATGTCCTGGTGGCGTGCCACACGGGGCCCGCCGGCTCGAACCGCCATCTCGCGTCTCCGGCCCCACGAACGTGGATCCCCAGCGTCAATCGGAGGTCGATCGACACCGTGAACGTCAGCTGCCGCTCGGCGTCCGGCTCGAGTGCCGACGGTGCGCGGCCGGCGGGAGTGCTCACCTCGGCAGCCTAGCGCCGATGCGACGAGCACCGAGCCCGATTGGCCACGAATTGACAACCTCGGGTAGCCTGTCCGGGCATCGTGCGAACCAGGTTCATCGTCGCGATCGCGGCACTCATGGCCGCGTCCGCCCTGGTCGCCGTACCAGAACCCGCGGGCTCGAGTGCCCCGAGCTCCGCCCGGACGGTTGATGCCGCGTCATTGCGCGCGGTCTCGATCGCTCTGCCCGCCGGTTCGCCGGCGACGACGATTCCCTCACTCGACTCCGCGTCTCGCTCGGCCGGTTGGCTCGAGCCCGGTTCGACGTTCACCGAACCCGGGCGGCGGCCGATCGCCACCGGGCGCCCGTCGGTCAGCCAGCCCGCGCCGAAGGCCGCCACCTTCGTCAAGAACTACTGGCGCTTCGACTCGAACATCAGCTGGTACGGCCCCGGGTTCTACGGCAGCGGCACCGCCTGCGGGCAGGTCTACAGCAAGACGATCATGGGCGTCGCCCATCGGACGCTTCCGTGCGGCACCCTGGTCACCTTCCGCAACCCGGCGAACGGGCGCCAGATCACCGTGCCCGTCATCGACCGCGGGCCGTACGTCTCGGGTCGTACCTGGGACATGTCGAAGGGCCTGTGCGAGTACCTCGGTCACTGCTACACGGGCTCGATCGAGTGGCGCTGGGGGAACCGCAAGGGCGGTTAGCGGGACCGGTTGCCGGACGATCGGCGACCCCGTGCGCCCGCCGGCCGACGCGCCCGGGAACCAGGCGGCTGGATCGCGCGTCTGCTCCGCGTTCGCGGCGCCGCCGCTTCAGCCTGGAGTGTCCCCGTGCTCGTCCCCGTCCGGCCGATCGGCCTCGCTCTTCTCGCCACCGTGGCCATGCTGGCCGCAGCCTGCGCCCCCGGTGCCGCCTCGCCGACCACGCCCCCGGCGACGAGCGGGGCGCCAGGGGCCACCTCGTCCGGCGGATCGACCGCGCCGGGGGTCGTCGGCTCCTCCCCATCCTCCGGACCAACGGCTCGCGGGGCGGCGCCAGGCCTGCTGCTCGAGGTGACGAGCGAAGGCGGCTTCATCAACCCGGTGGCCGGGCTGGGGAACGTGCCGGCGCTGGTGGTGGACGATGACGGGCGGATCTACACGCCCGGCGTCGCGTCGGATCCCGCGGTGCAGCCGATCGTGGCGCCCGTGGACGTGCGGGACACGGGAGCCTCCGGGGAAGCGGCGATCCTGGCCGCGATCCGCCAGGCCGGGCTCGATCACCAGGAGGCTCCCGGCGGTGTCGCCGTGGATACCGGCACGACCGCGTTCACCGTTGTGATCGACGGCGACACGATCGTGAACCGGTTCGCCGCGAATGCCGGACCAGGTGCCCCCGGCCTTCCCGGGGGCCCGGGCGGTCCCGGTGCGGCAGGTTCGCCCGGAGCGTCCGAGGAGGCCGGACCGGCCGCAGCAGCCTTTGCGCTGCTCGCCCAGCTGACGGATCCGGCCGCATCCTGGGGTGGGACGACGGCACCGCCCGTCGCGTACCAGCCCGTGGGCTATCGCGTGTTCGTGGCCCCTGACCCGGGGACGGGCGCGGCCACCGGCGGAGCCACCGTCGCGTGGCCCCTTGCGTCGACTCTCGACGGCTTCGGCGTGCCGGCTGCGACCGACTTCGGCGTCGAGGGCCTCAGGTCCGGCATCGTGACGGGCGCCGACGCCACCGCCCTCGGCGCGGCTCTCGCGAACGTGGCCTCGGGAACCGAACTCACCGCTGGCGGCCGGACGTGGCTCGCATGGATCCGTCCGCTGTTCCCGGACGAGCTCGGGTCCTGAACGTCCGGGGCCGTCGAAGGCTGGATGTGAGAATCCTCATGATCGCCACAAGCGATCGAGGGCGGCCGGGTCTACCGTCCGTGTTGGGTGCGCCCAGTCCGGTAGGCGTCGCCCCCAGGACGGAGGACCAGGTGCGACCGAGATCATCCCGAATGAGACTGCTGTGAGCCGTCGTCAGCGGGGTTCTCGTCGTACCCAGTACCGGTCGCCCGGCAACGCGGAATCGGCGCCGTGGCCCGGGGTCCAACCGTTCGAGGACGCTCCCGGCACCTCGCTCCGGGAGCAGTTGGAGCGCGCGAGCGTCCCTGCTCGCGCGCTCCTTCCACTCCGCTTCTTCTTCGGTCTGACCTTTGTCTACGCCGGGATGGACAAGCTCCTTGACCCGACCTTCTTCGACGCTTCGAGCCCCGGCTCGATCTACGGCCAGCTCACGGCCTTTGCGCACGTCTCACCGCTGGCACCGCTGGTGCGTATCGCCGAGCCGTTCGCGCTCCCGCTTGGACTGCTGATCGCGCTGGCGGAGATCGCGATCGGCCTCGGCGCGCTCACGGGCCTCGCATTCCGGGCTGCCGCCGTCGGCGGCGCCGCGCTCTCGTTCCTGTTCTGGCTGACGGCATCGTGGACAACGCATCCCTACTACTACGGACCCGACCTGCCATACGCCTTCGGCTGGGTCACGCTGGCGATCGCGGGCGATGCCGGGCTGCTCGTCCCGCGCTCCGTGCGCGAGCTCGGCGCCTACATCACCGACGACTGGCCCGGCACGCTGCGGTCGGGGACCGGGTACCAGCTGCGGGACCGTCGCACGACGGTGATCGAGGCGTCTCCGCTCCGGCGCCAGGTGCTGCAGGCCGGAGCCCTGGGCGCGTTCGCGATCGCGGTTGCGTCACTGGCCGTCCCGCTGCGGATCCTCCGCCCCTCCTCCGCGGGTGATCAGACAGCGCTGGGCGCCGGCGACACGGGGGGCCCGGGCATCGGTACCGGTGGCGGCACCGCCGGTGGGGGGACAGGGTCGGGGACCGGCACGGGGGCCGGCGACGGCGCGCTGGGCGGCGCCGGTGGCGCAGGTGCGACACCGGCGCCGCCCCAGACCGCCGGCTCTGGCGCAGGGTCGGGATCGAACGGCGGCCTGACCCTCGCCTCGACCGGGTCCGTCAACCAGCGGGGCGCAGTCCGGATCCGAATTCCTGCCAACGCCCCCGCGCCGTACCCGGCCGGCGACCCGGGCATCATCATCCGGCTGTCGGACGGGAGCTACGTGGCCTACGACGCGACCTGTACCCACCAGGGATGCCGCGTCGGCTGGGACGCCCAGGACGGCGTGCTCCTGTGCCCGTGCCATGGTGCGGCGTTCGACCCGACGGACCATGGCGCCGTGCTCGGCGGGCCGACCAACCAGCCCCTGCTCGAGCTGCCGATCGTGGTCGATTTGCAGGCCGGAACCATCAGCCTCAAGGCCTGACCTTCAGCCGGGCGGCGCCCCTGGGTCCGGCTATGCGAGCGGCTCGAATGCGGCCGTGAAGTGGCGCAGCTGCGCCGGTTCGCGCAGGATCCGGTAGCCGCTCAGGCTCGAGGCACGGGCGGCGACGTCCCTGGCAACCTCGATCACGTAGTCCACGTGCGACTGCGTGTACGTGCGGCGCGGGATCGCAAGCCGCACTAGGTCCATCGGTGCCGCCGATTCGGTCCCGTCCGGATGCCGTCCGAACATGACCGTCCCGATCTCGCAGCCGCGGATTCCACCGGCCCGGTACAGCTCGACGGCCAGGGCCTGCCCTGGATACTCCAGCGGCGGGATATGCGGCAGCAGCCCTCGGGCATCGACGTACACGGCGTGTCCGCCGATGGGCTTGACGAGCGGGATGCCGGCGGCATCGAGCGCATCGCCGAGATAGGCGGTGGACCGGATCCGGTAGCGCAGGTAGTCCTCGTCCACCACTTCGCGCAGGCCCTGCGCGATCGCTTCCAGATCCCGGCCGGCGAGTCCGCCGTAGGTCACGAAGCCCTCGGTGAGAATCAGCAGGTTGCGACACTGCTCGGCGAGCCCGTCGTCGTTCATGGCCAGCCAGCCCCCGATGTTGGCCAGGCCGTCCTTCTTGGCGCTCATCGTCATCCCGTCGGCCAGCGCGCCGATCTCGCGCACGATGTCCACGACCGGCCTTCGCTCCTGCCCCGGTTCCCGGCTGCGGATGAACCACGCATTCTCGGCGAAGCGGCACGCGTCCAGGAACAGGGGCTTGCGGAACCGGTCGCACACCGCACGGACCGCCCGCAGGTTCTCCAGGGAGACGGGCTGGCCGCCGCCCGAGTTGTTGGTGATCGTGACGAACACCACCGGGACGTCGCCGGCGCGGGCCTCCAGCAGGGCCTCGAGCGCCGCGACGTCCATGTTGCCCTTGAACGGGTGGACGGTGGCAGGCTCCTTGCCTTCGGGGATGACCAGGTCAACCGCCTCGGCGCCGGTGAACTCGACATTGGCGCGAGTCGTGTCGAAGTGGGTGTTGTTGGGGACAACCATGCCCGGCCCGCCGAGCACCGAGAACAGGATCTTCTCGGCTGCGCGGCCCTGGTGCGTGGGGATGACGTGCCGGAACGGGAACAGCTCCTGGACGGCGGCCAGGAACGTGTACCACGAGGGGCTGCCCGCGTAGCTCTCGTCGCCGTGCTGGACGGCCGCCCACTGGTCTCGACTCATCGCGCCCGTGCCCGAGTCGGTCAGCAGGTCGATGAGGACGTCGTCCGCGTGGAGGTTGAACAGGTTCCAGCCGGCGGCTCGGAGGGCGAGCTCACGCTCCTCCACCGTCGTGAGACGGATCGGCTCAACCGCGTGGATCCGGAACGGCTCGATGATCGTCTGCCATCGGTCCATCGCCCCGAGGATACGCCGCGGATCGTGCGCGGGCGCGCGTGAGTCGCCGCGGTCCGGATGTCGCGGTACGCTGCGCCAATGTGTCGCAGCATCCGCCAGCTCCGGCGCACCGACGATGCCGGTGCCGCCACCACGGGTGAGGCCGAGGCGGCCGCCCTCCAGTACGTTCGCAAGGTCAGCGGCTTCCGTGCGCCGTCGGCCCGCAACGAGGCAGCGTTCCGGGCAGCGGTCGCCGAGATCGCCGCGGTGACCGAGCGGCTGCTGATCGAGGTCGGGACGCCCGTGGCCGACGGACCCGACCCGTTCGCCGATCCGGCCAGCCGCCGGGCGCTGCTCGCGGCCCGCCCGGCGCAGCAGCGACGCGAAGCCCGGGCGTGAGCCTCGACGTTGCGCGCCCTGGGGCGGCGCCCGCGCCCGCGTGGTGGCGGCGCCCCGGCCTCGACGTCGGGGGTGGTCGCCTGTCGGTCAACGGCGCCGACCTGGAGGCGCTCGTCCGCGAGCGTGGCACGCCGCTGTTCGTGTACGACCTGGCGCGTCCCGTCGAGAACGTCAGGGCCCTCCAGGGTGCGCTCGACCGGGCCGGCGTCCGGCACGTCGTGCGGTTCGCGCTGAAGGCGAATCCTGACCCCCGGATCCTGTCCGTCATCCGTGGCCTGGGTCCGGCCGGCCAGCCGGGCAGCGTCGGCATCGACGCCTGCTCACCGGGCGAGGTGCTCCACGCGCTCGCCAATGGTTGGGATGCGGCGGAGATCAGCCACACCGGCACCAACGTCTCCGAGCGCGACCTGGACGTGCTGCTCGCCCACCCCATCAGGCTCAATCTCGATGGCGTCAGCCAGCTGGAGCGAGTCGGTCGCCGGGCACCCGGTCGCGCGGTCGGCATTCGCGTCAATCCGGGCGCCGGGGCAGGATACACGGAGCACCTGGCCTACGCGGGAGACCGACCGACCAAGTTCGGCATCACGGAGGACCGCCTCGACGATGCGGTCGCGGCGGTTCACCGTCACGGCCTGATCGTGGACACGCTGCACTTCCACGCCGGATCCGGCTGGCTGGGTGCCCAGCTTCCGGGCTTCGAGGCTGCCCTCGCCCGGGCCACGCGCCTGCTGGATCGGCTGTTGGACGCGGGCTTCCCGGTCCGTGAGGTGAACGTCGGCGGCGGGCTCGGCCGTGTCGCGCGCGACGGTGAGGTCCCGGTGGACCTCGACGCCTATGCAACCGTCGTCGGCCGGCACCTGGGGCCGTACGGCGTCACGGTCGCGTTCGAGCCGGGCGACCTGATCATGAAGGACGCCGGGGTCCTGCTGGGCGAGGTGGTGAGCGTCGAGCAGCGAGGCGCCACGACGTTCGTGGGCCTGGACATCGGCTGGAACGTCAACTGCGCGTACTTCATCTACCGCTACGCGCAGGAGATCGTGCCGGTCCGCGACCCGCTGCGGGAGCGGACGCGAACCGTCACGGTTGCCGGGCACATCAACGAGGCGGGCGACGTGTTCGCCGAGGACTACCCGTTCCCGGACGTCGAGGAGGGGGAGATCGTCGCGATCCTCAACGCCGGCGGCTACCTCCAGGCGATGTCGATGACCCACTGCCTGCGGCCGACCGGATCGGCGGTCTACCTCGACCGCCCACCGGTCACGTGACGCCGTTCGAGGGCTTCATCGACGTTCCGGGGTGCCGCATCTGGGCGCAGGCCGCCGGCGAAGGCTCGGCCGTCGTCCTCGTCCATGCGGGCATCGCCGACGCCAGGATGTGGGATCCGCAGTGGGATGCGCTTGCCGCGCGCCACCGGGTCGTTCGCTACGAGGCGCGGGGCTTCGGGAGGACGGAGGCGCAGGACGAGGAGTTCTCGAACCGGGCCGACCTGGTTGCCGTGATGGATGCGCTGGGTGTCGAGCGAGCCACGATCGTGGGCTGCTCTCGGGGCGGATCGATCGCGCTGGACGTCGCGATCGAGTTTCCGCGGCGCGTGGGCGGCCTGGTCTGGGTGTGCGGGGGAGTCGGCGGCCTGCCAGTCGAGGACACGCCCGAGGAGCAGGCGCTGGGCGAGCGCGAGGAAGCGCTGTTCCAGGCACGCGACTGGGAGGCCCTGGCCGATCTGGACGTCGCGATCTGGGTCGACGGCATCGGCCAGCCCTCCGGGCGTGCTCCCGCGGTGGCCCGCGACCTCGTCCGGCGGATGTGCCTGGAGACCTACCGGCAGGAGAAGCCCGAGGGCCGGCCGATCGTGCTCGCGCCGCCGGCTGCCGGGCGGCTGGACGAGATCCACGTCCCGCTGCTGATCATCACCGGCAAGCTGGACACGGCAGCCACGTCGACGGCCGCCGGGGTCCTGATGCGCGGTGTCGCCGGAGCTCGCCGGATCGACGTGCCGGGCGTCGCCCACCTGCCGAACCTGGAGCGACCGGACTGGTTCACGCGGACGCTCCTCGCCTTCCTGCGCGAGGTCGACTGAGCAGCGCAACGTCAGCGGATCAGGTGTCGAGGGCTCCCCACGAGACCAGCCGCTCGATCGCGATCCGGATGATCGGCCTCGCGTCCAGCGCGTGGCGCAGGTACTGCGGGTACTTGGCGCGCAACGCCTCGACGGCCCGGCCGTGCTCGGGCTCTCCGCCGGGCGCCAGGATCCGGGCCCGACCATCGACGCGGACCCAGCCGAGCCGCTGCCAGTCCTCGTCCCAGCGATCGACGAGCAGGGTGACGGCCGGGCGGGCGACGAGATCGCGGACCCGGGCCAGGCCGAGCGGATCGGCGGCACGCTTGGGCTTCTCGTCGATCGGGGTATAGAGGACCGGCCTTCCGTCGGGCTCGCCGGCGTCCAGCAGCGCAAAGCACACCGGCACGAGCCGTGGGCGACCGTCGGGCGCGATCGTCGCGAGGGTCGCCCGTCGGGCGCCGGCCACGAACCCGAGCTCCCCGAGCGACCACGGCGAGGGGAGCGGGCGAGCGTCGGGCATGCCCGGAGTATGGCCCGGGAGCGAGCGAGTAGGATCGCGTGCGTGACCGGTCCGCTCGATCCGATGGCACGCCAGGCCACGCGCAGGCGCGTGTTCGCGTTCCGGGCAGACCGGCGCGAGATCCGCGAGGATCGCCTGGCGGGCGAGGAGCCGATGGCGATCCGGGCCTGCGGGCCGGGCCAGGATCCCGTCGACGTCGCGGTCACGATGCGCACCCCGGGGTTCGAGGCGGAGCTCGCTGCGGGCTTCCTGCACACCGAGGGGCTGCTCGACGGGACCGCGATCACCGCGATCACGTTCGGCGTGCCGGAGGCGAGCGCCCAGCCCGATGACGAGGTCACCGTGCACCTGGACCGCCCATTCGATGCCGGACGGGTGGCGCAGCGCCATTTCGTGGCTACCGCCTCGTGCGGGATCTGCGGCAAGGCGACCCTGGACGAGATCGAGGTCCGTTGCGCGGCCATCCCGGACGGGTTCGTCGTTGCCCCGCAGGTGCTGCTGCAGCTGCCGGTCGTGCTGCGCGAGGCCCAGGCCGTGTTCGAGGCGACGGGGGGCCTGCACGCTGCGGGCCTGTTCGATCCGGACGGCCGGCTGGTTGCGCTGCGCGAGGACGTGGGCCGCCACAACGCGCTCGACAAGGTGATCGGCAGCCAGGTGCTGGCCGGGGCCCTTCCGCTTCACGACCGGATCGTGCTCGTGTCGGGGCGGGCCAGCTTCGAGCTCGTCCAGAAGGCCGCGATGGCCGGGGTCCCGATCCTGGCCGCGGTGTCCGCGCCCAGCGACCTGGCAGTCGAGGCGGCCGAGCGCCTGGGCGTCACGATCGTGGGGTTCCTGCGCGGCGAGGGCTTCAACGTCTACGCCCGCGCGGACCGCATCTCCGGCCCGGCCTGGGCGCCGTGATCAGGGCCCCCGGCGCTCGAGGTCCCGGTCCAGGCCGCGCTTGATGACGTACAGGAACGCCGCGTTGAAGGCGATGAACGCGAGCACGACAACCATCGCCTCGCGCCGGAACTCGCTCTCGCTCACCTTCCCGGTCGCGATCACCTGGGCGGCCTCGGCTTTGCTCCGCGTGTCAGCCGACAGGTCGGCGACCAGCGTGAGCTTGGTGGTGTGGACGGCTGCCTGCGCCTGGATGAGGCTCGTCTTCGCGTCAGTCAGGCCCACCTCCGCATCGGAGGTGATCATGCCCAGGGCGGCAGCATCGGCGATCGAGCGCTGGGCGTCGGCGTAGGCCTGCTCGGCCGACGTCACCGCGTTGCTGATGCCCTGGATCTGGGCGTAGATCTCCGAATCCGGGTGGTGACACGTATCGCAGCGTCGGTCGGCCTCGTTGGTGAAGCGGCTGAGCTCGATGCGCAGGGTGTGGGTCTGCAGGTCGTGGCAGGTGTCGCAGGTGTAGTCGGGCGGGGTCGGATGGAAGAACATGGAGGAGCCGGGCTGCGAGACGTCGTGCGTGCCGTGACACGTCCAGCACTGGGGCGCCGCCGCCTGCAGCTCGGAGTGGCGGCTCTGCTGGTACAGATCCTGCGTCGCCGTGTGGCACTTGCCGCACACGTCGACCACCGTCGCCGACGTCGGTGGCTTCGCGTCGTGCGAGCCGTGGCAGGACGCGCAGCTGGGGGCACGGACGTCCTTGTTGTCGAGCAGGGCGACGCCGTGGACGCTTGTGGAGTAGATCTCGTACTGGTCGGTCGGAATCCCGTACGGCTGCATCCGCTGGGCATCGGCGTGGCAACCGGCGCACAGCTTGGGGACGTTGAGGACGAATACCGTGGCTGACGGGTCGGAGACCTTCTTGATGTCATGCGACCCATGGCAGTCCGTGCAGATCGCGACCCGGGTGTCGTTGGCGGTCAGCAGCTGCTGACCGTGGACGCTCGACCAGTACTTGGCGTACTGGTCGGTGGACAGCCCGGACGCCCGCATCCGTTCGACGTTGGCGTGGCAGCTGCCGCACATCCCGATGCTCGCCAGCCGGTCCGGGGCGCCCACGAACCCGTTGGCACGGTCCATCGCCACCGTGATCTGGTCGGATTTCGGATCGCCGCCGTGGCAGTCGGCACAGGTAACGCCGGCCTGCGCGTGCGCGCTGTCCTTCCAGTCGGCGGCGATCACGGCCTGCGTGTCGTTCACGGCGCTGTGGCAGTCGTAGCAGCTGTTGGCGCCATCGCCGGCGGGATGGGAAACGGGGTCCGGGACGGGCGGCGCGGAGGCGACCGGAGCGGCCGGCGTCGGCAGTGGCGTGGCGAACAGCCAGTCGAACGACGAGGGCGCCGGCGTTGCCTGCGGCGATGGCGTGGTCCCGGCGGGACTCGAAGCCGCCGGCGAGCTGCTGGGGTCCTGGGCGGATGCCGTCAACGCGAACGTGAACCACGCGAGCCCGAGCACCCCGAGGGTCAGAACGGCCCGCAGGACACCGGGCATTGGCGCTCGAGGGTTCCGCCTCGAGCTCATTGCGTCAGCTGACATAGCCGAACACCGTCAGGACGACCATCGCGACCAGCACGATCGTGGCCGCTCCGACGACGACCTTTCGCCGCCGTGCCAGCACCTCTGGACTGCGGTCGAGGAACGGCCACACGATCAGGACACCGATCCCGATGATCGGGGCCATCACAGCGATCGTCCGTGGGAGGATCTTGAGCAGCTGGTAGACGGCGAGGTAGTACCACTCGGGCTTGATGTGAGCCGGCGTCTCGAGCGGGTTGGCCTGCTCCTCGAGCCCGGCCGGGAAGATCGAGGCCAGGACGACGAGGATCGCGAGGATGACGTACCAGGCGACGACCTCGTCCACGATGTAGTTCGGGAAGAATGGCCGGAGGGGCTCGTCATCGACCGTCGCCGGCTGCACCCGCGGCTCGGGCTTCTTCGGGTTCGCCAGGCCCAGCTGGTGGACGAGCACGAGATGGAGGGCGAGGAACCCCGCGAGCATGAGCGGGAGCACCAGCACGTGGATCCCGAAGAACCGGCTCATCGTGTCGCCGGTCACGTCGGAGCCACCGCGCAGCAGCGTCTGCACCCACTCGCCGATCAGCGGCACGGCGCCGGCGATATCGGTGCCGACCACCGTTGCCCAGTACGCTCGCTGGTCCCACGGCAGCAGGTAGCCCGTGAACCCGAAGCCCAGCGTCACCAGCAGCAGCCCGCCGCCGATCACCCAGGTCAGCTCGCGCGGGTACTTGTATGCGGCCTGGAAGAACACGCGCAGGAGGTGCAGGGCGACGAACAGGATCATCAGGTTCGCGGCCCAATGGTGCACGCTCCGGATCAGCCAGCCGAAGCTCACGTCACTGGTCACGAACTGCACGCTCTCGTAGGCCGCCTCGGGAGTCGGCTTGTAGTAGAGGGCGAGCAGGGTTCCGGTCACGACCTGGATGCCGAACAGGAACAGGGCGATCCCGCCGAAGTAGAGCGTGCGCGCCGACATCGGGATGCGGACGTGCAGCATGGCGCCGATCACGGGCCCGATACCGGTCCGCTGCTCGATCCAGCTGCCCTGATCCGGGGTGCGCCCCGTGGGCGGGCTGACTGCCATCTCAGCCCTCGCTCAGGAAGATCTGGTCACCCTCGACCGAGACGTCGAGCGCCGGCAGCGGTGCCGGAGGCGGACCGGACACGACGGTCCCCGACACCGGGTTGAAGCGGCCGTCGTGGCACGGGCATTGGATGACGCCGGCGAGGTCGTTCCAGGCCACGACGCAGCCGAGGTGGGTGCAGATGGCGGAGAACGCGTGAACGCCCTGGTCCGTGTTGACCACGATCGCCGGCTTGCTGCCCAGGGCGACGACCTTGCCCGCGCCCGGGGGAATGTCCGACGTCTTGGCGACCAGGACCTTGCCGCCCGCCGACGTCCCGCTCGTCCTGGGCGGCACGAGGAACCCCAGGATCGGCGTAACGACCATCGCCAGCGTGGAGACGACCGTCAGCCCGGCGAGCCAGCGCAGGAAGCGGCGACGCGATTGGGGAGACTCCGGATTGGCGTCCTGCGCCGGCGTGGGCTCTGGGAGGGCAACGCCGATGGCTCCCGGCGGGGGCGGCGGCGGCAGGGGCTCGGGCGCGCTCGCCCCCGCTTCGGGTGTCGCCTGGGACACGATCGCGCCGTCGCGGTCCATCGCAGCCTCCGGCGAGGGGCCGAATGGCCCGTCGCGCGCCTCCCTGATGGACCGACATTGTGCGAGCAACGACCCGTCGCGCGGAATGTGCGGGACGATAGAGAAACGGCATATGCCCGCCCGGAGCGCGCGAGGCCCCTGCCGAGCGAGGTCCGGGGGCGGCGACCGGGACTCAGCTCCTGGGGGTCAGCGGCCAGGACAGACCTGACGGCTGGTCGGATCCCTGGGTCTCCACGCCCTGCGAGAACGGCGTGGTGATGGGCAGCACGGGCTCCGTGTGGCACCGCGCGCAGAACACGGGCTGGTGACAGTACGCACAGGCCGTGTTGCCCTGGGTGCGGATGACGGCCGCGTGATTGGTGGACATCTCGTCATGGTCCACGGTGACCGCGCCGGTGGAGTGGCAGTTGACGCAGTAGTCTCTGGCGTGGCACTCCCCGCACGTCGTGCCGCCGGGGTCCAGGCTCGTGGCAACGCTCTTGTGGTTGAACACCCACAGCGAGTCGGTGTGCGTCGAGGGCGGCTCGCCCAGCGGCAGGCTGGCGACCGCCGGCCCGATCTGCGGGAACGTGTGGCAGGTGTCACAGGTCGACGGGATCGTCTTCCTGGTGACGACACCGTTCTCGACCAGGAAGTGGCCACCGTCGTGGCACCGGAAGCAGCCCGGGAAGTCGAGGTGCCCAAGGTTGTCCGGGTACGTCTTGGCGGTGACCTTCATCTCGGGTGTCGCCGTCAACCGGTAGAGGACCTTGAGCTCGTCGACGGCGGTGTTGATCTGGGCGGCCTTGGTCTGCGCCACGTCCGGATAGTTGAGCTGGTAGAAGGCCTCAAGCCCGTCGGCAGCGGCATCTGCTGCGGCGTCGTCCGCGTAGGTGGTCCACAGGATCCCCATGCCCTCCCGCTTGATGTACGGGAGTGACGGGTCGATCGCCCCGGTCGAGAGGTCGTAGTCGAGACCGACCCGCGGGTTCGGGATCGGGTGGCCGACCCGGTTGTGGCAGTCGTAGCAGGACATCGTGGTCTGCCGCTCCGAGGCCTTCACGTCGGCGATGTCCGGCGCCGCGTTGGCCACGTCCCTGATCCGGCTCTGCGAGATGAACTGCTCGACGGTCCCGTCGTCCTCGGTCTCCTCGACGAGGTCGATCCGGGCCGCGTTCTCATCGGGCGAGTTGAAGGTGACGGTCCGCAGCACGTGCCAGTGCACGCTCTTGTTGACGTCGAACACATCGCCACCCGAGGGCCGGATCATGAGCCCGACGAACTGGCGCGTGTTCACCTCGTCCTCGGCGAACACGGTCTCCGTCTTGAGCGCCGCGACCGCGTGGGACTCCACGGCGTGGCATTTCTGGCACGTGTCCGACGAGCTTGGCAGGTTCGCGTGATCGGGCGGCGGGATGGGCGTCGGGAAGGTCCCCAGGACCACCTCGACCAGCTGCCGCGTGCCGGCCATCTTGGCCTTGATCCAGCCGGTGATGCCCGGTTCTACGTGGCACTCGGCGCAGGCCACGTCGCGGTGCGGACCGGCCTCGTAGGCGGCGAGCTCGGGGGCCATGGTGTGACAGCGGCCGCAGAAGTCGGCCGTCTCGGTCCAGTTGAGCAGCGAGACGGCCGAGAACGTGGCCACGCCGCCCAGCGCCGTCAGGACCAGCAGCAGCGCGAACAGGCCCCGCCGGGAGGACGGCAGGCGCAGGCGCCGGCCACGCAGGTAGAACGGGTTCCGCCGCCGCTTCGTCCCGCTGGTCGCCGGGGCCATGGCCGAAGTTCCGGGCGAGGTCTGCGGCGATTCGTCCGCGGGCGTCGGCGGCGGTTCGTCCGCCGTCACGCCAGTGCCGGCGATGCCCGGCTCGATCCCGGCCGCCAGCTCACCCGACTCGGCGTCAGGGTCGGACGGCACAGGCGCTGCCTCCGCCGGTGCCGGGCCCGCCCCATCCGGAGCCTGGCCTTCCAGCGGGGCAGGATCGGGCATCGAAGTGCCTCAGGGCACGATGGCCGCGACCGCGCGGTCCATCTCGGTCCTGGGCAGGGCGCCGATGCGCATCTCCCGGATTGTCCCGTCGACCCCGATGAAGAAGTGCGTGGGGATCCCGAGCGTCCGGTAGGTGCTCGCGATCGCCTCGTTCTGGTCGACGGCGATCGGGAACGTCAGGCCGGCACGCTGCGCGTACGACCCGATGTCACCGCCGCTCTCCTCGATGAACACGGCCAGCACCACCAGCCCCCGGTCCTTGTACGCCTGGTACGTCGACTCGACGTCCGGTGCCTCCGTCCGGCAGTCCGGGCACCACGATGCGCCGAAGGTCAGCCACACGGGCTTGCCGGCATAGTCCGAGAGCGAGACGGTCTTGCCGTCCCAGGTCTGCGCCGTGAAGTCGGGCGGCACCGCGCCGACGGCCGGTGCGGCCGCCGCGACATCGCCGGCGAGGTTGATCGACGTCACGCCGTCGTCCGCGCCGGGACCCGCGACCAGCCAGGCCAGGGCCCCGATCACGATCGCCGTGACCGCGATCACGGCGATCGTCTGCAGCCGTCCGGCGCCCCGCCGCGACGGGGGTGCCACGGCGCCTGCTGCGCTCATCTCGACCGATCCCATCGTCCGAGCCTGGTCAGTTCAGGCCGGCGTAGCTGTGAAGGCCGCCGAAGAACAGGTTCCCGAAGTACGTGAACAGGGTTGCCGCGAAGCCCAGGACCAGGAGCCAGGCGGCCCGGCTGCCGCGCCAGCCGCGCATGACACGCGCGTGGAGGTAGGCGCCGTAGATCAGCCACGTCACGAGCGAGGCCGTCTCCTTGGGATCCCAGCTCCAGTAGCTGCCCCAGGCCACGTCGGCCCAGACGGCGCCGAGGATGATGGTGAGGGTCAGGAACGGGAAGCCGACGACCACCGCGCGGTAGCCGATCTCGTCGAGCACCTGCGGCTTGGGGAGCCCCCAGCGTCCGCCCTCCGGCTGGACCAGGTACAGGAGCGAGGCCGCGAAGGCGATCGAGAAGCTGCCGTAGGCGACGATCGCGACGGCGACGTGGACGGTCAGCAGCAGGTTGTTCTGGAGGGCCGGAACGAGCGGCTCGACCGGACCCTGGATCGTCCAGGCGTAGAACATCATCGCCAGCGCGACCGGCATCACCACCAGGCCCAGGATCCGCTGGTGGTACCTGCGCTCGAACCACATGTAGGCCGCGAGGATCCCGAAGGCGAACGCCACCGAGAACTCGTACATGTTGGCGAACGGCCCGTGGCCGGTGGCGATCGCCCGGAAGGTCAGGCTCGCCAGCAGCGCGGCAACGGCCAGCCAGCCGAGCATCGTCGCGTAGCGCCCGATCGCGGCCGTCCGGGGGCCGGACACGAACCCCATGGCCCCGGAGGACGCGGGACCGCCGGCGGTCTGCATCCGGGCGGCCCGGAGCCCCGACACCGCGTAGAGGAGATAGGCGATGGTGGCCAGCCCGGTGCTGAACATCGCCGCTACGAACGCGTAGCCCGCCATCTTTTCCATCTCGGATCTCCCTCAGGACCGCGCGGGCGCCTGGAGCGCCGTGCGGACATCACTGACAAGGCCTTCGAACTCTGTTCCCAGCGCCGCGTCCCTGCTGCCGAGGCTCGCCATCGCCAGCACCGCTCCGCCGTTGGCCCGGGGCGCGATGCGCGCCCAGACCCGCTTGTGCGGCAGCAGGAACCGGAGCACGAACCCTGCGAACAGGAGGAACGCTCCCAGCCAGACCAGGAGCACGCCGGGGTCGCGCGCGACGTTGAGCCCGGTGAACTGGCTCTCACGGTTGAACGTGACGGTGAGGTCGCCGACCGTCGCAGCCTTGCCCTGGTCGAGCACCTGCTGGGCGATCGGCTGACCGCCGTCCGCCGTGTACAGCTGGATCTGCATCTGGCCGGGCTGGATCGTGCTGTCGCCGTTGCCCAGCGTCCCGACGACCCAGCCGACGTAGTTGGTGCCGGGGATCGAGAACGAGCCAACCGGCCGATTGTCCGCGTTCGTGCGCCAGGCGAGCGGCACGCCCTCCGACACGAGGGTCTTGCCGCTCGCATCCGCGACGGTCATGTCCGCCGCGGATCCGAAGAACGCCTGGTAGAACGTCGTGTCGCCGTAGCGCAGCGGGTCGTTGACCCGGATCGTGTGGCGGGCGACCTCCTGGCCATCCTGGTACAGGACGACCTGGCTGGCGTAGTCCTCGGGCGCCCCCGTCGTGGCGTAGTAGGTGTCGGTGAAGTCGATCAGCTGGATGGTCAGTCCCGGTTCTCCGGCAACCGGTAGCGTGTTGCCTTCGGCGAGGGTGAAGCCGGAGTCGCGATAGCCGAACGTGGCGCCCACGATGGCGCCGGCGAGGATCACCACCAGCGACAGGTGACCGACCAGGCCCGAGAGCAGCGCCCACCGGAAGCGGTCGGCGTAGACGTGGATGACGCCGTCGTCCTGGCTCAGCGTCCGGTAGTGATGTCCCCGGAAGACGCCCGCAATGACCCCCAAGGTCTCGGCGGGTGTATGGCGCACGACGATGGCCTCGTGCTGGGGCGCGTGCTCGAAGAACGCCGGCCCGACGTCGACCCGGGGCTTGGTGATCGTCCGCCAGACGCCCGGCGTGCGGTGGATTGAGCACGCGATCAGGCTGATGGTCAGGCCCGCGACCAGGACGCGGAACACGACCGAGTTGAAGATCTGGAACAGCTGGAGGCTGTCCATGATCCCCGTCCAGCCGCCGAACCTGGGCCGGATCTCGGCAAGCCAGGTGGCCTTCGCGTCCGCGTCGTCGAGCGTGCCGGGAGGTGCCTGGATGATGAGCGAGCCCAGCAGGCCGAGGACGGCGATGGCCAGCATCAGCACCATCGCGACCCGCATCGACGACAGGAAGTGCCACAGGCCTTCCAGCACCCGATCGATGCGGTCCACCACGCCCGGCTCCGTCGTCGCCCCGGCGGCCGGGCTGGTCGCCGGTGGGAGCGGCCGGGAGCGAACCTCATGGGTCATGTCCGACGACCTCCTACAGACCGAGCGGCGACCCGAGGGTCGACAGTCGGCCGAGCATGTTGGTGAGCATCAGCACCCCGACCGCCATGAGCAGCGCGCCCGTGACGAGGGAGACGGCATGGTGATGGCGGCCGATCCAGGCCAGGTGCCGGGAGACCCAGCCCGCCCCGAGGGCCACGGCCAGGAACGGCACCGCGAGACCGGCCGCGTAGGCGACCAGCAGGACCGTGCCCTGGGCGACGCTGGAGGTTGCCGTGGCGAGGCCCAGGATCCCGCCCAGGATCGGCCCGATGCAGGGGCTCCAGCCGGCAGCGAACAGCAGGCCGAACAGCAGCGAACGTCCGTAGGAGGGCTGTCCCGGCGCCCCGGCGAGACCGACCAAACCGGAACCGGCACCCGCGCGGGGTCCCGGACCGCCGGCGGTCACCAGGCCGCCACCCATCGAGGGCAACGCGCGGGTGTCGCGCCACAGGGCGCGGATGTTGATCACGCCCGCGACCTGGAGGCCGAGGAACACCAGCAGCGCGCCACCGGCCATCGTCAGCAGCCGCTTCTGATCGGCCAGCACGTAGCCAATGGCCCCGATCGAGGCATAGAAGGCGACGAACACGAGCGAGAACCCGACGGTGAACGCGAGCCCGTGGAGGAAGGCGGCGCGCCGGCCGGACGTGCCGTCGCCGGTTGCGCCGACCATGTAGCCCAGGTACGCGGGGACGAGCGGCAGGCAGCACGGAGACGCGAAGGACACGACGCCGCCGGTGAACGCGATGCCGATGCCCAGTGCGCTGCCCAGGTCGCTCATGGCTGGGTGCTCCCCGCGGGTGAGGCAGCGGGCGACGCCACCGGTGACGCGACCGGAGTCGCAGCGGGAGACGCCACCGGAGCGCCACTCGATCCGGCGGATGGCCCGGGCAGCATCGAGGCGGCCACGAGCGCGTCCAGGTGCGACTGGACCGTCTGGGCAAGGTCGGAGCCGGGGTCGAGCTTGACCACCAGCGACCACTCGCGCTGCACGCCCGCCCAGTCCGGGTTCTGCTGGTTCAGGTACAGGAAGCCGAGGTCGTAATGCACCTCGACGTTGTTGGCGTCGATGCCGACGACCTTCTTCCAGGTCGTTTCAGCGGCCAGGAGATCGCCGAGATTGAAGCTGACGGCACCCCGTGCCAGTAGCGCTTGCACGTTGTTCGCGTCGATCGCGAGCAGCTTGTCCAGCCAGTCGCCGGCCGAGGCGTAGTCCTGGCCGGCATAGAACTCGTCGGCGAGCGCAAGCAGCGTGGCCGTGTCGTTGGGGTTGGCCGCGTACTGGGTCATCAGCTGGCTGACCTTCGCCTGGTCGACGGTGGGCGCGGAGGGCGAGGCGGCCGCCGCCGCCCCGCCGGCGGCTTCGCTGGCTCCCGGCGTGGACTGCGTGCCGTTGACGATGGCATTGGCGCCCAGCGCGACGGCCGCGACCAGCACGATCGCGGCCCCGCCGACGACCACGCGCTGCCAGATGCCGGCCTTGGCCGGTGCCGGGGCAAGGGACGCAGCATTGCGTCGCGCGCGGGACCTGCGCCGTGCGGCCGGGGCAGCCGTCGCAGGGCGATGCTTCACCCGGGTATCGGGCCCCATGTCCTCGTGGGCGCTGGGCGTCACCGACGCGTAGAGCGCGTCGAAGTCGGTAGCGCCGTCGTCATCCGCGTCGTCCTCGACGTCGCGCATGTCGTCGGTCTCGAGAACGGGCTCGTCCTCGAGGGTGGCCGGGGGAACGGAGCCCCGGCGGGCCGGAGGTGTCGCCGGCCCGCCGGGTACGACCGTCGGCGGCCTCGTCGGGCTCCTGAGGGCCGAGCCCTCGAGACCGACCGGGTCGGTCAGCTGGAGGTACGCCACATCGAGGGCCGCGGCCTGGGCGTGAGCCCACCCGCGGATGCTCGAGGGCGCCGCCGCGAGATACTCGCTCACGGCTTCATGGAGTTGGTCGACGTCCTCGGGCGACGCGCTCGGCGGCAGCCCGAGCTGCGCCAGCAGCTCGTTCTCGACGGCGGCGTGACCGGTGGCGGGCAGGATCCGCACGTTCATGCGCGGCCTCCCCCTGGACGCACGCGACCCAGGTCGCGCAGTGGCAGCCGGTTCATCGTGGATCCCTCATCTGATGCCGCGGCAACCCGCGGCTTGACACCTGAGGGCATTGTCCGGGCGGTGAACCGTCCAGCCCATCCGCCGGGGCGCACATTTATGCCGGGACCGGACAGGGCTGTTGGGTGGAGAGACGCGCGCCTGGCTGTATCGAGGGATACAGGCGGAGGTCAGGTTCCGGGTGCGGCGGCCTGGAACGTCAGCCCGCTATGGACCTTGCCATGGCAGGTCAGCGTGCACGACTCCGTCGCCTGGTCGTAGGTCAGCGAACCGCCGTTCGGTTCCACGTCCGGGGCGAAGACCACGAGCCCACGTTCCGATGAGCGGACACCGTGAAGGTTGTAGTGACACTCTGCGCACAGGGCGAACCCCTGACCGTCGCCGGCCACCGTGATGTCCAGGCCCAAGGTGCCCTTGTGGATGTCGCCCATGTGGTAGCCGTGGCCCGCGAAGTTGGTGCCGGCGTTGGGGCTGCCGCTGATGTCGGCGAAGGGCCCTTCGCTGTGGCACGAGATGCACAGCGTGAAGTCGGCGCCGTCGTACGGCTCGGTCGCCGCCTTGAGCGGGTCGATCCGGTAGTCGCCGGTGACGAGATCGGCCTGCGTGCCGCCGTGGGCGGCGTGGCAGGCGGCGCAGCCATCCGACGCGAGCGAGGTCTCGACGTGCGGCGAGCTCGGGTCGACGGTGGCGGCCAACGGATACCGCGGACCGCTTGAGGGGGGAGCCACTGCCACGGCCAGCTGGTAGGCGATGCCCAGGCCTGTCGCATCGTCGCGCGTCGTCGATGCCGGAAGGGTCAGCTTGATCGCCGGTCGTGCCCGCATGACCACGACCACGGGGGCGCCGGCGTCGACGGTGTCAGAGGTTGGCTGAAGCCGGAAGGCGTAGGTCTCCTTCCAGGCGGCGCTGATCGTGGCGCGGACGGCGAACTCGAGCTCCGTGTACGACCGCGGCGGCAGGGTGACCGTCGGTACGGGGTTCACGCCCGCGCTCGAGACGCCCGCCACGGGCTGGTACGGCGTCATGGGCTGGTCGGACGGCACCGGCTGGTCGGACGGCACCGGCTGGTCGGACGGCACCGGCTGGTCGGACGGCAGCGCCTGGACCTCGGTGGCAGGCGCGGCTGCGCGGAACGATGGCACCGCCAGCTCCGTGGTGCGCACCTGGAATGTCGGGCCGTCATCGGAGGCAGCGTAGAACGGCTGGCCAGGCACAGGGTCCACCTCGGGCACGGCGGTCCAGGCGCTTGGGTTCGAGCCCGCGCCTGCCTCGAGGGTCGGATCGAGCCGGATCTCGGCGTCGCTCGAGTTGATCACCTGGAAGCGGACCTGGTAGACGGCGAAGCGCTCCATGCCCGTGAGCGATGCATCCTCCGCCCCGGTCTGGACCACGCTGCCCAGGGCATCGACGGTATCAACCCAGGTATGCGCCACCACGATCCCCGACGGGGGCGTGGGCTCGGGCGACGTGGACGGTTCCGCCGACGGTTCGGCGGACGGCTCCGCTGACGGTTCGGCCGACGGCTCGGTTGAAGGTTCGGCTGATGGTTCCGCCGAAGGCCCGGCCGATGGTTCCGCTGATGGTGCGACCGAGGGCTCGGGCGATGGTCCAACCGAGGCGGACGGCTCCGGCGCCGGCGGCGGGGAGGCTTCGTCCGACGGCTGCGGGGCCGGCGTCGGTACTGTCGTGGGGGTCGGTGCCGGCGCTGCCGTGGGTGTCGGGTCGGGTTTGGAGTGGGCGTCGGATCGGGCGCAGGAGCGGGTGTCGGATCGGGCTTCGCCGTCGGCGTCGGCCCGGGATCGGGGGGCGCGGACACGGACGGATCCGGGGTCGGGTCCACTGCGCGAACGGCCGGAACCATGGGCGTGGTCGCGGTCATGCCCGCAACGAGCAGGAGGGCCGTCGCCAAGGCCGTTCCGACGCGCAGGGAGGTGCGGTGTCGGCGGGACATCATGGCTGTGCCCGGCGAGCGAGGCGGGGCTGCCGCTGGACGCCACCGAACGCCGGGGCCATGGGCACCGGCGCGAGCTGCGACCGTCGGAGGGGACGAGAACGGCGCACGTTCGTGACTTCCTGCCTGGGGGTGTCCCGGCGGCCCGGGTGAACCGTGGCCGCCGGGAGCGATGAGCGATCGATGGGGCTAGTTGCCGGGGGTCGGCAGCGGGCCGATGTACGTGCCGGCCGTGATCGTGCCCGTCGGGTCGTGGCACAGCTGGCAGGTTCCCCGGTTGTCGGCCTTGAGCAGCCGGCTGTCGCCGGATGCCCCGACCGGCGGCGGGACGGCCCCGCTCGGATCTTCATAGGCGAAGCTGTTCGAACCTGTCATCGCCGCGTTGGAGCCATGGGACACATGGCACTGCTCGCAACCGATGCGGGTCGTCCCGTGCTTGTACATGAAGATCGAGTCGCCACCGGAGTTGTCGTAGAGCGACGAGACTCCGAGGGTCGCGGTGGGGTTCGTCCCCTGGACCGTGTTGTTGCCGTTATACCGCGAGTGGCACTGGATGCACCAAGCGGTCATCAGGCCGCCCTTGTTGTTGAGGGCGGTGATGGACGCGGCACCGCTGATGGGATCGTTGATCCCGTAGGCGGCCAGCTGGGTGTTGTACGCGGGGATCTCAGCGGCGTTCACCGGGTACCTGACCACGTAGTTCGTGGTCTGGACACCGGTCGTCGCGTTGGTCGACACGTAGGTTGCCGTCAGGCTGTTCCAGCCGGTGTTCATCGGGTCCGCGGGCGGGCCGCCCGTGGTGAGCGCCCAGTTGAGGGCGCCCGTCGGATCCCAGTGATACCGCCAGTAGTCGCCCGACGTGCCCGCGACCACGCCCGATGCCAGCCCGTTGGAGCTGGGCCGGATGGTGTAGTTGCGGACGCCGGTGTACGGCGGTGTCCTGGACCTCGACGCCGCCGGCGTTGGTAAGGGCGAACGCCCCCGACGACACCGTGACGCTGGACTTGGTCTGCAGGATCCGGTACTGGCCGTTGCCGTGCGGGTTGTGGCACGACGCACAGTTGAGTGCGACGGTCGGGCCCACACCGTTGGTCACGCCACCGTTGCCCCAGACCGTGCCGTTGCCCCAGCCTGCGCTGAGGATCCCGCCGGTCCCACCGTGGGTCGAGGTGACTGCCGCGCCCGCCGCCAGGGGCTGGACGTGGCCGATGTTGCGGACATTCGTCCCGCTGAGATACGAGACGCGCGCCCCGTTCGCGGAGTCAATCCGCGCGGTTGTGAAGCCGCCACCCCGGAGGGCGCCGAGCACGGCGCCGGTGGCGCTGCTCGGGTCGTACTGCACGCCGTGGAGAACGTCGGTTGTTGCCTTGGTGCCGTTGTGGCAGTCGAGACAAAGCTCGGGCAGGTCGTTGTTGAGCAGGCCCTCGGCCGTAGCCGTATGGGCTCGATGGCAGCCCGCACACGTGTCTGCGGTCAGCCCTCCGGTACCGTTGTTGACGGCCATCTGGTGAGGACCACCGTCAGCAAGCACCGGCAGCGCGGCAACGAACAGCCAGAGGGCGCCGCCTGCAAAGAGGAGCGCAAGTTTCCTCACTGTCATTACCTCATGGTTGTCATGGATCGGGGTTGCCTGCGCTGCAGGCCTGTTGGTCGTCCCGGTCTCCACCTCCCTCACCCTGTGCATGTCAGTAGCTCCAGACCTGGAGCCGGTTGTTGCCCCAGTCGGCGACGTACACGCGCCCTCGCGCGTCCACGGTGAGCCCGTTGGGGAACGCGAAGTACCCGTCCGAGGCTCCCTTCTCGCCGAATGAGTTGATGTAGACGGGCGCACGATCGCCGGCCTGCATGGGCGCGTAGGCCTGCACCGTCGAAGCGCTCGAGTCGACCGTGAGGATGTGGCCGTGATCGTCGATCGCAACCCCCACCGGGAGCCCCAGGTTTCCGGCCGCATTGCCACGCACGACCGTGCCCACCAGCGTGCCGCCGGCATCGAACACGAGCAGCCGGCCGTTGGCCGTGTCGGTGACGTACAGCGTGCCGTCGCCGGCGACGGCGATCCCGTTCGGATGGTCGAGCGACGCGTCGGCGCCGATGTCGCGGATGAGCGTGCCGTCGGCCGAGAACTCGTGGATGCGCTGGGTGCCGCCCACATCGGAGATGTAGACGTTGCCCTGCGGGTCGAACGAGATCGCGAGTGGCTGCCAGCCGGCAAGACTGACGCCCTGGTCGAACACGCGGTCATAGGTGCCGTCGGCCTGGTAGATGAACACCGCCGAGTTGAGGCGGTCGGTCGCCCACACCTGGCCCGTGAGCGGGTTGACCGCCACGTACAGCTGGGACGGCTCGGCGACCGTGGCCGTGGGCGGCTGCAGGACACCCAGCGTGGTTCCCTTGCCGTCGATCATCAGCGTGTCCTGCGACGAGCCGGCCTGGGTGACGTAGATGCGCGAGCCATCGGCGCTCACCGCGACGCCCTGCGGGCTGTCGAAGTCGTAGAACGCGTACTGGTAGGTGGGCATCGCCTCCGGGACGATGGGCAGCGGGAGCTCGGTGATCGGCTTGCGGAACAGCAGGTACCAGAGCGACAGCGCGAGCATCAGCAGCAGGAGCCCGAACAGCAGCAGGAGCAGCAACTTTCGGCGGCGGTTGTCCTCCTCCTCGGCCTCGGGCTCGGGCGAGCCGGGGAGGCCCTGGTCGGCAAGATCCGCGGCGGGCTCGCTCGCCACCGCCCCCAGGGTCAGGTCAGGCGTGCTCATGTCAGTTGGTTCCTCCGGCACTCGGGGACGCGGCCGGAGGGGGCACCGCCGAGGCGCCGGCTCCGAGCATGCTCAGGCCGATCTCCGCCGATTGATTCGTCGGGTCGATTGCCAGCACCTGCTGGTAGTAGGTCGTCGCAGAACCGTTGTCTCCGCGCTTGGCGGCGACCAACGCCAGCCCGAGGAGGGCATCGGTCTTCATGGCTCCGGCCACGAGCGGCTTGAGGGCGGCATCGGCCTCGTCGAGGTTGCCCTGGCAGAAGGCGACCATGCCGGTCGCCCACGCTGTGCCGTCCACCTGGCGGAGCGCCGTATAGGCCGTCACCAGCTCCTGGTACGGATCGCACCAGCCGGCCGGGACGAACGCCACGGCCAGCTTCAGGGCGGAGACCGCCAGCTTGGAGTCGCCCGTTTGGTCGAGCGCTACCCCCAGCGAATAGAGGGCGTCGGCATCGCCGGCATCGATGGCGAGTGCCTGCTGCAGCGTCGCCGCGGCCTTCGCCGCCTGGCCCTGCTGCAGCTGCACGACGCCCAGCTGGTAGTACGCATGCTCGAGCTGAGGGTCGGTCTTGGCGAACTCACCGGTGCCGTTGCCGTCGATGAACTTCTGGAAATCGGCAGCCGCGGCGTCCAGCTGGTCGACCTCGGTGTAGGCGATCCCGCGGCCCAGCAGGGCCGCCCGGTCCGTGGCATCGATCTGCAGCGCTTCCGTGAACTGGGTGATCCCTTCCTCGTAGCGCTTGGCACTCACGTACGCGGCGGCGAGATGGTCGCGCGCCTGGATGTCGTTCGGGTCGGCCTCGACGGCGGCTTCGGCGGCCGCGACCGTCCGGTCGGCCATCGAGCCACCCGGATCGACGTGGCGGTCGTTCCAGTAGATGAACACCATGACCGGGATCCCGACCACGAGCGCAAGCCCGCAGAGCAGGATGAGGCGGTTGAGGGTTCGGTTCGAGATGGTCGTGGGACGGGCGACTCTCATCATGCGTTGCTGCTTCCTTGCGCTGGACGCTGTCGGCTCTCGCTGCGGCCGTTGCGGGACGGCGACGGACCTGAGCCCGGCTCCACGCCCAATGCTCACGCGCGCACGAGGCAGTTCCCATCCGTCAGGGGATAGAGTTGCGATACAGCCCCTGGTGACTCCGCGCGCCGGCGGCTGTATCGAGTGGCCCAACGAGGTCCCGGAACGGGGGGCCGAAGGTCGCACCGACCGCATCCCGCCGGCTTCGACCGCTAGGGCAGCGACTCCCTCGGCGTCGCGAAGCCGGACGGGACGTCGACCTCGATCACGTCGCCCACCAGCCGCAGCGGGAACCGGTCCAGGGCATGAGGCGGCGGGCCGTGGAGCACGGTGCCATCCAGGGCGAAGGCGCCGTCGTGGCAGTGGCAGTTGAAGTGGCCGTCCGCCGCGGACCAGGAGTAGGCGCACAGCGCATGGGTGCAGCGCGGGTCGAAGGCGACGATGTCGCCGTCGGCCTGCCGGACGAGCCACGTGGACCCCTGGACCGCGGCGCTCCCGTTGACGAGCGTGAACGGCACCTCGGTGGGCACGTCCGTGACCAGGGTTGCCGGATCGACGTCGAGCTGGACGGGGATCGGCGGTCCCGCGCATGCCTCCAGCAGGACGCCCATCCCGCCACCGGCCGCCAGCGCGCCTGCGCCCATGAGGACGAGCATCCGGCGCCGCGGGACGGGGGTGGTGCGCGGATCGAAGACGTGCCCGGCGTCCGCCGGGCGGTTCCCCTTGTCGCCCATGTCGGGCGACAGCCTAGCCCGGAATGGCTGCGGCCCGCAGCCGCCGCTCGTGGTCGGCCCGCAGGTCGCCCCGAGACCGGCTGCCGACAGCCTCGCGGATCGTGGCCAGGAAGTCATCGGGGCGGGACGCCAGCGACTCTCGCCGTAGCGTCCATGCGTTGGTCGTGGTGATGTCGACGTCCAGCACGAGGTCGCAGTGCGAGCGACGCACGACGTCGGCCGCATCGACCGCCCCGCCCTCCTCGATCACGATGACGGCGGGCTCGCGCGCAAGCGCCGTATCCACGGCCTGGACGTCGGCGATGTCCACGGCATCGACCAGCACGCCCGGCTCGCTGTCGAGCATCCGCTCCAGCCCTTGGCCCATCAAGGCGTGGCTGTAGAGGACGAGAACCCGGACCGGCTCAATTGACACGGGCAACGGCTCCTGGGCGAGGACGCGGGTCGAACGCACGCCCCGCAGCCGCGATGCTAGGCGCACGCCGACCGGACTCCAATCCGTCGCCCGGCACACCTCAGCCCATGCAGGGATGTATCCGAAGGGATAGCCAGGACGCGCTCCGGTGTTGCCGCCCCCGCCGCGACCCGGGCTGCGCAGCGCTCCTCAGCCCGCCTGCGTATCCGGCCCGGCCAGACCTTGGCGGACGGCATACGCGGCGGCCTGCACGCGGTTTGTGAGGTGCAGCTTCTCGAGCGCGTTGTGGACGTGGTTCTTGACCGTCCCCTCGGTGATCGAGAGCTCGGTCGCGATCTCCTTGTTGGACAGGCCGTTCGCCACCAGCTGCAGGATCTCGGATTCTCGGCGCGTGAGCACCGTGTCCTGGGTCGTGCCGGCAGCCCGGCCCCGGGCGGGCAGCCCGCCCGTGCGAAGGGCGTCGAGCAGCTTGCTGGCGACGGCCGGCGCGATCGGCGCCTCCCCGCGCATCACCCCGCGCAGGTCCTCGAACAGCTGCTCCGGGCGAACGTTCTTGAGCAGGTAGCCGTTGGCGCCGGCTTTGACCGATTCGAACAGGTCGTCGTCATCCTCGGACACGGTGAGCATCACGATCGGTGTCGCGTAGCCCGCGGCGCGGATCGCCGACACGCCGTCCACGCCCGACGAGCCGGGCATGTTCACGTCCATCACGATCAGGTCCGGATGCAGCGCCCGGACCTTCTCGAGCGCCTCGCGCCCGTTCTCGCCTTCCCCGACGACCGTCATGTCGAACTGGGCGCTGATCAGCGTCGCAAGCGCTCTCCGGAACAGCGGCTGGTCATCAACCAGCAGCACCCTGAGCTTTGGCGGAAGGTGTCCCACGCGTGTCCTCTGCGTCGAGTCGGACGACGATCCTCGTCCCCTCGTTCGGCGCAGTATGCACGGTGATCGTCCCACCTACCTGTTCCACCCGTTCGCGCATCGAGGCCAGGCCGAAGCCGCCCTCCATCGAGCTGGCGACGATCGCGGGGTCAAAACCCGAGCCGTCGTCCTCGATCGTGAGGGTCGTGCCCGTCCCGGAGCACTCGATCCGGACGGTGGCGCGATGAGCGCCGGCGTGCTTGCGGGTGTTGGTGAGGGCCTCCTGCACGACGCGCAGCATCTGGACCTCGGCCCGCGGGCTGAGCGACCGCCGGATGTCGCCTTCGCAGGCCAGGTTGGTCACGATGCCCGTCTGGCGGCTGTACTTGCGCAGGTACTCGCGCAGGGAGCCCTCGAACCCGCCATCCTCGCGGACGGTCTCGCGCAGTCCGAGGATCGCCTCGCGGACGTCCTGGTACGCCTCGTCGGCCGTGTCCGCCAGCTGGGACAGCTCGTCGGCCATCGTGTGGCTCGCCTCGTCCTTGGCGCGGGTCTCGAGCGCGCGGAGCTGGAGATGGATCACGCCCAGCACCTGGGCCAGGCTGTCGTGGAGCTCACGGGCGATCCGGTCCCGCTCCGCGTGGATGGTCCACTGCTCCTCGGCCTCGTGCAGGCGCGCGGTGCGCACGGCGATCGCGGCCATGTCGGCCAGGGCACCGAGCAGGTGGCGCTCGGTCTGGGTGAACGGGCGGCCGCTCCGGACCACGCACAGCTCACCGAGGATCCCGTCCGGTCCACGCAGCGGACGCGCCGCCCAGGTGCTGGCGCCGTCCCCCGCGATCAGCGGGCACTGCGGGTTCTGCGCGTGCTGGGCACTCGTCGCCGTATGCGCCACCAGGCACACGCTGCCGTCGTCGGCCATGGCGAGCCGGTCGCGCGCGGCGGTCGTATGCACGGCTCCCTCGCGCGCATCGGACAGGCAGGCGACCGCCCGCTCGGCGCCCAGGAGCTCCCGCGCATGGCCGGTGATCGTGTCCAGCACGTCCCGCAGGTCCGCGCGACCGGTGAGCTGCAGCGCCACCTCGTACAGGGCCTCGCGCTCTCGTTCACGCCGGTGGATCTCGGCGACGGTCAGGCCCAGCTGTGCCGCGCCCGCGATCTCGCCCGCGATGTCGGCGAACGCAGCGTCCGAGATGTCGGGCTCGACCGGGGGGTGGAACAGCAGCCGGAGATGTCCGATCCGGTTGGCACCGCGGACCAGGGCGAGGTCCAGGATGCCGGTGTCCACGCCGGACCGCGTGGAATAGCGAGGACCGTCGAGGCCCGGGTCGGCGGGTTCCGCGAGGATGGGCGCCAACCAGCCCAGGCCGGCGGCAAGCACGCCCGGACGTCGGATGGTGAGCGGCTGCCCGTCGAGCGCGGTGATCGAGATCATCCCGGCGAGGGCCCCGGTCTCGCTGATGACCCGATCGAGCGACTGCTCGAGGAGGTCCGGCAGCGACAGGCCGCCGCGGACCGCGGAGCTGACCGCGTGGGTGACCGTGAGGTCCTTGTTCTGGGCGACCAGCTGCTTCTGCGTCCGGTCGAGATAGATCGAGACGATGGTGGCGAACACGATGATCGCGGCGCCCATGATCATGGCCGAGGCCACGTGCCCGGTGTCACCGGTCAGGTGCGGGTCCAGCACCAGGAATCGGACGAGCTCGAACACCCACACGAACACGACGGGCAGCACCATCGTCGCCCACTTGAGGCGATTGAGATCCCGCGCTCCCTGGGGCTCGCTCATGGATGCGACTGTGCCGTTCGATACAGATGGCGGCTAAGGGCCGTCCGGCCCCTGCAGCGGGGACCGACGGGCCTGCAGCACGGGACCGGTCCCGGGTCGCGCTTCCGGGGCTGCCGCCGGGCGGTGCCCGGGGTCAACGCCGGCGGGTCACCCGACAGGTCAGCCGACGGGCCGCTCGGAGCCCTTCGGCCGCAGCTGCACGAACTCAAAGCCGAACCGGCCCTTCACGCACAGGTGGCCGTGGGTGACCGACGAATCGAGGGGAGACGTCACCTTGACGATGGCGTTGTCCTGGACGTGGAGGGTCAGGGTGCATCCGACCCCGCAATACGGGCAGATCGTGTCCGTCGTCGCCTGCGCCTCGGGCTGCCACGTGCCTGCCTCGCGCATCTCGTGCTCGGAGCGGAACATCAACGCGCCGGTTGGGCAGACGCCGATGCAGTTGCCGCAGTAGACGCAGGCCGACTCGGGCAGCGGGACATCGAACTCGGTCGAGATCCGGGCGTCGAACCCGCGACCCGCCACCGTGATCGCAAAGGTGTTCTGGGCGTCGTCGCCGCAGGCCTCCACGCACTTGTAGCAGAGGATGCAGCGCGAGTAGTCGCGCACATACAGGTCGTTGTCCACCTTCGCCGGCTGGGCGACCGTTCGCACGGACCCGTCGGCACCCGATGGCGGCGCGTGATGGCCGGGCTCGCTGGCGTCACGCTCCCCCGCGTCGGCCGGCGGCGCCGGGGGCCCGAAGCGCGTGCCATCGGCCCCGTAGCGGGACGCATAGCGGGCGAGATCACCGTCGGGCGCCTCGGGGCCGGTCAGCGACAGGTCCACAGACGACCCGAGCAGCTCCAGCACGAGGCGGCGCGAGTGGCGGACGCGCTCGCTGTCGGTCAGCACGTCCATCCCGGGCTCAACGCGCCGCGAGCACGCGGGGACCAGGGCCCGGGAGCCGGCGACCTCCACGACGCACACGCGGCACACGTTCACCGGCGTGAGGCTCTCGAGGTAGCACAGCGTGGGGGTGTCGATGCCGATGGACCGGGTGGCATCGAGGATCGTCGAGCCGGACGGGACGGTCACGGCCGTGCCGTCGATGGTCAGCTCGACCGAGGGCGGCACAGGCTGCGACGGCGGCTCAGGAGCACGCGACGGGCGTGCCGGCGGCTCGAAGAAGATCCGGTCAAGGTCGGGGGCGGTCACGCGGACACTCCGGCCGTTCCGGCGAATCGCACGAGGCCGTTGCGGATGGCACTCTCGATCGCGGTCGAGGCCGTCTGGCCGAGCCCGCAGATCGAGGCGTCTCGCATCGCCCTGGCCAGGTCGCCGAACAGCGCGAGCTCCGCCTCGACCGAGCCCAGTGGGCGGCCCGCGGCCAGGCGGGCAAGCAGCTCCTCCTGGCGCACCGTGCCCACCCGGCAGGGCACGCACTGGCCGCAGGATTCGTCGCGGAAGAAGGCACTGATCCGACGCAGCGCGTCGACCAGGTCGGCGGTCTCGTCGAACACCATGACCACCCCCGAGCCAACCGTCGCGCCGGCTGCCCGCGTGTCCTCGAAGGTGAGTGGGAGATCCAACAGGTCGGGGCCCACGAACACCCCCGCGGCACCGCCGAGCAGCACGGCCTGGATGGCCCGTCCACCCGGCACGCCACCCGCGAGGTCGATGACCTCCCGCAGGGTGGCTCCGAACGGCAGCTCGTAGACGCCGGGGCGGGCCACGTGCCCCGATACGCAGAACAGCTTCGGCCCGGACGAGCCCGGGGTGCCCAGCGACGCATAGCGCTCCGCCCCCATCCGCAGGATGAGCGGGACGTTGACCAGCGTCTCGACGTTGTTGATCGCGGTGGGCTGCCCGAACAGGCCCGACTCCACCGGGAACGGTGGCTTGTTGCGCGGTTCCGGGCGCCGCCCTTCGATCGACTCGAACAGGGCGGTCTCCTCGCCGGCGATGTAGGCGCCGGCACCGACCCGGATCTCGATCTCGAAGCCCCACCCGCTCCCGGCGACGTCGCGTCCCAGGAGCCCGGCCGCGGACGCCTGCGCGATGGCGCCGCCCAGCCGATCCCGAGCGACGGGGTACTCGCCGCGCAGGTAGAGGTAGCCCCGAGCCGCCCCGACTGCGTAGCCGGCGACCGTCATGGCCTCCACCAGCGCGAACGGGTCCTCCTCGAGAATCACGCGATCCTTGAACGTGCCCGGCTCCGACTCGTCGGCGTTGCACACGAGGTAGCGGGGCGTGGACGACTGGCCCGCGACGGCTGCCCACTTGCGGCCGGTTGGAAAGGCGGCACCGCCCCGGCCGACGAGCTTCGCGGCCGTGACCTCGGCGATCACCGCGTCCGGGCCCATCGCGATGGCGGCGCGCAGGGCCTCGTAGCCACCTGCCGCGAGGTACGCTTCGAGCGAGGTCGGGTCGACGCGTCCGACCCGACCCAGGAGAAGCAGCTCCTCCGAGCCGGCCTGCGGGGCAAGCCCGCGGACCCGCTCGATCGGGTCGGCGCCCCCCGCTGCGAGCTCGGCGCGTGCGGTGTCGGACGGTCCCGTGGCGAGCTCCACGGCCCAGTCGATCGTCTCGAGCAGGCCGCCCCCGTCCGCGATCTCGCCAACGACGATGCCGCCGGACGCCTCGCCGGCCATGGTGACGAGCGCTGCGGTCGGCCGCTCGCACTGGCCCAGGCAGGGGCTGCGGATCCAGGTGGCGGCGCCAGCTCGCACTGGGCTGCCGGGAGGTCCGACGAGCAATTCCAGGTCCCCGCAGACCCGTGCTGCGCCACCCAGCCGGCAGGCCAGGTCGTCACAGACATGGGCGACCACGGGGGGGCGGTGCCCGGTGGGCAGCAGGGCGTAGAACGAGGCCAGGCCGTACGCGTCCGCGGGGGGGACCGACAGCCGCCGGCATGCATGGTTGAGCGCGCCGCGGCTCAGCCAGCCGACGCGGCCCACCGCCGCCTCGAGCGCGGGCAGCAACAGGTCGCGGCGTGCGCGGGCCTCGTGTCCGCCGCGCGCGACCCGCCCGTCGAGCGCCGCATCGCGGTCGCCGCCATCCCAACCCGAGCGGGCCGGGCCGATCAGCGGGTCCAGCACGGCGTCGATCGCGGCCCGCTCCACGGGCGTCGCGGCGGGCCCCACGACGTGGAGATCCATCGCCCGAGTGTAGACCTCCGCCTCAGAGGCTGAGCGGCGGTCCGTACCAGACCGAGGCGGCGATGATCGCGTACAGGCCGAGCAGCATGAGGCCCTCCAGCCAGGTCGACTCGCCGTCGAACACGACCAGGGCACCGAGCACGGCGGTCAGCGACAGGCCAACCAGTAGCGTCGGCGCGAGGACGAGGGTCATCGGCGCCGGCGACAGGAACAGGCTGGCGAGCATCAGCACGGGCGTCAGGGCGATCGCGACCTGGAGGCTCGAGTTCTGGATCAGGCTGATGGCCAGGTCGGTCCGGTTGCGCATGGCCTGCTGGATCCCGACCACGTTCTCGACCGCGTTGCCGGCGATCGCGACGACGACCAGGCCGACGAACGCCTCGGACAGCCCCAGCGACGCCATCGCGGGCTGCAGTGCCTCGACGAACCAGTCGGACACGATCGCGGCGCCCAGGCCGGCGCCGGCGAGGATGCCCAGCGACAGCCGCAGCGGCCACGGACGCTCGACGACGAGCTCCAGGCTGGATGCGCCCGGGCCGCCCCCGAGCGAGTACGGGATGGACGCAACGAACACGACCAGCAGCACCACCGACACGAACACGGAGATCTCGACGGCGTGGCCCTGGTCCGGCCCGCCCGGCGCCGTCGAGACGGTCGGGATTGCGAGCGAGGCCACGGCCAGGACGAGGACGATCGCGATCGTACGCACCGGCCCGGCATCGAACACCTGCCGTCCGTGCTTCAAGCCGCCGGCGAAGAATGCGAGACCCAGCACCAGCAGGGAGTTGCCGAGGATGGAGCCCACCAGAGCCGTCTGGACGAGGACGACCAGGCCCTCCCGGAGCGCGAACAGCGAGATGAACAGCTCCGGGAGGTTGCCCAGCGCGGACTGCAGCACGCCGGTTGCACCGGGACCGAAGCGTCCGCCCAGCTGATCGGTCCCCTCGCCCACGAGACCGGCGAGACCGGCCAGGGCCACCGCCGCGGCGATGAACACGAGCACCTCGCCACCGCCCGCCAGCTTCAGCACGAGCGTGACCAGGATGCCGGACACCCCGACGGCGCCCAGCACGAGGACCTTGCGCCCCAGCAGCGCGATCACGAGCTCATCGTCGGGCCAGGCCTTCGCGGTTGGCTGCGCTCGATGCCATGGCGACCGAGGATCCGCGTTCGGCCGGGCGGCGTCAAGGCGGTCCCGCGCCTCGTCGGGCGTCGAGCGGCCCGGCGCCCGCTCGCGCAGAATCGACCCGCGTCGTCCGCCTGATCACGACCCCGAGGCCGCCATGTCGCTGCGTCATCACGAGATCGCCGAGGGCGACCACCGGATCCTCGACCCGTTCACCGAGGACAAACTCCGACTCCTGGGTGAGGTGTGCCGCGTCGGAGCAGGCACCCGGGTGCTGGACTTGGCCTGCGGCAAGGGAGAGCTGCTGTGCCGATGGGCCGACTGGTTCGGCGCGTCCGGCATCGGCGTGGACCTGAGCGAGGTCTTTCTCGCGGCCGCCGCATCGCGGGCCGCCGAGCTGCGCGTCGTGGACCGCGTGCAGTTCGTGCACGGCGATGCGGGCGCCTATCCTGCCGCGGCCGCCGCGTTCGATGTCGCGTCCTGCATGGGGGCGACATGGATCGGGGGCGGGATCCTGGGCACCATCAGGCTGCTGCGGCCGACGCTCCGCGATGGTGGCCTGCTGCTGATCGGTGAGCCCTATTGGATCGAGCCTCCGCCCGATGCCGCGCTCGAGGCATTCGGATTCGCTCCCGACGACTACGCCTCGCTCGAGGGGACGCTGGACCGGCTGGATGCGTCGGACCTCGAGCTCGTGGAGCTGGTGCTCGCGGACGGCGACAGCTGGGATCGCTACGAGGCGGCCCAGTGGCGGACCATCGCGGACTGGCTGGCGGCCAACCCCGACGACCCGGATCACGGAGCGATGCGCCGCTTCCTGGACGACAACCGCCGAACATACCTGCGCTGGGGCCGGCGCTACCTGGGCTGGGGTGTCTTCGTCACCCGGCCGCGCTGACGGCGGCCAGCGGGCCGACCGGATCAGCCCTGCTCGCCGGAGGTGCCCCACCCCGTGTACTCGCCGCCGTGCTCCGCGGCAAAGGCACCCAGCTCGTCCCGGATCGCCGTCATCCGTTCCAGGGTGACCACCATCGGGAAGGTCACCCGGACCGTCCAGCGCCGACCCAGCAACGGTGCGGTCATGCCCACGATGCCGCCCGAGCCGGCCAGCTGGGCCACGACGTGTCGGGCCGCCCGTTCGTCGGGCAGCGCCAGGTGGTGGTCGACCATGATCGGACGGGACAGGTCCACGCCCGCGCTCTCCAGACGCGCGATCAGTCGCGCATCGTCGTCGGTGGGATCGTCAGGTGTGCCGAACAGACGCCGGATGAGGCTCACCGGCGTGTCCCGGTCGGTTGGCCGCCGGGGACGGTGCCGGGTGCCGGCAGTCGGGAGCCGGCGAGCAGCTTCTCGATGCGGATCGCGGTCGCCTTGAACTCCGCTGTCCCGGCCTTGGGGTCCGTGGCGTCGATCGTGAGGTTGTTGACGGTGACGTCGTCCTGGAAATGGAAGGTCATGAACGCCAGCCCGGGGCGGAGGCCGGGATCGAGTCGGACCGGCACCTCCACCTCGCCCCGGCGTGACACCACGCGGACGCGCTCACCCTCGGCCAGGTCCAGTCGCTCCAGGTCCTCGGGCGCCAGGTCGAGGGTTTCGCCGCGACGGCGCGGGTACCGGTAAGCGCCGGACTGGACGCCGGTGTTGTAGGAGTCGAGGTGTCGGCCGATGGTCAGCCGCATCGGGAAGTCGGCGTCCAGCCGGTCGACCGGGGGTTCGTGCTCAACCGGGACGAACGGCGCCCGGTTGCCGGGGACCGGGTCCTCCCACAGGCGCGAGTGGAGATACAGCTCGCCCGGATGCGTCTCGTCGTAGCACGGCCACTGGAGCCCGCCATCGGCCTCCAGCCGCTGATAGCTCATGCCGCGGAACGCCGGGGCAAGCTGCCGCACCTCGTTCCACACGCGCTCGGCGTCAGGTTCACCCCAGTCGTGTCCCAGCCGCCGCGCGAGCTCGAAGATGATCCACAGGTCGTCGCGCGCCTCGCCGGGCGGCTCGAGCGCCTTGTGCACCCGCTGGACCCTGCGCTCCGAGTTGGTCACCGTGCCGTCGCTCTCGGCCCAGGCGGCGGCCGCCGGCAGCACGACATCGGCGATCTCGGCCGTCGCGGTCAGAAAGATGTCCTGCACGATCAGCAGGTCGAGCGCTCGCAGCCGGCGTTCGGTGAGGTGGCGGTCCGCCTCGGACTGGAGCGGGTTCTCGCCGATCACGTAGAGCGCGGTCAGCTCGCCGCGATCCATCGCCTCGAACATGCCGGTCAGGTGCAGGCCCCGCTTGGGCGGCACGCGAACGCCCCACAGCTGGTCGCACTGCTCTCGCAGCTCGTCCTGCTCGACGTGCTGGAAGCCGACCAGGCGGTCGGGCAGGGCCCCCATGTCGCCCCCGCCCTGGACGTTGTTCTGGCCCCGGAGCGGATTGAGGCCGCTGCCGTAGCGGCCGACGTGACCGGTGAGCAGGGCGAGATTGATCAGCGCGAGCACGTTGTCCACCGCGTTGTGGTGCTCGGTGATGCCCAGCGTCCAGCAGATCATCGCCCGATCGGCAGTCGCATAGGCACGGGCGGCTTCACGGATCGCATCGGCGGACACGCCTGTCTCGCGCTCCGCGAAGTCAAGCGTGTACGGCTCGACCGCCTCGCAATACGCCTCGAAGTTGGCCGTTGCTCGGCCGATGAACGCGTCGTTGGTGAGGCCCGCGTGGATGATCTCGCGGCCCATAGCGTTGGCCATGGCGATGTCCGAGCCGACGTCGAGGCCGAGCCACAGGTCGGCCCACTGGGCGCTGCTCGTGCGACGCGGGTCGATCGCGATCAGGCGCGCGCCCCGATGCACCCCCTTCAGGAGGTGGTGGAAGAAGATCGGATGCGTCTCCCGGGCGTTGCTGCCCCACAGGAGAACGAGATCCGTCTCCTCCGCTTCACGATATGAGCTGGTTCCGCCACCAGCGCCGAACACGGTCGCCAGACCGGCGACAGAGGGGGCGTGTCAGGTGCGGTTGCAGCTGTCGATGTTGTTGCTGCCCAGGACGGCGCGGGAGAGCTTCTGGGCCGCGAAGTTGACCTCGTTGGTCGACTTGCTGCAGCTGAAGATCCCGTAGGTCCGGGAGCCGTGCGCCTCGCCCGCCGCCCGCAGCCCGGAGACCGCCCGGTCCAGCGCCTCGTCCCAGGTCGCGGGACGGAGCGTGCCGGTCCGGCGGTCGCCATCGCGAACGAGTGGCGTGGTCAGGCGGACGTACTCCTTCGGCACTGGCGTACCTCGGGTGCGAGAGTCCGACCGCGCGAGTGTAGTGGACCTGACGCGTTGCACGCTGGCGGACCGCTCGACCGCGGCGCATCGCGGTGCCGTCCGCGCTCGCAGCACGCGCCTGGCCCGCACGCGCGGCACGCGCCTTTGCCCGCACGCGCGGCACGCGCCTGGCCCGCGCCCACGCGCCCATCCTCGTGGCACGCCGGGCGTTCACTCGGGCGGTCATGTCGCGTCCCCTCCGTTCGATGGTGCGGCAGGCGAGCCGATTGGCGGCGCTCGGGCCCCGGAACCGCCGGACGGAACGCCACGCGTACCGGCCCCGACGGGAGCCGCTGGAGCGAACGCCGGGCGATCCAGCGGTACGGTGAACGCTGGGCGAACCGACAGATGGAACGCTACGCGTGCCGATCCTGCGGGCGCCGATCCGGCCGCGCGCGCCGATCCGGCCGCGCGCGCCGAGCCGATCCTGCGGGCGCAGGGTATCCGGGCGCCGAGCCGGCCGCGCGGGAGCATGCACGCGCACGCCCATCAAGCCGCGCGCCCGGTGCACGCCGGGCGATGCGGCGGCGCAGGTGCCGGCCGCGCAGGTGCCGGCGGCGTCGGACCCGGCGGGGTGCGGTGCCGAGGCGTACGCTCCGAACGGCTCTTGCCACGCCGGGCCGTGCGCACCGCAGATTCCGGGAACCCCGCGACCCGCCCCGGACGTGGTGTCGCAGAATTCCCCGATTGACAGCTCGTGGCGCAGGACGACGATGCAGCCATCGCTCCAGGCCAGCGACGCAAGCTCGACCTCAGGCGGCGAGCCGCCGGAGGTCCGTCTCGTCGAGTTGACGAAACGGTTCCGGGAGGTCACCGCGGTCGACGCTGTCTCGCTCGACATCGGGTCGGGCGAGTTCTTCTCCCTGCTCGGACCGTCCGGCTGCGGCAAGACCACCACGCTCCGCATGATCGGCGGCTTCGAGGTGCCAACGAGCGGCCGGATCGAGCTCCGCGGGCAGGACATCACGCAGGCGCCGCCCGAGCGCCGTCCGGTGAACATGGTGTTCCAGAGCTACGCCCTGTTCCCGCACCTCAGCGTGTTCGAGAACGTGGCCTTCGGACTCCGCCGACGCAAGGTGCCCGACCCGGACATCCGGCAGCGGGTCGGGCAGGCCCTGGAGCTGGTCCGCCTCACGGGGTTCGACCGGCGTTCACCGGACCAGCTCTCGGGCGGCCAGCAGCAGCGCGTTGCGCTGGCGAGGGCGCTCGTCTGCGAGCCGACCGTGCTCCTGCTCGACGAGCCGCTGGGTGCGCTGGACCTCAAGCTCCGGCGCCAGCTGCAGGTCGAGCTCAAGCGCGTGCAGCTGGAGATCGGGATCACGTTCATCTACGTGACCCACGATCAGGAGGAGGCGCTCGCCCTGTCGGACCGGATCGCCGTCATGAACCGGGGGCGGCCCGAGCAGGTCGGTACCCCGGAGGAGCTGTACGACCGCCCCAGGACGCGGTTCGTGGCCGGCTTCATCGGAACCACGAACCTGCTGACCGGGACGGTGGAGTCGATCGCGGACGGACAGGCCGTGGTTCGCCTCAGCACGGGTGAGCGCTGCCGGCTCGCCGGCGACGGCCTCATGCCTGGTCGCACGGTGGATCTCTCGGCGCGTCCCGAAGCCGTGGACCTGCGATCGGCGGCGACGACGGACGGCATCGGCGTCGAGGGGCTCAGCCTGCGCGGCCGCATCGTGCAGTCGGCCTATCTCGGGACGTCGATCAGCTACCAGGTCGAGACGGATAGTGGCCTGGTCATCGCGGCGGTCGTCCCCCGGGCGGCCGGACGAATGGAGGCGGGCAGCCTGGTGGACGCCACCTGGCAGCCGGCCGGGGTGCTGGTGCTCGCGGCGGCAGGGTCCCAGCCGGAGAAGGAGGAACGAGCATGAGCAACACCAACGACCGGGGCGGCTTCACCCTCATGGCGACCGGCGGCCGACCCGGGGGGCCGGGGCGCCTGTCGCGGCGGCGGATGCTGACCGGCATGGCCGCGATCGGGGCCGCCGCGGGAACCGGGTCGTTGCTCGCCGCCTGCGGCGCGACGGGCGCCACCGCCACCCCCGTCCCGCCCCCCACGCCGGCACCCAGCCTGCCCGCGGGCGCGACGCCGGAGCCGACGCCCGAGGCGACGCCGGAGCCCACGCCGCAGCCGACGCCGGAGGGTCGAGCTGTTCGTCTACAACTACGACGGCTACATCGGCGAGGACACCATCCCCAAGTTCCAGGACAAGTACGGCATCCAGGTCACCTACGACTTCTTCGACACGTACGACACGATGTTCACGAAGATCTCGAACCCGCCCAGCGGCTACGACATCACCTTCGCGACGTCCACGGACGTGCCGGGCCTCCTGGCGCGTCAGCTGATCGAGCCCCTCGACCTGTCGTTGATCCCCAACGCGGCCAACCTGGCGGCGGAGTGGGCCAACCCGGGGTATGACCCGGGCAACCTGAACTCGATGCCCTACATGTGGTGGACCACGGGGTTCGCGTACGACACGAAGCAAATCTCCGACGCTCTCACGTCGTGGACCGCGCTGTGGGATGACCGCTGGAAGGGCCATATGGCGATGCTCGACGACTACCGCGAGGCGTTCGGCGTGGCGCTCATCCGGCTGGGCTTCAGCGTGAACACCACCGACGATGGCGAGCTGGACCAGGCGCTCGCCATGCTGCAGCAGCAGAAGCCGCTGCTGCGCATGTACGCACCCGATGAGATCCAGCCGCTGATCAGCGGCGACGTCTGGCTGTCCCATGCCTGGAGCGGGGACGTCTACCAGGTCCAGGCCGAGCGCGACACGGTCACGTACGTGCTGCCGGCGGAGGGCGCCATCCGCGGCTCGGACACCATGGTCATCCCCACCGGCGCCCCACACCCGATCGCGGCCAACCTGTTCATCAACTTCATGCTGGACGCGGAGATCAGCGCCGGCAACACCAACTACATCGGCTACATGGGCCCCAACGAGGCCGCCAAGGCCTACATCGACCCGAGCATCCTCGACGACCCGACCGTCAATCCCGACAAGGCGCAGATCGACAAGCTCCAGGAGCTGCTCGACCTGGGGGCTGATCTGCAGAAGTACCACGACCGCTGGAACAAGCTCCGGGCAGGGGCATGAGGTGACCGTGCCGGAGGTCGGGGAGCGCCGGGCGTGACCCGCGCCGGGGCGTGCCGTTGATGAACGGAAGCCGGGCGCGCAACGCCGTCCTGCTCGGCCCCGGGCTGGGCTGGCTGGCGCTGTTCTATGTCGCGCCCCTGGTGATCATCCTGGCCGTCAGCATGGCCGCGCGGGACTCGTTCGGCGGCGTCGACTGGTCCACGATCGGACTCCAGAACTACCGGCGCGCGCTCGACCCGGACTTCCTGCCCACGGTTCTCAACTCCCTCCGCTACGCGACCCTGACGACCGTCCTGTCGATCGCGATCTCCTACCCCGTCGCGTACTGGATCAGCCGTCACGGGGGCAGTCACAAGGGCCTGCTGCTGATCCTCGTGATGCTGCCGTTCTGGACCAGCTGGGTCATCCGCACCTACGCCTGGATGATCATCCTGCGCGACAACGGCGTCGTGAACGGCATCCTGCAGGGCCTCGGGGTGATCGATCAGCCGATCGTCCTGCTGAACACCGACTTCGCGGTCGTGCTGGGCATGACGTACGGCTTCCTGCCGTTCGCGATCCTGCCGCTGTACGTGTCCATCGACCGCCTCGACCCGGCACTCGTGCAGGCCGCGCGCGACCTGTACGCCAGTGGCCGCGGCGCCTTCATCCACGTCACCCTGCCGCTGACGATGCCGGGGATCATCGCGGCCGCCCTGCTCACGTTCATCCCGGCCATCGGCGACTTCGTCACCCCGGACGTGCTGGGCGGCGCCGGCACCATCACGATCGCAAAGGTGGTCCAGACGCTGTTCCAGACGGCACGCGACTGGCCCTACGGGGCGGCGCTCGGGTTCCTGCTGATCGCGCTCACCATCGGCGGCACGCTGGCGGGGCTGCGCGTGCTGCGCCAGGAGGTGATCGGCTGATGCGTCGCGAGGGGAACCGCGCGCTCACGGCCTTCGCCTGGCTCGTCTACGCGTTCCTGTTCGCCCCCATCGTCGTGCTGATCGCGTTCAGCTTCAACGACTCCAAGCGCAACTTCATCTGGCAGGGCTTCACGCTCCGCTGGTACCCGGAGCTGTTCAGTGACGGAGCGCTGCTCCACGCGCTCGGCGTGACGCTCCAGGTGGCCCTGATCGCCGTCGTGGTCACGACCGTGATCGGGACCCTGCTCGGGCTGGGGCTCGCGCGGCTCCGCGGCGGCGCGGCGTCGGGAATCGCCGACACGCTGATCCTGCTGCCGATGGTCAGCCCCGAGGTCGTGACCGGGATCAGCCTCCTGCTGTTCTTCGCGCTGCTCCTCAACGCGCACGGCTCGACCATCCAGATTGCCGTCGCGCACATCGCGTTCTCGATCTCGTACGTCGCCATCATCGTGCGAGCGCGCGCGGTCTCGCTCGACCCACGGATGGAGGAGGCGGCTCGCGACCTGGGCGCGTCGCCGCGCGCCGCCTTCATGCACGTGACGCTGCCCTTGATGGCCCCGGCGGTCGCCGCGGGAGCCATGATCTCGTTCGCGCTCTCGTTCGACGACCTCATCATCACCTCGTTCAACGCGGGCGTGGGGTCGTCGACGCTGCCCCTCTACATCTACTCGCGGATCCGCTTCGGCGTCACCCCGGAGATCAACGCCATCTCCACGATCATCGTCACGGGCACGGCCCTGGCGATCCTCGTGTCGGTGCGCGTCAGCGCCCGGCGCCAGCGGCGAGCCCGCGCGGATATCGAACACGAGCGTCCCGGTTACGAGCCAGAGGAGCTGACCCATGGCCGAAGGACGTCCGCCGCTTGAGCCGATCCGGACCCCGTTCCGGATGCGAATTCCTGTCCGACCCGGAGCTCGATCGGCTCCAGGCGGCCACCCTGGAGATCCTTGAACGGGTCGGCGTCAAGTTCCCGTCCGCGATGGCGCTCGATGTCCTCGAGACGCACGGCGCGACCGTCGACCGCGAGACCCAGGTGGTTCGCATGGCCCCCGACCTCGTCCTCGGGGCCCTGTCCAGCGCGCCGCGGACGTTCACGCTGGCCGCGCGCGAACCTGCCTTCGACCTGCATGTCGGCGACGGCGCCTCGTACTTCACGACCGATGGCTGCGGCACCGAGACGATCGACTTCGACACGCGCATCCAGCGCCCATCGTGCAAGGCGGACGTGGGCGAGATGGCGCGCGTGTGCGACTGGCTGCCGTCGGTCGCGTTCTACTGGCCGATGGTCAGCGCCCAGGACCACGGCGTGACGGCGCCGCTCCACGAGCTCGACGCGTCGTGGGGCAACACCGTCAAGCACGTGCAGAGCGAGACGGTGATGGGCGCCCGGGAGGCACGCTGGGCGGTCGAGATGGCGACCGTGCTGGCCGGCAGCCGCGAGGCGCTGCGGGCCCGCCCGCTGTTCTCGGACGTCATCTGCACGATCGCACCGCTCGTCCAGGACCATGCCGGCATCGAGGCTGCCCTGGTTCTCGCCGAGGCGGGCATCCCCGTCGGGTTCCTGTCCATGCCGACGCTGGGCACGACCGCCCCGGCCACCCTGGCCGGGGCCCTGGCGATGGGCGACGCCGAGATCATCAGCGGTGCCGTCCTGCTGCAGCTGGCCCATCCGGGTGCTCCCGTGTTCCACTCGATGATGCAGGCATGGGCGGACCCGCGCAGCGGTGCCTACGTCAGCTACTCACTCGACAGCCGGATGCGCTACGCGCCGGTCGAGATGGCCCATCACTGGGGCCTGCCGGCGCTGGGTGCGGCCTACGGCACCGACGCGACGGCGGCCGGCACCTGGCAGTCGGGCGTGGAGGTGGCGCTCGACCCGTTCTGGTGTGCGCTCACCGGCCCCGAGATCGTGACCGGCATGGGGCTCTCGCGGACGTACACGCTCCTCTACCCGGAGGGCGTGATCCTCGACGACGACATCTACCAGCGGGCGCGCTACGCGCTGATGGCGATGGACATCGACGCCGAGACGCTCGCGGTGGACGTGGTCGCCAACGTGGGCCCGGCCGGCCACTTCCTGTACGAGCCGCACACCCGACGGTTCATGAAGGAGGCGATGCGCCGCGCGCTGACCCACCGGCCGGCCGAGACGGGCGGGTACCGGGACCCGGTGGAGGTCGCCCGCGACACGGTCAGCTGGATCCGTGCGAACCATCATCCGGAACCGCTCGAGGTCGCCCAGCAGGCTGAGCTCGATCGGATCCTGGCCGCCGCAGCGGCCGAGCTCGGGTAGCGCGCCGTGACCGCCGCAGCGCCGGACCAGCCGGGAACCGAGATGCCGTCGATGACGCCTCCGCTGGCGCCGATCCGTGCGGCGCACCGCGTGCGCGTGCTCGACGACGGCCAGCTGGCGGACCTCAGATCCGCGACCCTGACGATCCTCGACGAGGTCGGCATCCACTGTCCGTCGGCGCCGGTGCGTACGCTGTACGCAGCCCACGGGGCCCGCGTGGACGAGGCAACCGAGCTCGTACGACTGCCACCGGACATGGTGCTGGCGGCGATGGCGCGGGCGCCCCGCGGCTACACGATGGGCGCCCGCTCCCGGGCCCACGACATCGTCCTTGACGGGGCCGCGCTCTACGCGGCCACGGACGGGTGCGGGATCGAGATGATCGATCCGGTGACGCGCGAGCGTCGCTCCTCGGTCGCCCGCGATGTCGCCGACATGGCGCGCCTCGCGGACGCACTGCCCGCCGTGGGCTTCTACTGGCCGATGCTCAGCGCGGGCGACCACCGCGCCACCGCGCCGCTCCACGAGCTGCTCGCGTCCTGGCCCAACACGGTCAAGCACGTCCAGACCGAGACCGTGATGGGCGAAACGATGGCGCGCCACGCCGTGGACATGGCCCGGGTCATCGCGGGCGACGAGGCGACGCTGCGAGCGCGGCCGATGCTCTCGGCACTCATCTGCACCATCGCCCCGCTGGCCCAGGACGCGGAGGCGATGGAGGGCGCGCTCGTGCTGGCCCGAGCCGGGATCCCGGTGGGGTTCATGTCCATGGCGACCACCGGGTCCACGGCGCCCGCCACGATCGCCGGCACCCTCGCCCTGGGTGACGCCGAGATCATCGCCGCCCTCGTGCTGCTCCAGCTCGAGGTTCCCGGCGCGCCGGTGTTCCACTCGCTCATGACCGGGGTCATGGACCCGCGCTCGGGCGCCTACCTGGCCACGAGCCGGGATGGGGAGCCGGCCTATGCCGCGGGGGTGGAGATCGCCCACCACTGGGGCATCCCCACGCTGGCCGGCATCTTCGGGACAGACGCTCCGTTGCCCGGCTGGCAAGCCGCGGCGGAGGCGGCCGTGGCGCTCACCCTGTGCGCGCAGCTGGGCGCCGAGACCGGCAGCGGCATGGGCCTGCTCGAGTCGTGCACCCTGTGCTACCCGGAGCAGCTCGTGCTCGACGCCGACCTCCATGACCGGGTGCGGGCGAACCTGGCTCGCCTTGACACGGGCCCGGAGGCGATCGCGCTGGACGTCATCCGGCGAGTCGGGCCCCGCGGTCACTTCCTATACGAGCCGAGCACCCGGGACGGCCTCCGCCGGCTGGGGTTCTCACGGCTCACCGGCCGCGTTGCGGCCGACGGCTCGGCACGCGACGCCATCGAGGTCGCGCGCGACGAGGCGGCCCACATCCTGGCCAACCACCGGCCCGCACCGCTCGATGCATCCGCGGCGCGCGAGCTCGAGCGGATCGTGGCGGCGGCGGACCGGGATCTCGGCGGAGAGGCGCCGCGTGGCGGACAACCGGCCGCCCCCGACGCCACGACGAAAGGACGACGATGATGACCGGGACCAGCACCACCGAGGGCACCGAACCGACGACCAGGGACGAGGCGGCATTCAGCCCGACGCCGCCGCTCGAGCCGATCGTCTCGACCCGGCGCGTGCAGTTCCTCGATGACGAGCAGCTGGACCGCCTCCAGGATGCGGCGCTCCAGGTGCTGGAAACCGTTGGGGTCAGGTTCCCGCACGAGCGCTCGCTCGAGATCCTGGGCGACCACGGCTGCCGGGTGGATGCGGCCACCCAGGTGGTGCGGTTCCCGCGTGACATCGTCAGGCGGGCCGTTGCGCTCGCGCCGCGGACATTCACGATGGCGGCCCGCAACCCAGCCTTCGACCTGGACCTGCAGGAAGGCACGTCGTACTTCACGACCGACGGCTGCGGCGTGGCGGCGATCGATCCCGACACGGGCCTCGAGCGCCCGTCGCGCAAGGAGGATGTCGCGCGCATGGCACGCGTGGCCGACTACCTGCCATCGATCGGGTTCATGTGGCCGACCGTGAGCGCCCAGGACATGGGCCAGACCTCGCAGCTTCACGAGATCGATGCCGCCTACAACAACACGGTCAAGCACTTCCAGTCCATGGTCCAGGGCGAGGCCACGGCCCGCTATGCCGTCGAGATGGCGACCGTGCTTGCCGGCAGCCGCGAGGCGCTGCGCGACCGCCCGATGCTGTCCAACCTCATCTGCTCGATCGCCCCCCTGGCCCAGGACCGCGCGGGCCTCGAGGCAGCCCTGGTGCTGGCCGAGGCCGGGATCCCGGTTGGCTTCATGTCGATGCCCACGCTGGGGACCACCGCTCCGGCGACTTCCGCGGGGGCGCTGGCGATGGGGGACGCGGAGGTGATCTCGGCGGTCGTGCTGCTGCAGCTGGCCTACCCGGGCGCACCGGTATTCCACTCGATCCTGAAGGCGTGGGCCGATCCGCGGACCGGAACTTACGTCGGCTATCCGATCGACGGCCGCGCGCGCTACGCGCCGGTCGAGATCGCGCACCACTGGGGGCTGCCGTCTCTGGCCGGTTGCTTCGGGACCAATTCCGCGGCCCCCGGTACCTGGCAGTCCGCGGCCGAGGTGGCGGTCGATCCCGTCCTGGGCGCGTTCTCGGGCGCGGAGATCGTCACGGGCATGGGCCTCGACCGTACGTACACGCTGCTCTACCCGGAGGCGATCCTGCTCGACGACGACCTCTACCAGCGCGCCCGGCACGCGCTCCTCGCCGAGCTCGTGGATGACGAGACGCTGGCGCTCGACGTCATCGCCGCCGTCGGGCCAGGCGGCCACTTCCTGGCCGAGGAGCACACCCGAACTCACATGCGGTCGGCGATGAAACGGGGCCTCACCCACGAGATGGTCGGCCACGGCCGATATCGCGATCCTGTCGAGGTGGCCCGCGAGCGGGTCGACTGGATCCGGGCCAACCATCACCCGGAGCCGCTGCCGCCGGCCGAGCAGGCCGAGCTCACCCGGATCCTCGCGGCCGCCGGTCGCGAGCTCGGCACGCTGCGGCACGATCGTGACCACGCTCCTCCGCGTCCTGACCGACGCCGAGATCACCGGGATCCACGAGCAGTCGCTCGCCGCCCTCGCCCGGACCGGCATGCGCGTGGACTCCGAGCGCGCCCGCCGGATCCTGGGGTCGGCCGGCGCCGAGGTGGACGAGGGGGATCGCAGGGTCCGCTTTCCGCGCTCCCTGGTGGAGGCGTCGCTCGCGGCCGCTCCCAGGCGCTTCTCGCTGGGCGGCCGCCGGCCGGGGTTCTCGCTGCCGATGAACGCCGGCGAGTGCACGCTGATCCCGGACGGTAAATCGACCACGGTCTACGACCCGGCGACCGGGGTCCGGCGCGAGGCGACGCACGGGGACTGGGCCGACGCCACGAGGCTGGTGGACACGATGGACGAGGTGGGGGCCTATTGGCAGATGGTCACCGCCGGCGAGCTGCCCCGGGGCCAGCGCCGCTGGTCGCGCACTGGGCCGAGACGTTCCGCCTGTTCTCGAAGCACGTCCAGGACGCGCCGGGGACGGCGTCGGAGGGAGCCTGGCTCACCGAGCTGCTGGCGGTGATCTTCGGCAGCCGTGAGGCGGTCCGGCGTGATCACCCGTACTCGGTCCTGTACTGCCCGGTCTCGCCGCTCGCGATGGAGGAGGACCATACGGACGCGTACCTCGCCACGCTCGGCTGGGACATCCCGATCGCCGTGATGCCGATGCCGATGATGGGTTCGTCGGCCCCGGCGGGCCTACGGTCCACGATCGTGCTCGGCAACGCCGAGGTCCTGGGCACGCTGTGCCTGGTGCAGGCCGCTGCGCCCGGCACGCCGGTCATCTACGCGCCCGCGCTGGCCGCGATGGAGCCGCGGACCGGTCGCTGGGGCGGCGGCAGCCCGGAGCACGCGCTGCTCGGGGCTGCGACGACGGAGATGGCCCGCTTCTACGACCTGCCCGCGATCGCGTCGAACGGCGGCACGGACCAGTTCGTGACGGGGGTCCAGGCGGCCAGCGAGCGCACGCTCAACTGGGTGCTGCCGGTGCTCTCGTGGCCCGACATCCTGATCGGCCCGGGGTCGCTGGGCGGTGCGTCGACCCTGTGCCTCGAGCAGATGGTGATCGACGTCGAGGTGTATCGCGCCTGCCGCCGGCTGCATATGGGGATCGGCGCCGGGATCGGGGAGGAGGACGTCGTGGAGGCGCTGGCCGAGGTGGGCCCGATGGGCGACTTCCTGGCCCGGACGGCGACCCGCGACGCGGTCCGAGGCGGCGAGTTCTTCATGCCCCGGCTCGGCCACCACGGCACGTTCGACCGCTGGGAGGCAACCGGCCGTCCGGACATCGTCGACCAGGCCCGGGAGGTGGCCAGGGCCGCGATCGCCGGCCACCAGCCGCTCCCATTCGCGGACGAGGTCGAGGCGGAGCTGGGTGCGCTCGAACGACGCGCCCGCGACGCGGCCCCGGCCGCCGGCCGCAGGGAGTGAGCGATGCGGTACGAGGCGCGCCTCCTGGACGAGCACGAGCAGACGCGAGTCCACGAGGAATCGGTGCGGATCCTGGGCGAGGTGGGCGTCCGCTTCCATGGCGATCGGGCGCTGCCGGTGCTCCGCCAGGCGGGTGCGGAGGTTGATCCGGAATCCGGGATCGCGCGGATCCCGCCCAGCCTCCTGGAGAGCGCGCTGGCCACCGCGCCGCGCAGCTTCGTGCTGGGGGCGCGCAACCCGGCGTTCGACTTCCGGCTGCCCGCGCCCGTCACCGGGTACGGGATGGACGGGACAGCCGCGTTCGTCCGGGACTTCGAGACCGGGGAGCGCCGGTATGGCACCCGGCACGACATCGAGGTCGGGCTGCGCGTGTTCCAGGCCGCGGACATGGGGGTGCTCGCATGGGCACCCGTGGCCGCCGGCGACGCCCCGGCGCCGTCGCGGGCGCTGCACGAGTTCGCGGGCATGCTCACGGCCTGCTCGAAGCACGGCCAGCACGAGCTCCACCGCCGGGACCAGGTTTCCTACCTGGCGTCGATCCTGGCTGCCGTCGCGGGCGGTGAGGCCGCCGTCCGCGAGCGTCACGAGGCGTCGCTGATCTACTGCCCGGTGGCGCCCCTGGTCCACGACGGGCCGATGCTCGATGCGTACCTGGACCTCGGCGACCTCGACGTCCCGGTGATGATCATGCCCATGCCCGTGACCGGGACCACGGGTCCGGCAGGCCTGCTCGCGAACATCGCGGTCGCCAACGCCGAGGCGCTGTCCGCGATCGTGGTGTTCCAGGTTGCTCATCCGGGCCGGCCGCTGATCTACAGCAGCGCCGTGGGGTCGATGGACTTCCGGAGTGGGGCCTTCCTCGGCGGCACGCCGGAGATGGGGATCCAGTCAGCGGCGCTCACCACCATGGGCCGGTTCTACGGCCTGCCGAGCACGGCCGCCGGCTGCACCTCGGACGCCCACGAGCCCGGGCCCGAGGCGGTGATCGAGAAGCTCGTCACGATGCTGCCGCCCGTGTCGGCGGGGGCGGACATCATCATCGGCCTGGGCGAGATCGACGGCGACCAGACCATGGTCCTGGAGCAGATCCTGGTCGACAACGAGCTCGGCCACCTGTGCGAGCGGCTGTTCCGGGGCGTGTCGACGGGGCCTGGAGCCGAGCTCTGGGAGGACATCGACGAGGTCGGGCCTGGCGGCAACTTCCTCGCCCTGGAGTCCACGCGGCGAGCATCGCGCAGCGCGGAGTTCTACGAGCCGGCCCTGATCGGCCGTCTCGCCCTCGACGCGTGGCAGGGCCGCGGCCGCCCTTCGATGTACGACCGGGCGCGGGACCGGGTGCGCGAGATCCTGGCCGGGCCGGTGGTCGATCCGCTCCCGGACGCCGTCGTGGAGGAGGTGGATCGCATTCTCGCCGCCGCCGACCGGGAGCTTCGGGAGCAGTGACCGGGGCCGCGTGAGGGGCGAAGGCCCCACGCGCTCAGCGCAGCTCGATCCCCGCCGCCCCGGTCTCCACGTGGCCGACACGCCACGCCGCCACGCCGGACGCGGCCAGCTCCGCCTGGACGGCGGCCACGCGATCGGGCGGCACGGCGGCCAGCAGGCCGCCGGAGGTCTGCGGATCGTGCGCAAGCGCGACGACCTCGGGCGGGACCGCGGGCCCGACGGTCAGCGCCGGCGCCGTGAACCGGCGGTTGTGGGCCGCCCCGCCCGTCTCGATCCCGGCCCACGCCGCCGCGAACGCACCGTCCAGGGCGGGCAGGGCCGAGGCGTCGAACACCAGCCGGGCCCCCGACGCCCTCGCCATCTCGAGGCCGTGCCCGAGCAAGCCGAACCCCGTCACGTCCGTCGCGCCGCGGATCGCGTGGCGACCCAGGACCTCCGCTGCCGCCAGGTTGAGCGCACGCATCTGCTCGACGGCCGCCCCGAGATCCGCGTCACTCGTCCGGCCCTGGCGGCGCCCGCTCACGAGCAGGCCCGTACCCAGGCGCTTGGTCAACAGCAGCACGTCGCCCGGCATCGCACCGCCCTTGCGGAACAGACGGTCCGGGTGACCGGTCCCGATGACCGCGAGCCCGTACTTGGGCTCCGGGTCCCGGATGGTGTGGCCGCCGGCCAGCAGGCCACCGGCCTCGCGGACGGTGGCGGCCGCACCCTCGAGCACCGCCGCCAGCGCGGCCGGGGGGAAGTCCTCGGGGAACGCCGCGATCGAGAGCGCGAACAGGACCCGGCCGCCCATCGCGAAGATGTCCGAGAGCGCGTTGGCCGCCGCGATCTCGCCGTAGACGCGCGGGTCGTCCACGAGGGGCGGAAAGAAGTCCACGGTGCCCAGGACGGCGAGCTCGTCGGACAGCCGCCACGCCGCGGCGTCGTCGGGCGGGTCGAGGCCCGCGATCAGGGCGCGGTCCGTCGCGGCCTCGGAGGCTCCGAGCGCGGCGAGCGCATCGGCCAGCAGATCCGCGCCGAGCTTGGCGGCACAGCCTCCACAGTCGGTCAGGTCAGTCAGCCGCATCGGCGGCAGGTCATCGGCAGGCGAGCGGGCAACCATGCCCGGATCATAGGCGCGCGACCGCGGGCGATACCATCGCGCCGGGAGCGGATGGGCCCCGGTGGGTTCCCCGGTCTTCAACACCGGTGGCGCGGCGCCCGGCGTCGCGCGGTGGGTTCGACTCCCATGCGCTCCCGCCAGCCGCTCGCATCCCGATGCTGGCTAGAACGGCGGGCCGAAGCGGGCCGGATCCAGCTCCGGGGCGATCACGGCCGATCGACCCAGCACCAGGTCCGCGACCAGCCGGGCCGAGGCCGGGCCGGTCGAGATGCCCCACGGCCCATGTCCCGCGCAGACATACAGGTTGCGGCGGCCGGGCACCGCGCCGATCAGCGGTCGCCCATCGTCGCTCTGGGGTCGGGCGCAGGCACGGGCCCCGCGGATCGGGGCGTCGGCCACCGCCGGGACGAATCGCGAGGCGTGGATCAGGATCGCCTCCGTCCAGCGTGCGGGGTCGGGCTCGAGGGGCAGGAACGTCGATCCCACGGCGCTCGCGCCGGGGAGGGGGACGAGGCTGAACTCGACGGCGTCGAGCCCTGGCTCGCCAGCGGGCATCGTGTCCAGGACGGCCTCGATGCCGGCCTCCTCGAGCACGTGGCGCGGCGGGCTCGCCAGCTCCGCCTCGACCACCACACCCCACCTCGGGCGGATCGGGTTCCAGCGTCCGGTCGGGTCGAGCAAGGCCGGGGTCCACGGTCCCGCGGCAGCGAGCACGGCGCCCGCGGCCAGGGGCTGCCCGTCGATCCGGACGCCGATCACGGCGTCGCCCGCGACCGTGAGCGTGGCGGATCGGCCGAGGCGGAGGATCGCACCGCTCGAATTCGGCAATGGAGGCGTAGGCGTAGGTCGATGCGCCGGGCATGACCGGGTAGCCGATGTCCACGCGACAGGCCCACAGATCCTGCCCGGCAGCGGGCTCGACCCGCCGCAGGTCTTGCCCGCCCACCACGTCCGTGCCCAGGGACGGGAACGTCGCATCGATCAGGGCAGCCTGGCGCCGTGCCGCCGCCTCGTCCGGGGAGATGTACAGCAGGCCGACCGGACGCGTGGCGAACGGGAACGCATTGGAGCTCGCCGCGAGGTCTCGGTACAGGTCCAGGGTCCGTGCGTAGAGGTCGGCCAGGATCGGGTCGAACGGGTGCTGGACGACGCCCGAGTTGGCGCCCGAGGCACCGGACGCCAGGCCCTCGCGCTCCACGAGCACCACCGATGCCCCGGTTTCGGCGAGGAACGCCGCCGCCGCGGTGCCCACGATGCCGCCGCCGACGATCACGACATCTGGCGAGCCGCCGGACCGCTTCATTCGCCCTCCCGCCGCCGTCCCCCGGCGCCATCCTAGTCGCGGCACCGGGTGCTCCGCCGGTTCGACGGTCATGCCGCGTGATCCACGGCTGGCCCGGGCCTGCGATGATCGGGGGGTGACCGACCCGCCGTCCGTGTCGACCGACACCTCGACCCGGCTCCATCCTCCCAGCGTCGAGCACGTCCTGGCGCTCGTTCGGAACGGCTTCGAGGCGTCCGAGCCCGAGGCGCTGACGACGCTGGTCCGGACGGTGATCGCGGAGGAGCGGCAGCGGCTGGCCGCCGGCGCGTCGCCGGCGTCCGAGGGAGAGTTGGCCGACGCAGTGATGGACAGGATCGAGGCCCTCGGCGACCCGGCGCTGACGATCCCTCCCAGGGTGATCAACGCGACGGGCGTGATCCTGCACACGAACCTGGGCCGCGCGCCGTGGCCCAGGGCGGCACGCTCGGCGGCACTCGCTGCGGCCGCCGGGTACGGCTATCTCGAGCTCGATCCCGGCAGCGGCCGTCGCGGTCCACGGTTCCGGGTGGCCGAGGAGCACCTCGTCGCGCTGACGGGTGCCGATCAGGCGCTGGTCGTGACCAACAACGCGGCGGCCCTCCTGCTGGCCGTCGGCCTGGCCGGGCGCCGGGGGTCGGTGGTCGTGTCACGGGGCGAACTGGTGGAGATCGGTGGTGGCGTCCGGATCCCGGAGATCGTCGCCCGCGCCGGCGCGCGGCTGATCGAGGTGGGCACGACCAACCGGACCCGGGCCGAGGACTTCGAGCCCCCGCTGGCCGAGGGGCGTGCGCGCGTCGTGCTCCGCGTCCACCCGTCCAACTTCGCCATGGACGGGTTCACCGAATCCGCGGACCTCGCCACGGTCGCCGCGCTCGCCCATCGGCATGGCGCGCTGGTCGTCGACGACCTGGGCTCGGGAGCAATGCTGGACACCGCCGCCTTCGGCCTCGCCCACGAGCCGACGCCGTCCGAGCGGCTCGAGGCCGGGGCCGACATCGTGGTGTTCAGCGGCGACAAGCTCGTCGGCGGGCCGCAGGCAGGGTTGATCGTCGGGCGGCGCGACCTCGTCGAGCGGATCCGGCGGGACCCGCTGGCGCGGGCAGTCCGTGCGGACAAGGCGATCCTTGCCGGCGTGGCGGCGACGCTCGCCATCTATCGGAACGGACGCGCAGCGATCGACATCCCCGTGTGGCAGCAGATCGCGCGAACGCCATCGTCACTTCGACAGCGGGCCGAGCGGATCGCCGGGGAGGCGGCGTCTGGGGGAGGCGTCGACGTGCGGCCGATCGAGGTTCGCTCGCCGGTCGGCGGCGGATCCCTCCCCGGCCAGACGCTGCCGTCCTGGGGAGTTGCCGTCCGTGTCCCGTCGACGACGCGCGCCGTGGCAGCCCTGCGCCGGGAGTCGGCTTCGGATGGCGCCGCCCCGAACGACCGGGTGCTTGCCCGGATCCTCGATGACGCGATCGTGTTCGACCTCCGGACCGTCGCCCCGGTCGACGACGGCACCATCGCACGGCGGATCGCGGGCCTCGCGTCCCGGCGATGAGCGTCGTCATCGGCACTGCGGGCCACATCGATCACGGCAAGACCACGCTGCTTCGGGCCCTCACCGGCATCGATGCGGACCGGTTGCCGGAGGAGCGCCGGCGAGGGATGACGATCGACGTCGGATATGCCCATCTCGCGCTGCCGGACGGGTCGATCGTGGACTTCGTCGACGTGCCCGGCCACGACCGGCTGGTGGGCAACATGCTGGTCGGAGCCGGCGAGATCGACGCGGCGCTGCTCGTCGTGGCGGCCGACGACGGTCCGAACGCCCAGACGCTCGAGCACCTGGAGCTCCTGGACGCGCTGGACATCCGGGACGGACTGGCGGTCATCTCCAAGGCCGACCTGGCACCCGGGACCGGCCGCCGGTCCGACCTGCTCGCCGAGGTCGATGCCCTGCTGGCGCGAACGTCCCTGGCCGGTTCCCCGGTGATCGTCGCCTCATCGACGACGGGCGAGGGGCTGGACGACGTCCGCAACGCGATCGCGGCGCTGGCGGGCCGGGTCGAGGGCCAGCTGTCGAACGCGGGCACGCCGCGCCTGGCCGTGGACCGCGTGTTCTCCGTCCGGGGTCGCGGGACGGTGGTCACCGGCAGTCTCCGTGGCGGCGAGGTCACGCCGGGCATGACGCTCCGACTGCTGCCCGGGAGCGTGGATGTGCGCGTCCGTGAGGCGCAGGTCCGTGGCGAGACCGTGGACGTCGCAACCGGCGGACGGACGGCGCTGCTGGTGGGTGGCGCCGAAGGGGTGCGGCCGCATCGCGGCCAGGTGCTGACGGCCGACCCGGGGGTCGTGGCGACGTCGCGGGTCCTGGTCGCGATCCGCCCGCCCGCAGGCTTGGGCGGGGCACAGGCCGGGCTCGGAGGGCCGCAGGCAGGACATGGATCTCCTGCTCCGCCCTCCGATCGGGACCGCCTGCGGCTGCACGCGGGGACCGGCCAGGCCGATGCGCTGGTCGTTCGCGGCCCGCGCGAGGCGATCGACCTGCCGGGCGGCTCCGAGCTCGCGATCCTGCGCCTGGACACGGTGATCGCGGCGGCCCCGGGCGACCGGATCGTGCTCCGCTGGCCATCGCCCGCATCCACGGCCGGGGGCGGCGTGATCCTGGACCCGGCGCCCCCTCGCGGGGTCTCGAGGCGGCGGCTGACCCGCGCCAGGGCGGCCGCGCTGGCCGCGGAGCCCGTCGGGTCGTGGCCGGCGCGGCTCGACGTCCATGGGGCGCTCCGTGATTCCGGTCGCTGGCGGCTCGCGGTCGACGTGGACGCGGCCCTCGGCGATCGGGCCCGGGAGATCGTCGAGGCGCATCACGCGGCCCACCCGGACGCCCGGGGCGTGCCGATCCCCGCCCTCCGTGCCGACCTCGCCCTCCTGGCACGCCGACTGGTGTCACTCGACCGGGTCGGTGCCGAGACGGTGGCCCGGGTGGTCGAGGACCGCCTGCTGGCCGAAGTGGTGCTGGCGCGGGACGGTGACCGCATCCGGGACGCAGGACGGGAGGCCGGCCTGGCGCCGGGGACCCTCGCCGCGATGGACCGGCTCGAGGCCGTGCTGTCGGTCGCGGCCCCACCGTCGCTCGAGGCGGCGGCGCGGGGTGCCGGATGTCCGGCCGATGGCCTGCGCGCCCTGGAGGCAACCGGCAGGATCGTCCGGCTCGAGGACGATCTCGCCTGGGCGTCCGCGACCTATCGCGACCTCGTGAAACGGGCCCTGGCGATGGCGGCGGTGGCACCGCTCTCGCCGGCGGCACTCCGAGACGCAACCGGCACCAGCCGCCGGTACGTGATGGTGATCCTGGAGGATCTTGACCGGCGTGGGCTGCTGCGGCGCACCGACGCCGGGCACGTCCTGGGACCCAGGACCCTGGCCCGCATGCGCGAGCCCGCCTCGTCCGGCCCGTCCACTGGCGGGGACGCGGCATGAAGGTCGACGCCGTCGTGCTGGCGGGTGGCGCCTCCTCGCGCTTCGGGGCGAACAAGCTCACGGCCGACCTCGACGGACGGCCGCTGCTGGAGCATGCGATCGAGGCATGCGCCGCGATCGCCGACCGCCTCGTCATCGTCATCGCGCCGGAGTCGCCCGGGCCGGTCCTGCCGGCATCGGTGATGGACCGCACGATCGTGGTGCGTGACGCCGTCGCGCATCGCGGACCGCTGGCGGGCCTCGCAGCCGGCCTGGGCTCAGCGACCGGCTCCGAGATCGCCGTTGTGGTCGGCGGCGACATGCCATGGCTGGTCCCTGGCGTCCTCCAGCTGCTGGTCGAGCTGCTGGTCGTCGATCCGTCGCTCGGCGCGGCGACGCTGGAGGCCGAACCGCGGTGCGTGCTGCCGATGGCGGTCCGAACGATGGCGGCGGCTCCGGCCGCTCGCTCGCTGCTGGCGGAGGATCGCCGTGCCCTCGGCGGACTCCTCGACCGGATCCAGTCGGCGTCCGTTCCAGCGGGGCAGTGGCGGCGGCTCGATCCCGCGGGCCGCACGCTCGCCGACGTCGATACCCCGCAGGACCTCGGGCCCGGCTGATGGCCGGGCTGCTGCAGCTGCGCCCCGGCCCGCGTACGAGAACCCCCGCTCCCGGGACGGGGAGCGGGGGTTCTGCAAGTTGGGCGCCGGGCCGGGAGGAGAGGCAGCCCGGTTATGGAGCCGGCCGGAGGGAGGCCGGCCGGCCATGTGGGGAGTCAGGCGTGGGACCAGGAGCCGGTCCGGTTCGACCGCTGGCCGCGGAGGCCGCGGGCGACGCCGCGGACGGAGGCCATCAGTCCGTTGGTCTGGGGGCGGGCGTTCCGGGCGAGGCGGGCAGCCTCGGCCTCGGCGCGAAGGTCGTTCTGGTAATGCGCGACGTACATCGCGAGCGGGTGCATCACCGATGCCCTCCTTTCCGCGGCAGCTGGGGTTCTGGCTGGTTCGTTCGTTGCCGCTGTGGGCAGTGTCGATCACCCGCGCCAGGACGCCGATGGACCGGAAACCTCGAATCGCCTACGTCATCCGGCCCATGCCGTCCATGTCGCGCGACGGCCGCGCCACGGCGATGCTGAGCGGCCGCTATCCCTCCAGGGACGGCATCTCATGCACGGCGACGCCGTCCACGAAGGTCGCAACGACCCGGGCATCGCCGATCGGCCCGGCGCCCGGACCGAACAGGTCGCGGTCCAGGACAGCGAGATCGGCCAGCCTGCCGACCTCGATCGTGCCCGTCTCGTGCTCGAGGTGGTTGACGAACGCCGTGCCCGACGTGAACCCGGCCAGCGCCGCGTCGAGCGAGATCCGTTCGTCGGGCAGCAACGGCTCGCGCTCGCCCCGCCAGGCGTATGCGACGCGAGTCACCGCGTGCTCCATCTCGAGCAGCGGGTTGGGCGAGGAGACTGACCAGTCGCTGCCCATCGCAAGGCGCGCGCCGGCGCGCAGCAGGGACGCGAACGGATACTGCCACCCGGATCGCTCCGGGCCGAGGAACGGGATCGTGAGCTCGTCCATCTGGGCCTCGTGGATCGCCCACAGGGCCTGCGCGTTGGCGACCACGTCCAGGGCGGCAAAGCGGGGAATGTCCTGCGGGTGGATCACCTGGATGTGCGCGATGTGGTGGCGATGGTCGGACGGCCCGTTGGCCGTGCGGGCCGCCTCGACTGCATCCAGGCACTCCCGCACGGCCCGGTCGCCGATGGCGTGGAAATGGACCTGGAAGCCCTCCCGATCAAGGCGGGTGACCGCCTCGTTGAGCACGGCGGGATCGACCATGCTCGGCCCGCGGTTCGTGGTCGGCAGTCCGTCCGAGCGGAGATACGGCTCGAGCATCGCGCCGGTGTACGTCTCGAGCACGCCGTCCTGCATGATCTTCACGCTCGTGGGGCGGAAGCGACCGACGGGACCTCGCGCGCGACGCTCGATCAGCTCGTCGATCTGCTCGAGGCCGCGATGGCGGTCCCACCACAGGGCTCCCACGACCCGGGCCGTCAGCTCGCCCGCGGAGCCCAGCGCCCGATAGGCGGCCTCCTCACCGGGCTCGACGATCGCGTCCTGCCACTGCGTCAGCCCGAACGCGTGCATGTACCGCTGGCCGGCCCGGAGCCCCTCGGTCTGCTCCTCGAGCGTCGTCGGGGGGACGATCGACGAGACGAGGTCCATGGCCCCGTCGTGGAGGCTCCCGGTGGGCGACCCGTCCGGGTCGCGCTCGATGCGCCCGTCATAGGGGTCGGGCGTGTCCGCCGTCACGCCGGCGAGCTCGAGCGCGCGGCTGTTGACCCACGCGCTGTGACCGTCGCGGTTGGGCAAGTAGGCCGGCCGGTGCGGGACGACCCGATCGAGGTCCTCTCGCCGTGGCGTGCCGCCCGCGAAATCCGCCATGTTCCAGCCACTGCCCAGGATCCAGGGCCGGTCGGGATGCGCCGCCGCGTAGCCGGCGATGACCCCGAGGTAGTCGTCGAGCGACCGGCCGAATCCGTCGCTGTGGAGCTCGCACCGGAGCATGGCGAGCCCACCGTGCATGGGGTGGACGTGGGCATCGCCGAACCCCGGGACGGTCATCCGGCCTCGCAGGTCGATGACCCGGGTTGTCCGCGCACGCAGGGCAGCGACCTCCCGGGCGCTGCCGACGGCGACGATCCGGTTACCCCGGACGGCCACGGCATCCGCGCGCGTGCCCGCCGGATCGGCCGTGTAGACGTGGCCGCCGGTCAGGATCAGGTCAGCGGGCTCGATGTCGGGCATGGCCGGAGCATGCCAGCGTTGCCGCCGGGACGACGGGGCGTTGCGCGTGCCGCACACGAACCGCGGCGCGATGATGGTCACGGCGTACGCTCCGCGCATGACCAGCGTGCATCTCCTTCATGCCGGCTACGCGGGCGACCGCGTGGGCTCGTCCATCGTCCTCGTCCGCGATGCGGACGCCCTGATCGTCGTTGACCCGGGGATGGTCGCGCGACGCGCGCTGATCCTCGAACCCCTGGGGGCGCTCGAGGTGGCGCCCGAGGCCGTCACCCACGTGTTCCTCAGCCACCACCACCCGGACCACACCATCAACATCGCGCTGTTCCCGAACGCGGAGGTCGTGGACTTCTGGGCCCGCTACCGGGACGACCTGTGGCTCGATCACGATGGCGATGGCTATCACCTCGCGCCGCGATCGCAGCTGTGGCTCACGCCGGGCCACACGGAGGAGGACGCGACGCTGGTGGTCGAGGCCGACGATGCCGTGTACGCGATGACGCACCTGTGGTGGCGCGAGGACCGGACACCCGAACAGGATCCGCTGGGCTGGGACCAGGCCCTGATCGAGCGGCACCGTGCCCGCGTGCTGGCAGCGGCCGACATCGTGATCCCGGGTCACGGTGGCCCGTTCCGCGTCCGGCCCTGAGCGGCGTTCACCACCAGGTGCCGGGTGATGGCTCCCGGGCCTGACCCCGTTCCCTGGCGAGGCTACGACGCCGGCGAGGACGTGCCGTCGCGCTCGCCGGCGCCCAACGGTGCCGGCTCTCGCAGGCCCACCCAGTTCGCCGCCGCCCCCGCCGCCAGCAGCCCCGCGCAGACCAGGGCCGCGAGGTGGAACGCCTCCGTGGATGCATCGCGAGCCGCATCGGCCACCGCCGCCGGTGTCCCCGGCTTGGGCGGGTTCAGCGGCTGGACCTGCGCACGGAGCTCGGGACTGCCTGGATCGAGGCCGGGGACGGCATCGGCCAGCGCGGCATAGAACGATCCGGTCACCACGACGAAGATCAGGGCCGACAGGATCGGCTGACCGACCCTGCTCACCGCGTTGTTGATCGCCGATGCCACGCCCGCGTTCCGGACCGGGACGGACGACATCAGCGTCGAGGTCAGGGGCGCGACGACGAGCGAGATACCGACGCCGAACAGCAGCAGGAACGGCAGCACGTCGATCACCACCGACATCGGCGGCATGAACGTCGACGGGTCCGACGGCGCCAGCTTCCACGGGGTCGAGGTGGACGGGACGCGCGCGAACCAGGCGAGCCCGGCGGCCATGAGCAGCGGCCCGATCCACAGGAACGGACGCGCTCCGAACCGTCCGGCCAGCGAGCCCACCCGCGTGGACAGGACCGTGAGCAGGAGGCTGGTGGGCAGGGCCACGATGCCGGCCGCGGTTGCCGTGTAGCCCAGGACGCCCTGCAGGTAGAGGTACTGGAAGGTGAAGGTCGTGTACAGGGCGCCGTAGATCAAGAGCGTCGACAGGTTGATCGTCGCGAACTGCCGGCGTCGGAACAGGTCCAGCGGCACCAGCGGGTTCGGACGGACGGCCATCAGGATCGGGAACGCCACCAGCGCCAGGGCGCCGAGCCCGAGCGCCGCCCAGGCGACCGGGTCCTGCCACTGGCGGTCCTGGCCTCGGATCGTGCCGAACGCGAGACCCCCGATCGCCACGGCAGCGACGACGGCGCCGAGCCAGTCGAACCGGCCGCTGGCGCCCTCGGCCTTCGTCTCGGGCATGTACCGGATCGTCGCGTACAGCGCCAGCACGACCAGCGGGATGTTGATGAAGAAGGCCGCCCGCCAGCTCACGCCGTCGACCAGCAGCCCGCCCACCACCGGACCGAGGAGCGTCGTGGCGGACGTGGCCGACGCCCAGATGCCGAACGCGCGGGCCCTCGCCTGCCCCTCGAAGATGGCGGTGAGGATGGCAAGGGATCCCGGCACCAGCAATGCCCCCGCCGCTCCCTGGAGGATCCGGAACAGCACCAGGAGCTCGAGGGTCGGGGCGAGCCCGCACAGGACCGAGGTGGTCCCGAAGCCGATGAGGCCGATGGCGAACACACGCCGCCGACCGTGGTAGTCGGCCAGGGCGCCGGCCAGGATGAGCAGCGCGGCCAGCGTCGCGAGGTAGCCGCTGACCGCGTACGTCTGGCCCTCGAGCGTCGAGACGAGGGTCGCCGGCAGCTGTTCGCCGATCTTGGGAAGCGCCAGGTTCACGACCGTCCCGTCGAGGAACACCATCGACGATCCGAGGATCGCCGCGAGCATGGTCCAGCGCTGGATCCGGGTCACCGGTTCATCGGGCGAGGCATGGTCCGCGGAGTTTCGCAGGCTGTCGCGCGAGAGTCCAGCACCTGGAGCCCCGGACTCGCCGTTCGGTCGCCTGATCTAGACTGCGCGCGTGCCCGGACCCGTGGCGCTCGTCGGCGCCGGTGAGTTCCTTGCCCCGATGGCCGAGTTCGATCGAGGCCTGCTCCAGTCGACCGGTCGGCCGCGGCCGCGTGTCGTGATCCTGCCCACCGCGTCCGCGGTCGATGGCGAGGACACCTTTCGATCGTGGGCGGAGATGGGCACGGCGCACTTTGCCGCGCTCGGCGCGGAGGTCGAGCCGGTGCTGGTGCGGAGCGTCGCCGAGGGTCACGACGCGGCGGCCCTCCAGGCCATCGGCGAAGCCGACCTGGTCTACCTCTCGGGCGGCCACCCGCGCCACCTGCTGCGGGTGCTGCGCGAGTCTCCGCTGGGCGGAGCGCTGGTCTCGGCCCATGCCCGGGGCGCCGTGATCACGGGCTGCTCGGCGGGTGCGATGGCGATCGCCGGTCGGTCGATGGATCTCTGGATCCTGCCCAGGGTGCGACTGCCGCTGCCGTTCCCCATCCGCTGGTCGTCCGGCCTGGCGCTCGTGGCCGGGGTCGCGGTCCTGCCGCACTACGACGCGTGGCCGGAGGCGCTCGCCGCGGCCGTTGCCCTCCAGGCGCCCCGGGGATCGATCGTCCTCGGGATCGACGAGGACACGGCGGTCGTCGGACGCAACGGAGCCTGGCAGGTGCATGGCCCGGGCCGGGTCACGGTCTGGCGCGGACGGCACCGCGAGCGGTTTCGCAGGGACGAGGTGTTCCGCCTCTGACCGGCGGCGCCGGCAGGCGGCGATCTGGCGGGATCCGGTCGGATCCGGCCGGATCAGCCCAACCCGGCCGGATCGAGCGAGATCAGTCCGGCCGCACCTGGCGGAAGCAGTCCGAGCAGTACACGGGCTTGTCCATGCGGGGCTTGAACGGCACCTGGGCCTGGTTGCCGCACGACGAGCAGATCGCGACGAAGTACTCGCGCGGGGCGCGGTCGTCGGTGCGCTCGTAGCCTCGCGGTCCCCCGATCGACCGGACGTCACCACCGCCGTCGCGGGTGGCACGCCGATAGGCCCTGCATGACGCGCAGCGCTTGGGGTCGGAGGTGAACCCCTTCTGGACGTAGTACTCCTGGTCGGCCGCCGAGTGGACGAACTCCACTCCACAGTCCACGCAGGTGAGGGAACGGTCGACGTAGGTCACGATGTCTCCTCCCGGGCGCGCGCTCGGACGGTGCTGGTGCACGGCGAACGCGGGACCGTCCCTGGGGGCGACGGTAGCGGCGGGGAGTCAGCCGGGACCGCGACCCAGGGTGCCGTTCTCGGAGTCCCTAGCTCGGGGCGCACCGGTGGTTCAGTTGCGCCAGCCTACACCGGGTCGGCGAACGCTGCTGGCGGCGCCCCGGGCCGCCCGACGCCCGGGCCCGGTCAGCCGGCAACCGCGGCGGGAGCCGGTCCGCTCGCAGCGCCGTCCCGCCAGGACAATGTCCACGGACCATGGCGACCGTGACGGCCGACCTGTCACAATGATCCGCGAGACTCGGCATGGCGAGACGGGAGCGATGGGGGCGCCCGGATCGCAACCGGGTCCCGGGGGCGACCGACGAGCCCCGACCACGCCCGGGACCCTGCCAGGTCCCGCGGCCGGGGCGGAGCGGCTGCTCGCGGGACCCGGTCGGCATGCCTGTCCCACGCAGCGTTGAAAACCGGGAGGCAGGCCCACCGTATGCTCCGACTGCTCCATACCGCGGACGTCCACCTGGGTGCCCGACATGCCGACCTGGGCGAGGCCGCGGCAGCCCAGCGCGAACGCCAGTTCGCCGCGTTCAGGGCGAGCGTGGACCTCGCGATCGCGGAGAAGGTGGACCTGTTCCTGGTCGCCGGCGACCTGTTCGATTCCAACGTCCAGCCGCGGCGCTCCGTGGAGCGCGTCGCGGCGGAGCTGAGCCGCCTGGCCAAGGCACGGATCCGGGCGGTGCTGGTCCCCGGCACCCACGACGTCTACGACCGCTCATCCGTCTACCGGGCCTACGATCTGCCCGCGCTGGCCGGCACGCGGCCGGCCGAGGACATGGTGACGGTCCTGACGCCCGAGCATCCATGGGTCCACCTCACCGCCCTCGACACCGTTGTCCACGGGCCGGTGTTTCCGACCAAGCGTGCGCCCTACAGCCCCCTCCGGGATCTTGCGGCCGTGAGAACGCCGGCCGCGACCTGGAAGATCGGGGTGCTCCATGCGGCGATCGCGATCCCGGGTCGGACCGACCATGACGAGGTGGTCATCACGGTCGAGGAGATCGCTGCGTCAGGTCTCGACTACCTGGCCCTCGGGCACTGGCACTCACCCCAGGCGGCAACGAGCCGGGGTGTGACCTACGCGTACTCGGGCGCGCCGGAGCCGGTTGCCGTGGACCAGGACCGGTCGGGCAAGGTCCTGCTGGTCACGCTGGAAGATCGCGACGGGCAGCGGCACGTGACCGTCGAGGAGCGGACCGTCGGCCGGACCGCCTTCGAGCAACAGGAGATCGACGCGGCGACCGTCGAGTCCCAGCCTGCCCTCATCGCTCGGCTGGAGCAGCTGGCGAACCCCGATCTCGTGCTCGACGTGCGGCTGATCGGCGTCCGGCCTGACGAGCTGGATCTCGAGCCTGCGGAGATCGAGACGGCCCTCAAGGGTTCGTTCCTGCGGATCCGGGTGCGGGATGTCAGTCATCCGGCGCTCACCGGGGGGGCGCTGCCGCCGGCCGAGACGATCGCGGGCGCGTTCATCCGCAACGTGGAGGGGCGGATCGCCGAGATCGAGGCCTCCCCGGACGACACGGCGGCGCAGGAGGCGGAGGAGCTGCGGGACGTGCTGCGGCTCGGGCGGCTGCTGCTCGCAGGCCAGGAGGTGACCCTGTGAGGATCACCAGCCTTGCCCTCACCGACATCCGGCGCTATCGCGACACGGAGATCGAGTTCGCTCCCGGCCTCACGATCGTTCGCGGCCCCAACGAGTCGGGCAAGTCCACGATCCAGCGCGCCATCGAGCTGGCGCTCACGCGTCGTGCCACGAGCGCCGCGTCCGACCTCGACGGCCTTGTCCCCTGGGACGGCGGCGCGGAAAGCCGCACCGGGATCGCCCTCTCGTTCACCTACGAGGACGAGGAGGGTGGCGCCCACGTCGGTCGCCTGGCCAAGTCGTTCCGTGGCGCCCGCGGCCAGGTCCGGCTGGATCTCGACGGCGAGGTAATCACGGATCCGGCGCGTGCCGACGAGGCGCTGGCCGAGCTGTCGGGTGTACCCACCGAGGGCTTCTTCCGGTCGACGGCATCCGTCCGCCACCACGAGCTGGCCGGCCTGCAGCGGGACGAGGGAGCGCTGCGCGACCGGCTCCAGGCCTCGATCAGCGGCGCTGACCGGGGGACCAGCCGGGCGAAGAAGAAGCTCGACCGGGCCCTCCACGACCTGCAGACCCGGGGCCTGAAGAACCCCGGCAGGCTCAAGGTTGCCGAGGACGCCGTGACTGACGCCTCGACCCGCCTCCAGGCGGGCGAGGACGCGCTCACCAGGCTCGAGCAGGATCGCGACGCCCTGGCGGTCGCGAGGGACCGGCGCGCGGAGGCGGATACCGCCCTCGCCGAGCGGCGGGCGATGTTGGAGAAGGCCCGCCAGGCCGAGCGGCTCGCATCCGAGCGCGACGGCGCGCAGGAGCGGTTCGAACGGTTCCGCGAGGCTGTCGTCATCCGGGACGAGATCGTCGAGCTCGATCGCACCCATCCGGCGACGACGCCCCTTCCGGTCCTGCGTTCGACCGTGGAGCGCCTGCGAACGGTCACCGCCAAGATCTCCACCCTCGAGGCGATGCTCGCTGGTGAGGTGCAGGTCAGCTTCGAGGTGCCGCCCGAGGTTCGGTGGCGCCCGCTGTCGCGCTGGTCGCTGATCCTGGTGCTGCTGGGGATCCTGGTCGCCGCCGCCGGGTTCGGGTTCGATCTGACCGGGGTCGGGACCCTGGGCACCGCGGCGCTCGTCGTCGGCGGCATCGCGGCCGTGATCGGCCTGGCGCTCGCCGTGGTCGGCATCTGGCTGCGCCGGGGCGATCGGACGGACAAGCAGCTGCGCGACGTGGAGGTCGACCGGCGGCTCCGGGGTCGCTCCGAGATGGAGCTCGAGCTGCGCGAGGCCCAGGCCGAGCGCGATGACCTCCTGCAGCGCCTGGGCCTGACCGAGCCCGCCGAGGCGGAGGCGCAGCTCCAGGCGGAGGAGGCGCATGTCAGCGAGATCGAGCGTCGGCGATCCCGGCTGTCCGGCCTGATCAGCGATGAGCCGCTGGACGTCCTGCCCACGCGCCGGGACAGCGCGGCGCTCGAGGTCGAGCAGAAGACGGCCGCGCTCGAGGCACTGGGACCGATCGCGAAGGAGCCCCGGGCCCGCGAGCGGCTCGAGGTCGAGGTGGCCGACGCGGAGCACGCGCTGGACCGGGTCCGGGACGATGAGGCGAACGCCCGCGCCCGGGTGGAGCAGAACCCCGTCGACGCGGAGGAGGTGGCAGGCCTTGCCGAGCGCCTGGCGACCTGGAAGGAAGAGCTCGCCGCGCTCCGCCGGCGCGAGCGCGTCTACGCCCGGACCCTGGCCGAGATCAACGACGCGGAGCAGGCCACGATGCAGACGGCAACGCGGTACCTGGAGCGCCGGATGGTCGGGGATATCGCCCGGATCACCGACGGCCGCTATCGGCGGGTCCGCATCGACGACACCAATCTCGGGATCGAGGTCTACGCCCCCGAGTGCGGCGACTGGGTGGCCGTCACGAGCCTCTCGCAGGGCACGCTCGACGTGATCTACCTCGCGGCGCGCCTCGGGCTCGTGCGCCTCGTCACTGGGGATCGGCGTCCGCCGCTGGTGCTCGACGATCCGTTCGTCACGCTCGACGACGCCCGCGCCGCGCGTGCCCTCGAGGTGCTCCGCGAGCTCGCCACCGATTTCCAGGTGATCTACCTCACCTGCTCGGATCGCTACGACCAGCTCGCCGACCAGGTGGTGGAGCTGGCCCCGCCGACCGCGGTGGACGACACCCAGGACGAAGAGGTGGTGCCTGCCTGACGTCCTCGGGTCGGGCACGCCGGTCGTCCTGCTCGGCCTTCTGTCGGCCCTGGCCTGGGGTGCGGGCGACTTCGGCGGGGGTCTGCTGAGTCGACGCGCGCCGCTGTTCGGCGTGGTCGCGGTGACCCAGCTCGTGGGCCTGTTCGCCGCCCTCGGGCTGGGGATCGCGCGGGGCGAGCCCATTCCGCAGGGCACCGACATCGCCTGGTCGCTGGCGGCGGGCCTGGCCGGTGTCATCGGCATCTCGACCCTGTATCGCGGCCTGGCTGTCGGGCGCATGGGCGTGGTCGCCCCGACGACCGGCGTCATCGGGGCGGCCGTGCCGGTCGTGATCGGGTTCGCGCTCGAGGGAGTGCCTACGACCGAGGCCGTGGTCGGGATCATCACCGCGCTGGTCGCCGTCGTGCTGGTGACGCGGGTGCCGGGTCACGGTGAGGGCCGGCCGTCCGGCATCCGGTGGGCCCTGGCGGCCGGCAGCGCGATCGCGGTGTTCAACGTGTCGATCGGCCAGCTGTCCGACGCGGGGGCGTTCGCGCCCCTGGTGCTGATCCGGCTGGTGCAGGCGATCGTGGTCGCGGTGCTCGTGGTCGCGTGGAGACAGCCGTGGCGGCTCGACGCCTGGTCATTCCGCCGGGTCATCCTGGTCGGGCTGCTGGACATGGCCGGCAACGTGGCGTTCATCCTCGCGGCCCAGACCGGCGACCTCGCGATCGCCACCATGCTGAGCTCGCTGTACCCGGTGGGGACGGTGCTGCTGGCGATCGCGGTGCTCCACGAGCGGCTGACGCGCAGCCACGTGGCGGGCGTCGTGCTGACCGGCATCGCCATCGTGCTGATCGGACTGGGCACGGCCGGCTCCTAGTCACCGGCGTGGTGCGCCTACGCCCGCCCGGCCTGATCGTCGCAGCGGCCGATCGCGGTTCGTCCGCCGTCGTACGATTCCGGCGTGCGGATCTCGGCCAAGGTTGACTACGCGGTTCGAGCCATGTGCGAGCTGGCGGCTCACGGGAACGACGACCTGCCGACGAAGGCCGACCAGATCTCGATCGCCCAGGACATCCCGCTCTCGTTCCTGAACAACATCATGGTGGATCTGCGCCGGGCGGGGCTCGTGCGCTCCCTGCGCGGCCAGGTCGGTGGCCACCGTCTGGCCCGCCCGGCCGGCGGGATCACCATCGCGGACGTCATCCGGGCCGTCGAGGGGCCGCTGGCGGACGTGCGAGGGATCCGCCCGGAGGCGCTCTCGTTCGAGGGACCGGCGACGGCGCTCCGCGACGTCTGGCTGGCCAACCGGGTGGGCGTCCGGCGCGTGCTCGAGCGGGTCACGATCGCGGACGTGGTGGCGGGGGTGCTGCCGCCGGATGTCCGGGCGCTGCTCGACGATCCGGACGCACTCGTCGCCCACTAGACGCACGCGTCGCCCACTAGCGGAGGACGGCTCCCTGGCTGTCCGGTGATCCGGCCGCCCGCCCCTCAGCCGGCCAGCAGGCCCCGCTTGCTGCGGATCCGCCGTTCCAGGGTCCCGAACACCAGCGCGTCGAGCACGATTCCGATGACCAGGATCACCATCATGATCGCGAGCATTCCCTGGCTGTCCGCGAGCTCCCGGTTCACCTGGAGCAGCTGGCCCAGCGAGGCCTTGTTCGCGATCACCACGATCAGCTCACCGGCCATCAGGCTCCGCCATGCGAACGCCCAACCCTGCTTGAGCCCGCCCACGAAGCTGGGCATCGCGGCCGGCAGGATCACGTACCGGTAGGCGTCGAGGCCCCGCGCCCCGAGCACCCGGCCGGCCCGGGTGAGGACCGGCGGGATGTGGTCGACGCCGTGGATCAGGCCGTTCGCGATCGACGGCGCGGCTCCCAGGACGACCACGAACGTGATCGCCTCCTCGCTGAGCTTGAACAGCAGGATCGCGAGCGGGAACCACGCGATCGACGGCATGGTCTGGAGGCCCATGATCAGCGACCCGATGGCGGACCGCAGGACCCGGAACCGAGAGACCAGCACGCCCACCCCCACGCCGATCGTCACCGCCAGGCCGAAGCCCCAGATGGCGCGCCTGAGCGTCGTCCAGACGGCCAGCCAGAGCTCGGCGGTGCCGACCTCCTGCCACAGCCGCCCGAGCACCGCGGACGGCGGGGGCAGCACGTAGCTCGGCCGCCAGCCGGTCCACACGACCAGCTCCCAGGTGCCCAGCACGATTCCCAACGCCAGCAGCTTGGGCCAGGTCGCGGCCCATGCCCGTTGTGCGGTGGGGATCGACGGGACGCGCTGGGTCTCGAGCGCATCGAGGCCGGCGACCTCGCGTCGTCCCCGGACCGCGCCGTGGCCGCCCAGCGACAGGCGATGCTGGAGCTCAACGGCCATGGCTGGCCACCTCTTCCCGCAGCCGGGTCGTGATCCTGCCGGCCAGCCCGGCCACATCCGGATCCTCGATCCGCCGCGGCCGGGGGATCGCGACCGGGAACTCCTCGGCGACCCTCCCCGGCCGGCTCGTCAGGAGCACGATACGGTCGCCCAGGCGGGCGGCCTCCCGCACGTTGTGGGTGACGAACAGGATGGTCCGCCCGGTCGCCTGCCAGATGCGTTCCAGCTCGTCGTGGAGGATGTCGCGCGTCATCGCGTCCAGGGCCCCGAACGGTTCGTCCATGAGCAGGACCTGGGTGTCGTGGGCGAGTGCTCGCGCCAGCGCGACGCGCTGGCGCATGCCGCCGGACAGCTCGTGCGGCTGACGCCGGGCGAACGCCGTGAGCTGGACGAGATCCAGCAGCTCGGCGACCCGAGCGCGACGCGCTGCCGCGGGGACGCGCCGCAGCCGCAGCGGCAGCTCCACGTTGCGCTCCACGCTGAGCCAGGGGAACAGGGCCGCCTCCTGGAACATGAACGACGGCTCGCCCAGGCGCTGGACCTCACCCGCCGTGGGCTCGTCGAGGCCGGCGATCACGTTGAGCAGCGTGGATTTGCCGCAGCCCGACGCCCCGAGGATGCACACGAACTCGCCTCGCCCGACGACCAGCGAGAAGTCCTCGAGCGCGATCACCGCACCTGATCCGCTCCCGAACACCTTGGTCAGGTGCGCGATCCGCACGGCTGCGTCAGCGTGCGCCAGTCCGGCCACGGGCCGCACCGCGAGATCGGCCGGCACCGGCATCGCGACCACGTTCAGAGCCCCTTGACCGGCTCGCGGCCGAGAGCCCTGAGCAGCTCGTTGAGCGGCCCGAGCTCGTACAGCCCGGACAGATCGCCCGGATCCTTGAGGAGCCCGAGCGCCTCGGCATCGGTCGCGGACTTCTGGAGCGATGCCGCCACCGGATCGACCGTGAACACGAGGTTCTTCCACGCCGCCGCGAGGAGGTCCGGACCGAGCTTCTTGGTCGTGAACCGCTCGATCTCATCATTGACGATCGCCTGGGCCTCGTCCGGGTGCTGGTTGGCGAAGTCCACCGCCTGGATGTCGGCGAGCACGATCCGACGGACGACATCGGGGTGGGCGGCGAGGAAGGATGTCGCCACCATCAGCTGGGTCGTGACGTACTGCCCATCGGGCCACAGATCCCGCTCATCCACCAGCACGTGCGCACCGCCCTCGGTGATGAGCCGCGTGGCCCATGGTTCCGGCACCCAGGCTCCGTCGATGGTGCCCGCGAGGAACGTCTCAAGGGTCTGGGCGTTCTCCTGCGGCACCACCGAGACATCGCCGCCCCCGGCCGTGTCCGTGGTCAGGCCTTGCGCGGCCAGCCAGGTGCGCAAGGCCACGTCCTGCGTGTTGCCCAGGGACGGGCTGGCGATCTTGGCGCCCCGCAGGTCAGCGGCGCCGTTGATCCCCGCCCGGACGACCAGGAAGGCGCCCCCCGAGGTGGACCCCGCGATGACCCGGACCGCCTGGCCGTCCGATTTGGCATAGGCGTTGATGGCGGGATTGGGCCCGACGTAGGTGATGTCGATGGCGTCGGCGAACAGCGCCTCGACCGCCGTCGTCCCGGAGTTGAACGCGGTCACCGAGATGTCGGCGTTGGGCAGCAGCTGGCGGAGCGGCCCGCCGGCCGCCAGCGCCACGAGTCCGGGCGCATGGGTGATGTTGGGGAAGACGCCAAAGCGCACCGTGACGCGGTCGGTCAACGGCCCCGGCGTTCCCGCTGCCTCGAGGTCGGCGGCCGCCGAGCTCGTCGGATCCGCCGCCGAGCTCGGAGGCGCCGCCGAGCTCGAGGTGCATGCCGCGACGATCGCGGCCATGACCAGGGCCGCGATCGAGTACCGGCGCCCGCTGCCCCTCATCGCCTGCTCCCCTCTCCAGTGGTGGTGTGTTTGTCAGTTATTCCAATGGATCTAGTGAAGATACTACCACGACGGACAAGCGTCTACCCTGAGGGCATGACCGAGCCAACCGCTGTTCCCGCCCATTCGCTCGAGACCGTCTGGTTCGTCGAGGCCACCTATGCGCCCGATGGGGCGGAGACCAGGGCTCCGTTCCGAGCGTCGCACCTGGCCCGGATGGCCGAGCTCAAGGCGGCCGGTCTGGTGGTCGAGGTCGGCGCGTTTCCCGACGTCTCGGCATCGGTGATCATCATCCGGGCGGAATCCGAGAACACGGCGCTCGACCTCTGCCGCGACGATGTCTACATGCGCAACGGGGTGTGGGTCGAGCTGCGGGCGCGGCCGTTCGGGCGGCTGCGGCTCGAGCCCGGCGGCTGACCCGGCGGCTGCTCGGGGACCCGATCCCTAGGATCAGTGCTTCACGCCTGGCGTGCCGGAACCGCCGCGAGTGTCAGCGTTCGCCGGACGCGGCGACGCGGACGATCCGCAGGGCATCCACCGCGTCCGGGTCGGTGATCCGGACGACGCGGTCGAACCCCTCGCTCCTGAGCCGGTCGTCGGCCATGATGCGGCGCAGCCGCGCCAGCTGGCGGAGGACCACGGCCTCGGGGACGACCCGGTCGGCGCGTCCGGCATTCCTCGCCAGCACGAGGGTCGCCGGCAGGTCCAGCACGATCGCCGTCGCCGGGGTGCCGGCCGCCGCGGCGTACCGGATCAGCGCCCGCCGTCCCCGAGGGTCCAGGTTGGTGGCGTCCACCACGGATGTCGCGCCCCGGTCGAGGCGCGCGGCCAGCTGGCGGTGGAGGATCGCAAAGGCGGCCCGCGAGACCGACTGGTCAGCCGGGTCGCCGCTGATCTGCCCGCGCAGCCGGTCGGACGAGAGGATCTCCGCGTCGGCGAACCAGCGCTCCGCGAGCGTGGACTTGCCTGCGCCGGCCGCACCAACCAGCACCACGACCGATGGCTCTGGCAACTCGAGGACCCGGTCGCGACCCGGTGATGCGGGCGATGCCACCCCGTCGGGTCAGCCGGGGGACGGCTCCGAGGCCGGTGACGGCGTCGGCTCCGGGGTGGGCTCCGGCGTCGGTGCGTCGGTGGGCTTGACCGTGGGCTTCGGGGTCGGCTTCGGGGTCGGCTTGGGGGTCGGCTTCGGGGTCGGCTTGGGCGCGATCCCGCAGGTCGCAGACGAAGAGGCGTTCCGGGTCGCACCGGTGCCCGCGGAGGGCATCGTGTCGAAGCCCTTGGGTCGGACGCCGGTCGGCGTGAACAGCGCGGCGGCCATGGCCCGGATCTTCTTGATCTGCGGGATCTGGATCGAGCCGCGCGCGTCGTAGCCGGCCTTGACCAGCGGGTGCTGGATCACGACCCGGAACACGTCCTTGCGCGCGATCCCCGACGCGATGTCGACGTAGTCGGCGATGAAGCTGGGCTTGATGTTGGTGGTGATCGTCTGCCCCAGCGACTTGAGGAACTTGGAGGGGTTGTCCAGGAAGCCACGGTTCACGATCCGGTCACGCAGGGCCGCGATGACCTCCTGCTGCCGGCCGGCCCGCGTGAAGTCGCTCTCGCCCGCGGCCTTGCGGACCCGGGCGTAGGCGAGCGCCTGGTAGCCGTTCATGTGATAGCGACCGGGCGAGATCCCAAACCCGTTGATGCCGTACTCCTTGTAGCGCGGATCGCAGAAGCCGTCGGTCACGTTGATGTTCACGCCGCCCACCGAGTCCACCAGGTACACCAGGCCGCCAAGGCTGACCTTCGCCCAGGCGTCGATCTTGATCCCGAGCAGGGTCCCGATCGCGGCAGCCAGCACCGGCTCCCCGTTCCCCTTCGAGCCCGGGAACTTGCCGGGATGCCAGCGGACGTACGACATGAGGCTGTTGATCTTGCCCAGGAACTTGCGCCCGTCCGGCAGCGGGACGTCCACCATGTCGCGCGGGATGGAGGCCATGGACACCGTCCGGCCCACCGGATCCAGCGAGGCCACGATCATGGTGTCAGTGAGCGCGGTGTTCCGGCCCACCCCCGAATCGACGCCGATCAGCAGCACGTTGACCCGGGGCACGGCGGGCGTCGGGGACGCGGACGCCGAGGCCGTTTCGGACGGCGACGCACCGGGCGAGCTCGACGGGTCCACCGCGAAGTCCGGGTCATCGGACGCCACCGGCGGCGCCGTCGCATCGGGAACCCAGGCCCCTCCCTCATCCACCGGCTGGAACACCTCTGCCGCTGCGCCCTGCGCGTCGACGGTGAGCCCGGCGAGGTACAGCTGCGGACCCAGGATGATGACCAGTGACACCGCGATCGCGGCCAGCGTGGCCAGCGTCGGACGCAGCGGGCCGAGGATCCGGGTGGCCGCCAGCGCGAACAGGCGCCAGCCGAGGATGGCGAGCTGGAGCGCCACCAGCGCCGTGAGCACGGCCGGATCGAACATCCGCGCCGCCAGCGACGTCATGCTGCTGCTGCCGAGCACCAGCAGAACCCCGGCGACCACCAGCAGCAGCACCGGGAGCGCCAGGATCGCTGCCCACCGCGGGCGCCCGGCGGCGAGGTGCCCGAGACCCGGGAAGATGGCGTTGAGCAGCAGCAGGCGCGGGGCAGGGGACCGGCGCGGCGCCGGCCGGGGGGTGGGCTCGGACATCGCCCGGTAGCATGCGGTCGATCTCGATTCCCTGCAACCGCCGCGACTGCCGCACCGCGTCGCGCCCCGTCCGGTACCGTCGCCGGATGACCACGGACATCGGGCATCCGGGCCTCGCCCGCCAGGACTGGCGCATCCCGGTCACGGTGTTCTGGATCACGCAGCTGGTCGAGGGGATCGGGATCAGCCAGGTGTTCGCGCTGCTCCCCTCGTACCTGCGCGATCTGGGCGTGCCGGATTCGGACCGCCTGGCCTTCGTCGGCCTGTACAGCTCCCTGATCTTCGTGCTCGGGCTGCCGCTGGTCCCGCTCTGGGGCGTCTGGGCGGACAAGTACAGCCGCAAGGCGGTGATCGTCCGGAGCGCGCTCGTGGAGGCCGTGGTGTTCGGCCTGGCCGCGCTCGCTCAGCAGCCGTGGCAGCTGGCGGTCGCCGTGATGCTGATCGGCCTGCAGCTGGGCAACACCGGGGTGATGCTCGCAGGGATACGGGACGTGACTCCGGGCCGGCGACTGGGCACCACGATCGCCGTGTTCGGTGCCGCCAACCCCGCGGGGTTTGCCATGGGCCCGGTGCTGGCGGGGCTGCTCATCGATGGTGCCGGCCTGACCATTCCCGCCGTATTCGCGCTGTCGTCGGCGCTGTCCATCGGGACCGCTCTGCTGGTCGGGCTGGCGACGCGCGAGATCCGCCCGGAGGTCATCCCCGAAGGTCGCGTGCTGGCGCTGGCCTTCGGCGCCGTCCGTGGGGTGCTCCGCGACCCGATCGTCCGCCAGCTGTTCCTGGTCTACGGCGTGGTGTTCCTGGCCAACCAGGTCTCGCGGCCCTACACGCCCGTCCTGGTCGAGTCGATCGTGGGGACCGGACCCGGGCTGGCGTCGGCGATCGCGCTGGTCATGGGCGTCGCGTCGCTGATCGGTGCGCTGGTGTCGCCGGCGGCCGGCTGGGTCGGCGACCGCGCGGGGTTCCGTCCGGTGCTGGTGGCGGCGCTGCTCGCCGGCGGCCTCGCGAGCCTGGCCATGCCGGCCTCGCCCAGCCTCGCGATCCTGGCCGCCGCCGCCCTGCTCCTCGGCGCGGCCGTGGCGACGACGGGGGCGATGGTGTTCTCGCTGCTCGCGACCGAGGTCCCGCCGGAACGGAGGTCGGCGACGCTCAACCTCGTGTACCTCCCGCTGTACGTCGCCGGCATCATCGGTCCGGCGATAGGTGGCGGGATCGCGGCGCTCGCGGGCCCGGGCGGGCCGTACCTTGCTGGCGCCGTGGTGTTCCTCGTGGGGGCGGTGGCGATCGGCCTGCGGCGTCGCGGTGGGGGTCGTGACCGGCCGCGGCCCCCCACGGAACGCATCCCGGTGGTTCTCCCCCGGCCCGGCCTGCGTTAGGATCGCCCCATGCCGTCCGGAGTGGCCCCAGATGCCGAACCTGCTGCTGCGCCCTCGCCTGCGTGGAAGCAGGCCGGGCACCATCGGTGGTCCGCTCGAACGGGTCGCCGAGGACGTCGAGCCGGAGATCATCAGCGCAGCGGGCGTCCGCTGGCTGAACCTGGAGCGGCCGCGCGAGGCTGACCGGGAGTGGCTCGAGCGGGAGTTCGGCTTCCACCCGCTCGCGATCGAGGACGTCGCATCGCGCAACCAGCGCCCCAAGCTCGACGCCTACGACGACTACCTGTTCATCGTTCTCCACTTCCCCGTGTTCGACAAGCCCAGCGGGCGCCTGCTGACGGCCGAGGTCGACCTGTTCGTGGGCCCCGACTACCTGATCACCCTGCCCGACCAGATCCTGCCCCCGCTGGCGGCGATGTTCGAGCGCTATCGCGAGCGCGAGGAGGTGCGCGAGAGCGTGTTCTCCAAGGGAACCGGGTACCTGCTGTACAAGATCGTCGACACCTGCGTGGACGCCTCGTTCCCGATGCTGCGCAAGATGGGCGCCAAGCTGGACCAGCTCGAGGACGACATCTTCGAGGGTCGGCTCCGCCAAGATCGTCCAGGACATCTCGAACGCCAAGCAGGAGATCATCAACTTCCGCCGCGTGGTGCGGCCGATGCGCGCGGTGCTGCGCGACCTGGAGCGCACCAAGCAGCGCTACCTCGCGGAAGACCTGGACATCTACTTCGACGACATCACGGACGCCGCGGAGCGGGTGTGGGACGTCCTGGAGAACTACAAGGAGGTCGCGGATGCACTGGAGGACTCGAACGAATCCGTGCTCTCGCACCGCCTGAACGAGTCGCTCCGCGTGCTGACCGCGTTCAGCGTGGCCCTGCTGCCGCTGACGCTCCTGGCGTCGATCTTCGGCATGAACGTGCCGCTGCCGGGGCAGGCGGGCAGCGTCCTCGAGTTCGTCGTGATCATGCTGATCATGCTCGTGGCGCTGGTCGGCGTGCTCGTGTTCTTCCGGCGGCGCGGGTACCTGTAGCGGCGGCGCGCGTCGTCGGCCCGAGCGGCCGCGCCGGCACGTTGACCCTAGACGGGGAGCGGTCGCTCTGCGGGGCCGATGTAGCGCACGTCTGGCCGGATCAGGCGGTTCGCGGCGCCCTGCTCGATCGCGTGCGCGGTCCAGCCCGCATGACGCGCCAGCGCGAACGTTGCCGGGAACAGGTCCGGCGTGAGGCCGACGCCCATCAGGACCGGCGCCGCGTAGTACTCGACGTTGGTCTTGAGCGGCCGGTCGGGGTACTTCTCGGCGAGCACCCGCAGCGAGACATCCTCGACGGCGATCGCGAGATCCAGCCAGTCGGGCCGGTTGTCCATCGATTCCGCGACCGTGCGCAGGGCCGCCGCGCGCGGATCATAGGCCCGGTAGACGCGGTGGCCGAAGCCCATGAGGCGCTCCTTGCGGTCGATGGCGTCGCGGACCCACGCCTCGGCCTTGTCGGGTGTGCCCACCTGGTGGATCTGCTCCACGACCTCCGACGGCGCCCCGCCGTGCAGCGGACCCTTCATCGCGCCGATCGCGCCGCACACCGCGGACGCCAGGTCGGAGCGCGTGGACGTGATCACCCGGCAGGTGAACGTCGACGCGTTGAACCCGTGCTCGGCACCCACGATGAAGTAGGCGTCCAGGGCACGCGCCGTGGCCGGGTCGGGCCGGGTGCCGGTGATCTGGTACAGGAACCCATCGACGAGGTCCAGCCCGGGATCGGGCTCCACGGGGTCCAGGCCGCTCCGCAGCCGTGCGAACGCGGCCAGGGCCGATGGCGAGAACGCGGTCAGGGCCCGCGCCTGGTCGGGCGTTGCCGGCCAACCCAGCTGCTGCGTCGAGCCCCAGGCCGAGACGGCGGTGCGCAGCGCGTCCATTGGCTTCGCGTCGCGGGGCAGGGCGCGCAGGGCGGCCATGACCGTCGGTGGCACCGGCCGGCACGGCAGCGTCGCGTCCGGGCGCCACTCCCCGGTCCACAGCAGCTCGGCGACCGCGGCGTACGACCCGTGCTGGACCAGCTCCCCGATCGGGTAGCCACGGTACAGGAGGCGGCCTGCTGCCCCGTCGATGAACGACAGCGCAGACTCGCCGGCGATCACGCCTTCGAGTCCGGGGGAGTACGGGCGGGTTTCGAGGGGCGCGGCGGCAGGCTCGGTCATGGCGAGGATGGTAGCCCGCCCATCCCGTGCGCGAGCCGCGAGGGATCGCGCCTAGCGATCCTCGAGCGCCCGGAGCACGATCCGGACGACGATCGCGCCGAGGGTCGCCACGACCAGCGCCCCGATGAACCCCTGCGCCTGCCCCAGTCCCATCTGGTCGACAAGCCAGCCGCCGACGAGGCCGCCGACGACGCCCACGACGATGGTCGGCAGGCAGCCCTGGGCACTGCGGACGCCCACGACCCAGCCCGAGATGGAACCGGCCAGAAAGCCGAGGATGAGCCAGCCGATGACTTCCATGCCGGGAGTGTGGCATGGGCGACGGCCGGTTCGCCACGTCCGGATGCGGAGCGTCGGTCTCAGCCGGCGAGGAACGCCTCCACGGCGGCGACGAAGGCGTCGGGATGGCTGTGATGGGCGGCGTGGCGGGCGCCGCTGATCACCTGCAGCCGGCCGTCGGCGAGCCGTGCCTGGAGAAGCGCCGCTCCGGTGCGGAACGAGGCCGGCGATGCCGAGCCCACCAGCTGGAGAACCGGGACGGCCACCCTGGCCAGGGTCGCGGGAGCCAGGGCGGCGGCATGCGCCGCGGCCTCGAGCTCGCGCACGATCGTGGGGGCGGCCGCGACGCGCAGCGGCCAGACCGGATCGGCCCGGAACGCCGCAAGGTCCGGTGCGGGCATGCCGACGACCTCGGTCATGAACCGGGTCAGCAGGCCCTCCAGGTCGCCCGCCTCGAGATCCGAGCCGAGCCGCTCGAGCAGGTCCTCGACGTGCGTGCCCCCGGGTTCCGGGGCCGCGATGCTCTCGTACACGACGACCCGGCGCAGCGCGGGCGTTGCGAGGCTGGCACCCAGTGCGATGCGCCCGCCCAGCGAGTGCCCCACGACATCCACCGGCGCGCCCGCCCCGGCCGCGAGCTCCTCGGCCACGGACGCGACATCCTCGACCTCTCGCTCGATCGCGTAGGAGGGCCCGTCGCCCGAATCACCGCGCCCCCGCCGGTCCAGCGCGTGGACGCTCCAGCGTCGGGCCAGCATCGGGCCCACGACGCGCCAGGTGCGGTGATCGGCCGTGGTGCCGTGGACCAGCAGCAGCGGCCGTCCGCGTCCTGCCGAGAAGATCGCGATGGGCGTCCCGTCCGCCGAGGCCACGAACCGGCTCGGTTGGTCCGGGAACGGCGCCTCCACCGACGCTACGGGCGAGGAAGCTGTGCCGCCGCCGCCTCGTCCAGCATCCAGGTGGCGCTGGCCAGCCGCGTTGCCCGCACCGGCAGCTCGCGGACGTCATCGCCCGTCCAGGCACGACCGAGGGGATCGGCCTTGGAGCCGCCCGCGGCCACGACCAGCACCCGTCGCGCCGCCGCCACGACCCGCGGGTGCAGGGTCACCCGCTCGACGTGCGGCTCCAGGTGCGTCGGCGCCGGGACCGCAACGCACAGGGCGGCCTCGTCCCATGCCGCCGAACCCGGGAACACCGAGAGGATGTGACCGTCCGGCCCCACCCCCAGCAGGAGCAGGTCGAACGCGGGGACGCCGCCCGCATCGGCGGGCGGTCCGAAGTCCCGCAGCTCGCCGGCGTAGCGCGCGGCGGCCCAGGCCGCCCCGCCATGCCCGATCGCCTCGGTGACCGGAACGGGGTGGAGGTTTCGGGCCGGGATCGTCACGCCGTCCCCGGTGATGCCCACGGCGGCCGTCGACGGGCCCGACCGCGATTCGTCGCCACCGGATGCGAGCAGGACCTGGTCGAGCGGCAGCACGTTCGACAGGGGGTGGTCGGACGGGACGAAGCGATCGTCACCCCACCAGACGTGGACCCGCGCCCAGTCCACGGTGTCTCGCAGGGGAGCCTTCCCCAGGTGCCGGTAGATGCCGGGCGCGGCCGACCCGCCGGTGGTGGACCAGTGCGCAACGCCGCGCTCCGCGATCGAAGTGGCGAGCACATGCGCGATCTCCGCGGCGGCCGCCGCCCACAGCTCGTCGGGTGACGCGAGCACGCGGAGGACCGGATGGTCCTGCTGCGGATCGCCGGTCATGTCTTCGCCCTCCGTCATCCCGGCCCGGCCAAGGTCGCGGCGAGCCGGATCGTCTCCATCGAGAGCGGGTCCCGCCCTCCCACCTCGAGCGCCTCGCCGAGCAGATCGATATCGTTGCGACGCGGTGCCTTGAACGTGCGATCCATCGACTGGATGCCGTCCAGCCAGGTGTGGACGTGGACGTTCTCCGCTTCCGCCGTCACGTCGGCTCGCAGCTCGGAGCCGCGGCGCTCGGCGAGGATCTCGACCCGGAGCGTGGTCCCGGCAGGGAGGCTCGACGTGACCGGCCGGATCACGACCCCCACGTCCGAGCCCCGATCGCGCAGCCGCGCCTGGAGGCCGTGGTGGAGCGGCGGCCGCTCGCCCGGGTGCGGTCGCGCCGGCCGGCCGCCGCGGCCTTTCGGCGCCGCTTCGGCGAGCGGCGAGGCCACGGTCATGCCCAGCCGCGATCCCAGCCAGGCGACGTGGTACAGGGGCTTGATGATGTTGGTCGATCCCGGCGCGCCGGTCTCGTCGTGGGTGCCGTAGGTGACGGCGATCCGGCGGATGTAGCCGAGGTAGGGAAGCAGGTCCGGCATGTCGAACACCGTTGCGATCGCCTCCCGCCAGCGGCTCTGGCGGACGAGCGCGAAGTCCCGGACCGAGAGCCTCGGGAAATGGTCGTAGAGCGCCGCGAGCTGGCGCAGCCGGCCCAGCCCGTCGCCCGACCAGGAGAACCCGTCGATGATCAGCCGGTCAGTCCCCTCGAGCAGGTCCCCCGCCGCCGGGCTCCCGAGCTGGGGCTCACCCGGCCACCACACCGTGACCGGGAGGTCGTGGATGAGCAGGGGCGCCACGAGGGCTGAGAGGTGGCGCCCCGTCTCGCCGCCGGCGGTCAGGAAGATCAGCTCGGTGCAGGTCTCGGGTGCGTCCGGTCGAGGCAGCATGCAGTGAGCCTGGATCCGCGCGTCGAGCCAGCCCGGCCCGTCCGGGTCGGCCGACTGCACGATCAGCGTCCGCGACGGGTGACGCCCGGCGAGCCGGCTGATCATGCCGGCGGCCCGCTCCCCGACCTCCGGCTGACGGGCAACCACGACCAGGTTCATCACGGACGTTCGGGCCGCGATGTACCGGCCGTCCGGCCCGCCGTCGCCCTCGACCATCAGGTCCGGCTGCGACCAGATCCGGGACAGCTCCTTCTCGACATCGCCGATCGACGCGACATGCGACACCCAGCGGAGCGTCGGCTCGCCGGGCCGGGGCGGCTCGGCGAGCGCGACTCGCCCGCCGACCGGGTCTCCCGGACTGCCGCCCGCCGCGCTCAGATCCTGCGCCACCGTCGGCCCTCCCGGACCAGCAGGTCGTCGGCGGCCTCCGGGCCCCAGGTGCCCGCCTCGTAGTTCGGGAACTCCGGGGCGGGCATCTCCGCCCACGCGTTGATGATCGGATCGACGATGGACCATGCCTCCTCGACCTCGTCCGCCCGGGTGAACAGGGACGCGTCACCCAGCAGCGCGTCGAGGATCAGCGTCTCGTAGGCATCCGGGCTGTCGGTCTGAAAGGCCGAGCCATAGGTGAAGTCCATGGTCACATTGCGCACGTCGATGCCCAGCCCCGGGACCTTGGCGCCGAACCGCAGCATGATCCCCTCGTCGGGCTGGATGCGCATGGCCAGCAGGTTCGGCTCCGGGTCCGTGGCGCTGTCCTTGAACAGCCGGTGCGGGACCTCCTTGAACTGGATCGCGATCTCCGTCGCGCGCTTGGGCAGTCGCTTGCCCATGCGCAGGAAGAACGGGACGCCCGACCAGCGCCAGTCGTCGACCGTGAGCCGGGCGGCAATGAACGTCTCGGTCTCGGACGCCGGGTCGACCTCGGGCTCCTCGCGGTACGCCCGGACAGGCTGCGCCTCGACCCAGCCCGGGCCGTACTGACCGCGCACGACGTCGCGGCGGACCTGGTCGGGTGTCATCTCGGTGATCGCCCGGATGATCTTGACCTTCTCGTCGCGCAGCGCATCGGCCTCGAACGTCGTGGGCGGCTCCATCGCGACCAGGGACAGCAGCTGGAGGAGGTGGTTCTGGAGGAAGTCGCGGGACGCCCCCGTCTCCTCGTAGAACGCCCCCCGATTCTCGATGCCGATCGACTCCGCCACGGTGATCTGCACGTGATCGATGTGGCGACGGTTCCAGATGGGCTCGAAGATGCCGTTGCCGAACCGGAACACCAGCAGGTTGCGGACGGTCTCCTTGCCCAGGTAATGGTCGATGCGGTAGACCTGCCGCTCACGGAACACCTTGCCGACCTCGCGGTTGAGGCGGACCGCCGAGTCGAGGTCCCGGCCGAAGGGCTTCTCGATCACGACCCGCCGCCATCCCCCGTCATGGCGCTCGTGGTCCAGTCCGACCCGGCCGAGCTGGGCGACGATCTCGGCGAACGCCGACGGCTGCGTGGCGAGGTAGAACAGCCGGTTGCCCCGCGTGCCGCGCTCCGTGTCCAGCCGATCCAGCCGGGCGGCCAACGCCTCGAACGAGCCCGCATCGGCGAAGTCGCCACGGTGGTAGACGATCCGCGACGCGAGGTCGTCCCAGGTCTCGTCGTCCACGGGCACCCGCGAGAAGCGGTCCAGCGTCTTGCGCAGCTCCGTGCGGAACGCGTCGTCCGTGTACGGCCGACGGCCCACCGCGACGAGCGCGAACTCGTGCGGCAGCAGGTGCGTCCGCCACAGCTGGTACAGGGCGGGAACGACCTTGCGATGGGCCAGGTCGCCGGTGGCGCCGAACAGGACGAACGCCGACGGATCGGGGACGCGCTCCAGGCGGAGGCCTTCCCGGAGCGGGTTGTCCAGCGTCCTCGAGGACGTCGCGCGGCGTCGCGTCTGCTCCGATGCCAGCCGGAGCTCGCGCATCGTGCGCGGAGCGTCCTTGCGCGCGGGTGCCGGGGCGGCGGCCGGCGACGCCGGTGCCGTCGTTGCGGTCTCCGTGGCCGCGCCGGCTGCGACGCCGGACGCGGGGCCGCGTGTCCCGGGACGCGCCACGTCGACGCTACTCCGTCTTGACCGCGTGGCCGCCGAACTCGTTGCGGAGCGCGGCGAGCACCTTGGCGCCGTACGACTCGTCCTGGCGCGACCGGAAGCGGGCCTGGAGCGACAGCGTGATCACGGGCGCGGGAACATCGCGGTCGATCGCCTCCTGCACCGTCCACCGCCCCTCGCCCGAATCCTCGACCCAGTCCTTGAGGTGGGCGAGGTCCTGGCCCTGGGACTCGAACGCCCGGGCGAGCAGCTCCAGCAACCACGATCGGACCACGGATCCCTGGCCCCACAGGTCCGCGATGCCGTGCAGATCCAGCTTGTAGTCGGATGCGTGCAGGATCTCGAAGCCCTCGGCGTAGGCCTGCATCATCCCGTACTCGATGCCGTTGTGGACCATCTTCACGTAGTGCCCGGCGCCGGGCCCGCCGACATGGAGATAGCCGTTCGGGGGCGCGAGCGTCGTGAACACCGGCACCAGCGGCCCCACCGCCTCCGCATCGCCGCCGACCATCAGGCAGTACCCGACCTGGAGCCCCCAGATGCCGCCCGAGACCCCGGCGTCCACGTAGCGGATGCCATGCTCCTTGAGCCTGGGATAGCGCCGGATGTCGTCGTGGAAGTTGGTGTTGCCGCCATCGATGATGGTGTCGCCCGGCTCGAGGTGCTCCAGCAGCTCCTCGATCTGGGCCTCGGTCGCATCGCCGGCAGGCACCATCACCCACACGGCCCGTGGCTTGTCCAGCTTGGCGACCAGCTCCGCGATCGAATACGCGCCGATCGCGCCCTCGCCCTCGATCTCCTTCGTCTTCTCGGGTGTCCGGTTGTAGGCGACGATCTCGTGACCGTCGCGCAGCAGGCGGCGAACCATGTTCGCGCCCATTCGCCCGAGTCCGATGAAGCCGATGCGCATTGAAGCCTCTCCGTTGGGCTGGCTGGTGTGCCCCGGCCGTTCGTAGAGCATAGGCCCGACCGGAAGCGCCCGCGCTTCCTGCCTCAGGCGTCGCCCATCGACTCGGCCTCGATCGCGAGCACCTTGTCCAGCCGTCGCCGATGGCGGGGAGCACCCGAGAACTCGGCTGCGAGGAACGCCATCGAGCATTCGACGGCGGGCTCGACGCCGATCACCCGGGCACCCATCGTGAGCACGTTCATGTCGTCGTGCTCCACGCCCTGGTGCGCCGAGTACGTGTCGTGGCAGATGGCGGCCCGGATGCCGCGGACCTTGTTGGCCGCGATCGAGGCGCCCACGCCCGAGCCGCACACTAGGATGCCGCGGTCCGCGCGTCCGTCACGGACGGCCTCGGCCAGCGCCCGGGCGAAATCCGGGTAGTCGTCCTCCGGATCGGAGCCATCGCCCCCCAGGTCGATCAGCTCATGCTCGGCACCGACGAGGGCGGTCAGCTTGCGGATCAGCTCCGCCTTGAACGTGGCACCGGCGTGGTCCGCGGCGAGCACGATGCGCATCGGACGGCCTCAGGCCCGATGACCGTGTCCGGCCTGGCCGGACACGCCGACGCGGCCGCGGAGTCCGTCGCGGACGACCTTGCGCCCGATCTCCGCAACGTGGCCGGCCGTGAACCCGAACGCCTCGAAGATGGTCGGGGCCGGGGCGCTGGCGCCGAACCGGTCGAGCCCGAGGATCGCTCCCTCGTCACCCACCCATCGTTCCCAGCCCATCGACACCCCGGCCTCCACCGAGACCCGTCGGCGGACCGTCGGCGGCAGCACCGAATCCCGGTACCTCGCGTCCTGCGCCTCGAAGCGCTCCCAGCACGGCAGGCTGACGACCCGCGTCCGGATGCCGTCGGCCTCGAGGGCGTCCGCCGCGGCGGCGCACAGCTGGAGCTCGGATCCGGTCCCGATCAGGATCAGCTCGGGCGTCCCGCCGGTGGCTTCGCGCAGGACGTAGCCACCGCGCCGGACGCCCTCACGGGCGTGCTCGCGCGTGCCGGGCAGCGTCGGCAGCTTCTGGCGGGTGAACGCCAGCGCCACCGGCCCGGGCCGCGCGCCCGGAAGACCCGGGCGCTCCACGGCCATCGCCCACGCCGCCGCAGCCTCGTTCGCATCGCCCGGCCGGACGAACCACAGGTTCGGGATGGCACGCAGGGCCGCGTAGTGCTCCACGGGCTGGTGGGTCGGGCCGTCCTCGCCCAGGCCCACGCTGTCGTGGGTCCAGACGTAGGTCACATGCAGGCCGGACAGGGCCGCCAGCCGCACCGCACCCCGCATGTAGTCGCTGAAGGTCAGGAACGTGGCGGCGTACGGCAGGAACCCGCCGTGGTAGGCGATCCCGTTCGCGATCCCGCCCATCGCGTGCTCCCGGACGCCAAAGCGCAGGTTGCGGCCGGCGTGATCGGCCTCGAACTGGTCCGGACCGTTGGTTTTGACGTCCGTGAGGTTGGACTCCGAGAGGTCCGCCGACCCACCGAACAGCTCCGGCAGGGCGGCGGCCAGGACCTGGATCGCGTCCTGGCTGGCGTTCCGAGTGGCGACCTCGCTGCCGGTCTCGTAGGCGGGAAGGGCGCTGTCCCATCCCGTGGCGAGGCTGCCTGCCAGCCGGCGGCGCAGCTGGGCCGCGTCCGCGGGGAACTCGGTCGCGTACGCGTCGAGTCGGGCACTCCACCCGGCGACGAGATCCCGGCCCGCGTCCACGGCCCGGCGGAACAGCTCGCGTGCCTCCCCGGGGACGTAGAAGGTCCGATCGGGGTCCCAGCCGTATGCCTCCTTGGTCAGCCGGACCTCTTCCGGGCCGAGCGGGGCGCCGTGCGCCTTCTGGCTGTCGTGCTTGTTGGGGCTGCCGAAGCCGATGTGCGTCCGAACGGCGATGATCGAGGGCCGCTCGTCCGCCTTCGCGGTCTCGATGGCCGCCGCGATGGCGGCCACGTCGTTGCCGTCCTCGACGCGCTGCGTGTGCCAACGGTAGGCGTCGAACCGCTCGAGCACGTCCTCGCTGAACGCCCACGAGGTGGGTCCATCGAGCTGGATCCGGTTGTCGTCGTAGAGGGCGATCAGCTTGCCCAGCCTCAGGTGACCCGCAAGCGAGCAGGCCTCGGACGCGATGCCCTCCTGGAGATCGCCGTCGGAGCAGATCACCCACGTGCGGTGGTCGATGATCTGGTGACCGTCGCGGTTGAACTCGTACGCGAGCCGACGCTCCGCGATTGCCATGCCGACCGCGTTGGCGAGGCCCTGGCCGAGTGGGCCGGTGGTCGCCTCGACCCCGGGGGTGAGGCCGTACTCGGGGTGGCCCGGCGTGATCGATCCCCACTGCCGGAAGGACTCCAGGTCCTCGAGGGACACGTCGTAGCCCGTGAGGTGCAGCAGCGAGTACAGGAGCATCGAGGCGTGGCCGGCCGAGAGCACGAACCGGTCACGGTTCGGCCAGTCCGGCTCCGTCGGCGAGTGGCGGAGATACCGGGTCCACAGCACGTACGCCATCGGCGCCGCACCCATGGGTGCACCCGGGTGCCCCGAGTTGGCCTTCTGGACACCGTCGATCGAGAGCGTCCGGATCGTGTCGATGGCCAGCTGGTCGAGGCGGTCCGTTGCGAGGGTCATCGCTGTCTCCGGGTTCGCGACGGTACGTCGGTCGGGGCGCCGGCCGGGCGTCGGGCGCACGGCGCGGCGGGTGGTGCCGCGGGCACCCATCCTACAGCGCCCGGGCGTCGGCCCCGGATCCGGGTGCTGCCTCCGGCCGGCCATCGTGTCCGGTCGGCAATCGCGTGCGCGCTTCGGAGCGGCGCTATCCTCGCCACGTGCCCCGCCTGCCCGACCCGTCCCGGATCGCCGTCGCCCGCCGCCTCCCCGCTCCACGCCGCCGTCGCCCGGCAGACGGCCCCCGGATCGTGGTCATCGGCGATCTCGTGCTGGACGTGGTGCTCGCGCCCGCACGGCAGCTGGAGCAGGGGACTGACGTCACCGGTCGCGTGCTCGTCCGCCAGGGCGGCTCCGCGACGACGACGGCCCGCTGGCTGGGCCGGCTGGGGGCACGGAGCACGCTGGTCTGCGCGATCGGTCGCGATTCGGCCGGCCGCGCCCTGGTCGCCGCTGCGACCGCGGACAGCGTGACCGTGCACGCCGTCCGGGTGAGCGGGGCGAGGACCGGGCGGATCGGCGTCCTGGTGGAGCCGGGCGGCGAGCGATCCTTCGTGACCGACCGCGGGGCAGCCCTGCAGCTCCGGCCGGAGGATCTCCGGCCCGACTGGTTCGCCGGTGCCGATGCCGTTCACCTGCCCGCCTACTCGCTGTTTGATCGGCCGCTCGGGCTGGCCGGCCTGGAGGCGATCCGCATCGCCCGCGCCGCCGGCGTCCCGGTGACGCTGGACCTCGCGTCCAGCGGCCCGTTGCTGGCCAGGGGCCGGCGGGCCGCCCTGGCGCTCATCGCGGAGGCCGCGCCCGATCTGCTGTTCGCGACACGTGACGAGGCCAAGGCGCTCGCGGGTCCCAGGCGCGAGGAGCGCCTGCTGCGCGTGGCCCCCGTGGTGGTCGTCAAGCGCGGCCGCAAGGGCGCCACGATCCTCGCTCGCCAGGCAGACGACGAGCGGCCCGGCCACCTCCGGTTCGAGGTGGCGACGACCGCGATCAAGGCGCCGGATTCGACGGGCGCCGGCGATGCGTTCGACGCCGGGTTCCTCTACGGCTGGCTCGATGCGCGCCGGCGCGGGCTCGCTCCGTCGGCCGCCCTCCAGCGAGGCGCCGTCGTCGGCAACCGGACGGCGCTGCGTCACCTGCAGGCTCCTCCCGGCGAGCTCACCCTGGGCTGAGCGACCCCTCAGTCCTCGAGGACCGACAGCCCGACGTGCGCTGCGAGCAGCGGGGCGAGATCGATGAGCTGCTCCCGGCTGACCGTCGCGCCGCGGAGGTTGCCGATGCCCCGCAGCCCCCGGAGGTCCGCCCCACTCAGGTCCACCTCGGTCAGCCGCGCTCCCTCGACGATGAGCACGTCGAGGTGGCACCCGACGAAGCGCACGGATCGGACCTGCGCCTCGCCGAGATCGAGCTCGCCGATCGAGCAGCCCTCGAACACGACGTGACGGAGCCGGCTCCCGCTGAGGTCCACGAAGTTGAGCTTGCCGCCGCGTATCCGCACGGAGGTCCAGCTCGCACCCGGTGCCGCCAGGGCGCCGATGCGGCCGTCCGCCAGCAGGCAGTCCCGCCAGACCGAATCGCGAACGTCGATGCTGGTCGCGTGGACCTCGGCCAGCAGGCACTCGGAGAACCTCGCCCGCGGCAGCTCCAGCTCGTCGAGGCGGCTGCGCTGGAAGCGGCAGCCGAGGAAGGCGACGCCCTCGGCTCGCTGGCCGGCGAGGTCGCGGTCCGCGAAGTCCACCGCCTCGTAGTCGCCACCCGCCTCGAGGGCCGGGCCGGCGAACGGTGCCAGGGCCGGCAGCTCGACTGTCCGGGGCGGCTCGGACCCGGGGCGCTCCGCCTTCGCCACGCCACGCCTCCCGTGCTGGGTCCTGCCGTCTGCGCGGCTCAAGCTGGGTGGCCGATGAACCGGTCGAACCAGTCGAGCACGCGGGTCATCCGGTCGATCCGGCGGTCGATCCGACCCGTCGCCTGGATCACGTGGTACTCCTCCGGGTAGAGCACGTACTCCACCTCCTTGCCCAGCCACCGCAGCGCCACGAACAGCTGCTCGTTGTCCGACGTCGGGCAGCGCCGGTCGGCCTCCGACTGGAGCATCAGCAGCGGCGTCCGCACGCTGGCCACGTTGCGCAGGGGCGACTGCTGCCATAGCAGCGCGACGCCGTCGGGTGTGGTGGGATCGCCCATCCGGGCGGCGCGGCAGTACTCGGGCCCCTCGTCGCTGTTGGCCCAGGCCGAGACCTGGTTGCTGACGCCGTTCTCGGACACGGCCGCCTTGAACCGCTCGGTCGTGCCGACCAGCCAGTTGACCATGAACCCGCCGTAGGACAGCCCCAGGACGCCCAGGCGGTCGGGATCCGCCAGGCCCAGCTCGACCACGTGATCGAGCGCGGCATGCACGTCGTCCGCGTCCACGCCGCCCCAGTCGCCCAGCTGGGGTTCGATCCATTCGCGCCCGTAGCTGGCAGAACCCCGGATGTTGGGCAGCACGACCCGATAGCCGCGGGCGCACAGCAGCACCACCTCCAGCGAGGGAGCGGGTGCCCACGCCCCAAGGGGGCCGCCGTGGACGTCCACGATCGTCGGCAGCGGCACATCGCGGGCGCCCTGGGGGGAAGCGATCCATGTCTCCACGGGCCCGCCGGGACCGGGCGCCTCCACGACCCGCATGTCCGGCCACGCGAGCCGGCGCGTCCAGTCGCCGCCCAGCGTTGTCAGCGGGCGGAAGACGCCGGGGACCCGCCGGCCCGGGCCCGGAGCCAGGAGGCACAGCTCCGGGGGCCGGGCCCCGACGGTCGCGGTGACGGTGAGCCGGCCGCCGGCGACCGCCAGCGTCTGGGCCATCACGTCACCGTCCGCCAGGCGCACCGGATCTCCGGCTGCGCGACCGGACACCGGATCGAACGCGAACCGCCACGGGTGCGTGCGGCCACGATCGGTGACCAGTGCCACGATGGCGTCAGGCCGTTCCCACACGGGCCCGGGTCGCGCGTCCGTCATCCAGCCGGTGAGATCGGTATCGGCCCAGTTGCCGATCGGCCGGTCGAGATCCGGCGCGAGGGGCACTGGCGGAGCAGACCCGTCGGCAGGCGCGACGAACAGCGTCGGGGACAGGTCGTCGAAGGGCTGGTCGACGTCGACGCCGACGCCCGCGATCCAGCGGCCGTCCGGCGACCAGGCCGGAGATCGGACCGGACCGGCGAGGGCCAGGATCTCGCGTGGTTCGGCCGGCACGGAGGAGCGGCCCGCCGCGACGGCCGCGACCTCCCAGATGGAGGCCCGGGGGTGTCGGTCGGAATCCTCGCGAGGGTCCGCGACGTACGCGATCGCTCCGCCGTCGGGGCGCCACGCGAACCCGGCCACGCCGCCGCCGGCGTGGGTCAGCTGGGTGGGTCGACCCCGCCCGTCGGCGGCCACGACGTGCAGCTGGTCGTGGCGGTCGGAATAGCCGAACTCGTCGTAGCGGTAGTCGAGCCGCGTGACTCGCCGCGCCCGTGGCTCGCCATCCTCGGGCACGGGGCCCACGATGAACCGCTGCGGACCGGTCTCCGCGGTGAAGGCGATCCGGCGGCCATCCGGAGACCATGCGGTGGCGGTCGCCGTGAGCCTGCCGATGTCGATGATCGCGGGCTCGCCGCCGTCAAGGTCAAGGACGCGGATGGTGCCGCCATGGTCGTCGCCGCCGTGGTCGTCACCGAGTGGCGTCCGACGCGTGAACGCAACCCGTCGCCCATCCGGGGAGATCGCCGGATGCTTGTCCCGTGTCCGCCCCGTCGTCAGCCGGCGGGGCCGGCCGGCCGAGCGCGGGATGGGGACCAGCCACAGGCTGGAGACGTAGTGCTCCGCCTCCACCGTCCGGCGAGAGACGATCGCGAACGAGCCATCGGGGGCGAGGTCGTGCTCCTCCACGACCACCTGGCGGCGGAGGATCTCGGGCGTGGGCAGACGGGGACTTCGACGGGCAGCTTCCGGCATGGTTCGCAGCCTAGCCTTGCCGGCGGCGCAACGCCTCCCAGGTGCGCGGTGAGGGACGCCATCGGTCGGGTCCCTGCGACGGCGCGGCGCACGCGCGACGGCGGGGTGCTCGCGATCCCGCCCGGGCGCCCGACCGCCGGCCGGGCGGTACCCTCCCACCATGCTCGACCCGGATCGACTCGTCATCGCCCCCGAGGTCGCTGACGCCCTGCGCGACGGCCGACCGGTCGTCGCCCTCGAGTCCACGCTGATCAGCCACGGCCTGCCCTACCCGCAGAATGTGGAGGTCGCCACCACGTCCGAGGCTGCGATCCGGTCCGCCGGCGCGGTGCCGGCCACCGTCGCCCTCAACCGGGGCCGCCTCCTGGTCGGCCTGTCCGCGGCCGAGCTCGAGGGGCTGGGTGCCGCTCCCCTGGGGACGGTGGCCAAGGTCTCGCGCGCGAACCTCGGCGCGGCGATGGCATCGGGTGGCTGGGGAGCGACCACGGTCGCGGCCACGATGATCGCCGCCCGGGCGGCCGGGATCCCCGTGTTCTCGACGGGGGGAATCGGCGGTGTGCACCGGGGCGCGCTCCAGGCGACGGCCGGTAGCGCGCCGCCGAGCTTCGACATCTCGGCCGACCTCGAGGAGCTGGCACGGACGCCGGTCGCCGTGGTCTGTGCCGGTCCCAAGGCGATCCTCGACGTTGCCCTGACGCTGGAGTATCTCGAGACCCGCGGCGTGCCGGTTGTCGCGGTCGGGACCGACGAGGTGCCCGGGTTCTATGCTCGCGGCAGCGGGATCAAGGCACCCATCACCGTCCCGGACACGGCCGCCGCCGCGGACCTCATCCGCGCCCACAACGCCCTCGAGCTCGGGTCAGCCGTCGTGGTCTGCACGCCGGTACCCGTGGCGGACGCGCTCCCGGACGACATCGCTCGGGCCGCCGTGGAGCAGGCGGTGCGTGAGGCCGACAACACGGGCATCGCCGGCGCCGCCCTGACCCCGTGGCTGCTGGCCAGGGTGGCCGCGATCACGGAGGGTGCTTCCGTGAGGGCGAACATCGCCCTGATCGTCCATAACGCGACGGTCGGTGGGGAGCTGGCGGTCGAGCTCGCGCGGTAGCCCGCCAGCGCCGGCCGCGCCGGTGCCGGCGGGCCGGTTCCTGTTCGACAACCGTAACGCTGATGTAAGACTTTCGTCTTCCATCGACGATCGCTGCGTGGTACCCTCCTGAGCCCGCCAGGTCCCTTGCCGAGGGGTTCTCCATGGCCGCCGAGCAACCCGGGTCATCGCTGCCGCCCGCGATCTCCGCCGCCGCCATCCGGCGCGTCTACGACGCGAAGCCGGCGCCGGTGGTCGCGCTCGATGGCATCGACCTGGAGGTGGCACCCGGCGAGTTCTTCGGCCTGCTCGGGCCCAACGGCGCCGGCAAGACGACGCTGATCAAGATCCTGACCACGCTGCTCCTCCCCACCGCCGGCTCGGCGCGGATCTTCGGCTTCGATGTCGCGCACGACTCGCGCCGGATCCGGCGGATCATGAACATGGTGGCCGGCGGGGAGCAGTCGGGCTACGGGATCCTGACCGTGCGCGAGCAGCTGTGGATGTTCAGCCAGTTCTACGGCCTGGGACGGGGCGACGGCTGGCATCGCGTGGACGAGCTGATCGAGGCGGTCGGGCTGAAGGACCAGCGGGTCCAGCGGGTGAGCGCCCTCTCGACCGGGCAGCGCCAGAAGATGAACATGGCGCGCGGTCTGCTCAATGACCCCTGGATCCTGTTCCTGGACGAGCCGACCCTCGGGCTCGACGTGACCGCCGCCCGCTCGGTCCGCCAGCTGGTGCTGGACTGGAAGGCGGCGGTCCCCGGTCGGACGGTGCTGCTCACGACGCACTACATGGCCGAAGCGGACGAGCTGTGCGAGCGGATCGCGATCGTGGACCGCGGCCGGATCCTCGCGATCGGCTCGCCCGACGAGCTCAGGCGCAGCGTGCAGCGCGAGTCCATCTTCCGCCTCGAGCTCGACCGGCTCGACGGGGGGACGGCGGCACTTGGGCGCCTGCCGGGCGTGGTTGCTGCTGCGCTCGCCGCGGATCCAGGTCGCGAGGCACAGCGAGTCACCGTCAACCTGGTGCTCGTCGAGGATGGCGCGCTGGGCGCCGTGGTCTCGGCCCTGGCGGGACTGGGCAGCCAGATCCTCGCCCTCCGCAAGTCCGAGCCCACGCTCGAGGACGTGTTCGTCGAGCTGGTCGGGCGCGGCTTCAGCGACGGCGATGAGGACCAGCGGGGTGCCGGCGAGGGGCCCGCCGCGACCGACGAGCTCGAGCCGGCGCGCACCGCGGAGGCGGCCGAGGAGGCCCACCCCGTCGAGGCGCGCCGATGACCCCGAGCACGTCGCCGGCGGCCCGGGCCGGTGCGGCCCTGTTCGCCCCCGCCCGCGGCGGCATCGATCCTCGATTCGACGCCAGCTGGACGCGCCGCCAGGTTGCGGCGAACAACCTCCGGGCGCTGGTCGGCCGTGCCTATCCGAGGGTGCGCGGCATGGCCCGCGAGCCATCGTGGGTGTTCTTCGAGATCCTGCTGCCGTTCCTCACCACGTCCGCGTTCGTGCTCGTATACCGCGCGCTCCAGGCGCCTGAGGCCTACGTCGGCTTCGTCGTCCTCGGCGGCGCGATGTCGGCATTCTGGCTCAACGTGGTCTGGATGATGGCCAGCCAGCTCTACTGGGAGAAGAGCCAGGGCAACCTGGAGCTCTATTTCGCGGCCCCGATGCATCTCATGGCCGTCCTGCTGGGCATGGCCGTCGGCGGGCTGGTGATGAGCTCGACCCGGGCGGCCGCGGTGCTGGTGATCGCCAGCATCGTGTACGGGGTCACGTTCGAGGTCCACCAATGGCTCCTGGTCGTGGTCGTGTTCGGGCTCACGATGTCCGCGCTCTACGGGCTCGGCATGGCGCTCGCGAGCCTGTTCCTGCTGTGGAGCCGCGAGGCGTGGAACCTCTCGAACTTCCTGATCGAGCCCGTGTGGTTCGTTTCGGGGCTCAACTTCCCGGTGGGCCGGCTGGGGATGATCGGGGCGCTGGCGATCGCCACGATCCCGCTTGCCGTTGGCCTGGATGCGATGCGCCAGCTGGTGTTTGCCGGTCAGCCATACATCACGGGCACCCCGCCACCCGAGATCGAGGCCCTGATCCTGGTGGCGATGACGGTGGTGTTCACGGCCCTCGCCCGGTGGATGATCCGGACCATCGAGGACATGGCCCGCGCGCGCGGGTCGCTCTCGATCCGCTGGCAGTGAGCGCCACGTCGCGGTCCCTGGATCCGCCCGCCACCAGGCGGTTCGGCGCGGGCCCTCACGACCCGGGGCGGTTCGATCCGACGCGCGCCGAGGGTCGCGGCTCGGTGGACACGCTGCGCGGGTTCGCGGTGGCCGCGCTGCTCGGCTGGCGGATCGAGTCGAACTGGACCGACCCGGCCCTGTTCTTCATCTACTCGATCGCCAAGCCGATCGCGTCGCTGCTGCTGCTGGTGGTGATGATCACGATCATCAGTGGCGGCGGCTCGGCCGAGCTGCGAGGGTTCGTGGTGCTCGGCAGCGTGCTCTGGGCGACGCTGGTGGGCGGGATCGCGGGGCCCGCGTGGTCCGTGCTCGATGATCGCGAGCGATACCGGATGCTCAAGTACCTGTACGTGAGCCCGTCGCCATTCCTGGTCGTGCTGATCGGCCGCGGCGTGGCCCGGCTCGTGGCCGGGGCGATGGGCACGGCGATCGCGCTCGTGTTCGCCGTGGTCGCGCTCGGGCTGCGGATCGACGTGCGGGCCATCGACGGGCCGCTGCTGGCCGTGTCGCTGCTGCTGGGAATCCCGCCCATCGTCGCGATCGGCGTCCTCCTGGGCGCGATCTGCCTCCAGACCCGCCAGGAGAGCTGGTCCTATCCGGACGCCTTCGCAGGATCCCTGTTCCTGGTCACGGGTGTCGTGTTCCCGCTCAGCGTGCTGCCCGACGCGATCGAGGTCCTGGGCCTCATCAACCCGATCACGTGGTGGGTTGCCGGGGTGCGACAGGCCGTGCTGCCCACGGGTCCATCGTCGATCGGTGGACCCGGCTCCCTGTGGACCGCCGTCACCGGAACCGGCGCGCCGGACGCCTTGACGATCATCCTCGCCTTGTGCGCGACCGGGACGCTGGCTACACTCGCCGCGATCGCCATCTTCCGCTTGAGCGAGCAGCGGGCACGGGATCGCGGCCTGCTCGATCGGACGACCGGCTCGTAGCGGCTGAGCGTCGACCGGGGGCGGTGGACGCGTCGGCAGGGAGCAGCCAATGCGGATCTACGAGGGCAGCCCGCGCCAGGACTTCGAGGAGGTGTTCCGCTCGATCGGCGCATTCCTGGACAGCAAGGGGATGCGTGACATCCTGCTGCTCGAGGTGCCCGACGGGTTCATCGTCCAGGGCCTCACGGCCGCGGGCGAGGTCGGTGGCAGCTCGTGGTCCGAGTCGGTCGGGACCATCACCAAGGAGACGCTGACCTTCTTCGACGACGACATCGCCCGGTTCATGGAGGAGGCCGCCGCTCGGCGGGGTGCGCCGCCCGTCGGTGAGTCCCACGCTGGCGCGCACGAGCGCGCCCTGCGGGTGATCGGCCGCTGGATGGACGAGCAGAAGCCCAAGGACGTGTTCCTGTTCGAGCAGGACGGTGCCTACGTGGTCCGCCTGCAGACTGGCGGCCCCGCCACGGCCCATCACTCGCTGGCCGAGTTCACCAAGGAGGACGTCGACGCCCTCGTGGCCCAGGGCCCCGCGCTGCGAGCCCCCGCGGATGTTCCGACGGCCTGACCGCCAGTCACCCGCGACAACGGGTGACAGCCCGCCCCGCACCGGGCACAATCGACGCCTGACGTCGTAGACAAGGAGGCCCAACCCGATGAAGGCGCTGCGAACCGTGGCTGTCGCGCTCGGGGTGACCCTGGCCGCGTTGATCGTGATCCCGATGATCGTGCTTGCCGGACTGTTCGTCTGGCTCAAGTTGACCGAGGAGGACGACGAGGAGGCGCTCGAGCTCGAGCAGGAAGGCGTCTGATCGAGACGCCGCCCCGGCGGACGGCTCGTCCGCCGGGCGCTCGTTCCGCCCCCGAACGCCCGCCGGACCGGCGGGCGTTTCCGTGCCCGCCATGACATCCGAGACGACACCCGATCCATCCCGTCAACGATCGGCGCCGGCCGATGCAGGCGGTCTGCGCGCCTCCACGTCGGCGCGCCCCGCGGCATCTGCCATGGCCCGACGCCTGGCCGAGATCGGGGTGCTCCTGACCGTGCTCATCTGGTCGGCGAACTTCGTGGTCGTGAAAGCCGCGATCGGCGCCATCGGCCCGCTCACGTTCACCGGCGCGCGCTATCTCGTCGCCGCACTGACCCTCCTCATCGTCCTCCGGATCCGGCAGGGGTCCGTGCGGCCACCGGCCGGGCAGCTGCGCATCCTGCTCGGGCTCGGCGTGCTCGGGTTCGGCTGCTACCAGGTGCTGTGGATCAGCGGCCTGACCCGGATCAGTGCCGGCGACTCCGCGCTGATCGTGGCGGCGTCGCCGGTGCTCACCGCCCTCCTGGCCGGCGCCGTGGGCATGGACCGCCTGACACCGCCCAAGGCGGCCGGAGCCCTGATCGCCTTCACCGGCGTGGCGATCGTCATCGCGGCCGGCCAGGAGCTCTCGCTCGGATCGTCGGTGGTCGGCGACGCCCTGACGCTCGCGGCCGCGGCGCTGTGGGCCGTGTACGCGGTCGGTGGCACCCGCGTGCTGCGCCGGGTGGATCCGCTCCAGGCGACCACCTGGACGGTCGTCGGCGGGGCCCTCGCGCTGATCCCGCTCGCGATCGTGGAGGCCGCCACCCGGCCGCTCCCGGACGTGTCGCTGCAGGTCGTCGTGGCGATCCTGTACTCGGGATCGCTGGCCGCCGGGATCGCCAACGTGTTCGTGTTCAATGCCATCCGGTTCATCGGCCCCACCCGGGCGACGGCGATGCAGCTCCTCGTGCCTGCAGGCGCGGTTGCCCTCGGCGCGCTGTTCCTGCAGGAGGCGGTCGGCGTCGGCCAGGTGGTCGGTGGCGTCGTGATCGTGCTCGGCGTGTGGCTGACGCGACGAACCGTGATCCTCCCGGTCGTCGTGCGGGCGAGGTGGTCGGGGAGCCGGTCGTGACCCGGCCGCTGCCCGATCCGCCGCGGACCGTCGATGCCCGCCCGGCGCCCGTGCCGCCGTTGCTGGCGGGCCAGCCGCCCCTCGCCATCCTCGTCGACTACGACGGGACCATCGCCCGCACGGATGTCTCCGATGCCCTCCTCGCCCGGTTCGTGAACGCCGAATGGGAGGCGTACAGCGCCGACTACGATGCCGGGCTCATGGGGTCGCGCCGCCTGATGAGCTGGGAGATCGGGCTGATCACCGCCGATCCTGCCGAGCTGCTCGCGATGGCGGCCGAGCAGCCCCACGACCCAGGGTTTCGCCCGTTCGCTGAACGCGCCATCGCGGCCGGGGTCCCGATCGAGGTCGTGTCCGACGGATACGGGTTCTTCATCGAGCCGGCGCTCCGGGCGCTGGGCGTGGGGCAGGTCCCGGTCGTCACCGCGGAAACGACGTTCGGGCCGGACGGTCCGCGGATCGCCTTCCCGAACGGCAGCCCCGACTGCTTCGTGTGCGGGACCTGCAAGCGCAACCGGGTGCTGGCCCACCAGGCCGCCGGGCGCGGCGTGGTGTTCATCGGCGATGGCCCGACCGACCGGTACGCGGCCGCGCACGCGGACGTTGTGTTCGCCAAGCACGCGCTCGAGCAGATCTGCGTCAACGCGGGCTGGGCCTTCTCGCGCTGGGCGGAGTTCAGCGAGATCGAGGCATGGCTCGCCCGGACCCTCGAAGCGTTCCGTGCCGACCCGTCGTCACTGCCCGGTCCGCGCCGCCGCCCGCTGTTCTGTGGCGCGGAGGTGTGGGGGCCCGGACGGTTCGACCCGCCGCGAGCATGAAGCGCGCCACTAGGCCCAGCGGTCCCACCGGGCGAACTCGTCGAACGGCACCCATCCGCGTCTGAGGGAGGGCGACCGGACGTCGGGCAGCGGGCGGCCCACGGGCATCACCCCGATGGGCGTGAACTCGCCGGGCATGCCGAGGATGGTGCGCAGCGGATCGATGCCGTCCACGGGCCCGGCGAAGCCGCATCCCAGCCCTTCGTTCGCCGCCGCCAGCATCACGTTCTGCATGGTCGCCCCCACGTCCACCCACCAGTACGGGACGGGCCACTCGATCTCGGTTCCGTCGTCCTGCAGCTTGTCGGGCTCCCGGTATCGGCGGTGGTAGATCTCCTCGCTCACGCACGGGATGAACTGGGCGGCGCACTCGCTGATCCAGGGACCGAACACCGGGTCATCGGCGTCCTCACCGCACACGCGAGCGACCTCCCGGCGACGATCCGGGTCCGTGACGACGACCAGCCGCGTGCCCTGTGAGAAGCCTGCCGACGGCGTGCGCTGGGCCAGTCGGGCGATGCGCTCGATGACCTCGCGCTCGACGCCGCCCTGCTCGAACCGGCGGACGGCGCGTCGCTTCATGACCACGTCGATGAACTCCATTCCGTGCCTCCAGCGATCGGCGAGTCCCTGATGGTGGCATGTCGTGCCTGCGGCTGAGGCGTCGCACCGCCTTGACGTCACCCCCGACGATGTCACTCATGGACCGCCGCACGTGGCTCGACGAGCGCCGCGCCGCCGTCCGGGTCGAGTACGACGCGGAGGCGCCCGGCTACGAGGCGCACGATTACCCGCACGCGACGCAGGTTAGCTGGGTCGAGCGCGTGCTTTCGACCATCCCGCCGGGTGGGACCGTGCTCGATATCCCGTGCGGGACCGGACGGTACTTCGCACAGGTCGCCGCTGCCGACCGGATGGTCGTGGGCATGGACCAATCCTCGGGGATGCTCGCGCAGGCACGCGCGAAGGGGATCGCCGAGCGGCTCGAGGAGGTCGGGCTCCAGGAGCTGGCCGTCGAGGCCGCCTTCGATGCCGTCCTGACGATCGATGCGATGGAGAACGTGGGCCCCGAGGACTGGCCGATCGTGCTGGCCAACCTCCGGCGGGCGGCGAAGCCGGGCGGCCTCCTGTACATGACGGTCGAAGAGTTCTACGACGAGGCCGCCAAGGACGCTGCGCTGGCGACGTTGACGGCGGCCGGCGCGCCGGCGGTACGCGGCGAGGTGGTCGAGGGCGACGTCGCGGGATACCACTTCTACCCCGATCACGATCGCATCCTGGCCTGGCTCGCTGCGGCCGCGCTGGAGGTGATCGAGGACGTCCCCGAGCGGGTCGAGGGCGACTGGGGCTATCGCCACCTGCTGCTGCGGGCGCCGGGCCCTCGGGCCGGGACCCCGGTTGGCGGGTGACGACAAGGTCTTGCCTGGACGAGCGACCCGCCGGACTGGCAGCGCACGCCCGCTGATCCGCCGCACCTGCCGTTTCGGCGCCATGTCTCGAAGCCCACGCTCCAACCCGTCTGATGCCCCTGAACGTTTGACACCCCGCGTCCACTCATAGAGGGCAACCGCGCCGAATCCTGGCGCGGCGGCCACGACGGGAGGGTCGGGTGCGAGACATCGTGGAGCGGGCGATGCGCGGCGACCGCGAGGCGTTCGGATGGCTGGTCGGCCAGACCAGCGACCGGATGTACGCGATCGCGACGCGGATACTGCGCGACACCCATCTCGCCGAGGATGCCCTGCAGGGCGCCTTCATCACGGCCTGGCGCCAGCTCCCGACCCTCCGGGACCCCGACCGCTTCGAGCCGTGGGTTCGGAAACTTGTCGTCCATGCCTGCTACGCCGAGGCCAGGCGTCGCACCTCGTGGGCGGCCAACGTGCGGGTCCTGCCGGTCGACGGGCCGGCGGCCCCGGACGAGCTGATCGCCATCTCCGACCGCGACGCGCTGGACCGGGCGTTCCGACGCCTGACCGTCGAGCAGCGCGCGATCTTCGTCCTGCACCATCACCTCGGGCTGCCCCTGGTCGAGATCGCCGAGACCCTCGGCGTGCCGGCCGGGACCGCCCGCTCGCGATTGCATTACGCGATCCGGACGCTGCGCGCGGCCATTGAGGCCGACGCGGCACCGGGCGTTCCCGAAGGACGGATGGCATGAGCGCGTACCGCGACCCCGACCGGATCGTTCGAGCCTGGCTCGACCTGATGCCCGACGAGGCGCCGGATCGCGCGATCGCCGCCGTCCTCCAGGCCGTCGAGACGACGTCGCAAGCGCGGCGCCCGCTTCGACGAGCCTCCTGGAGGCCCACGAACATGAACCGCCGGTCCATCGCAGCGGCCATCGCCGCTGTCGCCGTCATCGCGATCGGGGGCGCCCTGTGGCTGGGGCGCCCGAGCACGGGGCTCGTCGGCGCTCCCAGCCCGACCGCAGCCGAGCCTCCGACACCGTCGCCTACGGCGAGCCCGTCAGCCGCCGCGGGCGAGCTGCCGTCCGGGCTCCAGGGTCGCTGGCTCGCCGGTCCCCGTGAGGTTCCCGGGATCGCTGCTGCGGCTGGGACCTCCATCCTGTTTGCTCCCGGCGGCCTCGCGATGACCCAGTCGAACCAGCAGCAGAACACCGTCCGTCTCCGGTCCTCGGCATCCACCGACGCCGACGGCAGCCTCAGCGTCGAGTCGGCGGCGACGGGGGCTCCGTGCGCGGCGGGCGACAAGGGGACCTACGGCTGGTCGCTCTCACCGAGCGGCCAGACGCTCACCATTCGAGCCACGAGCGACGACTGTGCGGTGCGCCTCGCTGCCCTTCCGGGGACGTGGTGGCTCGCCGACTGCAAGTCCGGAGACCCGTGTCTCGGCGACCTGGATGCGGGGACGTACGGATCCCAGTTCATCGACCCGCGCTGGGACCCGGCGACGCCGTGGCTGCCCCGATATGGCGCGATCACATTCACGGTGCCTGAAGGCTGGGCGAGCAGCGCCGACTGGCCGAGCTCCTTCGCGCTGACGCCGAGCACCGCGTACGCGGCAGAGACCAAGGTTGGCCCAACGCAGGGCGTGCTCCACGACATCTACGTTGTGACACGACCGGCGGCCGCGCTTCAGGACGTCACCTGCAGCGGGACGCCCGATCCTGCCGTCGGCGCCAGCGTCGACGAGCTTCTTGGATGGATCCGCTCGCTGCCCCTGGTGTCGAGCGGCGATCCCGCCGCCGTCACGATCGAGGGCCACCAGGCCACCATGATCGATCTGCAGTTCGATCCGACGCGGACGGCGTCCTGCCCGGGCGACGCCCGGCCGTCGACCCTGCTGTTCGTGCCATCCGGCCGTCGCGATGACGAGTACGCGATCGGAATCGACGCGGCAGAGCGGATCCGGCTCATCCTTCTTGATCTGGGCGGCGGCGATGTCGTCGGGATCGCGATCGAGGATCAGAACGATGCCACCGGTGCCGACCAGGCCCGAATTCGATGCCCTCGTGACGGCGGCGATGCCCATCGTGGAGACCTTCCGCTTCAACTAGCGCCGAGGCGCTGAAAGGACCATCCATGAACCGCGTGCTGCGGCTGGCGGTTGTCGCCGGCCTGGTCACCGCCTGCTCGACGTCGGCGTCCCGGGCAGGGACTCCCGTCCTAGTGCCAACGACGACGCCGGGGCCGACGAGCGTGGCCGCATCATTGGCAGCAACCCCTCGACCCAGCCCGGCGGCAACGGCGGACATCGTGTACCTGGCACTCGGCGACTCGAACGTCTACGGCTTCAGCGATGACTGCGGCGCGTGTACGACCTATCCGCATCTCCTCGTCGACCGAATCCAGCACGACACCGAGCGTACGGTCACCCTGATCGATGGCAGCGAGCACAATCGGTTGACGAGCCAGGAGCTGCTCGCGGAGATTCGCGCGGACGCCTGGGGCACCGCAGATGGCTACTCACTTCGCACCGGCCTCAGCCCACGCGCGGCGATTGTCGCTGCAGACCTCATCACCATCACGCTGGGCGCCAACATGATCCCCTGGTACCAGGACGACGATCCGTGCGGGAAGGTGTACGACGCGGCGTGTATCGCGAACGTCGAGCAGCCGTTCATCCGTGACCTCGACGGGATCCTGGGCGAGATCGACGTCATCAGGGGCTCGAGACCAACGGCCGTACGGGTCACCACGTTCCACAACGACCTGATTGCCGGCCCGACGTACGACCCGGCGGTGTTCTTCGACGGCGCCCGGATCGCGCAGGCCCTCGCGTCGGCGCGGACATTCCTCGTCCGATGGGCCGAGGACACGTGTGCGACCGCCGCGGCCCACGGCGCGATGTGCATCGACATCTACCGGTTGTTGGCGGGTCCGAAGGGCGATCAGCCGTTGCCGTCCGGCTGGTACACGGAGGATCACGGAGACATGAACCAGGCCGGCCAGGACTTCTACGCGAAGCAGATCGCCGACGCCGGGCTGGCTCCGCTCGACGTGACGCCATGATGTGAGCGCCGGGCCGGGTACCCGAGCCGGTTCGGGTACCCGGCCTGCACGCGGTCGCATGCCTGTCACGCTTGCCGGGCCGCGGATCGCTCCGGCGATGGCCTTGCGGCGATGTTCTGCCCGCTCTTGCGGCGCAGATACACCTCACGCGCATACCGCGGCCAACAAGCGACTCCGGGCCCGCGCACTCACGGCTGCCTAAGCGTGGTGCGCAGCTGCGGGTTCGGCCCGGACCGAGGATCCGCAGCCCGGCGACCGCTCCGGGGCCGGAGGATGGCATCCGTTCCTGGGGCCTGGGCCCCGGGCGTCGCAGACCCGGCGCGAAACAGGCGCGACCCGACATCGGGCTCGCGTCAGGCCCCCGGATTCGGTAGCATTGGAAAAACCCCCGGAGGACCAGGCCCATGGCGAAGTATGTCTTTGTGACCGGAGGCGTGACCTCCTCACTCGGCAAAGGCATCACCGCCGCCAGCATCGGCCGGCTGCTCAAGGCGCGCGGTCTCCGGGTCTCCGTCCTCAAGCTCGATCCCTACATCAACGTGGACCCGGGGACGATGTCGCCGTACCAGCACGGCGAGGTGTTCGTCACCGACGACGGCGCCGAGACGGACCTGGACCTCGGTCACTACGAGCGGTTCATCGACGAGAACCTGTCCCAGGGTTCCAACGTCACCACCGGCCGCATCTACCAGGCCGTGATCGCCAAGGAGCGCCGCGGGGACTACCTCGGCGGCACGGTCCAGGTCATCCCGCACATCACCAACGAGATCAAGGAGCGGATCACGCGCGTCGCCCGCACGGGCGAGCCGGACGTCGTGATCGTCGAGGTCGGTGGCACGGTCGGCGACATCGAGAGCCTGCCGTTCCTCGAAGCCATCCGCCAGATGCGCAAGGACCAGGGCCGCGCGAACGTCCTGTACGTGCACGTGACGCTGCTGCCCGCGCTGGCCGCAACGGGCGAGCTCAAGACCAAGCCCACCCAGCACTCGGTCAAGGAGCTCCGGGGCATCGGCATCCAGCCCGACGCCATCGTCCTGCGCTCCGACAGCGAGGTCCCCGACGAGATCCGCGAGAAGATCGCCCTGTTCACCGACGTGGACGTGGACGCGGTCATCCCGGCGCCGACCGCCGAGACGATCTACGAGGTGCCGCTCCAGTTCGAGGCGTTCGGTTTCGGACGCCTGCTGGTCCGCGAGCTCGGTCTCGGCGACCCGGATGTCGTCCCCGATCTGGACGGCTGGCGAGCGCTGGTATCGCGGATCAAGGCGCCCAAGCCAACGCTCGAGGTTGCCCTGGTCGGGAAGTACATCGAGCTGCCGGACGCGTATCTGTCGGTCACCGAATCGCTCAAGCACGCGGCGTGGGCGAATGGGGTCGATGCGCGGGTCCGCTGGGTGGACAGCGAGCAGCTGACGCCGGACAACGTGGACCAGCGCCTGGGCGGTGCGGCCGGCGTGCTCGTGCCCGGGGGCTTCGGCCACCGCGGCATCGAGGGCAAGGTCATCGCCGCGCACTACGCGAGGGAGCACGGGATCCCGTACCTGGGCCTGTGCCTCGGCCTCCAGTGCGCCGTGATCGAGTTCGCACGCGAGGTGCTCGACTCGCAGGACGTGAACTCCACGGAGTTCGACATGTTCACGGCGAACCCGGTCATCGACTTCATGCCGGACCAGCGTGATCTCGAGGACAAGGGCGGCACGATGCGCCTCGGCCTGTACCCGGCCAAGCTGCTGCCGGGATCGAAGGCGCGAGCCGTCTACGGCGAGGAGGTCGTCTACGAGCGGCACCGGCATCGGTTCGAGGTCAACAACCGGTATCGCCAGGCGCTCGAGGCCGCCGGCATGGTCCTGTCCGGCATCTCGCCCGACAGCCGGCTGGTGGAGATCGTGGAGCTGCGGGACCACCCGTGGTTCGTGGCCAGCCAGTTCCACCCCGAGTTCAAGTCCCGGCCGGAGCGACCGCACCCGCTGTTTCACGGCTTCGTCGCGACGGCGCTCGCGCTGCGCGACGGCGCCGAGCCGCGCCTGGCCGCAGTCGGGCCCGGGCCGGGGGAGTCGGTGAGCGGGAGCGCCGCGGAGCACCAGGCGCCGGAGGCAGCCCCGGCGTCCTGACCGGCGGCGCGAAGAACCGGATCCGGGAGCCGGCCGAAAGAGGAATCGTTGACGGCGCGCCGCGCCGCGCGATATCCTCCGCGCATCCCCACCGGTCGCGCGCGACGGCACCCCAATTCCGCGCGAACAGACCCGTGGCGTGATCCATCGCCGTTCGTCGGGCCGTCGCCCGATGCCGGCATTCCACCTGTCGAGGTGTGCCCAACCCCATGCCGAATGGTTCCGACCAGCGACCGACCCGCAACCGCCGGCCGCGTCGTCGATCCCAGACCAGCCGTCTGCCCGTCACCGAGCAGGACGAGGTCGCCGAGCTCGAGGCCGCGCGCGAGCGCAATGACCTGGACGTTCGCGACCTGCGTGAGATGACCGTCAAGGAGCTGCGCGAGGTCGGGGAGCGCCTGGACATCGCCGCCGAGCCGGCCGAACGCCGCGAGGACCTGGTCGACCTCATCCTGCAGGCCCAGACCGAGCGCGCGGGCCTCGACTACGCCTTCGGCATCCTCGACATCGTGGACGAGGGGTACGGGTTCATGCGCCGCCATGGCCTGCTGCCGAGCGTGGACGACGTCTACGTGTCGTCCAGCCAGGTGCGCCGCTTCGGGCTGCGGGTCGGCGATCGCGTCACGGGCGCGGTCCGCGCACCCCGCGAAGGCGAGAAGTACTGGGGCCTGATCCGGGTTGACAGCGTCAACGGCGTCGACACGGAGACCGCCCGGCGTCGCCCGCATTTCGGCGACCTCACGCCGATCCACCCGATCGAGCTGATCAACCTCGAATCGGACCCCAAGAACCTGAGCCAGCGGCTTGTCAACCTGGTCAACCCGCTGGGGAAGGGCCAGCGGGCGCTGATCGTCAGCCCGCCCAAGGCCGGCAAGACGATGCTGCTCAAGGCGATCGCCAACGGCATCAGCGCCAACTACCCGGACATCCTGCTGATGGTCGCGCTCATCGGGGAGCGGCCCGAGGAAGTGACCGACATGCGCCGGTCCGTCCACGGCGAGGTCATCAGCTCCACGTTCGATGAGCCCACCGAGAACCACACCCATGTCGCGGAGATGGCGCTCGAGATTGCCAAGCGCCAGGTCGAGACCGGACGGGACGTGGTGATCCTGCTCGACTCCATCACCCGCCTGGCGCGCGCGTACAACCTTGCCCTGCCGCCCAGCGGCCGAACGCTCTCGGGCGGCATCGACCCGATCGCGCTCTACCCGCCCAAGCGGTTCTTCGGGGCCGCCCGCAAGATCGAGGAGGGCGGCAGCCTGACGATCATCGCGACCTGCCTGGTAGACACCGGGTCGCGCATGGACGACGTCATCTACGAGGAGTTCAAGGGGACCGGCAACAGCGAGCTGATCCTCGACCGCAAGCTGGCCGAGAAGCGGATCTTCCCCGCCATCGACGTCCAGCGCTCCGGCACTCGCCGCGAGGAGCTGCTGCTCGAGGAAGGCACCCTCAAGATGGTCTGGACGATGCGCCGGATGCTGTCCGCGGTCGGGACCAACGAGGGCATCGAGCTGCTGCTCAACCGGATCGCCAAGACGGAGAACAACGCCCAGTTCCTGGGCACGCTTACCAAGAGCCTGGACTGACCCTGGTCGTTCCGCACCTCACGCCAGCGCGGCTCGCGGGTCTGGAGATTTACCCAGGTTCGGGCCACTTGTCATGAACTGCACGACCGACGGCCCGTAACATCCGGTGCCCTGCGTTTGCAGGACCCATCGCCGGTCTGGTAGCGTTCGGCCAAGGAACCGGTTGATCCCGTCATGGGATCGACCAAGTCGGGGGTTGACCGAGCGAGCTGCACGTGACCCCGGAGGACCGACTGCCGCCATCCAAGGCGAACCCGTCCTGAGTCGGTCTTCATGCCAGGAGAACGTATTGCGCAAATACGCGGCCGATGGGCATCGCCATGCCGACGATGTGCGCCACGACCACGCCAGAGCGACCATTGCCACCCGGGTCAACCGCCTGAGCATCCGCGCCGCGCGCGCGATCCAGGCCCGGCTCCGGGGTCGGGTCGCCGTATCTCCGGGCCCGCTCCTCGCTTCCATGGGTCAATTCGTGAGCCCGTTCCGCAGCGCCGAGCGTGCGCTGCCGATCGCGGTCGCGGCCATCGTTGCCGTCGCGTCGATGCTCGCGCTCCTGCCCTCGACCTCGCGTGGGTCGACCGGCAGCACGGATGGTCCCGGAACGGACGTCCGGGTCGCCATCAGTGGTGGCGTGAACGCCTACGACGAGACCGGGTACAACGACACCAGCGCTCCGCCGGGCCCCGATTCGTATGAGCTGCTCGGGAACCAGGGCACCTCGAGCGCCAGCTTCCAGCCCGTCACGATCCCGTCCGACATCACGACGGAGCCGGGAGCCGAACAGGCGTCGCTCGAGCCGGGAGCCGTGCTCGAAGACGGGACGCTGATCACCGGCTACGCCCCGCAGACGACCGTGGAGGACGGCGCCGACCTGATCCAGACCTACAAGGTGAAGTCGGGCGACACGCTGTCGGAGATCGCCCACCGGTACGGCGTCTCGATGATGACGCTGTGGTGGGCCAACAAGCTCAAGTCCAAGGACGACCTCCACATCGGCCAGGTGCTGCGGATCCCGCCGGTCTCGGGCCTCGTGTACACGGTCAAGGCGACCGACACCATGGACGCCGTCGCGTCCCGGTACAAGGTTGCCGCGAGCCAGATCGTCAAGCTCAATGGCCTCGAGGACCCGACGCTGGTGGTGGGTCAGGTCCTGATCCTGCCGGGGGCCAAGGGGGCGCCGATCCCGACACCCAAGCCGACCCCCAAGCCGGCGGTCAAGTCGTCGCGGTCCTCGAGCGGCGGGGGCGGCCACAGCACGGGCCCGGTCCACTACTCGGGCGGCAAGTTCCGCTGGCCCGTCATCGGCGGCGGCAACTACATCAGCCAGTACTTCCACTACGGCCACGAGGCGATCGACATCGCCGCGCAGTACGGATCAACGGTGGTCGCGGCCGCCGGTGGGCGCGTGACGTTCGCCGGCTGGAAGTCGAACGGTGGCGGCTGGCAGGTCTGGATCTCGCACGGCAACAACCTGTACACGACGTACAACCACATGTCGGCGCTGACGGTCGGCACCGGTCAGAGCGTCGGTCGCGGCCAGCAGGTCGGGCGAATCGGGCAGAGCGGTGATGCGACAGGGTCCGCACCTCCACTTCGAGGTCTGGATCGGCCCGATCTGGAGCGGTGGCACGCGCGTCAACCCACTGCGCTACTTCTGACAGCGCCGCCCGCGTAGCCGGATGGGGACGGCCCGTCCCGCTCGCGGAGTTGCCGCGCTGCCGTGCGACAATGCCCACGATGTTCCTCGATGACGTCCGGATCGCCGTCCGCGCTGGCGCGGGTGGCGACGGAGCCGCCACCTTCCGGCGCGAGGCTCACGTCCCTCGTGGCGGCCCTGACGGCGGCGACGGCGGTCGAGGCGGCTCGGTGTACCTCCGGGTCGATGTCGGCCAGACGACCCTTCGCGACTTCCGTTACCGGCACGAGTTCAAGGCGACCGCCGGAGGCCGTGGCGAACGCTCGCGCCGGCATGGCAAGGCCGGCGATGACCTGGTCCTGCCGGTGCCACCCGGCACGGCCGTGCTCGATGGGGAGACGGGGGCCCTGATCGCCGACCTGGTCGCCGTGGGGCAGGAGGCGATGGTGGCGCGCGGCGGTCGCGGCGGCCTGGGCAACACGCACTTCGCGACGGCCACGCACCAGGCGCCACGCCACGCGCAGAAGGGCGAGCCGGGCGAGGAGCGCACGCTCCGGCTGGAGCTGCGGCTGATCGCCGACGTCGGCCTCGTGGGGCTGCCCAACGCGGGCAAGTCGACCTTGCTCGCCGCCCTCACCGCCGCCCGGCCGAAGATCGCGTCCTATCCGTTCACCACGCTCGAGCCGAACCTCGGGGTGATGGACCTCGGGGTCGAGGATGGCCGTCGCCCAACGATCGCGGACGTGCCCGGCCTGATCGAGGGGGCGTCGTCCGGCGCGGGGCTCGGCCACGCCTTCCTGCGCCACGTGGAACGGACGCGGGTGCTGCTCCACGTGGTGGACGGTGCCGCGAGGGATCCGCGCTGGGACCACGACGTCATCCGCGACGAGCTGGAGGCGCACGACCCGGCGCTGCTCGCGAAACCGATCCTGGTCGTGTTCAACAAGCTCGACCTGGCGGCGGCCCGTGACGCATGGCCCGGCTTCCGGACCGCGATGCTCGACGCGGGCCTCGAGATCGTGGGCATCTCGGCAGAGACGGGCGAGGGGCTCGACGGCCTGCGTCGCGCGGTGGCCGATCTGCTGCCCGATGCCACCGGGCTCGCGGAGCCACCCGAGCCCGCCGGCGTCGTCGTTCATCGCCTCGAGGCGGCGGGCGAGAGGTTCGCGCTCGAGCACGAGGACGGCCAGCTGCGCGTGCGCGGCAAGCGGATCGAGCGCCTGGTGGCCCAGACGAACTTCGACAACGAGGAGTCGGCGGAGCAATTCCAGCGAGAGCTGGTGCGCCTCGGTGTCGACGGCGCGTTGCGCAAGGCGGGCGTCCGACCCGGGCGACATGGTCCGTATCGGTGGCACCGAGCTGGAGTGGGATCCGCCCGAGGACGACCGGTGAGCGTGGTGCCCGACCACTCGCCCGTGGTGCCCGGATCGTCCCTCGTGGCGCCCGATCACTTGCCCGTGCAGCCCCCGTCGCCCGTCGTGCCGGGCTCCGTTGGGCTCCTCGGGGGGACGTTCGACCCGATCCACCATGGGCACCTCGCCATCGCCGAGGAGGCGCGGGAAGTCCTGGGGCTCGAGCGCGTGGTGTTCATCCCGGCGGCAGTTCCCCCGCACAAGCCGGGTCGGCCGGTCACGGCGCCTGTGCATCGGCTCGCGATGGTGGAGCTGGCGGTGGCCGGCAACCCGACCTTCTCGGTGAGCCGGGTCGAGGTTGACCGCGACGGGCCGTCGTACACGGTCGACACGCTGCTCGAGCTCCAGGACGACGGCGCGGCCCGGTGGCTCATCCTGTCGTCCGAGGCCCTGGCGGGCTTTCCCTCCTGGCGGCGGCCGGACCGGATCCTCGACCTGGCGCGGCTCGCCGTGCTGCCGCGGAGCGGCTTCGAGCCGCTCGGCACCGCGTGGCTGGCGGACCAGTTCCCCGGTCGCGAGGATCGCTTCCGGTTCCTGTCCGGGCCCCTGTTGCCGATCTCGGGTAGCGTGTTGCGGCAACGCGCCGCGGCCGGACGGTCCGTCCGCTACCTCGTCCCCGATCCAGTTGCCCGCTACATCGCGGACCACTCGCTCTACCAGCCGCAGCAGGCAGAACCAGCTGGAGGATCCTGACCACGTGACCGAGCGCGCCCCTTCCACCGCCCCTCGATCGGATGGCCTGCCCGCCCGGGAGACAGCGGCGCCGGCCTCCGACCGGGCGCCGCTCGACCTCGCCCGCCGGATCGTTGAGCTCGCGGAGGACAAGAAGGCCGCCGACATCGTGCTGCTCGACCTGGGCGAGCTCACCACGGTTGCCGATGCGTTCGTGATCTGCTCCGGCGGCTCCGAGCGCCAGATCGACGCGATCGCGGACGGCATCCTGAGCGGCCTCCGTGACGAGGGCGTGAAGCCGATCGGGCGCGAGGGGACGCCCGAGTCCCACTGGGTGCTGGTGGACTTCGGGGCCGTGATCGTCCACGTGTTCACGCCGCCCGAGCGGGACTACTACCAGCTGGAGCGCCACTGGTCGGGCGCGCGGACCGTGCTCCGCGTCCAGTAGTCCGCAGCGGCGGGGTCGGCGGGACGATCGGCCGCGGATCGGCCGGGTACCGGCCGCGGGGGTACCCCTGGGTCATGTCCCGCGCGGGGCGCCCTTCCTAGCATCCGGAGCACGTCGTCGGCTACCACGGCCGCCGCACCCGGAGAAGACCCGATGTCGGGCCTGCGAGATCGCTGCCCAGGCTGCAGCCGCCGCCTCATCATCACCCGATTTGACACGACCTTCCGGCTTCCCGACCGGACGGAGCGGCTGTGCTTCGGCATCCCCGGCGGCCTGTGCGAGGCGTGCCACCAGCTGTACATCGATCCGGAGCTGATCGAGCTGCTGGACCTCGGCGAGGGCCGGTGCGTGTTCGCCATCGAGAGCGATGTCGTGCTCCAGGAAGAGGCCTGGTCCTCCGCCGAGTAGCTGCTGCCACCCGGCAGCGTCGCGGAGCGCCGGCCCGGGCGAGCGCTGGCTTCTCGCCGCCGACGGATCCTCGTTCAGCGCGATCCCGCGGGAGCACCATGCGCGGCGACGCGATCGCCGATCCACAGCGCGAACGCGAGCCGTCGCTGGCCCTCGGACGTGCCCGACCCCGGCGCGTTCTTGACCATGGCGTCGAGCTCGAGCACGCCGTCGAGCGCAGCCTCGAGCTCGGGCAGCGTCCAGCGCCGCGCCTGCCCCACGAGCTTGTCCACGCGGAACGGCTTCATGCCCATGGTGCGGACCAGGCTGCCCGGCGTCGCACCCGTGGCGAGCCGATCGGAGACCTCGATCAGCTCCCGAAGCCGCCGGTGCAGCTGCGTCAGGACGACGGGCTCGGGGGTCGCGTCCAGGAGCCGGTCGAGCAGGGGTCCGGCGGTCGCCGCCCGCCGCTCCGCGATGGCGTCCAGGAGCGCCCAGGTCGAATCGGGGACGACCTCGGACACCAGCGCACGGACGTCGTCCACGCTGATCGGATCGAACGGACGATAGAGGGCCAGCTTCTGCAGCTCCCCGACGGCCAGGGCGCCCTGGCGTTGCCGATCCACGTCGCCTTCACTGACAAAGCCGCCGACGCGGCGCGCCAGCTCCTTGGCCGCGCCGGGCCCGAGGGTGGCCCCGACCTCGGCGGCCCGGGCCTCGATCCATGCCGCAAGCTCGCCCGAGCGGGGTGCCTTGAAGGCCCTGACGGTGCCGCCGGCGCGCTCGACCGCGGTCTCGAGGCCCTGGAGCGCCGCCGATCGGCGGACGCCGGCATCGCCCTGCTCGACGAACACCAGTGCGTTGCCCGGCGCGACGGTCGGCAGCAGCGCGTTGAGGGCCTCCCGGTCCGCCTTGGACCGCAGCAGCGGGGCCGGGTCGACCACGACGGCGACGGTTCCGCCACCGAACATCGGCGCGGTCGCGACCCGCTCGGCGATCGTCGCGACGGTCGTCTCGAGGCCGATCGCGTGCCAGCGGTCCGGCGCCGCCCTGGATTCCGCCTCGAGACGGCGGGCAAGGACGGTGATCGAACGGTCGATGCCATAGCCATCGTCGCCGCGGTAGTAGGCAAGTACGGGGAGGTCGCCGCTCACGGCACGGCGGCCCGCAGGGCGCGGCGCGACCAGCGCAACCGGGCGACATCCTCGGGCCGAACGCCGGCGCCCGTGCACACGTCGCGCTCGAGGGCTACGGCGCGCGCCTCGACCAGGGCCATGGTCGCCTCGGTCCACGCCGTGCCGCCCGTTCGAGGGACGCGGGCGCCGGAGCCCGGTGGATACCGGCGGCGCCACGACGCAAACCGGCCGGCCATCGGCTCGAGGTGCTGACCGGCGCGCTTGTCGGCATAGGCGACGATCCGCGCCTCCGGTGATGCGGTCCGGGCCCAGGTCTCGTAATCCGGGTGCGCCAGGCGGGTCACCGGATGATCCCGGACGACCGGTCCGAGCTCTCCGAAGCCACGGGCGTCGAGCCACTCAGCCGACCCCTCGCCGTGACGGAGGTGGCCTGGCGTCCGGGCGGCGGGCAGCTTGTCCACGTCGTGCAGCAGCGCCGCCGCTTCGACCAGTGCCACGTCCACGGGCCCGCCGCGATCGGCTGTCCGCTGCGCGAGCCACGCGGCCACGTCCGCCACCGCGCACGCGTGCCGCAGGAACCACTCGGGAGGCTCCAGGGAGGCGAGCAGGCGGGCGGCCTCGTGGCGGTCCGGGATCGTCATGGGCACGATCGTATCCGGTGCGGAGCTCGCCCGGCCCTCTCGTTGAGGCCAGGCTGCGGCCGCCCGTGACCCGGACCGCGACGCCACTCTGGGCGAGATCGAACGAGATCGTGCCGTCATGGTCGGTGCGGTACACGCGTGCATCCACGGACCGGAGACGGGCGAGGGTCGACGGTGCCGGGTGCCCGTAGTCGTTGCCCGCGCCGACCGAGATCACCGCGATGGACGGCCGCGTGGCATCGAGCAGCGCCTGGCTCGTTGCCGTCGCGCTGCCGTGATGGGCGACCTTCAGCACGTCAAGATTCGGCAGGCCACGGCCAAGGAGGTGCGGGTCCACGTCGTCCTCGGCGTCGCCGGTGAGCAGGAACCGCCTGCCGTTGGCCGCCCCCAGCAGCACGATCGAGGTGTCGTTGATGACCCGGCCGGTTGCTCCGGGTTGTTCCGGGACGGATCCGGGTTCCGGCCACAGGACCTCGAGCCGGATCTCCCCCAGGACGATCCGCTGGCCGGCCGCGAGCGTGCCCCGCGGCGGCGATCCCTGCAGGAGGCGGGCGTTCCACGCATCCCAGCCCGGACCGGGACCGTGCATCCCCGGCTCGTAGACCCGGCCGACCCGGTAGCGGTCGAGGACCTGGACCAGGCCCGCAACATGGTCCTCGTGCGGGTGGGTCAGCACGACGACGTCGATGCGGCGGTCCCATGGCGGGATGCGATCCCCGAGCTCGACCAGCAGGCGCGCGGGATCCGGCCCGCCATCGACCAGCATGCGCGCACCGCTCTGGCTCTCGAGCAGGATCGCGTCGCCCTGCCCGACATCGAGGACCGTCAGGCGAGTCGCCCGCCCGGTCGCGTCGACGACGACTGTGGCGCCGACGAGGGCGACCAGCACACCGGCGACGAGCAGCGCCCGTGCCGGGGCACCCAGCTGCGGGAGCCCGGGACGCCGTTGCGGCATGCGTGCGCGCTGCCCGTCGTGCCGGTCGGGTGCCCGGGGCGGGCGCCGGGCCCCCTTCGCCGCCCGACGCTGCCGCCACCAGAGGAAGCCACCGATGGCGCCTGCCGCCGCCGCGCCGGCCGGCCCCGCGGTCGACTCCGGGAGCGAGACCGCGGCGAGCGGCAGGTCCGCGCCGAAACGCACGATGGCGACGATGACGTGGAGCACGAACCAGCCCGGCAGCCCGGCCAGGGTCGCGATCCACGACGGACCACCCGCCTCCGCCACGACCCCGCCGACCAGGGCACACAGACCGCCTGCCATGCCGACCGGGACCATCGGGACGACGAGAAGGTTGACGGCCGGCGCAACGAGCGACAGGCGGGCGAACGTCGCCAGCACGTCCGGGAGGGTCGCCGCCTGCGCCGCGAGTGAGATCCCGAGGCTTTCGGCCAGCCATCGTGGGACCCGCCCACCCCAGAGACGACCGATCCAGCCGCCCAGCGGGTTGGCCCAGGCGAGCAGCCCGGCCGTCGCCGCGACCGACAGTCGGAACCCCGCGTCCGCGATCATCTCCGGGTCCAGCAGGAGCAGGATCGCCACGGCCCAGGCGAGCGCCGCGGGGGCTCGCCCCGCACGACCCGACTCGCGGGCGACGAGCACGACCGACGCCATGACGGCGGCCCGAACGACGGACGGGGACGCACCGGCAGCAATCACGTAGCCGACGATGGTTCCGCCGACCACGACCGCCACGAGGCGACGCGGTCTCCCCCGGAGGATCGCCCCGACGATCCCGGCGACGATGGCGATGTTCCAGCCGGAGATCGCGACGATGTGGCTGGCGCCGGCCGTGGCGAAATCGCTGGCGAGGTCTCGGTCCACGCGCTCCCGGAGGCCGACCAGGATCCCTGCGGCGAGCCCTGCCTCGGGCTCCGGAAGCGCGTCCCTGAGCGCGTCGCCGGCGCCGTCGCGGAGCGCCTGCAGCGAGGTGCCCGGACCGAGCGCGACGATCCTGATGCGCCGCCCGTCGAGCGACCCGGATGCGCCGGTCCGCCGCAGGTAGTCGCCATAGGGATCGTCCTCGGGGGGTGGCCGGAGCCGTCCCTCCACCTCGACCAGGTCGCCGGCACGGACCTGGGGGTAGCCCGGCAGCGTCGCGGCCACGTCGATCGATGCGCCGTCGATCTCGAGCCGCAGGCGCGCCACCTGGTCGCCGTCACGCGGCGAACCGACCGAGTCCACAACGGCGGTCCACGGACCCGTGCCGCCGTCCGGCAGGGCCGGGGGAGCGCCGGGTCCTGGGAAGCCCGCGAGCCGCATGCCGGCGAGGAGCAGCCCGATCGCGGCCGCGAGCAGGCCGTTGCGCAGCTCCGGGCGCCACGCGCGCCATCGCGCGAGCGCCAGCGACAGCAGCAGGCATCCGGCGCCGGCGGCGGCCAACGGGGAGAGCCCCGCGCTCCCGGACCCCGCGGCGACCGCGATGCCGGCAGCCAGCCACGCAGCGCGCGGCACCCGCACTCGGGCGGCGCTCACGACCCGACGGTGACGAGTGGGCGGATCTTCTCGAGTGTCGAGGGTCCGACGACCTTGCGGGTGCCGAGATCGTCCACCGAGCTGAACGGCTGCGTCTCGCGCGCCGTGATGATCTTCGCGGCGGTCACCGGGCCGATCCCTGGCAGCGTGTCGAGCTCCTCCGCGCTGGCACGGTTGAGGTCGACCGGTGTTCCCTGGCCGCCGGAGCCGCTCGTCGCGTCTCCGGCGCCGTTCCCGCTGCCAACCTGCATCCCCGCCGTTTCCCCGCGGGCGGGGACATGGATCTCGTCGCCGTCCCGTACGATCGCCGCAAGGTTGAGCGCACGATCGGCGAGGTCCGCGTCGACCCGTGCTCCATACCCGCCGGCCGCAGTGATCGCGTCCCCCACCCGGGATCCGGCCGGCAGGTGATAGACGCCGGGCTGGGCCACCGCTCCGCCGACCTCGACCACCACCTCCTGGGGCGCGGGCGACACATCGGATGCGGGGCCGATCCCAGCGGGTGCCGGCTCGCCGGACCGGGGCTCGCCGAACGCGGGCGGAGCATCGATCACGGTTCCCGGCCCCGGGTTCGCCGCGAGCAGGAACGCCCCCAGCGCCACCGCGGCCGCGAGGGCGATCGCCCCAAGCATCAGCCACGGGGGCGTGGCGGCAGTGACCTCCGGGGCCGGTGTCTCCGGCTCTGCTGTTTCGAGGATGCGCCAGGGCGCGCTGGATGGCTCCACGGATGCGTCGGCTCCCCGGCGGGCCGGCGGCGGGCGGCAATCGGGCTGGAACGCCAGGCTCCGTAGGGGGCACTTCCGACGGAGCCGGGCGTCCGCCCCGGACTCTAGGACGCCCGACTTATCTGCGGCTTACGCGCCCCGGGACCGTGGTGTGTGTGCAGCGATCATCGGACAGACGAACGCGTGGGTATCGAGGCCATCCACCCAGGGGTGAGCGGGTGGTCCACGACGGCAATGCCTCCCGTCTGCAGTCGGACCCGGAGTCGCGACGAACGCGGGCCTGTCCGAGCTTACCCCGATGTTGGACGCATCGGACTTCGTCACAGTCCCGTCATGCCGGCGCCTTGTGCGCGTTGGCGACCTAGATTGAACCGCGACCGCTCCCCAATCCCCTACCAGATGACCCCACACAGGCGTGAGGGGCACCAGCAAGGAGTCGCGGGTGCAGCGAACGCTCGTGGACCGTGCGAAGTCGGGCGACGAAGAAGCCTTCGATGCCCTTGCTCGTACTGTCGGCGATCGGTGCATGGCGATCGCGTGTCGGATCCTGCGCGACGCCGACCTGGCTGAGGACGCGGTGCAGGCCGCACTGATCACCGCCTGGCGGGACCTTCGAACGCTTCGCGATCCAGATCGCTTCGAACCATGGCTCCATCGGATCCTGACCAATGCCTGCTACGCCGAGGCCAGGCGTGGCCGTCGCTGGTCGGCCCAGATCCGCGTCCTGCAGTTGGACGATGCGTCCGATGCCGGCGACATCCTCACGGTAGACGATCGCGACCAGCTCGAGCGAGCCCTCCGACGGCTGACCCTTGAGCAACGGGCGGTGCTCGTCTTCCATCACTACCTCGACCTCTCGCCACCCGAGGTGGCCGAACGACTCGGAATTCCCATCGGGACCGTCAAGTCCCGTCTCCACTACGCCATGGCAGCGCTCCGGGCGAGCCTTGAGGCCGACGCCCGGTCGCCCGCCATCTCCCAGGAGCGACTGGCATGAGCGCGCCGCGCGATCCCGATCGGCTGATCCGAGCCTTCCTGGCTGAGGGCGCTACGCACCTGCCCGATCGAACCTACGACGCCGTTCGCTCCGACATCGAACGAACACGTCAACGGGCCGTCATCGGCCCCTGGAGGCTCACCGAGATGATCACCTATCTCAAATACGGCATCGCCGCAGTCGCCGTGGTCGTCGTTGCTGTCATCGGGATCAACCTCTTGCCTGCCGGCAATGGGCAGACGGGCGGTCCTGCCCCCACGGCCTCGCCGTCGCCGACGCCGACCGTGGCCCCGACGCCCAGCGCGGTCCCGACGCCGAGCGCGACGGCAACGGCGCTCTTCCCGCCCGAAGGACCGCTTCCGGCGGGCACCTACACCGCCGTGCTCGAGGGCATCCCGCTGTCGTTCGCCGTCCCTCCAGCGGCATGGACGAGCCACCCTGGGAACTCGGTCGGCAACGACTCCTACGGTCAGCCTGACGGCATCAGCTTCAACCTGTGGGCGAGTGCGCCGGATGGCGTCTACTCGGATCCGTGCGCGCATACCCCGCTGAGTCCCGTGCCGAGCCATACGGCCGCCGGCCTCATCGCCGCCGCCGCAGCGATGCCTGGGACGGACCTCGTCAGCGGGCCCGCGAGCGTCACCGTCGGTGGGCGTCCCGCCCAGTCCGTTGCGTTCACGATCCGCGAGGACATCGGCTGCGATCCCCAGGAGTTCTACCTCTGGTACGACGACAGCAGCGGCGGACCGAGCGGCGGGTGGCGGTGGGCTGGGTTCCTCGGCTCGACCCATCAGGCGTGGGCCATCGATGTCGACGGGAAGGTCGTCTGGATCGATGCCGAAACCTTCCAGGGCTCAGGACCCGAGGTGGACCAGGCAGTCCAGACGTTCATCACATCGATCCAGTTCGAGTAGGGCCCGATCCGTGCGCCGGCGGCGACCCCAGCGAGGCCGCCGCCGGCGTTCCGTCCATCAGAGGAACCTCGGCGTGGATCGATCATTCTCGCGACGGCGATTCCTGCGTGATGCCTCCTTCGTTGCTGCCGGCGCCGTCGTGAGCGCCTGCACCCCGGCAATCTCGAGCCTTCCGCCGTCCCAACCATCGAGACCGAAGGAAGGTCTTGTGCTGCGAAACGCCAGGGTGCTGACGATGGACCCGACCCACCCGGAGGCCGACGCCCTGGCGATCGTCAACGACCTAATCATCGCGGTCGGAACCGAGGAGGAGGTCATGGCCGCGGCTCCGAATGCGACGATCATCGATGTCGGCGGGGGCGTGCTGCTGCCGGGGTTCAACGATGCCCACTGTCACCGGATCGGCGATCGGCGCGAGGCCGGCTACGACTCGGCCGAAGCCGCGATCCAGGACGCGATCGCCAGTGGCTGGACCAGCATCTCCGAGATGTTCGTCAACCAGGAACGCCTCGACGAGCTGCGGGCGCTCGATGAGGCCGGGAAGCTGCGCCTTCGGGTCAACTGCTACCTGCCGGTGAACTACCTGGAGCAGAAGTTCGGCGTCTGGTTCGGCACCTACCGGCCACATCAGGTCGTAAGCCCCCGGGTGCGGATCGGCGGGGTCAAGCTCTTCGCCGACAGCGCGTGGACGACGGAGATGTACATGACGACGCCTCACGTGGGCCGGCCCGACTACCATGGCGACGTCTACTGGACGTCGGATGAGCTGAACGAGCTCGTGCGCTTGCTCCACCACGATGGTTGGCAGGTTGCCACGCACACGTGCGGCGATGCTGCGCACGACCTGGTCCTCGACGCTTACGACGCGGCGCTTTCCGGGGCCGACAACGCCAATCACCGCCACCGCATCGAGCATCTCAACGCGCTTCGCAATGACCAGGTCCAGCGGATGCGCGACCTGGCGATCCTGGCATCATTCCAGCTCACCTGGTTCGGTACCGATCCCAACCTCCACGCGGAGGCGACGCTGGATCCTTCGCGCCTGCCCTGGGTCGGACGCTGGCGCGACTTGCTCGAAGCCGGCGTGCCAGCCGTCGCCAGCACGGATCACCCGTACGATGACCTCGAGAGAGTGAGCATCCCGCCGGGTGGGGCCATGCATGCGATGGCCGTCGCGGTGACCCGGATCCTCGATCCGGGTGTCGAGCCGCACGCGTGGCAGGCGGCGCAGCGACTCACGGTCGACCAGGTGCTCCCGCTCATGACGAGCGCTGGCGCTTATGCGACGTTCGAGGAGGATCGGAAGGGAACCATCAACGCGGGCAAGGTCGCCGACCTGGTGATCCTCGACGACGACCCGCGCACGGTTACGACCGGCGACCTCGGACGCGTCAACGTACTCATGACCATGATCGGCGGACGTGCCGAGCACTGTGCCCCAGGTGCTGAGGCGCTCTGTCCAGCCACCGGGTAGTCGAGCGCGTCCGACACCCCCCATGGCCGTGACTCCGAAACGCTGCGCCTCTCGCGCGGGGGGCGCTGGATCAGGCGCCGGCTCCGCCGTCGACCCCGCGCTACGATCAGGCGCATGAGCGAGGATCCGTTTCCGCGCGACCGTGTGACCGCGATGCTGCGGCGCCTGCCCGCATACCTCCGCCTGTCCTGGCACCTGGCGAAGGACCCGCTCCTGGGCCGCGCCCGTCGGGCAGCCGTCATCGCCGCGGCAGGCTACCTCGCGTCGCCGGTCGACCTCGTGCCGGGCATCATTCCGGTGATCGGGCAGATGGACGACCTCGCCGTTGCTCTCGCGGCGATCCGGCTGGCGCTGGCGGGTCTCAGCCCGGATCGTCGTCGTGAGCACCTCGACGCCGTCGGCCTTGCCGACGACGACCTCGTGAACGACCTGCGGACGCTCGGGGCCACCACCGCATGGCTGGCGCGCTCGGGCACCAGGCTCACCGTTCGCACGCTCCGCTCGAGCGGCCACGCTGCGGTGGCCGGGGCGAGGGCAGCGGGGCAGGCGACGAGCCGGGTGGCGGGTGCGGCACGGGTTCGAGCCGCCCCCGTGACCGCACAGACGGGAACCGCCATGCGCGCGGCCTCGACCAGGGCGGCGGCCCTGGCGCGCGCGGCAGCCCAGGTGGCGACGCCCGCGAGCCGACGCCTGCGACGCCATCCGCCGGGTGCCGTGGAGGTCGATCCGGCCGGGGAGGCCTGAGCGTCAGGCCGAGAGCCGCTCCCAGTCGACCCAGCGCGTGCCGTCCCACCAGCGATGCCACGTTGCGCCGTCACGACCCGCAGCGAACACATCGAGTCGGTCGGCGCCCCAGGACGAGGCGGCAATCGCCGAGCCGGACGCGAGCTCGCCGCCCAGTGATTCCCAGGCGTGCCACGACTCGCCGTCCCAGTAGCGGTTCCAGAGGGCGCCGTCGTCGAAGACCGCGAACACCTCCATCTGATCGGCTGCCCACGCCGTGACGGCGGGCGGCGATGCGAGCGATCCTCCGAGCGGTTCAGGGGCGCCCCATCGATCGTTTACGAACGCCCGGTGCCAGAGCTCCCGACCGCCATCGACCCAGAACAGGTCGATGCGTCCGGGACCCCAGGAGACCGCCGCGGTGTCGCTCGCCGCACGGTGTCCGGGGAGGATGTCGCCGGTCGTCACGCCGGCCTGCCCTCGATCTTCGAGGCGGCGGTGCAAGCGGCCTCGGACACCACGTGCGTGGCATCGCTGAACGCGCGCACCGGACGAGCGATGAGCGCCCGCACGCTGATCCCGCCCGGCCTCGGTGCTCGTGGCGTCCCCCCGACGTGACCGGCTTCGCTGGCCAGGCGCCACCGGGCGGCCTGCAGATCTGCCTCTCGAGCCCGCTCACGAGCGAGGTCGAGAGCCACGAGACTTGTGTACATCATCATCGCTCGATTCCCCATGTCACAGGGTTCGCTGCTCGTACGGCTCGAAGCCATCGCGGCTCTCGTATCCGGCGATGCCGGCGACAAGCCCGAGCACGACGAGCATGGACAGGGCGAAGGGGACAAGCATGTCCATGATCGGGATCTCCTCATGTCCGGGCGGTAACCGGACCAAGCAACTGAACCAGTTACGTATGCTACCTGCTTGCGCGTAACCTGTCAATGGGTTTAGAGTGGTTACGAGAGCCAGAATCGAGCCGCAATGAGCACCAGCCTGAACGCCCATACCAACGCCATCACGATCGTCGACGGGGCATCGCCCAGCCATGGGCATGCGCACGCGGTCGGCATGGACGCATGTCTCGATCTCATCAACAGCGTGGAGTTCTCGGACGGCGTTCCGGAGGAGGGCCTGCCCACCGCAGCCGACGCGATGGCCTTCTTCACCCGGCGCGGACTGGTGCACGAGGACGCGCTCCGCCGGCAGGTCTCGGACGCGGGCGAGGACGCGTGGCTGGCGCGGATCCATGGCATGCGCGCATCGCTGCGCGAGATCTGGGATGCCCAGGTTGCCGGTCGCTATCCGGACCAGGCTGCGCTCGACACGGTCAATGCGGCCCTGCGAGAGGCACCGCGGATCGAGCTGGTCCGGGGAGACGGGTGCTGCGGGATCGGCCACCGCCACACGACCATCGACCCGACCGGGGAAGCGCTGGCGCGAGTGATCCAGCCCCTGGTCGAGGCCATCGCCGCCGGGTCGACCGATCGCTTCCGGGTCTGCGCCAACGACGGCTGCCGGTGGGTGTTCGAGGACACGTCTCGGGGCGGCCGGCGACGTTGGTGCGACATGACCTCGTGCGGCAACCGTGCCAAGGTCCGCCGGTATCGCACGCGGCACCGCGCCGGCGAGCAGGGGCCGGGTGGGCCGGTCGCCACGCCAAGCGAGGGCGCGCCCGCGGCCGGGGCCTGACGGTCGGGTCGCCTAGGCCTTCTCGAGCAGCGGCCGCACCTCGGTCGCGAACCGGGTCATCGACTCCTCGTCGTAGTTGGCCGGCACGCCCGCGATGAGGTGCCGGTAGCCAAGCTCGAGGTACGGCGCCAGCTTCTCGGCCACGTCCTCGGGGGTGCCGACCGGCTGGTCCTCCCAGTGGCGGGCCACGCGATTCCGGTCGAACGCCTCGTGGAACAGGCGCTCCGCCTCCGCTCGGTCGTCGCGGATGAACACAGTCCCGACACCGGTCGTCCGCTCGATCTCGGCCGGGTTGCGCCCCACCGTCTCGCAGTGGCGGAGGAGGACCTCCTCCTTGTGCCGGACGGTCTGGAACCCGCCCCCCACGTTGTTCATGTCGCCATACTTCGCGACCAGCTTGAGCGTCACCTGCTCGCCGCCTCCGCCGATGCAGATCGGCAGTCGGCGCTGGACGGGGACGGGCAGGTTGCGGGTCTTTCGCGCCCGATAGTGCGGGCCGGAGGCCGAGGGCTCCGCGCCGTCCAGCATCCCGCGCATGATCGGCAGCGCCTCACCCAGCCAGCGCAGCCGCTCCGGGAAGCCCGACCCGAAGTCCAGCCCGAAGGCCTCGTGCTCCTCCTCGAACCAGGCCCCGCCGATGCCGAGGATGGCGCGGCCGCCCGAGATGTGGTCGAGGGTGGTCGCGAGCTTGGCGGTCAGCGTCGGCGCGCGGAAAGTGTTCGCACCCACCATCAGGCCGACGTGCACGTGCTGCGTCGCCTGGGCCCAGGCGGTGATCGTCAGCCAGCCCTCGTAGTTGGGGCCCCGCGAGTCACCCACGATCGGGTACAGGTGATCCCAGGTCCAGAGACTTGTGTATCCAAGCTCGTCGGCGCGGATACCCGCCTGGAGGAGCGATTGCCAGTCCGTGTACTGGTTCCAGCACAGGGCGCCGATCTTGACTTCGCTCAACTGACCGCTCCAATCTGCCCGGCGGCTGTGTCCAGGGCGTGTGGCATTCCGTGTCGGCGTCGAAGGCCGGCCGACCCGCTACCGACTTGGCCGGCTGAGCCAGGACCCGACGACCATGCCCATGCCGTCAGCTTGTATCTCGAAGCCAAGTCGGCGATAGAACTCCTGCATGTCGTCTGTGAACAGGTAGACGTGCTGCCCCGGGACCAAGGCGAGCAGTCGCCGGACCAGCTCGCTCCCGATCCCGCGACGTCGGTATGGCGTTGCTGTCCACACATCCACGAGGTAGGCGTTGCAGACGCCATCGCTCAAGATGCGCGCGTTGCCGATGTACGCGTCCCCGTCCTTCGCGAACACGACGCCATAGGAGCCGCGGTGCGAGGCCTCGTACTCCTCCGGCGTCCGCCCATTGTCGAAGTCGTCGGCGGCGAGGGCAGCCTTGAGCGCTCGCCAGTCGACGTGGTCGACCGACTCGGAGAACACGAACGCGGGATTCACGACGTCATTGTCGCCGAGGTGCCCGCCGGAGGCCAGAAGCGCGAGGCTCGGCGGCGCACGCGAGCGACGGATGCCCTTCGGCGCGAACGACGACGACTGCCAGACGACTCACGTCCACAGGGTGTCGTAGCCCAGCCGGTCGGCGCGGATCCCGGCCTCGAGCAGCCTCGGCCACTCCGCGTACTGGTTCCAGCAGAGTGCGCCGATCTTCACATTGGCCATCCTTCGCCTCCGAACTGCTCCTGATCCGCGACTCGCTTGGGCGAGCGTAGCGGTCTGCCGAGATAGGCGATGACCGCGATGGCGGCGCCACCGATCGCCAGGACGACCATCGCGGCCTGGGCCCAGGCAAGCGCGGGATCAACCGCGAAGCTCTCACTGTCGAGCCGGCGGAGCCCGACCATCTCCACGATGACGCCCGCCGGCACGACGAGCGCAGCGAGGAGCCCCAGGGGTGGCGGGCGATGGATGAGGGCACCCACGATACCCAGGACCGGCCCGACGACGATCGCGAGCAGCGCCCACATCCGGACCGCGCCGGTCAGCCCGCCGAATCCCACCTGTGCCCGGTCTCCGAACGCAACCCCGAACGCGTAGTAGCCGCCCACGGCCGCGAGGAGTGCGATCGCGCCCGCCAGTGCGCTCACCACCGGACGGCCCACGATCCACCCACCCAGGACGGCGAGGCCCGCCCAGACGCAGCCCGCATTGAGGACCATGCTCGCGGCCCGCCACAGATCGTCCTCCTGAAGGCCGCCCGCGAGGACGTCGGCACGCGCCGTCAGGGTCCCGAGCAGGACGCCCAGCGCGACGACCGACACCCACCGTGACACTGTCGGCAGCACGCTCGATTCAATCATTCGCGACGATATCGACCGAGATCTCCACCGCCGGAATCGTTCCCCTGTTCTCGAGCCAGTGGCTCGTGTGCCGATCCTCGGGCCAGCCCACGCCCGGCCCATAGTCCGTGTCGACCCCGTTCCGATGGTCGGTGATCGTTCCCTGCAGGATGTAGACCGTGCCTGGTCTGCCCTGGTGGTCGTGGATCGGACCGAAGACGCCTCCGGGCTCGATGGTCACCATTCGCATCCGAAGCTGGCGCCCCGCCATGCCTTCGATCTCACCGGCAAGGTCGACCGCCGCAAGCACCCGCACCGCGACACCTCTCGTCTCAGGTGCCACCTGTTCGTTGCTCACGGTGCTCTCCTCTGGGCGCGCCCAAGCCGATTCGCGCCGATCCTCGCCTGTGCCACGGGGACCCAGGCTCCTGGGCTCGGATCGGACGTGCTGCCCGGCGCTACCGGACGACGATGTTGACGAGCTTGCCGCCGCCTGCGTGGATGATCCGGTGCGGCTCCCTGCCGCCCAGCGCGGCCACGATCCGGTCGCGTGCCAGGACGATCTGCTCCAGCTCAAGCTCGGAGATGCCGGCCGGGACCGTGACCCGATCGCGGAGCTTGCCGTTGACCTGGATGGGCACCTCGCGGGTCGCCTCCACCACCGCAGTCTCGTCGACTGACGGCCAGGGATGGACGTGGATCGACGTCCACGCTCGGCCCTCCGCCGCCTCCAGCCGCTCCCACAGCTCCTCGGTGATGTGCGGCGCCGCCGGCGCGAGCATCAGCAGCAGCAGGCGGACGGCCTCGTCCCACTCGGGCAGCCCGGCCACGGACGTGCCGCGGTACCGGAACAGCAGGTTCGAGAGCTCCATGAGCTTCGCGACCATCGTGTTCCAACGGAAGCCCTCGTAGTCCTCGGTCACGTCGCGCAACGTCCGATGGGCGACTGCGCGCATCCGGTCACGGGCGTCCGACTCGTCCTCGCCTGCGGGCAGCTCGCCACCCGTCTGGTCGCCCGGCTCGCGCCCGTGCGGATCGACGGCGATCGCCCATACGCGGTGGAGGAACTTGTTCACACCGCTGATCCCGGTCGGGCTCCACGGCCCACCCTGGTCCCAGGGGCCCATGAACATCAGGAACAGCCGGACTGTGTCTGCGCCGTAGCGCGCAACCAGCTCGTCGGGGTCCTGGACGTTGCCCCGGCTCTTGCTCATCCGCTCGCCGTCGGCACCCAGGATCTGACCCTGGTTGAACAGCCGCAGGAAGGGCTCGCTCTCGTGGACCAGCCCGATGTCGCGCATCGCCTTGGTGAAGAAGCGGCTGTAGAGCAGGTGCATCACGGCGTGCTCGGCGCCGCCCGTGTACTGGTCCACGGGCGTCCACTCGCGGATCAGGTGCGCGTCAACCGGGCCGTCGTCCTTGCGTGGCGACAGGTAGCGGAACCAGTACCACGAGGAATCCACGAACGTGTCCATGGTGTCGGTCTCGCGCCGCGCGGCGCCGCCGCACGACGGGCAGGCCACGTTCAGGAACGCCTCGTCGCGGTTGAGCGGGTTCTCGCCCGAGCCCTGGTAGTCCACGGTCGCGGGCAGCAGCACCGGCAGGTCCTCTTCGGGGACCGGCACGGCACCGCACTGGTCGCAGTGGATGACCGGTATGGGCGTGCCCCAGTAGCGCTGGCGGCTGACCAGCCAGTCGCGCAGGCGGAACGTCACGGCCTGCTCACCCTTGCCGCGTTCGTGCAACCAGGCCACGATCTCGTGCCACGCCTCGGAGGCAGGCTTCCCCGTGAACCGCCCGGAGTTGACCATGACCTCGTCCGTGGTATGCGCGACGAAGGCCGACTCCAGCTCCTGGTCGGGATCGACGTCGGCGGGCATCACCACGTTGACGATGGGCAGGCCGAAGCGGCGCGCGAACTCGAAGTCCCGCTGGTCGTGGGCGGGCACGGCCATGATCGCGCCGGTGCCATAGGTTGCCAGCACGTAGTCCGCGATGAAGATGGGGATCCGCTCGCCGTTGACGGGATTGATCGCGTCGGCCCCGATGGCCACGCCGGTCTTCTCGCGCTCCGTGGACAGGCGGTCGATCTCGGTGCGCGCCTCGGCCTGCGCGACGTACGCCTCGACCTCGGGCCGTCGCCCGGGCGCTGTCAGCGTCTCGACCAGGGGATGCTCCGGGGCCAGGACCATGAACGTGGCACCGAACAGCGTGTCCGGGCGCGTCGTGAACACGCGCAGCTCCTCGCCGCCCGGGTGATGGGGCGACGGGGCCGTCTCGAACACGATCTCGGCCCCGGACGAGCGCCCGATCCAGTTGGTCTGCATGATCCGGATCGGGTCCGGCCAGTCGATGCCGGCGAAGTCGAGGAGCTCGTCCGCGTACTTGGTGATCCGCAGGTACCACTGCGCCAGCTCGCGCTTCTCGACCTTCGCACCGCACCGCCAGCAGTGCCGATCGACGCCCTCCACCTGCTCCCGAGCCAACGTGCCGTCGTTGGGGCACCAGTCGACCGGTGAGACCGACCGATACGCCAGGTCGTGCTTGAGCAGCTGGACGAACAGCCACTGGTTCCAGCGGTAGTACTCGGGATCGCAGGTGACGACCTCGGCGGTCCAGTCCCACGCGGCGCCCATGGTGCGCAGCTGGCGGCGCATGGTGTCGATGTTCGTCATCGTCCAGTCGCGCGGGTTGATGCCGTTCTTGATCGCCGCGTTCTCGGCGGGCAGCCCGTACGCATCGAAGCCCACCGGCATGAACACGTTGTCGCCACGCATCCGTCGGTAGCGGCCGATCGCGTCCGTCGGCGTCTTGACGTACCAGTGGCCGATGTGCAGCGACCCGGACGGGTAGTCGTACATCGTGAGCAGGTAGAACCGCGGCCGGGAGTCGTCCTTCAGATCCGTCTCGTGGAGGCGCAGCTCGTCCCACCGTGCCTGCCATCGCGGCTCGATGGAGGCGGGGTCGTAGCGCGTGATGCGGTCACGCACATCCCGGGCGGCGTCGTTCGCCGTCTTCGCGCTGTCGCCTGTCGTTGTCACGGCTGCCCCACGAGTGAACGAAGACCCCCCGCCGGTCCCGGCGAGGGGTCAGGTGGTCGGCGTTGCTAAGGCGTTGGTGGAGCTAAGGGGATTCGAACCCCTGACCTTCTGAATGCCATTCAGACGCTCTCCCAGCTGAGCTATAGCCCCACGCCGGACGGGGAGTATAGCGCTTCGAGCCCTGCCGATGGCCTCGAGTGCCGGCCTTGCGACGTGCTGGAACGCCGGCCCAACCGGAAGCTCGTCACCGTGCCGAGTCCGGGCGACGGTGCGTCCGGTGCCACACGTCAACTCGTCCGCTCCACATCGGACTCCGCACCAGCCAACCCTGCCGCTCCCGCGGTGGTCAGCATCCGGTGCCCTCCTGCAACGCCGGACCGGCACCTTCGTACTATGCTCGTCGGGACCGCCGGGACGACGGGTCCGCCGCGCGTCCCGCGCGAGACACTCCTCGTCAGCAACCGCCGCCGCGCCCGAGGGAGGTCGAGGCCATGTCGCTGCTCCAACGGGTGGAGCGGGCACAGCAGGGGGCAGCCAGAGCAGCTCCCTCGTGCCTGTCGTGGTGCCCGCGGCGCCGACCGCGGCCAAGAACCAGGCCCGTGAGGAGCTGTTGCTGGAGATCCGTCTCCGGCTCCAGGACGAGGTCGTCAGCGCCTTCGATTCGCTGCTCGACATCGCGCCGGCCGATGTGCGGAGCCGGATCGAGGGGATCGTCGACCGGGTCATCCTGCAGCAGAGCTTCGCCGTCACGCGGAGCGAGCGGCAGCGCCTGGTCGAGGAGCTGATCGACGACGTGACCGGCCTCGGCCCGATCGAGCCGCTGCTCCGCGACGAGACGATCACCGAGGTGATGGTCAACGGGCCGTCCCACATCTACATCGAGCGGGCCGGCAAGATCCAGCGCGTCGATACCGTGTTCCTCAACGACGAGCACGTGCTCCGGATCATCGACCGGATCATCACCCCGATGGGGCGCCGGATCGACGAGACCAGCCCTCGGGTCGATGCTCGCCTGCCCGACGGCTCGCGGGTCAACGCGATCATCGAGCCGCTCTCGCTGGTGGGGCCGGTGATCACGGTCCGCAAGTTCTCGGCCCGGCCGTACACCGTGGACGACCTGATCCGGTTCGGCACGGCCACGCCCGAGATGTTCGAGTTCCTGCAGTCCTGCATCGAGGCCCGGCTCAACCTGTTCGTGTCGGGGGGCACCGGATCCGGCAAGACCACGACCCTCAACGTCCTGTCGTCGTTCATCCCCAACGGGGAGCGGATCATCACGATCGAGGATGCCGCGGAGCTCCAGCTGCGCCAGGAGCACGTGGTGACCCTCGAGTCGCGACCGCCCAACCTCGAGGGCGAGGGCGAGATCACGATCCGCGCGCTGCTGCGCAACGCCATGCACATGCGCCCGGACCGCATCATCGTCGGTGAGTGCCGCTCCGGCGAGGCCCTGGACATGCTCCAGGCCATGACGACCGGGCACGACGGCTCGCTGTCGACCGGCCACGCGAACAGCCCCAAGGACATGCTCCGGCGGCTCGAGACGATGGTCCTGATGACCGGCTACCAGCTGCCGCTGCGCGCCATCCGCGAGCAGATCGCCTCGGCAGTGGACCTGATCGTCCACACGGCGCGGCTCAAGGACGGCTCGCGGAAGGTCGTTAACATCACCGAGGTCTACGGGATCGAGGACGACGAGATCCTGACCCAGGACATCTTCGCGTTCCAGCAGACGGGCATCGAGGACGGGAAGATCCAGGGAGCCCTTGCGCCGACTGGTGTCCGCCCGACCTTCATGGGCCAGTTCGCGAAGAACGGCGTCGAGCTGCCCCCCGGCGAGTTCGGGATCCCGAGCGAAGCCGACGCCAGGCCGACCCCGATGCGTCTGCTCAAGAGCCGCTGGGGCGGGCGCGAGACCTCCGGGGCTCCCGAAGGTGCGGCGCTGCCGCCGGGTCTCGGCCGTGCCGTGAGCGCGGGTGGCATGGTGTACGTCTCGGCCATCGGCCCGGTGGACCCGGAGACGGGCCAGGTGGTGGACGGGTCGATCGGGGACCAGACGCGCCAGTGCCTGCGCAACCTGCAGGCGAAGCTCGAAGGGTCCGGCAGCTCGCTGGACAGGATCGTGTGGGCGAACTGGTCACTCCGTGACCCCTCGGACTTCGATGTATTCAACGAGGAGTGGGTCCGCTGGTTCCCGGGCGACGCGCCCGTCGGCCAGAGCACCCTCATGCCACCGCTCCAGCGGCGCGCCGGCTTCCGGGTCTCGATCGGGGTGATCGCACAGGCGTAGGCCGAGGCGGCATCCCGTGGCCGCATCGCGCGACGGCCGCTACGATCGATCGCGATGACCTTCGATGTCCTCGTCCGTGGCGGGCTGCTCGTCGACGGCACGGGCGATCCAGGGCGTCCCGCCGACGTCGGCGTCGAGCACGATCGAATCACCGTCGTCGGCGATCTGTCGGCCGTCCCGGCAGGGGACGTCGCGACGCTCATCGATGCCACCGGGCTCGTGGTCGCGCCCGGGTTCGTGGACCCGCACGGGCACTCCGATGGATCGGTGCTGCTGGACGGCGCGCTGGCGAGCCACCTTCGGCAGGGGTTCACGACCCAGCTCTCGGGCAACAGCGGGTACACGTTCGCGCCCCTGACACCGCCCGCCCGCGACCTGCTCGATGCCGACCTGCGCTCGCTGGGGCTCGACCCGGGCTGGACGACGTTCGGCGGGTTCCTGGACGCGGTGGAACAGCAGCCGCTCGGGATCAACGTCGCGTTCCTGGTGGGCCACGGCACCATGCGCGCCGCTGTGCTGGGACCGGACGATCGGGCACCGGATGACACCGAGCTCGCGGCCATGGTCCGCCACGTGGACGAGGCCCTTGAGGCGGGAGCGGTCGGCCTCTCGACCGGGCTCATCTATGCGCCCGGGATGCACGCGCACGCCGACGAGGTGACGGCACTCGTGGCCGTCGCCACCCGCCACGAGGCGCTGTACGCGACGCACATGCGCAACGAGGCGGCCGGGGTTCACGCGGCGATCGACGAGGCGATCGCTACGGCGCGCGCCGCGGGCGGGATGGCCGGCCGTCCCGCCCGGCTCCAGGTGTCCCACCTCAAGGCGGGGGCACGGACCGTCTGGGGCGAGGGACGGGCGCTGGTCGAACGACTCGACGTGGCGCGAGCGACCGGCCTCGACGTGGCCGCGGACCAGTACCCGTACACCGCGGCGTCGACGACCCTCGCGACCATCCTGCCGGCGAAGGTGCAGGCGATGCCCCTCGACGACGCCACTGCGGCGCTGCGTGATCCGGTCACCCGGGCCCGGATCCGGGATCTCCAGGCAAGCGGGATCTCGGGCTGGGAGAACGTCGCCCACGACGCCGGCTGGGACGGGATCGTGATCGCGCGCAGTGCATCGCGGCCGGAGTGGCAGGGCCGGTCCCTGGCCGCGCTCGGTACGGAGACGGGCCGCGACCCCGTGGACCTCGCGCTCGACGTGCTGGCCGACGACCTGGTGGTGTTCGACCCGACGACCGTCGCTGACCTTGCCACCTACGCGCGTCCCGCCGTGCACCCGGCAGGGATCCGCGACGTCATCGTCAACGGGCGGCCCGCGGTCCTCGATGGCAGCGAGACCGGCGAACGTCCGGGCCGCCTGCTCCGGCGCGGCGCGTGAGCCCGGCCGTCCGACGCGCCGGTTCCGCCGTCGAGCGCGACGTCGTGGCGCGACTGCCGGGCGGCGACCTCGCATACGTGCTGCGGCGGTCCCCACGGGCGCGGCGGCTGCGCCTCGTGGTGCACCCGGACCGCGGCGTGGTGGTCTCGGTACCCGCGGGCACGCGCCGGGGCTGGGCGCACCCGGAGCCCATCGTCGAGGACTTCCTCGCCGAGCGCGAGGCGTGGATCCGGCGCCATCTCGATCGCCAGGCCGGCGTCCGGGCCGCACTGGCAGCTCGCCCGCCCCTTGAGGGCGGGCGCGAGATCCTCTACCGCGGCGAGCCGCATCGGGTCCGCGTGACGCCCGCGCCGGCCGGCCTGCGCTCCTCCCGGGTCGCTCGGGTGGGTGGCGATGCCGGCGATGAGCTCGTGGTCGAGCGGGTCGCCCGTGACCGACGCCCGACCGAGGCCATCCTCGAGGCATGGCTCCGGGCTCGTGCCCGATCTGCGCTCGAGGACGCACTCGCCCGGCATGGGCCGGAGCTCGGGGTCACGCCGACGCGGATCACGATCCGCGACACGACCAGCCGCTGGGGCAGCTGCTCCAGGAAGGGCGCCCTGTCGTTCAGCTGGCGCCTGGTCCTCGCACCGGGCGAGGCGCTCGACGCCGTTGCCGCCCACGAGCTGTGCCACCTGCGGGTATTCGGCCACGGGCCGCGATTCCGGGCGCTGCTCGCCTCGCGCGTGCCCGACCATGCGGAGTGGAGTCGCTGGCTGCGGCGGCATGCGCGCGAGCTGCACGCGGCGCTCGATCCCTAGGCCCAGACACCCCGCCGACGGGCGGTGACCCGCCTGGCGCGACCCTCGCCCGCCACCCCCGTGACCCCCTGCCGCGACCGTGGTTACAACGTGTACATCGGTTCGGTGCGCCCGGAGAACCTGCCGATGACGGTCCAGATCAACAACCTCGTCAACCAATTCGGCGCCGGCCGGGAGCTGCTTGGCCCGGCGGCGTTCATCTCCATGGCGCTGCCGCTCGTCGTGTTCTTCTCGCTCCAGCGGTACTTCGTCCGTGGCATCACGGGCGGCGCCGTCAAGGGGTAGCCGATCTCGCCCGACCGGGGCACAAATCGGGGCCCTCGCGCGTCAGATGGAGGCCCGGCGACCATCGCCGTCGCCTCCATCGCGCTCGAGGTCCCATGCCGCTCCGACTCGCGCCCGTGCTCGTCGCCTGTGCATCTGTCGTCGTGATCGCCGGCTGCGTCGCGACGACGGCACCTCCCGCCACCCCGTCCTTCGCGCCGGTTCCGACCCCGGTGGTCTGGCCGAGCTTCGAGCCGACCGGCCCCGACAGGACCGCCACGCCCGATGCCGGCAACGTCCAGGAGCGGCCGGCCGGTCCGATGCTGTCGATCGAGCCGGTTGATCCGGGGACGATCCGGGCAACGATCGAGGACGCGGACGCCAAGGCCTGGCGGCTGGTGGTGGCAGGCACGGGATCCGCGGTCGATGACCGGCTCGAGATCGTGGTCGAGACCGGGGACGTCGGTCCGCTCATCACGGCAACCGAGGTCCGCGGCGGCAAGGTCGTGGACGTCATGGACCTGTCCGAGTTCGGCAACCCGACGGCGGCCGCGGGTGGCTGCCACGGCACGCTTCGCGTGTGCATCGATTCCGACGGGTTCCGGCTCCCGTCAGACGGCGACGGACTGTTCGCCGTCACCCTGTCCCTGATGGACGCTGCCGCGCCCCTGACGATCACGGGTGGCACGGCGAGCTGGCCCGGGGAGCCGTTCATCCTCGGGCCCTGGACCGACACCGAGGCCTTCCCATGGGACCCCGGCGCGGCCGGCTGAGACGGGAGCGCCCGGTAGATCGACGCCCGCCCGGCACCGCCGGACGGGCGTTTCGATTCGGGGATGCTGGTGGGCCGGGGCAGAATTGAACTGCCACAGCCGAAGGCGAGGGTTTTACAGACCCTTGGGCTCACCACCTGCCCAACCGACCCACGGATGGTGGAGATGAGGGGACTCGAACCCCTGGCCTCCGCGATGCGAACGCGGCGCTCTCCCAGCTGAGCTACATCCCCACGGGAGCCGCACCCGGCTGACCGGGTCGACCGGGCGGGAAGTGTAGCACGCGACGATCGCCCGGCCGCCCATGGCGGACCCCTAGACTCGCGCGATGCCCGTGGGTCTTGCGCTCGGCCTGGTCGCGTCCGTCGCGTGGGGGTTCACCGACCTTACCGGCGCCCTTGCCGCGCGCCGCGTCGGGAGCCTGGGCGTGCTGGCCGGGTCGCAGCTGACGAGCCTGCTGATGCTCGCGCTGGTCCTGGTGTCGGGCATGGCGTCGTTCGGCCCGGAGGCGCTGCCCGGGTTCGCGACCGGCCTGGTGCTGGGCGTCGGGGGTGCGATCGCCTACCTGTGCTTCTACACCGCGCTGCGGATCGGCCCGATCAGTGTCGTGAGCCCGGTCATCGCCGCCTATGGCGGGGCCACTGTCGTGCTGTCCGTGGTCTTCCGTGGCGAGTCACTGCTGCCCGCGCAGGCCCTGGGTGCCGTTGTCGCGACCGTGGGTGTCGTGCTCGCGGGCCTGGTGTTCGACGGGTCGCTGCGGGGGACCAGGATCGTCGGGCCGGGTGTGCTCGTGGCGCTCGCGACCATGGTCCTGTTCGCGACGCTCACCGTCGCGCTCGCCAAGCCGATCCAGGATCACGGATGGCTGCCCGTAATGCTCGGCTCGCGGCTCAGCAACACGCTGGTCGGGGTGGGGCTGCTCGGTCTCGCGCTGTCGTCGTCCGGCGGCCGGCTGCGAGGACTGCTGGGACCGACGGGCGGGCTGGACCGGACCGCGCTGGTCCTGGTCGCCGCCGCCGGTGCCCTCGACTTCGTCGCGTTCGTCGCCTACACGATCGGGCTCGAGGTCTCGTTCACCTGGCTCGTGGGCCTGGCGAGCTCGTTCGGGCCGGCGATCGCGGTGCTGTTCGCGGTCGTGCGGCTGGGCGAGCGGCTGCGGCCGTCACAGTGGGTCGGCCTGGGCCTGCTGGCCGGCGGGCTGATCACGCTCGCCGTGGCCGGATAGAGGTGCCGCCGACTACGCTTGACGAATCGAACAGATGTTCTATTATTGGACGTCCGATGGATCGCTCATCCGACGTCTCCGTGGCGCTGTCGTCGCTCCAGGCTCGCTGGGGTGCCGCGGCACCGCGCCGTGGCGATGAGCTGGGATTCGTGGTCGAGGGTGCCCTTGCCCGTGCGCCACTGGTGGTCCCGGAGCCGATCGACGACGCACCGGAGCCGACTCCCCTCGCACCGGTCATCACGCGTCGCCCGGGGATGCCGGTGCCGGAAGCAGAAGCGGACGCGCGGGTCGTCCCGACGGGGTTCGCCGCGCTGGATGCCATCCTCGGCACGGGTGGTCTGCCGCGCGCCGCGACGGTGGCGTTGCACGGGGATGCGTCATCGGGCAAGACCACCGTGGCCCTGCGTGTTGCCGCCGAAGCGCAGGCGGCGGGGTCGATCGTTGCCTGGCTGGATCTCGCCCGGGCATTCGATCCCGTGGAGGCCGTGGCCCGGGGCGTGCGTCCGGAATGGCTCGTGGTGCTCACGCCGTCCGGCCTCGAGGAGGCGCTTGCGCTGTCGGCGGCGCTGCTCTCTGCGCGGACCGTGGACCTGCTGGTGGTGGACCTGCCGGATGGTCGGGACCCGGCGGTCGCGGGTGTGCGCGTGGGCCACCGGCTGGACCGGCTCGCGGCGCTTGCCCGACGGGCCGGGACGCTGCTCATGGTCGTCGAGCCCAGCGGGCTCGGGCATGGGCTGGCGACTGCGCTCCGGCAGGCGAGCGGGCTCCGGCTGGAGCTGGCGCGGACCGGATGGATCCGGCTGGGGCAGGACGTCGTGGGCCAGCGCAGCTCGGTGACGGTCGCCCGGAACCGACATGGGCCACCCGGGCGTCGCGCAGACCTCGAGATCCTCTACGCGGATGGTGGCACCCGGGACGCGTGCCTGGCCCGGGATGAGCTGCTTGACGGACGGCCGTCGGGCGCACCACCGGGGATCAGCGCCTCGCTCCCTTCTCTCAGTGACCTGAAAGGCCCCCCTGCATCGACCGATTCCCATGCGCTTGCTGCACCTGCTCTGGCCGCACCTGTCGCTTCGTCTTGCCCGGTCCCGCCTCGAGTCCCCGGGGAGCGACGGCATCTCCGCCTCGTGGCCGCCCGGCCCGATCGTCCTCGGCGGCCAGCCCTGGACGGACGGGGTGGTGATCGACGCGGATCCCCTCGCCCGGGCGCTCGGCGTCCAGCGGGGGATCCCGCTCGGGAGCGCCCACCGGCTCGCGCCCGAGGCGACCTTCCTCGACCTCGCGCCTGACACGGACCGGGACGCCGTCGAGGCCGCCTGCGAGCGGCTCGCCACGTTCAGCCCGGGGGTGGCCGGCACCAGCGACGTCACGGATCCCGGGTTCGGCCGGATCGCCGTCCACGTCGACGGCCTGACCAGGCTGTGGGGAGCCGAGGAGGTCCTCGTCGCGCGGATCGTCGAGACCCTGATGCCGGTCCTCCCCGGGCCGCCGCGGGCGGGCATCGCCGGCACCGGCTTCGTCGCGAGCATCGCCGCCGCCCATGCCCCGGAGGGCGGTCCGCCGGTCCTCGTCCCACCCGGTGACGAGGACCGGTTCCTCGCTCCGCTGCCGGCTCGCCTGCTGACCCGGGATCCCGATATCCGGTCCCGGCTCGCCCGGTTCGGGTTGCGGACGATCGGATCGGTGGCGGAGCTGCCGCGATCCGCGGTGATCGCCCGGTTCGGTGACGAGGGCGCTCGCCTGCACGCTCGCGCTCGGGGAGAGGAGACGGAGCGGTTCCGGCCGCGTCGGACCCCCGAGCGGCTGGCGCTCGCACTGCCCCTCGACCCACCGGCCGAAGGTCTGGAGGCGTTGCGGTTCGTTCTCCATCGGCTTGCCGCGACGCTCTCGGACCAGCTACGAGCCCGCGGCCTGGCGGCCGGCATCGCCCGGCTCGTCGTCACCCACGATCTTGCCTTCGCGGGGCGCGGCACGCCGTCACAGCTTCATCTCGAGCAGCGCCTGCCGGAGCCCACCGCAGACCCGGAGGCCATCGAGCGCCTGCTGTGTGCCCGGCTGGAGAAGGCGCCGCCACCGGCCGCGGTCGCGCGGCTGGAGCTGGAGCTCGCGAGGGTCGAGGCGGCAGCCGGTCAGCAGCTGTCGCTGTTCACCCCGCAGGCTGCCCGGGATTCCCGCCTCGCCTGGCAGCTCGCCCGCCTGGCGATCGCGTTCGGGGTGGACCGGGTGCGGCGGGTGGAGCTGGTCGATCCGGAGGCGCCGCTCCCCGAGGCCCGATGGCGCTGGGCGCCAGTCGGCGGGACGTCGGTGATCGGCGAAGAGGGCCTGCCATGACGAGGTTCCTGCGCGAGCACCCGGTGATCGATGCCGAGCTGGATCCGGATGGCCGGCTGATCGCGATCCGCTGGAACGGTCGCCGCGAGCCGGTCGAGGTGTGCAACCGCTGGCGGGTTGAGGAGGCGTGGTGGCGGCAGCCGATCGCGCGGGATTACTTCAAGATCGTCGGCCGAAGCTGGCTCGCGCTCGTCTACCGGGACCGCGACGCCGGCACGTGGCACCTGGAGCGGCTCTACGACTGAGCGAGCGTGGCGGCGACCGGTCGAGGGATTGGGAGCGCAGCGACGATGAACCGGCGCGGCTCGTCGGCCCGGGAGGCCGGGCCGGCCGTCAGCGGACTGGCGACCCGAGCGCGATCGAGATGACGAGCAGGACGAGGAACACGCCCACGACCAGGACGAGTGCGCCCAGGTCACGCGGCCGAGTCGTCTGCATCGCTGTGATCCCCACTTCGAGTGACCGGTCCCGGCCGGTCGCCGGCAGCATAGACGCCTCGATGCCGTCGCGTGTTGCGGGGGCGTGAAGGTCCGGTTGTCAGGTCGTGCCTCAGTTGGGCAGCGCCGCGACCACGATCAGCACGATCAGCACCAGCAGCACGAGCGCCAGCAGGCCGGCCCCGATGATCTCGCCGCGCGTCGGCTCCATCGCTCTCGGTCTCCTTCGAAGTGGCTCAACCCTGGGCGCCGGCGCAGCCGGCACCGTAGAGCACGACGATCATCGTCGATCCGCCCAGCGGACGGAAGGTCAGCTGGACGCGGCACTCGGGCAGGTCCGTCGCCGAATCGAGGACGCGGCTGCCATCCTCCAATGGATCGGACAGGTCGACCGTGCTGAACCCGGCGTCCGTCAGCGCGTCCCGATACCAGGTTGCGACCTGGTCCACGCCGTCAGCCGTCTCGAATGCGGCGCTGACGGGCTCGGGTGGCGGCTCGGCGACGTCGGCGTCGGGATAGACGGGGAAGCCCTGCGGGAGTGCGTCCAGGATCGCCCCCCAGTCCGTCTGGCTGGTCGGAATGCGGCTTGCCACGGGCCCGGGCGAGATGGACACGCCGCCCGGGACGGCCGTCGGCGCGGGCGGAGCCTTCGAGTCGCCGGGCGAGGCTGCGACGGGCGGCGTCGATGTGCCGGCGCTTCCGCCCGGTGGCACGGTCGTGGTCGATGTGCCGCAGCCCGCGATCGCCAGCGCCAGGCCGATCACCAGCGTGGGACCCGTTCCGATGGGCCCGTGCCGGCCGGAATGGGAGCGGCGCCCGGGGCGGTGGATGGCGGGTCGCATGACACGGTCATCGTAGCGGTGGTGATGGGGAAGGGGAGAAAGAGGGACCCTCGCCGCCCCAGCGGCGAGGGTCCCTGATCGCCCCCGGACTGCCCATGGTCCGGACGGCAGGTGGTCGGACGCCATCGCAACGTCCGCCGCCCTTGGGGTGCCCGGGCGGGCTTCAGCGCCCCCCGAGCGTGGGTGTGATCACGACGCGGCCTCCGCGATCGCCGGGAGGAGGACCAGGATCAGGCCGACCGCGAGCGCGACGGCGACCGCCCGCAAGAGGAGGTCGAGGGCGACGGGGCGGCCGGATGGAAGGACCGGGTCGGCGTTCACATGCATCTGACGCTCAACCCCCCGACCTGGTTGCGCGCCCGGAAGGCGATTTTCGGCCCGGTTCCCGAACCAAAGAGCGAACATCTGTTCTATCATCGCTCCTCGCCCCCCGGAGATCGTCGCGTGGCCGAACTCGTGTATGCCGAACTGCACTGCCACAGCCAGTTCTCGTTCCTGGACGGCGCATCGTCGCCCGATGAGCTCGTTGCCCGGGCCGTCGAGCTGGGGCTCTCCGGGCTGGCGATCACCGACCACCAGGGCCTGTACGGCGCCGTGCGCTTCTCCGCGGCCGCGGAGGCGGCCGGGCTGCACCCGGTGATCGGGATCGAGATCGAGCTCCTGGACGCGGCAGCACCGGACCCGGGCGGGATCGTGGTGCCGGCAAGGCGGACATGGCGTCCGGGTCGCCGATCGCCCCCGGCCCCGGCCGAGTCGCGGGTCGACGAGGGTCACCCGGACCGGCCTCGTCCTGACCGCGCCCGACTCCCCGGGCATCGCGAGATCGTCAAGGAGGACCACCGCGGAATCGGTGCGTCCGAGCGCGGCCCGCACCTGGTACTCCTCGCCCGGAATGCCACCGGCTGGCGCAGCCTGTGCCGCATGGTGTCCCGTGCGAACCTCGCCGGAACCAAGGCCGTGCCGAGGTTCACCCAGGCGCTGCTCGCGGAGCATGCCGAGGGGCTGATCGTGCTGTCCGGCTGCAGGCATGGCGAGCTGGCACGGCGGCTGCGAGCCGGTGACCGGGAGGGCGCGCGAGCCGTCGCGGAGCGCTACGCGGGGTTGTTCGGTCGCGGTGGTTCGGCCTCCGGGCACGGTGGTTCGGCCTCCGGGCACGGCTTCGTCCTCGAGCTGTCCCACCACCTGCTCCCCGACGACGACTGGCTCGTCTCGGAGACGGCGCGGCTGGCCGCGGAGGTCGGGCTGCCGGTCGTGGTGACCAACGACGTCCATTACGCGCTTGCCGAGGGGCGCGAGCTCCAGGACGTGCTGACCGCGATCCGGCACGGGCGATCCGTCGCGGAGCTGGGGAGCCTGCGCCGGCCGGACGGGGAATCGTTCCTGAAGGGCGCGGACGAGCTGCTCGCGCTGCCCCCGGGGGAGCCGGCGACGGCTGCGGCGGATCCCGTGCTGGCTCGGGCATGGCGGGAGGGGATCGCCGCGTCGGTCGAGATCGCGACTGCCTGTCGGGTCAACCTCGTCTTCGAGCGATATCGCTTTCCGGGGTTCGACGTGCCGCAGCGGCGAGACGCCGTTCAGCCATCTCTCCGGGCTGTGCTGGGACGGTGCCCGGCGCCGCTATCACCCGCTGACGCCGGCGGTCGTGCGCCAGCTCGCCCACGAGCTCGATGTCATCGAGAAGACCGGGCTGGCGGAGTTCTTCCTGATCTGCTGGGACCTGATGCGGTTCGCGAAGTCGCGCGGGATCCCGGCGCAGGGTCGGGGCAGTGCCGCGGATTCGATCGTTGCCTACGTGCTGGGCATCACCCGCGTGGACCCGATCCGGCACGAGCTGCTGTTCGAGCGGTTCATCAACGAAGGTCGGACGGCATACCCGGACGTTGACATCGACTTTTCCTCGGCGCGCCGCGAAGAGGTGATCCAGTACGTCTACGAGCGCTACGGCCCGGTGCACACGGGGATGGTCTGCAACCTCGTCACGTATCGGGCGCGGTCGGCCGTGCGCGAGGTGGGCAATGCGCTTGGGGTTCCCGCGGCCACTGGTGGACCGGGTGGCGAAGGCGCTCGAGACGTACGACTCGGTCATGGTCCGGCGAGATCTCGAGGCCGAAGGCGGGTTCGCGCAGTTCTTCGCGCGACCGGGTGGGGAGCCGAGGGGCGCCGCGCCGGCTCCGGACCTCACCCCGGCCATCGCCGCGGGCCGAGGGCTCATCGACGGCATGGGCCAGCTCAACCACGAGCGTGGCGTGGAGCGGATCCCACATCGGCCCGCCCGGGACGTCGCCCGAGCGCCCGGGACGTCGACAGGCTCAGCCGGCCGGGACGGCGTTCGGTCCCGACGCGTCGCCGGCATCGCCGATCCCGCGTCCACGCACAGGTGTGCCGCCGGAGCGCTTCGCCGGGTGCCCCCGGGCACTCGAGGCCGCGCCGGCAGTTCGGGCACCTGGGCGCGCGCGAGGACATGGTTCGGCGCCAGCGATGCCGACCGGGCGGACGCGGGCGACGATGAGGGAGGTCCCGGGCGATTCCCCGGCCAGCGTCGCCTGGCTCCGCGTGCCGCGCCGCGGGAACCGGCTAGCGACGGGACGACCGCTCGACCCTGGATCGGGAGGTCGCCCGACGGCTCGACCCCGAGAGCGGGATGCTCCGGCCGCCGGAGCCGGCGCCGTGGACCCGGTGAGCAGCGTCGCGCGCATGGAGCCGGATCCGCCGCCTGGATCCAGACCAGCACCGTGGCTCGGTCGCGCACCTGTCCGACTGGGAGCGCTGGCTGGAGCTGTGCGCCCGGATCGACGGGTTTCCGCGCCATCTCTCGATCCATCGCGGCGGCATGCTCATCACCGCCGCCCCGCTGATCGACATCGCTCCCATCGAGCGCGCGACCATGCCCGGCCGCGTCGTCGTCCAGTACGACAAGCGCGATGTCGAGACGATGAAGCTGATCAAGCTCGACCTGCTCGGGCTCGGGATGCTCGCCGCGATCGACGAGACGATCCAGCTCATCGAGCACGACTGCGCGGTCTGCCTCGACCTCGACCGGATCCCGGAGGAGATCCCCGAGGTGTTCGCGATGCTCCAGGCCGCGGACACCGTTGGCGTGTTCCAGGTCGAGAGTCGGGCCCAGATGCAGACGCTGCCCAAGTCGCGCCCACGAAATCTGGACGACCTGGTCGTGGAGGTGGCGATCATCCGGCCCGGTCCGATCCAGGGCAACGCCGTGCATCCGTATCTGCGCCGCAAGCAGGGCATCGAGCCGGTGAGCTACCTCCACCCGAGCCTCGAGCCGATCCTGCACGACTCCCTCGGCGTGATCCTGTACCAGGAACAGGTGATGAAGATCGCGATCGACGTCGCGGGCTTCACGCCAGCCGGCTCGGATGGGTTCCGGCGAGCGATGGGGACCTGGCGTTCGACGCGCGAGATGGAGAAGCTGCACGTGGAGTTCGTCGAGGGCTGCGTCCGGGTCCAGGGCATGCCGCGGGACGACGCCGAGGAGCTGTTCCGCCAGTGCGCCGCCTTCGCCAGCTTCGGCTTCGCTAAGAGCCACGCGGCCGCCTTCGCCCGCACGGCCTACGAGTCGAGCTTCCTCAAGCTGTTCTACCCGGCCCAGTTCGTCATGGGCCTGATCAACGCCCAGCCGATGGGCTTCTACCCCGTGGAGGTGCTGGTCAACGACGCGAAGCGCCACGGCGTTGCGGTGCTGCCCGTGGACGTCAACCGGAGCGCATGGCGCACGACGACCGAGTGGGTCGGCCGGCCAGGATGGGCGATCGCGGGATCGCGGGCGATGACGGGGCACGCGATGCGGACGACGGGCGAGCCGCTGCCGGAGGGCTCGCGGGATCGACTCGCGGCCGGTGCCCGTGCGCTCGAGCGCATGCATGATCCCCGGTGCGGCGTCGCGGGAGCGCTGGGCGGCCGAGAGCATGACCGGCTGGGGGGTCCGGCTCGGCCTGCACCTGGTCAAGGGGATCGGCGAGGAGCAGCAGGCGCACCTGGACGGAGCGCTCGCGCGTGGCCCGTACACGAGCGCTGGCCGAGGTCGTCGAACGGACGGGCCTGTCCGAGGAGGTGATCGAGCGGCTGATCCGGGCCGGAGCGCTGGATTCGCTCGGCCGGCAGCGACGCGAGCTGCTGTGGCAGCTGCGCGAGGTCGCGGGGGTGACGAAGGGCCGCCTGGACGGACGGGTCGTTCGCGGGGCTGCCACCACGAGGCGGGCAGCCGGGCGGCCGATGGACCTGCGGCTGCCGGCGACCGATGCGCCGCCGCTGCCGGCGATCACCGAGCCGGAACGGCTGGGAGACGCCTACGCGGTGATCGGGCTGGACGCCCGGCGCCAGGCCGTCGCCCTGTTCCGGGATGCCCTGGTCCGGCTGGGTGCGGTGTCGAACGCGGCGCTGGCCGACCGGCAACCGGGCCCGATCCGGATCGGCGGCCTGGTGGTCACCCGGCAGCACCCGATGACGGCTCGCGGGACGGTGTTCCTCGCGCTCGAGGATGAGACCGGGATGGTGAACGTCACGCTCTGGCCCGACACCTGGCAGCGGCTGCGGTCCGTCGTCCGGCGCCATGCGCTGCTGCTCGTGGATGGCGAGCTCCAGCGGGAGGGCAACGTGGTGAATGTCGTGGCCCGAAACGTGGCCCCGCTGGTCGAAGCCGCCGCATCGGTCGGCGGCCCGGGCTCACCCGCCGGCGTGCGCCAGATCGGTCACGCCGGCATGCGTCGGCTGGGCTGAGGGTCGAGCCTTGATGGCCACGCGGACAGGAGAGCAGGAGCGCGAGCTCAGCGCCCCGCCGCCGCGCGCGAGTTGGGCTTCGCGTTGCCGCGGCCCTGGCTCTGCCGTGGCTTCTGCCCCCGGTTCGGGTTGGCCAGGTTCAGGAACCGTCGGTACCACGCGGCCATCGCCGCGAACAGCGCGGAGCCGAATGGGGCGAGACAGGAAGCCCTGGATGATCACGTACCCGCGGCTGCGGATCGGCCAGGATGCCGGGTGGGCTGAGCACGATGGCCGCATATGCCGATGGCCGATACGACGCCGACAGGGCGCCGATCAGCCAGCTCGCCCGCGGGGCCGCCGAGGCCGGCCAGGAAGGCGGCGGCGACCGGTGGCGGGACGAGGAAGAACTGGTAGAGGAGCCCGGCGATCGCCAGCGTCGTGACCAGGTGCCGTCGGCGGGCCGGTGCCGGATCGGTGATCTGCCCTGTCAGCCCCGATCGAACAGGACCGTCGATCCGACGGTGAGCGCCACCGGGCGCAGGAGCGACCAATGGCGGACGAGCTTCGGGAGCTCCCGCAGGTCGGCGCGCCATCGAGCGGGCGGTAGGCGCCCCGCAGCGCCGCCATGATGCTCGGCCGGGCCGGAGTCGGTGCCGATGGCGACTTCGCTGCCGGCCGCGTGCCGACGTCTCGGGTCGGGCATCGCTCGTCCTCGTCGATGGAATCGGCATCGCCGGCGAGCGCGGCCTGCTCGGCCCGGTATCGGCGGCGGGCCTCCGTGCGGTCGGTGCGCTTCGCGCGGGCCAACAGATGTCCTCCTGTCAGCGATCGACCGGCGCGGAAGGGTCGGCCGTCGCGGTGCGCGGCCCGACGGCCGTGACCGGGCTCGCGCGACCGCGAGCGGATCGGTCGGTGCATCGTACCGGGTGCGCGCCCGAAGGGTTGAGCCGGCGATAAGGCGGCGACCGTTAGCATCCGCGCACCTGGTCATCCGCCGACGACGTCTCCCGCCCGGAGGTCCTCGATGGCGCGTGTTCGGCTTGCGGCCGCGGTCGCGATGGTCCTCGTCCTGTTGCTGGCTGCCAGCGCAGGCGGGCGATGCCGGACCCGGAGACTGCCGGCCGGGCTCGGAGACGCCGGTCATCGTCGCCCAGGCGGTCGATGGCCCGCCTCGGCGGGCCTGCTGGTCGGCCGAGGTCGTGACCGGCGGCGCTCGGCCTCGGACGAGTACCTCGAGCTGCGAACGCCGCGCCGGTGGCCCAGGATCTCGCCGGGTCTCGAGGTCGTCTACGTCACGAGCTCCGGGGCGACGATCACCCGGAAGGCAGCCTGGACGACGTCGCTGGTATCGAGCCGGGTCGTCATCTCCTGATTGCCAACGGCCTCGGCGTCCATGCCGCCGACGCCGACGCGATGTACTCCGGTGGCTTCTCCGCGACCGGCGGTACGATCGTGCTTCGGGCGATCGGCGGGACACCGCTCGATGCAGTCAGCTGGGGAGATGCGACGAGCGCGTTCGTTGAGGGAGCGCCTGCCGTGGCGCCGCCGCCGGCGCCTCCATCGAGCGGCTTCCCGGCGGGCACGCTCGGCAACACCGTCGACAGCAACGACAACGCCGCCGACTTCGTGACGAACGTCGCGCCTGATGCGCGGAATCTCGCGAGCTCCGCCTCTCCCGCGCGCGCCGGGATCGACCCCTTCGCCAACGCCGATCCATCGCGCCGACACCGACCCCGCGCCCACGCCGATCCGCACCGACTCCGACACCCACGACCCCCGCGCCCACGCCGACGCCCACGCCGACCCTGCCGACCCCTCGCGCCCACGCCGTCGCCCACGCCGACTCCGCCACCCCCGACCGCCTGCGCCCACGCCGTCGCCGACCCCTGCGCCCACGCCCACGCCGACCCCGCCGCCGCCCACGCCGTCGCCCACGCCGTCGCCAACCGCGGAGCCCTCGGTCGAGCCTCAGCCGACACCGCCTGCCTCGCCGACTCCCGGACCATCAATCGCGATCGAAGTTGCTCGCGGGCTCCCGACGGGACGGTCGTGACGTTGCAGGGGACGTTGACGACGGCCCTTGCCTCGCTCGAGTCAGCCCGCACGGCGTTCATGCAGGACGACACGGCCGGCATCGCCCTCTACCTCGACGCGTCCCTGGCGAGCCCGTGCCCGCCGGAACGATCGTGGTCGCGACCGGGACGCTGGACAGCCGCTACGGCCTGCGCACGCTTCGGACGACGGGCCACGACGTCGGCAGGTTGGGTTGACCGATCTGCCCGAGCCCCTGTCCGTGCCGACCGGGGCCGCCTCGGAACCGCTCGAGGGTCTGCGCCTCGAGCTGGTTGGCACGGTGGTTGAGAGTCCCATCCGCGCTGAGCGACGGACTGGGGTTGATGGTGGACGATGGTCGGGACCGGTGCGGGTCATCGTCGGCGCATCCGCCCTGGGCAACGCGACGCCTTCCGTGGGGTCGGTGATCGCAGCGCGCGGACCACTGGGCCAGCGAGACAGCACGGGCTCCGGCCTGACCGGCTACCGGCTGCACGCCACCCTGCCGGGAGAGCTCGAGGCCGCGGAGCCGCCCCCGACTCCCGGTCCCACTCCAGCTCCCACGCCGACGCTGACGCCCTCGCCGGCACCAACCGCGAGCCCGAAGCCAACATCAGCCCCGACGCCGACCCCGATTCCGACCCCGACTGCGACCCCGACCCCGACTCCAACCCAGGCTCCGACCCCTGCACCGACGGCCGCACCGCTCACGATCGCGGCTGCTCGACAGGCCGCTGTGGGGTCCACGGTGCTCGTGCGTGGCGTCGTGATCGCGGAGGCTGGCCGGCTGGGCACCCCGCCCCTGCTCGCGATCGGCGACGCGACCGGCGGTTTGCCGGTCCGCCTCCCGGATGGAACGCCCACCCTCGCTCGGGGGACCCAGGTCGAGGTACGTGGATCGATCGCCGATCCGTACGGCCAGACCGAGGTTCGGCCGAAGACGAGTGGCATCACGGTGCTGGGCACGATGGCGCTCCCCGCGCCGATCACGATGCCCGCCGGCGACGCCGGTGAGCGCACCGAGGGTCGGCTCGCGACGATCCGCGGCACGATCTCGACGGCGGCCAGCAAGGCGACCAGTGGCGACATCGCGTTCACGATCACCGGCACCGACGGCGCCTCGTTGCGGGTGCAGGTCGATGCCTCGGCCGGCATGGACAAGGGCGCGTTCACGAAGGGCACGGTCGCATCGTTCACGGGCGTGGTCGGCCAGCGAGCGTCGCGCAAGGGTGCGCTCGATGGCTATCGCCTCTGGCTGCGCGATGCGGCCGACATGGCCGCGACCACGTCTCCGCCCCCGACGTCGAAGCCGTCACCGTCCTCATCCTCGGCCCCCTCGGCCACATCGGTCTCGACCATCGCGGCGGCTCGGGTCACCGAGGGAACACCGGTGACGGTCGAAGGCGTCCTGACCGTCGACCGGACATTGCTCGATGCGACCGGTCGTCGAACCATCGTGGAGGACGCCACGGGGGCGATCGAGCTGTACCTCTCGGCGCCGGACGAGGCGCTCCACATGGGCGTCCGGGTCCGCGTTACCGGGACCGTGGGTCGAGCCTGGGGTGCGCCACGCCTCCACGCGGACCAGGTCCGGGTGCTCGGGACGCGCGATCCGCTGGTCCACGCCCTGAAGGGCACCCCGAGCGCTGCCTCTGAATGGCGCCTCGTACGCGTCAGCGGCACGATCGCGTCCGTTCACCGCAGCGGAGACCGCTGGGTCGCCGAGCTCCTGGTGGGCAGGTCCCGGGTGCTGCTCCAGGGGCTCGGCGGCAGTGGTGTCGCCGCTGACTCCCTGATCGAGGGCCGCCAGACGACCATCACCGGGATCGTGAAGCGGCCGTACCCGACGGCGACGGATCGGCGGTTCTCGGTCGTGCCCCGGCGCCCGTCGGATGTGCGCACTGCCGCGGGTGCGGGCGGAGCGGGCGGGACCGGCGATTCGACGGCCGCCGGACCTTCCGGCGCCCCCGCGGGGTCGCCGCTGACCGGTGGCGGCCGGGTCACGGTGCCGGACATCGATCTGCGCGATCTCGCGGGCCACGTGGGTGAGCGGGTTCGCGTCGGCGGGCTCGTGACCGACATCCGCGAGGACGGCGTGCACCTTGACGATGGCACGGCGATCGGCCGCATCGTGCTCGAGGGCGACGCCGCTGCGCTCGCCGTCATGCTCCAGCCGGGCGATGCTCTCAACGCGACCGGCAGCCCCGAGTCGCGAGGCGAGATCGTCCTGGTCGTGTCGGACGCGGCGGGTATCGAGCTGGTCGGCGATCTGGACGGCGTAGGACCGGACCCCGGCGCCGGCGGGGGTGCAGCGACCGCAGTCCTCCCGTCCGGCCTGGCCGGCGCCATGGACACGCCGCCCGCCACCAGGGCGGCGTTCGGCCAGGGCATGGGCATTGACCCGACATCGGCCGGGGCCGGAACGCTCGCGCTGGTCACCCTGATCTCCGTGGCGCTGACGGTCGCGCGCCGCCACCGGGCGCAACGGCTGCTGCAATCGCGGATCGTGGCACGGCTTGCGACGGTCGGGCTGGCGGCTCCTCCACGGGCTTCCGCGACCGACGCCGCCGCCCTCGCGGAGCCATCTGCGGTCCAATCCGGGGCTGCAACAGGCGGGTCCGAACGGGATTCGGCTTGACGGTGCTCGAATCGGGCCCCTATCCTCGGGCCCAACCTCACGCCGAACGTGCGTGACCACGAGGGAGCGACCTCTTGCCGAACGTGGACGCCCGCGTCGCGATCCCCGCCGGCGAGCGGCAGTACCACATCGGCCTTGGTCCCGACGACCTCGCGGACTACATCCTCCTTCCGGGGGACCAGGACCGCGTCGACCGCGTGGCAGCCCGCTTCGACAGCGTCGAGCTTCGTCACCGCCATCGTGAGTTCGCCACCGCGACGGGGACGTACAAGGGGTTGCGCGTCTCGTGCGTGTCCACCGGCATCGGAACCGACAACATCGAGATCGTGATCAGCGAGATCCTGGCGATCAAGGATCGACCCACGTTCATCCGCATCGGCTCGTGCGGCGGGCTCCAGGATCACGTGCAGCTCGGCGACCTGGTCATCTCGACCGGCGCAGTCCGCCTCGAGACCACCACCAACTGGTTCGTCCACGAGGGATATCCTGCCGTCGCCAGCTACGAAGCGGTGCTCGCGCTCGAGGAAGCCGCTACACGGCTCGGGTATCGCCACCACCAGGGCATCACGGCGACGGCTCCCGGGTTCTTCGGCGCTCAAGGTCGTCCGATCCCGCAGCTTCCCATCCGCTACCCTGACCTCGCCGAGGAGATGTCCCGCCAGGGCATCCTCAACTTCGAGATGGAGGCATCGGCGGTGCTTGTCCTCGCGGAACTCGGCGGCAGCCGGGCGGGCGTGGTCTGCGCCGTGTTCGCCAACCGCCGGACCGGGGAGTTTGTCACCGGCGAGGCACAGCACCAGGCGGAAGAGGCCACGGTGGAGACGGGGCTCGAGAGCCTCCTGATCCTCGCGGAGCTGGACCGCCAGAAGTCGATGGCCGGAGCGGCGCGCTGGCGCCCGTCACTCTGGGCCCCAGCATGAGCGCCAGACCACCCAGCGGCCCCGCGGACCCGGGAGGCGTGCTCTCGTGACGCGGACAGCGTGAGGAGGAGCGGAATCCAATGGCTGAGGCCTATTGCGTCAAGGACAAGATGAAGGTCGAAGTCCAGAACCCGCAGCACATCACGATGAAGAACGGCAAGCCGGCGCTCCAGGGCACCTGCCCGAAGTGCGGTGGCAAGGTGTTCAAGATCGGCGGCTGACGTCGCCGGAACGTAATCGCGATTTGAGCCCCCGAAGGCCCTGCCGGAGGGGGCTCAATGGTGCTTGGCAATATCCCAAAGGGCCCCCTCCCAACCGGGCCGCCGGTCGGCAGAGCCAACCGGCAGCTTTGCTAAGATTCCGCCGAACCCTGGATCCCCCGCCTCGAGGTCTTGCCCTGTCCGCACTCTCGGTCGTCGCCATGGACCGCGGCGGGGTTCCCCGCCAGGGTTCGATCGGGACGACCAACCGGCTCCCTGGTCGTCATGCCGAGGCAGGCCTGACGCCCGGTTTCGGGGTCGCCGCTGCCGTCGCCCGCAAGGCCGGCCGCAGCCGCGCTCCCGACGTTGCCCGGACCGGCCGCGGTCGGCATCGGCCCGGGATCACCGCTCGGTTCACAGGCTCTTTCCGTCGGGCGCGTCTGCCCAGGCGCCCGACGACCCGCGTCCCCGCATGAAGGAGGTTCTCCGATGACTGTTCGCGTCGGCATCAACGGCTTCGGCCGGATCGGCCGCCAGTCGCTCAAGGCGATCATCGAGCGCGCGCCGGACCTCGAGGTCGTCGCGGTCAACGACATCGTCGACGTCCCGACCAACGCGCTGCTGTTCAAGCACGACTCGACATACGGTGCCTACCCGGGCGAGGTGTCCCATACCGACGATGCGATCGTGATCGACGGGCGGGAAGTCAAGGTCCTGCAGGTGTCCGACCCGACCCAGCTGCCGTGGGGCGACATGGGCGTGGACATCGTGATCGAATTCGACCGGCCGGTTCACCGACGCGGACAAGGCTCGCGCGCACGTCGACGCCGGGGCCAGGAAGGTCCTCATCAGCGCCCCGGCCAAGAAGGAGGACATCACGATCGTCCTCGGCGTGAACGAGAATGCGTACGACCCGGAGAAGCACGTGGTGGTCAGCAACGCCAGCTGCACCACGAACTGCCTCGCCCCTGCCGCGAAGGTCGTCCATGACCGCTGGACGATCAGACGCGGCCTCATGAACACGATCCACAGCTACACCAACGACCAGCGGATCCTGGACGTCGCCCACAAGGATCCTCGCCGGGCCCGCGCGGCCGGCCTGAACATCATCCCGACCACCACCGGGGCGGCCAAGGCCCTCGCGCTGGTCATCCCGGACCTCAAGGGCAAGTTCGACGGCTTCAGCCTGCGGGTTCCGACACCGACGGTCTCCGTCGTGGACTTCACGGCGGAGCTGGAGCGGGAGACCACGATCGAGGAGCTGAACCAGGCGTTCAGGGATGCCGCCGCGGGACCGCTGGCCGGGATCCTCGGCGCGTCGGATGAGCCGCTCGTGTCCACCGACTTCCGCGGTGACACGCGCTCGTCCATCGTTGACCTGCCCTCGAACATGGTCCTGGGCGGCAACTTCATCAAGGTGATCGCCTGGTACGACAACGAATGGGGCTACAGCTGCCGCGTTGCCGACCTCGTGAAGTACATGGCGGACCGGCTCCCGGCCTGACCGGGCTCCGGCTCCGGAGGAACTGAACATGGACAAGCTCACGGTCCGTGACCTGGACGCCGCGGGCAAGCGCGTCTTCGTACGGGTGGACTTCAATGTCCCGCTCGCGGACGGCAAGGTCACCGACGACTCCCGGATCCGCGCGGCGCTGCCGACGATCCGCCATCTCCAGGCTCAGGGTGCTCGAGTCATCCTGGCCAGCCACCTGGGCCGCCCTGATGGCAAGGTCTCCGACAGCCTCCGCCTGCGGCCCGTGGCCGCCCGCCTGGGCCAGCTGATGGGGAAGACCGTGCCGGTCACCGGCGATGCCCTGGGCACCGGCACCGAGGACGCCGTGCGCAGGCTTCGCAACGGCGAGATCCTGCTGCTCGAGAACCTGCGCTTCCACGCGGAAGAGGAGAAGAACGATCCGGCGTTTGCGGCCGCCCTGGCGTCGTACGCGGATGTCTACGTCAACGACGCGTTCGGGACCGCCCACCGCGCTCACGCGTCAACGGTGGGTGTCGCCAAGCTCCTGCCGGCTTACGCGGGTTTCCTGATGGAGAAGGAGCTCGCCAACCTGGGCAAGCTGCTGGACAACCCCGAGCATCCGTTCGCGGCGATCATCGGCGGCGCCAAGGTCAGCGACAAGATCAAGGTCCTCAAGCACCTGCTGGACAAGGTCGACGTGATGGTGATCGGCGGCGGGATGGCGAACACCTTCCTGCTGGCACAGGGCAAGGCCGTGGGCAAGAGCCTTGCCGAGCCCGACCGGGTCGAGGACGCCCGGGCGATCATGGCCGCGGCCGAGGAGAAGGGCGTCGCGCTGGTGCTCCCGGTGGACGTGGTCGTGGCCAAGGAGGTCACCCGCGGGACGGAGTACAAGACGATCTCGGTGGAGAAGGTCCCGGCCAGCTGGCACATCGTTGACCTCGGCAAGCAGAGCCTGGCCAACATCGAGGACGCGTTGGCGGATGTCCGGACCGTGCTCTGGAACGGACCCCTGGGCGTGTTCGAGATCCCCTCGTTCGCTCACGGTACCAAGGCCATCGCCCGGTTCCTGGCGGACCGTGCGGAGACCGGCGCGGCCGTGGTGATCGGTGGCGGCGACTCGGTCGCCGCGATCCAGCAGCAGGGGCTGGCCGACAAGATGACCCACATCAGCACCGGCGGCGGTGCCTCGCTCGAGTTCCTCGAGGGCCGCGAGCTGCCGGGCGTCACGGTGCTCCTCGATCGGGAGCCGGAGGCCGTCAAATGAGTGACACCACCATTGCCTGGGTCGACGCCCGGGAGATCCTCGATTCGCGCGGCAACCCGACGATCGAGGTCGACGTGGTCACCGAGGACGGCTCCCTCGGCCGCGCCGCGGTGCCCTCTGGTGCATCGACCGGGATCAACGAAGCCGTGGAGCTTCGGGACGGGGACAAGGCACGCTTCGGCGGCAAGGGCGTCCTCACCGCGGTGTCGAACGTCACCGAGCGGATCGGTCCGTCCATTCTCGGCTTTGACGCGGCGGACCAGGCTGGCATCGACGCCACCCTGATCGAGCTCGACGGCACGCCCAACAAGGGCGAATTGGGCGCGAACGCGATCCTCGGCGTGTCGCTGGCCTGTGCGCACGCGTCAGCGACCAGCCACGAGCTCCCGCTGTACCGCTACCTCGGCGGCGTCGGCGCGCGGATCCTGCCGGTCCCCATGTTCAACATTCTCAACGGCGGCAAGCACGCCCAGGACTCCACCGACTTCCAGGAGTTCATGGTGATGCCGGTGGGCCTCGGCTCCTTCCCCGAAGCGCTGCGGGCAGGCGCGGAGATCTTCGCCGCGCTGCGCGCGATCCTCCATGACGAGGGTCACGCCACCGGCCAGGGCGACGAAGGGGGGTTCGCGCCGTCCCTGCCGTCCAACCAGGCCGCCGTGGAGGTCATCCTGCGCGCGATCGAGAAGGCCGGATACACGCCGGGCGACGAGGTCGCGATCGCGCTCGACCCGGCCGCCAGCACGGTCCTGGTCGAGGGGACCGGCGTCGAGGGTGTGGTCGGTCAATATCGCCTCGAGAAGGAGGGGCGCACCCTGGATTTGGGCGAGATGGTGGACCTGTGGGCGGACTGGATCGCGCGGTATCCGATCGTGTCCCTGGAGGACGGCCTGGCGGAGGAGGACTGGGCCGGCTGGTCCGAGCTCAATGCCCGCCTCGGTGACAAGGTGCAGCTGGTGGGCGACGACATCCTGGTGACCAACCCGGCGTTCATCGCCCGGGGGATCGAGGAGCGGGCGATGAACTCGGTCCTGATCAAGCTCAACCAGATCGGGACGCTGAGCGAGACGATCGATGCGATCGCGCTCGCCCGGCGCGCGGGATGGTCGGCGGTCGTGTCCCACCGCTCCGGGGAGACCGAGGACACGACGATCGCGGACTTCGTGGTCGCGATGGGCACCGGGCAGATCAAGACCGGTGCCCCCTCGAGGTCCGAGCGGGTGGCCAAGTACAACCGGCTGCTCCGGATTGCCGACGAGCTGGGCGAGGAGGCTCGCTACCTGGGTCGCGCGGCGCTCACCGGCGCCGGCTCGGGGCACTGACGCTGCGCGGCCCCGGGCCCCGGACCGAGCGCTTCCCCGCCGGGGCCACGTTGTGAACCGGTTCGTCGATCGTGGCGCGATCACCGCGGCCTGGGTGGGCGTGGGCATGGCGGTCACCATCGGGGTCAGCTTCCTGCTGGTCATCCCGATCGAGTTCCTGCTGACCCCGTTCGCCCTGTTTGGAGGGCTGCTGATCGGCTACTACGCGAACGCGCGGTCCAACCGGGCCGGCGGGCCGTGGAGCCGGATCGTCGCCAACGCCCTGCTGGCGGGTCTCGTGACCGGCGTCACGTTCGCGATCCTGCTGCTCGGGGTGAAGGCGCTGTTCTTCTCGGCCGACAACGGCTATCGCGATACGTCGTCGGGAGGGCCGCTGACGTGCCAGACGGGCGCGGACTGCGTCTACCAGCGGTATCTCGCGATCGGCCGGGGCCCTGCGTTCGAGGCGGCCGGCATCACGGACGTCGACTCGTTCACGGCCTTCTACTGGCAGGAACAGCTCAACAGCGCCTGGCTGCTGGTCCTCCTCTCGACGGGTGGCGCGCTTGGCGGCGGGCTGATGTTCGGTGCCGCAAACCGCCGGCAACCTGACGAGGCAAACGCCGGCGCTCGCGCCTGATCAGGCCCGAAGGAAGCGACCAGGAAACGAGGCCCGACCGGCGGGATTGGACCTTGCGCCCTGGCGCGACGCGATGGGACGATCCACCCGCGTGTCGGAAGGGGATCGGGATGCGTCGTCAAAGCCGAGTCTTGTCGCTGGTCGTCGCCGGCTGCCTCGCGGTGATCGCCCTCGTCGAGGCTCGTCCGCCGGCCGTGGTCGTCGCCGCGGCCTGTCCCGACCTGCCAGTATCCCTGGGCGATCTCGTCCGGCTGCAGCACGAGCCCGGGCAGCTGTCGATCCGGTTTCCGCGGGCCGTGGACTTCGGCAACCACCGGGCCGCCGCCTGTCTCGGCTCCACGCCGCTCCGATTTGGCGGGTTTGTCGACGCGCCGGAAGGCCTCGGCGGGGCGCAGGCGTACCGCATCACGCCCGGCTGGCTCGACAGCGCGAGGCTGACCCTGTTCGTCACCTCCAGGGAGGTCGCGCCCGGGATCGGGAGCGGTGCGTTCACGGGGATCTACGTGCCGCCGTCCTTCGGATCCGTCGACCGGACGTTTGCGCGGTCGTGGGTGCGGGTCACCGCGCACTTCGACGATGCCCGGGCCCAGCGCTGCCGGGCGATGGGCTCGGCCGGGTCGACGCCGGATCGAGCACAGGCCGTCGCGCTGTGCAGCGAGGAGCTTGTCCTGCTCGCGATCTCCAGGAGTACGTCGCCCGACACGGCGACGGTTGCCGGATCACCTCGACGCCCCGCAGCCGAAGGAGACTGGCTCGCGCTCGTCGCTGCGGCGAGCCTCGGATCGTGGCTGGGATGGCGGCAAGGCCGACGGCGGCGATCGATGATGCCGGCGGTGACCGCGTGATCGACGGCTCCGATCATGCGAACGCCCCGGTCGGTGACCGGGGCGTCTGGGCCGCGACGTTCGGCTGACCTACTCGGTCTTCTTGGCGCGGGTGGTCTTCGCGGCCGCCTTCGCAGCGGGCTTCGCGGCCGGCTTGGCCGCCGTCGTCCTGGCGGCCGTCGTCTTGGCCGCCGTGGTCTTGGCCGCCGGTGCCTTCGTGGCCGTCGCCTTCGCCGTGCCCGGCTTGGCCGCGGTCGACCGCGCGGCCCTGGCCGGCGCCGGGCCGGCGGTGGCCTCAACCGCGGGGGTCGTCGTCGTGTCGGCGCGCGTGGTCTTGGACAGGGCCGCGCGGGCCTTGCCGGCCGCCGTCTGGGCGCCCTTTGCCTTGGCGGCCTTGCCGGCCGCGATTCGGGCCTTGGCCGCCTTCGCGGCGGCTGCCTTGCCCGTGCTCTTCGCGACGTGACCGCCGCTCACGACGGCGGCGCCGCCGATCGCCGCATTGATCTTGCGGGTCAGGCGGGACTTGCGACGGGCAGCGGCGTTGGGGTGGATCGCGCCAGCCTTCGCAGCCCGATCGAGCGCCGAGATGGCCTCGCTCAGGGAGGCGGCGACATCGGCGCCCTCGGGCTGTGTTGTCGCGACCGAGACGGCCTTGGCAACGAGCGTCTTCGCCGCGGACCGGCGGGGCTGCAGGATGGCGTGCCGGCGCTCAGCCTGGCGGACGCGCTTCAGCCCGGACGGGGTGCGAGCGCCCTGCCATTTCCGGGGCGTTCTGGCCAAGGTGGCTGATCTCCGTTCGTGTGTGCGGGTGGTTGAGCTGGCCGGCAGGCTGGGCGGCCCACGGCGCGACCGCGAATGGTAGCAGAGGGCGACGAGGCGGGCCAGCGCGCCGGCCCGGCCGGCGAGCGTCCGCCGGTCAGCGCGGGCGTCGTCGGCCGGCGCGGAAACGACGGATCAGGGACGCGGTCGAGGAATCGTGGCCATCGACGGCCGGTGGCTCCTCGGCCATCAGCTCCGCGGCGATCCGGGTGGCGAGCGCCTTGCCCAGCTCGACCCCCCACTGGTCGAACGAGTCGATCCCCCAGATCACGCCCTGGACGAACACCTTGTGCTCGTACAGCGCGATCAGCGAGCCCAGCGAGTGCGGCGTCAGCTGGTCGGCCAGCAGCACCGACGTCGGCCGGTTGCCCTCGAAGACGCGGGCCGCGATCTGGTGGGCCGGGACGCCGTCCGAGATCACCTGCTCGCGCGTCTTGCCGAAGGCGAGCGCCTCGGCCTGGGCGAACAGGTTGGCCAGCAGCAGGTCGTGATGCTGGCCGATCTCGGTCGTGGGGTTCAGGAAGCCGATCAGGTCCGCCGGGACGATCCGGGTGCCCTGGTGGAGCAGCTGGTAGTAGGCGTGCTGGCCGTTGGTGCCGGCCGTGCCCCACTCGATCGCGCCCGTGTCGTATCCCACCCGGCTCCCGTCGAGCCGTACCGATTTCCCGTTCGATTCCATGTCCAGCTGCTGCAGGTAGGCGGGGAACCGGCTGAGCTCCTGGCTGTACGGGAGGACCGCATGGGTGTCGAAGCCCAGGACGTTGCCGTTCCAGATGCCGAGCAGGGCCATGAGCACCGGGAGGTTCCGATCGAGCGGCGCCTCCAGGAAGTGCTGGTCCATCGCCCGGAAGCCGTCGAGCATGCTCAGGAAGTCGTCGGGACCGACCGCCACCATGAGCGACAGCCCTATCGCCGAGTCCATCGAGTAGCGCCCACCGACCCAATCCCAGAACCCGAACATGTTGTCGGTGTCGATGCCGAACTCGCGGACCTTCTCGGCATTCGTGGACACCGCCACGAAATGTCGCGCCACGGCGGCCGAATTGCCCAGCGTGGCCAGCAGCCAGTCGCGCGCCGAGCGGGCGTTCGTCAGCGTCTCGAGGGTCGTGAACGTCTTGGAGCTCACGATGAACAGGGTCTCGGCCGGATCGAGGTCGACGGTCGCCTCCCGGAGGTCGGCGCCGTCGACGTTGGACACGAAGCGAAACGTCCGGGTTCGGTCCGAGTAGTGGCGCAGCGCCTCCGTGGCCATGGCAGGACCGAGGTCGGAGCCCCCGATGCCGATGTTGATCACGTTCCGGATCGGCTTGTCCGTGAAGCCCGTCCACTGACCGCTGCGAACGCGGAGCGCGAAGCTCGCCATGCGGTCGAGAACGGCGTGGACGTCAGCGACCACGTCGCGACCGTCGACCAGGAGGCTGGTGCCGGCCGGCGCGCGGAGCGCGGTATGGAGCACCGCGCGGTCCTCGGTGACGTTGATGTGCTTGCCCGCGAACATCTCGGCCCGCCGTTCCTCGACACCGGCAACCCTGGCCAGCGCCAGCAGCAGGCTCATCGTCTCGTCGGTGACCCGTTGCTTGGCATAGTCGAGGTGGATGCCGGCGCCGTCGGCGACGAGGCGCCCGCCGCGTCCCGGGTCATCGACGAACAGCTGTCGCAGGTGGACGTCGCCGATCTCGCGGCCGTGCGCGGCCAGCGCCTGCCACTCGGGGGTCGAGTCAATGGGGACGGCGGCGTTGTCGGTCATGGTCCCTGCAGCGTACGCCTGCCGGCGAACGGTCGGCGCGCGTGGGCCGATGCCTGTGCGATGCCGCCATGACCGCGCGATGGGCTCAGTCGTCGGCGAGCCTCAGCCATCCGCGGGGCGTCAGGACGTGGAGCTCGCCCAGCCCGATGTCGAACCACGCACCATCGAGCCGGAGCTGCCCGGACCGGGCCCGCGCTTCGATCCACGGGAACGTATGCAGGTTCTCGACCGAGCGCTCGATCGAGCGATGCTCGACGGCTCCGAGAAACGCCCCGTCATCGGCGTGGGCGGTCCGGTCCATGCCGGCCGCCACCAGCCGGATGCCCGCGACCCACTGCCCGACGAAGTCGGACGCTGGCGGGCCGTATGAGGCGTCGACCGCGGCCCGGACACCACCGCACCGGCCATGCCCCATCACGAGGATCGTCGTGACCCCCAGGCCGCGAACGGCGTATTCGAGTGCCGCGCTCGCGGCATGGTTGCGACCGTCGGGCTCGTACGCGGGGACGAGCGCGCCGACGTTGCGGACGACGAACAGCTCGCCCGGGCCGGCATCGAACACCGTCTCGGGCGCGGACCGCGAGTCGGCGCACGCGACAACCATGGCCGACGGGCGCTGGCCCTGGGCATGGAGCCGGCTGAAGCGCTCACGCTCCTCGGGATAACGCGTGGAGCGGAATCGGCGGTAGCCGTCGCGAAGGTCGGGCGGGAGCGGGGTCCTGGACGTGGGCATGACCGCCGGATCGTAGCGGCTGCACCGTCACCGTCGCCCGCCTCGCGCCGGGGCTGGGGTTCGTGCCCGCGGGCAGCGAAGGTCGGGGCAGGATGCCTCCGCGAGCATACCTGCACGAGGGGCTACACTCCCGCCTCGTGACGATTCCCCAGGAACGGCTGCGCAACTTCTCGATCATCGCCCATATCGACCACGGGAAGTCAACGCTCGCGGACCGCCTGCTCGAGCTCACCCACACCATCGAAGGCCGGCAGATGATGAGCCAGGTCCTGGACTCGATGGACCTGGAGCGCGAGAAGGGGATCACGATCAAGGCTCGGGCCGTCCGGCTCGAGTACACGGCGCAGGACGGCCTGGTCTACGGCCTCGACCTCATCGACACCCCGGGACACGTCGACTTCGCCTACGAGGTCAGCCGCAGCCTGCAGGCCTGCGAGGGCGCCATTCTCGTGGTCGACGCCGCGCAGGGGATCGAGGCCCAGACGCTGGCCAACGTCCACCTCGCCCTGCGCGAGGGTCTCACGATCATCCCGGTCCTCAACAAGATCGACCTGCCATCCGCGCAGCCCGATCTGGTGATCGAGGAGCTCGAGAGCGTCCTGGCGATCCCGCGCGAGGAGGTGATCCTGGCGTCGGCCAAGGAAGGGACCGGCGTCCCGGAGATCCTCGAGGCGATCGTGAGCCGGATCCCGCCGCCCCGGGGCGACCCGGCCGCCTCGCTCCGCGCCCTGGTGTTCGACAGCCATTACGACCCGTACAAGGGGGTCGTGTGCTACGTGCGCCTCGCGGAGGGCACGCTCCACGATCACGACACCATCCGGCTCATGGCGAGCGGGGCGGAGACGGAGCTCCTCGAGCTGGGCGTGTTCCGCCCCCAGCTGGTCCCGGTGAAGCAGCTCGTGGCGGGGGAGGTGGGCTACATCGCCACCGGCCTCAAGAACGTGCGCGAGGCGCAGGTCGGTGACACCGTGACCGCCGTCAGCCGCCCGGCGACGCGTCCGCTGCCCGGCTACCAGGAGGCCAAGAGCCTGGTGTTCGCGGGCCTGTACCCGCTGTCGGGTCCGGACTACCCGGAGCTTCGCGACGCCCTGGAGAAGCTGCATCTCAACGACGCCAGCTTCACCTACGAGCCCGAGAGCTCGGTCGCCCTCGGCTTCGGGTTCCGCTGCGGCTTCCTGGGGCTGCTCCACATGGAGATCGTCCAGGAGCGCCTGGAGCGCGAGTTCGACCTCGACCTGATCGCGAGCGCCCCCTCGGTGGAGTACCGGGTCCAGCTCACGGCCGGGCGAGGAACGGTGACCGTGGACAACCCGGCCCGGTTCCCCGACGTCGGCGAGATCGAGTCGATCGAGGAGCCGTGGGTGAAGCTCGGCATCGTCACCCCGGACCGGTACATCGGATCGCTGATGGAGCTGACGACCGGCCGGCGCGGCAGCTTCGAGAACATGGAGTACCTGGATCCCCAGCGGGTCCACATGCACTTCGAGCTTCCCCTCGCCGAGCTGATCGTGGACTACTACGACCAGCTCAAGAGCCGGACCCAGGGCTACGCATCCATGGACTACGAGGAGACCGGGTACCGGGCCGCCGACCTCGTCAAGCTCGATGTGCTGGTCAACGGCGAACCCGTGGATGCGCTGAGCCTGATCGTGCACCGCGACAAGGCGCAGACGACCGGCCGGCAGCTCACCGAGAAGCTCAAGCAGCTGATCCCGCGCCAGATGTTCGAAGTTCCGGTCCAGGCGGCGATCGGCAGCCATGTCGTCGCCCGGGAGACCATCCGGGCGATGCGCAAGAACGTGCTCGCGAAGTGCTACGGTGGCGATATCACGCGCAAGCGCAAGCTGCTCGAGAAGCAGAAGGAGGGCAAGCAGCGGATGAAGCGGGTCGGCTCCGTGGAGATCCCGCAGGAGGCCTTCCTCGCGATCCTGCGCATGGGCGAGGCGTGATGCGGCGATCCCGCGGACGAGGCGTGATCGTGCGCGCCGCCGGGGCCTGACGCCGGCTGATGCCCCACCTGGACCTGTCGGGCCTGCCCGGCATCGACGACATCCCGGATCCGCTCAGGGTCCTGATGACGATCGGGATCGTCGGCCTGCTCGTGATCCTGCGCTTCGACGCCGAGCGATTCAACGCTGCCGAGTACGACGACGTGGACCGCTGGGGCAACCCGCCGTCGCTGCTGCGGCGGTTGGCCTGGTACACGCTCGGGATCGGCGGGATCCTGGTGGTGCTGACGATCCACCCCAGGCCCGCATACGACCTGTTCCTCGGCCTCGGCGACCGATTGGGGGCGGTGATCCTGGGGCTCGCCTACGGCGCGGTGGGAACGTCGATCGCCGTGATCATCGCCCTGATCCGGTATCACCACATCCGCCTGCCACCGATCCTGTCCTACCCGGGAGCGGTCCTCAACGCCATCGCAACGGCGTTCATCGACGAGGCCGTCTTCCGGGGAATGGTCTTTGGCTACCTGCTGCTTGCCGGCGTCGACTCCAACCTCGCCAACCTGACCCAGGCGCTGCTGTACGCGCTCGCGACGCGCCTCGGCGCGCCCGGACGACCGTGGTACATGCTCGCGGCCGTCCTGGCGATGGGCCTTGTCGGTGGCTGGCTGACGGGCGTGACGGGCGGCATCGGGGCGGCGTTCCTCGGCCATGCCATCACGCGCGTCGCGATCTTCCTGAACACCGGGCACGCGGGCCTGCCTCGCAAGAAGGGAACCGAGGTCGAGGAGATCCTGCGTCGGCAGCGCACGCCGGATGGCTGGCAGGTGCTGGGTCCGAACGAGACCTCCCAGGAGTCCTGAGCACGGCAAGCCTGGACGCGGTCCCGGGCCGGGCTCGGTCGTCGGCCACGCCGCTGCCCGTAGAGCTCGCGGATCCGCGACCACCGGTCGCGCTCTATGTCCACGTCCCGTTCTGCGTCTCGCTCTGCCCGTACTGCGACTTCGTCGTGTACGCGGGGGCCGAGGCGCGCGGTCCGCGCGCACGCGTGGCAGCGTTCGTCCGGGCGCTGCTGGCCGAGCTGGACCTGCGTGCTGACGAGCTGGATCGCCGCTTCGGGCGGTTCGGCACGGCCGCCCGGCCGGCGCTCGAGACGCTGTACCTGGGTGGCGGCACGCCGTCGCTGCTGGGCGGCGACGTGATCGGGGCGCTGGTCGCCCGCGTCCGCGATCGATTCGGGTTGGCGACGGGAGCCGAGGTGACGCTGGAGGCGAACCCCGGGCCCGATGAGCGGGGCGACGCACGCCTGCTCGTCGCGGCCGGGATCACGCGCATCTCGTTCGGCGCGCAGTCCTTCGATCCGACCCTGCTCCGGCGCCTCGGGCGCCGGCATCGAGCCGCCGACACCGACGCCGCGGTGAGCGAGGCACGGGCGGCCGGGATTGCCTCGGTCTCGCTCGATCTCCTGTATGACGTGCCCGGCCAGTCGCTCGGGGCCTGGCGGTCCACGCTGGACGCTGCGCTTGCCCTCGAGCCGGATCACGTCTCGGCCTATGCGCTCACGCTCGACGACCCGGAGGCCGAGGGCATCACCGGCCTCCTGGGCGACCACCTGCCGACGCCGCCCGGGGCACGGCGATGGCGGGCAACGGCGATCGGGCAGCAGGACGAGGAACGCGCCGCGGCGCAGTACCTGGCGGCGGTCGATCGCCTGGCGAGCGAGGGCTACCGCGGCTACGAGATCTCCAACTGGGCCCGCCCGGGTCACGAGAGCCGCCACAACCTCGCCTACTGGGAGCGCCGCCCGTACGAGGCCGTGGGCCCGGGTGCCCACGCGTTCGATGGGGCGGTGCGACGCTGGAACGCCGCGAGACTCGACGGCTATCTCGGGGCGCTCGATCCTGCCGACCGCTCGTCCCCGTCGCTGCCACCGGGCGGTTCCGAGGCCATCGACGGGACGACCGCGGCCGCAGAGGCCGTGATGCTCGCGCTTCGTCTCGACACGGGCATCGCCGCCAGGGACGCGGAGGCCGGGCCGCTCGGGCCGCACCTCGCCTGGGCCCACGACGCGGGCCTCATCGAGCGGTCCCAGGCGCCCGAGCCGCGCGTCCGGCTCACGACCCGGGGCCGACTGCTGTCCAACGAGCTGTTCGCCCGGCTCGTGTAGGGGACTCCAACGATGCGGCACGCCGCCATCCGAGCGCGTTGACACCCGGATCGGGTGCCGGGTAGACTGTCCACAACCTTGTTAGCACTCTCAGCATCAGAGTGCTAACCATCGCAGGAGAGGCTCCATGGCGCGTCGCGTGCGTCGCTCCAGCGGCCCCCTGGACCTCCGCTCCCAGGCGATCCTCCGGGCCGTCATCGAGGAATACGTCACCACCGCCACTCCGGTCGCCAGCCAGGCGCTCGTCGAGCGGTATCGCCTCGGCGTGTCCAGCGCGACGGTGCGCGCCGTCCTCGCCGAGCTCGAGGCCGCCGGCCTGCTCACCCATCCCCACACCTCGGCGGGCCGGGTCCCCACCGAGCAGGGATACCGGTTCTACGTCGAATCGATCGTGGACAGCACGCCGCTCCCGCCGGTCGAGCAGCTGATGATCCGCCACCAGTTCGGCCAGGTGGAGTACGCGAGCGAGCACTGGTTCCGCCTGGCTGCCACCACGCTCGCGTCGCTCACCCGTGCGGCGGGGCTGGCCACGCCCGCCAAGCCGATCTCGGCCCACCTGCGGCACCTTGACCTCGTCTCGATCAGCGATCACACGGCCAGCCTGATCCTCGTGCTGCGCGAGGGGGCCCTCAAGCAGGTGCTGTTCGCTCTGGACGAACCCGCCGAGCAGCACGAGCTGACCAACGTCGCGAACTACCTGAACGAGCTCCTGGACGGGCTCACGGCTCGCGAGGCGGAGCGCACGCTGGCAGCGCTCGACCCGGCCCAGCCCGCCCTGGCGCTTCCCCGCCAGGTGGGTGAACGCGTGGTGCACGCACTCGGGGAGTTCGATGCCGCGGCGATCGAGGAGCTGTTCTCGGACGGCCTGCTCAACGTGATGGAGGCTCCCGAGTTCGCCCAGAGCGAGAAGCTGCGGCGCGTGTTCGCGGCCCTCGAGAACCGCGCCTACCTGGCCCAGCTCATCGCCGGCGTTGCCGGCTCCAACCGGGTCCGGGTGTTCATCGGTCACGAGAACGCCGCCGAGGAGATGGCGGATGTGTCGCTGGTCCTCGCTCCCTACGGGCATCCCGGCCGCGCCGTCGGCGTGGTGGGCGTGCTGGGACCGACGCGCATGGCCTACCCACAGGCGATCGGCACCGTTCGCTTCGTGTCCGGGCTGATGAACGAGCTGATCGACCACCTGTACGCCTGACGCGAGCCCGTCATGACCGATTTCACCCCCAGACACCGGAGACCCATGAGCCGCAAGACACGCGCCGAGGAACGTATCGAGGCGCTCGACACCAGCCCTGCCGCCCTCTCCGCCCAGCTCGACGCGCTTCGCTCGGAGCGGGACGAGCTGGCGACCAAGGCTGACGAATACCTCGTCGCGCTCCAGCGCGAGCGGGCGGAGTTCACGAACTTCCGGCGGCGAACCGCTGAGGAGCGCGAGCGGGACCTCGGGCTCGCGGGCGAGGACCTGATCCGGAAGGTGCTCGCGCTCGCGGACGACTTCGATCGCGCGATCGAGACGCGTTCGCCGGACCTGGCCGACAGCGCATGGGCCGAAGGGATCACGGCGATCGACCGCAAGCTGCGCCAGCTCCTCGAGAGCGAGGGTGTCACGCCGGTCGAGGCATCGCCGGGCACCGCGTTCGACCCGCGAGAGCACGAGGCGATCGTGAGTGTGCCCGGCACCGGTCGCGCCGACGGCGAGATCGTGGACGAGATCCGGCGCGGCTACCGGCTGCGCGATCGTGTCCTCCGGCCGGCGCTCGTGGCCGTGGCCGGCAGCGCTGCCGACGCGCCCGGGCTCACCAACTGACGTTTCACGCGACCGAACCGAGTCAATCCACACCGACCACCAGCAGCGAGACAGCAAGACACCAGGAGAGCTCCTGAATGGGCAAGATCATCGGCATCGACCTCGGCACGACCAACAGCGTCGTGGCCGTGATGGAGGGCGGCGAGCCCACCGTCATCCCCTCGTCCGAGGGCAATCGCACCGTACCGTCGGTCGTCGGCTTCGCGAAGACCGGCGAGCGCGTGGTCGGCCAGCTGGCCAAGCGCCAGGCGGTCACCAACCCCACCAATACCGTCTACTCCATCAAGCGGTTCATGGGCCGTCGCTGGGACGACCCCGAGGTCCAGCGCTCGAAGTCGCTGGTGCCGTACTCCGTCGAGAAGGACCCGAAGTCCGACGGGATCCGGGTGGTCGCGGGCGAGCACCACTACACGCCGCCCGAGGTCAGCGCGATGGTCCTCCAGAAGCTGAAGGCGGACGCGGAGGCCTACCTGGGCGAGAAGGTGACCGAGGCGGTCATCACGGTTCCCGCCTACTTCGACGACACGCAGCGCCAGGCGACCAAGGACGCCGGACGCATCGCGGGCCTCGAGGTCAAGCGGATCATCAACGAGCCCACCGCGTCGGCCCTGGCCTACGGCCTGGACAAGAAGCACGACGAGAAGATCGCCGTCTACGACCTCGGCGGCGGCACGTTCGACATCTCGATCCTCGAGCTGGGCGAAGGCGTGTTCGAGGTCAAGGCGACCAACGGTGACACGCACCTGGGCGGTGACGACTTCGACCAGCGGGTCATCGAATGGCTGCTGGCCGAGTTCAAGAAGGACCAGGGCATCGACCTGTCGAAGGACCAGCAGGCCCTCCAGCGGCTCAAGGAGGCCGCCGAGAAGGCCAAGATCGAGCTGTCCTCCACGTCGTCCACGGAGATCAACCTGCCGTACATCACGGCCGATGCCTCCGGACCGAAGCACCTGGTCATGAACCTGTCGCGCGCGAAGCTCGAGGAGCTGGTGCGCGACCTGATCGAGAAGACCAAGGGCCCGGTCCAGGCCGCCCTGAAGGACGCCGGGCTCAAGCCTGCCGACATCAACGAGGTCATCCTCGTGGGCGGCATGACGCGCATGCCCGCGGTCCAGGAGCTGGTCAAGTCCGTGTTCGGCAAGGAGCCCCACAAGGGCGTCAACCCGGACGAGGTCGTGGCGATCGGTGCCGCGATCCAGGCCGGAGTGCTGGGCGGCGAGGTGAAGGACGTCCTCCTGCTCGACGTGACGCCACTCTCGCTGGGCATCGAGACGCTGGGTGGCGTCATGACCCGCCTGATCGACCGCAATACCACGATCCCCACCTCGAAGTCGCAGGTGTTCTCGACGGCCTCGGACAGCCAGAGCCAGGTCGAGATCCACGTACTCCAGGGCGAGCGTGACTTTGCGACCGACAACAAGACCCTGGGCCGCTTCATCCTCGACGGCATCCCGCCGGCGCCGCGGGGCATCCCGCAGATCGAGGTCACGTTCGACATCGATGCGAACGGCATCCTCGACGTGAAGGCGAAGGATCGGGCGACCGGCAAGGAGCAGCAGGTGCGGATCACCGCGTCGTCGATGCTGTCCAAGGACGACGTGGACAAGATGGTCCGGGACGCCGAGAGCCATGCGGACGAGGACAAGAAGCGGCGCGAGGAGGTCGAGATCCGCAACCAGGCGGAGCAGCTGACCTACCAGGCCGAGCGAACGCTCAGCGACCTCGGCGACAAGGTGTCGTCCGAGGACAAGGCCGCGGTCGAGAGCCAGGTGACCACGCTCCGCGAGGCGCTCAAAGGCTCCGAGACGGGCCCGATCGAATCCGGGATGCGTGAGCTCGTGGAGACGCTGTCGCGCGTGTCCACTGCCGCGTACCAGGCCGCGGGTGCCCCTCCTTCGGGCGATGACGGCGCGGCTGGCTCGTCGTCCGGCTCCTCCGAGGGCGAGCCGGCGGGCGAACCGGAGGCCGGGGACGAGACGGTCGAGGGCGAGTACAAGGAGGTCTAGCCTCCGGGTTCCCGCTCATGCAGGGCAGCCCGCCGGCTCACGCCGGCGGGCTGTTTCGTGACCGCGTGCTGCCCCTGGGCGGTGCTCGCCCCCGCCGAGCTCGCCGCGCCGCCCGAGCGGTGCTCGCCCCGGCCGCGCCGCCCGAGCGGTGCTCGCCCCCGCCGCGCCGCCCGAACGCAGAACCACCGTCCAGCACTCATGCGGGTGCATGAGTCGGGTTCTCCGCCATCGAACCGGGGAATGGCTAGGTGAGGCCGGACGGAGCCCGGTAGGGTCGGACTCGGTGTCGAGCAGCCGCGTGAGTGATGGGTGGGACAAACAGCACCCCCGCGAGCGCCCCGGATGGCGCGGCGGCCCACCGCCGGAGCGCGACGGTCCGGGCCGGGAGGGCGGCTTCGAAGGTTGATGCGTGCTGCTCGACGCGGCGGCGCGTCGTGGATGTGTCGGGCACGACCAGCCATCTCGACACGGAGGTGACCCGCCAGCCTCGCTCGCGTGCGATCTGCGTCGCGAGGCGGGACTTTCGATCGATGCCGGCGAGGGTCGCCTGCACATCCGGGACCGCGCTCTTGACCTCGACGACGAGCAGGGAGCCCGTGAGCGGATGAAACGCGAGCACGTCGACCGACCCCCGCTCACCGTAGATGCTGAACGTCGCTTCCGGCACGACCTCCCACCCGTGCCGGCGGAGCATCCGGGTGACGTGCTCGACGAGCTCGGCATGACCGGCATCGAGGAGCCGATCGAGATCCTCACCATGTGCGAGCAGCTGCACCCGGACGCGGGCGCCGAGCTCGCTCGCGATTCGGACGAGGAGTCGATGCGTGAGGCGATCGCCCTCGCCGCGCTCGATGCGCGAGACCGCCGACTGCGAGATCCGGGCACGCGCCGCGAGCTGCGCCTGCGTCCAGCCCCGCCGCCGCCGCAGGGCGCGGATCGCGAGGCCGAATCTGACCGGGTCCATCGCGGGCAGGATGCCAGCCCCCGCTTACGTCGGACTTCATGCCCTCGGCGGCGGATGTGCCTGCCGCGGCGACCGGCGCTGGCGGAACAACATGCGCGTTGACAGTACCAAGTTATTGGCGCTAGCATGCACGGGACCGACCGACTGGTCGGTCGGTTGCACAGGAAGGATGCCGACGGCGCCACCGATGCCGCGACTGGACCCCGCCGAACAGAGCCGGAGCCGCCGCGAACGAATCCTCGACGCGGCATTCCACGCGTTCGCCACGCGCGGCTACCGCGACACCGCGGTCGATGACATCGCGGGCGCGGCGGAGACGTCGAAGGGCGGCATCTACTTCCATTTCCCGAACAAGGAATCGATCTTCCGTGAGCTGATGCAGACGACCGCCGACAAGCTGGTCGCGCGGGTCGAGCGCGCCGTGGCCCTGGAGACGGAGCCGGTCGCACGCGCGGAGGCGGCCCTCCGGACCGTGCTGTCGACGTTCGCGGGGCACCGGACAATGGCACGACTCCTGTTCCTGGACACGATCGGTGCCGGCCGCGTGTTCCAGGCCGAGACCAATGCGCTCCATGAGCGATTTGCACGGCTGATCCAGGGATATCTCGATGACGCCGTGGCAGCGGGCGCCATCCCGCCGATCGACACCCGGATCGCGAGCATCGCCTGGTTCGGTGCCCTCAACGAGGTGGTCGCGCGCTGGCTGCAGGCCGACCACCCGGAGCGGCTGGAGGACGCTTACCCCGCGCTCCGGGCAATCCTGCTCCGGAGCGTCGGGGTCGGCGAGGAGCGGATCGGGCCCGTGGACCTGCCAGCGACCGGTCACCAGTTCCCGGAGGCGGTCCCGTGACCGCGGTCCGGCCGGCTGCCGGCGCACCCGTGATCGAAGGCCTCGCCGAGCGCCTGGCGGGCCTGCTCGACGACACCGGGAGCGAGCGGGAAGCGCCGGCGCCGGGAGTTCGTCTGACCTCGACCACCGTCCCGACGACCGCGATCGATCCGGTGTCGCTGTTCGCGGCGGCTGCCGAGGCCGACCTCGAGGCGGCCCTCTGGCTGCGACCCGCGGACGGATCGGCATACGTCGGCATCGGGCGCGCGTGGTCGATCGAGCCCGAAGGTCCGGACCGCTTCCAGGCTGCCGAGGACGCCTGGCGCGCGATCGTCAGGGACGCGCGCCTGGACGCCGATGCCACCGCGCGTGGCGTCGCGCCTGTCGCGCTGGGCGGCCTTGGATTCTCGGGCCGGCGCCCGGACCCCGACGACCCATGGGCTCCGTTCGGTGCGGCCTCGCTGGTGCTCCCAGAGCTGCTGCTGACCGTGACTGCCGATGGCTTCCGGCTCACGGGCTCGCTGGCCGGCCCCGCAGCCGATCGAGCCGGCGCGCGCCGCCTGGAACGTCGCTGGCAGCAGCTCGAGGAACGTGCCCGGGCACTCACGCCCAGCCCGAACGGGATCGTCGCACGGCCGGTGTTCGCCCCGTTGACAGTGACCGACGAGCAGCCGGCCCGCGACACGTGGCGGCGTCTCGTGGGCATGTTCGCGGGCGCGGTCGGGCGCGGGCGTCTGGACAAGGTCGTCCTGGCCCGGCGGGTCGGCCTTCGATCCTCCGTCGAGCTCGACGTTCCCAACGCCCTGCGGCGGCTCGGCGCGAGCGCCCCGGAGAGCACGATCTACGCGTTCCGGCGGGATGGCCGCACGTTCCTTGGTGCAACCCCCGAACGGCTCGTCCGCACCGAGGGCCACGACTTCAGGACGGTCGCGGTCGCAGGCACCATCCGCCGGGGCTCGGATCCCGCGGAGGACGCGGCCTTGGCCGCCGAGCTGCTCGCATCGGACAAGAACCGCGAGGAGCAGGCGATCGTCGTGTCCTGGATCCGCGATCTGCTGACCCCGCTCGCCGATCGCCTGGTCGTCGCCCCGGAGCCGTCGGTGATGACCCTCCGCTACGTCCAGCATCTGGCCACGGAGATCACCGGCACCCTGCCCGATGCGCACGGCCTGCTCGCCCTCGCCGGGCGGCTCCACCCGACACCCGCGGTGGGCGGCGACCCCCGCGAGCTGGCCCTCGCGCTGGTGGACGAGCACGAGGGGTTCGACCGCGGCTGGTACGCGGGACCGGTCGGATGGCTGGGCGCGGATGGAGACGGCGAGCTGTGCGTGGCGCTGCGCTGCGGGATCGTGGACCGCACCCGCGCGACGCTGTTCGCGGGTTGCGGGATCGTCGCCGACTCCGATCCGGATGCCGAGTGGGAGGAATCGCGGATCAAGCTCCAGGCGGTCGTGTCCGCGCTGGGCAATCTCGAGGAGCCGGTATGAGCGACGCCGCCGGGCTGCGGGCATTCGGGGCGGAGCTGGTGGCTGCCGGGGTCCGGGACGCGATCGTGTGCCCCGGCTCGCGTTCGACGCCGCTCACCCTCGCGCTGCGGGCGGCGCCCGGCCTGCGCGTCCGCGTGCTGCTCGACGAGCGGGCCGCCGGCTTCTTCGCGCTGGGCATCGCCCGAACGTCCCGCCGGCCCGTCGTCCTGCTCGCGACCTCGGGGACCGCCGCGGTGGAGTTCGCGCCGTCGGTCGTCGAGGCCTCGCTGTCGCGGGTGCCGCTGGTCGTCCTCACCGCCGACCGGCCGGCGGAGCTGCGGGATCGAGGCGCCCCGCAGACGATCGACCAGGACCGTCTCTACGGTCGCGCGACCAAGTGGTACACGGAGCTGCCGCTGCTCGACGGCGATCCGGTCACGCTCGCCCATTGGCGATCGGTCGCCGGCCGTGCCGTGGCCGCTGCCACGGCCGGTCCCGCCGGTCCGGTCCAGGTCAACGTCCCGTTCCGGGAACCGCTCGTGCCAGACGGCCCGCTGACCGGTCACGGGCCGGACGTGGCGGACGCGCCGTTCACCGTCACGATGGCGGGCCCACGGATGCTCGACGTGGCCGCGATCGAACGGCTGGCCCAGCGGCTCGGCCGACCCGCCGATGGCGCCGGCACGCGTGGCCTGATCGTCGCCGGCCCGGACGATGACCCGCGGCTGCCCGCCGCGCTCGCCGACCTCGCCGGCGCCACCGGGTTCCCGATCCTCGCCGACCCGCTGTCAGGCCTGCGGACGGGGCCCCACGATCGCACCATGGTGGTCACCCGCGGTGATCTGCTGTGCCGCCCCGGCCGCTGGATCGATCGCCATGCGCCGGAGATTGTGATCCGGACGGGCGCGATGCCGACATCCAAGCCGATCGTCGAGCTGCTCGGCAGGTCGCGGCCGGAGCTCATCGTGCTCGACGGCGGGGCCGGCTACCGCGAGTCGGCGCTGCTGCCGGCCACCTTCGTGCACGCCGACGCCGCAACCACGGCCGCCGCGCTGGCCCAGGTGCTCGGTGGCGGGTGGAGCGACACCTCGTGGAGCTCCGACTGGCGGTTCGCGGATGACCGGGCGACCGACGCCATGACCACGTGGCTCGCGGCGCTCGACGAGCCGTTCGAAGGCGCTCCGTACCCTGCCCTGGCCTCGGCGCTGCCGCACGGGGCGACGCTGTGGGCCGGCAACTCGATGCCCGTTCGTGACCTCGACACCTGGCTGCCGTCCACGGACCGGCGGATCACGGTGCGCTCGAACCGGGGCGCCAACGGGATCGACGGGGTCGTGTCCACCGCGCTCGGCTCGGCGGCGGCCGCGGCCGATGCAGGCGGCGGCCCGGTCGCGCTCGTCGTCGGTGACCTGTCGTTCCTCCACGACCTCAATGCCCTGGTCACGGCGAAGCTCCACGACCTGTCGGCGTCGATCGTGCTGCTCAACAACGACGGTGGCGGGATCTTCTCGTTCCTGCCCCAGTCGTCGGCCGATCTCCCGGGCTCCGGTCTCCCCGAGCACTACGAGGAGCTGTTCGGTACGCCGCACGGGATCGATGTCGGGCCGATCGTGACCGCGCTGGGCGGTGAGCACCGTCCGGTGGGTCCGGGTGACCTCGGGTCGGCGATCGCCGATTCCGTGGCGCGCCCCGGGATCCGGGTGCTCGAGCTGCGCACCGACCGTGCCCGCAACGTCGCGCTCCACCGGGCCGTCGCGGCGGTCGTCGCCCGGGCCCTCGACGACGTCCCGGTTCAGGCATGAGCAGGCTTGTCCTCGATGGCCTCCGCTGGGAGGTCCGGTCGCGCGGTGCCGGCCGGCCGGTGCTGCTGCTCCACGGGTTCACCGGCCGCGCCACGTCGTGGGCACCGCACGCCGCCGCCTGGGCGCGCCGGTTCCGGGTCGTGACCGTGGACCTGCCCGGGCACGGTCGCTCCGGGTACGCAGCGGCCTCCCGGATGACCGTCGAACGCACCGCCGATGACGTGGCCGCGATCCTGGCCCGGCTTGATGCCAGCCCAGCCTCCGTCGTCGGCTACTCGCTGGGCGCCCGCATCGCGCTCCGCCTCGCGGTCGCACACCCACGAAGCGTGGACCGGCTGGTCCTGGAGAGCCCGTCGGCGGGCATCGCCACGCCCGCCGACCGCGAGGCCCGCCGCGCCGCAGACGAAACGCTCGCCGACCGGCTCGAGCGAGACGGGATCGCGGCCTTCGTCGCGGCCTGGGAGCGCAACCCGGCGTTCGCCACGCACGCCGCCGCGGCCCCGGCGCTCGTTGCCCGTCAGCGTGCGATCCGCCTGGCAAACGACCCCGCGGGGCTGGCTGCGAGCCTGCGGGCTGCCGGCCAGGGGGCCATGGAGCCGCTCGGCGACCGGCTGGCCGCCGTGTCCGCGCCCACGCTCGTCATCGGTGGCGACCTTGACGCCGTCGGCCGTGCCCGCGCGGAGCAGGTCGCGAACGGGATCCCCGGCGCGCGGCTCGAGCTGCTCCCGGACACCGGGCACACGCCGCACCTCGAGCGCCCGCTTGCCTTCCGTCGCCTCGTCCTCGATTTCCTGCAGGAGGTGCCCGCCGCATGACCGCCCCCGGCCCCACCGTGACCTGGACCCCCGCCGCGGACTACCACGACATCCGCTACGAGCACTCGGGCACGGGCATCGCGAAGGTGACCATCAACCGGCCCGAGGTCCGCAACGCCTTCCGCCCCCAGACGGTGCGCGAGCTGATCGACGCCTTCGCTCGCATCCGCGACGACGCCTCGATCGGCTGCGTCCTGCTCACCGGCGAGGGCGACAAGGCGTTCTGCTCAGGCGGCGATCAGAAGTACAAGAGCCACGCCGGCGGCTACCTCGACGCCGACGGCGTCGCCCGCCTCAACGTGCTCGACCTCCAGCGGCAGATCCGCTCGCTGCCGATCCCGGTCATCGCGCTCGTCAATGGCTATGCGATCGGCGGGGGGCACGTCCTGCACGTCGTGTGCGACCTGAGCATCGCCTCCGAGAACGCGATCTTCGGCCAGGTCGGGCCGCGGGTCGGGAGCTTCGACGCCGGCTTCGGGATCGGTCTGCTGGCACGGCTGGTGGGCGACAAGAAGGCCAAGGAGATCTGGTTCCTGTGCCGCCAGTACACGGCGGACGAGGCGCTCGCGATGAACCTCGTGAACCGGGTGGTACCGCTCGCCGATCTCGAGGCCGAGGGCGTCCAGTGGGCGGACGAGATCCTGGCCATGAGCCCGACCGCCATCCGGTTCCTCAAGTCGGCGTTCCTGGTGGCCACGGACGGCCTCGCCGGGCTCCAGGAGTTCGCGGGCAATGCCACCGGCCTGTACTACACGACCGACGAGGCGCACGAGGGCTCCCGGGCCTTCCTCGAGAAGCGGCCCGTCGACTACACGAAGTACCCGCGACGGCCCTGACCATGACCTCGCGAGCGCCCCGGCCGTCGTTTGTCCGCACCTGGGTACTCGCCGCGCGTCCGGCCACGCTGCCTGCCGCCCTGGCCGGGGTCGCGGTGGGCATCGGTGGCGCGCTCGCGATCGGTGTGGCCCTTCGGCTCGACACCGCGCTGGGCTGCATCGCGGTCGCCCTCCTGCTCCAGGTGCTCGGCAACTTCGCCAACGACCTGTCGGATTTCCGGCGCGGTGCCGACACGCCCGATCGCTCCGGCCCGGTTCGCGTTGCCGCGGCTGGCCTGGTCAGCGAACGCCAGCTCGAGGTGGCCATCGCGATCACCATCGGCCTCGCCGGGATCGTGGGGCTGTGGCTGGCTGCGATCGGCGGGCCGTTCCTCATCGGCCTGGGCGTGCTTGCCGTCATCGCCGCCCTCGCCTACACGGGGGGACCGTGGCCGTACGGCTATCGGGCGCTGGGCGAGGTGTTCGTGTTCGTGTTCTTCGGCCTGGTCGCGGTGATCGGCACGGCGTATCTCCAGGCACTGCGGCTGGAGCCGCTGTTCGTCGTGGTCGCGATCCCACCCGGGACCCTGATCACGGCCATCCTTGTCGTCAACAACCTGCGCGACATCCCCACCGACGCCTCCGCGGGAAAGCGCACGCTGGCCGTCGTGCTCGGACGACGTCGGACCGTCGTCGAGTACGGGCTGCTGCTGGGCGCCGCGTACGTCGTCCCGGTGGTGCTGCTGGGAACCTGGACCATCGGGTCGGGTCCAGCGGGCAGCGAGGCGCCGCTGGCGGCCCTGGTGCTGCTGCCGCTGCTGACGCTGCCGATGGCGATCCCGCTGCTGCGGACCGTGCGCGGGTTCGGCGATCCGCGGGAGCTGAACCCGGTGCTCAAGGGCACGGCGCGGCTGTCGCTCGTGTTCTCGATCCTGTTCGCGCTGGGTCTGGCGGTGGCCGGCACCAGGCCCGGGGCGTTGTCCTGGTGACCGGGATCGTGGGGCTGCGGGCGGACAAGGTCCGGATCCCGTTTCGGCGCCCGTTCGTCACGGCGACCGGGATGTGGGTCGAGCGCGAGGCCTGGATCATCCGGCTCGCGGATGCCGACGGGCGCGTCGGTCTGGGGGAGGCGGTGCTCGAGCCGGCCGATGGCGAGACGGCCGCAACGGTGCTCGACCACCTGGTCCACGAGGCCGCGAGCGTGACCCATGGTGATGCCCTGCCGTCGGCCACCGAGCTCGAGCTCCATGGGGCTCCGGGGCGGGCGCTGCGGGCGGCGATCGACGCCGCGCGCCTTGACCTCGAGCGGGCTCCTGCTCCCCGGCTCGTCGCGGGCGGCGCCGGCGTCGGGGTCAACGCCACGCTCCCGGCGGTCGGGCCGGCGGCATCGGCCGAGGCGGCACGCCAGGCGCTCGAGGCGGGCTTCACCACGCTCAAGCTCAAGGCCGGCGCCGAGCGCGAGACCGAGGTCCTGGTCGATCGCATCCGCGCGGTCCGCGCCGCCGTCGGGCCGGACGTTCGCCTCCGGCTGGACGTGAACGGCGCCTGGGACCTCGACACTGCAGCCGACCGCCTGGCCGCGATCGAGCGGTACGCCATCGAGTACGTGGAGCAGCCGCTGGCCGGTGACGATCCGGTCGCGCTGGCCGCGCTCCGGCGCCGGGTCGGTATCGCGGTCGCCGCGGACGAGGCGGTCACCTCCGCGCGAGCGGTCCGCGCCCTGATCGAGGCGGAAGCCGTCGATGTCCTGGTGGTGAAGCCCGTCCGGGTGGGGGGCCCGTTCGCCGCGGCCGAGATCGCGGAGCTGGCCGCCGGACGCGGGATCCCGGTGGTCGTGAGCACGCTGTTCGAGACGGGTATCGGGATCGCGGCGGGTCTCGCGGTCGCGGCAGCGCTCCCGCAGCCCGACGGTCAGGGGCTCGAGCGTCCGCCGGACCATGGGCTGGCCACCGCGGGGCTGCTGGAGCACGACCTGCTGGCCGAGGGCCTGCCCCTCGAGAAGGGACGGATGCGCGTCCCGGGTGGACCGCACGGGGGCGGTCTCGGGATCGCCGTCGACGAGTCGGTGCTGAGCAGGTTCGCGGTCGAATCGGTCGGGGCTGCATGAACGGCGCATGGTCGGCCGATCGAGCCGTCCGGGCCCACGCCGCAGCGGCCGCCGGCGAGCCGGCGATCGTGATCGGCTCGTCGTCCGCGACCTGGGCCGAGCTCGACGCTCGCTGCGATCGGGTGGCGGGTGCCGTCCAGGCTGCCGGCGCGGCGCGGGGCGAGGTCGTGGCGCTCGTTGCCGAGCCCTCGGCGGATGCCATCGCGGCCCTGCTGGGGACGCTCCGCGCCGGCGCGATCATCGCGCCGCTGCCGGGCCGGCTGCCGACGCCTGAGCTCGCGATCGCGATCGAGGTCGTGGGACCGTCGCTCGTGCTCCACGATCGGCCCGACGGCCTCCTGGACGCCCTGTCGGGCCGTCGCGCCCTCCCGATCGACGAGGCCGTCACGCGGGCGCAGTCGGTCGACCCGCGGCGCGCTGGCCGTGGCGCGGTCGACTTCGACCCCGAGGCTGCGGCCGTCATCGTGCTCACCTCCGGGACCACGGGCCGGCCGAAGGGGGTGATCCTGAGCGGACGGGCCCTGGCCGCCAGTGCCCGGTCTTGGCTCGGCGCCCTGCCGCCCGCCACCGGCTGGCTGCTCGCGCTCGGATTGGGGCACGTGGCCGGCCTGGGTGTCCTGTGGCGAGCGCTGCTCGACCGCGTCCCGGTGCGCATCGTGCAGGGCAACGACGCCCGGGCGCTGCTGGCGGCCCTGGGCCAGCCGCCGGCGATCAGCCACGTGTCGCTCGTGCCGGCGCAGCTTGCACGCGTGCTCGACGAGGCAGCCGATCGTCCCCCGCCGCGGTCGCTCCGGGCGGTGCTCCTAGGTGGTGGCACGATCCCGCCCGGGCTGGTGGACCGGGCGATCGCGGCGGGCTGGCCGGTCGTGCCCACCTACGGCCTGAGCGAGGCCGCGTCCGGTGTCACGGCGCTGCCCACGGCCGGGGCGAGCGAGGCCCCGGGCAGCGCGGGCTGGCCGCTCACCGGGGTCAGCGTTCGGATCGACGACCCGGACGGCGACGGTGAAGGGGAGATCGTCGTCACCGGCCCGACGTCGTTCAGCGGCTACCTGGGAGAGGCACGCCGCGAGCCCGGCGATCCGATCCGGACCGGGGATCTCGGGCGGCTGGACGCGGCCGGGCGGCTGATCGTGATCGACCGGCGAACGGACCGCATCGTTCGGGGCGGTGAGAACATCTCCCCATCGGAGGTCGAGGCCGTCCTGCTCGCGCACCCCGCGATCGCCGACGCGGCCGTCGTGGGCCGGGCGGATCCGCTGTGGGGCAGCGTGCCGGTGGCGGCGCTCGTGGCCCAGCCGGAGATGGTGCGCCCGTCCGCGGCGACCCTCGCCGCGCATTGCCGCGGGTCCCTTGCGGGGTTCAAGGTGCCGGTGACCTTCACCTGGCTGGACTCGCTGCCACGAACGCCGGGCGGCAAGCTGCGACGGGAGGCGGTCCGGACAGTGCTCGGCGGCCCGCGGGTCGGACAGCTACGGCGACCGGACGGGGTGCGGATCGGCTGGCGTTCCACGGGATCGGGGATCCGGCCCATCATCCTCCTCCACGGCACGCTGTCCAATGCCACCCAGCTCGACCGGCTGGCGGCGGAGCTGGCGCGTTCGGGCAACGCGACCGTCCACGCCGTCGATCGCCGGGGGAGCGGGGCCAGCCGGGTGGAGAACCCGGCCCCGATCGATGTCGGGGTCCATGTCGATGACCTGGTCGCCGTCCTCGACCACCTCGGGATCCGGGGAGCCGCGCTGGTCGGGTTGAGCTACGGCGGTGTGCTGGCGCTCGAGATGGCCGCGAGATGCCCGGATCGCGTGCTCGCCGTCGTCGCGTGGGAGCCGCCATACGGCCCGCTCGCCGACGCGGCAACCCGCGCCCGGCTGGCCGCACTGGCGACCGCGACCGAGGAGGCCCATCGTGACGGAGGCGCTGCTGCTGCCGCGGCGATCTTCCTGCGCTCGGTCGCCGGTGCCGGTGCCTGGGAGCGGCTCCCGCCGCGCAGCAGGACATTCCTGGCCCGCGAGGGCGACGGAGCGCTGGCCGATGCCGCGCTGCTCGGGGCCGATCCCGCCGGCCTGTCCTCGATCGTCGCCCCCACGACCGTGCTCACTGGAGATGGGAGCGATCCGTTCTACGCGGGCATCGCCGACGCGCTGATGGACCGCATCCCCGGGGCTCGCCGTGGCCGCCTCGAAGGCCTCGACCATCCGGCGCCGATCACCGATCCTGCCCGGGTGGTGTCCGCCATCCTCGACGCCATCCCACCTGTCCCGGAGCCGCCACGCCCATGACGCAGCCCGATCCCGATCCTGCCACCACCCCTTCCGGCGAATCGACGGGGCGCGGCAACGCCGCGCAGACCGCCGAGGTCCGGGCGATGTTCGACCGCATCGCCCGCGTCTACGACCCGATGAACCTGGTGATCAGCGCGTTCCAGGAGCCTCGCTGGCGGCGCCGGCTGGTCTCCGGCGCCGCGCTCCGGGCAGGCGGCAGCGCGCTCGACGTGGCCTCGGGAACCGGCAAGGTGGCCGCCGATCTGCACGGCCGGGTGAGGCCGGGCGGACGCGTGGTCGGCGTGGACATCTCCCCCGGGATGATCGACGTCGCGCGCCGTCGGTACGCCGACCGGCGGGGCCTGACCTACGCCGTGGGCGATGCCCTGGCGCTGCCGACGGAGGATGCGTCCTTCGACGCCGCCACCATCGCGTTCGGCATGCGCAACCTGCCCGACTATCGGCGGGGGTTCGAAGAGATGGCTCGCTCCGTCCGCCCCGGCGGACGGGTCCTGTGCCTCGAGATCGCTCGGCCCCGGAGCCGCCTCGCGCGGTTCATGCGCTGGTGGTTCGACCGCATCGTGCCGCTCATCGGGCGGGTGGCCGGGCAGGGAGACGCCTATGCGTACCTCGTACGCAGCGTGCAGGCCTACCCGTCCCCGGAGCGGATCGCCGAGATCATGACGGAGGCGGGGCTGGTGGACGTGTCGTGGCAGGGGCTGACCGGCGGCATCGTGACGCTTCACGTGGGAACCGTCCCGGACCGTTGAGGCGACGCTCCGGCCGGTGGGTGGGGCACAGGAGCCGTCGAATTTGCCGGGGTACATGACACGGGCTGGCGAGTCGGCTGCGGTACCATCCCTTCCCCTGCCCATGCCCGATCCTGTCTCCCCTGCGCCGCTGATCCACGCCCGAGGCCTGACCAAGCGGTTCGGCTCGTTCACCGCGGTCGACGCGATCGACTTCGACGTCGCGCCCGGGGAGTCGTTCGGGTTCCTGGGCCCGAACGGCGCGGGCAAGACGCAGCACCATGCGGATGATCGGCTGCGTCTCGCCCGTGACCTCGGGCACGCTCCGGGTGCTGGGCCTGGACCCGACCAGTCGACGGAGCGCGGATCCGGGGCCGCCTCGGCGTGGTCCCCCAGCAGGACACGCTGGACACCGAGCTGTCGGTGCGCGACAACCTGGTCGATCTACGGGCGCTACTTCGGGCTGCCGCGCGCGGAGGTCACGGCGGCGGGCCGACGGCCTGCTCGACTTCGCCCAGCTCACGGAGCGCGGGCAACGACAAGGTCGAGCCGCTGTCGGGCGGCATGAAGCGGCGCCTGACCATCGCCCGCGCGCTCGATCAACGAGCCCTCGATCCTCCTGCTGGACGAGCCGACGACCGGCCTCGACCCCCAGGCGCGCCACCTGCTGTGGGAGCGGCTGTACCGGCTCAAGCAGCGGGCGTGACGCTGGTCCTGACCACCCACTACATGGACGAGGCCGAGCAGCTGTGCGACCGCCTGGTCGTGATGGACAAGGCGAGGATCGTCGCGGAAGGGTACCCGCGCTCGAGCTGATCGGGCGGTACTCGACCCGCGAGGTCACCGAGCTGCGGTTCCCGGTCGGGGTCCAGGAGACGCTCGACGGCCAGCTGGACGGCCTGGGCGAGCGGATCGAGCGCCTGCCAGACCGCGTGCTCGTCTACTCCGACGACGGCGAGGCCGTCGCGGCCGCCGCCCACGCAGCGCGGCCTGCGGCCCGAGACGGTCCTCGTCCGCACGCAGCTCGCTGGAGGACGTGTTCCTGCGCCTCACCGGCCGGAGCCTCGTGGACTGATGGCCGTCGCGCAGCTGGCCAGGCCTCCTCGCCCGGCCCGCCGCCCACGGGCGACGCCGTCCCGCGCCGGCGAGCACTCGACGGCGCCCGAGCCGCCTACGAGCACCAGCTGCTGCTGTACCTGCGAACGTGGCGCGGATCGATCTTCGGCAACTTCGCCCAGCCGGTGCTGTTCCTGCTCGCCATGGGCGTCGGCCTGGGCTCGTTCGTGGACCGGGCCGGGAGCGGCGTGATGGGCGGCGTGCCGTACCTGCAGTTCCTGGCCCCGGCGCTCCTCGCCTCCTCGGTCATGCAGGGATCGCGTGTTCGAGGCGACGTTCCCGGTGCTGGCGGGCTTTCGACTGGGTGAAGCGCTACCACGCGATGTACGCGACGCCGCTGACGCCGTACGCGATCGCGTTCGGCCAGCTGGCCTGGATCGCCACGCGGGCGACCCTCGTGGGCACGATCTTCGCGCTGGTGATCGTCGCGTTCGGCGCCGCGCGGACGCCCGGGATCCTGCTTGCGATCCCGGTCGGGACGCTGACGGCACTCGCCTTCTCCACGCCCATCGCCGCCTACATGTCGACGCAGCGCGACACCACGGCGTTCAACGCGATCTGGCGGTTCGGGATCACGCCCCTGTTCCTGTTCTCGGGCACGTTCTTCCCGATCGAGCAGCTGCCCGAGCAGATCCGCTGGCTGGCGTGGCTGCTGCCGCTGTGGCACGGCGTGGACCTTGCCCGGGCGCTGTCCCTGGGCACGGTCGCCGACCAGCCGCTGGTGATGCTCGCCCATCTGCTCATCCTGGGTACGGCGGCGATCGCGGGGACCGTCGCGATGTTCGTGATGTTCCGCCGGCAGCTCGAGCGATGACCCAGGTGACGACCGCGCTGCGCATCCTCCCGGTCGGCCTGGGCAGCCGGCGCGCGGCGCTGCTCATCGAGCGCAACGTCTACGTCTACCGCCGCGGCTGGATGGTGATCTTCTCGGGCTTCTTCGAACCGCTGTTCTACCTGCTCTCGATCGGGCTCGGGATCGGCGGGATCGTGGGCGACGTCGCCGGACCCGACGGGACCCCGATCCCGTACGCGCTGTTCGTGGCGCCGGCCCTGCTCGCGTCTGCATCGATGAACGGCGCGATCGCCGAATCGACGTTCAACGTGTTCTTCAAGCTCAACTTCCAGAAGACCTATGACGCGGTGCTGGCGACGCCCCTGGGTCCCGGGGACGTGGCCCTGGGCGAGATCGGCTGGGCGGTGATCCGGGCAACCCTCTACTCGCTGGGGTTCGTGGTGGTCATCGCCGCGCTCGGGCTGGTCCGGTCGCCATGGGTGGTGCTCGCAGTCCCCGCCGCGACCCTGCTCGCCTTTGCGTTCGCGGCTGTGGGGATGGCCGCGACGACGTTCATGCGCTCGTGGCAGGACTTCGACATGATCCAGCTGTTCGTCCTGCCCATGTTCCTGTTCAGCGGCACGTTCTACCCGATCAGCGCCTACCCGGAGCCGATCCGCCTCCTGGTGCAGGTCACGCCGCTCTACCAGGGCGTGGACCTGATCCGTGCGCTGGTGACGGGCGCCGTCGACCTGGGGATCCTGTGGCACGTGGCGTACCTGGCGGTGATGGGCCTGGCCGGGCTGGCCATCGTCGGCCGGCGGTTGAACCGCCTGCTGCGCAAGTAGCGATCCCATCCGCGCCGCTACGATCGTAGCCATGCCCCACACCGATCCCATCCGCGCCGCCCGGGACGCCCGCGACCTGCCGGCCCTCGACGCCGCCATCGCCGACTGCTTCGCCTGCCCGCGCCTGGTCGCGTGGCGCGAGGAGCAGGCGCGGAGCAAGGTGGCCAGGTTCCGCGACGAGATCTACTGGGGCCGTCCGGTTCCCGGCTACGGCGACGCGGCGGCGCGGATCCTGCTGGTCGGGCTCGCACCGGCCGCGCACGGCGGCAACCGGACCGGGCGGGTGTTCACGGGCGACGCGTCGGGTGACTTCCTGTGGCGGGCGATGCATGCGGTGGGGCTGGCCGACCGCGAGGCGAGCCGGCGCGCCGACGACGGGCTGACCCTCCACGGCGTGCGGGTCGCGGCCGCCGTCCGCTGCGCCCCGCCAGCCAATCGGCCCACCACGTCGGAGCAGGCGACCTGCCGGCCGTACCTCGTCCGCGAGATGGCGCTGCTGCCCGGTCTCCGGGTCATCGTGGCGCTGGGCGCCGTGGGCTGGGACGCGGCTCTGCGGTCCATGCGCGCCATCGGTCACGCCGTCCCGTCACCCCGTCGCCGCTTCGGCCACGGCGCCGAAGCGGCGATCGGGCCGTTCATCCTCCTCGGCTCCTACCATCCGAGCCAGCAGAACACGTTCACCGGCCGTCTCACGCCACCGATGCTCGAGGCGGTCCTGGCCCGGGCGGTCGCGCTGGCGGAGCCGCACGCCAACGTCCCGTACACTCGGCAGCGCCCATGACCACCGAACTTGACTACTACGAGGTGCTCGGCGTCGAGCGTGGCGCCGGGGACGCCGAGATCAAGCGTGCCTTCCGCCGCCTTGCCCAGCAGTGGCATCCCGACGTGAATGCGGATGCCGCGGCCCAGGAGCGGTTCAAGGAGATCAACGAGGCCTACCAGGTGCTGTCCGATCCGCAGCGCCGCCAGGCGTACGACATGTTCGGGCGGGCCGGCTTGGGCGGTTCCGGCGCGGACGCGGGCTTCGGGGCCGGGTTCGGCGGCTTCTCCGACATCTTCGACGCGTTCTTCGGTGGCTCGATGGCCGGCGCGGCGCGGCGGGCGCGGCCGCAGACGGGTTCCGATCTCCGGTACGACCTGCGGATCACGTTCCAGGAGGCGGTGCTGGGAACGGAGAAGGAGATCGAGTTCCCGGTCCTGGGGCGGTGCGAGACGTGCGACGGGTCGGGCGCCAAGCCCGGCACCAGCCTCGCCCAGTGCCCGCAGTGCAACGGCCGCGGCGAGATCCGCTCGGTGCGCCAGACGATGCTGGGGCAGATGGTCAACGTCGCGCCCTGTCCCCGGTGTCGCGGCGAGGGGCGGATCGTCGAGGAGCCCTGCGAGACGTGTCACGGCGAAGGCCGGACCGAGCGGCGCCGCACGCTGCGGGTGTCGATCCCGGCGGGCATCGACGAGGGCCACCAGATCCGCCTGTCCAGCGAAGGTGAGATCGGGCCGCGCGGCGGCGCGCCGGGCAGCCTGTACGTGGCGGTCCACGTTGCCGACCACCCCTCGCTCTCGCGCGAAGGCACCGAGCTCTACTACGAAGCACCGCTGTCGATCGCCCAGGCCGCGCTGGGGACGAAGATCCGCGTCCCGACCGTCGACGGCGACGACACCGAGATCGAGATCAAGGCCGGGACGCAGCCCGGGACGGAGATCCGCCTGCGCGGGCGCGGTGTGCCGCACCTGCGCCGGCAGTCGGTTCGAGGCGACCTCCACGTGATCGCCAACGTCATCGTCCCGACCAAGCTCAGCAAGCGCGAGCGCGAGCTGCTGGAGGCGTACGCGAAGGAGGCCGGCGACACGGTCTCCCCGGCCGGTGGCCTGCGCGAGAAGCTGGGCCTGGGTTGAGGCCGGTCGGCCCCCGGACCGGGCCGTGACCTCCCCGCAGGACCCGCTCGCGGGGGTCGATCTCGCGCTCGCGGCCTCCACGCCGGGAACGTGGCTGGAGCTGGCCGTGGCGGCCGACCACGAGGCCGTCGAGGCCGTCTCCGAGATCCTGTCCAGGGCAGCGCCGGGCGGGACCAGCGTCGAGCCCGCCTTCGAGCTGGTGGATGAGGGCCTGGCCGCCCGCGTGGACCTGGCTCGGCCCGCGCTGGTGCGCGCCCACCTGCCGGTGACGGACGAGGCCGCGGTGCGCGCCGCGGTGGCGCAGGCGGACCGGGAGCTCGGACACCTCCGGGCCTTCGGCCTGCGACCGATCGGCGACCTGGAGACCCGGATCGTGCGCGAGGCTGACTGGGCGAACGCCTGGAGGGCGCACTTCCCGGTGCTGCGGATCGGGCGGCGGATCGTCATCCGGCCCACCTGGCGCCGTCACCGCCGGCGCGCCGGCGACGTGGTGCTCGCGCTCGACCCGGGGATGGCCTTCGGCACCGGGCTGCACCCGACCACACGGCTATGTCTCGCGGCGCTGGAGTCGCTCGATGACCGGGGGGTCATCGCGGCGGGTGGCGCGGACGGCGGACCGGCCCGGGTCCTCGACGTCGGCTCGGGATCCGGGATCCTCTCGATCGCGGCCGCGAGGCTCGGTGCGCGCGCGGTGCTGGCCCTGGACGTGGATCCGATCGCGGTCGAGGCGACAACGGCCAATGCGCGACGCAACCGGCTCGCGCGCACCATCCGGGCCCGCGAGGGGAGTGTCCCGAGCGGCGACGGGCCGTTCGACCTCGTCCTCGCCAACCTGATTGCCTCGCTGCTGGTCACCCTCGCCGGAGACCTGGTCGAGGACCTGCGACCGGGCGCCACGCTGCTCGCCTCCGGCATCTTCGAGACGCGCGAGGCGGACGTGGTGGCGGCGTTCGAGGCCCGGGGACTGGCTCTCGAGCGACGCTGGGCCGAGGGCGAATGGGTGGCGGTGGAGGCACGCCGACACGGTTGACGGGCCGGCTCGGGGCCTGCGCTACGATCAGCCCTCGATGCCCGAGCTGTCCGCGCTGTTCCCCGCCATCCTCGTGACCCATGTCACGCTCGCGATCGCCCTGTTCGTCCCCAGCCTGCTGCTGCCGTTCACGCTCCGGAACCGGTTCGTGGCCCCGGGCATGCGCCGGGAGGAGCAGCCGGGGTGGATCGTGCGCGCGCTGCGCGGGATCCAGGCTCACGGCACGGTCGCCATCGGCGCCGGCCTCGCGGTCACCGGGGTTGCCATGATCCTCGTGCTTGGCCCGCGCATCGTCGAACAGCCCTGGCTGCTGGCGAGCCTGGTGACGTACGCGATCGCGGCCGTCGTTGCCTTCGCAATCCAGCGACCCGGCCTGCGCCGGTTGCAGGCACCGGACCGAGTGATCACCGACGCCGACCGTGCGGCGTGGCGCGACGGGGCCAGGCGCCAGCGGTACATCGCCTACGGGATCACCAGCGCCGTCGGCCTGATCGCGTTCCTGATGTCCACCAAGCCGGCGCTGTGGTGAGCGCGGACACCCCGCGTCCGCGCTCGGCCGCGATCGTCAACCTCGGCTGCAAGGTCAACCAGTCCGAGATGGAGGCGGCCGCCCGGCTGCTACGCGAGGCGGGCGTTCCCCTGGTCGACCCGGGGCGCGGCGCGGACCTTGTTCTCGTCAACACCTGCACCGTGACGTCCATCGCGGACGAGAAGTCGCGCTCTGCCGTGCGCCGGGCACGACGCGCCAACCCCGGGGCCCGGATCGTGGTGACCGGATGCTCGGTTCAGGTGGGGCGCGAGGCGCTGGCCGCCGCGGACCCCGCGGCACGCCTGGTGCGCAACGACGGCAAGGCCGCGCTGCTGCGCGAGCTGGCGGCGCTGGTCCGGCTGGCCGGCCCGACGACGCGCGGCGCCGCGCAGGACGGCATCGCGCCGCACGGCCCCCTCGACGCGGCCCTGCCAACCCTGTCGGGTGTGGAGGCTGACGGGCGCGGCGAGATCGAGGGCGTCGCCGATGGCCGGGCCGACGTCGAGCGGACCCGCGCGTTCGTCAAGGTGCAGGACGGCTGCTCCTTCTACTGCACCTATTGCATCATCCCGCGCGCCCGGGGCCCGGAGCGGTCGCTCGTGCCCGGCGTCGTCCTCGCCGACGTCCGCCGGGCGCTGGCCGCCGGCCACCGGGAGATCGTGCTCACCGGGATCAACATCGGCACCTACGACGGCGGCTGGTCCGAGCGGGGAACCCGCGGCGCTCATGTCCGAAGCGCCCTGACCCTCGCCGGGCTCGTCCGGCGCATCCTGGACGAGACCCCCGTGGAGCGGATCCGGCTGAGCTCGATCGAGCCCCAGCACGTGGACGAGGAGCTGCTCGAGACCTGGGTGGCGGGGGCGCCGCGGACACTGCCCCACCTCCACCTGCCGCTGCAGTCGGGCGACGACGGCGTGCTCCGCCGGATGGGCCGGCGCTACCTGTCCGGGGAGTACGCGCGGGTCGTGGAGCGGGCCCGAGCGGCGATCCCGGGCGTCGCGATCCACGCCGACGTGATCGCCGGGTTCCCCACGGAGGACGAGGCGGCCTTCCAGCGGACGGTGACCATGGCCCGCGACCTGCGCCTCGCCGGTCTGCATGTGTTCCGCTATTCGGCGCGACCCGGGACCCCGGCACCTCGCATGGCCGGACACGTGGACGAGCGCACCCGGAAGGCCCGCGCGGCGGAGCTGCTCGCGGTGGCCGCCGATGCACGGGCCGCGTTCGCGAAGCGGGGGCTCGGCTCGGTGACGCGGGTGCTGGTCGAGTCGCCGCTGGTGCCCGGGCGCTGGCTGGGCCACGCGGAGGACCACGTCCTGGTCGCAGTCGAGCCCGGGCACGGTCCAACGGCCCCCGCGGTGGACCTCGAGAATGCGATCCTGACGGTGCGCCGGACCGGCCTTGACCCCGAGGTCCCGGAGCGGGTCACCGGGGAGATCCTTGACATCGATCCGGCGCCGCATGCCCTGCGCGCGCCGTTGCCCGTGCTCGCCGGCTCGCCGGCGCCCCTGGGAGGAGCCCATGTCGGCTGACTGCCTGTTCTGCCGGATCGCCGCCGGCGAGATCCCGGCAACCATCGTGCGGCGCGATGCGTCGGTGCTCGCCATCCGGGACATCAACCCCAAGGCGCCGACCCACGTCCTGGTGATGCCGGTCGCCCACGTGCGCTCGGCCGCGGAGCTGACAGCCGCGGATGCGCCGCTGCTCGCGCAGCTGTTCGAGACGGCATCGGGAATCGCCCGCGACGAGGGTCTCGACCGGGGCTGGCGGCTGCTGACCAACGTCGGCGCCGACGGCGGCCAGTCGGTCGACCACCTCCACTTCCACCTGCTCGGCGGACGGCGGATGGGCTGGCCGCCCGGATGACGACGGCCAAGGGTGCGGGTTCGGCGGAAGGTGCCGCGGAGCGCCGCACCGGGGGTCCGCCGCTGTGGTTCGCCCTGGTGGGGATCGGCGGGCTCGTCCTGGGCGCCCTCCTGATCGTCGCCCAGGTGCTGGGCGTCGGTGCCGGTGGCTCGGCCCCGGCAACGATGCCGCCGACGGGCGAGGCGGCGCAGCGAACGCATGACACCGTGGTTGCCGCCCTCGAGGCCGCCTCGTTCCAGGTCCAGGATCCGCAGACGCCGTTCCGGCCCGGCGAGAGCCCGGCCCTGATCGAGGTTCCACGGCGGCTGCTCCAGGCGGTCCTGCCATCGGATCCGACCGGCGGCTACATCGTGATCTACGAGCTGCCCTCGGACGGCGAGGCCGACCGGGTGGGCGGCGAGTTCGCCGCGTATCTCGCCTCGGGCACGGGGGCCATCCAGTACCCGCGAGACGAGCAGTTCGTCATCCGGCGACTGGACCGCACGCTGGTGTTCTTCCCGTGGTCGCCGTCCGTCTCGCCGGACCCGGAGGTTGCCCGCCTGGCGGCGACGCTGCAGACGCTGGGGACGGCGGTCGGACCCTGACCGGCCGATCCCTCACGCGTCCCGCTAGACTCCGGCCATGAGCGAGACATTCCGGGCAACGATCCAGCAGACGGGCAAGACAGCCTGCGGCATCGAGGTGCCCGCCTCCGTCGTGGACGCCCTCGGGGGCAGCAGACGCCCCGCCGTCGTGGTCACGCTGGACGACTACACGTACCGATCGACGGTGGCGCCGATGGGCGGCGGCTTCTGGGTCGGGGTGACCTCGGCGCACCGCGAGGCATCGGGCCTCCGGGCAGGCGACGAGGTGCAGGTGACGCTCGCGCTGGACACCGCACCCCGTGGGGTCGAGGTTCCGCCCGAGCTGGCGGCGGCGCTCGAGGCGGACCCCGTAGCCCGGGCGTTCTTCGAGGGCCTGGCCTACAGCAACAAGCGCGTGTTCACGCTGAGCGTGGAGGGCACCGCCAACCCCGAGACGAAGGCGCGTCGCGTGGAGAAGGCGATCGCCCTGATGCGCGAGGGCCGCGTCCGCTAGCGATCGATCGGGTGACTACAGTGGCGGCGCGTCCACGGCCGCCCAGCTGCGCACCCGGTCGCGCTTGACCTTGAACGTGTGGGTGCGCGGGAAGTCCGCCTCGGGCCACAGGCGCCAGCCCGCGATCCGCTGGTTGGGGCCGAGGGCCGCGTTGGCGGCCTTGACCGCGGCGTCGATCGTGTTCCGGAGAGCGTCCGGGGCGTCGTCCTCGAGCGAGGCGGTCGCCCGCTGGTCGCCTGGTACCGCATGGAGGCCGGGGGCCAGGACGACGGCCTCGATCCGTCCGGGCCGGGTCTCGATCGCCACCGAATCGCGGATCCCCGCCACCCGCAGCGCGTTCTCGATGTCCTCGGGAAACACGTTGAAGCCGTTGGGCAGGACGATGATGTCCTTCTTGCGCCCGTGGAGGTGGAGCCGGCCCTTGTCGTCGAGCTGGCCGAGGTCGCCGGAGCGGTACCAGCCATCCGCGGTGAACGCCGCCGCGGTCGCCTCCGGATCGTCCCAGTAGCCCTTGAACAGGGTCGGGCCGCGGAACTGGATCTCGCCGTCATCGGCGATCCGCATCTCCACGGGCCTGGGCGGCCAGCCCACGCAGTTGAGCGGGTGGTCGTCCATCGTCGTGCACGCGCCGGCGAAGCTCTCCGTGGCGCCGTAGCCCTGGAGCACGATGACGCCCAGGTCCTCCCAGGCCTGCTGGAGCGCTGGCGGCAGGAACGCACCGGCCGTCGCGAACAGCCGGAGCCCGCCGCCGAACTGGCCGTGGATGCTCCGAAACAAGAGGCGGCGGGCCCGGAACGGGAGCAGTCGCGCGATGCGCCGCAGGCGCGCGAAGGTCGCCGTCTGGCCTCGCTTCTCGACCTCGCGCTCGATCGCGCTCCAGAACAGGTCCACGAACTGGGGGACCAGGACCATGCTCGTGACCCGGTGGTCGCGGAGCGCATCGAAGATGACCCTCGGGTTCCGGCTGCGCACGTACAGCACGTTCGCGCCGACATCGAGCGCGTAGTACAGGGAGACGGCCTGCTCGAACGCGTGCGACAGCGGCAGCAGCGAGACGAGGCGGTGCTCCATCGGGTTGATGATCCCGTGGAACGACATCGCCCCTGCCAGCACGTTGTCGTGGGCGAGCATCACGCCCTTGGGATTGCCCGTCGTGCCCGACGTGAACACGAGCTCGAACACGTCGGGCGGTGCCGGCCGCGCCCAGGCGGCGAGCTGCGCCTCCCAGTCGGGCGGGAACGTCGCATCCGGGTCGGCGACGAGATCCTCGACCAGCGTTGTCGGGAATCGCTCCAGTCCCACCTCCCCCGGATCCGGAGCGTCGCGGCCGGTGCCCAGCAGCAGCCGCACCGCGCCGGATCGCTCGACGATCCGGCCGATGGTATCGGCCGCCATCCGCGCATCCAGGGGCACGAAGATCAGGCCCGCGTACATCGAGCCGAAGTAGGTGGCCGGCAGGGCCGGCGTGGACGGCGACCAGGTGAGGACGCGGTCCCCGGGCCGAAGGCCCAGGGCACGCAGCCGCCACGCGGCGATCCGGCTCCGGCGCACGAGCTCCTCGTAGGTCCAGTGCCACGTCGAGCCGTCGTCGCGGCGGAGGCCGAGCGCGTGACGGGGGCCGTACCGGCGGGCGGCAGCCTCCAGGAGGTCGATCAGCGTCTCCATGGTCGCGTGATCCTAGCCGCTGCGGATGCCTGCCGGAAGTGCCGGTTGCGGTCCCCCCCCGGCGGCCTGGTCCTCGCCGGCGGGGTGCGTTCGTGCGTCCCCTCAGGCCCGGGCGCCGCTCACGTGCCGCGTCTCGGGCAGCAGCGCGATGAACGGAAGCCCGAGGAGGGCAGCGCCCGCGGCGAGGATCAGGGCTGTCTGGAGCCCGATCGCCTCGCCCAGGGCCCCAACCACGAGCGTGCCCAGCGCGCTCGTGATCGTGATCACGAAGATGCTGAGGCCCACGGCAGCGCCCCGATTGTCGGGCAGCAGCTCCTGCATCAGCACCAGCTGCACGGGCCCGGCGCTCAGCAATGCCACGCCGGCGAGCGCGAGGACCAGCAGCATCGCCGGCCCCACGGGCATCGCCAGGGCCAGGATCAGCAGCGGCGCGCCGACCCCGACCGAGATCGCCAGCATCGTCCGGCGCCCGATCCGGTCCGAGAGCGTGCCGCCCAGGAACGCCCCCGTGGCACCGCCGATCTCGAACGCCGTCACGGCCAGCCCGGCGAGCACGATCCCGGCGCCGGCGCCGGTGAGGTAGGTGGGGATGAACACCAGCAGACCCACGCCGGCCATGGACATCATGGCGCTCGCACCGGCCAGCAGCAGGAACCCGCGCCGTGCCGACCGGAGGGCGGCGCGGATCGAGCCTGCCGGCTGGCGGAGATGCACCTCCTCGCGGTGGGCAAGGCGAACATACAGGACGCCCGACGCCAGCACCCCGGGGATGATCGCGATCCAGCTCCACCCCAGTCCCACGACGGCCAGGACCACCGCGATCACGATCGGCCCGATCGCCCGCCCCGATTCCCCGCCGGTCATGAAGATCGAGGTGCCCTTGCCCCACGCGGTCCCGGACGATCGCGTCACGAGCGCGGCGGCAGCCGGGTGGAACACGGCCGAGCTGAACCCCGCGAGCATCAGGAGCAGCGCCACGACGCCCACCGCGGGCGCCAGCCCGAGCAGGCCGATCGCGATGGCGGTCGCGGTCGGGGCCAGGATGATCCAGTAGCGCGTGTCCGCCCGGTCCGCGACGATGCCCAGGACGGGCTGGATGGCGGTCGCCACCCGGAACGTGGCCGCCAGCAGGCCCGCCACCGCCAGGCTGATGCCCAGCTTGGGGATCAGCAGCGGCAGCAGCACGCCCACGAACGCCGGGTACGTATCGTGAACGAGGTGGGCGCCGGCCACCGAGAGGATCGTGGGCGTATCGAAGGCGGCGGAAGCCGAGTGGCCCGGCTCGAGCTCGATGCTCGGGGCGGCGGCCGGTTCGGCGTCGGCAGTCGTGGACATGAGGTGCCATTGTCGCCCGGACGACCCGGATGGCGCTTGACACCCGACGGCCCTAGTCAAAGCATTGGGACAGGCTCCGACCCGACGTCGGACGCCTGGGTTCGCCGACATGATCGTCCTGTTGAACATGCTGATGGCGCTCGCGTTGATCGGGGTGACGGCGCTGCTGGTCACCTTGTCGATCCGCCACGACGAGGCGGTCATCGCGGGCATCTTCCGTCTCACGCCGCGTGAACAGCGTCCGAACCGGGAGGACGATCCCCCGCCACCCTGGCGCTTCCATCGGGACGAGCTCGACTGCGTCGTCCAGGCGGGACAGCCTGATCCCGCGCGCGGCACGAGCCGAGACCTCGTCGGCAGCTGATACCACGTTTGTTTGACCTGCCCCCGGTGCGCGCGTACACTCCGCGCGCCTGCCGGCAGGCTCGTCGTGCCTCGCGCCCGACCGCCGCCGGGACGCCCCCTGCGCCGTCGGGCATCGCGCGCGGGAGGCGGGTGCGAGACCTCTGCCCGAGGAGGTGAACCGGGATTGGCCGAAGTCCGAGTGGGTGAGAACGAGACGTTCGAGAGCGCCCTCCGCCGCTTCAACAAGAAGATCCAGCAGAGCGGCATCCTCGCGGAGGCTCGCCGTCGCGAGCACTACGAGAAGCCGTCGGTGAAGCGGAAGCGCAAGGAAGCGAAGCGCAAGAAGAACGCACGCGCGAGCCAGGGCTGAGCCCCGGTCCGCGACCGGCCTCCATCGGGGAGCGCCGGCCGCGCAACCCGGAGCTGCGATGCCCCCCAGCGTCGACCGGGACCGGGATCCCGGTTCCCACCATCGGCGCAGCTCGCGGGCACGGTTCGTCGAATGACCAGCCGTGACGCCCGAGGAGCCATCCGGTGACCCTTCGCGAACGACTCCACGCCGACACGACCGCCGCGATGCGGTCGGGTGACGTGCTGCGCCGCGACACGCTGCGGATGGCGCAGAGCGCGGTCTACAACGTCGAGAAGGCGAAGCGCGCCGACCTGTCCGAGGACGAGGTCCTGGCGGTGCTGACGCGCGAGGTCAAGACCCGGCGTGAGAGCGTGGACGCGTTCCGCAAGGGCGGCCGGGAGGACCTGGCGAGCAAGGAGGAGGCGGAGATCGCCATCCTCCAGGACTACCTGCCCGAGCCCCTGTCCGAGGACGAGCTGCGTGCGCTGGTGCGGGAGGGCGTGGCCGCCACCGGCGCGAGCTCGGCCCGCGACCTGGGCAAGGTGATGGGCTGGCTGTCCCCGCGGATCCGGGGACGGGCCGACGGCAAGGTGGCGTCCGGCCTGGTCGCGCAGGCGCTGGCCGGCGCGGACCTCGCCGTGCACGACACGGGGCACTGACCCTCCGCACCGGAGGACCGACCATGCTGGCTGCATCCGCCGAGCCCTCGGGCCAGTTCACGCGGCGCGATCTGGCACGCCTGCTGGCCGCCTCGGTCCTGCTGGTTGCCGCCATGGCGGTCATCCTCGGCGTGGATGTCCTGCCCGCCCAGGCGCAGCTCGAGATCGGCAAGCCGGCACCGGCCAACGTCGTGGCGCCGCGGGCCGCCGAGTACACCAGCGACGTCAAGACGCAGCAGGCGCAGGAGGCGGCAAGGGCCGCCGTCGGCCCCCAGTACGACTACACGGCCGACCAGGCCGAGGCGATCGCGGCGCAGCAGGCGCAGGCCTTCGAGCGGCGCGTGGCACCGGTCGACGCCGCGTTCGTGGACGGCATCACGCCCACGACCCGGGCGGCCTTGCTCGAGCAGGCGATCCCCGATCTTGCCACCGACACCCGGGCAACCCTGGTCGGGCTGACCGCGGATCGCTGGAAGGCCGTCCGAACCGAGGCCGGGCGGGTCCTGGACACCCTCGAGCGCTCCGAGCTCCGCGACACCGAGGTCGCCGCGACCCGCGACCGTCTTGCGGGCCGGATGGGTGGCGACCTGAGCGCGGACGAGCGGGCCCTGGCCGCGGCCCTGATCTCGCCGCTCGTCGTGCCCAACAGCTCCTACTCCGCCGCGCTCACCGAGACTGCCCGCCAGCAGGCCGCCGACGCTGTCGAGCCGATCACCAAGAGCTGGGAGCGCAACGAGATCATCGTCCGCGCGGGCGACCGGGTGGACGACGTCGCCTACGAGGCGATCACGTACTTCAAGCTCAACGAGGGCGGGCTGGACGTGGCCCGGCTGATCGGGTTCGTCGTGCTCTCGATCCTCGTCGTGAGCCTGCTGCTGACCTGGACGTGGCGCTTCCGCCGCGAGTTCTGGCACCGCAACAACGTGCTGCTGCTGGTCGCCCTGCTGTTCCTGTTCGCGGTGTTCGCGCTCAAGCTGACGGCCGGCCGGACCTGGCTGCCGTATGCGTTGCCGCTGGCCGCCGTGGGCATGCTGGTCACGGTGCTCCTCGACGCCGGCGCTGCCATGGTCATGACGGCCTTGATCGCGGTCCTCGCCGCGGCCGTGAACGGGGCGGGTGCCACCAGCGGGACCGGACTGGAGCTGGCCGCCTACGTGCTGCTCGGCGGCCTCGCCGGCATCGTGGCCATCCGCCGCGGCGACCGGCTGGCCGTGTTCGTGCAGGCAGGTCTCGCCGTGTTCGTCGTCAACGCCCTCGTAGTGACGGTGTTCGCGCTGCTTGGCGACCGCGATCTGCGCGGGGCGCTCGAGCTGATGGGGGCGTCCGCGGTCTCGGCCGGCGGATCGGCGGTGGCTGCCGTCGGCAGCTTCGCCGTGCTGGGTTCGTTGTTCGGGATCGTGACCGTGTTCCAGCTGCTGGAGCTGGCCAACCCGTCCCAGCCGCTGCTGCGGCGCCTGCTGGTGGAGACGCCGGGCACCTATCACCACTCGCTCATGGTGGGCAACCTGGCGGAGCGAGCCGCCGAGGTCATCGGCGCCGACCCGTTGCTGTCGCGCGTCGCGGCCTACTACCACGACATCGGCAAGCTTTCCAACCCGGCCGCGTTCATCGAGAACCAGGGAGGCGGCGAGAACATCCACGACGAGCTGGATCCCGAGGTGTCGGCCCAGCTGCTCAAGAGCCACGTGAGCGAGGGCATCGACATCGCCTATCGCTCGGGCTTGCCCAAGGCGCTGATCGCGTTCATCCCGCAGCACCATGGCACCGGCATCATGTCGTACTTCTACGCGCGGGCCAGGGAGCAGGCAGCCGCGCCGTTCGGTGGGCTCGAGACCGCCGAGGGACGGAAGGCAGCCGATGCGATCGACAAGCGCAAGTTCCGTCACGGGGGTCCCAAGCCGCAGTCTCGCGAGGCCGCGATCATCATGCTCGCCGACTCCGTCGAGGCATCCGTCCGGTCGTTGTCCTCCCGCGATGAGGCCGCGATCCGGGCGATGGTCGCCCGGATCTTCGAGGAGCGGATCGCCGACGACCAGTTCGACGAGTGCAACCTGACCCTGCGCGACATCGAGCAGATCCGCGAGGCGTTCGTGAGCCAGCTGCTGGGCATGTACCACCAGCGGATCGCCTATCCGCAGAACAAGGTCGTGGAGCTCGAGTCCCGGCGGGCCAGCGGGGACGACTGAGCCGCCGCTCGCGCATCCTCGCGCTCCGTCGGGGCCGTGGGACAGTCGCTACCCCGACCGGCGGCGCTCCAGCTCCGCCTCGGACAGGATCTCGGCGCCTTCCGGCAGGGCATCCACGTAGACCTCGCCCTGGAGGTGGTCGTACTCGTGCTGGATCGCCCGCGCCAGCTCGCCGTGGCCGGAGATCGTCACTCGCTTGCCGGCGCGATCCCGCGCGATCATCACCGCATGGGCGGCCCGCCGTCGGCTGGCCCGGAAGCCGGGCAGCGACAGGCACCCTTCCCAGGCGTCCTCCTCGCCCGAGCGATGGACGATCCGGGGATTTCACCGCCTCGTACAACCGGCCGCGGATGCGGATGACGCAGACCTGCAGGTCCACGCCCAACTGCTGGGCGGCCAGTCCCACCCCCGGTGCCGCGTCCATCGTCTCGATCATGTCGTCGATCAGGGTCGCCAGCTCGCGATCGAAGCGGATGACCGGGCGACCCGGCAGGCGCAGCCGTGGGTCGCCGAACCGCACGATGGGCAGGATGCTCACGGGCCCACGATACCGGCCGAGCGGGCACGGCCGCAGGTCGCCTTCCGCACCGACCGTGTCCGACGCGCTAGCGTGTGCCCATGCGAAGCGTGTACGCGGGTCAGTGGCGGATCGACCTCGAGCGACGGGACGGGGTCGCCCGACTCGTCTCCGGTGCCCGGCTCGCGCGGACCGTCGCGTCCGCACTCGAGGCGGGCGGTGCACCATCGCCGGCCTCGATCGGGCTGATCCTCGCCGACGACGCCGAGCTGGCAGGCCTCAACGCCGCGCACATGGGCACACAGGGACCGACCGACGTGCTTTCGTTTCCGCTGCTACCCCCGGACGCCTACCCAGGGCACGCGGGACGCCACCCGGCCGGGGCGGCCGCCGCCTCGTTCGCGCTTCCGCCCGGCACCCGTCCACACCTCGGCGATGTCGTCATCTCGGTGGAGCGGGCGATCGACCAGGCAGGAGCCGGTCGAGGGGGCCAGACGGGCGATGTTCGCTGGGACGCGGGAGACGAGCTGCGACTGCTGGCGACCCACGGGACGCTCCACGTGTGCGGCTGGGATCACGCCGAACCGGGCGAGGAGGCGGCGATGCGTGCGCTGGAGCGCCGCCTCCTGGGTCTGGACTCTGCTACGAACCCAGCCCGCGGATCGTGATGTCGAACGCCGGCAGGACGATGCCCTGCTCGGGCACGACCTCCGACTGGAGCACGGCCGATTCCCAGCGATAGGCGCCCGACGAGACGACCCGGGCAAGGTAGCGCAGCGTCTGGGTCGGGTGCTTGGGATCGCGGCTGACGCAGAAGTCGACCCGCTGGCCGACGACCTGCCAGGGTGCGATCACTGAGGGGCCGATCGCCTGGTCATCCTCGTACCGGTACCACTGACCGTCCACGGCGATCGGTGCGAGGCCGGACGGCGCGAAGTCGGTGACCCGCCAGCAGCCATCGTCAGCGCCCGACCCGAGCTTCACCGAGAAGGTCACCGCCACGGTGTCGGTGGACCCGATGGCTCCCGCCGGGGAGACGGTCCGCGTGATGGACTGCCCAGAGGCGGCGGTGAGATCGCCCGCCGCGAGGGGGCCGTCCCAGTCGGACGTGACCAGCACGGACCCGCTCACGGGGTCGATCCGGGTGCCCGCCCGCTGGGCGGGGGTGACCCGAAGCACGACTGGCTTGCTGGCCGTGATCGCGACCTCCGTCCGGGAGCCGCCCAGCGTCACGGCGGCAACGGCGTCCGCGGTGGGGGTCGTGGCAGCCCAGTAGCGTGCCGCGAGCGCGCGCTCGAGGTCCACGAGCGTGTCGAGCGGCGGGTGCGCGGCAACTTCCGCGTCCATGTCGGCAGCCAACGGGTCGCCGATCGCGGCGGCGACGATCGCGAGCCGTGCGGTCGCGACCGCCTGGTCCTCGGCGCTGCCCACCTCGAGCCTGACCCACGGACCCAGCCGCCGGCCGAACTCGGAAAGGAGGTCTCGTTCCAGGCGCCTGGCGAGCGCCATGTCACCGAGCGCGACGGCGGCCAGCGCCACCGTCACCCGGTCGATCGGCGCCAGGTCGGCCCTGGCGGCTGCGGCGGTCACATCGGCGATCGATGCCAGGCCCAGGGACGCCCGCCCGAGCAGCACGAACATCTGCTGCCCGCTGGGCTGGCCAGCCTCCTGATCCCCGAAGTAGCCCCGGAGATCGTCCAGGTTGAGATGCGGATCACCGGAGAACGCGGCCATGGCCGAGAGCTCGAGGTCGACGGACGAATACGGCAGCAGCGCCACGCCGCCACCGGCCTGGAAGCCCTGCAGGTCGGCCTCCGGGAGACCCGGCTCATCCGGGATGCCGAACCCGTCGGCGAGCACCGCCCGTGCGATCGAGGCCGCAAGGGCGCTGTCCGCGCGGTAGGGTTCGCCCGCCGCAAGCTCGAGGAGCAGGGGCACCACGCGACCTCGCCCGGCATCCGAGAGCGTCACGGTGGTGAGCCCGTCAGCTCCGCCGATCGTGAGCCCGGGGGTCAGCGACGCGGTGACCGTGTGGCGCTGGACGGCACGGGAGTCCACGACCTGGAAGGTCCGGGTGAGCACGTCCTGACGCCGGCTCGCCCCGCTCCCGGTCGTCGCGACGACCCGGACCCGCTGGGTGCCGGAGGCGAGGGGCGGCAGCGTGATCTCGACGGCCTGGAAGGCCTTGCCGTGTGCCGTGACCGGAGCCATCGACAGCGTGTCCGAGGACGCGGTGAACGTGACGTCGTCCGCGGCCGTGAGGCCGGTCCCGTATGCCCGAACGCGGATCAAGGGGCGATCGACGGTCAGGTACTCGGGGGCAACCACGACATCCGCAAAGAACGGCAGGCTGACGGGGATCGACACGCTGCCACGCCCGGCGCCGAGCCCCTGCGTGACCGCAGAGGCGAGCACCCGCCACGAGGTGAGGTCGTCCGAGAGGTCGAACGAGACGCTGGCCCGGCCGTCGGCGCCGGTCGTGACGAGCTGCGCCGTCAGCCAGTCGCGGAAGTCCGAGCGGCCGGCATCGCCGCCGCCGCCGGTCGTGTCACCGCCTTCGCCCTTGCCGTCGCCGGCCGCTGCCGCGTGTGACCAGGAGACGGCCAGGACGCCGCTGCCCGGGTTCGCGTAGAGCTCCGACAGCGGATCGTCCTCGGATGCGGCTCCGATGGCGAACAGCTTCTCATCGACCGCCCGGATGAAGACCGACGCGGCGACCGGTCGACCGGTCGCGTCGAGCGTGCGGATGGCAACCGTCACGTGGCCGCCCGGCGCGTAGCCCTGCTGATCGGGGGTGAGCTGGACATCGACGGTCCGGTCGTCCAGCCGCAGGAATGCGCTGAAGTCGTTGCGGGCGACCTCGTAGCCAGTGCCGTTGAACCGAACGGCCGTGATGCTGGCGGCCGGGAGCAGGCTGGCCGAGAATCGCATCGTGTACTTGGCGCCGGCCTGGACGGAGATGTCGCGGATGCCGCGCAATTCCGCGGTGAACAGGTAGCGCGCGACCTCCGGATGGGCGATCCCACCGCGGAAGCGGACCGCCACGGTCTCGCCCTGCCGGTACTCCCCGTAGCCCTCGGACCCGGCCGGGCCCACGAGCCGCGGCCCGCTATCGATCGGAGTGACCACATCCTGGGTCGCGCTGTCGCGGGCCTCCACCCATCGTCCACCCGCATCGGCGTAGGACGCGACGACCTCGTACCGGTGGTCGCCCCCGGTGACGGTCCGGCGAACACGGAACGTCCCGTCCGTCCCGGTCTTCACGGTGCGGGTACCGAGATCGACCCGCCGCTCGGTGACCCGATACACGGGCATCGAGCGCTTCGCGATGAAGTCGTACTGCGTCCCGGTCTGGTGCAGCACCGAGATCAGCTCCGTGACGTGCAGCGTGACGTTGACGCCGGCTCGCGGGGCTCCTCGTGGATCGACATCCCAGAGGGACGAAGGGGCGGGTTCGTCGAAGGCCCCGAATGCCACGTCGTGGACCGCCCCGCTGATCGTGAGGGTCGTGCCCTTGAGCGTCGGCGTCGCGTCCAGGATGGCTGTCGACCGGAACACGGCAACCGGGACCTCCGCCGAGATGGTTGCTTCCTCCGGCTCGTTCGCGGTCACCCGCGGCCACAGGATCGACCACTGGTCGGTCGCCTCGGTACCCAGCTTCACGGTCACCGTGCCGGACGCCGCACCCGTGGCGTCGGTCGTGGCCAGCTGAGCGGGCGGGCTCTGGTCACCCCCGTCGTCCTCGCTCGCCTCGTCGCTCCCCTCGAGACGCAGCGTCGCGCCTGCGACCGGCGTGCCCTCGAAGAAGGTGGCGATGGCAGCCAGCGGAACCTTCGAGCCGGACAGCACCGCGCGATGGGGAGTAGACAGGTCGAGCTGCCACGCCGGCTTCGCGATGGGTCCCACCGTGACCTCGGTGTCGGCGACCACCTTGCCGCTGACCAGGACCGAGATCACGTACCTGCCGGGCGGCAGGTCGGTGAAGGACAGGTGGGCGACCCATGCGCCGCTTCGATCGGGCACGATCGTGGCCTTGGTCACCGCGGAGGGCGCGACGCCGGTATCAGCGCTGGTGGACAGGCGGACGTCAGCCGACGCCGGCACGGCCCCCGAGTCGCGGTTGCGCAGGACGCCCCAGACGTTGATCGTGTCGCTGACCCGGTACTGGCCGCGATCGGTGCTCAGGAGGTGCCACCACGCCTGGCCCTGCTGAACCCCGCATCCCCAGCAGATGTGCTGTGACGCGAGCGGCAGGAACAGCGCCCGGGTGCCCGACCGGATGACGGCGAGGGTCTCGACGCCATCCCGCGCGTCGTCGACGATCGGAGCCGGGGTAGCGGCCACACGCAGCCCCTTGGCGTTCGTGGTTCCGAACGATCGGCCACCAAGGGCAATCGTCGCTCCGCTGACGGGCCCATTCGTGCCCAGGTCGTTGACCCAGAGCAGCGTTCGCGTGATCGACACCATCGAGTACACCGCGAGATCGCTGACCTGGATCACCGCCTGGCGAGCGAGCCCGGCATGCCGGATCGTGACGACGTACCAGCCCGCGGGGAGCGGTGCCGGGAGACGGATCCATCCCTGCCACTCGTCGCCGCTCCTGGTCGTGACAGGCAGCGAGCCCTTCATGGCCACCGGCAGCGACGTCGTTGGGACCGGCGCGGTGCTCGATCGCTCCGTCCAGTCGGGCGCTGACCGGACCTGGCGGTACGCCTGGGTGGCGGCGGCCAGCCCGGGCAGGCGGTGGACGGTCACGTTCACCTTCCGCACCTTCGCCGCGTTCTCGTCGGGGTAGTCGAGCAGGATGCCAACGGCGGGGCGCTCATGCGTGCCGGCGTCGAACAGGGGCCGGGACACGACCACGTGGGCGCGCGACACGGTCCCGCCCGTGGTCTCGAACGCGACGACCGCATCATGCCCGAGCGTCATTCCCGTGCCCGGCAGAAGCAGCCCGTGACGGATCGTGACCGTGTACAACGTGCTCGCCTTCAACGGTTGGGTTGGCACGAACACGAAGGTCCGCTGGTGCTGCTCGAACCGGCCGACGACGGTGGGCTGGATCGAGAAGTGGTCCTGGAAGTCGGACATCCGGACGCCGTCCTGGTCGAACTCGATCTCGACCCCGGTGTCACGCGGGACGTCGGTGGCGGCATCGCTGGGCACCGTGGACGCCAGCCCCAACGGCCAGGCCGCCTGGACGGCCCACGCCGCGGCTGTCGTGCCGTCCTCTCGCCGGAGCTCGAAGCGATAGACCTGCCCGGTGCGGAGCGGCGCGGACGGCTGCAGGGTGGCGGTGTCACCGGCCGCCTTCGCGACCACCAGCTTGATGACCGGCGTGACGACCAGGTGCGCTGCCATCGTCCGGACGCTGGTGCCGTCGAGGCTGGTCAGCCGGAACGCCGTGTCGGGCGCGACCGCGGAGGCGCCGGTGCGGGTCGCCTCCAGCGTCGCGACCTCGGGCAGGGAAGCGACGTCCAGGGGTGACCAGCTCGCCGCGGCCGGCTCGGACGTCGGGGCCGGCGAGACGCCGGCTGTCGCCGTGGGGACCGTCGTGGTGGCCGACGGCAGGCCCGTGGCTTCCGGCCGGCCCGTTGCCGTCGGGTTCGGGCTGCCGCACGTCGCGGCCAGCGTGCCTGCGACGAGGAGCGTAAGCCAGGTAGTGATTCGCTGGGGGCGCCCCCCGCATGTCGTGACAGGACGCTGACCCAGGTCCCTGCCCATCATCCGCTCCCTGCCGTCGCGGGCTCAGGGGTCCGAATCGACGGCCACGGGTGTGACGCTCGCCTGCCGTGGCCCGTGACACCCGTGCACCCATGAGTGGAGCGCCACGCCCCTGTCCCCGGCAAGTGCTGTGGGGCACCGAAGGCTCGGTGGTGCGACGGGCGGTACCATGCCCGCGAGCCCCGTCGGACGCGGTCCCGGGGCCGTTCGCCGTGTCCCGGCGACGTGCCCCGGTTGTCCGGCGACCGGGCGCGGGCGACAGGAGGCAGGACCCGGATCGTGAAGCTCGTCATCGGCCTGGGGAACCCGGGCACGCAGTACGCGGAGACGCGCCACAACATCGGCTGGATGGTGCTGGACCGGCTGGCGGATCGGGCGGGACGGTCCGGCCGCGGGCGCCAGCGTGACGCATCCGAGAGCATCCAGGTGAGGTACAAGGGCCTGGACCTGGTGCTGGCCAAGCCGCTGACCTACATGAACAATTCCGGCATCGCCGTGCGCAAGCTGCTGGCGAGGGAGCGGGTCCCGCTGACCGAGCTGCTGGTCGTGGCCGATGACTTTGCGCTGCCGTTCGGCAAGCTGCGCTTCCGGGAGTCCGGATCGCACGGAGGGCACAACGGGCTGCGGTCGATCATCGAGGAGCTGGGGACAGAGAAGGTCGGCCGACTCCGGATTGGTATCGGCGAGCCGGGCCTTGGTGCGATCGATCACGTCCTGTCGAAGTTCGCGACCGACGAGCGGGTGCGGCTCCCGATCCTGCTCGACGCCGCCGCCGACGCGGTGGAGGCCTGGGCCCGGGAGGGGACGTCACGGGCAGCCAACCGGTTCAACGCCTTCGAGCTCCAGGCGCCGGCGGAGGTGGCCGACGGGCCCGCGCCGGGCGAGGTGGGGGGTCCGGCGGACGAAACGGGCGTCCGGCGGACGAAGACGGGCTGGCGCCGGATCCTGGGTGGTGGCGAGGACGAGGAAGCCGGTGGCCGTCGGTGAGCGATCGATATCGTGGCCGGACTACGCGCCAGCGCAACATCGCCGAGAAGGTCGCCCGGGAGTGGGCGGAGCGCCGGGCCGCAGCCGAGGCGCGTGAGCAGGACATCGACCTCGATCGCGTGTCGGTAGAGGCTGAGGTCGAGCTCGTCGATCCGGCCGCTCGCAGGCCGGGGATCGATGGACAGGCCGGCGCGGCTTCGGGCGGCCGGACCAGTGCCGGTCGGACCGGAGCCCGGTTGCGGGCCGCGTCGGCCGCGCGTGCCGGCACATCGTCCCGGGGTGCAGGGCGTCGCATCCCGGACCTCGGTGTCCTGCCGCGTCTGCTCCACCCCACGGGGTCGTTCGCCGCGTTGCGCGAGCGGCTGGGCGGCAGGCCGGTGGCGCCCGGCCTCCACGGACGGCACGCCGGGCTGACCGCCGTCCCGCACGGCGCCAAGTCATACCTGGTCGCGGCGCTGGCCCTCGCTCCCGACGGCGAGCGCATCTGCTGGGTTGCCCGTGACGCGGAGATCGGTGACCGCGTGGCCGAGGAGCTCGGTGCGTGGCTCGGCGACCCGGGGCTGGTGGCGGTGCTGGAGCCGCGAACATCGCTCGCCTATGAGCGCAGCGAGCTCGTGCCGGACGAGACGGCCGCGCGGGTGGCGGCGCTCGCAGCCTGGCGGTCAGGTGGCGCACGGGTGCTGGTCGCCAGCGTCCAGGCGTTGCTCCAGGCCACGCTCGCGCCGGACGACCTGCCCGAACGCGTCCGGACGCTGCGGGCGGGCACGCGGATCGGACTCGACGCCTTGCTGGGCGAGCTGTACGACCACGGCTACGTGCCCGTCGTGGAGGTGGCCGGGCGCGGCGAGCTGGCCCGCAGAGGCGGCATCGTGGACGTGTTCCCGCCCTCGGCCGAGCTGCCGGTCCGGATCGAGTTCTTCGGCGACGAGATCGATTCGCTGCGGGCCTTCGATCCCACCGACCAGCGGAGCGTCGGCAGCGTGACCGGGATCCCGCTGCTTCCTGCGACCGAGTTCCTCCTCCCGCGCGGCGGAGCGGATGAGCTCCGGACACGGCTCGGGCGGCTGGGCTCGCGATTGCCGGAGCGGCTGGCCGCGGATCTTGCCCGTTTCGGCGGGGAGTCACTCTCGGAAGGCGCGCGGTCCGGCGTGGGACGGGCGCTCGCGGCGGGCGACGCGGCCGAGGTCTGGGCTCGCCTGGTGGCGCCTGCCACCGCGCTCGATCATCTCGACCCGTCCGCCCTCCTGGTCCTCGACGAACCCGGTGACCTTGCAGATGTGGCCGAGTTCCTGTGGCGCCAGGCCGACGAGCGCAACGCGGAAATGGTCGATGCCGGCGACCTGCCCCGAGATTGGCCCGCGGCGTACCTGCCGCCACGCGATTGGAAGGCCCGCCTCCACGGAGCGAGGACGTTGGAGCTGACGTGGCAGTCGGACGCGAGCGAGGCGCAGGGCATGGCGTTCGCCTCGAAGGGCCTCACCTCCGGCGACCTGTTCGGATGGCGCGAGCCGGTGCTGCCGCCCGGCCGGTCCGAGCGACTCGTTGACGGTGTCGAGCACTGGATCGGGGAGGGGGCCCGCGTCGTCCTCGCCTCGGACCAGGCGCCGCGGCTCGCGGAGCTGCTGAGCGAGGCCGGACATGCCGTGGGCATCGTCCACCGGGTATCGGAGGCGCCACCGCCAGGCGCCATCGCCCTCATCGAGCGCAGCCTCAACGGCGGCTTCGAGGGCGGCCCGGACGGGCTGGCGCTGGTCACGGATCGCGAGCTGTTCGGCTCGGTCCGCGTGCGGCGGCCGAAGGCGATGCGGCGCATCGTCCCGCGCGACATCCTCGAGCGCCTGACACCCGGCGACCTCGTCGTCCACATCGACCACGGCATCGCCCGCTACGAGCAGATGCTGCGCCGCGGCGAGGCCGGCCAGGAGCGCGACTACCTCGAGCTCTCGTTTGCGGCCGGCGACCGGATCTTCGTGCCGGTCGAGCAGATCAACCGGGTCAGCCGGTACTCGGGCGGTGAGCATCCCACGCTGTCCCGCCTGGGCGGCACGGACTGGCTGCGGACCAAGCAACGGGTTCGCCGTGCCGTGTCAGACCTCGCGGAGGAGCTGCTGGCGCTGTACGCGAAGCGAGAGTCGGCCCAGGGCTTCTCCTACGCCGCCGACACCCCGTGGCAGAGCGAGATGGAGGCGTCCTTCCCATACGAGGAGACCCCCGACCAGCTGCGCGCCTCCGTCGAGGTCAAGGCCGACATGGAGACCCGCCGGCCGATGGACCGGCTGGTGGTTGGGGACGTGGGCTACGGCAAGACCGAGGTGGCGCTGCGGGCGGCGTTCAAGGCGATCCAGGACGGCAAGCAGGTCGCCGTGCTCGTGCCGACCACCGTGCTGGCCGGCCAGCACTTCACCACGTTCTCACAGCGATTTGCGGCATTCCCGCTCACGGTCCGGCTGCTGTCGCGGTTCGTCGGCGCACGGGAGCAGGAGGCGACGGTCGCCGGGCTCGCGAACGGCACGGTGGACATCGTGATCGGGACGCACCGGCTGCTGTCGAAGGACGTCGCCTTCCGGGACCTCGGGCTCGTGGTCGTGGACGAGGAGCAGCGGTTCGGCGTGGCGGCCAAGGAACGGCTCAAGCAGCTGCGCGCGGCGGTGGACGTGCTCACGCTGTCAGCCACGCCGATCCCGCGCACGTTGAACCTGGCCCTGGCGGGGATCCGGGATCTCAGCGTCATCGAGACGCCGCCCGAGGATCGGCTGCCGATCCAGACCCGCGTCGCGGAGGCGTCCGCCGGTCTCGTCCGCGACGCCATCCTGCGAGAGTTGGACCGCGGCGGCCAGGTGTTCTACGTCCACAACCGGGTGGAGACGATCGAGGCACAGGCGGAGCAGCTGCGCCGGCTGCTGCCATCGGCGCGGATCCTCGTCGGGCATGGCCAGATGCCCGAGGGCCGGCTCGAGAAGGTCATGCTCACCTTCGCCGATGGAGCGGCCGACGTCCTCGTGTGCACCACGATCATCGAGTCCGGCCTCGACATCCCCAACGCCAACACCATCGTCATCGACCGGGCCGACGCGCTCGGCCTGGCGCAGCTGTACCAGCTCCGGGGACGCGTGGGACGATCCTCGCGTCGAGCCTACGCGTACCTGCTGTACCGGCGCCGCGAGCGGATGAGCGAGGAGGCCCGCAAGCGACTGCAGGCGATCTTCAACGCTTCCGAGCTGGGCGCGGGGTTCCAGATCGCCCTCGCCGACCTCGAGATCCGGGGTGCGGGCAACATCCTGGGCGGCGAGCAGTCCGGGCACATGGCGGCCGTCGGGTTCGACCTGTACTCGCGGCTCTTGTCAGAGGCGGTCGAGGAGGCGAAGGCACGGCGCGAGGATCGCGAGCCGGTGCGCGAGGCTCCGCAGGCCGTGGTGGACCTCCCGGTGGACGCGCATCTCCCCGACGATTACGTCCCGGACGAGGCCCAGAAGCTGGAGCTCTACCGGCGCCTGGCCAGGGCGCGGTCGGTCGGCGACGTTGCCGCGTTCCGCCAGGAGGTCACCGACCGCTACGGTCCGATGCCCGCGCCGGTGCTTCGCCTGGTCGAGGTTGCAGAGCTGCGGCTGTCCGCCGAGTCGGCGGGGGTCGCGTCGCTGGCACGCGAGGAGGGCTGGCTGGTCGTGCGCTTCGGCGCCGGGCTGTCCCGCGCAACGGCGATGCAGCTGCTGGCGCCATCGGGGATCGGCGGCCCGTTGCCCGGCATCCGACCCGGCGACATGACCTTCGCATCGAACCAGGTCCGGATCCGGCTGCCCCGTGACCCGCTGAAGGGCTGGACCCTGACGCAGGCCGTGGTCTCGAGACTGGTGGCGGCGACCGGCGCGCACGCTCCGGCGGCGGGATGAGCTGGTTCCGCTGGCCGCGCCGACGCGCAGCGCGGGTGGTCCTGCTCGACCCCGACGGGCGGGTGCTCCTGTTCCGACTGGGACCGGCGGAAGACCCCGGGGGCCGCGGCTCCTGGTACCTGCCCGGCGGCGGGATCCGGTGGCGAGAGTCGGTCGAGGCTGCGGCCCGGCGGGAGCTGCTCGAGGAGACCGGGATCCGCGACGTGTCGATCGGCCCGCTGATCGGGCAGCGTGCCGACGTGCGCTTCTCGTTCCGGGGCCGGCGGGTCGTCCAGGACGAGTGGTACGTGGCGGCACGAGTGGCGACGGCGGTGCCGGGCGGGCCGTGGGCCGACGACGGGGCCCGGGTGCCAGCGGCGCACCGTTGGTGGACGCGGGCAGAGCTGTCCGGGGCGAACGACTCGGTTTTTCCGCCGGGGCTGCTCGACCTCCTCGATCAGGTGCCGCCCGGCTGACGCCAGCGGCCTGGCGTGCGTCGCCCGCGGTCAGAGCTTCCGGATGACGTCCCCCGCCCGGACGGTCCCGCCGCGAACGACCCGGGCGTTGATGCCACGCATCCGCAGCTCGCGTCCCAGCGGGCCGTTGATCCAGCGCAGCGCATCGCTGCCGAAGCGGGCGCTGAACTTGGCGCAGCCGGTGTGGGGCTTCTCGCTGACCTCGAGCTCGGCCCCGCCGACAGACAGTCGCGAGCCGGCAGGCAGGTTGTGAGCCGCCAGGTCGAGGTCCACGTGGAGCTGATCGCCGGCGAGCGACCAGCGCTCGCGGTCGGGCTCGATCGCGGCGAGGACCCGGACGCTGATCAGCGTGAGCTGGGATGCGGGATCCGCGGCGCCGTCGGGGGTTGAGCCGCTGCCGCGACGGCGCCAGTCATCGCCCACGAGCCCGTGCGCCGGATCGAGCGTTGCCTCCTCGACAACCTCCCGCTCATCCTCGGCGGGGCGGCGGACGATCAGCTCGACTCGGCCGGTGTCACGCGGGGCGGCCCGCAGGTGCGCGAGGTGCCGATCGAAGTCGCGGTCAGCGGTGGTGGTCATGCGCCCAGTGTCGCCGACGCTGTCCAGTGGCGAAGCCCGAGCTGCCCGCTGGACGCCACGCCACGATGCCTATCATCCAGCGGTGAGCGAATCGCCGCCGCTCCGCGGCCTGCCGACCTGGGGTTTCGCCTCCCCGGGGCGCGTTCGCGACTGGCTGACGGGGCTGGCGCTGGCCGGCACCAAGACGACGACCGCCGGCCTGCTGGTCGAGTTCGAGCTGGACGGCGACACGGTGCCCGAGCCCGGAGAGCGGTCGGCGCTCCTGGACTCCGGCGGACGACCGGTTGCCGTGGTCGAGACCGTGGCGTGCCATGTTGTCCGCCTTGCCGACGTGGACGACCAGCACGCGATCGACGAGGGCGAGGGGTATGCCAACGCGGCCGAGTTCCGCGACGCGCACGTGCGCTTCTGGAACGGCTACATCGACCAGATCCGGGACCGGCTCGGGGATGCGTCATTCGCGCTCACGGATGACACCCAGGTCGTCGCGGAGCGGTTCCGCGTGGTCGAGGTGCTCGGACCCGACCGGGCCTCGGGCATCATCGTCCGGCCTGCCGATCCGGCCGATCGAGCCGCCGTCGACGCGTTCCTCCTTGAGCACGATGCCGATCTCGTGGCGCGCCTGGGCGAGCTCGTGGACGCGCGACGACACCCGGCGCTGATCGCGGAGGTCCGTGGCAGCCTGGCCGGCGTGACGACGTGGATTGCCTCCGATTCGTCGCTCGAGATCCTGACCCTTCACGCCGCGGAGCGGTGGCACGGCGCGGGCACCGCCCTGATCGCAGCATCGCGGACGGTAGCCCGTGCGACCGGCTGCGAGCGCCTGTGGCTGATCACGACCAACGACAACCTGGAGGCCCTCCGGTTCTATCAGCGGCGCGGGCTCCGGCTCGTGCGCCTCCACGCCGGCGCCGTCGATCGCAGCCGGACCATGCTCAAGCCGGACATCCCGGACATGGGCGTCCACGGGATCCCGATTCGCGACGAGCTCGAGCTCGAGATGGACATCGGCGACCTGTGACGGGCAGCACAGCGTGCCCCGGGCCGCGCTCCTGCCGATACGTGCTCACGGGCCGTCGCCGGGGGGCGGCAGCCGTTCGTCTCGTGTACGCTTCCGGAACCCGCGCGGGGGATTGCGAACGAAAGGAGCGTCCCGGCATGCCGAAGTTCATGGATGTTCATCGCAGCATGAAGGGTGTGACCCCGGAGGCCCTGAAGGCGGCGCATCAGGCGGACCTGGACATCCAGGACGACGAAGGCGTTGACTTCCAGCGAGCCTGGGCCGACCCGGAGAGCGGCATGGTCTTCTGCCTGACGGAGGCGCCGAGCGCCGACGCCGTCCGCCGCATCCACGAGCGGACGGGTCACCCGGCCGACGACGTGTACCCGCTGCCCATCGAGGTCTGAGCCGCCGCCCTCGCCACCCCAGATGGCCACACCGCTGCTCGCGGACGCCTTCGGCCACCACGTGTGGGCGACGCTGCGGCTGCTCGACACCTGTGACGCACTCACACCCGAGCAGCTCGCGACCAGCGTCCCGGGCACGTACGGCTCGATCCTGGACACGATGCGGCACCTGGTCGGGGCCGACTGCTCCTACCTGTCGCTGCTCTCGGGCGGTCGCGTGAGCCAGGTCGACGAGGATCACCTGGACCTCGCCGGGCTGCGGGTCGCGATGGAGGCGAACGGCCCCGTCTGGTCGTGGCTCGTGGCGCAGGACCTGGACGCGGACGAGGTCATGGTCAGGCACCGAGACGACGGCTCCGAGAGCCATGCCCCAATCGGGATCCGGCTCGCGCAGGCGATCCATCACGGGACGGACCATCGGAGCCAGGTGTGCACCGCGCTCACGGCCCTTGGCGTCGAGCCGCCGGCGATCGACGCCTGGGACTTCGCCGCCCAGGATGGACGGCTCACCGAGGTGTTGCCGCCGGCGTCATGAGGCTCCGCCCACGGTGATGCACCGCGTCCCGGCCGCGGTCCAGGCGGCGCTTGCGTCGCTGGAGGAGCGCGATACGGCGGACCGCGTCGATGGCACTCCGCAGTCCCGGCGACTGCGCTGCCATCGCACCGGAGGTCGGGCCGTTCCTGGTGATGCTCGCGCTCGCCGTGCGGGCGAGGACCATCGTCGAGATCGGGACGAGCGCCGGCTACTCGACCCTGTGGCTCGCGGTCGCGGCAGCCCAGACCGGCGGCCGCATCATCACCTTCGAGATCGACCCGGCCAAGATCGAGCAGGCGAGGACGACGTTCGTCACCGCGGACGTCGAGGGTCTCGTCGACCTGCGGCCGCGTGGACGGAGCCGTTGGCCTCGCCGAGCTCGAAGGGAGCGCTGACCTCGTGTTCCTCGATGCGGAGAAGGAGGACTACCTTCGGATGCTGGGCCCGGCTATCGAGGCACTTCGAGCCGGTGGCCTGCTCATCGCGGACAACCTGACCTCGCACGCGTCGGACCTGGCCGGCTTCCGTGAGGCGGCACTCGCTGACCCCCGGCTCAGCGGGCTCGTGGTCCCGATCGGGCGCGGCGAGCTGGTTGCCGTGCGCCTCGGCGATGGCGGCGTGACCACGTGAGTCGGGTGGGCTCCGGGCTGGCCGCTGGCCCTCGACGAGGATCAGCCTCCCTCGACCAGCTCGAACACCTCCTCGATCGAGCGCCCGAAGGTCCGCGCGATGCGGAGGGCCAGCGCGAGCGACGGCACGTAGCGCCCCTGCTCGAGGACGATGATCGTCTGGCGCGAGCAGCCGGCGCTGTCCGCGAGCGCCTGCTGCGTCATCTCGCCGGCCTCGAACCGCAGCCGGCGGATGTGGTTCCTGATGGTCGCCTTGGCCACCCGGTTAGCTCCGCCGGTAGCCGACGAGCATGCTGACGTTGGAGGCCAGCTGGCTGACCAGGAGGCACGACCAGAAGATCAGGTACAGGAACACCTCCGGGATCCCGGACGCATCGTGGTAGGACTCCTGGAGGGCGATCATCCAGACGGCGAGCACGACCAGCATCGCGGCCGCCTGGTGAGCCGGCGCGCGGGCAAGGATCGCGCGATCCCGCTCGTCGAGCCTGGCGTCGCCACGGGAGGCCCAGGCTCCGGCGAACAGGGTGGGGGCGACCAGCAGCAGCATGCCGGCGACCAGCAGCGTGGTCACCGTGAGGCGGACGACGTCATCGTCCGAGTAGGTCGTCGGTCCCCGCCAGGCCACGAGGCCGGCGGCGATCAGCAGCGGGATCAGGCCCAGTGCGAGGCACCATCGGACCAGGCGCTGAAGCGGCGCCGTCGGCAGCGTCTCGCCAGGCGGCAGGACGAGGGGCGGGGGAATGCTGCGCGCCTGGAAGCTGGTTGCCAGGACCACGAGGGCGACCAGGACGAGCGCCAGGATGGTCCACAGGATCACGGACATCGCGGGCCTCCTTCACGGGCAGGGTCAGATAGCTAATCAAATTCTTACATCGTGTCAAGTCGTTCATACATCTCGCGAGTGGTCGTCGCGGGTTCGGATGGCGCTGGAGGGGGCGGCCGGGGCTCTCGTACGCTGGTGACCCGGACCGTGGTCGTCCGGACGGCGGGCAATCGCGAAGGAGGCCGCTTGGCAGCTTCGACCGGCATCGATGACTACATGGCCGCGCTCCCGAGTGGCTCGCGCGCCGCCCTGGATGCTCTTCGCGCGACGATCAGGGCCGCGGCGCCCGGAGCCGTGGAGACAATCAGCTACCAGATGCCGGCGTTCAAGGCGGATGGCCGGATGCTCGTGTGGTACGCGGCGTTCAAGCGTCACTGCAGCCTGTACCCGGCCAGCCGCGTCGTCGTGGACGCGCTCGGGGCGGACCTGGCACCGTACGTCGCGGGCAAGGGGACGATTCGCTTCCCGCTCGATCGGCCCATCCCCGTGGATCTCGTCAGGAGGATCGTCGAGGCACGGCTGCAGGAGATCGCGGGCGCCGCCACCCGCTGAATCCGGCGGGACTCGATGAACCTGGCGGGACTCGCTGCGCGGACCCGTCGGCGGCGACGTCCGGCACTTGGCTCCGACGCCCGCACGGCAGATGGTGCCGGCATCGAGGAGGCCACCCATGGCGAGGACCGACCCTGCCGCGACCCGCGTCGCGGAGTATCTGCGGATGCTCGACGCCAAGGACGAGGTGGGCATCCGCGCCATGCTGGCCGACGATGCCCAGCTGGTGGACGAGGTCACCCGACGATGGGTGCGGGGCCCGGACATGATCGGCGCTGCGTTGCGCTCGATCTTCAGCCGCCTCGCGGACGTCCAGTCATCGGCGGAGGACATCCACGTGATGCGCTGGATCGATGTCGAGATCGAGACGTTCGTGCTCCACCAGGTCTATGAGCTCGACGGGGCGACGACGCGAGTGGTTGCCCCGACGACGCTGATCTGGCACCGGACACCGGGCGGCTGGAGGCTTGCCCTGATCCAGTCGATCCCGACGGACGGGACCTGACCGGCCAACGCAGCACGATCGGGCGCTGCCGCCCGGCGCACGATCGGGGCATCGGTTGCATGCTGTGGGCATGACGACGACGCCCTGGTTCGGACTCCATCTGCCCAACTACACCTTCTCCGACAGCCCGCCCGAAGGGCTGTTCGACCGCGTCGCCGAACAGGCGCGGGCGGCGGAGGACGCCGGATTCAGCCTGGTCACCGTGATGGACCATCTGAACCAGATCCCCGGCATCGGGCCCCAGACCGACCCGATGCTCGAGGGATGGTCCGTGCTCGCCGCGCTCTCGCGCGAGACCCGGGCGGTCCGGCTGGGCACCCTGGTCACCGGTGTGACGTACCGGAACCCGGCGCTGCTGGCGAAGACGGCGACCACGCTCGACGTGATCTCCGGAGGCCGGGCGATCTTCGGCCTCGGTGCAGCGTGGTTCGAGGCGGAGCACATCGGCCTCGGGTTCGACTTCCCGCCGATCCGCGAGCGCATGGACCGACTGGACGAGGCGCTCACGATCGTACGGGCGATGTTCACCGAGGACCGGCCGACGTACCACGGCCGGTACTACCGGATCGAGGCGGCCCTCAACGTTCCGCGCCCGATCCAGGCAGGGGGTCCACGGATCCTGGTCGGTGGCGGCGGGGAGCAGCGGACGCTGAAGATCGCGGCGAAGCACGCCGACATGACCCACTGGTTCCCGCTCGGGCTCGACGTCCTCCAGCACAAGACCGATGTCCTCGCCCGGCACTGCGAGGCCATCGGCCGCGATCCGGCGACGATCGAGCGAACGATGGCCACACCGGTGCTGGTGGCGGCGACCGAAGCCGAGGCCGCCACGCTACGCGACAGCCTTCCGGCCGAACGCAGGCCCCACGTGGTCACGGGAACCCCGGTGCAGTGCGCGGACGCGCTACGGCCGTACCTCGACGCCGGCTTCACGGGCTTCACGTTCAACAACCCGCTGTACCGGACGCCCGAGCAGATCGCGGTGGTGGGCGAGCTCCTGCGGCTCGTCCGCGAGTAGCGCGCCGGTGAGGCTGTTCCGCTTCCTCGCCGACCCGGGCGAGATCACCGACGGGCGTGCCCTGGCCGAGACCGCCCGGCGCGCTGAGTCGATCGGCTACAGCGTGCTCGCGTATGCGGACCACGTGGTGATCCCGTACGGGTTCGTGCCGCTGCTGTCGTTCGCGGCCGCCGCGACCGAACGGCTGCGGGTCGCTCCGTTCGTGGCCAACAACGACTTCCGGCATCCGGCACTGCTCGCCCAGGACCTGGCCTCGCTCGATGTGCTCAGCGGAGGCCGCGTCGAGGTGGCGATCGGAGCCGGCTGGAACCGGCCCGAGTACGAGGCGCTGGGACTGCAGTTCGACCCGGTCGCGGTGCGGGTGTCGCGCCTGGCCGAGGCGGTGGCCGTGCTCAAGGGCTGCTTCGGCGACGGGTCGTTCTCGTTTGCCGGAGATCATTATGCGATGACGGACCACGACGGGCTGCCGAAGCCCGTCCAGCGGCCACACCCGCCGCTGTTCATCGGAGGTGGCGGTCGCCGGCTGCTCACGCTCGCGGGACGAGAGGCGGATGTGGTTGGCCTGGCGCCCAGGACGCTCCCGTCCGCCCCATTCGGACCGGTCGTCCGCTCCGACCCCCGGTCGATCACCATCGCGGCCACCGAGGAGAAGCTGACCTGGGTTCGTGAGGCTGCGGGCGACCGGTATGACGGCCTCGAGCTGAACGTCTACCCGACCGGTACGCCGCCGATCGTCACGGATCACGCGCGCAAGGACGGCGGCGACGTGCTGGACGTGATCCGGGCGCGGTCGGGGATCGAGATCACGCTGGACGAGTTCCTCGAGTCGCCCCACGTGTTCATCGGCTCCGTTCAGGGGCTGACCGAGAAGTTCGTCGAGCTGCGTGAACGCCTGGGCATCAGCTCGATCATGACCGGCGATGTGGACACGCTGGCGCCGGTGGTGGAGCGGCTGGCCGGACGCTGAGGGACTTGCCGGACGCTGAGGGACGCCGGCGCCCGGCTGCTCTTCCAGAGAGCCATCCGCCGGTCGCGTGTCTTCCCAGCCGTCGCGCCGCTCTCCCTCCGAGCGAGCCAGCGGCTCGCCCGGACAATGGCTCGCGTGCCGAGCAAGCCCGCGGTTTCCGGCGCGCGGATCCGCTGGATGGCTCTCTCGGGGAGCACGCGTCCCGGCGACCGAGCAGCGCCGCGCAGCGCGGGGAGCACGCGTCCCGGCGACCGAGCAGCGCCGCGCAGCGCGGAGAGCACGCGTCCCGGCGACCGCGCAGCGCCGCGCAGCAGGCGCATCGCCGGGCCATGCGGCTCAGGCATGATGGCCTCGTGACCTCGCCCTCCACGGCCGCGCCCACGGCGTACCCACGCACGGCCGACCTGTTCGCGCCCAAGCTCCGTGGCCTCACCATCGGCCTGGTCTCGACGATCACGCTGGTCGCCCTCGAGTCGCTCGCGGTCGGCACGGTGATGCCCAAGGTGGCCCACGAGCTGGGCCAGCTTGAGCTCTACGGCTGGGTGTTCTCGGCCTTCTTCCTGGGCAACCTCGTGGGCACGGTGGTGGCGGGCGGGGCGCTGGACCGGATGCCGTTGCGCCGCCCGTTCGCGATGGGTCTGGCGCTGTTCGCGCTCGGGCTGGCGATCGGCGGCCTCGCCCCGTCGATGCCCGTGCTCGTGGGCGCCCGTCTGATCCAGGGCCTCGGTGGCGGCGCGATGGCACCGACGGCGTACGTGGCGATCGGGCGGGGCCTGCCCCAGCGCCTGCAGCCCCAGATGTTCGCGATGATGTCGGCCGCCTGGGTCGTTCCCGGGGTGATCGGCCCGTCGATCGCGGCGATCGTCGGCGAGGCCACGACCTGGCGGTTCGTGTTTCTGGGGCTGCTGCCACTGCTCGCGGTCGCGGGCGGTCTTGCCCTGTCGGCGCTACGAGGCATCCCGTCGGCGGTGCCGCCGGAGGAGCACGCGGCCGCCGCGGCGACCGTCAGGCGCCTGCCCAACGCGCTCCTTGCCGCCGTGGGTGCCGGCGTGCTCGTTGCGGCGCTGACCGCCCAGGCCCTCCCGATCGCGATCGCGGGATCCCTGCTCGGGATCGGGCTGCTCGTTCCGGCCGTCCGTCGCCTCACTCCCGCCGGCACGCTGGCAATGGCGCTGGGCGTTCCCGCCGCCGTGCTCCTGCGTGGCGTGATGACCTTCGCGTTCTTCTCGGGCGACGCCTACATCCCGCTGCTGCTCCAGACGTGGCGTGGCACGCCGGCCACCCTCACGGGCATCGTGTTCACGGTGACCACGATCGCCTGGTCAACGGGGACGTGGCTCCAGGCGCGACGGATCGACCGCGTCGGACCGCACCGCTTCGTGGCCCTTGGCTTCGCCTGCGTTGCCCTCGGGGCCGCGCTCACGATCCCGGCTGTCCTGTCGTGGGTGCCGCCCGAGATCACCGTCGTGACCTGGATCCTGCCGGGGATTGGCATGGGCTTCATGTACTCGGCGGTGACCCTGGTCGTGCTGCGAGGCGTTCCGCCCGCCGGCCAGGGCGCGGCATCGTCGGCCCTGCAGCTGTCGGACATCCTGGGCACCGCGCTGGGCACCGGCGTGGGTGGCGCGATCACGGCTCTCGGAGAGCGCAGCGGAGGGGACGGGCTGGGCTGGGCACTGGCCGCGGTGTATGGGATGTCGGTCGTGATGGCGCTGTTCGGAGTCGTCACGTCAGGCCGGATTCGCACCGGATCGGGCCCTCGGAACGGCCGATCGCCTGCGGTAGACTAGCGGTCCGGCCGTGCCTGCCTCGTCGGTTGATCCGGGCGCCCCCCAGGTGCGCCATCATCGGAGGTCCTCGAACCCCATGTCCGCCGAGACGCTTCGCGCGAAGATCCGCGAGATTCCCGACTTCCCGAAGCCCGGCATCCTGTTCTACGACATCACCACGGTGCTCAAGGATGCCGCCGCCTACAAGGATGCGATCGACCTCATGCTCGAGCCCTACCGGGAGGAGCCTGTCGACCTTGTCGTCGGCATGGAGTCGCGTGGCTTCATCTTCTCGGCCCCGATGGCGTACCAGCTGGGAACGGGCTTCGTCCCCGTGCGCAAGCTGGGCAAGCTGCCGGCCGAGACGATCACCGTCGAGTACGCCCTGGAGTACGGCTCGAACACGCTGGAGATCCACCGCGATGCCATCACGCCGGGCCAGCGGGTGCTGATCGTGGACGACCTGCTCGCCACCGGCGGCACGGTCCGTGGGACCATCGACCTGGTCGAGCGGCTGAAGGGCGAGGTCGTGGGCCTGGGGTTCCTCGTCGAGCTGGACTTCCTCAAGGGTCGAGAACGGCTGGAAGGCCGCAAGGTCACCAGCGTCATCCAGTACTGAGGTCAATCGTCGTCGGCGCCCGACCGATCCCATCGGCCCACCCAGGACCGGATCGGCTGTCGTGAGCAACCACCTCCCATGACCGATCCCGTCAAGCCCCCGGACCCGGATCGACGCCGCTTCTTCCGCATGTTCGCGGGCGACGTGATGACGTCGGTCGGATCCGTGCTGGGTGCGGCGCAGGTGCTCCAGCAGCAGTCGGCCGAGGCCGCCCGCGAGCTGCTCGGCACGGGCCCCGAACCGTCGGGCGTCGAGGGTCCGGCCCCGCGCGAGCTGCCGGCGGCCGGGGCCGGCTTCCGCGCGCCGTTCCGCTGGGATGGCGACGTGTGCCACGTTGTCGATCAGCGACGACTTCCCGACGTGCTCGTGGACCTCGACGTCCGTGGCGCGGCGGATGCGGTCAATGCGATCCGGGACGAGGCGATCGTGGGGGCATCCGCGCAGGCCCAGCTTGCCGCGATCACCCTGGCCCTGGTGGCGGCCCGCTCCACGGCCTCGAGGCCCTTCGCGCGGCGGGCGACCATCCGCGGTGCCGCCAACGCGCTCCGCAACACGAGGCCGGCGTCGGCCGCGATGGCCTCCATCCTCGACCGGATGCTGGCGGTGACCGAAGCGCTTGGCATGCAGGCCGATGGGCAGCAGGTCGCGGACGCCATGCGGACCGAGGCCGAGGCGGTCATTCGCGAGGCTGTGGACGCGCATGGGGCGCTGGTGGGGCACGCGCTCGCCGTGCTCCCCGGAGAGGCGGATGCTCCGCGGCACGTCCTCACGATCGGGAGCACGGGGCCCATGGCCGGCGGGCAGTTCGGGACCGCCCTGTCCGTGATCACGGCGGTGCACCACTCCGGACGGTCGGTGCATGCCCTGGTCGCGGAGACGCGCCCCGGGTTCACGGGCTCGCGGATCGCCGCCTGGGAGCTGCGCGAAGCGGGCGTCCCGTACGCCGTGGTGACCGATGCAGCCGCAGCAGGCTGCATCGCCGCGGCCGAGGTGGATGTCGTGCTGGTCGGCGCCGATCGGGTGACGGCGAACGGTGATGCGATCGCGGTCTCGGGCACCTACGCGCTGGCGATGGCGGCGTCCGCGGCGGGGGTCCCGTTCATGGTGCACACGGCCACGATCGGGATCGACCCGGAGCTGGCCACCGGCGACGACGCCGCCGTGGAGCAGGGACGGCCGTCGATCGTGCTGTTCGCAGCAGGCTCGCGGATCGCGCCCGAGGGTAGCCAGGTACGGAACCCGGCGCAGGACCTGACGCCGGCCTCCCTGATCAGCGCCATCGTCACCGAGGAGGGAGTGATCCGTGCGCCGTTCGCGGCCGGGCTCGCGGCGCATGCCGCGGCCGCCGCGGCACGTCGACCGGTTCCGCACCCTGTCGAGCCGGTCCCGGCGGCCGAGCCGGTTCCGCGCCCGGTCGAGCCGGCCTCGGCGGCCGAGCCGGTCCCGGTGGAGCGGGAGCCCTGATGGCGACGATCGCGGTCGGCCAGCGGGATGCGGTCGTCGCCCGCCACACGACGGACCGGGCGCTGCTGCGTGCCTATCTCGAGCGCGACCGGTTGTTCGCCGCCTACGCGATCTGTGATCTCGAGCAGCGCGAGTTCGGCCGCACGAGGTGGGGGATCGCGACGGTCGGCGACGACCTCGTGGCGGTCGGCCTCGAGTACAGCGGCATCACCCCGCAGCCCTTGTTCCTGATGGGCCGCAACGACGGGGTGGCCGCCATCTTGCGCGACGTGGTCCGGCCGCGAGCCGCCTATCTCGCCGCCCGGGCCGAGGCCCTGCCCGCCGTGGGTCGCCTGTACCGGGTGGATCCGGGCCCGCCGATGATCCGGATGTGGGTGGACCGCGCCCGCTTCCTGCCGGCCCCCGCCGCTGTGTCGCGGCTGCTGCCGGTCGAGGTGAGCGAGCTCAACCGGCTGTACCAGCTGGGCTTCGCCGCCTGGCTGCCGTCGAGCGCGATCGATGAGGGCGTGTACTTCGGCATCCGGGTCAACGGACGGCTGGTCGCCGCCGCGGGCACGCACGTCATCTCGCGCGAGGCACGCCTGGCCGTGGTCGGCAATGTCCTCACCCATATCGACTACCGTGGCCGTGGCTATGCCAAGGCGGTGACCTCGGCCGTGACGGCCGAGCTGCTCCGCTACTGTGACCAGGTCGTGCTCAACGTCCGGTCCGACAACCCCCCTGCGATCCAGGCGTATCTCCGGCTCGGCTACATGGAGCACTGCCGGTTCGAGGAGCGCCTGGTGCGCCGGATCGCGTCGCCCTGGTCCGACCTCGCCGCTCCGTTCCGCAGGCTGTTCGGCCGGGCGAGCCCGGCGGCGGATGCCTCGACCCAATCGCGCATCGAACAGGCCCATCCCATGCCGCCGTCATCCGTGGACGGCCCAACCGAGGAACCCAGATGACCGAGCTCGCCACCGACGTGCCCCATGACGTGACCGATCTCTCGCTCGCCGCGGAAGGCGTTCGGCGCGTCGAGTGGGCCGAGCGCGAGATGCCCGTCCTGCGCCAGATCCGCGAGCGATTCGAGCGCGAGCGGCCGCTGGCCGGACTGAGGATCGGGGCGTGCCTGCACGTCACCACCGAGACGGCCAACCTCGCACGGACGCTCAAGGCCGGTGGCGCCGAGGTCCATCTCGCGGCGTCGAACCCGCTGTCCACGCAGGACTCGACTGCGGCCGCGCTGGTCGCCGAGTACGGCATCGCCACCTACGCTCGGCGGGGCGAGGACAACGACACCTACTACGCGCATCTGCGCTCGGTAGCCGACACGCACCCCTCGATCACGATGGACGACGGCTGCGACCTGGTCTCGCTGCTCCACAAGGAGCGGCGCAGCCAGCTGCCCGAGGTGCTGGCCGGCACCGAGGAGACGACGACGGGCGTGATCCGGTTGCGGGCCATGGCCGGCGACGGCGCCCTGGCATTCCCGGTCGTCGCCGTCAACGAGGCGCTGACCAAGCACCTGTTCGACAACCGCTACGGGACGGGGCAGTCCACGCTCGACGGAATCCTGCGCGCCACCAACCTGCTGATCGCCGGGCGCAACGTGGTCGTCGCGGGCTATGGCTGGGTTGGCCGCGGCATCGCCCTGCGCATGGCGGGCCACGGCGCCCACGTGGCGATCGTCGAGGTCGACCCGGTCCGGGCGCTCGAGGCCCTGATGGACGGCTACCAGGTGATGACCGTGGCCGAGGCGGCCCCCTGGGGCGACCTGTTCGTGACCGCAACCGGCAACATCAACGTGTTCCGACGGGAGCACTTCGCAGCCATGCGGGACGGCGCGATCATGGCCAACTCCGGGCACTTCGATGCGGAGCTCGACCTGCCGGCCCTGCGCGAGATGGCCGAGGGACACGTCCGCGAGGTCCGCGACAACGTCCAGCAGTTCGACATCGGCGGCAAGCGGCTGAACCTCATCGCGGAGGGACGCCTCGTGAACCTGGGGGCCGCAGAGGGTCATCCGGCGGCGGTGATGGACATGAGCTTCGCCAACCAGGCGCTGTCGGCCGAGTACGTCGCGAAGCACCACGCAGATCTCGAGCCACGGGTGTACGTCGTCCCGGAGGCGATCGACGCGGAGGTGGCGCGGCTCAAGCTCGCTGCTGTGGGCATCACGCTCGACGCGATGACCCCGGAGCAGCTGGAGTACGTGTCCTCCTGGCAGCACGGCACCTAGCCGATGGCGGTGAACCATCACGATCCGGGGGCGCTCGCCCCGATGGTGGCGCCGTACGGCAGCTGGCGCTCATCGATCGACATCGAGCTCGTGGCGGGTGGTGCCGTCTCCCTGTCCGAGCCCTGGCTCGACGGTGAGGACGTCTACTGGCTCGAGGGCAGGGCGACCGAGGGCGGTCGGCGGACCCTGCTCCGCCACGGCGCGGATGGCGCCACCCACGAGCTGACGCCGGCACCGTTCCGCGTCGGTGATCGAGTCCACGAGTACGGCGGGGGCTCGTACACGGTCGATCGAGGACGGATCGTGGTGTCCTCGACGGACGATGGACGGTTGTGGCGGGTCGATCCGTCGGGCGCGACCGGCGCCGATCCCCTGACCGCCGCCGGGCAGACCCGGTTCGCGGACCTTCGCTTCGACCCGCTTCGTGACCGGCTGTACGCGGTCCGCGAGACGCACGATCCGCGGGATCCGGACCGGCCGGACCTCGTGGTCAACGAGCTGGTGGCCGTCACGCTCGACGACCCGGACGGGACGGGTCGTCGGCTCGTCACCGGACCCGACTTCGTCGCCTCGCCCCGGCCCTCGCCCGACGGGCGATGGCTGGCCTGGCTGGAGTGGGATCTCCCGGAGATGCCCTGGGACTCGACGCGGCTCCAGGTGGCGGAGGTGCTCCCCGACGGTGATCTCGGCGAGCCGCGGACGGTGGCCGGGGGCCGGGGGATCTCGATCGTCCAGCCCGCCTGGCGCGCGGACGGCTGTCTGCACTACGTGTCGGACCGGACCGGCTGGTGGAACCTGTATGCCTTCGATGGCCCGGACGGGCTGTCCGGTGCCGCCCGCAACCTGGCGCCGATGGAGGCGGAGCTCGGTGACCCGGCCTGGGTGTTCGGCCGGTCGTCGTACGGCTTCCTGGGCGACGGCCGCGTGCTGGCCGTGGCCCGGGCGAACGGGCGCGACCGTCTGCTGCTGCTCGACCCATCGGGTCGGGCTCACGAGGTGGACACCCCGTTCAGCGAAGTGGAGGGGCTCCAGGTCGGCCGATCCACCATCGTCGCGATCGGCGCCGGGCCACATGATGCGGCGGTCGTTGCCCGGCTCGACCCGAGGACGGGGGAGATCGCCGGCGTCCTGGCCCGATCGCTGGGCGCGCCGCTGGATCCGGGGCTGCTCCCGCACGCCGAGCCGATCGCGTTCCCGACCAGTGCCGGCGCGACGGCCCGCGCGCTGTACTTCGCGCCCACCAATGGCGCGTTCCGGGGCCCGGACGGCGAGCGCCCGCCACTGATCGTGCTGTCTCACGGCGGCCCCACGTCCGCCGCCTCGTCCGCGCTGTCGCTCGACCGGGCGTTCTTCACCTCGCGGGGGATCGCGGTCGTGGACGTGGACTACCGGGGATCGACCGGCTATGGGCGGCCCTACCGCGACGCGCTCAACGGCCAGTGGGGGATCGCCGACGTCGATGACTGCGTCGCCGCCGCCAGGTTCCTCGTCGAGCGCGGATCCGTCGATCCCGCGCGGCTGGCGATCCGGGGCGGCAGCGCCGGTGGCTACACGACCCTCGCGGCCCTCACGTTTCGTCCGGACGTGTTCGCCGCCGGGATCAGCCACTACGGCATCGCCGACCTCGAGCTCATCCACCTCGACGGCCACAAGTTCGAGTCGCGCTATGACGAGGGACTGCTGGCGCCGTGGCCGGCCGGCCGGCAGGTGTTCAGGGACCGCTCCCCGATCCACTTCCTCGACCGGGTGCGCGCACCGATGCTGATCTTCCAGGGCCTCGACGACAAGGTCGTCCCGCCGTCACAGGCGGATGCCATGGAGGCGGCGTTCACGGAGCGAGGGCTGCCGCACGTGATCCTGCGCTTCGCTGGCGAAGGTCACGGCTTCCGGCGAGCCGAGACCGAGCGGACGGTCTACGCCATCGAGCTCGCGTTCCTGGGCCGGGTCTTCGGGTTCACGCCGGCCGACGAGATCCCGCCCCTGGACGTCCCCGGGCTGGGCTGACCCCTGGATCGCCGCGGCGCGCCCGGGCACCGGATCGACGTCCCGGCCAGGGCGATCGGCGGGTCGGATGGTACGCTCGCGGTCACCCGCCAACCCTGGCCGCAGAGTCCCGGAGCAGCATGAGCATCGTCGACGCTGATCACTACCTGTTCACATCCGAATCGGTGACCGAGGGTCACCCGGACAAGATGTGCGACCAGATCTCGGACGCCATCCTCGACGCGATCATCCGCGAGGACCGGGACGCCCGCGTCGCCTGCGAGACCGCCACGACCACGGGCCTGGTGCTGGTGCTGGGCGAGATCACCACCTCCACGTACATCGACTTCCAGGCCGTCGTGCGCGACACGGTGCGCGACATCGGCTACACGAAGGCCGAATACGGGTTCGACTACCTGACCTGCGGGACGCTCGTCTCCGTCAAGGAGCAGTCCACCGACATCGCGATGGGCGTGGACGCGGCGCTGGAGATCCGGTCGGATGCTGCCCCCGCTCACGAGCTCGGGGCCGGCGACCAGGGGATGATGTTCGGGTTCGCCTGTCGCGAGACACCCGAGCTCATGCCCCTGCCGATCGCGCTCGCACATCGCATGGCGCGCCGGCTGACCGAGGTTCGCAAGTCGGGCCAGCTGCCGTACCTGCGGCCCGACGGCAAGACACAGGTCACGGTCGAGTACGAGCACGGCGTGCCCAGGCGAGTCCGAACGGTGGTGGTGTCCTCGCAGCACGACCCGGACGTCCGGGCGGAGCGGATCAGGAGCGACATCGCGGAGTACGTGATCCTGCCCGTGATCCCCGATGAGCTGCGCCCCGTGGACCCCGTGATGCACGTGAACCCGACCGGACGATTCGTGACCGGCGGCCCGATGGGCGATGCGGGGCTGACCGGTCGCAAGATCATCGTGGACACCTACGGCGGCATGGCCCGCCACGGCGGCGGCGCGTTCTCCGGCAAGGACCCGACGAAGGTCGACCGCTCCGCGGCCTATGCCGCGAGGTGGGTGGCCAAGAACGTGGTCGCCGCCGGGCTCGCCGACCGGTTCGAGCTCGAGATCGCATACGGCATCGGCATCGCCCGGCCGATTTCCCTGTCGGTCGAGTCGTTCGGGACGGGGCGGATCCCGGATGAGCGGATCCAGCAGATCGTCGAGCGCCATTTCGACCTGCGGCCGGCGTCGATCATCGACGCGCTGGACCTGCGGCGGCCGATCTACCGCCCAACGGCTGCGTACGGGCACTTCGGGCGCGAGGACCTCGACGCGCCGTGGGAGCGGACCGACAAGGCCGCCCTGCTCGCGGCCGAGGCCGGCCTCCCGGAGCCGGAGCTCGCGCCGGCCCCGTAACGGGGGGCGGCCCGCCGGAAGCGTGGCGCGATCTCGCGTTCGGCTCCCCCCGGGCTAGCGCTGCTCGGCGATCATCCCGGCCATGCCGCCGGCCTGACCGCCGCCGCTCCGCCGCGCATTGCGGCTGAGCGCCCACTGCCCGATCGCGAGCAGGGCCAGCGTGACCACCAGCATCATCGTGGCCACTGCGTTGGTCTCGGGCGAGACCCCGCGTTTGACCTGGCCGAAGATGAACAGCGGCAGCGTCGACGAACCGGGCCCGGAGACGAACGACGTGATCACGTAGTCGTCGAAGCTGAACGTGAAGGACAGCAGGAAGCCCGCCACGATGGCCGGCAGCAGCTGCGGAAACGTGATCTGGCGGAACGTCCGCCAGGGTGACGCGTAGAGGTCGAACGATGCCTCGACGAGCGTCCGATCCATCCCCGACAGTCGTGCCCGGACCAGCAGCAGCACGATGCTGATGTTGAACAGCATGTGCGCCGCGACGATGGTCGGGATGCCCAGCTGAAGCCTGAGCCCGGTCGAGTCGTTGATCCAGCCGAAGCTCGAGGCGAACAGGACCAGCGTGGACAGGGCGATCACCACCTCGGGCACGATGATCGAGACGTAGGTCAGCGCGTCGAACACCAGCCGGACCGGCTTTGCGACGCGCTGCAGCCCGAGCGCGGCCATCGTCCCGAACAGGGTCGCGAGGATGGCGTTGGGCAGCGCGACGAGGAAGCTGTTGCGCAGGGACCCGGTCACGACATCGTCGTTGAGCGCCACCGAGAACCACTTGATCGAGAAGCCGGTCCAGATGGTCGCCAGCCGGTTCTCGTTGAAGCTGAACAGCACGACGACCACGATCGGCAGGTACAGGAACGCGTAGACGATCGTCGTGTGGCCGCGCAGCCAGACCTCGACGAGCGCGTCCCAGCGATCGACCTTCGGCTTCGGACGGCGCCGGCGCACGGCCGCGCCGGCGACCGGGACGGCGGGCGCGGTCACGAGGCCCCGCTCACAGGACGCTCACGTCGCGACCGTGGCGTCCGCGGTTGACGAACCAGACGTAGATCGTGACGGTCACCAGCATCACGAGGATCAGGCCGACGGCCATCGCCGACCCGAACGGCCAGTTGCGTGTCTGGATGAACGCATCAACCAGGGCGTTGCCCATCAGGAACGTGCGCCCGTAGCCCAGGATCGCCGGGATGACGTACTCGCCCATCATCGGGATGAACACCAGGATGCTGCCCGTGATGAGGCCAGGCAGGGCGATCGGGAGGGTGACCTGGCGGAAGGTCGCCCAGCGGGCAGCCCCGAGATCCTTGGACGCCTCGACCAGCGTGCGGTCCATGCGCTCCAGGGTCACGTACAGCGGGAACACCATCAGGGGCAGGTAGCCGTATACGAGGCCAAGCAGCACCGCCCACGGCGTTCCCAGGATGCGGAAGTCCGGGTCGCCCACGATCCCGCCGATGAACCCGCCGAGGTTCTCCTTGCCCAGCACGATCAGCCAGGAATAGGTGCGGATCAGGAAGCTGGTCCAGAACGGGATGACCAGGAGCAGGATCATCAGCCCCTTGCGGCGTCGCGCCCGGGTGGCGATGAAGTAGGCGAGCGGGAGGCCGACCAGCAGGCAGCCGATCGTGCCCGCGATGGCCATCCACAGCGAGGTGAAGAACGGCTCCAGCCGTTGTGGCTGGGTCAGCAGCCGGATGTAGTTGTCCAGCGTGAAGGCCGGGTCGTAGCCCCCGTTCTTCGCCCGGACGCCGAAGCTGAAGATCGTGACCATGACCAGCGGCGCGATGAGCAGGACGAGGTACCACAGGCCGGCCGGAAACACGAGCACGGTCGTCAGGAGGGCCGACGCGCCGCGCCGCCCCTCCGTTCCACGCGCCGCCGGCGTCACCGCCGCCATCAGCGCCGCTCAGCCATGGGTGCGGATGCCTGCCGCCGTCAGCCGCCGATCGCCGACTTGAACTCCTGCCAGATGTCGATCCGCTGCTGGTTGCCCGACTGGTCGATCGCGCCCTCGAGCTTGGACATCACGTCCTCGGGCGGGAAGATCGCCGGGTCGTCGAGCATCTCCTGCGGGATGTACTGCCTGGCCTCGTCGTTGGGTGTCGCGTACCCGTTGTAGATCGTCTCCTTGGCCTGGACCTCGGGATCCTGGATGAAGTTCAGGAACGCGTAGGCTGCGTTCGGGTTGGGCCCATCCTTGACCTTGACCCAGGTATCGAGCCAGTAGAGGCTGCCTTCGCTGGGCACGACATAGGTCGTATCGGCCGTGTTCGGATCCGCGCGGAGCGCGACGAGCGGTCCCGTCCAGCCCAGGCAGAGCACGGCCTCGCCGCTGGCGAGCTTGTCCTGGTACGTGTCCGAGTCGAGCGCGAGGATGTGCGGCGCCAGGTCCATCAGGATCGTGCGCGCCTGGTCGAGATCGGCCTTCTCGACCGAGTTGAGCGACTTGCCCAGCATCTTGAGCGGCATGATGAACACGTCGCCCATCGAGTCCACGAACACCGTCTTGCCGGAGTACTTGCCGGTGGTGAGGTCATACAGGTCCTGCCACGACGTGACCGGCTCGGGCACCAGCTTCTTGCGATAGAGGATGCCGGTCGTGCCGAAGTCCTTGGGCAGCTGGTACTCGTCGTTGGGGTCCCATGGCTGGCCCTTGAACGCCGCGTCGATGTACTGGGCGTTCGGGATCCGGGACCAGTCCAGCTTGTCGATGTAGCCGCCTTCGATGAGGGCCGGCGTGTACTCCGCGGTTGGTGCGGCGATGTCGTAGCCTGACGCGCCCGCCTGGAACTTGGCCAGCAGCTCCTCGTTGTTGGCGAAGGTGTCGTAGACGAACGTCGTGACCCCGAACTTCTGCTTGAAGGCGTCGATGTTGTCGGGGTTGACGTAGTCCGACCAGTTGTACATGTAGAGCGTGTCCTCGACGGGACCCGCCGCGCTGCTCGGGGCAGCGGACGGTGCCATCGACTCGCCGCCGGTGGTCGGGTTCGGTGCTGCCGTCGCGCCCGACGTGGGCGCCGGGGTGGAGCTCGAGTTCGAGCACGCCGCGAGAGCGGCGCTGCCTCCGAGGAGGCCTGCCGCGGCAAGGAAGCTTCGGCGCGGCACCCGCGCGGCCGCCGAACGGCGCAGGATCTCGTCAAGGTCTAGATCTGCCATCTCTCCTCCTCCTGGACCGGATGCGTCCCCCACGGGCCCTCACGCCACGAGCACGAGGTTGGCCGAGTCCTGCCAGCGAACGACCACCGCGTCGCCCGGCCCGATCCCTTCGAACGATGCGGAGCCGGCCTGGTTCTGGCGTCGCACGACCACCTCGCCGATGGCATCGGTGACGACGCGGTATTCCGTCTGGTCGCCGAGATACGTTCCCTGGCGGACCCGTCCCTCGACGCGGGTCCACCCGTCCTGCCCGTCCCCGGCGTTGGCTGCCGACTCGATCCGCACGCGTTCCGGACGGATCGCCACGCTCACGGCCTGACCGATGGCCGGTCTGGCTGCGGGATCCGTCACGATCCCCGTGAGGCGCAGCCCGCGACCGCTCTCCACGACCCCTCGCCCGCTCTCCGGATCATGCTCGACCAGCACGCCCTCGACCGGGTTCGACACCCCGATGAAGTTGGCCACGAAGCGGTTGACGGGCCGCTCGTACAGCTCGGCCGGAAGGCCTTGCTGCTGGATCCGGCCGTTGTGCATCACGACGATGACGTCGCTCATCGTCAACGCCTCCTCCTGGTCATGGGTCACGTACACGAACGTGATCCCGACCTCTCGCTGGAGCGCCTTGAGCTCGAGCTGCATCTCCTTGCGCAGCTTCAGGTCGAGCGCCCCCAGCGGCTCGTCCAGCAGCAGCACCGTCGGCTGGTTGATCAGCGCCCGGGCCAGCGCGACTCGCTGCTGCTGGCCGCCCGACAGCTCCCAGGTGCGTCGACGCTCGTAGCCGGACAGCCGCACCAGGTCCAGGGCCCTGCCGACCTCCCGTGTCTCGTCGGACTTCGATGTCTTCTTCTGGCGCAGCCCGTAGCCGACGTTCTGGGCCACGTCCATGTGCGGGAACAGCGCGTAGTGCTGGAACACCGTGTTGACGTTGCGGTGGTACGGCGGCACGCCGGCCACCGGCTCGCCGGCCAGCAGGATCTCGCCAGCGGTCGGCTGCTCGAAGCCGGCGATCATCCGCAGGGTCGTGGTCTTGCCGCAGCCAGACGGCCCGAGGAACGAGTAGAACGACCCGCGCGCCACGGACAGCCGCATGGCATCGACCGCGACGACGTCACCGAACCGCTTGGTGACATCCAGCATCTCGACATCGGGCGTCTCACCGTCGCTCGCGAGAACCCCGGTGGCGCTCCGATCGTCCGGTCCGGCGGTGGGCGTCGCCGGACGGTTGGGGGACGTCTCCGGAGTCGCCGACATCGTCAAGCTCGCCTGCCCTCGGGTCGTCTGCGGTGGCTGGCCGTCCCCCCGACCGATCCGCGGATGGTACGAAGCCGTTGCTGCCCGCGTCAACGGAACGTTCCCGTTCGCCCGCTGCGAAGGTCGCATTCCGGGCCGAGTCGATCCACGAGATTCGCACGTGACGGGGACCGGCCCCGCCTCGTGCCGCCGAACCGGAGCCGCCTCCCCGAGTCGGCATCACCGCCCGACCCGGCCCCCGGGCCTCCGTAGAATGGTTCGATGTACGTCGTGATCATGGCCGGAGGCGGGGGCACCCGGTTGCGGCCGCTGAGCACTGCAGCGCGACCCAAGCCGTTCCTGCCCCTGCTGCCGACCGGTGAGACGCTGCTCCAGCGGACGGTTGCCCGGCTGCACGGACCGGAGCTGGACCTGCCGCCCGGATCGATCGTCGTCGTCGCGGCCGCGGCCTACGCGCAGCTCGTCCGGGACCAGGTGCCGGATGCCTCGGTGCTGGTCGAGCCCGAGGGCCGGAACACCGCCGCGGCGATCGCGCTGGCCACGCTGGCCATCGACCGCGACGACGAGGAGGTGATGGTCGTCCTGCCGGCCGATCACCGGATCGAGCCGGATCGCGAGGGCGTGTTCCGTGGCGTGCTCCGCGATGCCGCCGACGGGCTCGCAGCGAGCCCGTTCGGGATCGGCCTGCCGCTGGTGACGCTGGGGGTGCAACCGACCCACGGCTCGACCGAATATGGCTACCTGCTGCCGCGACATGACGAGGGGGAGGACATCCACGGTCTTCGGGGCTACCCCCTCGCGGCGTTCCGGGAGAAGCCGCCGGCCGATGAGGCCGAGCGGCTGGTCGGGCTGCCGGGCGTCGCCTGGAACGCAGGCATGTTCCTGTGGCGGCGGCGGGCGATCCGGGACGCGCTCGAGCGATACGCGCCGCGCGTGGTGGACACCGTCGGCCGGGGTCTGGCTGCGGGCGACCTCCCCGCGGCGTACGCGTCGCTCGTCGCCCGGTCCATCGACTACGAGGTCATGGAGCCGGCGGCGAGGGATCGCCGGGTCGTGATGGGGGCCATGGACGTCGGCTGGACGGACGTGGGCACGTGGCCGGCCCTGCTGAGCGTGCTCGGCGCGCCTGGGATCGATGGATCGGTGATCGAGGCCGGTGACGAGGTCGCGACCGGCCCCGACGACCTGGTCGTGGAGCGGACGCCGGCGGGCCTCGCCGTCCGGGCCGGTGGGGAGGGTACGATCACGAGCGACCAACCCACCGCCGTCCTCCGAAGGGCCCGCCGCGCACGCCCGATCGTGCAGGCCCTGCTGGACCGGTGTGCGACAGCGGAGGCCCGTGCGTGACGAACCCGGCGGAGGCGCCCACCACCCGGATCGTGTTCGGCACCGACGGCTGGCGAGCGCGGGTCGCCGAGGACTACACGTTCGAGGCTGTTCGCCGTTGCGCGGATGGCGTCGCAAGCGTGGTCGAGGACCGCGGCGAGCAGGCCAAGGGGGTCGTCCTCGCCTACGACCGCCGGTTCGCGTCGGAGCATTTCGCGGCGGCGGCGGCGGAGGTCCTCCTCGCCCGCGACATTCCGGTCGCCATCAGTCGCACCGGCGTGCCCACCCAGATGAGCTCGTTCGAGGTCGTCCAGCGCGGCGCTGCCGCAGGCGTCGTGATCACCGCCTCGCACAACCCGTGGACGGACAACGGGTTCAAGGTCAAGTCGCCGACGGGCGCGGCGGCCGGGGCCGACATGCTGGGCCCGATCGAGGCGGCGATCCGGGATCATGCGGGGACCGTCATCGATCGGCGACCGCTCGCCGACGCGGAGGCGGCAGGGCTCGTGGAGTGGTTCGACCCGTTCGAAGGCTACGAGGCGTTCGTCCGGACCACGATCGACCTGGACGCACTGAAGGCAGCCGACATGTCGGTGCTGGTCGAGCCGCTCTACGGCGTTGGCGCCGGCTGGATCCCGAGACTGCTCGCCGGCGGCCGGATCCGAGTCGCCGAGATCCACAGCGAGCGCAACCCCTACTTCGGGGGCGTCAACCCCGAGCCGATCCGGCCCAACGTGGACGAGGCGCTGTCGACGATTGCGGCGGGCGGCTTCGACCTGGGGCTGCTCCTCGACGGCGACGCCGACCGGGCCGGTGCGGCCGACGAGCGCGGCACGTTCCTCCATCAGCTCGAGGTCACGGGCCTGCTCATGTACTACCTCGCGGAGCATCGCGGGATGCGCGACCCGGTCGTGGTCAGCGTCAACAACACGTCGACCGCTGCCACGCTGGGGCGCCACTACGGGATCGAGACGTACGAGGTCCCCGTGGGCTTCAAGTTCATCGGGCCGCGCATGATCGAGACCGGGGCCATGATGGGCGCCGAGGAATCGGGCGGGTTCGGGTTCGGCATGCACCTGCCCGAGCGGGATGGGATCTACGCGGACCTCATGCTGCTCGACCTGTTCCTGCGCGAACGTGCGCGCGGCGCGTGGCCGGTCTCGGAGGCCGTGCGACGGTTCCACGAGCTCGCCGGCCCGTCGTTCTATCGGCGGATCGACGTCCATTTCGACCGGACCTCTTACGACGGCGTCAAGCAGCGCCTGCTGGTCGGCCTGCGCGACGAGCCGCCCGCCACCCTCGCGGGCTCGTCCATCGCCCGCACCCAGGTGCTGTCCACCAACGACGGCTTCAAATGGTTCCTCGCCGACGGGTCCTGGCTCCTCGTCCGGGCGAGCGGCACCGAGCCGCTGGTCCGCGTCTACACGGAGGCGACGTCAGCCGAGCTGCGCGACGAGCTGGTCGTGACCGGCGAGCAGCTGGTGCGCGCCGGCTGACCCCGCGCGGGGTCATCGCGGCCGACGCCGGGCAGTCTTCCGCGGCCGATGCGATGAACGCACGGAGCCGCGGACCGGGACGAATCCGGGACTGCCCCCCGGGCCCTGCGGGGTGTAGGCTTGCCGGCAGCGACCGCCATCACCGGTCCTGGTCCGACCGGACGGCGGCCCTCGTGGACGCCCGTCACGGGGCGACTGGAGGTTGATCGGCGATGCACTCCTCTCTCATCGGCAAGGTCGAGAAGGCGAATCGCTATGCTCGGGAGCTTGACCGGATCTCGATCGAGCGGGTCGCCCTGACGTTCCGCGGTGACAATGACACCCATCACGTCAGTCTCGACGCCGGGCAGTGGCATTGCACGTGCCACTATTTCGAGAGTTGGGGTTCGTGCGTCCACCTCCTTGCACTGCAGAAGATCTTCGGGGTGATGCTGCCCGAGGAGGCCCAGGTCTCCATCTTCAACGCCGGCGCTGCAGGCGCGATCGCCTGACGGCTGGCCGGCGTGGGGCACGCCGGCGAGACCGCAGCACCTCACCGCACTGCCACCCGCCAGTACCAGGTGGCGGTGTGCCCGTCACCGAACGACGCGGTCAGCTGGAGTGACCACGCCCCCGGCTCCGACGGGGCGGCCAGCTCGATCGGCTCGCCCGTCCCGTCTTCGCCGGCTGAGCGGTCGCCCGCTTGATCAGCGGTGACGCGCGCCCACCGTGCGTGCCAGCCGGTCGGCTCGGCGGGCTGGAGGAAGGCGACGGCCAGGGTCGAGCCCGCTCGTGCCATGCCGGCGGGTTCGCCCACGATCCACGGGGCATCCGAGCTCACGTCGCCCCACGTGTACGTGCCCAGGTCACCGCGGGCAGCCGGGCCCGCCAGTCCGTCGAGCACCGCGTCAGGCGGGGAATTGGACTGCAGGGCCGGCGAGCCGGACGGCGATGTCGTCGGTCGGAGGGGGGCATCGGTCGGGCGCGTCGCCTCAGTCGCCCGGGGAGCGGCGACCGCCGCCGACGTGGGCCCAGGAGTGTCGACGGCAGTGGCCGGCGACGAGCCGCCTGGATTCCCGGTGCACGCCGCCGCCGCGGCGAGGAGCAGGGTCAGGCCGGCCGAGCGGGCGACGGCGGCGACGCGCGAGGGCATACGGTTTCTCCTTTCAGCGGTCGCTGGGGGTCACGGATTGCGGGCACAGACCCGACGAGCAGCCGGTCGCCAGGGTCACCGTGACCGCGGCGGACGTGGACGCCCGCAGGCCCTCGCTCGACGGCTTGCGGAACAAGGCTCGATAGTCGCGGGTCGCCCACACGTTGAGGCTGGTCGTGTAGGTGCCTGACGCCCCGGACGTCATCGTGGCGACGTCGCTCCAGCCGCTGCCCAGGTGCTGTTGGAGCACGACCGTCCGCGACGTCACGCGGTTGTTCGACAGCCTGCCGGTCCCGTCCGTTCGGAGCGTGGCCGTGAAGGTGACCATGGCCCCGCCGCCGACGGTCGTCGCCGAGGCCCCGAGGGCCAGCACGGTGGGGATGTCCAGGCAGGTGCTGTAGAGCGTGGTGCTGGCGGGGACGTCGTACTGCTGCTGGAGGGTCGCGACATCGCACCGGGCGTAGGCATGCGCGTTCCACCCGGCCTTCGGCTTTGCAGGCTGGTAGGTCTGCATGATCGAGTCCAGGGCGTCGCTACCATCCGCGAGGTTCACGTGGTGGTCGAGGATCATCACGTGGCCGAACTCGTGGAGTGCCACGTTCCGAGCCTCGAAGCAGCCGCTTGGCGAGCCGGTCATCTCGCACCAGCGAAGCGTGCCCCAGTCATAGCGATGGCCGTTCTCGCGGTACCAGACGCCGAACCAGTCAGGCGGATCACGACGCATGCAGGCGAGGGCGTTGACGCCGCAGGGCACGCTCGTGCCGTAGTACACGAGATTGCCGGCGCCGCTCACGTGGCTGAACGTCGGTGCCCGGGACTTGCTGGTGGCGTTCGCATCGGCGACGCCGCTCTTTATGGCCGACTTGATCGCCGCGGGAGGCGTGCCCGCCGATGACCAGGCGTACTTGAGCACGAGATCCTGGGTGTACAGCCCCCCGCCGAGGATGGGATCCGGCGTCGCCGCCCGGAGCGGGACCAGGACCGCGACAGGCAGGATCAGGGCCAGGGCGATGAGTGCGGCGCGGCAGGCGATGCGCGCGGGTGCCGCGTGCCTCATCGAACCGCCTCCTCGACGCCCATGACGGTGGAGGTGAGGGGATCGACGACGCGGGCACTCGCCGGATCCGCGACGCGACCATCGGGCGCGACGAGCACGTCTCCCGGCGGCAGGTCCGCGCCGCTGGTTGCCGTCGAGCCGTCATGGACCGGGAGCAGCCCGGACGGAGCCTCGACCTTCAGGCGCGCACCGGTCCGCAGGTTGAGCGTGTCCAGGAGGCCCTGTCTAGCCTCGAACACCAGCACCGACCGGCCGGCACCAGCGAGCGACGCCGGCCCGGCGTCATCCACGAGCGCCGTGCGCTGTCCCGTCGGGGCGTCGACCGCCACGATCGGGCACGGGTATCCGTGGCACAGGTCATAGGCGATCACCGTGTCTCCGTCGACGCCGATCACCGGGCCGGTGGCGTCGACCGTGCGAACGCGCCCGGTCCGGGGCTCGAGAATGCGGCTCCGGCACGCCATCTCGCCGCAGGACGCGACGGCGAGCCGGCCATCCGCGCCCAGGCGCAGCTCCGTGGCGAATGTCGGACCGTACCGTTCATCGACGGCCATGCCGGCCAGCACCCGGACCGCTGCCTCCGGAGCGGCCGGGGCAGGGTCTGCCGCGCGCCGCCAGATGCCGAGGTCGGCACGCGTCACGCGGTCCACGCGGTGCTCCCAGATCGTTGTCCCATCGGGTGACAGCACGGCGCTGCGAATGACGTCGTCCTCCGTGGCGACGCTGTGGGAGCAACCCCGGGCGAGATCCAGGATGCGCAGCCGTGACGTCGAGCCATCGTCCTCGCCGACGAGGAGCCGGCCCTCGACGGGCCCCGAGGCGAATGATTCGGGTGGCAGCTGCAGCGCCCGCGGGCGCCTGCCGGTGGATCCGACGACGAGGCGCTGGCCAGCCAGCGTCCCCGTGCCGTCGAGCACCGGGTCCACCCGGTACCACGTCACCGCCGCCGGCCGGGCGGTGGTCGGCGCGGCCTCGGGACAGGGCGGCGGCTGCCACGGCGGGTCAGCGGCGCCGAGGACCGGCGGCCGACCGAGCGCCCCGAGCCCGCCGAGCACGACGAGCGCCGCAACCGGGGCCAGTCCGCGGAACCATCCAGCGGCCTCCATGTGAACCTCCTCCGGCGGGCAACGGTGTGGCGGGAGGAGGGCGAGGCGGCCAGTGTGGGGAGGGCCACTTAGCCCCCACTTATCCGCCAGCGCGGTGGTAGGCTTCGCCCGACATCGGGGCCTTGGGCCCCCTAACATCCCGACGCGGCGAGATCGCGAAGCCGGTGCGATTCCGGCACAGTCCCGCTACGGTGACCGCCCCTCGGGGCGGAAGTCCGGTCGCCGATCCGCCGTGCCGCTCGAGCCTTCGAGAGAAAGGTCAGGCGTACCGTGCGATCCACCGCCTGACCCCTCCCTTCGATCCCGAAGCGAGGGGTCCTTCGTTACCAGCCCGCCTTCCCTGACCGGAGTTTCCGTGGACGCACGCATCCTCTCGGCGCACCGGCACCGAACCCGTCCCTTCCCTGCGCTCATCACGCTGATCGCCGTCGTCCTCATCGCGGCGGCCTGTACCGCCACAGCGACCCCGGCGCCGCCCACCCAGGCGCCCGTGGCGACGCCAACTGGCATCCCGAGCGCGCCGACGTCCCCGAGCGCGGCCGCTGCGTCGGCGCCGGCGCCGGTGGCCACGTTCCCGGCCGACCTCACCGATGACGAAGGCACTGCGGTCACGATCCCGGCCGCGCCGCAGAAGATCGTGTCGCTCACGCCGGCCGCCACCGAGACGCTGTTCGCCCTTGGCGTGGGGGACCGTGTGGTGGGCAAGGTCGAGGACTTCAGCACCTATCCACCTGCTGCCGCGGACGTGCCGGATGTCGCCAAGTTCGGTTCCGTGGACGTCGAGCGGATCGTGGCCCTGGGCACGCAGCTCGTGATCGCGGGCGGCGACAACTTCAACCCACCCGAGGCCATCGCCAGGCTGCGCTCGCTGGGCGTGCCGGTGCTGGTGATCTTCGCCCCCGATGTGCCCACCGCGTACGCGGACATCGAGCTGATCGGCGCGGCGGTCGGCCGGCCGTCCGAGGCCGCCGGGATCGTCGAGTCCATCAGCGAGGCGTTCCGGGAGGTGAAGGCGGCGATCGAGGGCAAGGGCACGCCGCGTGTCTACTACGAGCTCGACGCGACCAACGGCTACTTCGGGCCGGCACCCGACTACTTCGGCACCGAGATGATCCGGAACGCCGGTGGCGAACCCCTCACCAGCGGCACCCCCGGCGTCTACCAGATCCAGGCCGAGCAGATCATCGCGTTCGATCCCCAGGTGATCCTGCTGGGCGATGCCGCCTACGGCGTCACCCCCGAGCAGGTCATCGGGCGGCCCGGCTGGGACGCGCTGAGCGCGATCGCAACGCGCGACGTCCGGCCGATCGACGATGTGATCGTGACCCGGCCCGGCCCACGGCTTGCCGACGGGATCCGGGCGCTCGCCCTCGCGATCCATCCGGACCTCGTGCTGCCGGCGCCGGGATCGTCCTGATGGCCACCACGCCCGCTCCCGCGCACCGGCGGGGCGGGGTCGCCGTCGCGCTGCCGATGGGGCTGCCGGGGAGGGTCGGCTGGCTGGCCATCACCGGCCTCGCGACGCTGCTCGTCGCGCTCGTCGCGGGCATCGTGCTGGGCTCGGTGGATCTCGCCCCGTCCACGACGCTCGCGATCCTCGCGCACCGTCTGCTCGGGATCGGGATCCCGGTCACCTGGCCGGCGACGTCGGAGGTGATCGTCATGGACCTCCGGCTGCCCCGGGTGCTGACGGCCATGGTGGTCGGCACGGGGCTGGCGGTGGCCGGAGCCACGTTCCAGGGGCTGTTGCGCAACCCGCTGGCCGACCCGTACGTGCTGGGCACCGCCTCCGGGGCCGCGCTCGGCGCAGCGATCGCGGTCCTGATCCCGGTGCGAGGCGTGATCCTGGAGTTCGGCCTGCTTCACGGGCTGGCCTTCCTGGGCGCGCTGGGGTCGGTCACCGTGGTGTACCGGCTGTCGAGGACGAGCCCGCTGGCGCCACTCACATCGCTCCTGCTCACGGGGTACGCGGTCGGCTCGCTGCTCGCGGCCGGGCTGGCGATGGCGATGTACCTGTCCGGTACGGGGCTCCGCGAGATCTTCGCGTATCTCCTGGGCGGGTTCGACGGAACGTCGTGGATCCGCCTGTCCGTGGCTGCGCCGCTGATCATCGGTGGCAGCCTGCTGATCCTGGTCCGGGCTCGGCAGCTCAACGGCTTCCTGCTGGGCGAGGAGGCGGCGGCCCACCTGGGCGTGGACGTCCGGCGCGAGCGGGTCGTGCTGCTCGCACTTGCCTCGCTGGTCACGGCGGCAGGCGTCGCGGTCGCCGGGCTGATCGGGTTCGTGGGGCTGGTGGTCCCGCACCTCGTGCGCCTCCTGGTGGGCCCGAACGCCCGGGTTGTGCTGCCGATCTCGGCGCTGTTCGGGGCGAGCCTGCTTGCTGCGGCCGACGTCATCGCACGGATGCTGGGCGGCGTGCCGGTGGGCGTCGTGACCGCGGTCATCGGCGCCCCGTTCTTCCTCGCGCTGCTGCGCCGCGCCCGGACGGGGTACGAGCTGTGATCGCCAGCGGCCGGCCGATCCTGCTCGCGGACGGCGTGACGGTCGAGGCTCGCGGCCGCGCCATCCTGCGGGACGTGTCGCTCTCGATCGCCGAGGGTGAGCGCGTCGCCCTTGTCGGTCCCAACGGCGCGGGCAAGTCGACGCTGCTGCGGGTGCTGTGCGGCACGCTTCGCCCCACGGTGGGCCGGGTCGAGCTGGGTGGCACGCCGATCAGCTCCCTCGAGCGGGTCCAGATCGCCCGGCGCCTGGCCGTCGTGCCCCAGCAGACGGCCCTGCCATTTGCCATGCGGGTCGAGGACGTGGTGGGCCTCGGCCGGCTGCCGCACGAGGCTGTCCTGCGCGGGGCGCGACCATCCGACAGGGCGGCCGTCGCGGCGGCGATCGACCGGGTCGGGCTCGGCCACCTGCTCGGGCGGGATGCGCGCGAGCTGTCGCTGGGGGAGCGCCAGCTGGTGCTGCTTGCGCTTGCCGTGGCCCAGGATGCCCCGGTTCTCCTGCTCGACGAACCGACCGTGCACCTCGACCTGCGCCACCAGGTGGAGGCGATGGAGCTGCTCCGCGACCTCAATGAGCGCGACGGCAGCTCGCTCGTGGCGGTGCTCCACGACCTCGGGCTGGCGGCCCACTTCTTCCCCCGGTTGATCGTGATCGACCGGGGCCGGATCGTCGCGGACGGGCCGCCCCCGGTCGTCCTGACCGACGAGCGGATCCGGGACGTGTTCGGGGTGGAGCCGGCCCTGGTGCGCCTGGCGGCATCGGCCGACGCACGCTGAGCGGGTAGCCGGCCGACGCACCCGCAGCGGGTCCGCGCGCCCGGGCCCGCGCGCCCGGGTCCGCGGTCCAGGGCCGCATGCGCTTCAGCACGGTGCCCGCGCGACAGGTACGCTTGCCGCGTGCGTCGTGCGCAGCTCCTGATCCCGATCCTGGTCACGGTGGCCCTGGCCGCCTGCTCCAGCGCGCAACCGTCCTCGTTGGCGACATTCGACCCGGGCGTGACGACCGGGGCCAGTGCCTCGCCGTCTCCGTCAGACGCCGAGAGCCCGGGCGACCATCCCTCGGCATCCGACGAGCCAGCGTCGGAGCCGCCCACGGCCTCCGACGCGCCCGCCTCCGATGAGCCCACGGAATCGTCATCCCCGGAGCCCACCGAATCGCCGACCTCCCCGCCGGGGATCGCAGACGCATGCACCGGCACCGACGCCAACCGGGAGTTCTTCGTCAGCGTCGGACAGGCGGTTGACTGGCCGGTCCTGTGTGCGGTCCTCCCGAGCCACTGGTTCGTCAACACCGGCTCCTACCGCCTGGCCAACGGCGGGAAGCTGCTGATCAGCTACAAGGGGCCGGGCGGCGCCACGATCGCGCTCTCGGAAGGATCCTTCTGCGCGGACGGCACCGGTTGCGTGCCGGCCGGGGCGGACGGCGGCGACGCCGCGCTGGGCCCCCTGGCCGGGACGCTGGTCCGGCTGAATGACGGTGGGTTCGCGATCGTCGTGGACCGGGGCGCGACACCCAGCTGGCTGATGGTGGCGCACGGCATCGACGAGGCGACGACGGTGTCGCTGGGGGCCGCTCTCGCCGAGGTCGGTGGCTAGGTCCGGCATCGTGCGAATCGAGGACTTCGAGCTCGAGCGGTTCTTCGCCCGCTACGAGTTCGCCGTGCGGCACCTGCTGTGCGCCTCCGATGTCGAGGGCTGGCCGATGGCCGACCTGCTCGCGCTGGCCGATCCAGAGGCGGCCGCGCTGTGGCACGGGCTTCGACTGGGCTACACGGAGGCGCCGGGGCACCCGTTGCTGCGGGCTGAGATCGCGGGATTGTACGAGTCGATCTCGCCCGACGAGGTGCTGGTGTTCAGCGGTGCTGAGGAGGCGATCTTCGTCGCCGCGAACGTGCTGCTGAACCCCGGCGATCACGTGATCGTCGTGTGGCCCTCGTACCAGAGCCTGCATGCAGTGGCGCGATCGGTCGGCGCGGACGTGACCCTCCACGAGCTGCACGCGGCGGACGGCTGGGCGATCGACGTCGAGGCGCTGCGGCGACAGGTGACCCCGCGGACACGCCTGATCGTCGTCAACGCGCCGCACAACCCGACCGGCAGCCTGCCCGACGCGGCAACCTTGCGTGCCGTCGGCGAGATCGCCGCCGACGCCGGCGCTCACCTGTTCTCGGACGAGGTGTACCGGTTCCTGGAGCTCGACGTCACTGACCGGTTGCCCGCGGGCGCCGACCTGGGCCCGCACGCGCTGTCGCTGGGGGTGATGTCCAAGGCGTTCGCGCTCGCGGGACTGCGGATCGGCTGGCTGGCGAGCCACGACTCGCGCCTGCTCGACGCCGCGACCCGGTTCAAGGACTACACCACGATCTGTGCCTCGGCCCCGGCCGAGATCCTGGCCCTGATCGCGCTTCGTGAGCGGACGACCGTGCTTGCCCGGTCACGCGCCATCATCGAGCCGAACCTGGCCCTGCTCGACGGGTTCTTCGCGCGCCACGACCGCCACTTCGGCTGGGTGCGGCCGCGAGGGGGCTCGATCGCCTTCCCCGAGCTGCGGGCGTCGGTGCCGGTCGACCGGTTCGCGGCGGACCTGCTCGAGGCCGAGGGCGTCCTTCTTGCACCCGGGACGATCTTCGGCCACCCCGGCAATCACTTCCGCTTGGGCTTCGGACGCACGGACCTGGGCGCCGGGCTGGATCGCCTCGAGGCGTTCAGCGCCCGGACGCTGGGCTAGGAGCCCGGGGGGCGGCGATGGCCGAGTGGGTCTACTTCATCCACCCGCCGCGCGATGACTTCGCGGCAACGATGACCGACGCCGAGCAGGAGGTCTGGGCCCGGCACTGGGCGCGCATCCAGCGCCTGTTCGCCGACGGCAGCATCGTCCTGATCGGGCCGACGCTGGGACGGACCAACACCGGGATCTGCGTGTTCGAGGCTCCCGACGAGGCTGCCGCGCGAGCCTTCATGAACGATGACCCGGCGATCGCGGAAGGGATCGCCCGGGGCGAGCTGCGCCCGATGCGCGTCTCGTTGCTGCGCGGTCGCGACTGACCGGGCCGTCGCGGGCGCCGGCCCGGCAGCCGGAGCCGTCCGGCCCCGCACCCGGCGACCTCCGGCCCGCGGAACCGCGCCGTCCGGCTCTCGGGCGGCGCCCGGTTCCGGGGCATCCTCGCCGGTGCGCCCCCGAACGGGAGTCCTGCCATGACCTCTCGCGCCCAGCGCCGCGCCGCGTGCACGACCGTCCGCTCCGGCACCCCGGCCGCGCTCGCCGCGATGCTGGTCGGGATGCTGGCTGCGACGCTGGCGGGCTGCTCCTCGATGCTGCCGCCGCTGAGCTCGCAGGTCGTGCCGGTGAGGGGCGAGGGGACGGTGACGACGGTTGACCGTACCGCGGGCGAGTTCCAGCACGTGAGCGTGGGCGGCGGCCTCCACGTGGTGGCGACCACCGGGGGCGGGACATCGGTGACCATCGCCGCGCAACCGAACCTGCTGCCGTTGATCGTCACCGATGTCAAGGATGGGCAGCTGGTGGTCAACGTCGAGGCCCCCGGGTTCAGCAGCAGCGAGCCGGTGACCCTGACGGTGGTCGCTCCCGTGCTCGAGTCCCTGACGCTCTCGGGCGGTGCCACCGGCACCCTCGACATGGTGGGTGCAACCCTGGCCGTGGACCTGTCGGGTGGCGCGGTGCTCAGCGCGACGGGTCAGGTCGACTCGCTCGACCTGACGGCCTCCGGCGGGGCCAGGGCGAGGCTGGGCGGGCTGGTCGCGGGTGCGGCGACCATCGACGCGTCAGGTGGGGCCGACGCCGAGCTCACGATCACCGGTGCCCTGACCGGGACGGCGAGCGGCGGCGCGACCGTGCACCTCACCCAGAAGCCTGCCTCGGTCGAGGTGACGACGAGCGGCGGAGCCTCGGTGCAGGGCGGCTGACGATCCGCGGCCCCGCGGCGCTCAGGGTACCCTGGGGACCTCGGGCAGGCGCGCGAAGGCGTCCAGGAATTGGCCGGTGATCCGCGTCGCCGTCACCAGGTCATCGATCCGGATGTTTTCGTCCGGGGCGTGGGCCCGGCAGTCGGCCCGACCGGCGCCCAGTGACGTGGCGGGCACCCGGTGCGCTGCGCACACCTGGTGCATCGGGACCGTGCCGGCCATCGAGATCCCGACGCTGGCCTCGAGCCCGGCGATGGCCTCGGAGACCCTGGCAGCCGTGGCCACGACCACGTGATCGGGTGGCGTCCACCAGGCCGGCTCGCCTTCCCGGACCACGATCTCGATGTCGGCATAGCCCCGTTCGTCGAGGTGGCGGCGGATCGCCGCCACGATGTCGTCCGGCTGCTGATCGGGCACGATCCGGATGTCAAGGCGGGCGTGAGCCTCGGCCGGCGTGACGGTCTTGGGCGTGGATTCCGTGTGGCCTGCCCACAGGCCCTGCAGGTTGAGCGTCGTCTCGAACGTCGACGCCTCGAGCGCGGCGACGCCGTCGAGGCCGCCGAGAAACCCCGGAACCTCCCACTCGACCCGGATGTCCTCGAGCTCCCGGAGGTCCATCCGGGCGAGGGTCTCCCGCTGGGAGTCGGTGATGGGACGCTTGCCGACGTCGAGCCCAGCAACCGCGGGACGCCCGTCGGCATCCCAGAACGTTGCCAGGGCGCGGACCAGCCGGTGCCCGGCATTGGGCAGCAGGACCGACAGGCTTGAGTGGGCGTCCTGGGCCATCGTGCGCAGGCGCAGCTCGAACACGACGATGCCCTTGCCGCCGCCGACGACCCCGGGTCGCCCGGCCATGTCCAGGCCGCCGCCTTCGATGAGCGCCGCGTCCGCCAGCCGGAGCGACGGCTTGAGGTCCAGCAGCGCGTCGAGGGCGTGGCTGCCCGTCTCCTCCTGGCCCTCGACCAGGAACCGAACCCGGCACGGCAACCGCCCGAGCGTCTCGAGCCATGCCTCCACCGCCCAGAGGCGCGGCAGCAGCTCCCCCTTGTTGTCGGTTGCCCCGCGGGCCCAGACGCGGCCATCGCGCACGGCAGGCTCGTACGGTGGCGTCGTCCACAGGTCGAGCGGCTCGGCCGGCTGGACGTCGTAGTGCTGCACGGCGCTCAGGGTGCGGGGCCCATCGCCGATCTCGCCCACCACCAGCGGCGGGGCGCCCTCCACCTCGAGCACCTCGACCGTCGCACCCAGTCGACGCAGGCGCTCCGCCGTCCAGTCCGCGGCCGCCCGCAGACCCGGCGCGTCGCCGCCCTCCGACGCGATCGCGAGGAAGTCGACGAGCTCCTGGGTCCAGCCCTCGATCCGCGCCGCGACGAGGGCGTCGAAGGCCGTGAAGTCGGGGAGACCGTCGCTCATGCGCGCTTGCGCTCGAGCTCCAGGAATGGCAGCTCCACCACCCGGGCAGCGACTCGTCCCCGCCGGCCCTCAACCGTCCACTCGACCTGGAGCCGGCTGCCGACCCGCTCGTGGCGAGGCGGGACGGAGGCGAGGGCGATGGCCTGCTTGAGGATCGGGCTCCAGCCGTGCGATGTAGCCTTGCCCACCTGCCGGCCGTCGGCGAAGACAGGTACCGGTGAGCGGTCCACGGTCGGCGACAGCGAGGGCGGCAGGTCCTGCTCGTCGTACAGCCGCTCGATGTCGTACCAGTCCAGCATCAGGCCGACCAGCCGCCGCGCCGGACCGCCCTGCGCCTGCTCCGCGAGGAGGGCACGGCGGCCGACGTAGTCCGCTCCCTCGACACTGACGAGCCGGCCGAGCCCAAGCTCGAACGGGCTGTAGTGCTGCTCAGGGTTCATCGCATGACGGGCCGACGTGTAGTCGACCTCGAGCAGGATGAGGCCGGCCTCGAGGCGGGTGACGTCGAGCGCCATCATGCCGGCGGGCCGGATGGAGTAGTCGTGCCCGGCCTTGAACAGCGCGTCCCACACGCCCTCCGCGTCCGCGGCAGGGATCCACAGCTCGTAGCCCAGGTCGCCGGTATAGCCCGTCCGGCTCACGTCGATGGCGATCGATCGCCGGCCGACCCTGATCTTCGAGGCACGGCGGCGGAAGTACCGCAGATCGCCGAAGTCCTCGCGGGTGGCGGCCTCCAGGACGGCCCGGCTGAACGGGCCCTGCAGCGCAAGTGCCGCGACGTCCTCGGTGACGTCCTCGATCGTCACGTCGAGCCCGGCTGCGTTGCGGGTCAGCCATCGGAACTGCGGGTCGGCCGCCGTCCAGCGCAGCTCCTGCTCGTCCACCCGGTGGACGGTTCCGTCGTCGATCACCTTCCCGTGCTCGTCGCACCAGGGCGTGTAGTAGACCTGCCCGACCTTGAGCTTCGTGGCGTCACGGGTGATCACGCGATCGGCGAGCCGGATCGCGTCGGGGCCCGTGATCCGGTACTTGTACAGCGGGCTGACGTCGATGACGGCGGCGGCCTCACGGATCGCGTTGTACTCGATGTCGTGGGCGTCGGCGTAGACGGAGCTCGCGAAGTAGCCGGACCACTCCCGCCACTGCATCTTGCGGTTCAGGGCCGCGGTGCGCGGGTGGAACGGGGTGCCGACGCTCACGAGGCTCCTCCTGGCGGGTGGTCGCCTGAGTATGCATGACGCGCGCGGGTCACCACGCTCGACCGCGGTGCGGCCTGCCGGGCCACGGTGCGGCCTGCCGGGCCACGGTGCGGCCTGCCGGGCCACGAATCCGGCCCCACGGAATCCCGTGGTTCCCCTGCAGGTCTGGTTGGGGCGACGTTGTTGTCCCGGGCGCCACGTTCCCTGCCTTCGCGACTCCCAGTCGCCGCCAATGCCGGCTTTCGTGGTGCCTGAGACCACACTCGAAGGGTTCGACCGGATCCTTGTCCCCGCGTTCGCGGACCCGGAACGGCCGAGCACATGGCGGCCGGGATGACGGTGAGCGGGCCCGCCTGACACCCGCCTGACCCGCGCCTGACCCGCGCCCCGGCCACCGCCTCGACTATCCTGCATGGTGCCTGTGCAGGCTGAATGGCGACCGATCTCCGGGGAGGACGGCCCGCCGCGGAACCGGGACTGGAGGGCGGGCGTGCCGCAGCGCTACGACGCGGTGATCATCGGCGGAGGCCATAACGGGTTGATCTCCGCAGCCTACCTGGCGCGAGGCGGCCTCAAGACCCTGGTCCTCGAGCGCCGGCACGTGCTCGGCGGCGCCGCCGTCACCGAGGAGATCATCCCCGGGTTCCGCTTCTCGGTCGCGAGCTACGTGGTCAGCCTGCTGCGTCCCGAGGTCATTCGCGACCTGGACCTGCCGAGATACGGGCTGGACATCCTGCCCCTCGACGGCACGTTCACGCCGCTTCGACCGGGCGAGGGGCCGGCGTCCGGCGGCGGCAACTACCTGTGGCGAGTCAACGACCACGGGCGCACGATCCGCGAGCTCCGCCGCTGGTCCCTGAGCGACGCCGAGGCCTACGAGGAGTATGGCCAGCTCATGGTGGAGATGGCGCGGTTCATCAAGCCGATCCTGGGGATCGTGCCCGGCGATCCGACGGGCAACGACCCGCGGCCGCTGATGCCCGTCGCCGCCCTGGCCCGGCGATTCGCCCAGCTGCCGGAGCGCCAGCAGGCCGTCTTCGTCCAGCTGATGACGATGTCAGCCGCCGACTTCCTCGAGCAATGGTTCGAGACGGATCCGCTCAAGGCGACGATGTCCGCATCCGGGATCATCGGCACCTACCAGGGCATTCGCTCGCCGGGCACGGCCTACGTGCTGCTCCACCACTACATGGGCGAGATCGACGGCGCGTTTCGCGCGTGGGGGATCCCGAAGGGCGGCACCGGCGGCGTGTCCTACTCGATCGCTCGAGCCGCGCAGGCCCTGGGCGCCGAGATCCGCACGGAGGCGCCCGTCGCCCGGATCGTGGTCAAGGGCGGGCGCGCCACCGGGGTCGCGCTCGAGAGCGGTGAGGAGATCGACGCGTCGGTCATCCTCTCGTCCGCGGACGCCAAGGTCACCTTCCTCGACCTGCTCGAGCCGGGTTCGCTGGACCCGGAGTTCGAGCAGGAGGTGCGCCGGTTCAAGTTCCGTGGCAGCTCGGGCAAGGTGAACCTCGCCGTGGACCGGTTGCCGGACTTCAGCTGCCTGCCGGGCGAGGGCGAGCACCTCCGCGGGGCGATCAGCTTCAGCCCCTCGATGGTGGACATGGAGCGGGCCTACGACGATGCGAAGTACGGCCATTGGAGCAGCAAGCCGTACATCGACATGATCATCCCCACCCTCGTCGATCCCCAGATGGCGCCGCCGGGCAAGCACGTCATCAGCTGCTTCGTCCAGTACGCGCCCTACAGGCTGGCGCCGGACCTCGGCTCCTGGGACGACCATCGCGAGGCGTTCGGCGACGCGGTGATCGACCGCATCGCGGAGTTCGCGCCCAACATCCGGGACATCATCGTGGGCCGCCAGGTGCTCACCCCGCTCGACATCGAGCGGACGATGGGGCTCACCGAGGGCAATATCTTCCAGGGCGAGCTGAGCCTGGAGCAGCTGTTCTTCAACCGGCCCGTTCCCGGGTATGCGCGCTTCCGGACGCCGGTTCGCGACCTCTGGCTGGCCGGCTCCTCGACCCACCCCGGCGGCGGGCTGATGGGCGCCAACGGGCGCCTGGCGGCCCTCGAGGTCCTGCGGGCCCGTGGCCGGAAGGTCGCCTGACGATGACGGCCCTCACCACGAACCCGTACGACGCCGTCATCGTCGGTGCCGGTCACAACGGCCTCACCGCGGCGGCGTACCTCGCACGCGCCGGCCTCCGGGTGCTGGTCCTCGAGGCCCGTCCCACGGTCGGCGGCGCCACGGTTACCGAGGAGCTGGCCCCCGGCGTCCGGGTGCCCGCGCTCGCCCACACGGTCGGGCGGCTTCGACCTGCCGTCGTGCGGGAGCTCGAGCTCACCCGCCACGGGCTGGCGATGGTGGCCCCGGAGGTCCGGGTGTTCGCGCCGCAGCCGGACGGGCGTGCCGTGACACTGTGGGTGGACGCGGCCGCCAGCGTCGACGCGCTGCGGACATGGTCCGAGGACGATGCGACGGCGTTCGTCGAGTTCGACCGCCGCGTGCGGACGCTCGCCCGGTTCCTGGCCGACCTGGGCGATGAGGCGCCGCCGGACATCAAGGGACCGGGCTTCGGAGATGCGCTCCTCGGCCTGCGCCTCGGGCGTGCCTTCCGGCGCCTCGGCCGGTTGGATGGCCGGACCATCCTGCGGGTGCTCGCCATGGCCGTGGCGGACTTCGTCGCCGAGTCGTTCGAGGAGGAGGCGATCCGGGCAACGCTCGCGTGGCGCGGCGTGCGCTACACGGCGATGGGGCCCTGGTCGGCCGGAACGACGCAGGTCCTGCTCGCGGATGCCGCCGGCAACGACGCGGGTGCCGCGGGCGAGACCGTGTTCGCCAGGGGAGGCCCGTCCGCGCTGTCAGATGCCCTCGCGGCCGCCGCGACCGAGGCGGGTGCCGAGATCCGGACCGGGGCGACCGTCGGTGCCGTCACCAGCCGGGATGGCGCGGTCACGGGCGTTGCGCTCGAGTCGGGCGAGGAGATCGCGGCACGCGCCGTGGTGTCGGGCGTGGACCCGAGGCGCCTGCTCACGACGCTGGTGGATCCCGTGACCCTGGGGCCCGAGCTCCGCAGGCGCGCCGGCAACATCCGGACGCCGGGAACCGTGGCCAAGGTCAACCTCGTGCTCGACGGCTTGCCCGAGTTCCCGGCGGCCAGGGGCGACGCCCGGCTGCTGCGCGGCCGGATCCAGGTCGGCACCACCGCGATCGATGACGTGGAACGGGCCTTCGACCCGTCCAAGTACGGACGCCTGCCCGAGTCGCCGGTCCTCGAGGCCACGATCCCGTCGCTGGTCGATCCGTCGCTCGTCGCGGACGCGACCGAGGGAACCCACGTGATGAGCGTGCTGGCCCAGTGGATGCCGGCGACCTGGTCCCCTGACGAGTGGGCGAGCCAACGCGACGCGGTCGGAGACCTGGCGATCCGGGCGCTCGAGTCGGTGGCCCCCGGGATCGGCGACCGGGTCACCGCTCGCCAGGTGCTGACCCCGGCCGATCTTGAATCCGGATACGGCCTCACCGGCGGCCATCCGCTCCACGCGGAGCCGGCCCTGGACTCGTTCTTCCTGTGGCGACCGCTGCTGGGCTGGTCGCGCTACCGGATGCCGGTCGAGGGCCTGTACCTCGCCGGGTCCGGGGCCCACCCGGGCGGCGGCGTGACCGGCGCACCGGGCCGGAACGCAGCGCGCGAGGTGCTCGCCGACCGGAAGCGCCGCGCCCGCTAGCCCTTCGGTCGGTCCGCGCCCGCTAGCCCTTCGGACGGCCCGCGTCCCGTGGCCCGGGCCCTGGAGCCGGTGGTCGTGCAAGCAGGACGAGGCCTGACGACCTCGGGCGGCTGCCGGTCCCGCCGGGCGACGCTCAGGCGATCATCCCGGCGGGCCGGAGCGCGACGAGGCGGAGGCGGGCCGCGGCGGCCTCGAACAGCCCGGCCAGTCGCATCGCCAGGAGCGCGGCCGGGTGGCCCCGCGCCGCGTCGACCGGATCGTGGCGCTCGCCGCGCCCTCGCCAGGCGAGGAACCGGGTGGGTTCGATCCGGATCACCTGCGTGTACGTGCGCCGGAACGAGACCTCGTCGAGCCGGGCGGCGGCCAGGTCGGACGCGTACTTCGCGAAGAACGCGTCGGGAACCCTCACGGGCTGGTCCGGCAGCGCCGCGGCCGCCTCGATCAGCCCGACCGCGAAGTCATCGCCGGGGTCCCCGAGCGCGACCATCACGTTCGGGTTCGCACGCACGTTGCGCACCTTGAGCGCACCCGGCTTCGACCACAGCGTCAGCGCCTGCCCGTCCCACCAGAACCACGTCGGCACGAGGTGGGGCGTCCCGTCGTCCCGAACGGTGGACAGCCAGACCACCTTCTCGGCCGCCAGGAGCGAGGACGTGCGGCGCGCGGTGACGCCCGGATCCGGGTCGTAACCGGGGCGGCGCGGTGCGGCGGCGGTCGGGGTCGCGGCGGTCATGCCCACAGCGTCGCGTGGGCGGCGTGAAGCGCCAGTGCGCGAGGGTCGCGTCCCGATACCGACATTCGACGATGGACGGACCGGGCGGTCCAGCTCGTCAGCGGCGCTCGATCTGGTTCTCCTCCGCGATCCGCTCCTGCTCGACGGGGCTGGCGGTGGGCACGTCGCGATCCACCATCGCGTCCTGCTCCAGGGTCCAGTCCCAGGTCTTGAGCTGCCGCAGGAGCCGGCGGCCGGTGAGGTCGAGGTGGATCGGCGTGACCGAGATCCGCCGGTTGACGACGGCGTGGAAGTCCGTGCCCGGCACGCTGATGCCGGATGGGGGCGGGCCGCCGATCCAGTAGTAGGGGATGCCCCGTGGATCGAAGCGCTGGACGAGCTCGTCCTGGTAGACCCGCCGTCCGACGCGAGTCACCTCGAACCCCTCGCACGCTTCCACGGACACTGCGGGGACGTTGACGCTGAGCAGCTCGCCCCGCTTGAGGCCGTGTTCCAGGACGTTGCGGGCGACGACTCTTGCCGCCTCGGCGGCCAGCGCGAAGTCGGGGTGCTCGTAGTACTCCTGCGAGATGGCGAATGCCGGACAGCTGTTGATGACCGCCTCCATCGCCGCCGAGACGGTCCCCGAATAGGTGATGTCATCGCCCAGGTTTGCGCCGTAGTTGATCCCCGACGCGACCAGGTCGAACCGCTCCTCGAAGTAGCCCAGGAAGGCGAGGCTGACGGCGTCGGTCGGCGAGCCGTCGATGGAGTAGCCGGTCGAGCCGTCGGCCAGGATCCGCTCGCGGACACGCAGCGGTCGCATCAGCGTCTTCTGGTGCCCGACGGCGGACTGGTTGGTGTCGGGGGCGACGACGGTGACATCGCCCAGCGGCTCGAGCGCTCGCTTCAGCGCCAGGATCCCGCGCGACTCGATCCCATCGTCGTTGGTGACCAGGATTTGCGGACGCGTGGTCCAGTCGCCCAGCGGACGCCCGATCCGCTTGATCGCCCGGCGCCCACCGCGCGGACCCGCAAGCGGTTCCCCGCGCTCCTTGTCAACGTCACGGCGCTCGGAACGGGCCCGCTCGCGGGTCATCTCGGGCACCTGCTCCGGCGCGGGCTCCGGGGCCTGGTCCGGCCCGTCCTCGCTCATCTCTCGCTCATCTCTCGCTCATCCGCCGGCCGTCGCCTCGGAGGTCCCGGCATCGCCCGCGGACGTCCCGGCTCCACGCGTCGTCGCTCGCCCGGAGGCGACCTCCTCCACGTCAGCGTCCACACCGGGCACCGGTTCGACCGGACGGCGGACCTCCCGTCCCTCGCGCGCGGCGAGCCGCTTGGTCGCCCGATCCGCGACCGTCCCGCCCTCGCGTGACCGGCCGAACCAGTTGAAGAAGAACGCCGACAGCACGGCCGCGATGGGGATCCCGAAGATCGCCCCGGCGAAGCCGGCGATCTTGGACCCGATGACGACCGATGCCAGGACCACGATCGGGTGGATGCCCACGGCCCCGGCCATCAGCCGCGGCTGGAGGATGTTCATGGTCACGAACCAGCCGATGGCCATCGCGATGAGGACCGGGATCGTCGCACCGGGCGCCAGCAGCAGCGTAACGATCACCGGCGGCATCCATGACACGAACGGCCCGAAGAACGGCACCGCGTGGAGGACGCCGGAGCCGACCGTGGTCACTGCCGCATAGGGCAGCCCGAACACCACGTTCACCACCGCGGTGAGCAGGCCGAACGTGATCCCCATGATCGCCTGGCCGCGCAGGAACCCACCGAATGAACGCGACACGCTGACCTGCAGCAGGCGGGCCTCGGTCACGTAGCCGGGCGGCACCAGCCGGTACAGGAAGGCCGAGATCGCCTCGCGGTCCACCGCAATGTAGATCGACAGGATGACCAGGATCAGGATGTTCCCGAACAGGCCGATGCTGGCGACGGCCAGCGACTGCAGCGGACCGACCAGCTCCAGCGCCCAGGCCTGGAGATTGGCGACGATCTGGGGCGCCTGGTCCACCAGGTTGACCGCGAAGCCCAGCGTCGCCAGCCGGTCCTGGACCTCGGTCAGCAGGTTGCGCAGCTGGTCCTCGAACCGGGAGCGTTCTGCAGGAACTCGTCGATCGAGCTGGCGAGGGTCGCCGACGCCTGCACGAGCACGGCGAGGAGCACGATGACGATCGCCAGGTAGACGAGGATCACCGCTGCGGCCTGCGGGATCCGCGGGACGAGCCGGGTGACGCCGTTGATCAGCGGCAGCAACGCGAACGACAGCAGCCAGGCGAGGAAGAACAGCAGCAGGATGTCGCCGAAGGCATAGAACAGGTTCGCCGCGTAGCCGAGCACGATGAACCCGAGGGCGATCACCCCCAGGATCAGGACGGCGTCGACCAGGCGACGCTGGCGATCGGTCAGCTCGTTGGGCATGGCGCCAGCCTACGACGGGCCGCGGCTGTGCGCACCCCCCAGCTGCGGATCGCCCTGTTCCCCGCTGCGGCTGCTTTCCCTGCGGGGATGGCTAGCGGAGGCCCATCTTCTGGTGCACCTCGGCCATCGTGGCCTCGGCCATGGGGCGCAGCCGATCCGCCCCCGCTTCGAGCGCCCCTTCGACCTCCGACGGGTTGGCCATCAGCTCCGCGTACCGCTGCCGGGCAGGCGCGTAGTGGTGGACGATCCGCTCGGCGAGCAGCTTCTTGGTGTCGACGCATCCCGTCCGCGCTGTCCGCTCGCCTTCCCAGATGTCCTCGTAGTCGTCCCCGAAGAACCGGTGCAGCTGGCACACGTTGCACACCTCCGGCCGGCCGGGATCGGTGCGCAGGATGCGCCGGGTGTCGGTGACCATGGACATGACCTGCTTCCGGATCAGGTCGGGCTCGCCCATGATGTCGATCGTGTTGCCGATCGACTTCGACATCTTCCGGACGCCGTCCGTGCCCAGCACCACCGGCGCCTCCGTGTACACCGCCTCGGGCTCGGGAAACGTCTCTCCGTAGCGGTTGTTGAAGGCGCGTACGATCTCGCGGCTCAGCTCGAGGTGGGCGGCCTGGTCCTTGCCGACCGGCACCAGCCCGGCCTTGTAGATGACGATGTCGGCCGCCTGGAGCACCGGGTAGGTCAGGAGCCCATGGTTGACGTCGTCGGGCTGGTTGAGCTTCTTCTCCTTGTACGTCGGCGTTCGCTCCAGCCAGCTGACGGGCGTGACGGTCGCCAGCAGCCACATCAGCTCCGCGTGCTCCGGCCGATGGCTCTGGACGAACAGCGTGCATCGCTCGGGATCGAGGCCCAGGGCGAGCAGCGCGGCAGCCATCTCGCGGGTCCGTGTCCGCACCAGGACCGGATCGTGGGTGCTGGTGAGTGCGTGGTAGTCGACGATGCAGTAGATCGCCTCGTACTCGTACTGGAGCATCACGTAGTTCCGGATCGCGCCCAAGTCATTGCCGAGATGCACGATCCCGGACGGCTGGATGCCCGAGAAGATCCGTGGTCGAGGAGAGGGCGCGGCCAGGGGGGCCGGGGCGGGGGCTAGCTCGACGCTCATTGCGCCGGAGTGTACGGGATCGCCACGGCTGTTCGGGACGGTACCGGCACGACACCCCGGCGCCCATCGCGGGTCTGTTCGGCACTCGCCGGCCGGGGCCCTGAACGGGCACCCTCGAACGGTGACCGGAGAATCGAGCGACCTTGCGACATCCCCGCCCCGTGCCCGCGCCGCAGCGCTGGTGCGCGACGTGATCCTCGGCGGGCAGGACGGCATGGTCAACGTCCTGGGCCTCGTGCTCGGCTTGGCGGTGGCCACGGGCGACACCCGCATCGTCGTCACGGCAGCCCTGGCCGCGATGTTCGCCGAGTCGATCGCCATGGCCGGCGTTGCCTATACGGCGAGTGGCGCCGAGCGGGAGCTCGCCGCGGGCATGGCGCAGGAGCTTGATCGGGACCTCCTCGAACGTGCCGAGCAGCGTCGCCGCGATCGCCTGGAGACGGTTGCCGGCGGGACGGTCTCCGCCGGGACGGCCGCGGCGGTCGCGGCGGCCGCCGACGTGGAGGCGGAGGCGTGGCACGCGGAGCTCACGCGGTGGCGGCAGGCGATGGCGCCGGTCCGCGAGACACATCCGGCCCGGGCGGCCGCGGTCGTCGGCCTCGCCACGATCTGCGGCTCGGCCGTTCCCCTGGTGCCGTTCCTGTTGCTGCCGGTCGCCGTCGCACCCTGGGTCGCGCTCGTTGCCGCCGCCGTTGTCCTCGGGCTGGCGGGTGCCGAGCGGGCGCGGCTCACCGGTGGCTCGCCCCTCCGCGCCGGCCTGGAGATGGTCGTGATCGGGATCGCGTCCGCGTTCGCGGGCTACCTGATCGGCCATGTCCTGCGCGCCCCGAGCTCCTGACCCGGCGCGCGCGCCCGGGCGACCCGCCCGACCTGTGCGAGGTAGCGGGCGCTACCATCCCCACCATGCCTGCCTCCTACCCCCGGATGTGCCCGTGGATCCGTCGATGAGCCAGCCTCCCCTGCGCGTCGGCGTGATCGGCGCGGGCACCGTCGGACGCGAGGTGGTGCGCGCGTTCCAGGAGGACTCGCCGCGGCTCCGGCCCTGGGATGGACGGCCCCTCGTCCTCGTCGCCGTGGCCGAGCGCGACGTTCCCCGGGCCCTGGCTTCGGGGATCCCCGAGGCGCTGCTCACCGATGCGCCGGCCCACCTCGTCGCGGGCGGTGCCGTCGACGTGATCGTGGAGACGATGGGCGGCAGCGAGCCCGCCCGGACCCTCGTCCACGCCGCCCTGTCCGCCGGACAGCACGTGGTGACCGCGAACAAGCACGTGATCGCCCACCACGGCCCGGAGCTCGAGGAGGTGGCTCGTGGGGCCGGAGCGTCGCTCCGGTTCGAGGCGGCCGTCGGTGGCGGCATCCCGCTGCTCGGTCCGATCGCCCTCGACCTCGCTGCGAACCGGATCGGCCGGGTGCGCGGCATCCTCAACGGCACGACCAACTTCATGCTCACGGCCATGGCCCGCGAGGGTCGCGACTACGCGGAGGCTCTCGCCGATGCGCAGGCACGCGGGTACGCCGAGGCGGACCCCACGGCCGATGTGGAGGGCCTGGACGCCGTGAACAAGCTGGTGATCCTCGTCCGGCTCGCGTTCGGGGCCTGGATCGATCCGGCTGCGGTCGATCATCGCCCGGGCACCTCGGCCGGTGGGCCCGGAGCCCCCGGGATCAGCGGGGTCACCGCCGACGACGTGGCCGCGCTCGCCGCCGAGGGTCGCATCCTGCGCCTGATCGCGACCACCCGGCTGGCCGAGGACGGAGCGATCGAGGCGTCGGTGGTGCCGACCGCGGTTCCGGCCGGCTCTCCGTTCGGGCGGTGCGACGGGGTGCTCAACCGGATCGAGGTGGACGCGCTGCCCGTCGGACGCGTCGCGTTCGAGGGCCCGGGTGCTGGCGGCCCGGCGGCCGCTGCCGCGGTCCTGGGTGACCTGGTGGCCATCGCCCGGGGCGTCGGCTCCACCTGGGCAGGGTCTCCGGCCGCCGTGGAGCTGTCCTCCCTCCCGGTCCGTCCTGTGGCCGCCGAGTGCGTCGCCGCGCCGTCCGGCGCGTGCTATCCGGTCTCGGACTGAACCGCGCATGACGGTGCCCAACCCGCCGCGTCCCGCGCTGCTCGAGCGCTACCGGCCCTTCCTGCCGATCTCGGACACCACGCCGGTCGTGTCGCTGGGCGAGGGCGCGACGCCGCTGGTCCACGCACGCCGGCTGGGGGCGTCGCTCGGGCTTGGCCGGCTCTACCTCAAGATCGAGGGCCAGAACCCTACCGGCAGCTTCAAGGACCGGGGCATGGTCCTGGCGGTCGCCAAGGCGCTCGAGGCGGGCGCCGGACGCGTGATCTGTGCCTCGACCGGCAACACGTCGGCGTCGGCTGCCGCCTATGCCGCCGCGGCCGGCCTCGAGTGCGTGGTCGTGCTGCCGGCGGGCAAGATCGCGGTCGGCAAGCTGCTCCAGGCCCTCGTGTTCGGTGCCCGCGTGATCGCCGTGCGCGGCAACTTCGACGAGGCGCTGCGCGTGGTTCGAGCCCTGTCCGAGCAGGACGATCACCCGATCACGCTGGTCAACTCGGTGAATCCGTTCCGGCTCGAGGGCCAGAAGACGGCGGCGTTCGAGGTGTGCGACGACCTGGGGCGGGCACCCGACGTGCTCGCCATCCCGGTCGGCAACGCGGGCAACATCAGCGCCTACTGGCGCGGGTTCCGCGAGTACCGCGACGCCGGGCACGCGGCTGCCGTGCCCAGGATGTGGGGCTTCCAGGCGGCCGGCGCCGCGCCCCTCGTGGCGGGCCATCCGATCGAGCATCCGGAGACGGTGGCCACGGCGATCCGGATCGGCAACCCTGCCTCGTGGACGCTGGCGACGGCCGCGCGCGACGACTCGGCCGGCCGGATCGACGCGGTCACCGACGACGAGATCCTGGCTGCATACCGCGAGCTGTCGCGCGTCGAGGGCATCTTCTGCGAGCCATCCTCGGCGGCCTCGGTGGCCGGCGTGACCCGCGCGGCGCGGGCCGGAGAGCTGGACCCGGACGCACTGGTCGTGTGCGTGCTCACCGGCAACGGGCTCAAGGATCCGACCACCGCCGAGGCGGGGCTGACCGTCGAGGTGATCGAGGCGGAGCCGACCGTCGGCAGCGTGGCGAGCGCCCTCGGATGGACCTGACGGCGCCGGCGCCCGTGTCCCCGGCCGCCTGGGCGGCGCTCATCGGCCGCCGACTGACGATCGACGTCCCGGCGTCCACCGCGAACCTCGGCGCCGGGTACGACTGCCTGGGCCTCGCCCTCGACCTCGTCAACCGGATGTCGGTCGAGGCGGTGGATGCGCGATCGCTGGAGGCCGGACCGGATCGGGTCAGCTCGATCGAGCTCGTGGTGTCCGGCGAGGGGGCCGGGGAGCTGACGGCCACCCCGTCCAACCGGTTCGTGGTGGGCCTGGACGAGTCCCTGGCGATGGTCATCGGGCCCCGCCCCGAGACCGTCGGATGGCGGATCGCCATGGACAACCGGATCCCGCTGGCCCGTGGCCTCGGCTCATCGGCCGCGGCGACCGTGGGCGGCGTCACCGCCGGAAACGCCCTGGCCGACGGGCGGCTGTCGCAGGACGCCCTGCTCCGCATCGCGACCCGGATCGAGTCTCACCCCGACAACGCGGCGGCGGCGCTGCTCGGCGGGTTCGTGGTGTCCGCGCACTTGGGAGACCGCGTCGAGGCGGTGCGCTTCGACGCGCCAGGCGGCCTCAGGGCTGTCCTGTTCATTCCGGAACGGCGGCTGTCCACTGCGGACATGCGCCGGGTGCTGCCCGCGGAGGTGCCACTGCGCGATGCCGTGAGCAACATGAGCCGGATCGCCATCGGCGTCGCCGGGATCGCCGCGGGGCGGTTCGAGCTCCTCGCGGACCTCACCATCGACCGGATCCACGAGCCGTATCGCTCAGTCGCCTTCCCCGAGCTGCCCCGTCTCACGGGCGCTGCGCGGGCCGCCGGCGCCCTGGGCGCGTTCCTGTCGGGTGCCGGCTCCACGGTGCTCGCGTTCGTGGCTCCGGGCAACGACCCCGCGCCCGTCCAGGCCGCGCTGGTCGAGGCGGCGAGCGAGGTCGGCCTCGAAGGCCGGACCATGATCGTGGCTCCCCGCAACCGGGGCCCGGAGGTTGTCGCCGGTTGATCCCGGTACGCCCGCCCCCGATACGGGTCAGCCCGGCAGGCGGACCTCGGGGCCGGGCGAGCCTGCCGGCACGAACGGATCGGGCTCCGGCGTTCCGCGTTCAAGACGCACCGGGACGACTCCCGCCCACACGGGCCAGGTCTCGTCGCCGGGATCGTCGTGATCGATGTCGTCACGAACCTTCGCGGATGCCTCGCGCAGGTCCATCCACAGCACCGAGGTCTGCTTGCGCTCCCTGGCGGTCATCGGCCGGAGCTGGGCCCAGCGACCCGGGTACAGGTGCTCGATGAAGGCACGCAGGGCGGCGTCCATCTCCGCCTCGTCGGTCACCAGGTGCGCGGTCCCGAGCACCATCGCCGAACGGAAGTTGACCGAATGGTGGAAGCCGGAGCGGGCAAGGACCAGGCCGTCGAGGTGCGTGATCGTGAGGCACACGGCGGCGTCGTCAACCGACCTGAGCATCCGGCTGGCCCGCGAGCCATGCCAGTACAGCCGGTCTCCCTGCCGCCAGACGGCGGTCGGGGTGACGAACGGCTGGCCGTCGAGGATCCAGCCGACATGGCCGACGATGGCGGCATCGATGATCGCGTCGATGGTCTCGCGATCGTAGCGACCGCGCTCGGGGAGCCGGCGGACCCTGGTGCGGTCGCTGGGCGCAAGGGATCGGGGGGACGCCGGGTTCACGGTGCTCAACGGCGGTAGAGGATCCACATCGAGACGCCGGTCATGTAGCCGCCGCCCACGTTGAACTGGACATTGCCCGGCATGTTGAACTGGGTCCCGACCGCGCCGATGTTCGAGATTCGCCAGCCGTCGGGCGCACGCCGGGCGGCATCGGCCGCGACCCAGTCCCAGAGCGCGTCGCCGAGCGTCGTGTCGGCCGTGACCAGCAGCTGGTCGTCGCCGATCAGCCGTTCCTTCATCGCCCCTCCTTACCTTGGGTTCAGGTGGTCTGGCGGGGTCCAGCGTACCCGCCGACCCGCCGTCGCGTGCACCGGAATCGCCGGCCGCGCCGACCCGTCGCGCGACGGGCTGCGCGGCGGCTCATTCGGAGCCGCCCCGGTCCGCGTCGTCCGCCCGGCGCTCGCCACCCTGCGCCGGAGGCGTCCACGACCGGTCGGCATAGCGCATCTGGCGCTGGATGAGGTCGTCGCTCAGGCGCTCGGCATCCGCGCGCAGCAGGGCGCGCTCGCGCTCGATCTCCTCGGCTGCCAGCTCGTCGGGGGTCGATGGCTGCGCCGTCGTCCCGCGGACCGACGCCTCCCCGGTTCCGGTGGGATCCGCATCCGGTTCGTTGCGGTCGCCGCCGAGGATGCGCTTCAGGAAGCTCATGTCCGGGCGGCGTGGGACGCGATGAAGCCCTGCACCTGGTCCCAGGCGCGAGCCGACGTCGAGCTGAACTCGTCGGCCTTCCGATCGAAGAAGCTGTGCGGGGCGTCGGGATACGTGGTGATGTCGTGCTCGACCCCGGCCTCGGTCAGGGCCACCTCAAAGGCGCTCACGGCGTCGGCCGTGATGCCCAGGTCGGCGCCGCCGAAGATGCCCAGGACAGGGCTCCCGAACGTGTCCGCGACGTCCGCCGGGGCCGGGCTTCCGTTGCGCGCCTCCCCGACCGGCCACCCGTAGAAGCCGATGACACCCGCCAGGTCGAGCCCGAAGGTTGCGCTCAGGAACGAGATCCGCCCGCCCATGCAGAACCCGATCGTGAACACGCGGGCCGCCCCGGTCGACCGCGCCAGGTGCGCAGCGGCGGCCATCACATCGGCCCGAAGCCCATCGAACGTCGCCTGCGCCACGTGCGGCGCGTAGTCGAAGCCCGGGCCTCGATCACCGATCCCCGCGGTGCGGCCGAAGTAGTCGATGGCGAGGGCGTCGACGCCGCGTTCCGCGAACCGGAGGGCAAGGTCACGGTAGTAGGCGTGGAGCCCGCGCACGTCAGGCAGGATCACGATCCCGGCGCCGGTGGGCTCGGCGGCCCGGGCGAGGTAGGCACCGAACCGGTTCCCATCCGAGGCCTCGAGCACGACGTCCTGCGCGTCGAGGGAGCCCCCTGCGATCGGTGCGATGGGCGGCCGGGAATCGTGATCGAAGCACATTGCTGGCTGTCTCCTTGGCTGGGACGGGCGCCCGGGGTCCTGCGATTGTGGCGCGCTGCGGGGATTCCGTCCCGAGGCGACATCCGTCGCCGGGCGAAGATCGTCCCAGCCGGGGTCACGGGATCGTGCTCCGCTAGAATGCGGCCATGGCTGCCCCCCTGGTCGTGATGAAGTTCGGCGGTTCCTCGGTCGCGGACGCGGAGCGCATCCGGCGGGTCGCCCGGCGCATCGTCAGGGAGCGCGCGAGCGGCTCGCGGCTCGTGGTCGTCGTATCGGCGATGGGCGATGCCACCGACGAGCTGCTGGCGCTGGCCGCCGCGATCACCGACGAACCGGATCCGCGCGAGCTGGACGTCCTGCTGGCCACCGGGGAGCACCAGAGCGCCACGCTGATGTCCATGGCGCTCCAGTCGCTGGGCGTGGCGGCCATCAGCCTGACGGGACCGCAGGCCGGGATCACCACGGACGGCCGCTACGGCAAGGCGCGGATCGCGGGCATCGATCCGCGGCGCGTGCGTGCGGAGCTGGCCGCCGGCAAGGTCGTCATCGTTGCCGGCTTCCAGGGGATGAGCGTCGCCCCGCTCGAGGCGCTCGATGCCAGCCCCACCGCCAGCGACGTCCACGCGGCCGAGATCACGACGCTCGGCCGGGGCGGCTCCGACACCACGGCGGTGGCGCTCGCGGCCCAGCTGAACGCCGACCGGTGCCAGATCTTCACGGACGTGAAGGGCATCTACACGGCCGATCCCCGGATCGTGCCGGACGCGCGGCAGCTGCCCGTGATCGGCTACGAGGAGATGATGGAGCTCGCCCACCAGGGCGCGCAGGTGATGCAGGTCCGGGCGGTCGAGCTCGGATGGGTCAATGACGTCGTCATCGAGGTCCTCAGCTCGTTCGAGGACGCGCCCGGGACGCAGATCAGGGAGGACCCGCTCGTGGAGCAGCGGAACAAGGTCCGGGGGCTGGCCCACGACCGGAACGTCGCCAAGATCACGCTGGTCGAGGTGCCCGACAAGCCGGGCGTCGCGCGAAGCGTGTTCGGGCCGCTCGCGGACGCCGGCATCAACGTCGACATGATCGTCCAGAACGTGGGTCACGGCGGGGCAACCGACCTGTCGTTCACGATCCCGCGGGTGGAGCTTGCGAAGGCCAAGCGGCTGCTCGAGCCGCTGATCAGCGACCTCGGCTTCCGCGACATGACGACCGACAGCTCGGTGGCCAAGGTGTCCATCGTGGGGGCCGGGATCCACAACGCGCCGGGCTACGCGGCGCGGATGTTCGGCACCCTCGCCGACGCCGGCATCAACATCGAGATGATCTCGACGTCGGAGATCCGGATCACGACGATCATCGCCGAGGATCGCGTCGAGGAGGCGGTGCGCGCCCTCCACGCCGCGTTCGAGCTGGAGCATCCCGAGAAGGTCGAGGCGGCCGGCGCCGTCGCGGGCTGACCGCAGTGACCGAGGTCGCGACGGCGGCCGTCCATCGGAAGGAGACGAGGGCCGCGTTCAGCCGCGTCGAGCACTTCCCCACGGTCGGCTCCACCAACGACGTCGTCCGGGCCTGGCTGGCCAACGGCGTTTCCGAGGTGTGCGTGGCGACAGCCGGCGAGCAGACAGCGGGACGCGGCCGGCTCGGACGCGCCTGGGTCGCGCCGCCTGGTGCGGCCCTCCTCGTGTCGCTGGGATTCCGTCCCACGTGGCTGGCGGCCGACCGGTCGTGGCGCCTGCCCGCGACGATCGCGCTGGCCATGTGCGACGCTGCCGAGGATGCGGCGGGCCTGCGGGTCGGCGCGATCCGCATGAAGTGGCCCAACGACCTGGTGATCGAGGTCTCCGGCCCCAACGCCCCGCTGACCGAGGCCATCGAACCGGGAGCAGCGCTCCGACGCCTGGCCGCGCCCGTGGAGCTGCGCAAGCTGGCGGGCGTCCTGGGCGAGACGATCGGACTGGGTACCCCGGATCCGCGCATCGTCGTGGGCATCGGGATCAACGCCGACTGGAGCGCGGCCACCTTCCCGGCCGAGCTGGCGGGCTCGATGGCCAGCCTTCGCGAGGCGTCGGCCGGGCGGCCGATCGACGTGGACGTCCTGCTCACGAGCTTTCTGGATCGCACCGAGGCCCGGCTCGCCGCGCTCCGGGCCGGGTTCTTCGACGTCGACACGTGGACCGGACGCCAGGTCACGACCGGCCGGCAGGTGATCCTCGGAGGGGTTGATGGCTCCCCCGGCGACGGACGACCGGTGACCGCGCTGGGCGTCGATGCCGCGACCGGCGCGCTGGTGGTCGAGGGCCCGGCCCGCGATCCGGCGGCAAGCGGCGACGCGGAGCCCGGCGAGCGCCTGGTGCACGCCGCAGAGGTCACGCGCGTCCGGCTGGCCGCAGGCGGGGTGTAACGCGATGGCCAGTCCGGTGTTTGGAAGGCACGAGCGACCGACGCGAGGAGGCGTCCTGCCGCTCGACCGCGACCGGCCGCTGGTTGAAGCGGCCCGGCGCGACCCCGCCCAGTTCGACGCCCTGTACCGGAAGTACGTTGCCCAGGTGTACGCCTTCGCCCTGTACGAGCTCGCCGATCATCACGCTGCCGAGGACGCGACCGAGCGTGTGTTCATGCGCGCCCTTGCGGCGCTGCCCCGCTTCCGCGAGCTGGCACACCCGGAGGACGGCCGCGATGCATCGACGTTCAGGATCTGGCTGTTCCGGATCGCACGCAATGTCGTCGCCAACGAGCGCCGCGCGCGGCGGCGCCGGCCCGCGGCATCGCTCGACGCGGCGCTCGGTGCCGGCCTCGCCATCGCCGACCCTGCGGACCTGGAGGCCCAGACCGTGATCCGGGACGAGGCCGCCGGCGCCCTGCGGGCGCTTGACCGGCTGCCGGACGATCGGCGCCGGGCGCTGCTGCTTCGGTTCGTGGACGAGATGAGCACGGCCGAGATCGCCGGCGTCCTCGGGCGTTCCGAAGGCGCCGTGCGGGTCCTGATCCACCGCGCCCTGGTCGCGGTGGCCGCGGAGCTCGGCCGGGACCGGGGCCGCCGGTGACGGCCGGTCGCCTGCACGACCGTGATCGCGCCGACGTGGATGCCCTCGTCGCCGACCACTACCTCGAGGCGCTCCTCGCCAGCACCGAGCGCCGCGCCGGTGACGTCCCGACCGACGCCGCGCTGGAGCCGGCCCTGCGCGACGCCGCCCGCCTGCTGCAGCGATCGCTGGTCCGGGTCCACCCGTCGTTCCGGTTCGAGGAGCGGCTCGCGACGCGGCTGGCGGCCCTGGCGGCGGACCGACGGGCGGCACGGGCCGGGCGCCCGGTGGATGACCGCGGCGCGGTGGTCGCGTTTGCTGCCCCGGGCGGCATGCCAGGCGGCCGACACCGGGGCGACGCGCCGCTGGACCCCGGGCCGGACCCGTTGCTGCCGGCGATCCTCGACGGCACGCTCGACCCGGCCGACGACGCCGTCCTCGAGGCAGATCCCCGCCTGGCGGGAGCCCGTCGCCCGCTGATCGTGGGCGGCGCGATCACGTCGGCGGCCATCTCGCTGGTCGGCGTGGCCTGGGTCGCCTGGCGCGCGGCCCGGCCGATCGACCGGAGCCCCCGGGCCGGGGCGATGACCCGCACCGTGCCGGGGGGTCATGGCCGCCGCCTGGCCGATGCGCCGATGACAGGCGGCGGCGTCGGAGGGACGGCCTGATGCCCATGAAGTTCCCGTCCTTCCGGCCTCGCCGCGAGGACTTCCCCGAGACGATGTGGACCCGATGCCCGTCGTGCGAGGAGCAGCTGTTCAACAAGCAGCTCGACAAGGCGATGCGCGTCTGCCCGTCGTGCGGTCACCACTTCCGGCTCTCCGCGCCCGCACGGCTGTCGCAGCTCCTCGACGACGGCGCATTCGAGGAGCGGGACGCCGGGCTGGTGTCCGAGGATCCCCTGGGCTTCGTGGACCAGAAGCCGTACCGGGATCGCCTCGCGGCCGCCCAGCTGGCAACGGGATTGCGGGATGCCGCCGTCTGGGGCTTCGGGCGGATCGAGGGCCAGCGGGTGGCGATCCTGGTCATGGACTTCGCCTTCATGGGCGGGTCGATGGGGGCGGTCGTGGGCGAGAAGGTGGCCCGGGCTGCCGAAGCGGCGCTTGCAGAGCGTGTGCCCCTGGTGGTCGTGTCGGCGTCGGGCGGTGCCCGGATGCAGGAGGGAACGCTTGCCCTGATGCAGCTGGCCAAGACGATGGCTGCGCTCGAACGCCTGCGAGCCGCACGCGTTCCCTACGTCTCGGTGATGTCGGATCCGACGACGGGAGGGGTGTTCGCCTCGTACGCGGCGATGGGCGATGTGAACCTCGCGGAGCCCAATGCCCTGATCGGCTTCGCCGGGGCGCGCGTGGGAGCCGGCACCATCGGGCAGGAGCTGCCGCCGGGCTTCCAACGCGCCGAGTTCCTGTATCGCCATGGCTTCGTGGATCGCATCGTCGAGCGCCCGGACCTGCGGCGCGAGCTGGCACAGGTCCTGCGGTTCCTCGTGCCGCAGCAGGCGGAGGCCGCTCGTGGTTGACCGCATCCTGAACCGGGGGCGCGACGGCGGCGAGGACCACGAGGGCCGCGACCAGTCCGACACGCCGCCGGCTGACCCCAAGGCGGCGGTCTGGGCCCGCGTCCAGCTTGCCCGCAACCTGCGCCGGCCGCGGACCCTGGAGCTCCTGGCCGGGATCGCCGACGAGTTCCTCGAGCTGCACGGCGACCGCCTGTTCGGTGACGACGAGGCCATGGTCGCCGGCTTCGCCCGGATCGAGGGTCGACGGGTGGCCGTCATCGGGCAGCAGAAGGGGGCCGACACCGAGGAGAACGTGCGACGCAACTTCGGCATGCCGCACCCGGAGGGGTACCGGAAGGCGATGCGGGTGATGGAGCTCGCCGAGCGATGCGGCCTGCCGGTGGTGACGTTCGTGGACGTGCCCGGCGCGCATCCAGGGCCCGAGTCCGAGGAGCGCGGGATCGCGGAGGCCATCGCCCGGTCCGTCGGCCTGATGACCCGCCTCCGGACGCCGATCGTAACGGTGATCACCGGCGAGGGTGGCTCCGGTGGCGCCCTGGCGATCGCCGTGGGCGACGTCGTCCTCGCGCTGGAGAACGCGGTCTACTCGGTCATCTCGCCCGAGGGCTGTGCCAGCATCCTGTGGCGGACCTCGGACGAGGCCGCGACCGCCGCCACGGCCATGAAGATGACCGCCGCCGACCAGCTGGACCTGGGCGTGGTGGACGAGGTGATCCCTGAACCGGCCGATGGGGCGCAGGCCGATCCGGGCGAGACGGCGAGGCGGCTCAAGGTCGCCATCGTCCGCGAGCTGGACCGCCTGACGGCCATCCCGCTCGATCGACTGGTCGACGAGCGCTATCGCCGGTACCGTTCGCTCGGCGCCTATGCCGAGCTGGAGGGCCCGGCGGCCACGCCGACCATCCCGCCCCGGCCGGGGCTGGCCGACCGCCTGCGCAGCCTGATCGAGGCTGGCCAGCGGGCCATCCCCGCGCCACTCCCGGTGGGCCGCCGCGACGAGCCCCCCGCCCGCGAGGACGTCTAGTCGATGCCCGAAGCCAAGCACCCCGGGAACCGCACCCCGGCCCAGCGCCAGACCGATCACGCGAGCCTCGCCCGCCTGTCCGAGACGCTCGTGCCGGCCCTGGTGCAGAAGCTGTCCGGCAGCGGGCTGGGCGAGCTCGAGGTCCAGGAGGGCGAGTGGCGCATCCGGCTTCGACGCCCACTGGCGCCCGCGGCGCCGGCGGCTCGGCGCGTGGAGCGACCGCGGCTGCCGCTCCACGCGGACCGGGACGGTCGCGGCGGGCGCGACGCAGGGCACTCGTCGGCCGGCGGATCTGCCGCCGCCGGCACCGGCGGGCCCGGGTTCGAGGCCGTCCGCGGACGAGGCGCCGAGGCCCTCCCGGAGCGCGTGATCGCGACATCGCCGGCGGTCGGGATCTTCCACGTCGGCCCGGCAGTGGGCACGAAGGTCCGTGCCGGCGATGCAGTGGGAACGGTGGACCTGCTGGGCATCCCGCAGGACATCCCATCCCCGGTCGACGGAACGCTCGCCGAGGTGTTCGCGGCGCCCGACGAGGCGGTCGAATACGGCGAGGAGATCGCGGCGATCGAGCCCGACCTGGTCGATCCGCCCGCTCCGTCGCCCGTGGACGGCGGGGGCGCCGACACCCCCGAGGGCGGGTGACGATGGTCAGTCGCGTCCTGATCGCCAACCGGGGCGAGATCGCACTGCGGGTCCTGCGCGCCTGTCGGACGCTGGGGCTCGAGGCCGTTGTCGCCTACTCGGAACCGGACCGCGAGTCACTCCCGGCGATGCTCGCGGATGAGGCCATCTGCATCGGCCCGGCCGATGCCAGGCGTTCGTACCTGTCCGCACCGGCCCTGATCTCTGCGGCGCTCGTCACCGGCTGCGATGCCGTCCATCCCGGATACGGCTTCCTGTCCGAGGACGATGCCTTCGCCGACGCGGTGCGGGCCCACGGGCTGACCTTCATCGGGCCGCCCGCCAACGTGCTGGAGCGCTTTGCCTCCAAGGAGGAGACGCGCCGGCTGCTCGCCGCCCACGGCCTGCCGACAATCCCCGGCTCAGGGCTGCTCGTCGACGACGCCCAGGCCCTGGAGGACGCCGAGCGGATCGGCTACCCGGTGCTGATCAAGCCCTCGGCCGGCGGCGGCGGCAAGGGCATGCGGATGGTGCGCTCCCCGCGCGAGCTGGCCGCGGTGCTGCCGATCTGCCGCTCCGAGGCTCGGGCCGCCTTCGGTGACGATTCCCTGTACCTCGAGCGCTGGCTGGAGGACAACCGCCACGTCGAGGTCCAGGTTGCCATCGACCGGTTCGGCCACGGCGTCCACATGTGGGAGCGCGACTGCTCCGTCCAGCGGCGCCACCAGAAGATCATCGAGGAATCGCCCTCGCCCGCGATGACCCCGGCCGGGCGCAGGGAGCTGGCGGAGCGCGCGATCCGGGCGGTGGTCGCGGCCGGCTACGAGAACCTGGGCACGCTCGAGTTCCTCGTGGACAGCGACGGGAACGCCTACTTCATCGAGATCAACTGCCGGATCCAGGTCGAGCACCCGGTGACCGAGATGCTCACCGGCATCGATCTCGTGGCGACCCAGATCCGGATCGCCAGCGGCGAGCCGCTCGGCTTCACCCAGGCGGACGTTGCCCCGCGCGGTCACGCGATCGAGTTCCGGATCAACGCCGAGGACCCCGAGCACGACTTCCGCCCCGGTGCGGGCACGATCGAGCGGTTCAACGCGCCCGGCGGCCCGGGTGTCCGCTTCGACTCCCACGCCTATGCCGGCTACGAGGTGCCGCCGTACTACGACTCGCTGCTGGGCAAGCTCGTCGTCTGGGGCGCGAGCCGCGACGACGCCATCGCTCGTGGCCGGGCGGCGCTGAACGAGCTGGTCATCGAGGGGGTCGTGACCAACGCCCAGATCCACCGGGCGCTGCTCGCATCCGAGCCGTTCCTCGAGGGTCGGTTCACGACCAACCTGCTCGACCGGGTGGGTGGTGCCGCGTTCCTGGCGGCGGCGGATCGCTCCGCATGACCGGCCTGCGTCGCCCGCCTCGCCGCCCGATCGTTGACACCCTCGCGTGCACCCCTGCAACCAACGCCCGCTTCGGCCCGGTCGCGGCGCGTGACACTCGACCCCATCCCGCCTGGAGCTGCCCGTGACCGACGCCAATCCCACCGCGCCCGCCGACCCGACCGCTGTGCCCACGCCGGGCACCGTGCATACCGTGCGCGAGATCGAAGGCCTGATCCCGCACCGCTGGCCGTTCCTGCTCGTGGACCGGATCGTGGAGTACGACCCGGACGCCAGGCGGATCGTGGCCATCAAGGCCGTCACCGCCACCGAGTGGTTCTTCCAGGGCCACTTTCCCGGCATGCCGGTCATGCCGGGCGTGCTCCAGGTGGAGGCGCTCGCACAGACGATGGCCGTGTACGTGGCGAAGCAGCCGGGCTTCGGCGATCGCATCGGCCTGTTCGCGGGGATCGACGAGGTCCGCTTCAAGCGCGTCGTCGTGCCCGGCGACACGCTGCGCCTCGAGGTCACGATGGAGAAGCTGGGCAGCCGCTTCGGCAAGGGACGGGGCGTGGCCAGCGTCGCCGGCGAGGTCGCCTGCGAGGGCCTGCTGAGCTTCATCATCCCGCCGGCAGGGGTGCTCCGGTGACCCGCCTCGCGGTCCTGTCCGACGTTCACGGCAACCTCGCCGCGCTCGAGGCCACCCTGGCCGCGATCCGGGCCGAGAAGCCGGACGCGATCATGGTCGCGGGTGACCTGGTCCTCAACGGGCCCGATCCCGCCGGCGTGATCGAGGCGGTCCGTTCGCTGGAGGCGGACGGGGCGTACATCGTCTCGGGCAACACCGACGTCGCCGTCGCCGACTTCGATTACGGCGCGGCCTTCCCGTGGTACGAGGACGGCGTCCCGGACACCATCCGGATCGCCGCCGAGTGGGCCCACGACGAGCTGTCCGACGCGCAGCTGGACTGGCTTCGGCGACTGCCCGCGGAGCGGCGGCTGCGAGCGGAGGACGACACCCTCGTGCTCGTCGTCCACGCGTCGCCCGGGTCCCAGACGCGCGGCTTCGACCAGGCGCTCGATGCCAGCGTCATCCTGGAGCGCGTCACGGCGACCGATGCCCGGGTCATCTGCGTCGGTCACACCCACGTCCCCGAGGTGCGTGACCTGGGCTGGAAGGTCATCGTCAACGATGGCAGCGCCGGCTACGTGTTCGACGGCGACCCGACCGCGTCCTGGGCCCTGGTGACCATCGACGAGGGCGAGGTGCTCGCGGAGATCCGGCGCACGACGTTCGATGCGCTCGCCGTCGCCAGCGCCATCTCGGCCCGCGGCCTGCCGGGCGACGTCTACCGCGCCGCGACCGTTCGCACGGGGAAGCTGGTGCGATGAGCTGGGCCTGGCCGGCGCGGCCTCGTCGCGTGGTCGTCACCGGGATGGGGGCGATCACCGCGGTCGGCAACGACGTGCCATCCACCTGGGACGGGCTGCTGGCGGGGCGGTCCGGCGTGACCACGGTGACCTCGTTCGACCCGTCGCGGCTCGGGGTCCGCATCGCCGCGGAGGTCAAGGACTTCGACCCGTCGGACATCCTGGACCGGAAGGAGATCCGCCGGACCGACCGCTACATCCAGTTCGCCCTCGTCTGCTCGCGCCAGGCGCTGGACCAGGCCGGGCTGCCCGGTCGGTTGGATCCCTCGCTGGCCGAGCGCAGCGGCGTCATCGTCGGCTCGGGCCTGGGTGGCGTGTCCACGCTGTTCGACAATGTGCTCCTGATGGGCGAGCGCGGCCCGGACCGCATCTCGCCGTTCTTCATCCCGATGGGCATCGCGAACGTGGGCGCCGGCCAGGTGGCGATCGCATGCGGTGCGCTCGGGCCCAACTTCGCGACAGTCTCGGCCTGTGCCACGGGCGGTCACGCCCTGGGCGAGGCGTGGGAGACGATCCGCCGGGGCGACGCGGACCTCATGATCGCTGGCGGCGTCGAGGCCGGCATCCACGAGGCGACACTGGGCGGGTTCGGGACGATGAAGGCCCTGTCCACGCGCAACGACGATCCGCCCGCGGCGTCGCGACCGTTCGACCGTGCCCGCGACGGGTTCGTGGTCGGCGAGGGCGGAGCCGCGCTCGTGCTGGAGGCGCTGGACCATGCCGAGGCGCGCGGGGCGCACCCGCTCGCGGAGCTCGTGGGCTACGGGGCCACGGCCGACGCATGGCACATCACGCTCCCGGCCCCGGGCGGGATCGGCGCGGTCCGCGCGGCACGCCGCGCGCTGGACAAGGCCGGTCTTGATCCGGGCGAGATCGACCACGTGAACGCCCACGCGACCTCGACGCCGGAAGGCGACAAGGCCGAGCTGCAGGCGATCCGGACGGTGTTCGGCGACCATGCGCCACGGGTCGCGGTCACCGCCAACAAGTCGATGCTGGGCCACACGCTGGGCGCAGCCGGCGCAATCGAGGCCGTGGCGACGGTGCTCGCGTTGCGGGACGGCCGGGTGCCGCCCACAATCAACCTGGACGATCCCGACGAGCACGCCGCCGGTCTCGACCTGACCCCCAACGTGGCGACCAGCCGCCCGATGCGCGCGGCCGTGTCCAACTCGTTCGGGTTCGGGGGCCAGAACACGGCGCTCGCGTTCGTGCGGTGGGACGGATGAGCAGCAAGCGCGAGCCGGCCCCGAAGGAGGACGCGATGGCCGAGACAGGTCTCGAGGGCGAGCGCGAGCTGGCCCGACGGGTGGCGGTCGGTCCGGGTGGAATCGGTGAGCCCGGCGTCGCCACGTCAGGGGGTGAGGACACGCCGGCGGCCGATGTCGCACCGGAGCCCGACGACGGCGCGGCCGATGCACCGGTGCCCGCCGTCTCGCTCACGCGTGCCGACGCCTCGCTGCTTGCCCTGGTGGACCGGCTGACCTCGGTGCTGGAGCGAAGCGACCTGGGCGAGCTCGAGGTCGCCGCCGGCGGTACCACGATCGTCCTTCGCGCCCCGGCGGCGATCGGCCAGGTGACCGCTTCCGCTGGAGCGGGGGCCGAGCCCGCCATGCCCGACGTGGCCCCGGGACCGACGGCTGCCGCGCCGCCGGCGGGGGCCGGCGCGGCGGCCCAGGAGGCCCGGCCGGCGGTGCGCGCTCCGCTCACCGGCATCTACTACGGAGCGCCCTCACCCGGAGCGACGCCCTACGTCGCGGTCGGAGACCACGTCGCCGTCGGCCAGATCATCGGGCTGATCGAGGCGATGAAGCTGTTCAACGAGATCAAGAGCGACCTCGCCGGCCGCGTGGTTCGCGTGTGTGTCGAGAACGGCGCGCTGGTCAAGACCAAGCAGGCCCTGATCGAGGTGGAGCCCGCATGACCGCCCCCGCGCTTCACGCCGTCCGGCTCACCGGCTGGGGCCGCTATGCTCCGTCCCAGGTGCTGTCCAACGCCGACCTGGAGCGGATGGTCGACACGTCCGACGAGTGGATCGTGACCCGGACGGGGATCCGGGAGCGCCGCGTCGCCGCCGCGGACGAGACAACCGCCTCGATGGGCGCTGTCGCGGGCCTGCGCGCGATCCGCACGGCGGGGCTGGAGCCCGACGACATCGACGTGATCCTCGTGGCCACGCTCACGCCGGACTACTGGATGCCCTCCACCGCGGCCCTGGTCAAGGAGGCGATCGGGAACACGCGGGCGACCGCATTCGACGTGATGGCCGCCTGTTCCGGGTTCGTGTACGCGTACGCGACCGCAACCGCCTACCTGAGCTCGGGGCTGGCTCGCCACGTGCTGGTGATCGGGGCGGAGCTGCTGACCCGGTTCCTGGACTACACGGACCGCAGCACCTGCATCCTGTTCGGGGACGGCGCCGGGGCCGTCGTGCTGTCGGCGAGCGACGAGCCCATCGCACCGGCGGGGATCGAGCTGACGACGGAGCCGCAGGGTGCCTACATGATCTGGCTGCCCGCGGGCGGGTCCAAGAGCCCGCCGTCACCCGAGACGATCGCGCGCGGGGAGCACAAGATCCGGATGGAGGGCCGCGAGACGTACCGGTTCGCCACGCGCACGCTGGCGTCGACCGCGCTGGCGGCGGTCGCCAAGGCCGGGCTCACCGCGGACGACATCGACCTGTTCATCCCGCACCAGGCGAACATCCGGATCATCGAGGCGGTGGCCAAGGGCCTCAACCTGCCGATGGACCGGATGTACGTGAACGTGGACCGGTACGGGAACACCTCGGCGGCATCGGTGCCCATCGCGCTGGCCGAGGCCGTCAACGGTGGACGGGTCAAGGTCGGCGATCACCTCGTGTTCGTGGCGTTCGGCGCCGGGTTCACCTCGGGTGCCGTCGCGATGGAATGGACCGCCGACCCGGCCCGTGGCCTCGAGGGCGACGCAGCGGTCCGCCCGGAGGACGTGTCCGTGCGGCTGCCGGTGGACTGGGACTCGGTGGATCCGATCCCGCCCGCCCTGGCCGAGATCATGCGCCGGCCGCTTTCCGTTGACCTTGACCTGTCAGACGTCGCGCCCGGCGAGCCGGAGCGCGTGCACCAGCCGGCCCGCTGACCGGTCGGGACGAGCTACGGCCGGTTCGCCCGCCCGGAGCGAGAGGAGGAACGCACCCCATGATCGACCTCACCGGCAAGGTCGCCGTCGTCACGGGCGGTTCACGCGGGATCGGCCGCGCCGTCGCGATCATGCTGGGCAGGCAGGGAGCGGACGTGGCGTTCATCGACCGGGCCGCCTGCCTCGTGGACGATCACACCAAGGGTGACGTCGAGGCGCTCGGCCGGCGTTCCGTCTGCGTCGGCGGCGATGTCACCGACCCGGCATCGTGCGCGGCGACGGTCGAGGAGGCGCTCCGGGAGTTCGGCCACATCGACATCCTGGTCAACAACGCCGGCATCACCCGCGACGACCTGGCCATGCGGATGAGCGACGCCGCCTGGGCCGAGGTCATCAACGTCAACCTGACCGGCGCCTTCTACATGGCGCGCGCCGTGCTCCGACCGATGATCAAGCAGCGCTCCGGCCGGATCATCAACATGTCCAGCGTCTCCGGGCAGATGGGCAACGCCGGCCAGGCCAACTATTCGGCATCCAAGGCCGGCCTGATCGGCCTGACCAAGGCGCTCGCGCGCGAGGTCGCGTCCCGGGGGATCACGGTCAACGCGGTCGCCCCCGGCTTTGTCGTGACCGAGCTGACCGACAGCCTGCCGGACACCGTCAAGGACGCGATCAAGAGGGCGACCCCGCTGGGCCGGTTTGCCACGCCGGACGAGATCGCCGCCGCGGTCGCCTTCCTCGCGTCGGACGAGGCCGCCTACATCACCGGGCAGGTGCTCGGCGTGGACGGCGGCCTCGCGATGATGTAAGCGGTGCCGTTCAGCGTCGAGTCGACCGCCATCCCCGAGGTCCGGCTGGTCCGGCCTCGAGTGTTCCCCGACGAGCGGGGCTGGTTCCTGGAGGTCCTGCGCACCGACGGCTTCGCCGAGCTCGGGCTGCCGGCCGGGTTCGTCCAGGTAAACCAGTCGCGTTCGGTGCGGGGCGTGATCCGTGGCCTGCACTTCCAGTGGGACCCGCCACAGGGCAAGCTGATGCGCGTGGTGGCCGGGCGGGCGTTCCTGGTTGCCGTGGACATCCGGCCCGGATCGCCGACCCTCGGGCAGGCGGTGACGGTGGAGGCCTCCGCGGATGAGCCGCTGCTGGTCTGGGCGCCACCATCGTTCGCGCGTGGGTTCGCCGTGTTGAGCGACATCGCCGAGATCGAGTACTTCTGCACCGCCACCTACGACCAGGCCCACGAGTCCGGGATCCGCTGGGATGACCCCGAGATCGGGATCGAGTGGCCCGTGGTCGAGCCTGCGCTGTCCCCCAGGGACATGGCGGCAGGCACCCTCGCGGACTGGCTGGGGCGGCCGGAGTCGGAGACGTTCCGCTACCGTCCCGACGGCTGAGCGGCCCCGGGCGAAGCGGCTGCAGCGGCCGTCACGGCGCCGGCCGGCGCCCGGGACAACGGACGCCGGCGGTACCTTCGGTGGGTGCCCCGCGCGGCCCCACGGTGGCAGGATCGCGATCGTGCATCGCCCGTCCACGACCCGGAATCGCACCTCCGCCTGGCAGAGCCGTGTCCCGGCGACCCGCCTGCATTCCATCGCGTTCGTCGGTGGGCTGATGATCCTGGGCCTGGGCCTGACAGGCTGGGCGGTGTCGGGCGGCCCCAGCTCGATGCAGGAGCTGCTGATCGTGCTGGACCTCACGGTCGGCGGCACGATCATCACCACCGGCGCCCTGGTCGGCCGGGCGCGGGCCTCCGAGATGCGCCGCGCGGCCCAGATGGGCGTCCTCCAGCAGACGGCCCGCCGGATGAGCGTCAGCCTCACCCGCAGGGACGTCGCGCAGGCGGTGGTCGAGGAGACGCGCCGGGTGATCGACTACCACAACGCCCGCGTCTATGTCCTGGCGCCCCCGGACGACCTGGTCGCCATCGCGTTCGAGGGTCGGGTCGGCGCCTACGAGAAGGTGGACCTCGAGATCCTGCGGACGAGGATCGGAGAGGGCCTCACGGGGTGGGTCGGCCTGCACCGGCGGCCCCTCCGGATCGACGACGTCGTGACCGACCCGCGAGGGGTGACGATCCCGGGGACCGACGATGTCGACGAGTCGATGCTCGTGGTGCCCATGCAGCACGACGACGAGCTCATCGGCGTGATCACGCTGTCCAAGCTCGGGCTCCACCAGTTCGACGATGATGACCTCCGGCTGCTCACGATCATCGCCGACCAGGCGGCCACCGCCTTCTCCGGCGCTGACCTGATGGCCGAGACACGGCGGCTGGCGTCAGAGCTTCGGCAGCTGCTGGACATGAGCAGCGCCCTCTCACGCTCGCTGGACCCGCGAGCGGTCGCCGACCTGATGGCCGAGCACCTTGCCCGGGCCGTGGGGGCCGACCAGGCACAGATCAGCGACTGGGACCAGCCGAACGACCGGCTGCGGACGCTGGGCTGCTACCCGGTCGCGACGCGTGGCGTGCTCGATGACTACTATCCCCTGGCCGGCTACCCGGTGACGCGACGCGTGCTGGAGGGCGGGGTCCTCGAGATCGTGGACGCGGACGAGCCGGGCGCCGACCCGGCCGAGGTGGAGCTGCTGCGGCGCGATGGGCAGCGCGGGCTGGTGATGCTTCCCCTGGTCGTGAACGACCGCGTGATCGGGCTGGTGGAGCTCGTCTCGACGGGGCGGCCGACGGCCGACGCCGGCCGGATCACGCTTGCCCGCACGATGGCGCACGAGGCGGCGATGGCACTCGAGAACGCCCGCCTGTACGAAACTGCCCGAAACCTGGCGGACCGCGACCCGCTGACCGGCTTCTTCAACCACCGGTACCTGCAGGAGCGGCTGTCGGAGGAGGTGGTGCGGGCCGTCCGGACGCACCGGCCGCTGAGCGTCGTGATGCTCGACCTCGACGACTTCAAGCTGGTCAACGACACGTTCGGCCACCTGTACGGCGACGGTGTCCTGGTGCACGTGGCGGGCCTGATCCGCTCCGTCCTGCGGACGTCCGACGTCGCCGCCCGCTACGGGGGAGACGAGTTCGCCCTCGTCCTGCCCGAGACCACGCACACCGACGCGATGCGCGTGGCCGACCGACTGATCCGGGCCTTCCGGGCCGCGCCGTTCTCGGCCGATGGCCGCCGGCCGTTCCCGCTGGGCGCGTCGATCGGTATTGCGACCCACCCGGGAGACGGCCGGTCGGCGACCGAGCTCCTGGCCGTGGCCGATACCGGCCTGTACGCGGCGAAGAGCGCCGGTGGCAACCGGGTCGGGCCGGCGCGGCCGACGGCTCGGGCGCCCAGGGGCGCGGCCCAGCGAGCCGGAGAAGGGCCCGGAGCGGGGGCGCTCGCGGCCCAGCGAGCCGGAGAAGGGCCCGACGGCGGACCCGCCTCCGGAGCCCCGTCTGCCCGGCAGACCAGGCCGCCGGACGCGATTCCCGGCGGTCCCACCGGCGACGGATCCGTCCGGGTCACGGCGGCCGCTCCGGTGGGGTCGGGTGAGGCCTGATCCAGTACGGAAGTACCAGGACCGGATCCCCGACAGTACTGGCCCCTGACCTTGCCGGGCGTCGTGCCGGGTCCCATGCTATGGACCCAGGGTGAGACTCCGGGGACGCGACTTGGGCGACATCGGGCAGCGCACCGATCTGCGTGCCCTGACGCGGCGCCCCTTCGTCCTCACGTTCGTCGCCCTGGGAGCCATCGAGCTGCTCCGGCTCGTTCTCGACCCCCGGCCCATCGACCTGCTGGTGCTGCTGCTGGTCGGCCTCGTGGGACTCGCCGCGATCCGCGAGCGTGAGGCCGTCGCCGGAACCGAGGGCACCCGCCGGACCGAGGCGGAGTCGTTCGCCCGGATCCTCCGCGGGCTGGCCCGTTCCGTGTCCCCGGACGCGATCGTCGCCGCCATCGTCGAGGAGCTCGGCTCCGGCACGGGCGCAGATCACGTGGCGGTCGTGCGTCGCCGCCCGGAGGCCAGGGTCCTCGAGGCAGTGCTGTCGCCGACCCGGCCCGGTGCGCCGGCATCGCGGACGTCCCTGCCACTGTCCGAGCTGGACGACCCCGCCGACGAGCAGGCACGCTCGGCCCTCGCGATGGCGGCGTCCAGGGGACGCAGGCTGACAGCCGTCCCGATCGAGCCGGATCCGGACGGTGATCCGCAGCTGGTCCCGCTGGGGATCGCGGCCGATCGACTCGGCGGGGCCGGCGGGCGGGGCGGGAGCCGCCTCGCCTACGCGGGCGTCCCGGCCGGCGTCGCAGTCGCAGCCCCGACTGCGCCCCCGCGCGCGCGCCGGGGGCCGCAGGCCACCCCCGCACGGGAGGGCGCGGAGCAGCGGATCGCGGATCGGATCGCCTGGCGGCTCCGGGACGTGTACGGCCTGAGCAACGTGCTTGCGGCGCCGCTGCGCGTCAACGGGCGCGTGGAGGGTGCCGTCATCCTGTCTCGTCGCACGAGCGACGCATGGCCGGCCAGTGCCCGGAGGATCCTCGAGGCTGCCACGGTCGAGGCATCAGCTGCTCTCGCCCGCGTCTACACGCTGCGTGACGCCGAGGCACGGGCCAGCACCGACGCCCTGACCGGTCTCCCGAACCGCCGCTACTTCGACGAGTACCTGGTCCTGCTGGCCAGGCGCCGCCGCGCGGAGGACCAGGTCGGCGTGCTGATGGTCGACATCGACCGGTTCAAGAAGCTCAACGACACGTTCGGGCACGCGGTCGGCGACCATGTCCTGCGCGACGTGGCCCACGCGATCGCCGGCGCGGTCCGGGAGGATGACGTCCCGGCCCGCTTCGGTGGCGAGGAGTTCGCGGTGCTGCTCCGCAACCCGACCCTGGAGGTGGCCGTCGAGGTCGGCGAGCGGGTCCGGCAGGCGGTGGCGTCGCTGGACCTGCGCAAGCTGGGCGTGCCCGGCGTCACGGTCTCGGTCGGAGTGGCCGTAGCGGAATCCCCGGAGGAACCGCTGGACATCGTGATCGATGCCGCCGACCGCGCGCTCTACAGCGCGAAGCGGGCCGGCCGGGACCGGGTGGTCGCGGCGTAGCCCACGCGTTGCGTGCCGGCTGCGGCGCCATCGGGCGCGGGAGCGCCCCTCTACCATGGGCCGCATGGCCGCTCCCGAACGACCCGGCGCCCACCCGCCCACGAACGCCGACCTGGCCCGGATGTTCCACGAGATCGGGGACATCCTGGAGGTCAAGGGCGAGCTGGTGTTCAAGACCGTCGCCTACCACCGGGCTGCCGACGCGATCGCCCGCGCCCCGTTCGATGTCGCGGCCACCTACGCCGCCGGCGACCGGCGCCCGATCCCGGGCGTCGGCCAGGCGATCGGCGACAAGATCGTCGAGGTCGCCACCACCGGCCGGATGGCCCTCCACGACCGGCTGCGTGCCGAGATCCCGGCCAGCCTCGTGGACCTGCTGCAGATTCCTGGGGTGGGGCCCAGGACGGTCCGGCTGGCCCACGAGGAGCTGGGCGTCGAGAGCCTCGACGACCTGCGGATCGCTGCCGAGGCCGGGCGCCTGCGTGGCCTGCGCGGTGTGTCCGCCGGCACGGAGCAGCGGATCCTGGAGGGCATCGCCCAGCTGGAATCGCGCCCGCAGCGACTCCTGCTCGACCGGGCCCAGGCACTGTCCGATGACCTGGCCGGATCGCTGGTGGAGGTGGCGGGCGTTCGGCGTGTCGTTCAGGCCGGTTCGCTCCGGCGCCGGCGCGAGACCATCGGCGACCTGGACCTGCTCGTCGAGACCGACGAACCGGACGCGGCGATCGACCGCTTCGTCCACCTCGGCGTCGTGGACAAGGTCCTCGGCGCCGGTCATGCGAAGGCGAGCGTGCGTCTCATCCGCGGTCCCCAGGTGGACCTGATGGTCATGCCGCCCGGCGAGTCCGGTACCTACCTCGTCCACTTCACGGGCTCGGCCGCCCACAACATTCGCCTTCGGGGCATCGCTCGTGACCGCGGCTGGAGCCTGTCCGAGAAGGGGTTTGCCCGCCTGGGGGACGACGGCGAGCCGCTGTCCGGCGCGCAGGCGGAGCTGCGCACCTTCGCCACCGAGGCCGAGGCCTATGCGTTCCTGGACCTGCCGTTCATCGAGCCAGAGCTGCGGGAGGACCGGGGCGAGATCGAGGCCGCGCGCGAGGGACGGCTACCCTCGCTGGTCGAGCGAGCCGACCTGCGCGGTGATCTCCACACGCACTCGGACTGGAGCGACGGCGTCCACCCGATCGAGGTCATGGCCGATGCGGCCCGCCGGCTCGGGTACAGCTACCAGGTGCTGACCGATCATTCCCAGGGCCTCGCCATCGCCCACGGGCTGGAACCTGACCGCGTGGAGCTGCAGCGGACGATCATCGCCCGGCTCAACGCTCGCTTCGCGGCCGAGGAGGCCGCCGGCACGCTGCCGCCCGGAGCCGCTCCGGGCGGGTTCCGGCTGCTGCACGGCTGCGAGCTGGAGGTCCGGGCCGACGGCCGGCTGGACTACGAGGACGACCTGCTCGCTCGCTTCGACCTTGTCGTGGCCTCGGTCCACGTCGCCCGGCGCCAGTCGCGCGCCGAGCTGACGCGACGAACGCTGAACGCGATCGGCAGCCCGCACGTCGACGTCATCGCCCACCCCGCGGGGCGGATGATCCAGTCGCGCGACGATCTCGACCTGGACTGGGACGTGGTGTTCCAGGCCGCCGCGGCGACCGGCACCGCGCTGGAGATCAACGGGTCGCCGCACCGGCTCGACCTTGCGCCGGAGCGCGCGAGACGGGCGCTCGAGGCCGGGTGCCTCCTGTCCATCGACTCCGATGCCCATCGCACCGACGAGCTGGAGTACGTCCGGTGGGGCGTGGACCAGGCTCGCCGGGCGTGGGCGGAACCCCGCCACGTGCTGAACACGCGCAGCCGGGATCGGCTGCTGGCCTGGCTGGCTGCCAAGCCGTCGCGGGTGTGAGCATCGCGGCCGGCACCGGCACCGGCACCGGCACCGGGACCGGGGCCGGGATTCGCGACGTACCATCGTCGCCGATGGATCTCCGCGACCAGACGCAGATCGATGCGCGCCGCGAGCTGGTGCTGGTGGCCGTCGTGCTCGTTGCCATGACGCGCCTGGTCGAGCCCGCGGACGCGTTCCTCGTGGCAGGCCTGCTCCCGATCGTGATCCTGCTGGCGGGCATCGGCGTGGTGGGGACGAGCCAGTCCGGTGGGCGGCCGTTCGAGGCGCTCCTGGTCCCGGCCGTGCTCACGGGCGGCGCAGGTGCCGCCATCCACCTCATCCCGATCGGCCTGGCCCTGGTGCCGGCGCTGGCCGCGTTCGCATTCGTCCTCGACCGGATCCTGCTGCTGGAGGCGCGGTTGATCGGACAGCCGTCCGGCCCATCGGACGCGGATCGCTCACGGGTGGTGCTCGGGGCGGTCGTCACGGCGTTCGTCGCGTTCACGGGGATCGCCACCCTCGTGCCCGGCGGTCTGGCCGAGCCCGGGTCTGCCGGTGGCACGACCCTGTCGGGGGGTTGGCTGATCGTCCTGGCGGTCGACGACGCTCTCGTGGCGATGCTCCTCGGCTTCCGTGTGGCGGTGTTCCGGTACGGGGCGATGCTCGACGCGGCGCGCTCCGCGCTGACCTACGCGATCGTGGTCGCGGTCGCGGCCGGCGCGATTCGAGCCGTGGATCTCCCGCGGCTCGTGGGACCCGCGGTGCTTACGCTGGTGTTCTACCTCTGGGATGCGCTCCACGGCACGGCGCCCGCTCGCAGGCGCGAGCCGCGATTCCTGTGGGAGACGATCCTGCTGGTGACGCTGGGCGTCGTGGTCGTGCTCTGGAACCAGCGGTTGCCGGGCTAGCGCCGGCTCCTGCGCGTTTGACGCCGTGCCCGGGGGATGCTAGAAACACGTGCCCGTGACCGATGCTGTGTCGGCGTGCCCGCCTTCGACCCGCCACATGGCCGACGCGTCCCGATGGACCGAAAGGACGACCGCTCCGTGACCTTCCCCGAGATCGATGCCGCTGCCCAGACGCCAGCAGGCCAGACGCGACTCAAGCGGCAGCTGGCCGAGCAGGCCATCGCGCACGCGTCGGCTGCTCAGTGGGCCGATGCCGCCGAGACGAACCGGCGGCTGCTCGAGCTCGGTCCCGACTCCGAGGCCGAGAACCGCCTGGCCAAGGCGCTATGGGAGCTGGGCGAGCTGGGCGACGCCCGGGAGCACTACCAGAAGGCGCTCGCGCTGGATCCCACCAACCGGATCGCCGAGCGCAACATCGACCGCCTGAAGGTGCTCCTGGTCGACGCCGGAGAGCGCACGGTGCCCGCCAAGCCCGGCTCCAAGGCGCCCGTGAGCATCTTCGTCGAGGAGACCGGGAAGACCGGCTTCGCGCATCTGACCAATCTCGCCCGTCCCGCGGAGCTGGCGCAGGTGAATCCCGGCGACCTCGTGGAGCTGGTGCCCGAGGCCAATCGCCTGATCGCGATCAGCAACGACGTCCGGATCGGTGTCGTGGAGCCCAGGGTCGCGGCGCGCCTGCTCAAGCTCATCGCGGACGGCAACAAGTACCTGGCCGGGGTGACCTCGCTCGGCGACCGTGACGTGCGCCTGATCATCCGCGAGGTGTTCCAGGATCCGCGCAACTACGGCAAGGTGAGCTTCCCGACGGCCGCCAAGTCCTCGGACCTGCGCCCGTACACCAAGGGAACCCTGGTGCGCGAGGACGAGGAGCTCGAGGAGGAGCTCGAGGACGACATCGAGGACGAGGAGATCGAGAACCTCGATCGCGTGCTGCCGCCGGAGGAGACCACGGACGAGGCGTTCGAGGAAGAGACGGACGACCTCGACGAGTCCTAGCGGCGCACACCACTTGGCCGGTCGCCCGCTGCGACCCGGCCGCGCGCCCGCTGCCTCGCCGGTCTGCGACAATCCCGGCCATGGCTGGCCGAGCGCTGCTCCTGCGGGTGGAACCGGGGTTCAGCCTCCCCGCGTTCGAACGCTTCGTGCCCCCGCCGCCTCCATCGCTGGTCGCTGCTCGCCTGGAGGCCGCGTCCGCGCCCGGGGACATCGTGCTCGACCTGTTCGGGCGCGGTGGCTGGGTCGCCCGGTCCGCGATCGACCACCAGCGCAAGGGGGTCAGCCTCGAGAGCACCGCTCTCGACCGGCTGCTGGCGGAGGTCGTGCTGCGGCCGCCCGACCTGCGCCATCTCGACGCCGCGGTCCAGGCGCTGGGCGCCTCTGCCCGCCGGGAATCGAGCCTCAAGGCATCGATCACGGACCGGTTCGCGAGTCGCTGCGCCACCTGTGACCGGCCCGTGATCCTCGACGAGATCACCTGGACAGCGGGCGGCGAATCCGGTGACGAGTCGCCCATCCCGACTCGCAAGCACTACCGGTGCCCGATCTGCCGCGATCAGCTCGGCGGTGGGGAGCTGCGCCAGGCGCCGCTGGACGCACAGGATGTCGCGCGCGCGCTCGACCGTGACGGCGGCGAGGTGCGTGCCCGGCTCCTCGATCGGTTCCCGGTGCTCGACGGCGGCGAGCTGCTGCCGGGCGAGCTGCTGGACCTCCACACGCCCCGCCAGCTGTCGGCCCTGGCTGCCATCCTCGAGCGGGTTGAGGAGGATCTCCGAGCCGCCCCGATCTCCGCGGCGCTGCGACTGTCGCTGCTCCACGCGCTGGGGCCGGCCAGCCGCCTGGCGACCTCGCCGGGGCGGGTGACGGCGCTCCGGATCTCCGGTGGGCACGTCAAGCTGCCGGGTTCTGCCCACTGGCGCGAGCGCAACCCGTGGCTCGCGTTCGAGGACGGCGTGCGCGTGGTCCGGGGTTTTGTCCAGCGACTCGAGAGCGGCGCCTGGGGTCCGGTCCCGGCGCGCCTGGGCGATGACCTCCGGAGCCTGGCCGAGGGCTCGGCGACCGCCGTGCTCAAGCAGGGCACCTCCGCGGCGCTCGCGGCGCTGCAGCTCGAGGCCGAGCACCTCGCGGCGTCCCCGGTGCGCGCCCGCGTTCGGCTGGTGCTCGGGATGCCGCCGCTGCGCCCCGCCGCCGAGCGCCTCGCGTGGGCGTACTACTCGACGGCATGGGTGCTGGGTCGCGACGCCGCGGCCACGCTGCCCTTGGAGCCGCTGTTCGGACCGTCGGTCAAGCCCTCCTGGGGCTGGCAGGCGGCGGCGATCACGCGGGCACTGCGCGGGGTGGAGCCGGTGCTCGCCGAAGAACGCCCGGGTTGCCCTGATGCTCGAGGGTGACAGTCCCGATGCCCTGGTGGCGAGCGTGCTGGGTGGCGTGACCGCCGACTACCGCCTGGCGGCGGCGCGCCTCGCCGAGGCCGGTCGCGAGACGGGTGGCATCGTGGAGCTGGTCCCACCGGGGTCGGGCGCGGTCCCCGGCGGCCCGCGGACCAGGGCGAACGTCGTCCTGCCGCCCGTGCCCGGCGGCGCCGGCGACCCGCACGTCGTGCGGCCGGACCGGCTGTTCGCGCCGCCGGAGCGCCAGGTGAACGCGCCGTTCTCGGCCGACGAGGCTGCGCGGGCCGTGGTCGATGCGGCGGTGGACGTGCTCAAGCTGCGCGGCGAGCCCGTCAGCTTCGAAGGCCTGCTGGGCGAGATCCTGGTCGGGCTCGATCGGGCCGGACACCTCCGCCGCCTGGTCCACCCGCCGGCCTCGGCAGCGGCGGACGAGGCGGCGCCGACGGCGGGACCCGGCGACACCGGGCAGCCGGCAGAGCCGCCCCCCGATCCCGGGCTTGCCCGCCCCGATCCCGGGCTTGCCCGCCCGGTCGCGGAGCCAGATCGCGACCACGTCGACCGCCTGCTGTCGCTGGTCCGCGACGCGCTCGCCGCGGCCGATGGGCGCCGCCTCGTCCGGCTCGAGGATCGCTGGTGGCTGGGCGAGCGGGCGGACCGGGACGGAGCGGCCGTCCCGCTGGCGGACCGCGTGGAATGGGCCGTCTACAGCCTCCTGTCCACCGCGGGACCACTGTCCGAGGCGGCCTTCATGGAACGGATCACGGGCCTGTTCACGGGCCCCGACCTGCCCGACGAGGCGCTCGTCCGCGCCTGCCTCGACAGCTACCGGAGCCTCGCCAGCACTCCGGATCGCCTGGTCACCGCCGACGATCTGGCCCGCCGCAGCGTGGAGCACGGGGAGCAGATCGCCCGGCTCGTGGACCTCGGACACCGGCTCGGCTTCGCGTGCTGGGTCGGGATCCGCCAGCAGGGCCGCCGGGTCCTGGGCGGCAGGCTCGCCGACGTCTCGACGACAGGGAGCTCGCCGGTCCGCCGTACCTCGGCCGGATCCGCGCCGAGGATCTCGAGGAGGTGGACGTCATCTGGTACGTCCGCGGGTCGGGCCGCGTTCCTGTGGGAGGTCGAGTGGACCGCGATGCTGGGCGAGCCCATCCTGCGCCGTCATGCCCGGATCCCCGCCGATGAGCGGCTCGTCCGGTTCCTGGTGGTGCTGCCCGAGCGGGCCGAGCTCGTGCGCCACAAGCTGGAGCGCTCGCCGCTGCTCCGGATGGACCTGGAGGAGGGTGGCCTGGCACATCATCAAGGCCAACCACCTCCGCGACTGGGCGATGCGCGAGGAGGTGGCGCTGGGCGACCTCGAGCCGCTGCTGGGGCTCGACCCGGCCATCGAGCGTACGGGCGACCAGCTCGCCCTGTTCGGCGGCTGACCGGCCCGTCGCGGTACCCTCGGGGTCACGCGGCAGAGCCAGTCGCAGGCCATCCTGCGCGGGGCATTCCGGCCGCACCAGCGTGGGGACCACCGTGACTGACGCCTCGTCCCAGCCTTCCCGCATCGACCAGATCGCCGCCGACTTCTGGGAGCGACCCTCCGACTGTCGCCGACGACGGCGACGCTGTACGGCGACGACTCGCTATGACGACCGGCTGGACGACCCGGGGCCCGAGGGCCGTGCGGAGGTGCGGGCACTCGCCGGGCGGGTGGCTGCCGAGGCGGCGGCGGTCGACGAGGACGGGCTCCCGGTCGAGGACCGCATCACGCGCGACATGCTGCGGGTCGTGGCGGAGCTCACGATCGAGAGCGACGACCTGTGCTTCCACGAGCTGACGGCCGTGGACCAGATCAACGGTCCCCAGACGCTGCTGGCCCAGATCGCGCAGTTCCAGGCGGCCGACACTCCGGAGCGACTCGATGCCTGGTTGTCGCGCCTCCGGGCCTATGGACCCCACATCGACGCGTACGTCGAGATCCTGGCCGAGGGCCGCCGATCCGGGCGCACGGCCGCCCGGATCGTCACCGAGCGGACCATCGACCAGCTCGGCCGGCTGCTGGCGGTCCCGATCGAGGAGGCCATGATCCCGGCCATGTCACGTGTCGCTTCCGACGCCGACCGGGAGCGGGTCCGCGACGTCGTGCGCGAGGTGGTCTACCCGGCGGACCGGCGCTACCTCGAGGCGCTGTCGGGGCGAGTACCTGGCCGCCTCCCGCGAGCAACCGGGCCTGGTGTCGGCACCCGACGGTGAGGCGCTGTACCGCCACGCGATCCGGCGCTGGACGACCCTGGACATGGACCCTCGTGATGTCCACCAGGTCGGGATGGACGAGCTGGCCTCGATCGACCGCGAGCGCGTGGAGATCGCCGGCGACGCCGGCTTCGGCGCGGATGTGGCGGCGTACCGCGGCTCGCTGGCAACGGATCCGGCCAACCAGGCGCCCACGCCCGAGGCGCTCGTCGGCCGGGCAACCGAGGACATCGAGCGGGCCGCTGCCGTCGCCCCGTCCGTGTTCGGGCGCCTGCCGCGAGCGGGCTGCGAGGTGCGCCCGGTCGAGGCGTTCAAGGAGAAGGACGCCCCGTTCGCGTACTACTTCCCGCCGAACCTCGATGGCTCTCGCCCGGGCATCTACTACGTCAACACGTACGACCTGCCGAGCCGGACCTACTCCAAGCTGGCGTCGACGACATTCCACGAGGCGATCCCGGGCCACCACTTCCAGATCGCGCTCGAGATGGAGCATCCGAGCCTCAACGTGTTCCGCCGGCTCGGCTCCCGGCTGGTCGGAGGGGCATACGTCGAGGGCTGGGGCCTGTACTCCGAACGGCTGGCCGACGAGCTGGGCCTGTACCGGAGCCCGGCCGAGCGGTTCGGCATGCTGGACGCGCAGGCCTGGCGCGCGTCCCGGCTGATCGTGGACTCCGGGATGCACGGGCTCGGCTGGTCGCGCCAGCGGTCGATCGACTGGCTGCTCGCGACGGGCCTGTCGGAGACCGACGCCGTGATCGAGACCGATCGCTACATCGCCTGGCCGGGCCAGGCGCTCACCTACATGACGGGCATGCGCGAGATCCGCCGGCTGCGCCGCGAGCTCGAGGCGCGGGACGGCGCGCGGTTCGATCTCCAGCGCTTCCACGACGAGCTGATCGGCCATGGGTCGCTGCCGCTGGCGACCCTGTCGCGGGAGCTGCCCCGCTGGGTGATGCCCGCGGACGGTTGAGCCGCGGCCCGGCAGCGTCAGGCCGGGCAGATCAGCTGTCGAAGCCGATCCCGATCGCGTCCATCGCCGCCAGGAACAGGCCCCGGCGACCCTCCTGCTCGTCGGCGCGGATGACCTCGCGGCGCATGAGCTCGACCACCGGCGTCCTCACCGGCTCGGGTGGGATCGGCAGCGGCCGCGATCGCACGAACCGCAGGTCGAGCAGGGGAGCGTCCGGTCGCAGCAGCCGGTCACGGAGGATCCCGGCGGCCCAGCGGCTGGCGCCCACGCCCAGGCCGGTGTAGCCGAGGGCGTACTGGACCCGGCCCCCCAGGGCGTCGCCGAAGGTGACCGTGAACCTGGTCGTGGTGTCGATGGGCCCGCCCCACGCGTGCGTGAAGCGGACGGCCTCGAGCTGGGGGAACGCCTCCCGGAACTGCACCGCCAGCCTCGCGAACGTGGCCGGCCGCCGGTCGTGCGCGTCGATCACCCGGTTGCCGGGGTGGTAGATGGCGTCGTAGCCGCCCCACAGGATCCGGTCGTCCGCCGACAACCGGAAGTAGTGGAACTGGTTGCCGGCATCGGACATGCCCTGCCGACGCTGCCAGCCGATGGAGGCGCGCTGGGCGGGGGTGAGGGGCTCCGTCATGAGCGCATAGTCGTAGACGGGAACGAACACGGGGATGAGGCGCCGCAGCCAGCCGCTGTAGGCGGAGGTCGCCACTACGACCTGCGCTGCATCCACCGTGGCACGCCTGCGGTCTGCCGCCGACACCGCGAGCGTCACGCCCCCCGCCCGGCGCCGGATGGACGTGACCCGGCTGCCCTCGAGCAGCACGGCGCCGCGCCGCTCGGCCGCCGCCGCCAGGCCCCACGCCAGCCTGGCCGGGTTGAGCATGACGTTGCGCTCGGGACCGCTGCGGACCCCGGCCAGCCAGAGCGGCGAATGGACGTCTGCACGGACGTCGTCACGGTCGAGGAGCTCGAGGTCGATCCCGTGGCGGGCGCCCAGCTCCACGTACTCCTGCAGCTCCCGGACCTGCCACGGCGCGGTGGCCACGTCGAGGGCCCCCGACTCCTCCAGGTCGCAGTCGATCCCTTCCGACCGGACGAACGCGACCAGCTCGCGCAGGTTGCGCTCGCCTTCACGCTCGAGGACGTCGATCTCGTCCGGGAAGTGGAGCAGCCCGTTGCCCAGGCCGTGTGTCAGCGACGAGGCGCAGAAGCCGCCGTTCCGGCTGCTCGCGCCCCAGCCGACCCGCTCCGCCTCCAGGATCACGACCCGCAGCGACGGATCGGTATCGAGCAGCTGGATGGCCGCCCACAGGCCCGTGAACCCGGCACCGATGATCGCCACGTCGGCCGGGACCCGCCCGCTCGCCGCCGCTCGCGATGGCCCCGGGTCGCCGGTCGTGTACCAGTAGCTGCCGCCCGCGGGGGCACCGGGCGCGGGCGCGAGGAGGTCCGGCGGGGCAGTCATGACGCGTCCAACTGTATCCGGCGGGTCGCCCGAATGCGCGCGGATCCGGGCCACTTCGGGCTCCGAAGATGCGGTATTCGCACCACAATGCGCTGACAGGAACGAGATTCGTGTTGACGGGCCACCTGAGCGTGTGGCAGGATCGGTGCCTCTCGTTCCGCAGCCCGCAACAGGCGTCCCGCAGGACGCGCCCGTGGCGGGATCCCCGGTGCTCTGTCGCCCCGATGGTGGCGTCCAGCGTGACTCACCGGGGTCGAAAGCCTGGAGGCAACATGACCGCCGAATCAACCGCCCGCCGCGCTCCCAAGCTGGCCCGTGAGCGTCAGCGCGCGATGTACCGGCGAGCGCTCGGCACGCTGCCCGGTGGCACCGACTCCAACTTCCGGGCATGGGGCGAGGACACGGTGTACGTGGACCGCGGCAAGGGCGGGTACGTCTGGGACGTCGACGGCAACGAGTACGTCGACCTGCGGATGGGCTACGGCCCGGTGATCCTGGGCCACGGGGACGAGCGCGTCGACGACTACGTGAACGAGCGGATGCGACTGGGCGTCAGCTTCTCGCTCACGAGCGAGGACGAGATCCGGGCGATGGAGCTCGTCAAGGAGATGAACCCCTGGATCGCGAAGGCGCGGATGACGGTGTCGGGCACCGAGGCGACGATGCACGCGATGCGGGTGGCGCGAGCGTTCACGGGCCGCACCAAGATCGTGAAGTTCGAGGGCCAGTACCACGGCGTCCACGACTACGCGCTGATCAGCGTCGCTCCCAACGACATGAGCGAGCTGGGCGATGAGGACAATCCCGTGGGCCTGGCGTGGGGCCGGGGGATCCCCGCGGCCGTGGCGGACACGATCATCCCGGCCCGCTACAACAACATCGAGTTCCTGCGCCGGCTGTTCGAGCGCCAGGGTGACGAGATCGCTGCGATCATCGTCGAGCCCGTCCTGGGCAATGCCCAGGGGATCATGCCCGAGCCGGGATTCCACCAGGCGATGCGGGCGCTCACCGAGGAGTTCGGGATCCTGCTGATCTTCGACGAGGTCAAGACCGGGTTCCGGTTCGCCAGGGGCGGGGCCGCCGAGTACTTCGGGATCACCCCGGACCTTGCCACCTACGCCAAAGCGATGGGCAACGGCTATCCGGCGGCTGCGTTCGGTGGTCGTGAGGAGGTCATGTCGGTGCTGCCCGACAAGGTCAGCCACGGTGGCACGTATGCCGGCAACCGGGTCGCGGCCGCCGCGGCGGTCAAGACGCTCGAGATCCTCCGCGACACCGACGCGCTGGAGACCGTCCACGCCACCGGCCTGCGGATCCAGGGGGAGGTCCGGCGGCTGCTGGATGCGAAGGGCCTCGCCTACCAGCTCACCGGCCACCCGTCGATGTTCGGGATCATGTTCACGGACAGGATCGCGACCGAGTACCGCGACTGGGCGACCACCGACCACGAGCTGTACGACGCCATCGCGATGGGCATGCACGCGCGCGGGGCGATGCCCGAGCCGGACAGCCGCGAGCCGTGGTTCATCTGCGAGGCACATGCGACCGGCGACACCGTCGATCGGGTTGCCTCGAGCTTCAGCGACGCACTCGACGCAGCGCTCGAGGCGCGGGCCAACGGCATGCTCGGGGTCACGGCCGAGGGGGCGATGTCCAGCCAGGCCGCCGGCTGAGCGGCACAGGGAGGTCGTCGGATGACATTCGACGGGAACGCCGTCAGGTCGGTCGATCGGGCGGCGGCCCTGTTGCTTGCGCTCGGAGAGAGCCACGGCGAGGCCGGCGTCACGGAGCTCGCCCGGCGGCTCGGTCTCCACAAGTCCACCGCCTCGCGGCTGCTGGCAACGCTCGAGAAGCGAGGCCTGGTCGAGCAGGACGAGGAGAACGGCAAGTACCGGCTGGGCCTGGTCGTCATCCGCCTCGCCGAGCGGGCCGAGCGAACGCTCGACCTGCGCTCGATCGCGATGCCCGAGCTCGACCGGCTCGCGCGGGCGACCCGGGAGACGACGGGCCTGGGCGTCCTTGACGGCGACCAGCTGCTGACCGTTGCCCAGGCCGACGGGCCGAACCTCGTCGCGATGGGCGACTGGACGGGGCGCTGCGTCCCGCTTCATGCCGTGGCCTCGGGCAAGGTGATCATGGCCTCACTGCCGGAACGCGAGGTGATGCGCCTGCTGCGTCGCGGGCTGGAGCGCTTCACCGACCGCACGATCACGGGGCTGGAGCCCCTGCTCGAGGAGCTGGCGCGCGTCCGACGACGCGGGTTCGCGACGGCATTCGGCGAGTACGACACCGCGCTCAACGCCGTTGCGGCACCCGTCCACGATGCGCGCGGCGCGATCGTGGGGGCGGTGGACGTGTGGGGGCCCGCGTTCCGCATCACGCCGCGGCGCGTCCCGGAGCTGGTCCAGCAGGTCCGCGAGACCGCCGGTGCCATCTCGGTCCGGCTGGGTGGAACGCCCGCCTGACCTGCGACCCTCGGATCCGGCGCACGACGGGGGCCGTCTCGTCTAGGCTTGGTCACCGATGAAGCTTCCGCCCGACCTCCAGGACCGGATCATCGGCTTCCTGGGCGATCCCGTCCTGTCGATCCTGCTGATCGTCGTCATCGCGGCGATCATCATCCGCCTCGCCCGCCGCGCCGTGCACGGCGTCGTCCAGACCCTGATGGATCGCGAGACCAGCGAAGGCACGGCCCAGGAGCTGTCCGCGGTCGAGATCCGCAAGCGCATGGACACCCTGGACGCGCTGGGCACCAACGCGATCCGCGGGTTCGTGGCGCTCATCGCGTCGGTCATGATCCTGGGCGCGCTGAACCTGGACATCGGCCCCGCCCTCGCCGGCCTGGGCGTCGTCGGCATCGCCGTCGGGTTCGGCGCGCAGAGCCTGGTCCGCGACTACTTCAACGGCGCCCTGATCCTGATCGAGAACCAGTTCAGCCGTGGCGACGTGATCACCGTCGCCGGCGTCAGCGGTGTCGTCGAGGACTTCAGCCTGCGCCGCACGACGCTGCGTGACCTGAGCGGCGTGGTCCACACGGTGCCCAACGGCGAGATCCGTGTTGCGTCCAACAGCACGCGAACCTGGGCGAGGGTCAACGAGAACATCCAGGTCGCGTACGACACCGACTTCGATCACGCCATCGCGGTCGTCAACGCGGTGGGCCAGAGCCTGTACGACGACCCGGAATGGCGGCGTCGCGTGATGGAGCCGCTGAGCGTGCTCCGGGTGAACTCGCTCGAGGATTCCGGCGTGGTGCTCAAGGTGACGGGCACCGTCCGCGCGTCCGAGCAGTGGGCGGTGGCCGGCGAGTTCCGTCACCGCCTGCTCGTGGCGTTCGCGGCCGACGGGATCGAGATCCCGTTCCCGCACCGCGTGGTGATCGCGCGCGACGCCACCGCCGCGTCGGACGATGGCGCGACGACCGCCTCCCCCGATGCCGCGATCTCCGAGGAGGCGGACGCCGACCCGGCCTGAGACGGCGCCGCGCGTGGTCGGGTGGCCCTGCGCGTAGAATGACCCGACCCACAGCCGCTGCCGGAGGGACGCGTGAGCATCGAGCCCCAGGCCCAGGGCGGGCCCGAGATCGAGAACCTCCTTGCCGAGAACCGGACGTTCCCGCCCGACCCGGCCTTCGCGGAGCAGGCCAACGCCACGGCGGACCTGTACGAGGCCGCGAGCGCCGATTACGTCGGGTTCTGGGAGCGTGAGGCACGCGAGCGGCTGGCGTGGTTCACGCCGTTCGGCAAGACGCTCGAATGGGACCTTCCGTTCGCGAAGTGGTTCGTGGGGGGCGAGCTCAACGTCACCTACAACTGCCTTGACCGCCACGTGGAGCGCGGGCTCGGTGACCGGGTCGCGTATCACTGGATCGGGGAGCCGGGTGACACCCGAACCCTGACCTACGCCGACCTGCTGCGCGAGACGTCGAAGGCCGCGAACGCGCTGCTCGAGCTGGGCGTGCGCAAGGGCGACCGGGTTGCGATCTACATGCCGATGATCCCGGAGCTGCCGATCGCCATGCTCGCCTGCGCCCGAATCGGCGCCCCGCACACCGTCGTGTTCGGGGGCTTCTCGGCCGAGGCGCTGTCGGGTCGGATCAACGACTGCGGGGCGAAGGTCCTGATCACCGCGGACGGAGGCTGGCGGCGCGGCAAGAAGGTCGGCCTCAAGCACCACGTCGATGCGGCGGTCGCCGACGCGCCGTCGATCGAGCACGTGATCGTGGTCGACCGGTTCGGTGACGGCGTCCACATGGTCCCCAGGCGCGACGCCTGGTGGCACGACATCGTGGATCGCCAGTCCGAGACGTGCCCGCCGGTCCCGGTGGACAGCGAGCACATGCTGTACCTGCTCTACACGTCGGGCACCACGGCCAAGCCCAAGGGCATCCTCCACACATCGGCCGGGTACCTGCTGGGCGCGGCCTTCACGCACTGGGCGGTGTTCGACGTCAAGCCCGACGACGTCTACTGGTGCGCGGCGGACATCGGCTGGGTGACGGGCCACTCGTACATCGTCTACGGGCCGCTCGCGAACGGCACGACCGGCGTCATGTACGAGGGCGCGCCCGACGCGCCCACCTGGGATCGATGGTGGCAGATCATCGAGGACTACAAGGTTTCCATCCTGTACTGCGCGCCGACCGCGATCCGCGCGTTCATGAAGCAGGGCGAGGAGATCCCGCAGGCCCACGACCTCTCGAGCCTGCGTGTCCTGGGGTCGGTGGGCGAGCCGATCAACCCCGAGGCCTGGCGCTGGTACCGGGACGTGATCGGCGGCGGCCGGACACCCGTCGTCGACACCTGGTGGCAGACGGAGACCGGCCAGATCATGATCAGCGCCCTGCCCGGCGTCACGACCACCAAGCCCGGCTCGGCGACGTTCGCGCTGCCCGGCGTCGAGGCGGACGTCGTGGATGCGGAGGGCCGGTCGGTGCCGTTCGGCGGCGGTGGCTACCTGGTCCTCAAGCGCCCCTGGCCGGGCATGCTGCGCGGCATCTATGGGGACCCGGACCGGTACCGGCAGACCTACTGGAGCCGCTTCCCGGGGATGTACTTCGCGGGTGACGGCGCCAAGCGCGACGAGGAAGGCTACCTGTGGCTCCTCGGCCGCGTGGACGACGTGATGAACGTGGCCGGCCACCGGATCAGCACGGCCGAGGTCGAGTCGGCGCTGGTCGATCACCGTTCGGTCGCCGAGGCGGCGGTGGTCGGCAAGACCGATGCGATCTCGGGCCAGGCGATCTTCGCGTTCGTCATCCTCAAGTCGGGCCAGGAGCCGTCGGACGCCCTCGGAGTCCAGCTCCGCGAGCACGTGGCCTACGTGATCGGCCCGATCGCCCGCCCCAAGTACCTGATGTTCGTTCCCGATCTGCCCAAGACCCGCTCGGGCAAGATCATGCGCCGGCTGCTCCGGGATATCGCCGAGGGCCGCGCGCTGGGCGACGTGACCACGCTCGCCGACGCAACCGTGGTCGACACGATCCGGTCCAACACCGGCAAGGCCGAGGAGGAGTGACGGGGTGCCGTTCGGCTTCCTGAAGCGGCGCCAGGCAGAACCTGGCGCCGCAGGATCAGCGCCGCCGTCCGCGAGCGGACGCCAGGCCGGCGTGTCGCCGGCGAATCTTCACTCGGGCCCTGCCCGGGGTGTGCCGTTCATCGCGCTCACCGAGGACTGGCGGCTGCGCGGCCGGATGCAGATCTCCGGCCGCCTGTCCGACGCGCTCAACCGGCGCGAGGCGATCGAGATCAGCGATGTCAGCTGGGGTCCGCCGGACCGGTCGGTGCCCCTCGAGAGCGCGCCCGGACTGCGTAGCGTCGATCCCTACGACCTGATCCTGGTCACCGGCGGTGAGGACAGCCTGCCCCCGCTGACCGATCCGGAGCGGGCGGCGCTCAAGGTCCACAAGGTCGCGTACGACGTCGCCCTCGAGCTGCCCCCGTTCCGCGTCATCGGCACCGTGTACCTTCACCCGGGCTCCGAGCCCGAGCGGCTGCTCGACCGGTCGTCGGAGATGTTCGTTGCCGTGGTTGATGCGACCGCCCGGCTGGGCAACATCGACGTCAGCGATCCCGAGGTGGACGTGATCCTGGTCAACCGGTTCTACCTGCGAGGGGTCGGCCAGGTGGACAAGCGGACGGGCGAGCCGCACCAGCCGCTGCCCGGGGCGCCGCTGGGCGGCATCAGCTGGCAGGACAAGGCCCGCTGAGCGGGCAGTCAGCAGGCTAGGCGAGCGAGGGGATCGATCGCCCGAACAGGCGCATCGTTGACTTGGCCGTCGCGGGGGAGAGACCCAGTAGCCGCTCGGCCATCGCGTCGAAGTCCTGGGTGATCTTCTCCTTCGGCGCCAGCTCCAGCAGCGTCCGGCCCTCGTTCGCGGCGCGGACCACGAGCATGCCGCCCGACCGCACCTGCCCGAACAGCGGGATGGCCACCGCGTGCTCGAGGTCCTCGACCCTGATCCCGCTGTTCGCCCGGTTGGCGATGAGGGCCAGGCGATCGCGCATGCCGAGCTCCTCGGCAACGTCCCTGAGCTTGACGGTCGCGCTGATCGCCGGCAGGTCCGGTGTCACCGGCACGAAGATGCGGTCGGCGCGGTCGAACAGCGCGCGGTTCAGCGGGCTGTAGGACGGGTGGAGGTCGATGATCACGAAGTCCACGCGGCGCTTGGCGACCGCCACTGCACCGGCGACGCGCTGCGGCTCGAGGAGCTCCGTGCCGATCGGCCGCGTGGTCAGGGGGAGCACCTTGAGGCCGGACGTGTGGACCGAGGCCAGCTCGTCGAATGTCTGGACCGGACCGCCCTCCAGCTCGTCAGCCCAGGCGTCGATCACGGTCGGCACGGCGTCCATGCCCACCGATGCCGGAACATGGCCGGTGACCGTGTCGGCGTCGATCAGTAGCACGTCCTGGCCGTGTGCGACCAGGGCTGCAGCCAGGTTGGTTGCGATCAGCGTCTTGCCCACGCCGCCCTTGGGGTTGAACACCGCCAGCACCTGCCCGCGGCGCGCCCAGTCACCCTGGTCGATGCTGCCCTGGAGCACCGGACCGCTGCCGTCGTCGACGGCGACCGACCGGATGCACATCGCCTCGACCCGCCAGCGGATCGACTCGGCGGAGTAGGGGCGCGTGAGGTACTCGTCATCCTGGTGCCCCGCAACCGACACCATGCGCTCGAGCATCCCGGCACTCACGACCAGCAGTGCCGGGATCGAGCGACCGGACTCGTGGAGCATCGCCCAGGCGTCCGTGCCCGCGTCGGGGTCGGACTCGACGTCGATCACCGCCACGACGATGTCGCGGCGGGACCCGAGGGTCGCCTCGAGCTCGGCCGGGTCGTGGACGAATGCGGGCTCGAAGCCGCCCTTCAGGAGCTCCGCCGCGACCCGGTCGCGTTCCGATGCCGGGAGCAGGATCGCGATCGCCGGCCGGGACGCGTCGACGGTCACGTTCAGGACTCCGCCTCGGGATCGCGAGCCGTCACGTGCACCACGCCGTCGCCGACGCTTGTGACGCGCGCGGCGAACCCGGGCATCGTCGGGATCACATCGCGGAACACGACGTCCGGGCTGTGATTCACCGTGAACACGAACTCACCCTCGGGACCGGACGCAACCGCGACGCCCTGGACCCCAACCAGCCGGCCGAGGTGACGCTTGAAGCTTGCGATGCTGGCCACCGAGACGAGGCCCGCGACCACGACCTGCGTGACCGCCGGCTCTCCATCGGGCGCGCCGCCGCCGTGGCCGGGGAGCAGGCTCGCCAGCCGGTCCGCGAACGACTCGGTCTCGAACACGCCCGTCTCCAGCCGAGCGGCGATCGCGGCCTGCGCCGCATCGTCCTCGAGGTCGCCGTAGGTGCTCTCACCGGGCTCGGTCGCAGGCTCCGCGACACCGCCCGTGGGCTCGGCCTGGTCGGCCGGGTCCGCCGTGACGACGGCTTCGGCGTCTGCCTCGAGCGCTGCCATGATCGTGCCGCGATCGACCGACTCACCGGGCTCGGAGCCGGCGGACAAGGCAACCGGGGCGTCCTCGTCGGTCCAGCGGGGTGCCTCCCCCGAGGCGTCCGCGCCGCCGGCGGCCTGGGCGCTCGCCACAGGCTTCGCTGTCCAGCCGCCCTCCTCGTCGCCCCAGGCGGAGCCGGGCGAGGTCGGCGTCGTGTTCGAGCTGCCCGCTCCCCACGAGGGTGCGGCCGAGGAGCCGTCGCCATCCGGCGCCGTGCTCTCGAAGCCGCCGCCTTCCGTGATCGCCGGCGCATCGTCCGCGGCCTCGTCGCGCGGCTCGGGCTCGAGCGACGACACCTCGGTGTCAACGTGTGCCGAGGCCTCCGCCTCCTGGCCCTGGTCAGCGGCCGACACGGCCGGAGCCTCGGCGTCGGTGGCTGCCGGCTGGGCATCGGGCTCGGTCTCGTCGGTGGCCGGGGACGCGACGTCCGCGACCGCTTCCGGGGCTGTCGCGCGCTCCACGTCCACTCGGTGGCCGGTCCACGACTCGAAGGTCGGGGTCTCGGGCATCGATTCAGCCATGGTCGCCAGGCTGGCGGGATCGTCCTCGCCGCGCAGGCGCTCGAGGTAGGACTCCATGTCGGCCTGGTAGCGGGTGACCTCGGCCTGCACCGCCTCGACCCGCCGGTCGACGCTCGCGGCGTGATCCGCGAGCTCCTCGTCGAGCTCCGTCTTGCGGGCGGTGATCCGCTGCTCCGTCTCCTCGCGGATCCGAGCGATCTCGGCCTTGGACCAGTCGCGGATGCCGGCGATGTCCTCGTCGGACTGCTTGCGCAGCACGGCCGCGCCCTCGGTCGACTGCTCGCGGATCGATTCGACGACCTGCTTGGCGTCGGCATCGATCTGGGCGAGGGCCTGGTCCCGGGCCGCTTCGGCTGTGCTTCGGATGGCCGCAGACAGGTCGGCCATCAGCTTGGAGGGCTTCCTGGGCGTCGCCGGTGCAGTCGGCGGTGCGGTGTTCAGCTCGGCCATGCGCGGGGGCTCCTCGGGGATCGGGGGGACTGGTGAGGGTGACTCGGGGCGGTGCTGCTCGTCAGGTGCGACGTCCGCTGGGGTCTGGATGTCGGGCTCGGGCCACGTGTGCTCTTCCGAGCCGGCGCCGGATGCTTCCGTGTCTCCGGTGCTTCCGACGGCAGGCTCGCGATCTGCGTCCGCGTGCGAGCGGTCGGAGCTCCACGGGAGCCGGAATCCGGAGCGGGTGTCGGTGTTCGCCATTGGCCAGGAGTCCTCCACGGCGGGCCTGGGTGGTGCTGGGAAGCCACAGTAGGCGGCTGGGTGGGTTGCGGTGCAGTCGCTAGAGGTACCAGCGGCGGGTTCCGGTGGTACCGGCGACGCTTCGACGACGCGATTTCGGGCGCCTGGAGCACATCCGACTACCATGACGTCATGGCGCCCGACCCCGACGTCCAGCTCGCCCCCCTCGACCGGTTCGACCGACCGCTCCGGGACCTCCGCATCTCGGTCACTGATCGCTGCAACTTCCGGTGTCGGTACTGCATGCCCGCCGAGGTGTTCGGGCGCGACTTCGCGTTCCTGCCGCGCGCGCTTGTCCTGTCGTTCGAGGAGATCGCGCGCCTGGCGTCGGTGTTCGTGGGCATCGGTGTGCACAAGCTCCGGATCACCGGGGGCGAGCCGCTCGTCCGGCGCGACCTGCCGATCCTGGTTGGCTACCTGGCCGGGCTACGGACACCGGACGGTGGTCCCGTGGACCTCACGCTGACCACCAATGGCTCGGCCCTGCGGTCGCTCGCCGGTCCGCTGGCGAGCGCAGGCCTCGGGCGGATCACGGTCAGCCTCGATTCCCTGGATGACGCGGTCTTCGGCACGATGAACGGCGTCGACTTCCCGGTCTCCCGGGTCCTCGACGGGATCGCGGCTGCGCGCGCTGCCGGGCTGGCACCGATCAAGGTCAACACGGTCGTCCGCCGGGGGATGAACGAGGCGTCGATCCTTCCCCTGGTGCGCTGGGCCCGCGAGGAAGGCCTGATCCTGCGATTCATCGAGTACATGGATGTCGGGCACTCGAACGGCTGGCGGCTCGATGACGTCGTCCCGGCCGACGAGATCCTGGCCACGATCGACGCCGAGCTGCCGCTCGAGCCGGTCGCCCCGGGGTACCGCGGCGAGGTGGCCGGCCGCTACCGATATCGCGATGGCTCGGGGGAGGTGGGCATCATCGCGTCCGTGACCAGGCCCTTCTGCTCCGACTGCACGCGGGCGCGGCTGTCCGCCGAGGGGCACCTGTACACCTGCCTGTTCGCGACCGGCGGCACCGACCTCAAGACGCCGCTCCGCGCGGGAGCGGACGACACGGAGCTCGCCGGGCGGATCCGCGCCGTCTGGGAGGCGCGCGGAGACCGCTACTCCGAGCTTCGGAGCGAGGCCACCGCCAGGCTCCCCAAGGTTGAGATGTTCGCCCTGGGCGGGTGACCCGAGCGCCTCGGCGGGCGATGCCATGGGCCATCCGGCCGAGACCGACAGGGCCGGCCGGCGGGAGTCGTCCACAGCTCGTCCACAGCGGGGGAAAACTCGTGGACGCGTTCGCATCGAGAGGCCGGAGGTTCGTGGAAAACCCGCTTGGACCCGGCGCGACGAGCCCGTAACGTAGGTCCTGCCCGAAGGGGCCGATGGAGGCCCGGAACGGAGGCGATCGCCTCAAGCCCGTTCCACCCGGCCGGCTGAGATCACCTCAAGGCCACGCCGGCGTCCGGTCCGAGATCACATCAAGGATCGACGCTCTCCGGTCGCTTCGGGCGCTTCACCTGCCAGACCCGGCAGCCTGCGAGGGCTGTCGACTGGACGCCCGGACGGACGTGACCGGCATCCCGGTGTCGGTACTCCATCCGGGCGTTGAAGTATCCCGGGCGGCTATGCTCGGGCGATGCACGAGCTCCCGGCCGCCGGCGATCACGATCGATCGCAGCCGATCCCCCCTGCTGACCAACCCGTCCGCCTGGCCGCGCTGGTGGCGGCCGTTCGGGACCGGACCGGCCTGGTTCCCCGGGCGGGACTCGTGCTCGGCTCCGGACTCGGTGATCTGGCAGATGTGCTGCGCGACCCGGTCGTGGTGCCGTTCACGGACCTTCCCGGCTGGCCCGCGGCCACCGCTCCGGGCCACCGCGGCCGTCTCCTGCTGGGCCACCTGGGCGGTGTGCCCGTGGTGATGCTCCAGGGTCGCTTCCACCTCTACGAGGGCAATGATCCGGGCGTGGTCGTCCAGCCCGTCCTGCTGTTCCGGCAGCTCGGGGCCCAGCTGGTGATCCTCACCAACGCCGCCGGCGGCGTGAACCCGGCGTTCGGGCCGGGGACGTTGATGATCATCGCGGACCACATCAACCTCACCGGGCGCAGCCCGCTCGTGGGGCCCAACGCGGATTCGCTCGGTCCCCGGTTCGCCGACCTGACCGACGTCTGGACTCCCCGCCTGCGCGCGGGGCTGCACGCGGCCGCGGCTGCGGAGGGCGTTGCCCTCGCGGAGGGGGTCTACGTGGGCCTCCTCGGACCGTCGTACGAGACCCCGGCCGAGGTTCGCATGCTGCGGACGCTGGGCGCCGACGCGGTGGGCATGTCCACGGTCCTCGAAGCGATCGCCGCGCGCTGGGTCGGCCTCGAGGTCTGCGGCGTCTCCCTGGTCACGAACGCCGGTGCCGGCTACACGGGCCGGCCGCTCAGCCACGAGGAAGTCCTGGCGGCGGGCGCCGAGGCCGGGCCACGGCTCGCCCGGGTGCTGGTCCGATTCGTGACCGAGATGGACACCACCGGCGCCTCAGCGCCCGACCGGACCTGACGCGGACCGCGGCAGCCGCGCTCCCGCACCCGCGCCGTGGCTCGCTCAGCGACGACCGGCGGCGTCGCGGGCGGCTCGATCGAGCACGACGCCCAGCACCAGGACGCCGACGAACCCGATGAGGAACAGCGGGATCGGGTTCATGCCGGACATGGCCGTGCCGGGGATCGCTGAGGCACCGGCCAGTGCCGCCCCCACGACGAGGGCGACGACGCCGATCGACGTCGTGGTCTTGCTGGGAGCGCGCATGGCCTGCCTTTCGGTGCGGTGACGGTGCAGGGAGTATCGGGCACGCCGGACCATTCGTGGCGGCGACGACGCGGCGACGCCCCGCCGGGCCGGCGGGGCGTCGCGGAAAGGAGGGAAGGCCCGCGGGCCGGTCCGCTCGGTGGCGGTCTCGCCTGAGCGTGGGTGACCGCGACCCGCGGGGCGTGCCGTGAGCCTAGCCTCGAGACCGTACGGCGGCGAGCCGAAGCGTCCCCCCGAAGGCGGCGGCAAGCATGACCAGGAGCACGACGGGTGCAATGGCCGACCCCGTGGAGGCGGGGCCGGTCGCGCTGATCGTGTCGGTGGCGGGAGCTTTGATCGCGTCCACGCCCACGACGGCGGTCAGGCTGTCCTGCAGCGACCCGATCGCAAACACGCTGTACGAGTGGCCCGCCGCCAGGTCAAGGGCGGGTGGATCGAGCGGGCAGACGGAGTTGTCGGCGTTGGCGCAGACCTTGAGGTCGTAGCTTCCCGGGGCCAGGGTGAGGTATCCGGTGGCGTCCGGGTAGGCGAGGTTCTCGACGACCTTGGCCGAGCCATCCTGCGTGAGCACGTCGACGGCCGGGGTGTCGGCCGAGAAGTGGACAACGCGGACCTGCGTCCTGCCATCGCGGGGCGCGGGCGCGTCGGTGATGATCTGAGCCTCGATCGACGCGAGCACGTTGGTCGCAGCGATCGTGTATCGCTTGCCGGCCGCCAGCGAGACGCCGCTCGCGTCGATCGGGCAGATCGAGGCGTCGGCCGCGGCACAGACCTTGATGTCGTGCGATCCGGCCGGCACGGGGACGTACGGTGAGAGGTCGCCGAACGTGAGGCCGGCGAGCGGGGAACCGACCTTGGCACCGTCGAGGTAGACGTCGACGGCGGGTGCATCGGGTGAGGCATGGAGGACACGCACCATGGCGCTGTCCGCCGCTGCGACGGGGATCGCCGCAGCGCCGAGGGCGACCAGCGTTGCCACGAGGGCGGCAAGCCGGGAGATGGACAGTCTGGAGGACACGACAGGCTCCTTTGTCTGGCTGAACGGTTGGTGTCCAACGTATGTAGAAGGACTGTCGAGACTCTACCGGCGACAGGCGGCGTCTGTCAAGGGTGTGTACAGGGATGGCCCGCACCGGCCGGACCTTGTACAAAGTTGGAATGTCGGCGCGAACCGCGCGAGTCGAGGCCACCCGCCTGCGCGGCGATCAGCGGACGGGGAGGTCCCTGCCGGAAGCGCGGGCGGCGTCACGCTGCTGGGCCCAGGCCGCGAGGACGTTGTCCTTGTGGGGGCGGATCGGACAATGCTCGTCCCGGTTGTTGAACTCGTCGCAGTAGCCGAGCGCGACGCACTTGGGAGCGAGGAACGAGCCGAGGAACGGCGACACCGTGAACACCTCGTGTCGGATCAGCTGGAACAGCCGGCGGATCTCCCACTGCGCCATCGTGCACAGGCGCAGCCCGGACATGTGGATCAGGGCCCGGAGGTTGGTCGTCATGACGAGGTTGGTGCGGGTGGCGTTGGGGAACACGAAGCGCGCATCCTCACCCGGCACGCCCGCGCCCAGCAGCTCCTCGTACAGCCCCAGCGCCCCGTCCACCTGCTCCTCGTACCGGGCCCGCAGGTCCGGATCGCCCTCGGCGATCGTGGCCGGGAGCATGGTCGCGGCGCCCTTGTACTTGACATAGCGCTGGCTCTGCTGGTCGAACGCCACGCCCGCGCGGTGGCGGACGAGCTGGTGGGACAGCGTGCGCGACACCCCGCTCAGGGCGAAGGTGAACACGATGTGCTCGATCGTCGAGCCGTGCCCGGATTCGATCACGTTCGCGATCAGGCGCTGCATGCTCGCCGCCGCCACCTCGCCCTCGACCGCGCGGCGGAAGATCTCCTGCGGCTCGAGCTCCGAGTAGCAGGTGCGGCACGCGGTGTACACGAGCGGCACGTAGTAGCGCTCGACGATGGCCTTGTCCGGGAACAGGAGGGATGCCTTCATGCCCAGCTCGTGCCGCCCGGGGTTGCGGGGGATGCCGGTCTTCGCGCGCTGGGGAGCGGGCGCCTCTGCCATGACCGAAGTCTAGCGGCCGCTGGGGCCGGGCGGCCATACGTGCCACGCGGGGGGCGTCACGCCGCCGCCCGCCGTGCGGCGAGCACACGGCGGTCCACGTCGCGGAACCACAGCCAGTACAGGGCCGTTGCCGTGGAGTAGAGGGCGATGATGGTCACGAAGTTGACCGTGTACCCGCCGTCGAACCCCAGCACCGCCTGCAGCGCCGCGTACCACGTCCCGCCGATCACCCAGCCCACCTGCCACAGCACGCTCATCGCCGCCGACAGCGTCGCCCGCTCCCCCGGCGACACCTGCTCCATCGCGAACGCGTTGAAGATCGGGTTGCCGGCGTTCATCAGGGAGTTCCGGACGGCCATCGCGAGGATCACGGTCCAGAGCACCGGCGAGAAGCCGAGCACGACCAGGAACGGGATGCTTGCCCCCTGGACCAGGACCACCGAGGTGATCTGGCCGAAGCGGGCGGCGAGGCGTGGCTGGTACAGGATGGCCGCGACCGTGCCCAGCGACGTCAGCGCGAACACGGCGTTGAGCGACGCGAGGTCCAGGCCGAACTTGCGCTGGACGTACAGGTTGAGGAACGGGATCACCTGGCCTGCTCCGATCGAGATCAGCAGGCCGGGCAGGACCAGGCGCGCGAAGCGACCCCGGTCACGGATCGTGATCCCCAGCCACACGCGGGAGCGGCGCGGGTCACGGGGGAACGCGGCAGGCTCGCCGACCCGCCGCAGCTGCTGGCGGAGCACGGTCCGCGGCCGGTCATCGGCGAGACGGAAGACGGTGCCCAGGGCCGCCAGCTGGAGCACGACCATGATCACGAGGATCAGCCGATAGGTGCCCGCACCCGCCGGGTCGAGCCCGATCGAGGCCGCGATCACCCCGGCGACGACACCACCCAGGACCGCGGCCACGATGTTGGTCACGTTCTGGATCGCGAACTGGACCGCAAACAGCTCGTTGCGATGCGACGGCAGGCTGTGCTCGGTGAGGTAGGGCGGCACCACCACGCTGACCGCCTGGAAGCCCATCGACCACAGCGCGGCCGAGAGCACGATGAGCGGCAGCGCAGCGCCGGCCAGCAGCAGGCCGCCCAACGCCAGCAGGCCCGCGAGCAGGCCCGCGGCGAACACCGATCGGCGACCGAGGCGGTCCGACATGGCGCTGGCCGGGAACGCGACCAGGCCGCCGGCCAGCGACCCCAGGGTCGAGACGATGCCGATCGTGGCGGTCGACAGCCCGAGCGCGGCGAGGTAGAGGTTGAAATCGATCCACCACAGGCTCAAGGCGGCGCCCGCGACGAAGCTGGTGACGAGGATCAGGCGGGCATCGCGCTGGAACCTGCCGAACACCCGGTACGCGATCGACCCGGGCGGGCCTCCGGCCGTCACGCCTCCTCGAGGACGTCGCGCAGGTCGTCGAGGTAGCCCGACCAGTACGACTCGTGCTCGTCACGGGCGGTGCCCCCGCCGTCCTGCTCCTGCCACCCCTCGTGCACGAGGCGGATGCGAGTGCCGCCGCCGGGGCGAGCCTCGACCGTCCAGGTCACCACGGTGACCTCGGCGCCCTCGGCGCCCTCCCACGCCCAGGTATGCGAGAGGCGCGCGCCCGGCTCGACTGCAAGCACCTCTCCCGTGACCAGGCTGCCGTCGCCGAAGTCCAGCCGGTACCGGGAGCCGACCGGTCCGAGCGGCGACGAGTCCGTGAACCATTGCGCCATGAGCTCGGGCTCGGTGAGATAGCGCCAGGCCGTTTCAGGGCTGGCGTGGATCTCGAGCACGAGATCGATGGGCGGGACGCGCGAACCTTCGGCCACCGGGGCAGCTCCCGATCAGCGATGACGGAAATCCGGTCTGCACGACCGTCCTCATCGTACGCCGCTCAGAATGCCTCGGGCAGGGGCGGCTGGGCCACGACCGACAGCTGCCCGGCGACCTCCCGGGCCAGCCGCATCGCCTGCTCCACCGCCTCCGCCCTCGGCCACGCCGCGCCTCGGGCAGCGGCCGCCCGCAAGGCTGGATCGGGCGTGTCCGGGTCCGCCAGGGGGACGTCCATCGTGGGCCACAGGGTGGCCAGGTGGAGGCCGGTCTCGGCAACCGCCCGCCGCGCCGCAGCGCCGACCGCGTAGCCGTCCTCGGTGCGGCCCGCGAGCAGCAGCAGCGTGGAGATCGCGGTCAGCACCAGGACCACCCCGGACACGTCGCGGTTCTCGTGGAACTCTGCGAGCGCCACGATCACGTCGTCGGCGCTGTCCGCCACGCGGCCGGCAAGCGCCCGCCCGAACGCGCGCGTGAACCTGGCCCAGGCGATCCAGAAGCGGTCCCCGAGACGCTCGAAGATCGCCAGGGCGCGTGTCGCCGCGTCCTCCGCGGCGTCCAAGTCGCCGGCATAGGCGGCGTGCTCGGCCAGGCCCCACAGCGCCTTGGCAACCCCTTCCTGGTCGCCCAGCCGGGTCCAGATCCCGAGCGCTTCGTCCAGGAGGCTGCGGTCCTCCGCCAGGGCCGCGATCCAGTCCTCGACCCCGGCGGTCGGCCGGCGGGCGAAGAAGTGGTTGTAGAGCGCGTTGGCCAGCTCGCCCTCGTCGCCCAACGCTCGGGCCTGCACGACCGCATCGCCATAGAACCGGCTCGCCGACGCCATGTCGCCTGCCCAGTAGGCGAGCCCACCCGCCGCTTCGAGCGCTCGCAGCCGGGCCATCGATGGCGCATCGGTCCACGCGGGCATCGCGAGCACCGTGTCGAGCCGGTTTCGCCCCTCGATCAGGTGGCCCCGCATCTGCCAGAAGCGCCACGCGCCGAACACGAGCTGAGACGCACGGCTGGTGTCCCCTGCCGTCACGAGGTGGGCGAACGCCGCTCGCAGGTTGTCGTGCTCGTCCTCGAGGCGGTCGAGCCACCGGCCCTGATCGTCGCGTCCCGGCCCGCCCGCGGACGCGGACTCGACGAACCCGAGGAAGGCGCCGGCGTGGCGGTCTTCGAGCGCCCGCGTCTCGCGGTGCTCGGTCAGCTTGTCCAGGGCGTACTCCCGGATCGTCTCGAGCATCGCGAACCGGACGTCGCCGTGGGCGTCCTCGTCGATTCGGATGAGACTCTGCTCGGCCAGCCGCTCCAGCCCACCGTCGACGTCGAGCGGGGACGCATCGCCGGGCAGCTCGCAGACGGCCTCGGCAAGCTCCAGCGGGCCGCCGCCCGCGAACACCCCGAGCCGCGCGAACAGCCGGCGATCATCGGGGTCCAGCAGCCCGTAGCTCCAGTCGATCGCCCCACGCAGGGTCCGCTGCCGCTCCGGCAGATCGCGTGCGCCGCCGGTGAGCAGCCCCAGCCGGTCGCCCAGCCGTTGCGCCATCGCGGACGGAGACAGGAGCCGGATCCGCGCCGCCGCCAGCTCGATCGCCAGCGGCAACCCGTCGAGGCGGCGCACGATCTCGGCCACGTGGCGAGCGTTGGCGGCGGTCAGCGAGAAGTCCGGACGCACGGCCATCGCTCGCTCGACGAACAAGCGCACCGCCTCGGACGCCATGATCTCCTCGACGTCCACGGCATCGTCCGGCGGCAGCGACAGTGGCGGGACCGGGAACTCCTGCTCACCGGCGATCCGGAGCGGCGCGCGACTGGAGGCGATGACGGTCAGGCGCGGCGCGCTCCGCAGCAGGTCGGCGATGATCGGCGCCCCGGACACCACCTGCTCGACGTTGTCGAGCACGAGCAGCGCCGTCCGCTCTCGGAGGTGATCCCTGACCCGGTCGATGGGTGGCCGATGCGGTGCGAGCAGGCCGATGGACGCCGCGATGGCCGACGCGATCAGCTCAGGGTCCGTCACCGGGGCGAGGGGCACGAACCAGGCGCCATCCGGGAAGCGATCGGCGCAGTCACCGGCGAGGGCGAGCGACAGCCGGGTCTTGCCCGTCCCTCCGGGCCCCGTGAGCGTCAGCAGCCGCGTCCGGTCAAGGAGCGCAGCCGACGCCTCCAGCTCTGCCCGGCCCACGAAGCTGGTCACCTGGGGCGGCAGGTTGTTGGGCATGACGTCCAGCGTCCTGAGTGCGGGGAACTCGGCATCGAGACCGTCCGCCTCGACCTGGTACAGGCGCTCCGGGCGGGCAAGGTCCTTGAGCCGGTGCTCGCCGAGATCCCGCAACGAGATCCCGTCGCCCGGCTCTCCGGCGAGCGCGCGCGTTGCCTCCGTGACCAGGACCTGCCCACCGTGACCGGCCGACGTGACCCGGGCGACCCGGTGAACCTCGAGGCCGACGTAGTCGTCGCCGACGACCTGGGCCTCACCCGTGTGGATGCCCATCCGCACCCGGACCGGTCCGTCCGCCCAGTCGTTCGCGGCCAGGTCGCGCTGGGCCGCCACCGCGGCCCGGATCGCAGCAGCCGCCGAGGCGAACGCGACGAAGTGGGCATCGCCCTCGGACCCGAACGCGACGCCGCCCTCCCGTTCGGCCACCCCGACGACCAGCGCCCGCTCCTCGTCCAGGATGGAGCCGTAGGCCGCATCGCCAACGCGGGCGATGAGCCGGGTGGAGCCCTCGATGTCCGTGAACATGAAGGTCACGGTTCCGGTCGGCAGACCGGTCACGCCACCGCCTCTTCGCCCAGCGCGTACCGGACACCCTTGGGAAGGGGCATTGCCGCACCTTCCTCCTGCAGCCGGGCGAGCTCGGCCGGGTCCAGCCGATTGTTGGCATTGGGCCTGGTCACGGCTTCGAACGACTCCAGCACGACGCTCGCGAGCCCGGCGCCCGAGGTGGCCTGGATCCGGCGGGCGAGGCCCTGCAGCCTGGCGGCACGGGGCATGTCGCCGTCGACCACCGCGACGGCCGACAGGTCGTCCAGCGCGAGCGTCACGCCCGCGATGTCGCCGGCGGCATCGAAGATCCGGAGCGCGTCGCGAACATGCTGCCGCGCCGCGTCCGGCTCGCCCAGCTTGAGCCGGGCCGACCCCAGCTGGTGCAGGGACCAGGCTTCCTGGGTCCGGTCACCGACCCGGCGGTAGAGCTCGAGCGCCTCGGCGAAGGCTGGAGCGGCCGTGGCGTTGTCGTTGCGGAAGTACGCCTGGACGCCGATACCCCACATGACGTCCGCGGTCCCGCGGTCGTCGCCCAGCGACCGATACAGGGACCGGGCCTCGTCCAGCATCCGGCCCGCCACCGCCTGGCCGTCAATGTCGTCCACGGCAAGCATCGAGTAGCAGAACGAGAGGTTGTAGAGCGCGTTGGCGATCTCGGCCGGGCCCCCCAGGGCTCGCCACGTTGCCAGCGCCGCCTCGTAGTGGGGCCTGGCACCCTGCAGGTCGCCGTGCCAGTAGATGATCCCGCCCATGACCTCGTGGGCGCGAGCCTGCATGGCCGCGGGAGCCGCCTGGAACCACGGGCGCGACAGCAGCGCCGCGACCCTGGTGCGCGCCTCCCGGAGGTAGCCGCGCTTCTGCCAGAAGCGCCAGATCGCGATCGCAATCCCCAGCGCCAGCTCCGGCTCGCCATGGGCATCGGCCCAGTCGAGGGCTGCCCTCAGGTTCGCATGCTCCAGCTCCAGGCTGTCGAGGATCGCCCGCTGACCCGTGCCCGCGAGCCCGGGCTCGCGCTCGACCGCGAATGCAAGGTACGCCCGGGCATGGCGCTCGCGCACGATGCTCTCGTCGCCCGACGCGGACAGCTGTTCGAGCGCGAACTCCCGGATCGGCTCGAGGAGCGAGAACCGGGGCTCGCCGTTCACCTCGTCGCTCCGAACGAGGCTCTGGTCCACCAGCGACGCGAGACCCTCGAGGACATCGATCCCGAGGTCATCGGCGGGCCCGGCAACGGCTTCCGCACAGGCGAGGTCGAACCCGCCGACGAACACGCCCAGGCGTCGGAACAGGCGGCACGCGGGGTCCTCGAGCAGCTCGTAGCTCCAGGCGATCGCGCCTCGCAGGCTGCGCTGCCGCTCCGGGACGTCCGCGGCGCCGGCGCCGGGCAGGTCCAGCCGTCCTTCGAGCCGCTCGTGGATGGCGGCCGGGGTCAGGAACCGGAGGCGAGCCGCGGCAAGCTCGATCGAGAGCGGGACGCCGCCGAGATGGGCGACGATCGACGCGACGTCGCCGCTGTTTGCCTGGGTCAGCTCGAAGCCCGGTCGCACGGCGACGGCTCGGCTCACGAACAGGCGCACGGCGGCGAAGCCGAGCAGGCTCTCAGGATCGCGGCGGCGGAGCGCCTCCGGGATGTGCTCACGCTCGAGAGGCCCGAGGCGATCGACCTCGACCGGCGCGGGCAGACCGGGGACCGGGTACTCCTGCTCCCCGGAGATCCGCAGCGGTGCCCGGCTGGTGACGAGCATCCGGACGCCGGGCGCACGGCGCAGGATCTCGCCCAGGTCCGGGGCCGCGCCGAGCACCTGTTCCAGGTTGTCCAGCACCAGGAGCGCCTGCTTGCCTTCCAGCTCCGCGGCCAGCACGTCGAGCGGGCGGCGCGCCGGATCGTCGCCGACGCGGATCGTGTGCGCGATGACCGACGGCACCAGCGCCGGATCGCTCACCGAGCCGAGCGGGATGAACCAGGACCCGTCGGGGTGCTCGTCCGCAACGGCCGCCGCCAGCTGGAGAGCCAGTCGCGTCTTGCCGGTCCCGCCGGGGCCGGTGAGGGTGACCAGGCGGGAGCGCTCGAGCAGGGCCCGTGTTTCGGCGAGCTCGCGCTCCCGGCCGATGAAGCTGGTGAGCTCCATGGGGAGGTTGTTGGGCCGGGCGTCGAGCGAGCGGATCGGCGGGAAGTCCGCCGGCAGCCCATCGACCACGAGCTGCGCGATCTGCTCCGGCCGGAGGTCCTTGAGGCGGTGCGAGCCGAGCGGCCGAAGCTCCACCCCTTCGGGCAGCCGGTCCGCCACGATCGCCGCCGCGGCCTCGGACAGGAGGACCTGCCCGCCGTGCGCGGCGGAGGCTACCCGTGCCGCGCGGTGCACATCGTGGCCGACGTAGCTGCCGTCGGCGTCGAGCTCGCCGATCCCGACATGGAGCCCCATCCGGACGCGCACGGTCACCTGGTCCGGCCACGGCTCGGCGTACAGCGCACGCTGGATCTCGGCCGTGGCCGCCACCGCCTCGCGCGGATCACGGAACACCGCGAAGAAGGAATCGCCCTCGGTGACGACCTCGTTGCCGTCGTGGCTCGCAAGCGAGGCGCGAACGAGCTGGCGGTGGCGCTCGAGCACCGGACGCCAGCGGGACGTGCCGAGCTGCCCGACGAGCTTCGTCGAGCCCTCGATGTCCGTGAACAGGAATGCGATCTCGCCGGTGGGACGCTCGGGGGACGGCACGTCGATCTCCGGGACGCTCCGTGCTTCAGGTGCGATGGTCGGTCGAGACCTCGCGCAGCCGGCCGGCGACCACGCGAAGGACTGACAGGGCGACCCCCGGCTCATCGCGCAGGACCCGTTCGAAGTCCCACGACGCGAGGGCCAGGCAGCGGGTGGGCGCGTCCGCGACGACCTGCGCGATTCGCGGCCCGCCGTCGAGGACCGACAGCTCTCCGAAGAACTCGCCGGGGCCCAGCCGGGCGATCACGGTCCCGTCCCTCACCACCCGAACGCTGCCGTCCGCGATGACGAAGAACCCCGTCCCGATCTCGCCCTGCCGCGCGATCACGCGCTCCGCCGGGAACTCCACCTCGATCGAGGCGGCTGCCACGGCCGCCAGGCCGGTCGCGTCAAGGCCCCGGAACAGGGGGCAACCCCCGATCAGCTCGGCACGCTCGTCGCGGGTCAGGGTCATGGGCGATCCTCCGGGCTCCGCTGGGGTGGTCATGGTGCGCCGCGGGCCCGCACGCGTCAACGATGTGTCACGGCCCGAGGCGGCCGCACACGCGGTGGGCCGGGGTGTGAGAGCATGGGCCGGTCGGTCCGGGGATGGTGGGGGAAGCAGGCAGGAGGCATCGGCGAATGGCCACGCGGGAGGAGATCGCGGACATCCTCGCCGGGTTCACGCTGTTCGGGGACCTCCAGACCCCCCAGCTGCTTGGCGTTGCGGGCTCGTTCGAGGAAGTGTTCTTCCCCGAGGGCGAGCGGATCCTGCGCCAGGGCCTGACCGGATCGGGCTTCTACGTGATCCTCGAGGGCGCCGCCGACGTCATCGTGGACGGCACGAACCGTTCCACGCTGCACCGGGGGGACTTCTTCGGCGAGGTGTCGATCCTGCTCGGCGAACCGCCAACGGCCGACGTCGTCGCCACGGCCCCGCTGCGCTGCATCGTCATCGCCGGGCCCGCGGTCCAGGCGTTCCTGGAGTCCCACCCCAAGGTGATGTTCCGCATGCTGCAGGCGCAGGCCCGGCGCCTGCGGAATGCCAACCGCTGGCGGAGCTGAGCGATGGCCCCCGAGCCCCGTCCGTTCGCGCCGGGGTCGTACCCGGCCATCGTCATCGGCAGCGGCCCCGGCGGCCTCCAGGTCAGCTACGGGCTTCGCCGCCACGGCGTTGCCCACGCAGTGCTGTCCGCGGATCCATCGCCTGGAGGCATGTTCCGCCGCTGGCCGTTCTTCCAGCGCCTGCTCTCGTGGACCAAGCCCTACGCCCCCGAGGCGCGGACGAGCCGCGAGTACCAGCGGTTCGACTGGAACAGCCTGATCGCCGACGAGCCCGACCTTCGGTCGCTGCAGGCCGGCGTCATGGACGGGTCGTCCTACTTCCCGAGCCGCCCCGAGATGGAGGCCAACCTCGTTGCCTTCGCGGAGCGGGCCGGGATCGCCATCCGCCACGACTGCCGCTGGGAGCGAACGCGGCGAGAGGACGGCCCGGCGGGCACGACCTTCGTGCTCGAGACCAGCGACGGGGAGTATCGGACCCCGATCCTCATCCTCGCCGTGGGGGTTGCCGAGCCCTGGAGCCCGAGCCCGCCCGGCATCGAGCACGCGCGCCACTACGCAGACACGCGGGAGGCGTCGTCCTATGCGGGGAAGCGCGTGTTCATCATCGGCAAGCAGAACTCGGGCTTCGAGCTCGCCTCGGGGCTGGCGTCGTGGGCGTCGCAGATCGTGCTCAGCTCCCCCTCGCCCGCCAAGCTGTCGGTGCAGACCCGGTCCCTGGTGGGCGTGCGGGCGCGCTACGTGCAGCCGTTCGAGGACAACTTCCTGGGACTCGGCGTGTCGATCCTCGACGCTTCGATCGACGGGATCGCCCACGCGGGCGATGCCTACCGGATCGACCTCAAGCGGACGGACAGCGGGCTGCCGATGAGCGTCGAAGCCGACGAGGTCATCGCGGCAACCGGGTTCACCTGCCCGCTTCGTGACCTGCCCGAGCTCGGGGTCACGACGTTCGGTCACAGCAAGCTGCCAGCGGTCAGCCCGATGTGGGAGAGCGTGTCGGTCCCCGGCATCTACTTCGCCGGCACCATCTCCCAGGCCGCGCCCGGTCTGCGCAAGCACGGCATCCCGGCGAACTCGGGGGCCGTGCACGGGCATCGCTACAACGGGCTGATCCTGGCCCGACACATCGCGGAGACGCACTTCGGCGCGGACACGTCACGGCCGGCGGTCCCCGAGGCCGACGTGCTGGGCTACCTGCTGCGTGAGGCCACCTGCGCACCCGAGCTGTGGCACCAGAAGGCCTACCTGGCCCGGGTGCTGTCGGTCTCGGGGGAGGACGGGATCCGGGACGAGGGCATCCTGCCGCTCGTCCACGCGCTGGACGGGCTGGATCGCGACACGGTCGCGATGACCGTCGAGGCCGATGGGCAGGGCGCGATCTACCCGGTCGTCTACGTTCACCGCAAGGGCCGGACCGAGGAGCACGCGCTTCCCGGGCACCCGCTGCTCGACTTCGCCACGGCCGACCATCGTGCCGCGCTGGCAGGGGTCCTGGGGACCCTGCTGCCGTCATATGCCGGCCAGGTCCACTCCGGGGCGCTGTCGCCGGATTGACACCGGGGCCGCGGGCGGCTTGGGATAGGCTGCGCCCGTGACCGCCCAGCCCGTCGACACCGTCCTCGTCATCGCGTGGCTCGTCGGCGCCCACCTTGTCGCCGATTTCGTGCTCCAGAACGATTGGATCGCGACCAACAAGGCCACGGGCGGCTCGAACGGCTGGAGCGCGCTCGGGATCCACGGGTTCCACGTCGCGCTGTGCCTGGTGCCGGTGGTGTTCGCGTTCGGCGGGCGCGGGCTGGTCTATCTCGCGCTGGTGACGGTCACCCACATGGCGGTCGACCGCTGGAAGGTCCGCGCGACGCGCGACGCGGATGCGCGAGCCCAGGCCGCGGCCCGCGCGGCGCTCGCCCGAGGCGCCCCCGGGTCGGCGTCCGCGCTCGGCAGCGCCTGGTCGCCGTGGCCGGGGATGCTGTTCCTCGCCGACCAGGCGCTCCACCTCGCGATCGCCATCGTCGGCTGGCTGGTGATCCTGGAGGGATCGGATCTGCTGACCGGGTTCGTGGATTTCGTCAACGCCGTGATCCGGAGCTGGGATCCTGCTGTCGTGCATGCCACGGTGCTCACGACGGTCGTGCTCGTATCGCTGTTCATCGTGAACACCCGCGGGGCGTTCTACTTCGCGCTCGCGCTCGTCACGCCGCGCAACATCCGGCCGCTCCCGGGCGACGATGCCGCCCCGGCGCCCGCGGCCGTCGACGGCGTCTCGGTGGTTCCCGCAGGCGCGTCGGCGCGCGCCGCTGCGACCGTGGCCGCGATGGAGCGCCTGCTGATCGTGGCGTTCGTGCTGTCCGGAGCGAGCGTGATCGCGGGCCTGGTGGTCCTGTTCGACGCCCTCGCCCGATTCCGGCAGCTGGGCGATCGCGAGTTCGTGGAGTACTACCTGGTCTCGATGCTGGGCAGCGTGTCCGTCGCGGTCGGCAGCGGCCTGCTCGCGGCGGCCGCGCTCCAGAGCCTGGGGGGGTAGCCGGCGGCCGGCCGGTTTGGGGCCCATGCGGCGGGCGGGTGGGCCCCGTCTCAGACCAGCTGCCGCGGGATCCGCTCGTTCCACTCGCGGGCGAAGAAGGGCTCGCCATCGAGGCGCACGTCGAGCTGGACACGGATGTCGAATGCGCCCTCGTCCGAGGCGATCCCGCCGTTCGCCCGGATCTCGACGTCGAACCCGTCTCCGGTCCAGCGGTAGACGACCTCGCTGTCCAGCCGGGCGTGCGCCGGGTCCGGGTCTGAGGCGGTCAGCACCAGCCGCTCTGAGCTGTAGACACGGGAGCCATCCTCGAGGATGCTCGCCCCGCCCTCGCCGATGGTGACCGACACGGTCCCGGCGATCACGTCCTCCTCGATCCGCCAGATGGGCGGGTCCTCCGCCTCGCTGCCGACCTCGCGCAGGCCGGCCGCGTCGGTTCGGAACGACGGCGGGTCGAGAGATGGTGCGGCGGCCGGCAGGACCGGCAGGACCAGCCTGGACGGCGCGCCTGGGCCGGTGTGCACGATCAGCTCGCCCGGGAATGGCGACGGCCAGAGCACGGGCCAGTAGCTCGTGAGCACCGTCAGCCGGATCCGGTTGCCGGCGGCAAAGCGGTAGCCGGTGGCGCGCAGGGGGATCCGGACCTCCTCGGTCGCCCGTGGGCGGGTCGGCATCGGAGCCGGGTCGATGTCCGACAGGCGATGGGTGAGGTTCAGGACGCCGGTCGCCACCAGGGCGGACGTCCCGTCGGGCGATACCTCCGACAGCCGCACCACGCACGTGGCCACGGGCATCGTGGCGGTCAGGTGCAGCACCGCCTCCGGGAAGCCGATGACCGACAGCGGCGCGTCGAGGGGCTCGGTGGTGTAGGTCAGGCCGCGGATCTCGTCGGGCCGCAGGTCCCGGGCAAGACCGTTGGGGTGCCAGCCCGCGCCCCACGACAGCGCACCGGCGGTGCCCACCGTCGCGCGGTGAGGAACCGCTCGCACCTCGTCGAGGGACGGCTTGCCGTCCCGCAGCGCGCCCTCGCCCGGCGACCTGGTGTCCAGGTACAGGGTCGTCGGGATCGTTCCGGGTACCGGGAGCGCACCGGCCGACCGCCAGCGACCCGGCCAGGCGCGCGGGAAGGGCTCTGGTTCGGCCCATTCGTGCTCGAACCAGGTCACCGCGGGCTCGTGCTCCCAGCCGTTGTCGACGCCGTTGAGGTAGCGATCGAAGAAGCGGACCAGCTCGTGGTACCAGTCGAGGTTCGGGCCCGGATACGCGTCGTCCGGGAACGAGTGGACCCAGTTGCCGATGATCGTCCGCACGGGCACGTGCCGGCACCGCTCCTGGATCCGGAACGCCGGGTCCACGTACGAGTCCGCTCCAGCCGGCCACCTGGAACACGGCGCAGTCGAGCGCGCCGTAGTCGGGGGCCAGGGAACCCCGTCGCCAGTACGGCCCGTCGGTCTGCTGGCGGATCCAGTCGAACAGCCAGGGCGGCGTCTGCTCGAGGCGCTCGCGCCACTCGTCGCGCCAGCTGTCGCCGCGGAAGGCGGGCAGCGGCGGCATCGCGTTCATGCCCAGCTGGCTGACGGCGTACTGGCTCTTCTCGCTCGCCGTGAGGCAGCCGCCTCGAATGTGGACGTCGTCGCGGTACCGATCATCGGTGGCATACATCGGCAGGATGGCTCGCAGGTGTGGCGGGCGGAGCTTGGCGACCTGGATCGACGTGAAGCCGCCGTAGCTGATTCCCCACATGCCGACGTTGCCGTTGCACCAGGGCTGGGCGGCCAGCCACTCGACCGCGTCATAGCCATCGCGCGTCTCCGCCTCGGTGTACTCGTCGAGCGCGATCCCCGGCGAGGACCCGGTCCCGCGGACATCCAGGCGGCACAGGGCGAAGCCGCGAGCCGCCAGCCACTCGCCGCGTGCCACGTCCGAGTTTCGCCGCCAGTTGTCCTTGCCGTAGGGGATCATCTCGAGGATGGCGGGAAAGGGCCCCCGACCCGACACGCCCCGCCCCGCCCTCCGTCCGGCCTGTCGCCGGTCGTGGCAGCCACAGGTTGGCTGACAGCTCCAGACCGTCGCGAACCGGGACCCGGACATCCCAGCGGACATCGACGCCGTAGACGGGCGGGCTCGCGGCGGCGCGGTCGTTGGTCACCCCACGGAGTCTACGAGGAGGACGGCACCCCCAGCGCCTCGGTGAAGAACGCGACCAGCCGGGGCTCGTACGCGGTCCGCTCGTCGATGACCGCGCGCGTGTGCTCCATGCCCGGCACGATCCAGAACTCGCGCAGGTCCACCCCGGACTGGAGCGCTGCCGTCCGCAGCTCCTCCGCGTAGCTCGCGGGCAGCGTGGTGTCGGCAGCACCGTGGACGATCGCGAGCCGGCGTCCGGCGTAGCTGGGGATCTCCGCGAGCGGACTCTTCGAGAGCAGGTCGTCACCCGACACGACGCGGGCCACCGCGACCGCACCCGGCTCCAGCAGCGCCGGATAGCCTTCGCGGACCAGGTAGTCGCGCATGGCCTCGGCCATGTCGCCGTACGAGGAATCCTCCCAGACCGCGCGAACACGAGGCTCCTCGCCGCCTGCGATCAGGGTCGTGCCGGCGCCGAACGACATGCCCAGGATTCCGATCCGCTCCTCCGGCACGCCCTGTGCCACGAGCCAGTCCCAGGCCCCCAGCACGTCCAGGTACTCCTCGGTGCCACCTGCGAAGCGGAGGTCCTCATCATCCGAGTCGCCGTGATCGCGCTGGTCCATCAACAGCACGCTGAACCCGTTCCGGTGGAGCATCCCGGCCGGCATCAGGATGTTGTCATCGCGGCGGCAGCTCTTCACCCCGTGGACCAGGATGACCGCCGGCCCGGTGGCCGAGCTGCCCGGGATCCACCAGGCGCGCAGGGTCAGGTCCGGCACCCGCGGATCCCGCGAGTGGAAGGCCACGTCGGTCGGCGGCGGCATCCAGTACGCCGCCGTCTGCGCGTCGTCCATGCCGACCACGCTGAACGCCTGTGGCGTGTCTGCGGCGTCGATCTCGTGGCACGTGCCGGGCACCGCCGAGAGCGTGTCGTACACCGCATACGAGGCTCCGAGGTAGCCAACCAGCAGGATGGCGAGCAGGAAGGTCAGGCCGAACAGCAACGGCCGCACTCGACGGTAGACGAGCCGAGCACGCCGGGCTGCGTGGGTCGTTTCCTGGTCGGCGCGGCCACCGGACGGGCCGGGCCCACCGGCCGGGCCAGGCGCTCCGAACGAGCCAGGCGCTCCGAACGAGCCAGGCGCTCCGAACGGGCCAGGCGCTCCGAACGAGCCAGGCGCTCCGGACGAGCCGGGCCCACCCGCCTGTTCACCATCGTCCCGACCCATGTCCACCCTCTCCGCCGGACGCTCGATCCGGCCATGCTGCGTCCACCGGCGCCAGCGTCCAAGTGCCGATCCGCCCGCTCCTCAGACGCCGTCGGGGCCCGGTCGTGACGCGTGCTCGGGGCGTCCGTTGCGCCGGCCCGCTACCGTTGCCCTGTGCCTGCGAGCGATCCGCACCACGCCACGACGTCCGACCCCGCCGCCACCCCGGCGACCGGGGCGGCCGGGACGCCCATGCGTGTCGGGCCCTGGCGGCGCCGATCGCGCTCCGTGGCGTATGCGAACTCGTGGATCGAGGTGCTCCACGACGAGGTGGACCGCCCGGACGGCAGCGCCGGGATCTACGGCGTGGTGCACTTCCGCAATGCCGCGGTGGGCGTCGTTGCCGTGGGCGAGGACGGGCGGCTGCTGCTGGTGGGGCAGCACCGGTATGCCCTGGACGAGTACAGTTGGGAGATCCCCGAAGGCGGTGTCTCCGCCGGCGAGTCGCTCGAGGCGGGCGCCCGCCGCGAGCTGCGCGAGGAGACCGGGTACGCGGCGGACACCTGGCGGCAGCTGTGCCGCCTGTCGATCTCGAACTCGGTGACCGACGAGCGCGGAGGCCTGTTCCTGGCCACGGGCCTCCGGCAGGGCGTGGCCACCCCGGATCCGACGGAAGCGCTCGCCCTGCGCTGGGCGACGCTGGACGAGGTCCTCGCAGAGATCGACGCCGGGGAGATCCACGACCTGCTCACGATCGCCGGCGTGAGCCGGTACGCCGTGGACCGAGGGCGGCGATCGTGACCGAGCTGCGCGTGCTCAAGGTGTTCGTCGGGCCGGACGGCCGTGGCGGCAACCCCCTTGGCGTGGTCCTCGATGGCCATGCCGTGCCGGGCGGGCGACGCCAGGCGGTGGCCGCGACCCTGGGCTTCTCGGAGACGGTGTTCGTGGACGATGCTCCCGAGGGGCGGATCCGGATCTTCACGCCCGGATCGGAGCTCGCGTTCGCGGGACATCCGACCGTGGGCACCGGGTGGCTGCTGCGCACGCTCGGTCTCGGCGGCGACGTCCTGCGGCCGCCGGCCGGCGAGGTCTCGACGTGGCAGGACGGCGACCTTTCGTGGATCCGGGCTCGACCCGCGTGGATCCATCCGATCACGCTGGACCAGCTGGGATCGGTCGCCGAGGTGGAGGCGCTGCGGCGTGCCCCGGCCGGGCAGGACTCCTACTACGCGTGGGCGTGGATCGACGCGCCGGCCGGCATCCTGCGCTCGCGCTACTTCGTCCCGCGGCTGGGCATCGGCGAGGACGAGGCAACCGGTGCGGCGGCCGTGCTGATGGAGGACTTCTCCGTCGTCCGTTGCAGATCCAGCAGGGCGTGGGATCGCTGCTCCTGGTCCGCCCCGGTCCCGACGAGACGGTGGAGGTCGGAGGGCGAGTCGAGGCGGTCGAGACACGTCCCCTCGAGGTGTAGCGCCACGTGGCAGACAACCCGGAGTCGCCCGCCGGCCTCGCCGGTCCGAGCCCGGCCGCGTTCCACTACGGCCCGGCGCACGTGATCATGTATCGCAACCATGCGTTCCTCGATGCGTTCGGGCAGACGGCGCTGGGTGTGCCTGCTCGCGAGGCGATGGCGGACCTGCCCCGCGCCGCGTTCGAGCTCATGGACCGCGTATACCGTGAGGGCCGGCCGCTGGCTCGCCGGATCTCGACGCCCGACGGCGAGCGACGCCTGGTCGTCGTTCCGCGGCGGGACCCGGAGACCGGCGAGGTGTACGGCGTGACGAGCCACCTGCGCAGCCCGGCTGACCCGGGCAGCGGATCGCCCGCTGCAGAGGGGGCCGCGAGCCCGTAGCATGCCGTGACCCGCGCAGCGGGCGCCGGCGTCCCCCCGACCGAGGTCGCGAACCGTGTCCGTGGAGCTCGAACCCGCCAACCGCATGGCCCGCACGGCGTTCGAGGCCTCGCTGCCGCGCGCGGCCTACGTCGACGACGCGTTCCTGGACCGGGAGCGCGAAGCGGTCTGGTGGACGGAATGGGTCGCCGTCGGTCGGATGGAGCAGCTGCCGGCGCCCGGTGACTTCCTGGCAGTCGACATCGCGGGCGAGCGGGTGATCGTGGTCCGGGACCGATCGGGCACGCTCCGGGCCCACTACGACCTGTGCCGCCACCGGGGCTCCCGGCTGACGACCGCCGACCAGCGACCCGATCCGGCGACGGGTCCCGCGCCCGGGCCCTCCGGGCACTTCAGGGGCGTCATCCGGTGCGCGTACCACTCGTGGTGCTACGAGCTGGACGGCCGAGTCCGGAACGCGCCGTTCCTGGGCGAATCGGACGCCTTCGACCCCGCCCTGTTCGGGCTCCACCCGGTCGCCCTCGACACCTGGGGCGGCTGGATGTTCGTCAACCTGTCGCCGGAGCGGATGGCGAAGGGCTGCACCCTGCATGACCAGCTGGGAGAGGTTCCGGGCCGGATCGCGCGCTATCCGCTGGCCGACCTCCGGACGGCCCAGCGGATCGTGTACGACGTGCGCGCCAACTGGAAGGTCATCGTCGAGAACTACAACGAGTGCTATCACTGTGCGGGCGTGCACCCCGAGCTGTGTCGCATCGTGCCCGCGTTCAAGGAGCGCGGCGGAGGGAACCTCGACTGGGATGCCGGGATCCCCCAGGCCGAGGGCACGTTCACCTTCACGCGCAGCGGGACAACCGACCGACGGCCGTTCCCGGGGCTGGATGAGGAAGAGCGTGTCCGCCACAAGGGCGAGCTCGTCTATCCGAACCTGATGATCAGCCTGTCCGCCGACCACGTGGCGTCGTTCATGCTGCTGCCCCGGGCGGCGGACCGGACGCTCGTCGTGGTGGACTTCCTGTTCCACCCCGACGAGATCGCCCGCCCGGCCTTCGATCCTTCGGATGCGGTCGAGTTCTGGGACCTCGTCAACCGCCAGGACTGGGCGGTGTGCGAGGGCGTCCAGGACGGCATGACCTCGCGCCGCTTCGAGGTCGGCTGGTATGCGCCGATGGAGGATCTCTCGCTTGACATCCGCCGGTATATCGCGGAGCGGCTGGGGACAGGGGTCGCCGCGCCGGTCGACCCCGGGCCCGGGGAGTGAGCCGCGACTGGGACATCGCCGTGGTGGGGCTGGGTGCGCTCGGGTCCGCGGCGGCGTACTGGGCCTCCCGGCGCCCCGGCCTCCGAGTGGTGGGCCTGGAGCAGTTCGAGGTCGGTCATCCCTACGGTGCCTCCGAGGATGTCAGCCGGATCATCCGGCGCTCGTACCACCGTCGGGACTACGTCCGGCTCACCGGCCGGGCGTACGCCACGTGGGCCGAGCTGGAGCAGGAGAGCGGGGACCGCATCGTGTTTCGGACCGGCGGCCTCGACCTCGGGCCACGAGACGCGGCCGACGGCGTGGAGATCGACATCGGGGCGTACGCGCGGGCGATGGACGCCGAGGCGGTCCGATACGAGCGGCTCGAGGCAGACGAGATCATGCGGCGCTGGCCCGCGTGGCGGCTCGACGCGCAGCACATCGGGCTGTTCCAGCCGGACGGGGGGCTGGCGGACCCCTCGCGCGGCAATGCGGCCCATCGGCGGCTCGCCCGGGAGCAGGGCGCCGTGCTCCGCGAACGGGCGCCCGTTGCCCGCATCGTCCCGGCCGAGGGCGAGACCGGCGAGACGACCGTCGTCCTCGAGGATGGTGAGCGGATCAGCGCGGGCCAGGTGATCATCGCGGCCGACTCGTGGACCAACGACCTCCTCGATCCGCTCGGTCTCCGGCTGCCACTGACGATCACGCAGGAGCAGGTGAGCTGGTTCACGCCACGCGTGGACCCCGCGCTGTTCTCGCCCGACCGGTTCCCGGTCTGGATCTGGATGGACGAGCCCTCGTTCTACGGCTTCCCGGCCCATGGCCACCCGGGTCCCAAGATCGGCCAGGACGTGGGCGGCCCCGAAGTCACCAACGCGACCCGGACCTTCGAGCGGGACGAGGGGGCCCATCGCCGGGTCATGGCGTTCCTGGAGGCCCATCTCCCGGGCATGGCGGTTGAGCCGTTCCTGACGAGGACATGCCTGTACACGCTGACTCCGGACCGGGATTTCGTGGTCGATTCGCTGCCCGGTCATCCGGGCGTCCAGGTCGTGCTCGGCTCGGCACATGCTTACAAGTTCGCCTCGGTGCTGGGCCGGATCGTTGTGGAGCTCGCGGTTGACGGCACCACGCCGTCCGCCCCGGAGCTGGCAGCGTTCCGGTTCGACCGGGCCATCCTGCGCGACCCGGACCCGGTCCGGACGTTCGTGATCTAGGTCGATTCGGCGCGCCGGTCCCGGGCGCAGGCCCACGCCACGTGTGCGGGCGCGGCGCGCCGGGCCCTGGAACGCCGGGCCCTGGAACGCCGGGCCCTGGAACGCCGGCACGTGGAACGCCCGGCCCTGGAACGCCGGCACGTGGAACGCCCGGCCCTGGAACGCCGGCACGTGGAACGCCCGGCGAGCCCTGCAGCGGCTGGCGTTGCCGCCCTGCTCGCCTGGCGAGCGGGCCGGCGGTCCGGCCGCCCGGTGGAACGCGCGACGAGCGAGCTGACGGCGCCAGGGCACGGACCAGGCCGATATCCGCCGCAGTGCACGCCGTGCGAGCCACGGGCGGGGAGCGGTCACGTCCCCAGACCTGGCGTCGCCGGTCGTCGGGCGCGCTCCGGCCGCCGCCGTGCACGCCGCGCAGGCCACGGGCGGGGAGCCACGGAGCATCGTGCGCGCCCGGCCGGCGGCACCTGTCGCGGGATGTCCCGCGCGATGAGTCGTGACACACGGAAGTTGCACGGCCCCCGGTCGCTGTGCCACGCTCCGGACAACCCGCCGGCCCGGACGGCGTGATCGATCGCCCCTCGTCGCCCCACGATCGGCGGTCGGGCCCATGAGGAGGAGCCCCAGCATGGCCAAGTCACCACGCCTTCGAGTCGCACGCACCGCGGCCTCCATGCTCCTGGCGCTGTCCGTGCTCCTGCCGGCGGCGGCGCCGGCGGCCGCTGCCGACCCCGTTGTGCTCCGCGTCGGGACGACCCAGGACAACGACTCGCTGAACCCGTATGCGACGCTGCTGGTGGTCGGCTACGAGGTCTTCCAGCTCAACTACAACCTGCTGACCGAGCTGGGGCCCGATCTGGAGCCCATCCCCGGCTTCGCCGACACGTGGCAGCAGTCGGCCGACGGCAAGTCGTGGACATTCCACATCCGAAGCAACATGAAGTGGTCTGACGGGCAGCCGGCCACGTCCGACGACGCGTGCTTCTCATGGCAGCTGGCCATCGACTCGATCGCCGCAAACGGTCCGGGCTGGCTTGGTGCCGGCTACCTTGACCCCGCGGTGGACGATGCCGGCGTCACCAAGGTCGAATGCCCGGATCCGTCGACCATGATCGTCTCGACGAAGTACAGCTCCGATCGGGTGCTCGAGATCGGCCTGCCGATCATCCCCAAGCACATCTGGGGCAAGGAGACGGCGGACACGATCGGGGATGCCAAGTTCACGGCCCCGCTCGTCGGCACCGGCCCGTACACGGTGACCGAATGGCAGACCGGCCAGTTCATCCGCCTCACGCGCAACCCCAACTACTGGGGCACGCAGGCGTATCCGGACGAGGTTGACGTCGTCATCTACAAGACGGTCGACACGATGGTCCAGGCACTCAAGGCGGGTGAGCTCGACTACGCCCACGGCGTCAACGCGGACCAGTTCAACGAGCTCAAGACCGAGCCCGACATCCAGACCGTCGCCGGCAAGGCCAACGGCTGGTCCCAGCTCGCCTTCAACACCTACGGGACCGGGACTGGCAAGAAGATCAAGGGCGGCGGCCCGTCCACGAAGGCGCTCCAGGATCCGGCGTTCCGGGACGCGCTCGGCTATGCCGTGGACCACCAGGCGCTCGTGGACAAGGTCCTGGGTGGCTACGGTGACGTCGGCACGACGATCGTGCCGCCGGTGATCAGCCAGTGGCACGTCGACCCGACGACGCCACGGACCTTCAACATCGATCTTGCCAAGCAGAAGCTCGACGCCGCGGGTTACGTCCTCGATAGCAGTGGCCATCGCCTGGACAAGGAAGGCAAGCCGATCACGCTCCGGATGTACATGCCGGACTCGGATCCCAACTACCCGAAGGCCGCCCAGTTCATCACGAGCTGGTACGGCGAGCTGGGGATCACGGTCACGACGCAGGTGCTCGACTCGGCGACCCTCGGCGACAAGGTCCTCCCGCCCGAGGCCGGCGACGGCTACACGGCCGACTACGACATCGAGCTGTGGGGATGGGTCTGGGGGGTCGACCCGAACGGCCAGCTCCAGATCTTCAAGTGCGACGCCATCGGCAGCTCATCCGACAGCCAGTACTGCGATCCCGCGTACGACGCGCTGTACAAGCAGCAGCTCGAAGCTCCGACCACGGCCGAGCGCCACGCGCTCGTCGCCCAGATGCAGAACATGATCTACGACGCGGCCCCGTACGACATCCTGTATTACGACGCCAACCTCGATGCGTACCGGACCGACAGGTTCGCAGGGTGGCAGAACCAGCCGACCGCGAATGGCACCCCGTTCTTCAGCTATGGCACGTACGACTACACGCTCCTGACCAACGCGGCCGCACAGCCCAGCCCGACCCCTGCCGAATCGTCGACCGCCGGCGCGTCCAGCGCCCCGACGCCGGCGCCGACCGCGGCACCCTCGACCCCGGCCAGCTCGGACAACACCGGGACCCTGTTCCTGGCGGTCGTCGTCGTGGTGGTCGTCGTCATCGTCGTCCTGCTCATCCTGCAGCGACGCCGGTCCGAGGGCGGTGACGAGGAGGAGTGACCGAGCCGTCCGTCGCTTGCGATCGGCCATGTCACGAGGGGCGCCCCGTGGCGCCCCTCGTTGTCCCCTGAGCTGACCCTGCATGGCAAGCCGCTACCTCGGCCGCAAGATCCTCCAGGCCCTTGCCACGATCTTCGCGATCGTCCTGCTGAACTTCATCCTGTTCCGGATGATGCCGGGCTCGCCCGAGCGCGTGCTGCTCCGGAACCCCTACCTGAGCGCGGAGAAGGTCGCCGAGATCAAGCACGCGTGGGGCCTCGACGCCCCACTCCTGCCGGTCAGCCTGTCACTCGTTCCGCCGTCCTTCTCGATCAATGACCGCAACCAGCTCACCGCCTACATCGCCTCGACGTTCACGGGCGATCTCGGGTACTCCCTCAAGTTCCGGGGCGAGCCCGTGACGTCCGTCATCGGGTCCCGGTTCTGGCCGACGATCCTGCTCATCGGCTTCGGCGAGATCATCTCGATCATCGTCGGGCTGGCGCTGGGGGCCTATGCCGGCTGGCGCAGGGGGAGCCTCCTCGACCGGGTCGGCAGCGGGATCAGCCTGGTCCTGTACTCGATGCCGTACTTCGTCATCGGCATGCCGATGATCATCATCTTCGCCGCCGAGCTTGGATGGTTCCCGACGTCCGGGATGCTCCAGGTTGGCGCGTCCTACGCCTCGCCCGTCGACCAGCTGCTCGACTTCGGGCGGCACCTGTTCCTGCCCCTCGCCACCGTGAGCCTCGGTCTGATCGGCGGCTACTCGATCATCATGCGCTCGGCGATCATCGAGACCCGGGCCGAGGACTACGTGATGACGGCACGAGCCAAGGGCCTCACGGACGGGCGCGTCCTCCGGTCGCATGCGTTCCCGAACGCGATGCTCCCGATGGTGACCATCATCGCGATCAACCTCGGGTACGTCGTTGCCGGCGCGATCACGGCCGAGATCGTGTTCAACTGGCCGGGGCTGGGGACCCTGACCGTGGATGCCCTCTCGGCGCGCGACTACCCGGTGCTCCAGGGCATCTTCCTGTTGCTGTCGGTGACGGTCGTGGTCGCAAACCTCGTTGCGGACCTGGTGTACGGCTATCTCGATCCGAGGGTACGAGCATGACCGCCGACACCGGCGCCCCGGTCCGCGGGCTGCGGGCCGAGCGATGGCGGCTCCGCGGACAGAACGCGAGGACGTTCCTCAAACAGTACGCGTCCCGTGGCGACGGGGTGATCGGCTTCGTGATCCTGGCCGGGTTCGCGATCGTTGCCATCGCCCCGCAGCTGTTCGTGGGGCCGCTGGAGACCGCCGTCACCGCCACGGGGCACAGCCTCGAGGCACCCTCGGCGACCCACCTGTTCGGGACGGACGAGCTCGGCCGGGACATCCTCAATCTCACCGTCCACGGCGCCCGGATCTCGATGTCGATCGGCCTCATGGCGACCGCGATCACGATCATCGTCGGCGCCGTGATCGGGATCGTCGCGGGCTATAGCGGCGGGCGGCTCGACAGCGCCCTGATGCGCCTGACCGACTTCTTCCTCGTCCTGCCCACGTTCGTGCTCGCGATCATCCTGGCCCCGGTGATCCTGGACGTCATCGGGTCGGACGCCGAGCTGTTCGGGATCAGGGCGACGTTGCTGGTGATCATTGTCGTCATCGGGCTGACCTCCTGGGCCACGACGGCGCGGATCATCCGGTCACAGACGCTGTCCATCCGGGAGCGGATGTTCGTCGATCGCGCGCGGGTCATCGGGGCCGGCCCCGGTCGCATCATGCGGCGCCACATCTTCCCGAATGTCGTCAACCTGATCGTCGCCCAGGCCGTCCTGACGTTCGCGGTCGCCGTGTTCACCGAGACCACGCTCGCGTTCATCGGGCTTGGGGACCCGTTCGCACCATCGTGGGGCGAGATCCTCAATGCCGCCCAGACAGCCGGCGCGCCCGGACTCCGGGCGTGGTGGTACATCGCGCCGCCCGCGGTCTGCGTCGTGCTCGTGGTCCTTGCCTTCACCCTCGTCGGCAACGCGCTGGATGATGTCCTCAACCCGAAGACCCGGGGGCGGCGATGACAGCGGGGCCGATCGATCCGCGGATCGGGGCTCCAGGTGCCGGAGACGTCACGCCGGCGCCGGACGCGGACCCCGCTGCCCGCCGCCGCGGCGTGCTGCCCAAGGGCGCCGACCCCGACGCACCGCTGCTGGTGGTCGAGAACCTCACGACCCGGTTCACGCTGGCCGGCACGACGCTCACCGCCGTCGACGACGTGAGCTTTCGGCTGAACGATGGCGAGGCACTCGGGATCGCCGGCGAATCCGGTTGCGGCAAGACCACGACCGCCCTGTCCCTGGTGCGGCTCCTGCCACCCAACGGGAAGATCTCTACCGGCACGATCCGGTTCCACGGCATCGATCTCGCGAGCCGGTCCGAGAACGGCATGCGACGCTATCGGTGGCGGGAGATCAGCGTGATCTTCCAGGGCGCGATGAATGCGCTCAACCCGGTTCGGCGCATCGTGGAGCAGATCGGCGAGCCAATCGAGATCCGCCTGGGCGAATCCCGGGACCGCGCACGCCGACGAGCGGGCGAGCTGCTGGAGCTGGTCGGGATCCCGAAGGAACGCGGACAGGCCTACCCGCACGAGCTCTCGGGCGGCATGCGCCAGCGCGCGATGATCGCGATGGCGCTGGCCTGCGATCCGAAGATCGTCATCGGAGACGAGCCGACCACCGCCCTTGACGTGATGGTCCAGGCACAGATCCTGGAGCTGCTGGAACGGCTCCGCCGCGAGCTCGGCCTGGCGCTGATCCTGATCACGCACGACCTCTCGGTGATCGCCGAAACCTGTGATCGCACGCTGGTGATGTACGCGGGTCGCGTCGCGGAGGAGGGCCCGGTCCGAAGGGTCTTCACGGCCCCGCGGCACCCGTACACGTCGAAGCTGCTGAGCGCGTTCCCCAACATCCACGCGGATCGTCGGAAGCTGGAGACCATTCCGGGCATTCCGCCGGATCTGCGGAGCCTGCCGACGGGATGCCACTTCCACCCGCGCTGTCCGATGGCCATGGCCGTGTGCAGCGAGGTCGTCCCTCCCGAGGTCGTGTTCCCGGACGGCGTCCGTGTCGCCTGCCATCTCTATCCGGCAGGGTCGGGTGGCGCCATCCAGGTGTCGGCGAGCGACGTCGGCGCGCGGGTCGCCGCACCGTGAGCGACATCCTCCGCCTCACGGGGCTCGAGGTCCATTTCCCCACCCGGGGTGGGCTCATTGACACGCTCGCCCGGCGCACACACGGCGCGGTCCGTGCCGTCGATGGCATCGACCTCACGATCGCGCGGGGTGAGGTCGTTGGCCTGGTCGGCGAGTCCGGGTCGGGGAAGACGACCACTGGGCGCGTCATCGTCAAGCTCACCCGCCAGACGGCCGGGACGATCGAGTACGACGGAGTCGACGTCTCCGAGCTGTGGGGGACGCGGGCGTTGCGGCAGTACCGCCAGCGGGTCCAGGTGATCTTCCAGGACCCGTATGAGACGCTCAACCCGAAGCAGACCGTCCACGACTTCGTGTCCGAGCCGCTCGAGGTCAACAACCTGGCGCCACGGGTCGCCGAGCGCGAGGCACGGGTCCGGGCAGCGATCGAGTCCGCGGGGCTGCCGGCGGACTTCGCCTTTCGCTATCCACACGAGCTATCGGGCGGCCAGCGCCAGCGCGTCGTGATCGCCGGAGCGCTGGCGATGGGCCCTGAGCTCGTCGTGGCCGACGAACCGGTCTCGATGCTGGACGTCTCCATCCGGACGGAGCTGCTCCGGCTGATGCTGGACCTGCGCAAGGAACGCGGCCTGACGTACCTGTTCATCACCCACGACCTGTCGTTGGCCTGGGTCCTTGCAGACCGGATCGCCGTGATGTACCTCGGCAAGATCCTCGAGATCGGGCCGGCTGACGCCGTGATCAGGCGGGCACGGCATCCGTACACGGCCGCGCTGGTGTCCGTCGCTCCGACGCCCGAGCCGCCTTCCGCGGACTCTCCACCACGCACGATCCTCGTTGGCGAGACGCCGGATGCGGCGCACATTCCGAGCGGCTGCCGCTTCCATCCGCGCTGCCCGCTGGTCTTCGACCGGTGCCGCGTGGAGGAGCCCCCGCTGTTCGACGTGGGCGGGGAGCAGCAGGCGGCGTGCTGGCTCGCCGAGCCGGACGCAACGCGCCTGCCCGTCGTCGACGGGGCGGTCGCGAACCCTGCGATGGCGACCTCCGGGCCCACGGCGCCCGGCGATCCGCAGGCGCCGGCCGCGGCCACCTGAGCGACCGGCAGACAGCGTCGCGCCCCCGGCGATGCCGGGGGCGCATCTCGATTCGATGAGTCGGCCGCGCGAGCCCTTGCCGGCTGAAGCCGGTCGGCCCGTCAGCCCGTCAGCCGGCCTCCTCGGCGGCCGGCTGCTGCGCGGCAACCGTCTCCGCGCCGCCGTCGACGACCTTCCAGGCGACCCAGCCCAGGACCGCGCCGACGACCGGACCGACGATGTAGATCCAGATCACGGACACATCGCCGCCGATCAGCGCGGAGCCGAGCGAGCGCGCCGGGTTGACGGAGGAGCCGCTGAGCGTGGCGGTGGCGAAATGGATGGCCACCAGGGTCATCGGGATGGCCAGCGCCGCCAGCGACGGCACGCGCTTGGTGGAGGCGAGGATCACGGCGATGAAGCCGGCCGTGGCCACGGTCTCGATGATCAGGGCGCCGATGTCGCTCACGCCGGTCCCTGGGGCGGTGATGCCGGCCCTGACCGCGTCCTGGTTGATCGCGACCAGCACCAGCGCACCGGCCGCGATGGCGCCGATGATCTGGGACGCGATGTAGGCGACGGCGTCGACCGGCGTTGTCCGCCCGTCGAGGGCCATCGCCACCGTAACAGCCGGGTTGAAGTGACCCCCGGAGATGTGCCCGAACGCGAAGATCGCGGCCAGCAGCCCGAACCCGAACGCAAACGGCACGACGAGGAGCGCGGACGTGAAGCCGGCCGCACCTGACGCGGCCACCGACAGGTAGCCGATTGCCATGAACAGGAATGTCCCGAGCAGCTCCGCCGCGTACCTGCGGTACTCCATCGAGGATGGTCCTCCCTCTGGGCGACGCACCCTCTGCTTGCGTCGCGACGGAGGAAGTATGCCCGGGCAGGCAACCGCCGGGCGCGTGGATCGGGCCGATTGTGCGCGCCGGCGGTGGTCAGGCGGCGGTCGGGAGCGAGGCTCGCTCACGCGCCTCGTCGGCCAGGGCCAGTCGCACGCCGCACCCGGGACAGTCCAGCGAGCCCTCCGATTCCGAGTACTCCACCGGCTGGTCGCACAGCGGGCAGTCCACGAGCACCATGTGGCTGGCCTCCGGAACGGGCTGGTTGTTCATGGCAACAGCATCGCGGGGTGTCGTGACATCTCGGCTGTCACAGGCGTCCGTCCGGTCGTGCGAGCTCGACCTGAAACCCCGCCACAGCCGACAATGCGCGCATGACCGCCCCCGCGATCGAGACCCATGGCCTGCGCAAGATCTACGGTCCGACCGTCGCCCTCGACGCGTTGGACATGCGTGTCGAGCCGGGCGAGGTGTTCGGCTTCCTGGGGCCCAACGGGGCCGGCAAGACGACCGCGGTCAAGCTGCTCCTGGGCCTGACCCGCCCGACGGACGGCGACGGCCGGGTGCTGGGGCGGCCCCTCGGCGACCGGGCGACGCGAAGCCGGATCGGCTACCTGCCCGAGCTGTTCCGGTACCAGCAGTGGCTCACGGCCCACGAGGTGCTGACGCTCCACGCGCAGCTGGCGGGGCTGCCCGCCCGTGCGCGGCACCCCGAGATCGAGCGGGTGCTGGGACTCACGGGGTCTGGCTGCTCGCGCGCACGACCGGACCGGCGGGTTCTCGAAGGGCATGCAGCAGCGCCTGGGGCTGGCCGCGGCGCTGCTGGGTGATCCCGCGCTGGTCATCCTCGACGAGCCCACGTCCGCGCTCGATCCGGTCGGTCGCGTGGACGTCCGGGCGATCATCGGCGAGGCGCGGGATCGTGGCTCGGCCGTCCTCCTCAACTCCCACCTGCTGGGCGAGGTCGAACGGCTGTGCGACCGGGTCGCCATCGTCCATCGCGGCCGCGTGGTCGCGGCCGGCGCCCTGGGCGACCTCCTCGGCGAGGCCTCGCGTCCGGATCCGGGTCACCGGCCTGCCTGCCGGCGCGGCCCGCGTGGACCCGTTGGCGGCGTTCGGTCATGTCGAGCGCGATGACGATTGGCTGACGATCCGGCCGATCGATCCCGAGCGCATCCCCGATGTCGTTGCCGCCGTGGTGGCCGCGGGCGGCCGGGTCCATGCGGTGGATCCCGGACGCCGTTCGCTGGAGGACCTGTTCCTGGGGCTGGTCCAGCCCCCGGTCGGGGTCCCTGCGCCGACGGGCGATGTCGGCCATCCCGATCCCGGTGCGGGCGCGCCGGGCGCACCGGAAGCATCGGGCGCAGCCGGGCCGCGGGGAGCGGCCCGATGACGCTTCGACTGGTGCTCGTCATCGCCGGCCTGACCCTGCGCGAGATTGTCCGGCGGCGGATCGTGTGGGTGCTGCTGCTGCTGGCCGTCATCAGCATCGTCCTGGTCGGGTTCGGCGTGGAACGGCTGGTCACGCTTGCCCGCGGTGATGGCGTGAAGGAGCTCGAGATCCGGATCGGGGTGTCCCAGGTCCTGATCCTGATCGCGTTCATGTTCAGCTTCGTGCTCGCGATGTCGGCGGCGTTCCTGGCCGCCCCGGCGATCGCCTCGGACGTGGAGACGGGGACCGTCCACGCGATGCTGGCGCGTCCGATGCGGCGGTCGGATCTCGTCGTGGGCCGGTGGCTGGGCCTCGCGATCGTGGTCGCCGCTTACGCGGTGCTGTCCGGCCTGCTCGCCATCGCGGTCGTGGGTCAGGTCAGCGGACACGTGCCGCCGGCTCCGTTCGTGGCCGTCGCCTATCTCGCCTTCCAGGCGGTCACGGTGCTCACGCTGGCGCTGACGCTCGGCACCCGGCTGCCTGCCATCGCGGCCGGCGCGGTGACGGTGGTCCTGTTCGGGCTCGGCTGGTTCGTGGGCGTGCTCGGCAACATCGCGATCGCGTTCGACGCCGCGCCGCTCGCGGGTGGCGCCGACCTGTTCCGGATGCTGCTGCCGACCGATGGCCTGTGGCGGGGCGTGATCTATGGCCTGGAGCCCCCGCTGGTGCTGCTCTCAGCGCCGGGCGCAACGCCCAGGCGATGCAGGCCAACCCGTTCTTCGCCGACACGCCGCCGCCGCTGCCGTTTGTCGCGTGGAGCGTTGCCTGGCTGGTCCTGGTGCTGGCCGCCGGCGTGCTGCTGTTCCGCCGCCGCGAGCTGTAGACACGCCGCCCGCCCGTCAGGACAGCGGCGCGGTGTTGAACAGGTTGCTGCGCAGCGGCCGTGTGCCCGACGGCCTGGCCGCGTTGTACACCGCGCAGAACACGTCCGCGGACACCGTCCGCGTCCCGGCCGAACCGTACAGGGTGACCTGGTAGAGCCGGCCGGACACGCCGCGGTGGGTCAGGTCGAGCGTGCGATGTCGCCCACGCTGGTGCGCGAGTCGGTCGCCATCATCGACGACAGCTGGGAGAGCGAGATCGCATTCGTCGTCCAGGCGTAGTAGGGGGCGGCCGCGTCGTACGGGGTGCCGTCGGGTGCCCGGTCGTCGATGCCGCGCAGGTAGCTCACGGGACCGGAGGTGACCTTGCCCGACGATCCCACGAACGCGAACTCGTTGTCCTCGGTCGCGCCGCCCCCGGTCGAGTGGTAGAAGGCGTTGACCACCCTGGAGCCGCTGACCAGGATACGCCCCCGGCGCCCGGTCGATGATCGCGCTGGTCTTCCTCCGCTCGACCTCGAGGCCGCGATAGACCTGTGAGCGGGTGGTCGTCGTAGAGGTCGAACGACCCGGTGCCCGGGTGCAGCCGCCGGACGGCGTAGCTCGCGCGCCGCCACGGCCTGCGCGGCGAGCGCCTCGCGCGGCCACGACGCGGGCATCTCCGCGGGCAGGACGCCTCGCAGGTAGTCGTCGAGCGGAACATGGTTGACGACGTTCGCCGTGCTTGGCTTGAGCACGACCTTGAGCGTGCCGCGATACGTGTCGTACGACGATGGCTTCGAGAACAGCTGGAGACTCGTGGCCGCCGATGCGGGCCGCACGACGACCTTGCCCGACACGGTGGATGACCGGAGGACCGTTCCGTCCGCCGCGAGGACGCGCAGGTGCCACGTGGTCGTCGCGGCACCGTCGACGGTTCGCGTCGTGCGCCACAGCCGGAGCTGTGCATCGCCGGGGAAGGTGGCACCGATGCCGGAGATGGCCCACGGCCCGCCTCTCCCGTAGATGCGCAGCGGCGCCGAGGAAACCGACCGGTAGCCGGCCATCAGGAGCACCCGGACGTTTCGCCGCGGATCCGTGGTCGACAGCCGGGTGCCCACGAAGTACGCGGCCAGGATCTGGTCGGCCGTCTGTCCGGCCAGCGCCCGGCCCCGGGCCCCGTACTGGTTGAGACCGACGCCGTGGCCGTAGCCCCGCCCGTAGAACTGGACTCTGGCACCGAGGGTCGTGACGGTGGTCGGCCACGGGTCTGCAGGCGACGGTGACGGCGATGGTTCGGGGGACGGGGTCGGATCAGGCGAGGGCGAAGGCGACGGATCCGGAGGGGCCGACGGCTCTGGAGAGGTCGACGGGTCCGGCGACGGCTCGGATGGGCCGGGGGGCGATGCCGCGGCCGAGGGGTCGGGCGACGCCGACGGCCCGGGCGATGCCGGTCCCGGATCCGCCGCGCCGATCGCGACGGGATCGGTCGATGCGCTCGGGGACGGTGCCGGATCCGCGGCCGCAACGGGCCCGCCGATCGAGGCCAGGGCCAGGGCGGCGCACAGGATCGCCGTCAGCCATCGGGCCGATCGGTCCAGGTCGGGCGTCGGGCGACGGGATCTCGCGATGCGCATGCTCCGGAGTCTGGAGGTGCGGCCGGTCAACGGCCATGGTTCTCAGGGGCCACGCGGGCAGGCTGCTGGTACCAGCATGCCACCGGCGCGGTAGTGTCGTCGGGTGATTTGCGTGTGGCTCGGACACGGCGCCTCGGGCGACGCGGCGTCGATGACGCCGTGGATCGAACGGCTGCGCTCGCTGGGCTTCGAGGCGCACGGGCTGGGGCTGCCCAGGCGGAAGGCGGAGGACGCCGTCGCCGCCCTGGAGGCACAGGTGCCCGACGAGCCGGGCGTGGTGATCGGGGGGCACTCGTACGGCGGCCGGGTCGCGTCGCTGGCCGTTGCCGGGGTCGGCGCGCCGGGAGCGGCGCCACGGCGGTTTCCGTATGCGGGCCTGGTGTGCCTCAGCTACCCGCTGCACCGGCCGGGTGCCCCGGACACCGCCGCTGCGCGGACGGCGCACTGGCCGCGGATCCGCGTGCCGACCCTGCTCCTCTCGGGCACATCCGATCCGTTTGCCCGGATCGACCTGCTCGAGCACGCGGTGACGACGCTCGGGGCCGGCGAGCTCGTCCGGTACCCCAAGCTTGGGCACTCCCTCACACCCGTCCTCGACGACGCCTCGACGCGGATCGCGTCGTTCCTGGCGGCGCTCGACGATCAGGGCTGACGTACCATCCCCCGGGTGACCACCCCGCATCGCCTGCCAGGGTCGGCCGACGGCCGGGTTCGCTGCGCCTGGGGCGACGTCGCCGACGAGCGGTACCGCGTGTACCACGACGTCGAATGGGGGGTCCCGGTCCGCGATGAGCGTCACCTGTTCGAGCTGATCGTCCTCGAGGGCGCCCAGGCGGGCCTGTCGTGGTCCACCATCCTGCGCAAGCGCGACGGCTACCGCCGGGCGTTCGCCCGGTTCGAGGCGGCGTCCGTCGCCGCGTTCGGCGAGGCTGACGTCGTCCGCCTGCTCGCCGATGCCGGCATCGTCCGCAACCGGGCGAAGGTGGCGGCGACGATCGGCAATGCGCGAGCGACGCTTGCCCTGTACGACGGCGGCACGAGCCTCGCGCGCCACCTGTGGTCGTTCGTGGGCGACGCGCCGATCGTCAACGCCTGGACGGAGATGGGGCAGATCCCCGCCGAAACGGACGCCTCGCGCGCGATGAGCCGCGATCTCCGCTCGCGGGGCTTCCGCTTCGTCGGGCCCACCATCTGCTACGCCCTGATGCAGTCGGCCGGCCTCGTCAACGACCACCTCACCTCGTGCTTCCGGTACGACGAGGTGAGCGGCGGCGGGTAGGCGATGGTTCAGCGCGAGGCGCGCCAGGCGTCCCGCAGCTTCATCCGGCTGCCGGTCTGGAGCACGGCGCCTGTGTACACCCGGGCCCCGAGCACGAACAGCAGCCAGATCGCTCCGATCATCAGGGCGATCGCGAGCCCCACCTCCCATGGTTCGATCGCGCCCAGCGCCGCACGCAGCGGGACGACCATGGGCGCCGAGGGCGGCAGGAACGTCATGATCCGGGCGACCGGGCCCGACGGCTCCTGGGTCACGAACAGGATCGCCACGATGTACGACAGCGTGGCGGTCATCGTGACCGGCATCGCCGCGTTCTGTGCCTCGTCCACGCGCGAGGCCAGCGCACCGAGCGTCCCGAGGGCGGTCGAGTAGAGGGTGAAGCCGAGGATGAACCAGCCCAGCAGCTGGACCACCGCGCCCACCGTGGTGGGCGGCAGGGCCAGCCGGCCACTCACCAGGGCCGCCCCGATGCCCGCCGCCACCAGGACCGCGAGCTGGGCGAGCGCGAGCAGCCCGATCCCGAGGACCTTGCCGATCAGCAGCTCACGTGGCCGCACCGTCGACAGCACCACCTCGACCACGCGGCTCTGCTTCTCCTCGACCACGCCGGTCAGCACCCAGGTCCCGTAGGTGAAGATGCCGATGAACATCAGCACGATGCCCGCATTGGCGAAGATGATGGCCGTGGTGTCCTCCGCCGTCGGCGGCTTGAGCGCGGTCACCGTCGGCGGGACCAGCAGGGCGCCGGCCGAACCCGCACGCACGGAGATCACGGCCCCGGACACGATCCCCTGGAGCTGCCCGTTGGCGCTGTCGAGCACGATGAGCTCGCCCGGGCTGGACAGGTCCGACGGCACGTCGAGGGCGGCATCGACGGTCTTGGCCGTGACCGCAGCGTCGGCGGCCGCCCGGTCCGGCAGGAACGAGACGTCCACCGTGGCGTCGTACTGGGCGGCCGATGCCTGGAGGGCCGCGCCCAGCCGGGGCGGCGTGTCGCCGACGAGCGCGATCCTCGTCGCCTGGTCGCCGCCCAGCAGCAGGGCAGGCAGCAGGAACCCCGCGCCCAGCAGGAACACGGTGAACACCAGCGAGAGCAGGTAGCCGCGGCTCCGGCCGCGCTCGAGGACCTCGCGCATGGCGACCAGGCGGATGGCGCGGAGCCGGCCGGCCGATCGCCGGGTAACGGGCTGCGGACCGCTCACGCCTCGACGTCCGGATGCGCCGGCTGCGGCGCGGTCACAGCCTCCATGAACAGCTCCGACAGTCTCGGTGGTTCGAACGAGAACCGTCGCACCTCGCCTGCCGCGCGCGCTGCGGCCAGCAGCTGCCCCAGGTCCACCGATTCGTCCACCAGCAGCTTGACCCGGTCACCGTCGCGCTCGAGCACGCTGTGGCCGGACGTGCCGTCCAGCCACGAGCCATCGTTGCCGGCCACCTCGACCTCGAGGTGGCGGCGACCGGAGCGGGCCCTGAGGTCCCCGATCGCGCCCTCCGCGACCACCCGGCCGCGGCTGATGATCACGACGTCCTCGCACACCTCCTCGACCAGGTCGAGCTGGTGCGACGAGAACACGACCGCCACGCCCGCGGCGGTTCGCTCGCGGAGGACCTCGCTCATGGTCGCGACACCCAGCGGATCCAGCCCGGAGAACGGCTCGTCGAGCACCAGCAGCTCCGGATCATGGACGAGCGCTGTCGCGAGCTGGACGCGCTGCTGGTTGCCGTGCGACAGGTTCTCGAGCTTGGACCGGGCGCGATCGGCCAGCCCGAACCGCTCCAGCCAGCGGGCAGCCCTGGCACGGGCGTCGCGTCCGGTCAGCCCATGATGCTGGCCGAAGTAGGCAAGCTGATCGGCGACCCGCATCCGCGGATACAGGCCGCGCTGCTCGGGCATGTAGCCGAAGCCCAGCCGGGTCGCCGGATCCACCGGACGTCCGTCCCACCGGACGTCGCCGGCGTCGGGGGTGGCCAGGCCGAACACGCAGCGCATGGTCGTGGTCTTGCCGGCCCCGTTGGGTCCCAGGAAACCGACGAGCCGCCCACGACGGGCGGTGAACGCCGCGCCGTCGAGCGCGGTGACCGGCCCGTAGCGCTTGGACAGACCCCGGATCTCGAGCAAGTCGACCCTCGATGCGCGTGGCGTATCCCCGGTGGAGGGGCACACGATACGACACGGCCGCAGCCGGAGGGCCGGGCAGGAACGTCATCGGCCCCGAAGCAGCGCGTTGCGCGGATCTACCTCGCGACGATCGTCCCCTGCATGTCGGGGTGAACGTCGCAGCGGAAGAAGTAGCTGCCGGGGGCGAGCGCCGGGACCTCGTACACGCGGGTCGCCGACCCGCTGAAGATCTCGCCCTGGAACACGGCCGTGCCCGCGGACGAGTCGGTGTAGATCGCGACATTGTGGGGAGCGCCGTCCTCGTTGTCGAACGACAGCTCGAGGGGACGGCCGGCGGTCACGGTGACCTCCGGCGTGGTGAACCGCAGGTCCTTGGCGACGATGACCGGGGCGTTCGGGTCAGCCGGACCCGCCGGAGCGGCGGGGGTGCCCGAATCGGCGTTGGTCGAGCTGCACGCCGCCGCGACGAAAGCGACGGTCGCGAGGGCGAGGGTGACGATGAGGCGCTTCACGGTGATGACCTCGGATCGATGGACGGGTGGCGACCGGCGCCGCGACGGACTGCGGCGCCGGTCGGTGGGTGTCAGGCGGCCGCGGACCCCTCGGCGGGACGGATGCCGATCTTCGAGAGGCCGAGGGCCAGCTCGCGGCGGACGACCTTGACGGGGTTGCCGTCGGCGCGCAGGAAGTCAACGACGAGCAGGAGCACGAGGGCGACCTCGATCCCCTTGGCGAGGTACGCGGTGTCATAGCGCGGACCCATGATGGCCCAGGCCACGATCGACGTGAGCGCGTAGCCGATCAGCCCGAGTCGGACGATCCAGCGGAACCGGATGGCGAGCGCCACCGGGACGACCATCGCGATGGCGGCGACTGTGTAGCCGGTCGCATTGAGCGTGAACAGCAGGCCCCCGAGGGTGCTGTGGATGTACGCGGTGCCAAGCGTCAGGGCGACGATGCCGAAGCGGAGGGCGACGCCGGCGACGGTGAGATCGCGGTCGGACGAGTCGTTCATTGGGGTCGGGACTCCGTTAGCACGATTGGCTGAGGGTGGCTGACGGGTGGAGGTGGGCTGGCCGCGTATCGGCGCCGGGAGGACCGTAGGGCGGCGGGCTGACCGGGGGCCGCCGTCGACGGTGGCCTCGAAGGACGGACGAAGGACGACGGATCGCGCACGACGGTGCACCGCTGCCGGTCCGTCATCCGACAAGCGGGACCCGAGACGGATGACGCAGGTCATGCTCGCCGCGGGCGTTTAGACTCGTGGGGTCGTGGCCACCCGCTCGCGTCCCGTGACCGCCAAGCCCACCCGGCCCTCCGGCGAGGACCCCGCGCCGGCGAAACCGGCGCGTCGCGCCCGCAGGCCCGCCGCACCCGCCGACCGGGGTTCGGCCAGGGACGCCGGCCCGGTCCATGTCGACGGTCCGGCGCCCGATGCCCGCACGCGGCGCCCTGGATGCCATCCTCCGCGGCGCCACCGAGGAGGCTGCACGGCTGCTGGGCGCCGACGGGGCGTTCCTCTACCTGCTCGATCCCGCGACCTCGCTCCTCCGCTTCACCCACTCCGCCGGCATCCAGGAGCTGCCCCCGGGCCACTGGATGCGCGACCTGGAGCTGCCGGTCGGCGTGGGCATGTTCGGCAAGGCCGTGGCCGAGCGTGCCGTCGTGGTCTCCGGGAACTACGCGGCGGACCAGGCGTTCATCCACGCCCCCAGCACCGACCGGTTCGTCGCCGAGATCGGGATCAACGCCCTGGCCGTGGCGCCGCTGGCGGCGGGCGACGAGGTGTTCGGCGCGCTGGGCACGTTCTCGCGCATCGTGGACGCGTTCAGCCCTTCGGAGGTCGCCCTCGTCCGGGCCCTCGCCGATCATGCCGCCCTGGCCATCGCGAACGCCCGCCTGATCGAGGAGCTGGGCCGTTCGCGGGAGACGCTGGCGCGCCAGGCAGTGGTCGAGCGGTCGCTGCGCGAGCTCGGCACGCGGATCTCCGGCGCGCGGGATCCGGGAGCAGTCGTCCAGTACACGATCGACGAGGCGCTCCGCCTGCTCGAAGGCGACGGGGCACGGATCGACATCGTGGATCCCGATGTCCGCCAGCTCCGCGGCCTGTACTCCTCGGGGGACGAGCAGATTCTCGAGACCGAGTGGCCGAAGGACCCCAACGACCGGCTGGAGGTGGGCGCGTCGGGCCGGGCGGTGACCACCGGCGAGACCTACATCAGCCCCGACTACCTGGCCGACACGACGATCGTCCACGGACACGGACCGGACACGTACGTCCGCGCCAAGGGCATCAATGGCGTCATCGCCACGCCCCTGTTCGGCGACCAGGGCCCATTTGGCGCGATCACGGTCTGGTCGACCCGCCCGGACGCGTTCGGCCCGGAGGACGCGGCCCTGCTCGAGACCATCGCCGGCCAGTCGGCCGTCGCGCTGGGGCGGGCGCGCCTGATCGAGGAGCTGGGCCGGTCGCGAGAGGCGCTGGCGCGACGCGCCGAGGAGGAGCGGACGCTGCGCGAGATCGCGCGCCGGATGATGACCATCCGGGAGCCGGCCACCCTGCTCCAGGGCGTGGTCGACGAGGCGGCCCGCCTGCTCGGGTCGGCGGGCGCGGTGATCGACCTGCTCGACCCCGCGACCGGCGAGGTGCGCTGGGCCTACGACGCCGGGCTGGGTGAGGCGGTCCGATCCGGCTGGCGGGAGCGCGTGGCCGGCGAAGGCGGCATCCACGAGGCGATCCGCGAGCGCCGGGTCGTCGTCAGCGACGAGTACGCGGCCGATGCGCGCTTCCCGGACAGCGCGATGGGCAGGCGGTTCCTCGAGGACGCCGGCATCCGCTCGATCGCGTTCGCGCCGCTGGTGGGCGAGGCCGTCGTGCTCGGGACGCTTGCCGTGCTGTCCGGCGAGCGAGCCCGGTTCGGTGCGCCCGAGATCGCGCTGCTCGGGGCGCTCGCCGACCTGGCCACGATCGCGATCCGCAACGCCGAGCTGATCGCGGAGCTTGCCCGATCGCGGGAGGAGACCAACCGGCGCGCCGAGACCGAGCGGACGTTGCGCGAGATCGCGGCCCGCGTGACCGCCATCCGTGACCCGGAGACGATCCTCGCGCTGATCGTCGATGAGACGCGGCGGGTGCTCGGCTCCGACGGAGCGCACCTGACCCGCATCTCGGAGGGCGGCAGCTTCCTGCGGCCGGTGGTGATCACCGGCGCCCGCGACGATGCCACCCGCGATTGGCTGCGCACCCAGCAGTTCCCCCTCGATGGCGGCATCAACGGCCTCGCGGCAAGCGGGGGTCGGGTGGTCTGGACACCCGACTACGTGACCGATCCCCGGATCCCGAGGGACGAGGACGACCTCCAGGTTGCCGCCCGGATGGAGCTCGGGGCGATGGCCTCAGCCCCGCTCCGGGCCCCGGGCGGGGAGGTCATCGGGACGCTCGCGGTCAGCTACCGTGCGCCGGGGCCGATCTCGCCCGACCGCCTTGTGACCCTCCAGGCGCTCGCCGACCACGCCGCCATCGCCCTGTCCAACTCGGACCTGCTTGCCCGGCTCGAGGCCTCGGAGGAGCGGTACCGGGGCCTCGTGCAGTCCTCGCCGGACCTCATCTTCGAGATGGACGGGCGGGGGATCTACCGCTTCTACTCCGACCGTGCGGAGGAGGTCATCGGCTGGCGACCCGAGGACCTCATCGGGCACCAGTTCACGGAGTTCGTGGACATGGCGTCGTTCCCGCAGGCGGCGCAGCGGCTGGAGGAGATCGCCGCCAACCCGGGCCGCCCGTCCACGGACCGCCTCACGATCCGCCACCGCGACGGGCATCTCGTCCCGTTCGAGGTCAGCGTCGTGGGCCAGGTGGACGATGGCAAGCTGGTGGCCATCCGCGGGGTCGCCCGCGACATCAGCGAGCGCGAGCGCCTGGAGCGGGAGCTGCGCTCGTCCGAGGCGCGCTACCGGTTCCTGGTCGAGAACGCACCGGACGTGGTGTTCAGCACCGATCCCACGACCCGGTTCGTGTTCATGAGCGACACGGTCGAGCGGCTGACCGGCTGGCGGCCGGAGGAGCTGATCGGCGAGACGTTCGACAAGGTCGTCACCCCCGACACGCTGCCCGTCGCGATGGAGCGCTGGCAGGAGGTTGTCCGGGATCCCAGCCTGGCGGTGGTGATGCGTCTGTCGCTCATCCGCAAGGGCGGTGGCAGCGTGCCGGTCGAGATCCACTCGGTGGGGCAGGTGGACGGCCAGGGCCGCTTCGCCGGCGTCCACGGGTCGGCCCGCGACGTGGGCGAACGCGAGCGTCTCGAGCGCGAGCTGCGCGATTCGGAGCAGCGCTACCGGTTCCTCGTCCAGTCGTCCCCCGATCTCGTGTGGATGACCGATGGCGGCGGGCGGCTCACGTTCGTCTCCGACCAGGCGCAGGCCATCCTGGGCTGGCCGCCCGAGGACCTGATCGGGCGGTCGTTCACGGACCTCGCCCCGCCAGACGAGCGCCGCGAGGCCAGCGCCCGGTTCCGTGCGCTCGCCCGCCGACCGACCGAGGCGCACCGGGCGCGCTTCCTCGTTCGCACCCGCGATGGCCGCGACCTGGCCATGGAGATCACCGCGATCGGCATGGTCCAGGACGGGCGCTTCGTGGGCGCCCACGGCGCGGCACGCGATGTCAGCGAGCGTGACCGCCTGGAGCGCGACCTCCGGCGCCAGGCCGCAGAGCTGGCCTCGTCCGAGGAGCGATCCCACCTCGCTCGCGAGCTCCACGATTCGGTGACCCAGGCGCTGTTCTCGATGACGCTGCTGTCCCGGAGCATCGAGCTGCTGCTGGACAAGGACCCGGCCCAGGTCCCCGAACGGCTGGCCGCCCTGCGCGAGCTCCAGCGGGACGCCCTGGCGGAGATGCGTGCCCTGATCTTCGAGCTCCGCCCGGGCAATCTCGAGGAGCAGGGCCTGGTCCAGGCGCTGCGGACGCACAGCGCCGCCCTGTCGGGGCGGATCGGCCTGCCGGTTGTCGTCGAGGCGGACCTGCCCGAACGCCCCTCGATCGAGACCGAGGAGGCGCTGTACCGGATCGCGCAGGAGGCCCTCCACAACGTGGTCAAGCACGCCGGCGCGCGCCAGGTCCGGGTCGAGATCGGGCGGGTTCCGGATGGCGTGCGCCTGCGCGTCGTGGATGACGGCCGCGGCTTCGATCCGGCCTCGGTGCCGGACGGGCACCTGGGTCTCGCGGGCATGCGATCGAGGGCGGAGCGACTGGGGGGCCGGCTCGACGTCACCGCCGCGCGCGGGCAGGGAACGACGATCGAGGTGATCACCCCGGTGACCGTCCCGGCCGAATGACCCGTCCCGCGTACGTCAAATGGCGGAGTGCCGTCTGGGGCGCCCGTCCCTGAACGTCGGCCGGAGCGTGGGGCACCATCGGGCCATGGCAGATCTCGCCCCGGACCGCAGTGGCGGCGCCCGGGATCCCGTCGCCCCGCAGTCTCCCACCGTCCTGGTCGTCGATGCCGATGATCGGACCCGGGAGAGCATGGTCGGGATCCTCGGAATCCGGCACCGGTTCCGGGTCGTCGGCAGCGCCGGCCACATCGAGGAGGCCCTGTCCCTGGTCGAGACCCATCACCCCGACGTGGTGATCGTGGATCCACGCTTGCCGGAGGTCTCGGGCGGGGTGGCGCTCATCCGGCGCATCCGCGCGATGGACCCCCGAGTCCGGATCCTCGCGGTGGGCTGGTCGCCCGACCTCGAACACGACATGTTCGCCGCCGGGGCGGACGGTTTCGAGCGCAAGACCTACCGCCCGGACGACCTCGCGGCGGCGGTCGGTCGCTGCATGTGCGAACCAGCCGCTGGGCCGGGAGCCGGCTCCGGCGTGGTGTAGACTCGCGATTGCGTTCGATCCCCTCGGCCCTCTCCCCGGCCGCTGCATACCCCGGAGGCACTGTCGTGGACGACGTCCAGCCGATCCGCGTGCTCCTGGTCGACGATCACGCCGTGGTCCGCATGGGTCTTCGCGCGTTCTTCGACCTCCAGCCCGACATCGAGGTCGTGGGCGAGGCCTCAGACGGAAGCGAGGGCGTCGCGATGGCGCGCCGCCTGTCGCCCGACGTGGTGCTGATGGACCTCCTGATGCCCAACATGGACGGCGTGACCGCGATCGGCCGGATCAAGGCCGAGCAGCCCGGCATCGAGATCGTCACGATGACCAGCTTCATCGAGGAGGGGAAGGTCACCGCCGCGCTCGAGGCCGGCGCGTCGGGCTATGTGCTCAAGGACGCCGAGGCCGAAGAGGTCGCCCAGGCCATCCGGGCGGCGTACGCCGGCGAGGTCCATCTCGACCCGCAGGTCGCGCGGCTGCTCGCACAGCGGATGCGCGCACGCAAGGAGCCGGAGCCCGTCGAGCCGCTGACCGACCGCGAGAAGGACGTGCTGCGGCTCCTCGGCCAGGGCCTCTCGAACAAGGAGATCGGCGCGCAGCTGTTCATCACGGAGCGAACGGCTCGCACCTACGTGAGCAACATCCTGGGCAAGCTCGGGCTCGCGTCGCGGACGCAGGCAGCCCTGTGGGCCGTCGAGCACAAGCTGGCGGAGACGCCCAGAGCCTGACTGACCGGTTGGCCGTCCGGTTTCGGCCGGTCGGCCCATGCGGGCGGCGCCGGTCGCGCTCGAGGATTCGGCCCGCTGAGGAGGTGCTTCCATGAGCCAGCCCGATCCCATCCAGCCGCCCGATGCGGGCGCCGCGCCGACCTCGCCCACGGCGCCGCCCCCGCCCGCCGGCGCCACCGCCCCGCCCATCGGCGCCACCCGGCCCGCGGGCCCGGCACCGGTCGCGCTCGTGTTCGGGATCCTGCTGGTCGTGGTGGGAGCCGTGATCCTGGCCGGACGCGTGCTCGATGTCACGCTCGGTGCCCATGCCTGGCCGCTGTGGATCATCGTGCCCGGGCTGGCGATGCTGCTGGGCTCGTTCGCGATCCCGCCGCGGGGCGGGCTGGGGCTGGCGATCCCGGGCTCGATCCTGGCGATGCTGGGCGGCGTGCTGTGGGTCCAGGACGCCTATGGGCTGTACGCGACCTGGGCCTACGCGTGGGCGCTGATCGGACCCACTGCCCCGGGCCTGGGGATGCTCCTGTACGGCGTCGTGCGTGCCGACCGGCAGCTGGCGGCGGACGGGGTGCGGCTGACGCTGATCGGCCTTGGGCTGTTCCTCGGGTTCGGGCTGTTCTTCGAGGGCGTCGTGGGCCTGTCCGGGCACCGGATCGCCAACCTCGACGAGGTGCTTCCCTACGCCGCGATCGGGTTCGGGCTGCTGCTCGTGGTCCTCTCGTTCCTGGGCGGCGGACGACGGCGTCACGTCTGAGCCGGAGCCGGCGCGTTGAGCTCCGCGACGTCGCTATTCGATCTCCAGCACCGTGTAGCGGATCTCGCCGCCCGGGGTGACGATGGTGACCGCGTCCCCGACGCGGCGCCCCATCAGCGCCGCGCCGACGGGCGAAACGCTGGAGATCCGCCCGTCGCGCGCGCTCGCCTCCGCGGCGCCCACCACCTGCAGGGTGGAATTCCTCGCCGTCGACCTCGACCCGGACGCGGGCGCCGAGCGACACCTGCGCGCCGCGCTCGGTGGGCGCAACGACGACGGCGACCTTGAGCTTGGCCTCGAGCGACCTGATCCGGCCCTCGAGGAACCCCTGTTCTTCGCGCGCAGCGTGGTACTCGGCGTTCTCCTTGAGGTCGCCGTGCTCCCGGGCGGTCGCGATCCGCCGGATCACCTCGGGGCGCTGCACCAGCAGGGCGTCCAGCTCGCCCTGGAGCCGCTCGAGGCCCTCGGGCGACAGGTAGACGGGCTCGGGGGCGCGGCGCGGCGAGCCCTGGGCGGCATAGGCGGCGGCGGAGGCGATCCGTCCCGCGCCCCGGCCGGGAGCGGGCCGTCGTCCCCGTTTCGCCTCGTCGCGGGCCCCGTCCGCCTCGGCCGGCGGCAAGTCCACGATGCGGCTCACCTGCGGCGGCTCGGGGGCCTTGACCTCGGGCAGCAGCGGGTTGGTGATCCCCGTTGCCTTCCGGGCACCTGACGGTGATCGGAGCACGGCCCAGGGGAGGATCGTCGACCGGTCCGGCAGGGCAGCCTGCTCGTCCGCCGGCACGCCGGCTGCGAACGCGTCGAGCAGGGCGTCCTCGTATTCCTCGGGAGCGTCGGTCGCGGCCCACCACACCCGGAGGTTCGCGGGGTCGCGCAGGAAGTGCAGCCAGAAGCCGGACGCCGCCGGCCGCCGGTCCCCGGGCACCGTCCGGACGATCGCGGCGACCCGCCCGGCCACCGACCCTGGCGTGCTGCCGACGAACAGGACCGGCTGCGACGGCAGCCAGAACGCGCCGAGCCGGTGCTGGAGATCACGGGACACCGGTCGCACGCCGTCGAGGAGCAGGTCCGGGACGCGCTCCAGCCACTTGCCCACCAGCGAGAGGTCGAGCGGCGCGGCCGCGACGGGCGACCCAAGCTCGATCACATAGACACCGGGCCGGGTGTGGCGGACGGGCCGCCCCCAGGTGGCCGGGCCGTCGGCCATCAGGCCGACCTCGCGGAGCAGGGCGGCGGCCGTGGGATCGTTGACCATGGGGTGGCATCGTCCAGGTAGGGGGCATGCGGGAGGCGACGGGCACGCGACCGCGCGTCCCGGCCCGCTCAGCGTATCGTCTCACCAATCATGCCGAACCAGACCCCCGACCGGCGATCCGCCCGCGACGCGACGTCGCCCGCCCGCCCCCATCCGGCACCCCGGTCCCGGGGAGGCGTCCAGGTTCGTGTCATCGCGATGGGCGCGGCGGCGCTCGCCGGACTGGTTCTCGTCGCGTCGCTGGTCATGGGCGGCGGGGGAGGGCCCGGCGCAACGGTTGCCCCCGCCGGGGCGACGATCGCGGGCTCCCCGGTCGCCGTTGTCGCCAGCAACGGGTCCGGAGCCCCTGGCTCGGCCTCGAGCCATCCGCCGTCGGAGTCTCCGTCTCCCGAGAGCCAGCCGCCGGCAGACACTCCGCCGCCGACGGCGGAGCCGGTTCCCTCGGCCAGCCCGGCACCCACGCCCACTGCCATCCCAGCCGCGCGCCTCCAGGCCAAGCTGGACAAGCTGCGTGCGAAGGCGTCCGTCCCCGGCGTGTCGGTCGCAATCCTGTGGGATGACGGGCGCAGCTGGACCGGGGTGTCCGGCCTCGCCGATGTCGCCGCGGATCGTCCGCTGACGCCGGGGTCCGGGTTCGCGCTTGCCTCGATCTCCAAGACGTTCACGGCCGCGGTGGTCCTCCAGCTCGTCGACGAGGGTCGGATCGGGCTCGACGACCCGGTTGCACCGCTCCTGCCGGCCTACGGGCTGGACCGGCGGATCACCGTCCGGATGCTGCTCGATCACACCAGCGGCCTGCCCGACTTCTTCTTCAACAGGCGGATCGACGCGCTGCTCCAGGGCGCGCCCGGCGCGACCTGGACGCCGGAGCGCGCGTGGTCGTTCGTGCGCAAGAAGCGACCCGTGCCCGGGAAGACCTGGGCCTACTCGAACACCAACTACATGCTCCTGGGCGAGCTGGTCACGGCCGTCACGGGGCGGCCGCTGGCGAAGGAGATCCGAACGCGCCTGCTGGATCCGCTGGGGCTCAAGGACACGTGGTACCAGGTTGCGGAGAAGCCGCGCACACCGGTCACGGCCGGCTACCGGCTGGTGGTCAGGTCGAGCGGCGCGGTGCGGCCGGTCGCGGTCGCGCCACCCAGCACCGTGATGCCGTTCCGCTCGGTCGTCACGGCCGCAGGCGGCGCAGGGTCGATCGCCTCCACGGCGCTCGACACCGCACGCTGGATGCAGGCGTTCGCCGGTGGCCGCCTGCTGTCCGCCGCCACGCAGGCGGCGATGCTGGCGGACGTGACCCACACCAGGGCGCTCCATGCCACGATCCCGTACGGTCTGGGCATCCAGGCGGTGCCGATCGCGGGCCACAAGGCCCTCGGGCACTCGGGTCGCTACCTCGGCTTCCGGAACGTGGTCCGCTACCTGCCGGACGAGGGCGTCACGATCGCGGTGCTGACCAATCAGGGCGCCTACGACCCGGCACGGATCGCCACGGCGCTGCTCAAGATCGTGCTGCCGAAGGCGCCGCTGCCGGCGGCCTCCCCGAGCTCCGCTCCCTGACCAGCCTCAGGCGACGCCCGAGCGCCGCCGGGTTCGGCTGGCCGAGCCGGGTGCCCGCCCGCGTTGCGCGCCGGACCCGCCGGCGCCCCGGGGCGTCCGCAGGGGCTGCGGCTCCACGTCCCGGCGCGGCACGAACCCATCCTCGACGGTCCATGGGATCGCGCGCTGCAGCAGGCGCTGGACGCCACGCAGGAGATCGGCCTCGTCGATGCAGACCAGGCTCACCGCGTCGCCGGTCGCGCCGGCGCGGCCGGTTCGGCCGATCCGGTGCACGTAGTCCTCGGGGTTCCACGGCAGCTCGAAGTTGACGACGTGCGGCAGGTCCTCGATGTCCAGGCCACGGGCCGCGACATCGGTCGCGACCAGGACCCGGATCTCCCCCGCCTTGAATGCCTCGAGCGCCCGGGTCCGGTCGGCCTGGGCGCGGTCCGAGTGAATGGCGGTGGCGGCGACGCCGCGTCGGTCGAGCCACGAGGCCAGCCTCGACGCGGCCAGCTTGGTCCGGGTGAACACGAGGACCTGGTGCCAGTCGCCGGTGACGATCAGGTGGGCGAGCAGCTCCTCCTTGCGGTCACGGTCGACGGGGTACACCAGCTGCCGGACGGACTCGGCGGCGGTCCCGTGGCGCGCCACCTCGATCGTCACCGGATCGTGCAGGATCGACCCTGCCAGGCCCTTGATCTCGTCCGAGAAGGTGGCCGAGAACAGGAGCGTCTGCTTGCGCGATGGCAGCAGGTCCAGGATCCGGCGGATGTCGGGCATGAAGCCCATGTCCAGCATGCGGTCGCCTTCGTCGAGGACCAGGATCTCGACCTGTGCCAGGTTGGCCGCGCGCTGGCCGACCAGGTCCAGCAGCCGGCCGGGCGTCGCGACCAGGATCTCGACGCCCGCCCGCAGCTCCTTGATCTGGGGATCGAGCGGGACACCGCCGTACACGACCGCGGACCGGAGCGGCACGTGACGACCATAGGTCTTGACCGAGTCGGCGACCTGCACCGCGAGCTCGCGGGTCGGCGTCAGGACCAGGCAGCGGACCGGGTGACGCGCCGGCGAGAACGAGGTGTTCGCGTGGGGACGCAGGCGATCCAGGATCGGAAGGGTGAACGCGGCCGTCTTGCCGGTTCCGGTCTGCGCGGCGGCGAGGACGTCCCGACCGCCCAGGACCAGGGGGATCGCTCGTTCCTGGACCGGCGTGGGCTCGGTGTAGCCCTCCTCCGTGACGGTCCGCAGCAGGTCCGCGGACAGCCCCAGCTCCTCGAATTGCAATGTGGTTCGTGTTCTCCGGTAGCGGCCGTTGGGCGTCGGCCGGCGCAGGCATCGTCCGGGGGGACGCCCAGGGCGGGTCGGCAGGTTCGGCGCCGGTGCGTGCGGACGTGGCGCCGGTGACCGCCGGACGTCCCGGAGCATACCCGACAATGGCCCCATGAGCGCACGGGGAACGCGGGCGATCGATGCGCTGCGGCGAGCGGGAATCACGTACACGGTGCATGAATATGCGCACGACCCGCATGCATCGCTGCGTGGCGGGGGTCGCGGGTACGCTCTCGAGGCCGTGGAGGCCCTCGGGCTCGATGCGTGCCGGGTGTTCAAGACCATCGTCGTCGTCGTGGATGACCGACCGGGCCTGGCCGTGGTTCCGGCCGACGCGGAGGTGGACCTCAAGGCCGCAGCCGATGCGCTCGGGGGACGCCGGGCAGCGATCGCCCCGCCGGTCGAGGCCGAGCGGGCAACCGGGTACGTGCTGGGCGGGATCAGCCCGCTGGGTAGCCGGCGGCCGCTGCCCACGCTGATCGACGCGTCTGCCGCGGATCACCCCACGATCCACGTCTCCGCCGGCCGGAGGGGACTCGAGATCGAGCTCGCCGCCGGCGATCTGGTGCGGTTGACCGGCGGCCGGCTGGCCCCGATCGCGCGCCGCGCCTGAGCCTCGAGCTAGCCGCTGATCTCGGCCCGTTCGGTCCACAGCGCGGCGACCGCCAGGGCGGCCGCGAGCCACACGGCCACGACGACCACCGCGGTGTTCGGGTCCAGCGTGCTCGCGCCGAGCTGCTCGCCACCGGCGCTCAGGTTGCCGCCGGCGATCAGGGCGTTCGCGGCGTCGAACGGCAGCCAGCGAACCCACTCGCGAAGGAAGATCCCCGCGAACTGCTCGCCGAAGTAGAGCCCGATGCCGACCCCGATGCCCGCCAGCTGGCTGCGGCTGATCGTCGCGATCGCGTAGCCCAGCGCCACGTTCATGCCCATCGCCAGGGATCCGCGCGCGAACAGCTCCGGCAGCTCGGCCAGCGCCGTGGTGTCCCCCATGCCGCTCAGCGAAACCCCCGCCGCGAGCGCGCCGAGCGCCGCGGCAGCCACGCCGGCGAGGAAGGCCGCGATGACCCCCAGGACGGTGAACACGACGACCGCGGCGTAGCCGAGCAGCGTGTAGCGGGCTCGGCTCTCACCTCGTGCCACGGCCGACTTGAGCGTCCCCAGCCCCACTCCGAGCCGGCGATCGCGGCCCCATAGGTCACGGCCAGCAGGCCGCCCAGGCCCAGGATGAACGAGAGCACGAACGTGTAGGCCCCGGGGAAGGTCACCAGCTCCCGGGATGCGGCACGGGCCTCGGCGCTGGCCGCCTGGCCAGAGGTCGCCCCCACCGCCACGAAGATCAGCACCAGCAGCCCGACGAGCAACAGGAACGTGACCCACGTTGCGGGGCGGCGGACCAGCTTGCGCAGGTTCGCGCGGAACAGCCTCATCGCGACCACCCCGCGATCCCGGGGCCGGACGGCCCGTCGGCCGTCGCCGAGCCATCGCCGCCACCGACATCGGGGGCGCTCCCGGTGAGATCCAGGAACAGGGCCTCGAGCGTCGTGCCGGGCTCGATCCGGGACGCGAAGATCCCTGCCCCGGCGAGGATGCGGTTGAGCTCCGCGGACCGGGACGGATCGAAGCGCACCGACAGCCAGCCGGAATCGGGCCCGTGCTCCGGGGTCGTCGCGCCCGCGCCGACGACCGGCTCCAGGGTCGCGATGGCGGCCGCGACCTCGGCGGCGGCGACGCGGAGCCGGACCGACCCCTCGTGGCTGAGCAGGTCGGCGATCGGGCCCTCCCGCACCAGCCGGCCGTTCGCGATGATCCCGATCACATCGGCCAGCTGCTGGATCTCACCCAGGATGTGGCTCGAGACGAACACCGTCTTGCCCGCGGCCGCGAGCGCACGCAGGGTGTCGCGCATGCCCGCGATCCCGGCCGGATCGAGGCCGTTGGCCGGCTCGTCGAGCAGCAGCAGCCTGGGGTCGCTGAGCAGCGCCGCGGCGATGCCGAGACGCTGCTTCATGCCCAGCGAGTACCCGGAGACGCGATCCTTCGCCCGATCCCCGAGGTTCACCAGCCCCAGCAGCTCGTCCACCCGCGTGCGCGGGGTTGGTGCCCCGGTCGCCGCAATCGCCCGGAGGTTCTCGCGCCCCGACAGGAACGGGTAGAAGGACGGTGTCTCGATCAGCGCGCCGACCTCGAACAACCGGTGCCGGTCACCGCGACCGAACGGCTGACCGAGCACCTCGACCCGCCCGGCGTCGGGGTGGATGAGGCCGGTGAGGATCCGCATCGTCGTGGTCTTGCCGGCGCCGTTGGGACCCAGGAAGCCGTAGACGACGCCGGTCGGCACGCGGAGGTCCAGCCCGTCGAGGGCCACGCGCTGCCCGTATCGCTTGCGCAGCCCCTCCGTCGCGAGGGCCACGCCGGTGCCATCTGTCACAGCCGCTCCCGGGAATCAGCGCCGCGGCGCCGTGCGCCGCGGTCAGGGTGCAACGATAGCCTGCCCGGTTTGGGGACATTCGGCCCATGGGCCGGATCCGGGTCCGTCTGCCATACTCCGCGAGTCCCGTCCGTCGCGGGCGGACCACCACCACCGCACACAGGCTGACAACCGAAGAGCCGTCGTCACGGCAGGCGCCCTGTCCCTGTTGCCCGTGGTCATCCGTCCATCGAGGGTGGCCCCACCCCGCTGTCTCCGCGCTCGCGGTCGGGCATCCACACGTTCGTCATCGCCCGTCGACGGCCATGTCCACCGCCGTTGCGCCCCAGCGCGACGTGCCGGCAGGGAGGAGGCACGACGATTGCCCCACCACGACCGCGGCGCCCAGCGGGCGTCATCGAGGAAGATCCGGTCGCTGCTGACCGGGTTGTTTGCAGCCCTGGTCGTCGTGACCGCGATGACCGCCGCGGCCCCGGAGGCCCAGGCATCGACCCGCAAGGTCGTGATCGTCGTCGGTCCGGTCGGCTCGGCCACGGCCAACTACAGGAACAACGCCCGCAAGCTCGCCGCACAGGCTCGCAGCTACGGGGCGAACGTGGTCGAGATCTACAGTCCGAACGCCACCTGGTCCAGGGTGCGCAACGCCGCCCAGGGCGCCAACCTGCTGATCTACCTCGGCCATGGCAACGGCTGGCCGAGCCCGTACCGTCCGTACTCGACCAGCACCAAGGACGGCATGGGCCTCAACAAGCACGCGCATAGCGGCAACAGCAATCTCAAGTACTACGGCGAGTCCTACATGGTGACGCTGGCCCTCGCGCCGGACTCCGTCGTCGTGCTCAACCGGTTGTGCTACGCGTCCGGGAACTCCGAGTGGGGAGCGGCGAATCCCACGAAGTCCACGGCGATCAAGCGCGTGGACAACTACGTCGGGGATTCCTCAAGGCGGGTGCCCGGGCCGTGTTCGCGAGCGGGATCACCAGCGTCGGGTACGTGATCAAGGGGCTGTTCCGGGCGACCTCCGGGACGACGATGAGCCAGCTGTTCTGGACGGACCCGACCCGGACGATGACGTACCGCTTCGGCTTCACCTCGACGCGCACCTCGGGCGCGAAGGCGCTGCTCGATCCGTACGCGAAGCATCGCTTCTACCGATCCGTGATCGGGTTCCTGTTCCACGACCGTCGGCGACTGGCGGAGCGGCTGACGGCTCCAGGGTCGCCCGGTCGAGCGGGCGGGGAACCATCGCGGACACGTGATCGGCGCCGGTCCTCGGACCGGCGCCGATCGACGTCCCGCGGCCGATGATCAGGCAGCCGGGACAGCCCCTCGGGTGCGATGTCCGGGATCGTGTCCTCGGCAGGCAGTGCGCCGGAGCGGGCCGCCGGCCTGACCGCCTCGCCGCGGAACGCCGCCCAGGCCACGACTGCGGCCAGCAGCACGACGACACTGCCGATGGCGAACACCATCCGCATGCCGATGACATCGGCCAGGATGCCCGCGGCGGCCATCGACCCGATCGTGGCGGTCTGGATCGCGGCGTTGAGCGCGCCGGCCACCCGGCCGCGGGTCCGGTCCGTGGTCGCCTGCTGGATGATCGTCATGGTGGTCGCCTGCACCGGCATCACGAACCAGCCGACCGCGAACAGGATCGCGAGCAGCGCCAGCGGGCCCGGCGCGATGGACAGCAGGCCGACGCAGACGGCAAGCCCCGCGATCCCGCCGGTGAACAGGCGGGGCACGCTCAGCCTCGTCGCCAGGGCTGTCACCAGCCCGCCCGCCAGGATCATCGACAGCGTCTGGCGCCCTCGAGCGGACCGGCCCAGGCCGGGCTCGCGCCGAGCTCGTCGACCAGGAACGGGATGAACAGGACGTTGATCGCGCCGATGCCCAGCATCGTCACCGAGACGCCGGATAGTGCGGCGACCAGCGGCCTGGATCGCGCGATCAGCCGCAGGCCCTCGGCGACCGCGCTGCGCAGCCCCTGGTCCGGGGTGGCGTGCGCGGTCTCATCCGCCTGCGGCCGGCCGAGCGACCGGGCGACACCCAGGACCAGCACGACCGACACCAGGAATGTCGCCGCGTCCACGATGAACACGGGCCACACGACGCCGGCCACGCCGGCGATGACGCCCGTGACACCCGCGCCCACGACGGAGGCGAGCATGCGGGTTCCCTGGCCCAGCGAGTTGGCGGCCAGCAGTCCCTCGTCGGGCACGACGCGCGGGATCATCGCGGTCCGGGCCGGCGAGAAGAACGTGCCGACGACGGCCTGCAGGCAGGCAAGGCCGAACAGCACCGGAATGGCGCCGGTCGTGGCCGCGAGCACCATGGCGGCGACCACGAGCGCGCGGACGGTGTCCGACACGATCATGATGCGGCGCCGATCGTGGCGGTCGGCGAACGCGCCGGCGAACAGGCCCACGGTCACCGGTGGCAGTGCGACCAGGATCGACATCAGCGCGACCGCCGCGGTCGAGCCCGTCAGGTCGAGCACCAGCAGGAACAGGGCGAGGTAGGTCATGCCGTCGCCGATGTCGGAGATGGCCTGCGCCGCGTACAGGCGGCGGAAGTCGGGGAGGCGCAGCAGGTCGCGAAGCACCGAAGCGGGCCGCGACGGGGACGTCAGTCATCGGATGGCTCCGTGGTGGGTGGCATGGGATAGACGGCGAGCACGATCCCGAACGGAATGCCGTCGGGGTCGTCGTCGTCGGCGAACTCCTCGGTCAGCTCCCGGAGTCGCCGGCGAAGCTCCGCGGCGCGGGGCGAGGACAGCCGGGCGAGGCCGCGCGACAGGAGGATGCGGCGGTCATCCGGGGCGTCCTCCGAAAGGTCGATGAGGCCTATCCGGAGGGCGGCCTCGAGCTCGCTGCGGGCGGAGTCGAACACGGCGACGAGCGTGTCGTGGAGGACGACGAGGCCGGCCTCCCCCTCGCCGGCCAGCAGCCGCCGGTCCAGCTGGAACGTCAGGGCGGCAACTCGGTAGCGGGTCTCGATGATGCCCGAGACGACGCGCCGCTCCACCGGGCGGATCAGCGCATGCCCGGTGAGCAGCTCCACGTGGTGATAGAGCCGCGTCTGCGGCACGCCGAGGGCTGCCGCCAGCTCCTTGACCGTCCAGGCCGGGTCCTGGCGCTGGACCATGGTCTCCAGCATTCGCAGGCGGGTCGGATCGGAGATGGCCCGCAGTGTCTCCACGTCCCCGATCATCAGCACGGGTTCCGGCCGGAAGTCGGCATCATGCTCGACGTCGGAGGCGCCGGCGGGAGGCCGGTCCGGCGTCTTCTGGTCGAGTGATCGATCAAGGCTCAACGTTCGCTCTCCATAGACCATTCAGCAATTGCTGAACGATAGGATGCATGCTGAATCGGAGTTGTCAAGCCCGTTCTCGCGGAGGGAGTCACGTGCAGCGGCGCGACCCGGGCAGCGCATCTGGGGCACCATGGGTGCCATGCCGCATCGACAGGCCGCCGTGGACCACGCGTGGCGCCGCGTACGGGCCGCGTCCCCGGCCACCCGGGCCGGCCCGCCGAAGGGTCGGCTCACGTTCCTCGGCCACTCGACGGTGCTCGTGGAGATCGATGACCTGCGGATCCTGACCGACCCCGTCCTGCGGGAGGGCCTCGGCCCGGTCCGGCGCCAGGTACAGTCGGTCCTGCCCGAGCTGTTCGCCGATCTCGACGCGGTGTTCATCAGCCACGGGCATCACGACCACTTCGACCCGCCGTCGCTGCGCCGGATCCTCGGCAGGCCGACCGTGATCGTGCCCAGGGGATCGGCCAGCTGGCCGCCCGGCTGGACCTGGGTCCCGTGGAGGAGGTCGAGCCGGGCGATCGCCTGACCATCGACCGCGTGCATTTCGAGGTCGTCCACGCCGAGCACTCCGGCCGGCGCGAGCCGTTCGGGCCGACCGGGCCGGCGATGGGCTGCGTCGTTGCCGGCTCGCGGACGGTGTACTTTGCCGGCGACACCGACCTGTTCCCGGCGATGGGCGACCTGACCGGCACACTGGACGCCGCGCTGCTGCCGGTGTGGGGGTGGGGTCCCACCATCGGCGAGGGCCACATGAGCCCGGTGCGCGCCGCGGCGGCCGCGGCGATCCTGCGCCCGCGCCTGGCGGTCCCCATCCACTGGGGCACGCTCTACCCGGCCGGCATGCGGCGGGTCGCACCGCGTCCGTTCGATGAGCCGGGCCAGGAGTTCCGGGCCGCCCTCGCGCGCCTCGCACCCGATGTGCCGGTCCGGGTGATCCCGCCCGGCGCGTCGCTCGACCTTCCGCCCGACCTTCCGCCCGACTCCTAGACGGCACGAACCCCGCCGGGCGGGCGGGGTTCGCGAGGAAGGAGGAGTGGAGGCTGCCGGGTGATCAGATCGACGCGACGTGCGCCACGATCCCGAGGACGGTGAGGACGAGCACGAGCAGCAGGAGGAAGTAGGGGAAGACGCCGACGGCGTCGACCTCGAGGTATTGGGTCTGCGCGGACATCACGCGTCTCCTTTCGGGTCCCGTCATTGGCCGCCCGGGTGGCGGCCGCACCGCGGATCCTGACGAGCCGGGCGTTCCGGCCCCACGGACGTGCGCCCCCATCGGGCGGCCACGAACGACCGCGATCGGGGATGGACGGATGACGATGTGCCTCCGGGCACGCGCCCCACCGGCGCCGCGGGCCGGGGCAGCCGGGTGGGTCAGCCGGTCAGGTCCACCAGGACGCGTGCCACACGCGCCACAGCGCGCTCGGATCCGATAGCGGGTCGCCGTGGACGAGCACGAGGTCTGCCGGCCCACGTTCCCGGATCACGCCCGCATCGGGCTCGCCCAGCAGCTCGCCGCCGCGCCAGGTCGCGCAACCCAGGGCTTCCCAGGGTTCGAGGCCGGCCGCCACGAGCTGCTCGACCTCCCATGCGATCTGGTTCGCCCGGGTGGACCCTCCGCCGAAGTCGGTGCCAGTCGCGATCGCAACACCGGCCCGATGCGCGAGCGCGATCGACGCCATCGCCCGCTCCCGGCGCGCCTCGATCCTCGCCCGGCCCTCGCCCGAGGCGAACCGGGCGAGCGACGTCGTTCGGGCAAACGTCCGCCACGAGGCCATGACCGAGAGGGTGGATACCAGCTGGACGCCGTTGCGGACCATCGCTTCGGCGACGTCCTGGTCGAGCTCGAACCCGTGCTCCAGCGCGTCGATCCCCGCCGCCGTGCCCACCCGGGCCCCTCCGATGTACCCGGCGTGCGCGGTCACCCGGCCGTTTCGTGCGTGGACGGCCTCGACGACCCGGGCGACCTCGGCGACGGACCACGGCGCGACGGCCGGATCGCCGGGGCCATCGAGGTAGAGCTTGACGAGATCCGCGCCGTCGTCGAGCTGGCCGACCGCCGCCGCCACCAGCGCATCGGCGTCCGGTGCCTGGATCGACAGGCCGGGGAGCAGGCCCTGGGGCATGATCCATGTCCCTGCCGCCCGGACGTACGGGGTGCCGGCCCGTCCGCGCCATCGGTCCCGCACGCCAAGGGCGAGCGCCCGCTCGCGGCCGCCGTCCTCGGGGTCGGCGCCGCGAACCGAGCCGACATCGCGGGCCCATCGGACGCCTGCCCTCGTGAGCAGCGTGCCGTTCGCCTCGGCCACGGCAAGCAGCCGCGCCGGGGGATCCGATCCGCGCTCGATCCAGTGCGCGCCACCGGGCATCGTGAGGTGGCTGTGCGCGTCGACCATGCCGGGCACGATGGTCGATCCGGACGCGTCCACGATTTCGGTGGCGCCCGGGTCGCGGACCGGGCCCTCGTCGTCGGCCGGCCGGATCCAGGCGATCCGCCCGTCCTCGACCAGGATCGAGATGCCCGCCTGGAGGGTGTCGCTCCGACCATCCGCCAGCGCGCCATCCCGGTACAGCCGGGGTGTCACCCGTTGCGTCCGCATGGCCCGGAGTCTACGCGGTGATCGGGACGCGATGTATTAGAACTGGTATTGACAAAACAGAAAGCGAGTATTAGAAATACGAAAGTCGTCTTGCTATATGAGAGGTCAGCCGTGCCTCATGACGTGTTTGCCACGTGTCCCGTCTGCGCCAACGAGCTGAGCGTGACCCGGCTCCGCTGCGGTGAGTGCGGCACGGTGATCGAGGGCGAGTTCGGGGTCGGCCGTTTTGGCCGCCTCACGCGCGAGCAGATGCAGGTGCTGGAATGCTTCCTGCGCAGCCGCGGCAACCTGCGCGACATGGAGCGCGAGCTCGGGATCAGCTACCCGACCGTCCGTGCCCGGGTCGAGGCGCTCGTGCGCGCGCTCGGCTTCGGGCCCCGCGACGAGGCCGATCCCGGCCCCGCATCCGGCGAGTCGCCCGACGCTCCGGAACCTGCCGCGCGGCGATGTCCCCACCAGTGATCAGATGCAGGCGGGCCGCCGGGACATCCTGGAGCGCCTGTCCCGCCACGAGCTGAGCGCGGAGGAGGCCGCGGAGGCCATCCGGGCGCTCGGGAGGAACGTCCGATGACCAGCATTCCGCGTGCAACCGGGGCGCGTGACCTTCCCCTCGGGCCGGGCGGCGCGGTCGAGATCGCGCTGTCGGCGAACGGCGTCCGGCTGCGCGGCGTGGACGGCGACCGGATCTCGATCCGTGCCCGCGGGGACCAGGCGCTCGACGATGGGATCGCCATCGACGAGGAGCCCGGCCGGGTCCGCATCCATGACGGCGGGGCCGGGTACCGGCTGGGTCCGATCCGGGTGTGGTCGCATCCGGCCCCCGACCTCGACATCGACATCCCGCGACACGCCAGCGTCAGCGTCCGCACCCTGAGCGGCGACGTGGAGGCAACCGGGATCGGCGGCGAGAGCCGCTGGGCAACGGCATCGGGCGACCTGCGGCTGGACGTCGATGCCGGGCCGGTTGCCCTCGAATCGATGTCGGGCGACGTCGTGCTGCGGGCGAGCGTCGCGCTGCCCATCACCGCCAGGTCCGTGTCCGGTGACCTGAAGCTCTGGGCACCCCGGATCGACCGGCTGTCAGCCTCGACCACCAGCGGCGATCTCCGCATCGAGGCGGCGCTGGGCGAGGGCGCGGAGCACGAGCTGAGCTCGGTCAGCGGCGACGTCGAGCTTTCGACGCCCAGCCCGGTCCGGGTGGAGACCAGGACGATCACCGGGGACGTCCGCGCATCGGGCACCCACGCGGCCGAGGGGGGCCGCGGCCGACGGACGCTGGTCGTCGGCGCCGGATCCGTCCGGGTGTCGATCCGGACGACCTCGGGCGACATCCGACTGCAGCGGGCGCCGGCTGACGCGGCATCGGCCGGCACCGAGCCGTCGGTTCCGGAGGTCGCGGACCCGCCGACCGCGCCGACCGCGCCGGAGCCGCCGACCGCGCCGGAGCCGCCGACGCTGGTCGCGGAAGCGGAGGCCGCCCCGAACCTGGTCCGCGGCGAGGCCGGGTCCACCGACCGCCGCGAGGCGGCACGCCTGGAGATCCTCCGCGCCCTCGAGCGCGGCGAGCTGGACATCGAATCGGCCTCGCGCCGGCTCCAGGTCCTCGAGGAAGCCGGCCCGCGTCACTTCCGGGGGTGGTGCTGATGGCCGCCGATCCGCTCGACCAGGTGCTGCGCCTGGTCGCCGAGGGCCGGCTGACGGCCGAGGAGGCCGCGCCGATCCTGGCGGCGCTCGACGCGACCGGCCCGGGCGCCCGGTCGGACCAGCGGGGCGCACCCCGGGCCGGCGGCGCGGCCGGCGAGGAGCAGCCGGCCCGGCCCGGAGGTGGGGCGACATCGCTCCGGATCGAGATCCGCGAAGGCGCCCGCCAGGTGGTCAATCTGCGGCTGCCGATCGCCGTCGGCCGGTTTGCGCTGGATCGCGTCCCGGGCCTGTCGGGCGACCAGGTCGAGCGCGTCCGGGAGGCGCTGCGATCCGGCCTCAGCGGCCCGGTGCTCGAGGTGGACGACAACGACAGCATCGTCAGGATCGTGCTCGAATGACCGCGGTCGCCCGCGCCCGACAGCTGCCGATGTGGCGCGCGCTCGACGTTCGCGACTTCCGGCTGCTGTGGGCCAGCGAGGCGGTCTCGGTCGTGGGCGACCAGTTTCATTTCGTTGCCCTGTCGTGGCTGGTGATCTCGCTCACCGGCTCCGGGCTGGCCCTGGGCACGGTGCTCATCGCGGTGGGGGTTCCGCGGGCCATCCTGCTGGTCCCGTTCGGGGTGCTGGCGGACCGGCGTCCCACTCGGAGCCTGATGCTGGCCGCGCACCTGGGCCGGGGCGCCATCGTGGGCGTGATGACGGTCCTGGTCGTGACGGGCATGGCATCGATCCCGGCGCTGGCGGCGCTGGGCGCGCTGTTCGGGGTGGTGGACGCCTTGTACCTGCCGGCGCAGCAGGCGTTCCTGCCCCGGGCCGTCGGCGCGCAGCGGCTGCCGTCGGCCAATGCCCTGCTCCAGGGCACCCTCCAGCTGGCATCGATCGCCGGTCCGCCGCTCGCCGGCGTGGCGATCGCGCTGGCGGGGACCGGCCCCGCATTCGCGGTCGATGCCGCCTCGTTCCTCATCGCCGCCGGGCTGATCGCCCTGATCTCCGCCGGCGCCGTCGCCGCGACGGCGAGCTCCCGGTCCGACACCGAACCGTTGGCGGTCACCGCGTCGGTGGCGGACGCTCCCGCCGGGCCCGGCGGTGTCCGAGAGTCGTTCGGCACCGCGCTCCGCGGCGGGATCGGCTACGTCGCCCGGGATCCGGCCATCCGGATCACGATGCTGCTGGCGCTCGTGCTCAACTTCGCGCTCAACGGACCCGCGGCCGTGGGCATGGCCTGGCTGGCGGAGCGGCGCTTCGACGCCGGCCCTGCCGGCCTCGGGGTGATGGCCGCGGGATGGGCCGCCGGGGGGCTCGCCGGCACGCTGGTCGCCGGCAACGCCGCACTCGACCGCCAGGGCCGGATCGTCGTGCTCGCCGTCGCGATCGCCGGTGTGGCCATCGCGGCCGTGGGCCTGCTCGGCTGGCTGCCGGGGGTCGTCGTCGCCCTGGCGGTGATGGGGATCGCCATCGGATACGTGAACGTGGTCGCGGTGTCGTGGCTCCAGGCCCGGGTCACGCCGGAGCTGCTGGGACGGGTGATGAGCCTGGTGATGCTGATGTCGTTCGGGATCACGCCGCTGTCGATCGGGATCGCGGGCGCCCTGATCGACATCGACGCCACCGCGCTGTTCGTGGGCGCCGGCCTCGTGGTTGTCGCGACCGCGCTGGCCGCGCTCGCCGTGGGCTTTCCCGCCATGCTGGACGAGCGAGCGGCCGGGGGGCGTTCCGGGGAGCTCACTGTGGCCGCTCAGGAAGGTAGCGGTGGGACCCAGTAAGCCTCGGTATGGACGGCGTCACCCGGCAGGCCGAGCGATCGGAGCGTGGCCGTCGCGGCCTCGGTCATGCTGGGGTTGCCGCACACGAAGGCGACCGTGGCGCCCGGGCGCACGCCGAGGGCGGAGAACATGGCCGGCAACAGCGCATCCACGCGGCCGGTTGCACCGGTCCAGGCCGCATTGGCCGGATCGGCGGGACGAGAGACCGCGGGCACGTAGGTGATCCGGCCGCGCGACGCAAGGTGTTCCAGCCGGGCGCGGTAGGCGAGATCGCCGACGTGGGCCACGCCATGGACCACGATCGGCCGCCGGTCCGGCGGTGCATCACGGGTTTCGCGCAGCCGGCTCTCGACCATGGACAGCAGGGGCGCGATCCCGGTCCCGGTCGCGACGAACACCGGACGTCGCGGATCGTCGGCATCGGGCGTGAACAGGCCCTTCGGCCGGCCCAGCCGCACCCGGCTCCCGGCTGCGAGCGGCCACAGTCGCGGCGTCAGGGCACCGGCCGGGACAAGCCTGACCAGGAACTCGAGCGCATCCGGCTCGCCCGCCGGTGACGCCGTCGAGTACGGTCGCTGGAGGGGACGACCGTCCACCTCCAGCCCGAGCGCCAGGTACTGGCCCGGGCGGAACGCGGGGACACCGCCGTCGGGCCGAATGCGCAGGCGGAGGATCGAGCGGCTGACGTCCGCCCGTTCGATGATCGTGGCATTGGGTGCCGCGGCGTCGGCGACACCCGGCCGGGACCCGGGGAGCGGGCGTGGCGGAAGCGGCCGACGCGGCGTGGCGACGACGTCCACCTCAGGCCGCCGGGACCAGCTCGTCGACCACGCCGCGGGCGGCGTCCGGGTCCGAGAACCAGGCGGCGTCGATCCAGGCGAAGTCCGCCCAGTCGCCCTTGAGCTTGTGCTCGGGCATGATCGCGCCGTTGGGGCAGGCGGTCTCGCACGAGCCGCATTCGATGCAGCCCTGGGGATCGACGTACAGCTTGCGGTCGACCGAGAGGTCGCCCCAGATGCAGTCGACGGGGCAGACCGCGACGCACGACTGGTCGGAGTGGTCGACGCACGGTGCGGCGATGACGTATGCCATGGTTCGGCTCCTGGTGGTGGGCCGTCCCCCTCGGGCGGCGGCGAGGATCTCAACTCCGAGGCCATCCGGGTCTCGTGGGTCTCAGCCTCGACCCTCGCGCTGAGCCGATCGTGTGGCCGTGCTATGCGTTTCCTCATCTGGCGCACCGGCCGTCATCGCCGCCGACGGCAGCGTGACCGTGAACCGGGCTCCGCCCTCGGCGGGCGAGTCGGCCCGGATCGACCCCTCGTGCGCGTCGGCGATCCGGCGCGCGATCGCCAGACCGAGCCCGGTCCCGCCCGACCCGTGCCGCGTGGTCCCTGTCAGGCGCGTGAACGGCTCGAAGATCCGCTCGCGGTCCTCCGCGGCGACACCCGGTCCCTGGTCGTCGACGTCGATCGCCACGGCGTGCGGCTCCCGGCGCACCCGCACCGTCACCACTCCGCCCGACGGGGAGTGGTCGACCGCGTTGTCCAGCAGGATCAGCAGCAGCTGGACCAGGCGATCGCGATCGGCCATGGCCCGCGCCGTCTCGGGCGCATCGATCTCGAGCCGGACATTCCGCTCGGCCGCCAGCGCCGTCGCCCCGCGTACGGTGTCGGCCGCCAGCGCCGTCACATCGAGCGGCATGGGCACGATCGCCAGCTGCATCTCGTCCCACGCTGCGAGCTGGAGGAGATCGCCGACGAGACCGCCCAACCGGTCCGCTTCCGCGATCACGTCCTCGAGCAGCGGCCGTCCGTCCTCCTCGACCAGGTCCTCGCGCTCGAGCACCTCGGCGTTGGCGCGGATGAGCGCCGCCGGCGTCCGCAGCTCGTGCGAGGCGTCGGCCACGAACCGGCGCTGCGCCTCGAAGCTGTCGCGGATCGGGACCAGGGCCCGGCCGGTGACCAGGAGGGTGATCAGCGCGGCCGCGACGAGGCCCATCGCGCCCACGATGATCACCGCGACCACCAGGCTCTGCGACTGGCTGTCGTGCAGGGTGAGGATGAACCCGCCCTGGACATAACCGCGCAGCGTCCCGTCGAAGATGATCGGAACGGTCAGTACGCGAACGTTGACGCCGCCCGCATCGATCGTGCGCAGATCGCCGCCCGGCGTGGCCGCGGTGGCCAGCGCCTCGGTGTCGGGCAGGCCCCGGAGCTTGATCCCGGACCGGTTCTGGACCAGGGCTCCCGATGGGTCGAGCACGAGGACGATCGTGTCGGCCGCCGCCGGCGGCTGCTCGTCGGGCTCGGCGCCCTCGTCCGTCTGGGGCAGCTCTCCCGAGATCGAGGCGGTCGCCGCGTCCACCGCGGTGCGCAGGGCGCGGTCGACGTCGGCGTCGAGGGCGCCCAGACCCATCACGGCCGTCGCGGTCCCCACGCCGACGACCAGCAGCGTCAGCAGCGCGAGGGTCACGGCGAACAACCGCCGCCGCGTCCGGCGTAGCAGGACCTCCGTGCGGCCCATCGCCACCGGGTCAGGACTCCGCCTTGAGCGTGTAGCCGACCCCGCGGACCGTGCGCAGCCGGTCGGACCGATCGAGCTCGCCGAGCTTGCGGCGCAGGTAGGAGACGTACAGGTCCACGACGTTCGAGTACACGTCCGGCTCGGCGCCCCAGACCTGGTCCAGGATCTGCTGGCGGGTCACGACGTGACCGGCGTGGCGGATGAAGAAGCCCAGCAGCGCGAACTCCCGGGCCGAGAGGTCCACGGTCCGCTCGCCGACCTGGGCGACGTGCCGGAGCTCGTCCAGCACCAGGTCACCGGCCGCGAGCCGGCCCTCTCCGGCGGGCGGCGGCCGCCGGGACAGGGCCCGGATCCTGGCCAGCAGCTCCGAGAACGCAAACGGCTTGGCCAGGTAGTCGTCCGCGCCCGCGTCAAGCCCGCCGACCCGGTCGTCGACCGAGCCGAGCGCGGTGAGCAGGAGCACCGGCGACGTGACGCCCCTCGCCCGCAGCAGGCGCATGACGGTCAGACCGTCGATGTCCGGCAGCATCCGATCCAGGACGATCACATCGTGCGGGCCGGTCTCGGCCAGGGCGACGGCGCTCACCCCGTCGGGCGCAACATCCACGACGTGGCGCTCGGCCACGAGGACGCGCTTGATCAGGGCCGCCATCTTCGGTTCGTCTTCGACCACCAGGACACGCATTGCGCCGCATTCTGCGGGCCGGACCGGCCCGCGGTCGAGGGCCGAGGGCCCTGTCTGTGCAGATTCTCATGCGGGGCACACCGCCGGGGGCCGGGGCTCACCCGACGATGGGTCCATCAACTCGCACTCGACTCGCCGGGAGCCAGCCATGATCCACCGCTTCGCCTTCTTCGCGGCATCGCTTGCCGCCGCGGTCGCCCTGGCCGTCGGTCTCGCCCTGGCCGGATTCGCGCCTGCCGGCGCTCCTGCCGGGGCCGCCCCCGTGACGGCCACGATCGACCCCCTGCCGCAGCCCACGGTCCAGGTGGACACCGTCTATCTGTCGCCGCCGGCCACGCCCCAGGACGTCACCGTGACCAAGGTGGTGGGACCCTCGGGCGGTGAGGACGGGAACGAGCACGAAGGCACGGAGACCGACTGATGGCCGAGCCTCGGCGTGCCCGACCGAACCCCGACCCGCGCTCGATCCGGGATCTCTCACGGCCCCGGCACGCGGCCGGGACGCCCGAGCCATCCCGCATCGCGAGCCTGCCCGACTGGGCCGTGGCCGGTCTCGCGCCGGCGCAAGCTGACCAGGTGAGGTCTGGGCCGGTGTCCGCCCGCCCATCGCCTGGTCCTCGCCCGTCACCCGGCATGCCGCCGTCACCCGGCGTGCGGCCGACGCCTGGTCCTCGCCCGTCGCCCGGCATGCCGCCGTCGGCTGCGGCTCGGCCGATGCCGGGGCCCCGCCCACCCGCGGCCCCGCGCCCGATGCCCGCTCCGCGGCCGGTCCGCCCCGGGCTCGAGGCACGAGCCCCGCGAAGCCGCCCGGACCCCAACCCGCTTCGCCTCCTGCTCGCCTTCGCCGGGATCGCCTCGGCGTCCGCGATCACGACCGCGATGCTGCCGTCCATCTTGCCGGCCGGCAGCTCCCCGGTCGATGCGGCGGTGTTCGGCGCGACGGGCCAGGGTCCACAGGCGTCGGTGCTCCACGTCACCCGGTACGTGACCCTCCAGCCGGGTCAGACGGCCCCGCCGAACGCGCCGGTGGTCGTCCAGCCCACGCCCACGCCCCGGGTCCACGTCGTGACCCGGACGCGCCAGTCGGGCGTGCCGTGAGCGTCGCGCTGGAGGTCCCGCCGGCGCGGCCGGCCGGCGTCGAACGCCCGATGATGGGCGGCCGGGTCTCGGTCCACATCACCGACGAGGCCACGCCCGACGCCCTCGAGGCAGCCGCAGGACACATCCTCGATCGGATCGCCGCGTGGGCCGGCCACCTCACCCGGTTCGACGCCGGCTCGGACCTGTCGGTCCTCAACGACGCACCCGGCCGCGAGATCGCCGTCGGGCCCACGCTTGCCGCCGTCCTCGACTGGGCGCGAGAGGCTGAGAGCCTGGCGGACGGCCTGGTGGACGTGGCCATGCTCGATGCCCGCCTGGGCGCCGAGCGCGGGGACGATGTCCCGCGGCCGGGCGCGGCCAGCCGCCGCTGGTCGCTCCGGCGACGGCCGCGTGGCGCGGTCGTGGTGCGCGACCCGGAGGTCCGGTTCGACCTCGATGGCGTCGCCAAGGGCTGGCTGGCCGACCGTGCGCTCGCGATCACCCCCGGCCGCTCGGCGCTCGTGGACGCGGACGGCGACATCGCGATCCGCGTCGCTCCCGGAGACACGTTGGGCATCGGGATCACGGATCCTCGCGAGCAGGACAGGCTGCTCGGGGCCGTCCGGTTGACCTCGACGGGCGACCACACCCGGACCTGGGGCCTCGCCACATCCGGAACCAGCGTTCACCGCTGGCGGCTGCCCACCGGGATCGCCCACCACCTCGTCGACCCCCGCACGTGGCGCCCGGCATCAACCGATGTCGTCCAGGCGACGGTGCTCGCAGATTCCGCTCGGCTGGCCGAGGTGTTCGCGAAGGTGGCGGTCATCGGCGGCGCGGAGACGGCGTCCGCGCGGCTGGATCGGCCCGGCATCCACGGCCTGCTGCTGCTGACCGAGCGGGGCGAGATCCGCGCAACACCGGGGATGGTGCGATGGCTGGCGTGAGGTACCGCGGGTTCGACGAGCGCACCGAGCTCGTTCGATGGGGCCTGCCGGCCGTTGCCTTCGGGATCGTGATGGGCGGCACCCTGCCCGGGATGATCGACGGCGTGATCTCGGCCTGGCAGGTGAACCCGGCCAGCCTCCCCTGGCTGTTCGAGCGGCTCTTCGCATGGCTCGCCTACCTGGCGATGGCGGGTTCGGTGATCTACGGCCTGCTGCTGTCCACGAGGCTGCTCGACGTGATCGCCCACCGGCCGGTCAGCTTCGCCCTGCACCAGGACCTGGCGGCGATCGGCGTCGGCCTCGCGGGGATCCACGGGGTGCTGCTCGGGCTCGATCACAGCGTGCCGTTCTCGCTTGCCCAGATCCTGGTCCCCGGGCTGGCGCCCCATGCGCCGCTGGCCGTGGCGTTCGGCCAGGTCGCCCTGTACCTCGCGATCATCGTCGTCGGCAGCTTCTACGTGCGGCGCCACATCGGCCAGCGGGCCTGGAGAACGCTCCACTACCTGACGTTCCTCGCGTTCCTGGGCGCGACCGCCCACGGGATCGGGGCCGGAACCGACAGTGGCGCCTCCTGGGCACAGTGGATCTACCTCGGTTCCGCGACCATCGTGTGGTTCCTGCTCATCTACCGGATCGGCGCCTCGATCGCGGAGCGAGCAAGCCGCCGGCGGGACGCCCTGGCCTGACGAGCGGCCCGTTCCGCGCGCTGCCGGCGCGCGCCGAGAGACCAGCTAGCCGTCGCCGGCCCGGGCGGTACGCCTCCACCGGATCCCGAACCCGACCACCTCGATGGCCGGTGTCCCCGGGCTCCCGGTCAGGGATACGACCGGTGGCTCGCCGTCGGCCGCGCGCACCCGGATGCGCTGGCTGCCGACCCGGGCGACGCCGGCGCCATCGAACATCAGCCCGACCTCGGTCGAGCACCGGGCCATCGTCGCGTGGGGGTCCTCGACCGGGATCTCGATCGAACCCAGCCGCACGCGGCCGCCGGCCGGATGGCGGAACGCGGCGCGGGCCGCCCGGGCCTCATCGCCCCACTCGGCGCCCGCGTACTCGTGCTCGATGAGGAACGGCGGGGCGGCCGGACCCAGGGCCGGGAATGCCGTGATCCAGCGTACCTCCCCACCGTCAGGCCGGACCCGGGAGCCCGGCACCGGCGACCCGATCCACGAGCCGGCCGCTCGCAGCACCGCCACGTCGCCGATCACGTCGTCCGTGGCCAGCGCGTAGGTCGCGAAGCCCTCCCGTCCCGCGTCCAGCACGGCCAGCGCGGCGCCGCCGACCGCGAACTGCGGGTTTGCCTCGACCGGCGTCCGGTCCGCAACCCCGATGAGCTCGAGGTAGCTGTCGCCCAGGAATGCCAGGCGGTTGAACGTGCCCATCGACTCGTGTCGGCCACCACCGGTCCAGGCCAGCCCGAGCGCCTCGCCCAGGTCCTCGGCGGCCGTGTCCGGATCCTGGACGGCGATCACCAGGTGGTCGAGGCCGAGGAGCATGTCCGTCAGCCCGGCCGGACGTCGATCACCGGGCGGCCGCCCTTGACCACGACCACGGGCCGTTCGAGGACCGTGATGTCCGCGAGGGGATCCCCGTCCACCGCCACCAGGTCCGCGAACCGGCCGGGTGCCAGCGTTCCGACGCGGTCGGTCCAGCCCAGGCACTCGGCCGCCACGACCGTCGCCGACCGGATCGCGGCGAGCGGCGTCATCCCGCAGCGGACGTACCAGGCGAACTGCTTCGCCACGAGCTCGTGCGGGTAGACGCCGCTGTCGGTGCCGTAGGTGACCCGGACGCCGCGCTCGACGGCCTTGCGAAAGGCAGCGATGCCAGTGTCCATCGTCTCGGCCAGCTTGCGCATCGTGTCGGCCGGCCAGCGCTCCACGGCGCCATGCTCGAGCGCCCAGTCGCCGTCGTACAGGTCGACCGAGAAGAACGTGCCGCTGTCGGCGAGCATCGAGATCGCCTCGTCATCGAGCAGCGATCCATGCTCCACGGACCTCGCGCCGGCGCGGATCGCCCGCTTCGCGCCCTCGGCCCCGTGCGCGTGCACCGCGACGAACGCGCCGTAGTGGCGCGCCTCCTCGACCGCGGCCCGGATCTCGTCCTCCGAAAGCTCGGGTGCGCCCGGCACCCCGCCGCGGGTGAGCACCGCGCCGGTTCCGATGCACTTGATAAGATCGGCACCACCGATCAGCAGCCGGCGCACCCGCTCGCGCACCTCGGCCGAGGTCGTGACGACGCCGAATCGGAGGTCGTCGGGCAGCCGGATGTCGTGGGCCAGGCCCACGACGTCGCCGCCGCCCCACGGCGCGGTGATGAACGCGCCGGCACACTGCATCCGCGGGCCCTCGATCTCGCCCGCGTTGATGGTGTCCCGCACCGCGCAGTCGACGAACGCGCGAAACGGACCGAGGTCCCGGACGGTCGTGAACCCTGCTTCCACCGTGACACGCGCGTTGCGGACGCTCAGCAGTGCCTCCTGGGCCGCCGAGGTCGTCGATCCGGGCACGCCCGCTGTCTGGACCTCGCCCACCAGGTGGCTGTGGGTATCGATGAACCCCGGCAGGACGGTCAGGTCCGCGAGGTCCAGGACCCGAGTGCCGTCGGGCGTGCCGTCGGCGGGGCCGGCCACGGCCTCGACGCGCCCGTCGACCACCAGCAGGGTGCGGTCGGGCGTGATGGCGCCGGTCTCGACGTCGAGCAGGCGGCCGGCGCGGACGGCGAGGCGTCCGCTGGCGTCGGCGAAGGGGGTCGTGCGCATGGCCCGATCCTACGACGGGGCGCGGGGCGGGATCATCCGGGGACGGTAGGATGCAACGCATGAGCCTCCCCGTTCCCCCCGACCGCCTGCCGTTCACCGGCAATCCGGATGCCGACGCGCTCCTGGCGCAGGACCCGCTGGCCCTGCTGATCGGCTTCGCGCTCGACCAGCAGGTCACCGTCCAGAAGGCGTTCTCCGGGCCGTGGGAGCTGCGGCGGCGGATCGGGTCGCTCGACGCTTCGACGATCGCGACCATGGATCCCGAGGCGCTCGATGCGGCCTTCCGGACGCCCCCCGCGCTCCATCGCTTCCCGGGCAACATGGCCTTGCGCGTCCGCGGCCTGTGCGCCGCGATCACGGACGGCTACGGGGGCGACGCCTCGCGCGTGTGGACCGGCGCCGCGGATGCGCGCGACCTGCACGCGCGGCTGATCGCGCTGCCCGGGATCGGCGAGATGAAGGCCGGCACGATCGTCGCGCTCCTGGGCAACCGCTACGGGATCAAGCCCACGGGCTGGGACGAGGTGCGTCCGAAGCACCCGACGCTGGGTGACGTCGACTCGCCCGAAGCGCTGGCCGAGTACCAGGCGGGCAAGCGGGCGCGCAAGGCCGAGCTCCGAGCGCAGGCCGCGGCCAGGCCGGCCCGGTGACGACGCCCGACCTCCTGGCCGTCATCGCGACCCTGGCCGGGATCCTGATGGCGCTCGCGCCGACGCTGCAGATCCGCCGCATGTTCCACACCCGGTCGAGCCGCGATGTCTCGCTGCTCTACCTCTCGCTGCTCGATCTCGGGTTCGTCGCCTGGATCTCCTATGGCTGGGCGATCGGCAATCCGGCGCTCGTCCTGTCCAACGCGGCATCACTCACGTTCATGACGGTCACGATCCTGGTCGCCATCCGGTTCCGTCGCGGGAAGGGGAGCGACCGCCCGCGGACGGCGCCGGTCGCCGAGACCGCCGATCCCGGCGAGGCGGCCATCCGCGGGTCGTAGCCGGCGTGCCGGCGACGTTCCCGCTAGGCGGGCGGGTCGGCGGTCCACCGGAGGATGTCACCCGGCTGGCAGTCGAGCACCCGGCAGATCGAGTCCAGGGTGGTGAACCGGATGGCTCGGGCGCGTCCGTTCTTCAACACCGCGACGTTCGCCGGGGTGATGCCGACGGCGTTGGCGAAGTCGCCCACGGACATCTTGCGCCGGGCAAGCATGACGTCGAGCTCCACGACGAGGGCCATCAGATCACCTCGTTGAGCTCGGTGCGGTCGGCGATCGCCGACTCGAGCAGGCCCCGCATCACGACCATGAGGAGCACGAACGCCAGCCCGCTGGCGATGCAGGCAGCCAGGTAGTAGATCATCGGTCCGCCGCCGCCGGGGACGAAGCCGAGCATGTGTACCAACACGCCTGCGGCCAGGACCGTCGCGACTGCCGCGCAGGCCAGGATGACGTCGACCCAGCGCACGGCGCGGCGGGTGAAGATCACCCCGCAGTCGACCAGCGACAGCAGCCGCCAGACGACGAGCAGCGCCACCTGACCGCATCCGATGAACAGGATGGCGGCGATGGAGTATGGGACGACGAGATCGGCGACTTCGGGAAATCTTGTCCCGACCTCGGATGCATACACGGGCACGAGGACCTGCGCGACCACGGACCCGAGCAGGAGGACGAGGAGAGCGACGCGGAGCAGCCGATGTGCGAGCCCGTTCATCTATCGATCGTCGATTGGTTTGCATCGAATGTCAATAACCAAGTTGACACCAGCGACTCTATGACCCGCCGGGGTCCCCGCTCCCTCCGGCCAGCACGCCGATCTCCGCCAGGACGTGGTCCACGTGGGCCTGGACCTCGAGCATCCGGTCTGCCCACCCCCCGTCGGGCGCCTCGGCCAGGTACATCGAACGGGCCAGCGCCAGCACGGGCCGATGGGCCTGCGGCAGGCGCTCGAGCGCCCAGTCCGCGGCCGCATCCTTGGACCGGATCTCGCCGGTGGCCAGGGTCGTCCAGATGCGGGCGAAGGTCAGCAGCACGTTCCTGGTGTCGGGCTCGAGGTCCGCGAGCAGACCCGGAAGGCCATCCACCATCGCCCGCCGCAGGTCGGCATCGGGAACGGGATCAAGCACCTGGGCAGGCGGCGGCCCGAACAGCGCCCGGCCCCCCTGGAGCACCATCGTGATCAACGGGGCGAGGTCGGGATTGGAGCCGGCGATGGGCGGTGCGCCGCGTTCGATGTCCTCCCTGAGCCACTCGCCATAGAGCAGCTCGCAGCGAGGCGGGTATCGCCAGGGGCGAACGTCGGAGACGACGACCACCGTGAGCTCGACCGGCCGCAGCGGGTTCGGCGGCCAGCCGCCCGACATCGCCAGCAGCCCGTCGACGAGGCGTTGCCGCGCGGCGCCCGGCAGCGCCCGCCGCACGACCGCGAGGACATCGAGATCGCTGGTGGGCTGGAGCCGCCCGGTGGCGGTGGAGCCGTGCGGGTAGGCGCCGATCAGGTCGTCGCCGAGCACCTCACGGACCAGGCGGACGACAGTGTCGAGCTGGGTCTGCGGGCCGGTCACCGTGCGCTGTCGCTACCGCTGGACGAGCGTCCGGAACAGGTGATCCAGCGTGGCGCCCGGATCCTCCGTGAGGCCGGTGTGGACCTCGGAGGGCTGGATGATCGTGGACGACGGCGACACCAGCCAGTGGAAGCGCTCGGCCATCGACAACCGGGCGATCGGCCCCGCCGCGGGATCCGCGTCGGCGATCAGCACGACGGCCTCGAGGTGGTCGCGGACGATCTCCGGATCGCAGTCGGGCGCCAGCGCCGCCAGCACCGAGTCGTCCAGCGCCACGCGCGCACCCAGGAACCGCCGGGGACGCGACATCAGCACGATCCCCGCGTTGAACGCCTCCCCCCGCTCCACCCGCGGGACGACGCGGACGATCGCGTACTCGAACGGCTCACGCGGCCCGGGCACGCTCGGCCTCCTCGACGAACGCGCGCGGCGCCTCCAGGCGGGTGACGAGGTAGTCGACGTAGGCACGCCGGTGGTCGTCCGGGTCCGGCAGGCCCGCCTCCGGCCGCAGCCAGTCGTCGGGAATGGCTGCGGCGAGCGTCTCCAGCATGGTCCGGTCGATGAGCGCGGCCAGCCGCCCGTCGGCCGCTTCGATCGAGGACGCGAACGGCAGCAGGACGTGATCGCGGATCGGCTCGAACGGCCGCCGCGCGTGCTCGGCCGGATCCCGCCACGTGTGGTGGATGTACAGCGCGGAGCCGTGGTCGATGAGGTGCAGCCGCCGGTGCCACACGATCAGGTTCGGGTTGCGTGGCGTGCGATCGACGTTGGTGGTGAACGCGTCGAACCAGACGACGGCCGCGGCCAGGTCGGCCTCGGGGGCCGGACCCACGGCGGGCGCGAAGGCGAGGGCGCCCGGCAGGAAGTCGAGGCCGATGTTGGTGCCCGCCGATCGCTCGAGGAGATCCTGGATCTCCTGGTCGGGCTCGGCGTTCGCCAGCGCGGGATCCAGCTCCACCAGCACCTGGTCGGGCACCGGCAGGCCGAGATGGCGACCGATCTCGCCGGCGAGCAGCTCCGCCACGAGCGCCTTCCGGCCGTGTCCGGCGCCCAGCAGCTTGACGACGTAGAGCCCGTCGTCATCGGCCTCCACCAGGGCCGGCACGGACCCGCCTTCACGCAGGGGCGTCACGTACCGGGTCGCCGTCACGGAGCGGAGCATGGGGCGAGTGTAGGTGGCCGGGTCGGCGCTTGTGCCATCCTCCGGGACGATGTATCGTTGCACGCGCAACTATCCCGTCACCCAGCCGCACCCCGGAGCGCCCAAAATGGACGACGCCGTCCGCACCGCTCTCGATCACAGCCAGGTCATCGACCTCACCACCACCGGCCGCCGGACCGGCCAGGCCCGCCGGATCGAGATCTTCCTCCACAATCTCGGCGGCCGCCTGGTGATCAGCGGCATGCCGGCACCGGGCCGGACGCGCGCCTGGATCCGGAACATCGGCGCCGACCCGCGGGTGACCCTCCACCTCAAGGGACCCCGGGTGGTCGCCGACGTCCCGGCCGTCGCCCGGATCGTGACCGACCGCGCCGAGCGCCTGGAGCTGATCCGGGGCGTCGCCCGCAACTGGAACCGGACCGACATCGAGACGATGGTCGACCACAGCCCGCTGATCGTGCTCGGCGTCGAGGGCTACGGGCAGGCGGCCGACGCCGCGTAGCCGCGGGCCCCAAGCCGCGGACCGGGTCGATCAGGCCGGCTCGGCCTCGACCAGGGCGCGGAACCGGGCAAGCGAGGCGGGCAGCTCAGCGTTGATCCGTCGCTCGGCCTCGCGGGCGATGAACCCGAGGAGCGGCGAGGTGGACAGGTCGATCTCGAGCGCGATGCGCGTTGACGCCCCCTCCTCGCCCACCGGGTCGAGCCGGGTACGGACCTCGACCGCGAGCGGTCCTCCCGAGCCCGCGATGACCAGCATGGACGGCGCTCGCAGCTGGCGGACGGTGCCCGTGACCTCGGTGCCTGCCGCGGCCGACGACAGCTTCAGCCGGACCCGGGACCCGGTGGCCAGCGGCGCGTCGAGCAGCGTGGCGCCCTCGACCTCGGGGAGCCAGCGGGGCAGGTCCTCGACTCTCGTGGCGACGGCAAAGACGCGTTCCGGGGGGTAGGGGAGCTCGAGGGAGGCGCCGACGCGGCCCATGGGTGAATCCTAGGCCCCCGGGCCGTTGCCCGTGGGACCCTTCGGGCGGCGGCGCGACGGGGAGCCCGCGGTGCGACGGCCGGCGCTGCCGGTGGCCGCAGCGACGGTCGCGTGGGCCGCGAACTCGCGGGCGCGCTCTGCCAGCGCCGCGAGACCGGCCTCGACCTGCCCGTTGACCGATGACGCCGGGTAGGTGCCATCAGTGTCGCGGACCCCCGCGTCCACGCCCGCCAGCAGCTCCAGCGCCTCGTCGATCGCCGACACCGCCCAGACCGCGAAACGGCCCTCGCCCACCGCTTTCAGGACGTCGTCGCGCAGCATCAGGTGCGGCACGTTGGCGGCCGGGATGATCACGCCGTGCGAGCCGTCGAGCCCGCGCGCGGCGCACACGTCGAAGAAGCCCTCGATCTTCTCGTTCACCCCGCCCACGGGCTGCACCTCGCCCCGCTGGTTGAGCGAGCCCGTGATCGCGAGCGACTGGCGGAGCGGCACGCCGCCGATGGCCGACAGCAGCGCGCACGTCTCGGCGAGGGTCGCGCTGTCGCCCTCCACGCCGCCGTACGACTGCTCGAACACGAGGCTGGCACGCACGGTCAGGGGGCGGCTCCGCCCGTAGCGGTCGCCGAGGAACCCCGCCAGGATCAGCACGCCCTTGCTGTGGATCGGCCCACCCAGGTGGACCTCTCGCTCGATGTCCACCACCTCCCCGTCGCCCAGCCGCACCGAGGCCGTGATGCGCGACGGCTGGCCGAAGGCAACCTCGCCCAGCGAGATGACCGACAGGCCGTTCGCCGTGCCCACCGCCTCGCCCGACGTCGCCACCAGCATCGTGCCCCGGGCGATCTCCTCCAGCGTCCGTTCGTGGATCCGGGACGCCCGGCGCACCTGGGCCTCGATGGTCTCCGCGATGTCGCGGGCCGTGATCGACGGTCGCCCGGCCTTCGCCGTGCGATCGTCAGCCTCGCGGAGCAGGTCGGTCATCCGGCGCATGTGGGTCGAGAGCCGCTCCGAATCGCCCGCCAGTCGCGAGGCCCGATCGATGACCGCCGCGACGGCGGCAGCCTCGAGCGGCCGGAGCCCGGCCCGCGCGGCGATCGTGGCCAGCAGTCGCGCGTACTGCTGCTCGGTGCCCGGTTCCCGGCGGATCTCGTCCTCGAAGTCCGCCTGGACCTTGAACAGCTCCAGGAAGTCGGGGTCGTACGCCGCCAGCAGGTAATAGACCTGCCGATCGCCGATGAGCACCACCTTGGCGTCGAGCGGGATCGGCTCGGGCTCCAGGGACACCGTGGCCAGGCCGAACCGGTCGCCCAGCGGCTCGATCCGGATCTCGCCCGCCCGGAGCGCTCGCTTGAGCTCCTCCCACGCGTACGGCTGGGTCAGCAGGCGGCGCGCGTCCAGGACGAGGTAGCCGCCGTTCGCCTGGTGGAGGGCCCCGGCACGGATGAGCGTGAAGTCGGTGACCAGCGCCCCCAGCTGGGCGGCGTGCTCCACCCGGCCCAGCAGGTTGGGCTGCGTCGGCAGGTCCTCGAACACGACCGGGGCGCCGATCGCCTCGGCATGGTCCACGAGGAGGTTGACCTGGTAGCGGCGGAACACCGCACCGTTCTCGAGCCGGGCAGCCAGCAACGACTGGAGCTCGCGGGGCTGGGCGGCCGCCAGGAACTCCTCGGCGTTGGCAACCACGTCGGTCTCGAGGGCCTCGAGGTAGGCAAGGATGGGCTGGCTGTCGCGATAGTGGCGCCGGACCTCGTCGATGAGGTGGCCCACCGCGCGCCGCGTGACCGTCTCGCCGATCTCGCGGATCGTCGCACGCGCCTCGCGCTCCCACTTGGGGAACGTCCGCTGGATGAGCTCGCCCAGCTCGGTCTCGAGCGCTTCCGTGGCCTTGGCGAGTCGCTCCCGCTCGGCCTCGGGGAGCTTCGCGACGTCGTCGCGCTCCATGGGCTTGCCGTCGCGGACCGCGGCCAGGCCCACCCCGATCGGCGTGCGGAGCAGGGCGATCCCCTGCGTGGCGGCGCGCTCCTCGAACGCCTGCAGCGCCGAGTCGCGCCGGTCCTTGAGGGCCGTCTCGAGCGCCTCGCGGTGACTGCGATAGTCCTCGGATTCGAAGGCGGCGGGAATGGCCGCCTGAAGCTCGCGGTCCAGCTGGCCGATCCGCTCCTTGAACTGCCGTCCCCGGCCCGGCGGCAGCCGGAGCGCCTGTGGTCGTCGTGGATTCGCAAAGTTGTGGATGTAGCACCAGTCGTCCGGGACAGGTTCGGCGGGGGCGCGGGACAACAGGACCTGGCGGACGAGGCTGTACTTGCCCAGGCCCTCGGGCCCCATCGCGTAGAGGTTGAAGCCCTGCTGCCGGATGCCGATCCCGAACTCCACGGCCTCCACCGCGCGGTCCTGCCCGACGACCTCTTCGAGATCGGCCAGGTCCGCGGTCGTCGTGAACCCGAACCCTGCGGGATCGCAACGGCGGGCGAGCCGGTCGGGGGGAAGCGGCGCAACCATCACTGCCGACCTCGTGCAGGTGCGGGCGCACGGGCACCCGTCGTGGCGAGCCTACTGCGGGAGCGACGCCTCGTTGACCGGCGAACGGCCCCTCCGTGTCGGGCCGATCGGTGGATCACCCCCAATCGCCCAACGCCGCGACCCGATCGCCGGGTGGCCGCGGCCAGCGGCGTTCAGCTCCCGACTGGCTCCGTGAGCCGGTCGACCAGCGCGTCGATCTCGGCATCGGTGATGCCCTGGGCGCGCAGGAGCGCTCGTGAGCCACCGTGCCGCTCGTGCAGGTGATCCAGCGCCGATGCCATGAACTCCGGCGGGCTGTCCACCTCGAGTGGGGGATGCCGCCAGTCGTCCGGGTCGATCCGGGTGAGCGGCTCCTTGAAGTAGCCGGCCGAGAGCGCGTAATCCTCGACGATGACGTCGTCGGGTACGCCGGCGACATCGAGCAGGAGGGCGATGGTCACGCCGGTCCGATCCTTGCCGGCCGCGCAGCCGATGACCGCGGGCAGGCCGTCGTCGTCCAGCAGCGCCCGGACCACCTCGGCCAGCTGGGGCGCCCTGGCGTCGAACACGTGGCGGTACATCCCCGCCAGGCCCGCGTGCGGCGTCGGATCGTCCTGCAGCAGCGGGATGCTCCGGTAGCGAACGTCGATCGAATCGAGGAACACGTTGGGCGACCGCTCGAGCTCCTCGGGCCAGCGCAGGTCGATGACCTGGCGCAGGCCGATCGCGGCCAGCTCGTGGATCGCGCTTGCGGGGAGCCGGGTGAGCTCGTCCGAGCGCAGCAGCGTCCGCCAGCGCACGCTCCGGCCGGGCCCCGCCGGGTAGCCGCCGACGTCGCGGACGTTACGCGTCCCATCCAGCGGGAGGTGGCGATCGAGGGGGGTGGTCGGCATCGCGACCAAGGGTATCGGGCAATCGTTGCCGGCGCGGCGATCGAGTCAGGCGGCCGACCCGCGGCGTCGTGCCTCCCGTGTCTCGATGCCGTCGATCAGGACCTCGAGGCCGTAGTCGAACTGCAGATCAGCCGTGATCGTCGCACCCAGCGGCAGCAGGGCGACGGTCGTGGGGAACTCCTCGACCGGCAGGCTGGCCGTGAACGCCTGGAACTCGTCGATGAACGCCTGCCGTTCGGCCTCGGTTGCGGCTGGCCCGACCGGGTCCCGGACCTCGAACACGGCGAACCCGCTGGCCCAGTTCACGATCGTGGTGGCGGCGAGGAGCGCGGACCCGTCGGCGAACCCGTCGGCCCGCAGTGAGGTGAGCAGGCCCTCGAGGGCGATCAGCGCATTGGGGCCGAACGTTGGCCGCTCGCCCATGATCGGCGCGACGGCACGATGGCGCAGCAGGACACGGCGCAGCGACCGTGCCGTGGCGGCCATCCATTGCCGCCAGTTGCCCGGCACGCCGATCTCCGTGACGACCTCACCGATGATCCGGTCGAGCACCAGATCGAGCAGCTCGTCCTTGTTCCGGATGTGCCAGTAGAGCGAGGTGGCGCCGGCGTCGAGGCGCTGGCCCAGGCGGCGCATCGAGAGCGCCTCCAGGCCCTCTTCGTCGAGGATCGCGATCGCCGCATCGACGATCTGGTCCCTGGTGAGCGCGGGCCGGCCGCGGCGCTCGTGCTCATTGGCATGCGCCCACGGGAAGAAGCGGGCTCGGCCCGGCTCACCACGCGCGTCGTCGGTCATCTACGTCATCCGTCCTGATCGAACCCCGTACGTCCGCCCAGTACACCGTTCTTGACCATCGAACACTGTACGAGTAACGTCTCCGGCATCGAACTCGAACAGTGTACGAGTCGCGGAGCATTTGTACGACCCGGCGTCCCGGTCCGGGCCACGGAAGGGAAGGAACCGATGACCCGCGAACAGGTCCACGCGCGGCGATGGGGCATCCTCGGAGTGCTGATCCTCGCCCTGTTCGGCGTCAGCCTCGACAACACGATCCTGACCATCGCGCTGCCGACGCTCGCGACCGAGCTCCACGCGTCCGCCAGTCAGCTCCAGTGGATGGTCGACGCCTACGTCCTGGTGTTCGCCGGCCTGCTGCTGGTCGCGGGGGCGATGTCCGACCGGTACGGCCGACGACGTGCCCTGGTGGGCGGCCTCGCGCTGTTCGGGCTGGGCTCGGCGATCACGCCGCTTGCCGGCACGGCCGAGCAGCTGATCGCGCTCCGGGCGTTCATGGGCCTCGGTGCCGCGTTCACGATGCCGGCCACCCTGTCCATCCTCGCCGACGTGTTCCCCGCGCATGAGCGGCCCAAGGCGATCGCGGCCTGGTCCGCGGTCTCCGGCCTGGGCATCGTGATCGGACCGATCCTCGGTGGCTGGCTGCTCGAGCACTTTCCGTGGGCGTCGGTGTTCGTGATCAACGTCCCGTTCGTGGTGCTGGGCATCGCGGCGACGCTGGCCATCGTCCCCGAGTCCCGCTCGCCCGAGCGCTCGCCGCTCGATCCCGTGGGCGCGGTGCTGTCCGTCTCGGGCCTGGTCGCGCTGGTGTACGGGATCATCGAGGTCCCGTCGCTGGGCTGGACCGACCCCACGATCGTGGGGTCGCTCGGGGCGGCCGCGATCCTGCTGGGTGGCTTCGTCGCCTGGGAGCGGCGAGTCGCCCACCCGATGCTCGACGTCCGGCTGTTCCGCGACCGCCGATTCTCGGCCGCCAGCCTGTCGATCACGATGACCTTCTTCAGCCTGATGGGCGTCCTGTTCCTGCTGACGCAGTACCTGCAGGGTGTGCTCGGCCTGACCGCGCTCGAGACGGGCCTCCGGTTCATCCCGATCGCGGTGGGCGTGATCCTGGCGTCACCGATCGCAGCCACGCTGACGGGCCGCATCGGCACCAGGCTGGTCACCTCGCTCGGGCTGCTGGTGGTCGCCGCGGGGCTGGTCGCGCTCACGACCGTGGGCGTGGCGAGCTCCGACCTCCACGTCGCGGGCGTGCTGTTCGTGATCGCGATGGGCATGGGCCTGGCGATGACCCCGGCCACCGACGCCATCATGTCGGCGCTGCCCAAGGGCCAGTTCGGCGTCGGCTCGGCGGTCAACGACGCGACCCGCGAGGTTGGTGGCGCCCTGGGCGTCGCCGTTCTGGGCTCGGTGTTCGCGTCGATCTACGCGGACCGGATGCGCGACGTCGCCGCCGCGCTGCCGACCGCGGCCGCCGGCGTGGTCACGGACTCCCTCGCCGGCGCCATGGCCGTCGCCGGCACCATCGGGGGGCCCGCCGGAGCGACGCTCGCGGCGACCGCGCGCCAGGCGTTCGTCGACGGGATGACCGTGACCTCGATGGCCGGGATCGCGTTCGCGGTCGCCGGCGCTGCGATCGCGTTCGTGTTCCTGCCCGATCGCGTCACCGCATCCGACGATGCGCCTGTGCTCGACGCGGCGGGCATTGCCGCAGAGCACGAGCTCACCACGGGGCTCGCCGCTGCTGCCGAGGCCGGGCCGCCTGAGGGCCGTGGCCGGCAGGAATCGCGGGGGCCGGGCGGCCCCCGCGATTCATCGACGTTTGTCCATGCCATCCCATGACCCTTGGCCGATTCCGGGCCACGGGGTCCCGGGCTACGGTAGGGGCATCGAACGGACCGCCAACATTCGGACCAAATCCGACGGCGCGTCGACCCTCCGGCGGGATGCCGGGCGGCGGCGGAGTCGGAAATCCTGTCCACCAGGCGGTCCGTTCCGGATTCCCGGGCGGCAATAGGCCGAGTTGCGCAGGTGCGCGCACGCACCGGATCGTGGACGATCACAGGTCGATGACCGCGTCCGCGACCAGGAGACCCATGCCAGCTCGCCGCCTGCCTCGCCTGCAGGCCGTTCCGGCCGAGGACCTTGCGTTCCGGCGGTTCGTCGCCGACGCGTTCGCGCGGCTGCTGGGCGATCCGGACATGCTCGCCGATGGGCTGCCGGACCCCGCAGACCTGCAGGCCCGGCTCCGATCGCGCTATCCGTCGGCGGTCGTGCGTCAACAGGAGGCGCCCGCGGCGGCCGGGCAGCACGAGACGGTGTGGGCCGTGTACCGCTTCGGGAGCGTCGTCCCCGGGCGACGCTGGTGGGAGGAGCCGGGACACGCGTGGGCGATCCTTGACCGCGACCGGTTGTTCGTCGAGGTGTCCACGGCGCTGGCCGAGATGGTCGAGGTTCCCCGCGACGCGCTGGTCGGCCAGCCGGTGGAGCGGCTGTCCAACGCGGACGACGTGAGCGCGGTCGATGACGTCCGCGGCCTGTGGGGCGAGCTGCTGGAGGGTGGCGAGCTCCACGGCACCCTCCGGTTCCGTCACCTCGACGGGTCGCCGCGGGAGATCGAGTACCACGTGACGAGGGACGCGGCCGGCCCGGACCGCCACCTCGCCGTGGTCCGCGAGGTCGAGCCGACCCGGGCACCCTGAGCGGCGGTCGGCGCCGAGGTCTCAGTGGGGCGGGTCGCCCTCGAACGCGCGCTTGGCGCCCGCGACCGCGGCGTTGACTCCCCAGCCGGCCGGGATCGCCATGAGCGTCTCGTGCAGCCAGCCCAGCGGACCCCATAGCCTCGAGCGCAGCTCGGCAGCCTGGTGCACCCAGGTGCCCGTGCCACGCCCTTCGAAGGTGATGATCAGCGCGGTCTCCATCCCGAAGGCATCCGAGACGTGGACCTGCCGGTGCGGCCGGCGGTGCTCCACGATCTCCCATTGCTGGGTGCTGGGAACGCCGGCCAGGCGGGTGCGCTCGCGGTACACCATGCCCACCCGCGCCGGCCCCGAGACGTACAGGATCTCGTGCACGAACGGCACCCAGAGGGGCGTGCCCTCGATGTCGTCGTAGAGCTGCCAGACCTCGTCCCGCGAGGCACCGACCAGGGCCTCGGCCTCGACTCGTCGCATCGGCTCAAGTATCACAGAGCGCCCGGGCGGCTGCGAACCCCGAACCCCCCGTCGAATTCGAGAGAGCCGAACCCGACCAAGGGCTAATCACGACAGGAAATGGCATGTAGCCGCGGTACGCTCCGGACATCGAACACGACGCGAACGAGGTGTCACGTGATGCTCCCCCTCCACCCGCTGGCGATCGCCCTCCAGGCCGATCGCGAACGCGAGATGCGCAGCCGTCGGCTGCCGACCCCGGCGGTCGCGACGGGCCGGCGCCACCCGGGCACACCGGGGAACGGCACGGGCTGCCTGGCGTCTCAGGGTCGCCCGGCGACGACCGTGGATCTCGCCGGGTCGCGGTAGCGGGCAAGGGCCTCTTCGGCGACCTGGGCGATCTCAGCGCGCAGGGCCGGCGGTTCCAGCACCTCGACGGCGTCACCCAGCGCGAGCAGGCGGCCCGCGACCTCGCGCGGCCAGTCGAGCCGGAGCCGCAGACGCCTCCAGGCATGCGGCTCCGGGTCGGGCAGCTCCTCCGCGGAGGCCAGCACCGAGCTGTCCAGCACGTCCTCCAGCCAGCGCTCGGCATCCTGCCGGACCCGCAGCGTGACCTCGATCCGCGGCGTGTCGCGCTCGTACGCTGTGATGGACTCCGACCAGTAGGCCGCGAGGTCGAACCCTGCCGGGCGCACCGCCCGGTCGGGAAGCGGCCGGACGCCACGCGCCCGCGAGATCCGATACGTCCGCAGCTGACCGTCGTGCGCCGCCACGAGGTACCACACGCCGGCCTTGAGGACCAGCCCCAGCGGGTCCAGCAGCCGGGTCACCGTCCGGTCGCCGCGGTTGTAGTCCAGCTCCAGCCGCGTGCCGTCCCACACGCATTGGGCGACGGCCGCCAGGTGCGGCACGGCCTCCCCGGCCCGGAACCAGCCCGCCGCGTCCAGGTGGAACCGCTCGAGGAGGCGACTGGCCCGGCCTCGGAGCTCGGTGGGCAGCGCCGCCAGGACCTTGAGTCGGGCGGCAGCGACCACGGTCCCGAGACCGAGCTCGGCCGCCGGTCCGGGCAGGCCGGACAGGAACAGCGCCTCGGCCTCCTCGGTGGTCATGCCGGTCAGGCGCGTCCGGTAGCCGTCGACCAGCCGGATCCCGCCGTGGGGCCCGCGTTCCGCATACACGGGGACGCCGGCGGCGCCCAGCGCCTCGACGTCGCGGTGCACGGTGCGGACCGAGACCTCGAGCTCCCGCGCGAGCTCCGCCGCGGTCATGCCACCCCGGGTCTGGAGCAGCAGCAGGAGGTTGACCAGGCGGGAGGCACGCATGGGCGGATCCTATCCTATTCCCGCCGCGTTCTGTCAGGTATCGGCATGGGTCGACCGGCGCGTGGCACCGGGGCCGATGGGCGCACGCCGGGGACCCATCCGAAACCGAACCACCACCCGGGGGCCACCTCCCTCCCGGCGGCATGGTGCGTATGGTCGCGCCCCCGATCCGGGAGGGCCGATCCCCGTGCCGTCACCGCGCACCCTGTACGAGCCATCCACCGAACACGACGCCTGCGGGTTCGGGTTCGTGTGCGATGTGGCCGGGCGGCGCTCGAGCGGGATCGTGCAGGATGCCCTCACGGTGCTCGTGAACCTCGAGCATCGCGGTGCCAGCGGTTCGGAACGCAACACCGGCGATGGGGCCGGAATCCTGCTCGGCATCCCGCACGGGTTCCTGCGCGCCGTCGCGCGGGACGCGGGCCTCGACCTGCCGGCGGCCCGTGGCTACGGCGTGGCGATGGTGTTCCTGCCGCGCCGCGGCTCGTGCCGGACCGAGTGCGCCGCGAGGTTCGAGCGGACTCTCGCCGGCGAGGGCCTGCAGCTCCTCGGCTGGCGCGACGTCCCGACCGACCCGATGGGCCTGGGCGAGTCGGCCAGCACGAGCCGGCCGGTCGTGCGCCAGGCGTTCGTGGCGCGTCCGGACGACCTGCCACCGGGCGAGGATGGCGACCTCGCCTTCGATCGCCGGCTGTACGTCGCGCGCCGGCTGATCGAGAAGGCGATCGAGCGCAGCGCGCTCCCGGGCCGCGACGAGTTCTACGTCCCCTCCATGAGCTGCCGGACGATCGTCTACAAGGGGATGCTCAGCGCATCCCAGCTGCGGACGTTCTACCCGGACCTCGCGGACCGGCGGGTCGAGAGCGCGGTCGCGCTGGTCCACTCCCGATTCTCGACCAACACCTTCCCGTCATGGTCACGCGCGCACCCGTACCGCTACATCTCCCACAACGGCGAGATCAACACCCTGCGCGGCAACGTGAACTGGATGTTCGCGCGACAGTCCGCGCTTCGGTCGCCGGTGTTCGGGGACGACCTGCGCAAGGTGCTGCCGGCCGTGGACGTCGACGGCTCCGACACCGCGATCTTCGACAACGTGCTCGAGCTGCTGCACCTGGCGGGCCGATCGCTTGCCCACGTGATGGCGATGATGGTTCCCGAACCGTGGAGCCGGGACACGTCGATGTCCCCCGAGCGGCGCGCGTTCTACCAGTACCACGCCTGCCTGATGGAGCCGTGGGACGGTCCGGCCTCGCTCGCGTTCACCGATGGCGTCCGGATCGGCGCCACGCTGGATCGCAACGGGCTGCGGCCCGGCCGCTGGTACGAGACCCGTGACGGACGGGTGGTCATGGCGTCCGAGGCGGGGGTGCTCGACATCCCGCCCGCCGACGTCGTGGCCAAGGGCAGGCTCCAGCCCGGTCGGATGTTCCTGGTGGACACGGCCCAGGGCCGGATCGTCGGTGACGACGAGCTCAAGGCAGCCCTGGCGGCCGAGCACCCGTACCTGGACTGGGTCGCCCGCACCCTCGTCCGCCTCGAGGACCTGCCCCGGCCCGCGGGCGTCATCGAGCCCGACCACGAGACGGTGCTCCGGCGCCAGGAGGTCTTCGGCTACACAGCCGAGGACGTGCGGCTGATCATCAATTCGATGGCCAGCGACGGGGCGGATCCGGTGGGCTCGATGGGCAACGACGCGCCGCTGGCCGTGCTCTCGGAGCGCCCCCAGCTGCTGTACGGCTACTTCAAGCAGCTGTTCGCCCAGGTCACGAACCCGCCGGTCGATGCGATCCGGGAGGCCATCATCATGGCCACCGAGCGCTCAATCGGACCGGAGGACAACCTGCTCGACCCGGGCGACGACGCCGCCCACCAGCTGGCCATCCCGTCACCCGTCATCTCCAACCTCGAGCTCGAGCAGATCCGTGCGCTCGACGGCGGCTACGACTCGCATGGTTTCCGGACGATCACGCTGCCGATCCTGTTCAAGGTGGGCGACAACGGCGCGGGCCTGCGGCGAGCGATCGAGGACCTGCGCCAGCGGGCCTCCGAGGCGATCGCCGAGGGCTGCAACCAGATCATCCTCTCGGACCGCGGGCACGACGAGACCGATGCCCCGATCCCGGCCCTGCTCGCGGTCTCGGCCGTCCACCACCACCTGGTGCGCGCCGGGACGCGGGGCCGCGTCGGCCTCGTGCTCGAGTCGGGCGAGCCCAGCGAGGCCCACCACTTCTGCCTGCTGATCGGCTACGGCGCGAGCGCGATCAACCCGTACCTCGCCTTCGAGACCATCGACGACCGGGTCCGGCTGGGCAGCATCCCGGGGCCCACCGCAGCGGCCGAGAAGCGCTACCGCAAGGCCGTGGTCAAGGGCGTGATCAAGGCGATCTCGCGGATGGGGATCTCCACGGTCCACAGCTACCACGGAGCGCAGGTGTTCGAGGCCATCGGTCTCGACCGCGACTTCGTGGACGAGTACTTCACCTGGACGCCCAGCCGCATCGGCGGCATCGGGATCGAGACGGTCGCCCGGGAGGTGCAGTACGCGGCAGGAACGGGCGTACCCGCCGAAGCGGCCCGTCGTCCATCGCCAGCTGCCGCCGGGTGGTCAGTACCAGTGGCGATCCGACGGTGAGCATCACCTGTTCAACCCGCTCACGATCCACACCCTCCAGAAGGCGGTCCGGACCGGCGAGTACGGGACGTTCAAGGACTACACGAGCCTGGTGGACGACCAGTCCTCGCGCCTGGCCACCCTTCGCGGGCTGCTCGAGCTGCGGCCCGCCCTCCGCCCGGTCCCGATCGAGGAGGTCGAGCCGGTCGAGGCGATCGTCAGGCGGTTCAAGACCGGGGCGATGAGCTACGGCTCGATCTCGGCGGAGGCCCACGAGGCGCTGGCGATCGCGATGAACCGCCTGGGCGGCAAGTCCAACACCGGCGAGGGCGGCGAGGACCCCGCGCGCTACGAGCCGCTGCCCAACGGCGACTCGCGCAACAGCGCGATCAAGCAGGTCGCGACGTGGCCGCTTCGGCGTCACCAGCGAGTACCTCGTCAATGCCCGCGAGCTCCAGATCAAGATGGCCCAGGGCGCCAAGCCCGGCGAGGGCGGGCAGCTGCCCGGGCACAAGGTCTACCCGTGGATCGCGCAGGACGCGGCACTCGACGCCGGGCGTCGGGCTGATCAGCCCGCCGCCCCATCACGACATCTACTCGATCGAGGACCTGGCGGAGCTGATCCACGACCTCAAGAACGCCAACCACGAGGCCCGGATCAGCGTGAAGCTGGTGGCCGAGGTGGGCGTGGGGACGGTCGCCGCGGGCGTCGCCAAGGCGCACGCGGACGTCGTCCTGATCAGCGGCCACGACGGCGGCACGGGCGCCTCGCCGCTGACCTCGATCAAGCACGCCGGCATCCCGTGGGAGCTGGGCCTGGCCGAGGCGCACCAGGTCCTGCTGATGAACGACCTGCGGTCGCGGATCGCGGTCGAGGTGGACGGCCAGCTCAAGACGGGCCGCGACGTGGTCATCGGCGCGCTGCTGGGCGCCGAGGAGTTCGGCTTCGCCACCGCGCCGCTGGTCACGCTGGGCTGCGTGATGATGCGCGTCTGCCATCTCAACACCTGCCCGGTGGGCGTGGCCACGCAGGACCCGGAGCTGCGCAAGCGGTTCGCCGGCGACCCGCAGCACGTCGTCAACTTCATGACGCTTCATCGCCCGCGAAGTGCGCGAGCACATGGCCGCGCTCGGGATTCCGGACGATCGACGGAGATGGTGGGCCGATCGCGACCGCATCGAGATGCGCCCGGCCGTCGACCACTGGAAGGCGCGCCAGCCTCGACTTCAGCCGGATCCTCGCCCAGCCGGACGTGCCCGGCCAGCTACGGGCGGACCGGTTGATCGCCCAGGACCATGGCGTGGACGAGTCGCTCGACGCGACCGTCGCTGCTGGACCTCTGCCGCCGGCGCTGACCGAGGGCCTCCCGGTGAGGGCCGACCTCCCGATCCGCAACGTGCACCGGGTGGTCGGCACGATGCTCGGGCAGCGAGGTCACGCGCCGCTGCGGGCGCGACCGGCCTGCCCGACGACACGATCCGCCTGCACTTCCGGGGCTCGGCCGGGCAGAGCTTCGGCGCGTTCATCCCGCGCGGCATCACGCTCGCCCTGGAGGGCGACGCCAACGACTACCTCGGCAAGGGGCTCTCCGGCGGCCGGCTCGTGGTCTACCCGCCGGCCGAGGCGCCGTTCGTCGCCCAGGAGAACGTCATCACCGGCAACGTCGCGCTCTACGGCGCGACCTGCGGCGAGGCCTTCATCCGCGGCGCTCGCCGGCGAGCGGTTCGCCGTCCGCAACTCCGGGCGCGACGCGCGGTCGTGGAGGGCATCGGCGACCACGGCTGCGAGTACATGACGGGCGGGCGGGTGGTCGTGCTGGGCCGGACGGGGCGCAACTTCGCGGCCGGGATGTCGGGCGGGATCGCCTATGTGCTCGACGAGGACGGGCACGTTCGCGCGTCGCTGCAACCGCGAGATGGTGGCGCTGGCTCCCGCTGGACGGACGACCGACGCGGACGCGGCCGAGTCTGCGCGCGCTGGTGGAGCGCCATGCGGAGCTGACCGGCAGCGCGCGCGGCCGCGGCCTGCTGGCCGACTGGGACGGCGAGCCTGGTCCGCTTCGTCCGCGTCGTCCCGAACGACTACCGGCGGGTCCTCGAGGCGCAGGCCCGGATGCTCGCGGCCGGCTGGACCGCCGAGGCGGCCGAGATGGCCGCGTTCGAGCGAGAACGCGCGCGATCGGCCCGGGTCGGCGGGCATGAGGCGGACGGCGCCGGGTGACGGCTGATGGGCAAGCCGAGCGGGTTCCTCGAGCACGCCGCGAACGTCCGCCCGGCCCGCCCGCCGCTGGAGCGCGTCCGGGACTGGAGCGAGCGCACCTGCCGCTGACCGAGGCGCGCATCGCCGAGCAGGGCGCCCGGTGCATGGACTGCGGCGTCCCCTTCTGCCACACCGGCGTGCTGATCAGCGGGATGGCCTCGGGCTGCCCGATCAACAACCTGATCCCCGAGTGGAACGACCTCGTCTACCGCGGCCAGTGGCAGGAGGCGAGCATCCGCCTCCACCGCACCAACAACTTCCCGGAGTTCACCGGGCGGGTCTGCCCGGCGCCCTGCGAGGGATCGTGCACGCTGGCGCATCAACGGCGAGCCCGGTGGCGATCAAGACCATCGAGCAGGAGATCGCCGACGGGCCTGGGACGAACGGCTGGATCGTCGCCGAGCCGCCGCTGTCGCGGACCGGTTCAGCGTGGCGGTCGTCGGCAGCGGGCCGGCCGGGCTCTCCGCGGCCGACGCAGCTCAACCATGCCGGCCACCTGGTGACGGTCTTCGAGCGCGCCGATCGGATCGGCGGGCTGCTGATGTACGGCATCCCCAACATGAAGCTGGACAAGGCGGTGGTCGAGCGGCGGGTCGCAGCTGATGGCGGAAGAGGGTGTCCGGTTCCGTGACCGGGCGTGACCGTGGGCGGCGACGTGCCGGCGGACGCACTGCTGGTCGAGGACGACGCGGTGGTGCTGGCGACCGGCGCGACCGTGGCGCGCGACCTCGCGCTGTCGAGGGGCGCGAACTGGGCGGCATCCACCTGGCGATGGAGTACCTGCGCGGCGAACACCCGGTCGGCTGCTCGACGGCGGCGTCGCCGGAGGCCGGCGCTCCGATCGACGCCGGCCGGTCGGGCCGTCGGCGCGATCGTCATCGGCGGGGGGACACCGGCACCGATTGCGTCGGCACGGCGATCCGCCAGGGGGCGCGCGAGCGTCGCGCCAGCTCGAGATCCTCCCCGGCCGCCCGGAGACGCGCGCCGCCGACAACCCCTGGCCGCGAGTGGCCGAAGGTCTACCGCTCGACTACGGGCAGGAGGAGGCCGCCGCGCTCTGGGGCGCGGACCCCCGCCGCTACGCGGTAAGCACGCGGCGGTTCATCGGCGAGGGCGGGCATGTCGGCGGCGATCGAGATCGTCGACATCGCGTGGGTGTCTCGGCGGACGGGCGGCCGGAGATGCGCGAGGTGCCCCGGCACCGAGCGCAGGTCATCCCGGCCGACCTCGTGCTGCTCGCGCTCGGGTTCACTGGGCCCGGAGCCGGCGCTGCCGCGGGCCTTCGGCTGCGAGCTGGACCCGCGCGGCAACGTCAGGACCGGCCTCGACAAGATGACCAGCGTGCCCGGCGTGTTCGCCGCCGGCGACTGCTCGCGCGGGCAGTCGCTGGTGGTGTGGGCGATCCGCGAGGGCCGGGCGGCCGCCCGCGGCGTCGACCGCTACCTGATGCGAGGCGAGACGATCCTGCCCGCCTGAGAGGTACGAGGTCGCGCGCGGGTGCCGGGCCGGGGCGCAACGCGGATCGCGGCTACGATCATGACGTGACCAGACCAGACGTCCAGCCCGAGCCCGTCCCGGCCCCGGGCGCCGCCGACGCCCCCGACTCCGCGGGCTCCGGCGGCGCCACGGACGGCGCCGACTCCGCGGGCTCCGCCGGCGACGCCGCGGGCTCCGCGGGCTCCGACTCCGCGGGCTCCGACGGCGCCGACGGTTTCGCGGCTCTCGGCCTCGATGCCCGGCTCCTGCACACGCTGAGTGGGCTCGGCTACGAGGAGCCGACGCCGGTCCAGCTGGCCGCGATCCCGCCGCTGCTCGCGGGACGTGACCTGCTCGCCGAGGCGCCCACCGGCACCGGCAAGACCGCCGCCTTCGCGCTGCCGATCCTGCAACGGCTGGCCGCCCGTCTGGACGAGGATCGCGCGGCGGGGCGGCCGGTCGAGGGCAGGGGGGCGCCGCGGGACGGCCGGGGCAGCCGGCCGGCCGCGCTGGTGCTCGCGCCCACCCGGGAGCTCGCGATGCAGGTGGCCGAGGCCATCCATCGCTACGGCCGCGAGCTGGGCGTCCGGGTCGTGCCGGTGTACGGCGGCCAGCCGATCGCGGCGCAGCTGCACCGCCTGGCCCGGGGCGTCGATGTCGTCGTCGCGACGCCCGGCCGCGCCGTGGATCACCTTGACCGGGGCACGCTCCGCTTCGACGAGGTCGCCACGGTCGTGCTCGACGAGGCCGACGAGATGCTCGACATGGGCTTCGCGGACGACCTCGAGCGGATCCTGGGCTCGCTGCCCGAGATCCGCCAGACCGCGTTGTTCTCGGCCACGATCGCGGGCCAGATCGCCCGGCTCGCGGAACGCCACCTGCGCGCTCCCGTGCGGGCCCGGGTTCACGCGGAGGAGCCCGCCGAGGGCGAGGGGGTCCGCGTCCGCCAGGTGGCGTACGTCGTCCGGCGCGCCGACAAGCTCGCTGCACTGGGCCGGATCCTGGACCTCGAGGATGGGGCGGCCACCCTCGTGTTCGCCCGGACGCGGGGCGAGGTGGACGACCTGGCGGAGGCGCTCAGCGGCCGCGGGCGCGACGCCGCCGCGCTCCACGGCGGCCTTTCCCAGGATCAGCGCGACCGGATCATGAACCGCTTCCGGGACGGCGCCCTCGACGTGCTGGTCGCGACCGACGTCGCCGCGCGCGGCCTGGATATCGGGCACATCAGCCACGTCGTCAACTACGACGTGCCCTCCTCGCCTGACGTCTACGTGCACCGCATCGGGCGAACGGGCCGGGCGGGCCGCGAGGGCGTGGCGATCACCCTGGTCGAGCCCCGCGAGCACCGCCTGCTCCGGGACATCGAGCGCGCCGTCGGGGTGCCCGTGACGATTGCCGGGCTGCCGACGGTCGCCGACGTGCGCGAGCACCGCATGGACCTGCTCCGCGGCACGCTCCGCGAGACCCTGGTGGGCGACGGCTTCGACCGCTACCGGGCGGTCGTCGAGCCACTGTCCGAGGAGTTCGACCTCGTCGACATCGCGCTCGCCGCGCTCAGCCTCGCGGACGCCGAGGCCAGGGGAGCCGAGGACGTCACAGAGCTGGCGCCGGCGACGCTGCCGCACGGGCCCACGCCGCCGCGTCGGGGCGCCGGACCGCGGTTCGCGCAGCCTCGACCGGTGCCCGGACGCCAGGCGGCCCGCGGGCCAGGGCGCGGCGAGCAGGCCCCGGGCACCGGGATGCAGCGTCCGGAGGGTGCCGGCGCGCGAGCTCGTCCCGGCCATCCGCCGGCGGGTGGGCCCCGGCGCGGGTACCGCGTGAGCGGCTGGCGCGATGCCGCCGGACGCCCGATCCTGCGCGCCCCGGCCCGCGGCTCCGGCGGAGGCGGCGTCACCCGCTTGTTCGTGGGCGCGGGCCGGGCCGCGGGGATCCGACCGTCCGACCTCGTGGGAGCCATCGCGAACGAGGCTGGGCTGCGGGGCGGGGATATCGGCGCGATCCAGGTCGCCGACGGGTTCTCGCTGGTCGAGGTCCCGGAAGCCGCCGCGGATCAAGTGATCCGAGCCCTGCGCGCGGCGACCGTCAAGGGGCAGAAGGTGATCGTCCGTCGCGAGCGCTTCTAGCGCGATCGGGCAACCCGGTCAGGAACCCCGGCAACGGGCGATCGCGGCGGCGCCGGCGGCCGCTCAGCCACGCCGGTCGATCATGTCGCGCAGGCCCGCGGATCCGCCGGCCAGGCCGACGAGGAGGAGTCCCGAGCCAGCCAGCATCAGCCAGTCGCGAACGGTGTGCGGCTCCAACAGGTCATGGAACGCGAGGACGTCGGCGAGCAGGAGCAGGATCACCGCCGCGGCGAGGGACAACGTCGACCACTTCATCGCTGGAACCTCCACGCTCATGTCCTGCGGGCCGTGGCCCATCCGCGCAGCGCCCGGCGCTAGCGGCTGCCGCCGTCCTGTCCCTGCTCGCGCAGGAACCGTTCGATGTCCGAGATCAGGTCGTCGCCGACGGGCAGGCGCGACTCGTCCACCATCGACTCCAGCCGTTCGACATATGCCCGCGTCGTCTCGTCAGCCTCGGTCGCCGCGTCGAGGCGCAGCCGCAGCTCGCGCGCCTCGTCGGCCAGCCGGCCCCTCGGCAGGTCCACGTCCAGGTGCCGCTCGAGGGCCCGCAGCAGCTCCACCGTCGCGAGCGCGTACGGGCCCTGGACGTAGTGGGGGATCTGCGCGAAGTAGCCGATGGCCGGGATGCCCACGTCGGCCACGGCCATCTCCAGCATCGACAGCGCCGCGGACGGGACCCTGAGCAGCCCGGTCGGTCCTGCCGCCACCCCGCCGCGCAGCAGACCGGCCTCGCTCTCCGTGCCCATGATCGTGACCGGTCGGGTGTGCGGGACGGCCGCTGGGATCGCGCCCAGGCTCACCCAGCCCCGGACATCGAGCTGCCGGACCAGCTCGACCGTGTCCGACGCCAGCTGCCGCCAGCGGTCATCGGGCTCGGCGCCGGTGAGCACGAGCAGGTCGCGCTCGCCGAACCGACCGTGGCGGAGCGTGACCTCCGGCCACTGCAGCGACGACAGGCGACCGTCGCGAATCTCGAGGGTCGGCCGGCGGGAGCGGTAGTCGAACAGCTCGTCGGGGTCAAAGGTGGCGATCGTCGGGCAGCCGTCGGCCAGCACGGCCAGGGCGCCCGTGGCGGCGGATCCCGCGTCAACCCAGCCGTCGAACGCGGCGACCACCACGGGAGCGACCAGCTCCGGCAGGGGCTCACGCAGGCGGTAGAGCGGCATGGCGGAAGGATACGGCCCACGCGTCACAGCGCTCGCCAGCGAGGCTCCCTGCACACCTGCACCGAGCGCGTGCAGGCGATCCGGCCCAGGCCCGTACGATCCAGTGACCCGTCAGGGCCGACGGACAACCGGCCCGCAGCGAGGCTCCCGTGTCCGACCCCGTGCCCGCCGGCGCCCACGACGACCCGGCCGACTTCGACCGTCGCCTCCTGCTCGACCTTGAGCCAGAGGCGGCCCGCCTGCTGGAGCGACACCTGAGGGTCGCCCCGGAGTGGTTCCCCCACGACTACATCCCGTACCGGCTGGGACGCGACTTCGACAAGGAGCCGTGGACACCGGACCAGCCCAGGCTCAGCGGGGTCGCCCAGACCGCGTTCGAGATCAACCTCCTGACCGAGGATAACCTGCCCTCGTACCACCGGCTGATCTACGGCATGTTCGGCAGCGGCGATGGCGCCTGGCTGAACTGGGTCGGCCGCTGGACGGCCGAGGAGGGTCGGCACGCGATCGTGCTCCGGGACTACCTCACGGTCACCCGCAACATCGACCCGGTGCTGCTCGAGCGCGGCCGGATGACCCAGCTCCAGCAGGGCTACGAGCGACCTTCGACGGCCACCCTGCGCGGGCTCGCCTACGTGACGTTCCAGGAGCTGGCCACGCGGATCTCGCATCGCAACACGGGCCGCTACTCCAGCGACCCGGTCGCCGACCGGATCATGGCCCGCATCGCAGCCGACGAGAACCTGCACATGGTGTTCTACCGCGACATCCTGGACGCCGCGCTGAAGATCCAGCCGTCGGCGGCCGTGCGCGCGATCGTGGACGAGGTGCTCGCGTTCGAGATGCCCGGGGCCGGGATCCCGAACTTCCTGCGCAAGGCGGCCCAGATCGCGAAGGCGGGGATCTACGACCTGCGCGGTCATCGCGACGACGTGCTGCTGCCGGTTCTGCGCCACTGGCGGATCTTCGAGCTGGAGGGGCTCGACGCCGCCGCAGAGGAGGCGCGCCGGCGACTGGCCGAGCACCTGGACAAGCTGGACGCCGCGGCAACGCGGTTCGAGGAGCGGGTCGCCGCGTCCCGGGACGTGCCGAGGCTCGCCTCGGCTGGCTGACCCGCGCGGGGTCAGCTCCGCGGCTCGAGCCGGCGGATCCGCTCTCCGGGCAGGACCCGCGCGGCCGGCGGCACGGCGTGGTCCCCGGAGTGTCCGTGGGCCGGGTGACCGGCGCCCACGTGACCACCCGCCTGGTGGCCGTCACGCCGGTGGCTGTCGGCTGACCGGGCGCGGCCTGAGCCATGCGCGACGTTCCCGATCGTGCCGGCCTGGTGGTGTGCGGCGTCCCCGCGCCCGGGCCGTGGACGGCGGCCGTCGCGGAATGGCGTCCCGCTGCGGGACGGCGCTGCAGCCCGGTGGGGTGCGGGTCCGCGGCCGGCGTGCCCGCGGCCGGCGTGCCCGCCGCGCGCCGCGTTCGTCGCCGCCCGCTCGGCGCGCTCGGCCGGAGTGGACCGCAGGCGGATCGGCTCGGCTCGGACGTTGCGGTCGGGCTCGAACCCCGGGACCAGCTCCGAGCGGATGGGCCGGCGGAGCAGGCGCTCGATCTCGCGCAGCAGCGGCGCCTCGTCGACGCACACCAGCGAGATCGCCTCACCGTCCATGCCTGCCCGGCCCGTCCGGCCGATGCGGTGGATGTAGTCCTCCGCGACCATCGGCAGCTCGAAGTTCACGACGTGGGGCAGCTGTTCGATGTCCAGGCCGCGGGCGGCGATGTCGGTCGCGACGAGGATCGAGGCACGGCCGGCCTTGAAGTCCTCGAGCGCGCGAACCCGCTGCGCCTGGCTCTTGTTGCCGTGGATGGCCGCGGCCCGGATGCCGGCGCGGACGAGCTGGTCCGCGAGCCGGTTGGCGCCGTGCTTGGTGCGCGTGAACACGAGGGCCTGTCCGATCCGTCCCGACGATGCGAGGTGGATCAGCAGGTCCCGCTTGCGCTCGCGGTCAACCGGATGGACCAGCTGGTCGACCAGCTCGGCCGTCGTGTTGCGAGGCGTCGCCTGGACGCGAGCGGGATCGTGCAGCAGGCCATCGGCGAGGGCGCGCACGTCGTCGGAGAAGGTGGCCGAGAACAGCAGGTTCTGGCGTTGCGCGGGGAGCAGGTCGAGGATCCGCCGGATGTCGCGGATGAAGCCCATGTCCAGCAGCCGGTCCGCCTCGTCGAGGACCAGCACCTCGACCCGCGACAGGTCGATCGTCCGCTGGCTGACGTGGTCGAGCAGCCGGCCCGGGGTCGCGACCACGATCTCGGGTCCGGCCCGGAGCCTCGAGACCTGGGGCTCGAAGCCGACACCGCCGTACACGGTCGTGGACCTGACCGGGCGCCGGGCGCCGTACGTGCGCACGCTCTGCTCGACCTGGATGGCGAGCTCGCGAGTGGGGACGACGACCAGGACGCGGACGGGCGGCCGCGCCGTGACGGGCGTGGATCGCGACTGGGCTCACGGGCTGGCCGGGCCGCGCCGGTACCGACGGACGCGTCGCGTGGAGCGCACTGGATGATGGGCAGGACGAATGCGGCCGTCTTGCCGGTGCCGGTCTGGGCGCCGGCGAGCAGGTCACGACCGGCCAGCACGTAGGGGGATCGCCTCGCGCTGGACCGGCGTGGGCTCGCTGTAGCCCTCATCGGCGACGGCGCGGAGCAGCTCGGGCGTGAGCCCGAGGGCATCGAAGGACATGGGGAGGAACGCTCCTGACGGGCCCTTCCCGCACGGTGCGGGGCCCGGTCAGGGCGCTGGTGTGATGTTCGGGATCGGGCGGTCGTGGAGGACCGGGGCGCTGACCGGCGCGCCCATCGAGCACGAGGAAGCGCTGACTGTACCGGACGACGCGCCGATCACGCGAATGGGTCGGCGGTCGTGCGCCTCCGGCCGCTCCGGGCGCTGGACGGCACTGGGCCGTCGTCGCACGGGTCCATGCTGTCCGGAGCCGGCGCAGGTGCACGAGCCGGCGACTGGAACGCACAGGGGGTCGGTATGAAGATGGTGTTCCGCGCGCTCAGCTTCCTGCTGCTGGGCTGGTTCCTGTTCGTCATCGGGGCAGCCGATCTACGCGGCCTCGAAGCGGCGCGAGGTGCCCCCGCCCGACCCGAAGGCCGACGAGGTGGAGCTCGTCGCCACGTTCGCCCCGCTCGAGTTCCACAGCGAATCGGGCGCGTTCCGGGGCGGAACGGTGACCACGATGTTCGGCGGCGGCTCCGTGGACCTGCGCGACGCGACCCTCGATCCGGCCGGCGCCACGCTCCACATGAACGCCCTGTTCGGCGGTGGCAACCTCGTGGTTCCCGAGACCTGGAACGTCGAGACGAAGCTGCTGGTCGGATCGGCGGCGCCGGTGACGGACGGCCGGAGGCGGATCGGGCCGAGCGACGCGCCGACGCTGCGCATCGAGGGCACCGCGATCTTCGGTGGCTGGGGGATCACCTCCCAGCCCGCCGAGGACGGGCACGAGGAGCTGGTCACCGCCTGAGCGCGGCTCGAACCGTGCGACGCGGGCGGGTCGCCTGATCCGCCCCGGGCAACGCCTGCCCACGAGCAGGCCCGGTCGGCTACCGTCGGGCGACCCCGACGGAGGTGGAGCGCGCCCCATGATCCGGACCACGCCCTTTCACGAGCGCACCGCGGCGCTCAACGAGACCGGCCTGTGGAGCCATTGGTCCAGGCACCTGACGGCGGAGAAATACCAGCTCTCCGAGAAGTTCGAGTACTTCGCCGTCCGCAACGCCGCCGGCATCTTCGACACGTCGCCGCTGTTCAAGTACCGGTTCAGCGGCCGCGGCGCCGAGGCGTTCCTCGCCGGCGTCCTGGCTCGCGATCCGCGGCTGCTCGGCTCCGGGGCGAGCGCAGTACACCGTCTGGTGCGACGACCGCGGGTTCGTGGTCGAGGACGGGGTCCTCCTCCGACACGCCGACAACGAGTTCGTGCTGACCGCCGCCGAGCCCAACCTCGCCTATTTCCAGGATCTCGCCGGGCGGCGCGACGACGTCGCGATCGCGGACGTCTCCGACGAATACGCGGTGCTGGCCATCCAGGGACCGCGCTCCCGCGGGATCCTGGCGCGGCTCGACGCCGGCGTGGAGGGGCTCGGCTACTTCGACCTCGCCCCGGGCAGGATCGCGGGCTGCCCGGTGACGATCTCTCGAACGGGCTACACCGGTGACCTGGGCTACGAGGTCTGGGCCCGCACTCCCGACGCGCTGGCGGTCTGGGACGCGGTGTGGGAAGCAGCGGACGGCTATGGCGTGCTGCCGTTCGGCCTGCAGGCCCTGTACATGACCCGCATCGAGGCGGGCCTGCTGCTGCTGGACGTGGACTTCGCGTCAAGCCGGTTCGCCTGGACCGACGCCGACCGGGCCACGCCCCACGAGCTCGGCCTGGGCTGGCTGCTCAAGGGGCGTGACGGCCGACGACCGGCGGTTCATCGGCCGGGACGCCATCCGCCGGGAGCTGGCCGACGCGACGTCGCGTTTCCGTGTCACCGGGCTGGTGGTGGACTGGCGCGCCTGGGACCGGGTCCACGACGAGGCCGGCCTGATCCCGCCCAAGGACCACACCCCGATCCAGGAGGAGATGTTCGTGTACGACGACGACGGGGCGCAGGTCGGCTACGCGACGAGCTTCATGTACAGCCCGATGCTCCAGCGGCACATCGCGCTTGCGCGGGTGCCGGTCGCCTCCGCCGCACCGGGATCACGGGTCAACATCGAGATCCCCGTCAGCCACCGCTACATCCACGTCCCGGCGGTGACCGCGCGGACGCCGCTCTGGAACCCCCAGCGAAAGACGGCCTGACCATGGCGAAGCAGGATCGAACCACCAGGGCGGCACGGGCGGCGAAGGCCGAGCGGGCACCCAGGCCGACCGGGCCGCGAAGCCCGACCGGACGGCGGACCGGGCGTACGACGCCATCGTCATCGGCGGCGGCCACAACGGCCTGGTCAACGGCGCCTACCTCGCCCGCGCCGGGCTGCGCACCCTGATCCTCGAGCGCCGCGATCGGGTGGGTGGTGCGGCGATCACCGAGGAGCTGTGGCCCGGGTTCTCGTTCACGACGTTCACGCTACGCCCTGAGCCTGCTCCGCCCGGACATCGTCCAGGACCTGGACCTCGTGAAGCACGGGTTCATGCCGCTCCTGATGTCGTCGACGTTCGCGCCGATGGAGAACGGCGACTACCTGCTCCTGGGCCAGGACCACGGCGTCAACCAGCGCGGAGATCGCCCGCCACTCCAGGCACGACGCAGACGCCTACGACCGCTTCGACCACGACATGACCAAGGTGCTCCAGGCGCTCAAGCCGCTGCTGGACGCGCCGCCGCCGAACCTGTTCAGCGACGATCCCGAGGAGCTGCTCGCGCTGGCCGGTCTGGGCGCCCGGTTCCGAGCGCTGCCCAAGGACGTGCTCCACAACACGGTGCGGCTGCTCACGGGCAGCGCCGCGGACTTCCTCGACGACTACTTCGAGTCGGACATCCTCAAGGGCTATCTCGCGTCGTCGGCGATCATCGGCACCAAGGTCGGGCCGTACTCGCAGGGCTCGGGGCTGGTGCTCCTGTACCACTCCATCGGCGAGCACGACGGCGGTGTTCGGGGCGTGGTCGTTCCACAAGCGCGGCAACGGCGGGTTCACCCAGGTGCTCGTCCCGCGCGGCGACGTCGCTCGGGGCGGAGATCCGGCTCGAGGCACCGGTAGACGTCGGTGATCACCGCCGAAGGGCGGGTCACCGGCGTCGCCCTCGAGGACGGCTCGGAGTTCCGCGCGCCGATCGTGGTCTCGGCGCTGGACCCGCGCCGAACGTTCCTCGAGCTGGTCGATCCGCGCGAGCTGCCGGTCAGACCTCGTCGATGCCATCGGGCGGTTCCGGTTCCAGGGGACATCGGCCAAGGTCAACTTCGCGCTCGACGCGCTGCCGGTGTATCCGGCGCTGGCCGGCCGCGAGGATCAGTTCCGCGGGTTCACCAACATCGGCCCCTCGATGGAGTACCTCGAGCGCGCGTTCGACGAGGCGAAGTACGGCTGGTACAGCAGCCGCCCGTACCTCGACTGCGCGATCCAGAGCACGATCGACCCGGACATGGCGCCGCCCGGCAAGCACGTCATGTCGTCGTTCATCCAGTACGCGCCCTACCACCTTCGGGACAGCGACTGGGACACCGAGCGCCAGAACCTCGGCGACACCGTCCAGCAGACGCTCGAGTCGTTCTTCCCGGGGTTCTCCGATCTCATCGTCCACCGCGAGGTCGTGACGCCCCTGGACATCGAGCGGACCGTCGGACTGTCGGAGGGCAACATCTTCGCGGGCGAGTTCCTGGCGCCCCAGATGTACTTCTTCCGGCCGGCGCCTGGCTGGAGCGACTACCGGACCCCGATCGCCGGCTACTACCAGTGCGGATCCGGGACGCACCCCGGAGGCTGCGTGATCGGCGCGCCGGGCAAGCTCGCGGCACAGGCGATCATGCGGGATCGGGCCCGATAGCCCGTCGTCGGCGGTCCGGCTGGCGGACCTAGCCGGGCAGCCTCGGCCCGGGCTCGTCCCGCCCCGTCGGCTTGATCGTCCGCCGCTCCTCGTGGAGCCCGAACCGGAGCGCGTGCCGCGGCCACTCCGGGTCGTTCGCGGACCAGGTCTCGGTCACGGCCCCGGCCGCATCCTGGTGCTCGATCGTCCCGTCGCCGTGCAGCACGAGCCGCTCGCCTGCGGCCAGCTCGATGCGCCGCGGCCGGTACCGCCCGCCCCCCTTCGATGCCGACGATGCCTTCGCCATCACAGCCGCACGATGGCGTAGACGATGATCGCCGCCAGCCCGATGACCACGGCGACCACCGCGCGCGACGGGAGCGTGGACCGCTGCACCCGGACGGGCTCCGTCGGGCGGCCGGACAGGGTGTTCGGCAACATCTGGTCCCGGAGCACGTTGGGGGCCGGAACGGACGGACGGCTGCTGGTCAGGGTCATCCGCTCATCGCTCCCTGGGTGCAGCGTGTCCGTCGATGAGCGCCATGAGCGCCGCCGTCTCGCGCTGGGCCGAGCGCGCGTCCTCAACGGACCTGTCCCGATCGAGAACCGCCCGTGTCTCGGCGCCTTCGCGCAGGACGCCCTGGATCTGATCGTTCAGGCGGTCGTCCACCGCCTGCTGCGGGTCGTCCTCGGCCTCGACCGGGATCGCGGGATCCTCGCCAGGTGCGGGAATGGGTCGCGGGGTCATGCGGTGCTCCTTCGATGCGCGATCCGCGGTGCGGCGGGGGGTGGGGGAGCGTGCGCGAGCCATCGGCGGCGGGTATGAGCCGCATCGACAACAGCACGCGTCACCTTCCGCTGCCGGCCGGGCGCAGTCTCGGGGATCGAGGCATCGGCACGGGGGTCGGACAGGCTCAGAGCATGCGCCCGTCGCCATCCGGGCGCAATGGACCGATGACCCGAACGCCAGGGCCGACCCCAGCTGACCCGTGGGCGTGCCCCGCCTCCAGGAACGCAGCGATGTTCGTCCACGGCACATCCGGCTCGTCGATGTCGTACGCGGGGGCGAGGATCAGTCCGGCCCGCCCGAGCGACTCGATTTGCTCGCGCACCTGGCGTCGGATCCCGGCCGGAGACTCGAACGAGAAGCTCGTCTGGCGGCCGATCGTGCCCCACAGGGCCAGCCGCGACCCAAACCGCCGCCGGATCCGGCCGGCGTCCATGTGCTCCGGCTGCAGCGGGTTGATCGCCTGGACCCCGATCTGGACCAGGTCGTCCAGGATCGGCTCGATGTGGCCGTCGCTGTGGTACGCGACGCGGAGGTCCGGGCGAACGGCGCGCGCGGCATCGATGATCCCCGCCACTCGTGGCCGGAAGAACTCGCGCCACGTTGCGGGGCTGATCATCATCGTGCCCGGCATCCCGACATCGTCGTCAAGCGCGAGCACGTCGATCCCGGCCGCTGCCAGCGTGACGGCATTGCGACGGGCCAGCGCGGCCAGGCGATCCAGCAGGGCGTGGGCCAGGTCCTTGCGCTCCACGAGGTCGACCAGGAAGTTCTCCAGCCCGCGCAGCCGCCATGCGGCCTCGAACAGCTCGCCGCCCAGGTGGGGCGTGTTGCCCGCGGCCGCGAGACCCTGGCCGTGGATCGCCGCGACCTGGGACGCCAGCCCATCCGCCACGTACGACCCGCGCGCCTCCGGGAACCGGAAGCGTTCCACGTCCGCGAGCGTCCGAGCGGCCTCGAGCGGATTGCGCTGCTGCGGCCGCTCGGGGTGATACGCCCAGCGCGAGTAGCGGGCGGCCTGGGCGGCGTTCCCGAGGCGGGTATCGCCCTCGAATGGCATCGCCCTGGCTCGCAGCTCGGCCTCATCGGGCGAGACCGGGAACTCGACGAACGCGACGTCCACCAGGTCTGCCCGCCAGGCGCCCGGCGGTGCCAGCGCCGCGCCATCCACCGCGAAGAAGCCCAGGGCCAGGGGCACGCGATCCGGTGTTCCGCCGTCGAGCGCTTCCAGGATCCGGTCCCGTCCGGTCATGGTCACCTCCGCGTCGGACGCCCGCGCACAGCATCGGACCGGCGCGACATGGGTGCAACCCACGACCGAGGCCATCCGGCCGGCATGGTGTCGATTCGGCCACGGGTCGTTCGTCGCTCCGGTGAAGGGCGGCGGAACGACCGTCCGCCGCAGTCGCCAGGAGGCACGGGACATGGGCAACCACGTGATCCACGTCGAGGTCGTGGGCAAGGACGGGGCCGCGCTCCAGAGGTTCTACACGGACGTCCTCGGCTGGACGTTCAACACCGACAATCCGGGTGGCTACGGCATGGCCCAGGTGGGCGACCTCGCCGCCGGCGTCGGCACCAGCAATGACGGTGGCGCCGGCCACGTGACGTTCTACGTCCACTCCGACGATCCGCAGGGCATCCTCGACAAGGCGGTCACGGCGGGCGGGCGGGTCATCATGCCGCTGACCCGGATCGCTCCCGAGACCACGATCGGGCTGTTTGCCGATCCCGAGGGCCACGTCGTCGGGATCATGTAGCGCACGCCCGCGCGGCGCCCGGCACCGACGGGGACGCCGGGCGTCGCGCCATGATTCCCTCCGTCGCCTCAGCGACCGCGACGCTCGGCACGGACGGACAGGTAGTGGTGCCACAGGATCCGTGCCGCGACCGCGCGCCACGGGCGCCAGCCATCGGCAAGGTCGTGCATCTCGAGCGCGGTCGGCCGGACTGCTCGACCGTCGAGCTCGGCGATCGCCTGCGCCAGGGCGATGTCGTGGACCGGCCACGCATCGGGCCGCAGCAGCACCATCAGCCGGTAGATCGTCGCCGTCCACGGCCCGATGCCCGGCACGGCCGTGAGCGCCGCGTCGACCGCCGCGTCGTCCAGCACGGCCAGCCCGTCGAGGTCCAGCGCGCCATCGCGGATCGCGACGGCAAGCTCGCGCGCATACCGCGCCTTCTGGCGGCTGAACCCGACGGCCAGCAGCTGCGCGTCGTCGAGCGCGAGCAGCGATGCCGGCGACAGGGGATCCGCGGCGGCGCGCAGGCGGTCGAAGGCGGCCTGTGCCGACGCCAGCGACACCTGCTGCTCGAGGACCAGGTGCACGAGGGTGGCGAACCCCGGCTCGCGCGCCCACATCGGCGGTGGCCCGTAGCGCTCGACGACGGTCGCCAGCCTCGGATCGCGGGCGCCGAGCTGCGCAACCGCGGCCGACAGCGACGACTCGGTGAGCGGCGGCGGCTGATCCTGCGGGCTGGACGGGGCGTGCACGGGTGCATGATCGCGGCCGACGGGCCGTCGTGCCACCGACCGCCCGGAGGTTCGTGACCTTGGCACCTCGCGGGGGCCGGCCGTTCGGCCCGATACTGGTGGGGACGAATGAGCGGACGAAGCTCGCCCGGAGACGTGGCGACGCACACGGAGGCACGAGCGATGACGATGACGGCACAGCCCGGGACGACGACCGCCGGCCGGACGACAGAGATCCTCCAGGCGGCGCTGGTCGAGCTGATCGACCTGAGCATCCAGGGCAAGCAGGCGCACTGGTCCGTGACCGGGCCGATGTTCAAGCCGGTGCACGAGCACCTCGATGCCATCGTGGACGACCTGCGGACTGCCTACGATGACGTTGCGGAGCGGATGGCGGCGCTGGAGGTGGCTCCGGACGGCCGGCTGACCACGGTCATCGGCGCGACGCCCGCCGAGGCGATGCCGGCCGGGTGGCAGGCGGACACGGACGTGGTCATCCGCATGCTGCGGCGGCTCGAGGCCCTGTCCGGCCGGCTTGGCGGGTGGATCGACGAGCTGGCCGAGCTCGACCCGGTGACCCAGGACATGCTGATCGGGCTCCGGCACGGCGTGGACAAGCACGCCTGGATGCTGCGCGTCCAGGTGCGCGGCGCCTGACGGAGCACCGGCCGGGAACCGGCAGGGGCACGCCGCCGTCCGGATGGGGCGCGCTGGTCCGCGCCGCCGTCCCCGAAAGGATCGTCCCGTGCCCAATCGCAATCGTCATCCGCGGCTGCTGCTCGTCGCCGCGATCCTCGTCACGGTGGCGGCGGCCGGGGCATGCTCCCGGGTCGTCGGGCCGCGCGTCTGGACCGCATCGGCCGAGCTCGTGGCCGGCGGTACCTACACGGTCAGCGTCCGCGACGACAGCGGGCGCATCGACTCCGTCGAGATCGATCCCGCCGGGGTGACAGCCGCCGAGCCGGTGTCCAATCCGGTCGGTCAGCCCAACGTGCTGCTGGTCAGCTGGGTCGGCGGTGCGTGCGACCGCCAGACGGACATCGGGATCTCGGGGGCCGCAGCCGGGCTGGCGCTGACGATCCGGACCACCGTCGCGCCCGGTGACTGCGACGCGATCGGGGTGGACCACCTGCTCCGGATCACCGCCTCGCAACCCCTGCCCGCCGCAGCCGTCACGGTGCGAACGGAGCCGTCCACGGCCGGCTGACGGGGATGGCCTGCGGACGCAGGACGACCACCGCCCACGCGACCAGGAGCGCAGCCAGCGCGAGCGTGAGGCCGACGGCGGACGCCGTCACGACGACCTCGCTCCGGGCGAGATCGCCCCACGGCAGGTCGATGGAGCCGAAGCCGCCGTTGCCGAAGCCGCCGCCGCCGCCGCGGGCAGCTTGAGCAGGTCCGGGTTGCCGAGGGTGCCCAGGAGCCACAGCACGTACAGGTACACCGGCGGGTAGTTGGCCGAGGGCACGCTCGCGCAGAACGAACCCGGGCCGTTCGCCGCCAGCGCCTGCGCCCACTGCCAGAACTGGCCGAGATCGCCCGCGTAGTCCGCGTGCGGGAACACCACGAAGGCAAGCACCAGGCGCAGCGCGAGGCCGCCACCGAGGAGCAGCAGGGCCGCGCGGTGCCGGGAGAGGGTCGCCATGCGCCCGAGGATCGCCCGATGCCCTTCGAGCTTGCTGAGACCGGACGGCTACACTCGGTGCCATGTCCGCGCTCGACGACGCTCCGTACGTCCACGCCGATGATCGCGCGACATGGCGTGCCTGGCTCGAGGCGAACCACGCCACCGCCCGCGGCGCATGGCTGGTGACCTGGCGATCGCGAGCCGCCCGGCAGGGCCTGGACTACGAGGCGGCGATCGAGGAAGCCCTGTGCTTCGGCTGGGTGGACAGCACCGGCGGCCGGTTCGACGACGATCGGGGCAAGCTGTACTTCGCGCCTCGCAAGCCGCGCAGCGGCTGGGCCGCGTCGAACAAGGCGCGCGTGGAGCGGTTGACGACCGCGGGCCGGATGGCGCCCGCGGGTTTCGAGGCGATCGAGCGGGCGAAGGCAAACGGGTCGTGGGAGATCCTTGATTCCGTGGAACGCCTCGAGGTGCCGGACGACCTCGCGACGGCGCTCGCGGCGCGCCCGCCTGCAGCCGATCGGTTCGCGGCGTTCAGCGCGTCGGCGCGCAAGCAGATGCTTGCCTGGGTCGCGATGGCCATCCGGCCGGGGACGCGAGCCGCCCGCATCGACGAGATCGCCGAGGCGGCGGCTCGCGGCGAACGCGCGCGGGGCTGAGCCGGTCCGGGCGCGCATGCCGCGCTACGTCGTCTGGGCGGAGTTCCGACGCCGGGACCGGGAGGCTCCGTGGGTGATCGCGGGCGTCACGATCGAGAGTGAGTTCTGGCCCGCGATCGACGGGGTCGAAGCTGTCCGCGAGCGTTTGCCGCTGCCGGGGCTGGTGGGCTGGGCCAGGCTGCCGACGCCGGTCGTGGCTCCCGATGTGGGCGTCGCGGCGCAGGTCGGCCTCGACGTGGCCCGCGCGCGGTGGCCGGAGCGCGTGCGCGCGACAGTGCCCTACGCATCGGGGTCGAGCCATCGATGACTGATCACCGGACCGATCAGTCGGGGAAGGCCTCCGGACCGCGGTCAGCCAGCTCACGCGCCTCGTCGGCCGCATCGCCTGCCCCGGCCGTCGGGAGCCAGGTGTAGGGATACGCGGGGTTCTCGAGCGCGGCCGCCTGCGGCGTGAGCCACAGCGGACGGAACGTGTCCACCATGACCGCCAGCTCCTCGGTCGCCTCCTTGCCGATCGACGCCTCCGCCGTGCCCGGGTGCGGCCCGTGCGGGATCCCCGCTGGATGGAGCGTGAACGACGCGATGCCCACCCCGCGCCGGCTCATGAATTTGCCGGCCACGTAGTAGATGACCTCGTCGCTGTTGATGTTGCTGTGGTTGTAGGGCGCCGGGATCGCCAGCGGGTGATAGTCGAACTTGCGCGGCACGAACGAGCACACAACGAAGTTGCGCGCCGCGAAGGTCTGGTGGACCGGCGGCGGCTGATGGACGCGCCCGGTGATCGGCTGGAAGTTCGCGATGTCGAACGCGAACGGCCACAGGTAGCCGTCCCAGCCCACGACGTCGAACGGGTGGCTGGCGAAGTGGTAGGCCGTGTGCCGGCCGCGGGCACGGACGATGACCCGGTACTCCCCGGCGTCGGCGCGCGGCGCCCGCATCTCCGGGACGCGGATGTCGCGCTGGGAATACGGGCTGTGCTCCAGCAGCTGCCCGTAGTCGTTGCGGTAGCGCTTCGGGGGCTCGAGCTCGCTCGGGCACTCCAGGTACAGCATCCGCTGCACGGCCCCCTCGTCCGGGTCAAGCCGCCAGGTCGTCCCGATCGGCAGCACCAGGTAGTCGCCCGGGTGGTACGCGAGGTCGCCGAAGTTCGTGCGGAGCACCCCGGTGCCCGCGTGCACGAACAGCATCTCGTCCCCCTCGCCGTTCCGATAGAACGTGTCGGCCGGCATCGCCGCTGCCGGCAGGACCACGCCCATCACGACGTCGGCGTTGTGGAACAGCGGCACCCGGCCCGAGATCGCGTCTCCGGCCGGCCGCAGACCCGCGGCGTCGACCAGCGCGTGGTGGTGCGACCCGTCGTCGGCCGTCTCGACCGTGACGGGACCCAGCGGCTCGATCCGCGTCACCCGTGTCGGTGGCACCAGGTGATAGAGCAGTGAGCTGCGCCCGGTGAACCCCTCGACGCCGAACAGCTCCTCGGCGTACAGGCTGCCATCGGGCGCCCGGTGCTGGGTGTGGCGCGTGGGCGGGACAGAGCCGCGCGAGACGTAGAACACGGAACGACTGGCCTCCTCGCGTTGAGGGGGTCAGTCTATCGGTCCCGGCCGCGGTTCCCATGGCGCGGCAGCCCGGTCCGATCCGCGTCAGGTCGGCGCAGCGAAGTCGAGGCGCACGAGGATCCGCGACAGCCCGGCGCTCCGGGCGCCGGTCTCGACGACGCGGCGAAACCCCGCGGCGTCGAACATCGAGGCGATGCCGACGTACGCGAACCCCGCGTCGATCCGGCGGCCGCCCGGATCGACCGGATAGGCCTCGACCCCGGGCGCGCCGGCGGCCCGGGCCGCGGCAATCACGGCCGCAAGCAGCGCCCTCGCGACGCCGCGACGCCGGTAGCCGACCCGGATCCGGAAGCAGCCGATCACCCACACCGGGCGGTCGTCGATCGCGGGGATCGTCCGCGAGCGAGCCAGGCGCGGCGCCAGCTCGCGCGTGCTGACCCCGCACCACCCGGCCGGCTCCGAGCCGATGTAGGCGAGGAAGCCCGGTGGCACGGGGAGCTCCAGCTGGGCGCGCAGGGCCGCCGGGCGGCTGCCGGGCTTGGCCGTCCCGTAGCCGCGTGCCGGCCCGCGCCACGGCTGGCACCAGCACCCGCGGTCGTCGTCGCCGCCCAGCAGCAACGCCACATCGTCCCAGCGGTCGGGCGTCGCGGGGACGACCTCGATGACCTGGTCGGCCGGCATCGTCACGACGGCTCGGGGCGTGAGGCGATCGGCGTCACGAGGCGACCCAGCCGCTCCACCTCCAGGGTGACGACGTCTCCCGGCACCAGGTATCGCCCCAGCGTCTCGTCACGAGTCTCGAGCAGGCATCCACCGCCCACGGTGCCGCTGCCCACGATCTCGCCCGCGCGCATCCGCACGTCGGCCGACGCACGCGCGAGCATCGCCCCCAACGAGTGGTGGATCGTGGACCAGGAGCCGCGCGAGGTCTCGACGACCCGGCCGTCGACGGTGGCCACGCTTGCCGTCATCCGCAGGTCCGGCGCCGTCGAGCCGGGCGCCCGGCGATCGGCGAGCTCGTCGGTGAGTGACCAGCCACGGTCCGATCGAGGTCGCGAAATCCTTGCCCTTGGCGGGTCCCAGGCGGACGGTCGTCTCGTCGCGCTGGAGGTCGCGCGCCGACCAGTCGTCGAGGATGAAGAACCCGCCGATGGCCTCCTCGCCCCGCTCCTCGGGCAGGTCGACGATCGGGGTGTCCACGAGGGCGCCGATCTCCAGCTCGTAGTCCAGCTCGGTGGACCCCCGGGGTGCCCACACCGGCTCCCCCGGACCCCGGAGCTCGGACACGTTCGAGAAATAGAAGACCGGGAGCCGGTACCAGGCCTCGGGGACGTCGCCGCCGCGACGCGCCCAGGCCGTGGCGACATGGCGCTCGAAGGCGTAGAAGTCGCGGAACGCCGGGGGACGCAGGATCGGCGCTCCGAACACCAGGTCGTCGCTCTCGTGGAGGGCGTCATCGTCGGGATCGGCGCGGGGCCGGAAGGCCTCGACCAGCTCGCCCAGGGCCTCGACCCGGAGGCCGCGCGCCAGGTGGTCGTCGAGCGTCGTCACGGGCTGGCGATGGAGGATGCTGTCGTGGGCGAGGTTGGCGTTTGCGGCGACGGCACGCCGCCGGGCGACCTCGAGGTCGAGCCACCGCTCGTTGGCGGGGTCAGTGGCGGCCGCGATCCGCCAGGGTGCGCCGGCCGGCGCGTTTCGTTCTCGGATATGGGCGAGACGCATCGCCCACGAGTCTACGCGAGGTTGCGGCGGGTCTACGCGAGGTTGCGGCGGGTCTACGCGAGGTTGCGGCGGGCCCGGACCGGGCCCGCCGCGGGGACGCCTACTGGATCATCGTGCCGTCGCCCCCGACCACGTACCACTTGCCGGCCAGGCCCTGGCCATTGGTCTGCCCGGCGCCGTTGTCACCGGCGAAGTAGTAGAGCGGCATGCCGTAGAAGGTGACCTGGCTGGAGCCGTCATCGCGGCTGAACGTGCCGAAGTCCTCGGCATCGAGCCCGGCCCCGAGCGTCGGCGCGCCGGTCGAGGTGAGCGGCGGCCAGTTGTCGGTGCAGGACCCGGTGCAGGCTGAGGCGCCGCCCTTGTCGGCCGTGAACACGTACAGCGTCCGTCCGTCGCCGTCGGCCAGGACCTTGCCCAGCGAGACGTCAGCGAGGCTGATCGCGACGCCACCGGTGGCCGGGGGCGAGGCCGCACCCGTCGTGCCGGCGCCGATCATCGTGCCCTCGGCACCGACCACGTACCACTTGCCGGCCAGTCCCTGGCCCTTGGTGTCGCCTGCAGCCGAGTCGCCCGCGAAGTGGTAGAGCGGGTGCCCGTCGAAGGTGACCTGCGAGGAGCCGTCTGCACGCGTGATCGTTCCGAAATCGGAGGCCGTGAGGCCGGTTCCGACCGAGGGTGCCGCCGAGGACTCGAGGGGCGGCCAGTTCGCGGCGCAGTCACCGGTGCAGGTGGACGTGCCCGCGCTGTCAGGGGTGAACTCGTAGAGCGTGAGGCCCGCGCCGTCGACCAGGATCGTGCCCAGGCTCGTGCTGGCAAGGTTGATCGTGACCGTCGCGGGCGACGGGGAAGCCGCCGTCCCGCCGCCGTAGGCACCGCCCGTATCGGTGGAGGCGACGGGGCTGGCCGCGGGTGTGGCGGTGGCGGCCGGTGCCACCGTGGCGCCAGTGCCGCTCGAGCACGCGGCGAGGACCAGGCTGAGGCCGAGGAGCGGACCGGCCGCTCGAATGACGCGCATGTTGGGGTTCTCCTGTCCGTTGGGGACGTTGGGGACGCTGGACAGGGACCTTTACGCCGGCGCGGCCTCGACCGGTTTCGTCGCGCTCGCCGGGAAGCTCCGGGGGTCAGGCCATCGTGAGCAGGCGCCGGCTCAGCCACAGTGCCCAGGCGGGATAGCCGACGTAGCTCGCCGCCAGCAGGCCCATGCGGACGCCTCGTGGCAGGATCCCCGTTGACTGCCCGAGGTGGCCTGCCAGCACGAACCAGGACGCCAGCCCCAGGAACGCGATCGACGCCGGTCCGATCTGCGCCTCGAAGGTCAGGGTTCCCACGACGAGCAGCCACTGGAGCACGACGATCGCGGTGATCGCGACGATGCCCACCACCAGGCCCAGCAGGCTGCGGATCGGCGCGTACGGTCGCGACAACCCGTGGACAGCGACGACCGCCGGCACTGCGAGCAGATACGAGATCATCACCAACACGTCGTTGATCCAGCCGAACGCAAGGCCCGCGGACCGGGCACCGATCGCGAACGAGGCGAACATGGCGACGAGGAACACCACGCCGACAGCCGCGATCACGCCGCTGGCCAGCGTCACCAGGCCCGCGATGCGCAGCCCGCTGTGCGTGGCGGCCGGCGTCTGCGCGGTCCGACCATCACGAACCCGGGTGCTCATCGCCAGCCCGCCAGCAGGGCGACGCCGATGAGCATCGTCGGCGGGTACAGGACGGCCGGAATGATGTCCCCGGACGTGGCGAGCCAGGCCACCGAGAGGACGCCCGCCAGCGCAACGAGCCCGGCCACCGGAACGGCCAACCCGCCGGCCAGCAGCAGCGTGCCCCCGAGGCCTGCCAGCGCGGCCCCGGTGATCACGACGAATGCCGCGAACAGGCCGCCGGTCGCGGCGCCCACCAGGGCCTCCGCGGGCTCGGTGCTCGCGCCGGAGGCCACGAGGTCGGCCAGGGTGGGGGTCACCCGGGTCCGGATCCCGAGGAACGCACACCACAGGGATCCGCCGACGCCGTAGGCGACGGCCGCCAGCGTGAGCGCCGCCGTTCGGACGCCGTCGCCGCCGATGGCGCCTGCCATCAGCAACAGGCCACCGGTCGTGAGGATCGTCGCGAACGCGAACCCGGCGTTGAGCAGCGCCCAGCCACGGCGATGGGCGCCAACCGTGGCCAGGTGATCCTCGCGGGACATCGACCAGATGGGCACCAGGCGCGGATTGGCGACGGGCACGGCACCGGCCAACGGACCGACGATGAGCAGCACGGCCGCGAACGTGATGGCATCAGTCACGGTGCGCCTCGGTCCGCTCGAGCAGCCAGGTGCCGATGTGCCGGGTCCTGGTCGGTGGGTCGACGACGTCGATGCGGAACGCCGGTTCGAACAGCCGCTCGACCTCACCGGGGACGAGTCCCGGGAAGGCGCGGGATGGACCGCTGAAGCTGAACCGGGGGAGATCCTCCTGTCGGCCCGCGAACGCGAACAGGAAGAACCGGGATCCCGGGCGAGCGAGGCGCGTGATGTACGAGGCCATGGCTGTCCGGGCGGCTCCCGGAAGGTCGTCGAGCGTCCCGTAGTCGACGAGGAGGTCGAACGGTCCCTCCACTCCGTCGATGTGACCGCTGGTGAGGTCGCCGCGGACGAACCGGAGGCGCTCCGGCGCGATCGCCCGCGCCCGCGCGGAGGCCCCGGCCTTGCGCAGGGCGACCGACGAGAAATCAACCGCTGTGACCTCGAAGCCGGCCTCGGCCAGCTCGATGGCCACCCCGCCGGCACCGCAGCCGAGGTCGACGGCGCGAGCAGCCGGCTCTCCCGGCCGACGGAGTGCCTCCGGCGCACACCGCCCGTCCCGGACGAGCGATCGGAGCTCGATGCGATCCGCGCCCTCCCACGGGGCGCCGAACCGGTACATCAGGTCGTACGCCTGCCTCCCCACGGTGACCATCAGCCGGCCTCGGGCGTGGGGCTCGCCGACCGCAACGCCGGCGCCGCGGCCGCGGGCGCCGTGTCGCGTCTGACCGCCCACGAAAGACGGGCGGTGACGGCGGCCACAGCCAGGATCGCAACACCGTTGAGCGGGTGAAGGGCCGCGACCGCCGGCAGGTCCGCCCGCATGGCAACCAGCACCGACTGCAGCGCGAACTGGACCAGCAGAAGGGCGCTGAGGCCCGTGATCCGCCGTGGCTCGCGACCCAGCAGGGCCAGGGCGAGGACCACCAGGGTCAGCCATCCAAACAGGTAGCCGAACTCGCGGTGGGTGACGAACGCCTTCGGATCATCGAACACGCCAAGACCGGCAAGGAAGACCTGGACGACGCCGCAGGCGAGGAACGCGACGACCGCGATGGGGTGGGCGAAGCGGGCGAGCGAGCGGACCATGGGGCCTCCAGTCTGGCTCCGGGACACGTCCCGGCGGGGTCGCGGCTGGACGGGATGCCGCATCCGAGTGCAGCCTCGGGGAGATCCCGCCTCGCCGTCATGGGACCGGTGTCCCGATCCGTGTCCCGATCGACCTCCGGACCTGCACCCGACCTGCATCCCGACCGGCGTTCCGGATCCTGTCAGGTGCCCCGATCCGGCCCACCACCCAGCCCGGCCTCCCGTGCCCGGACGATGACCTCGGCACGATCCCGCGCCTGGAGCTTGGAGAAGATGTTCGAGACGTGGTTGCGAACCGTCTTGGGCGACAGCACCAGCGCGTCCGTGATCTCCGCGTTGGACCGGCCGCTCGCCACCAGGTCCAGGATCTCGCGCTCGCGCTCAGTGAGCTCCGGGAACGCGGTCCGGTCCGGGTGCGCCATTGGCCGGGCGAAGAACGCGACCAGGCGCCGGGCCACGCCCGGTCCGAAGATCGCCTCGCCGGCGACGACCGCGCGGACCGCGCGGAGCAGCTCCGCTCGTTGCGCTCCCTTGACCAGGTAGCCACGAGCCCCGGCGCGCACGGCGGCGAACACCGTGTCGTCATCGTCGTGCATCGTCAGCACCAGGACGGCGACGTGTGGCGCCGCGTCCACGATCCGCCGGGTCGCCTCGATGCCGTCGATCCCTGGCATGTTGATGTCCATCAGCACGGCATCGGGCTGGCCGGCCATCGCCGCCGCGACGGCATCGCCCCCCGAGGCAGCCTCACCAACCACCGTGATGTCGCCGGCCGTCTCCAGCGCGGCGCGCAGCCCGGCACGGAACGCCACGTGGTCATCGGCGATGAGGACGCGGATCGGAGCACCGGCCTCCGTCATGGCCAGCTCCAGCGGACGCGGCGGGTCATGCCGGCGCCACCCGCCCGATCGGCAAGGTGGCCAGCACCCGGGTGCCGCCATCGGACCCGCGCTCGATCGCCACGTCGCCACCGAGCTCCTGGGCACGCTCGCGCATCGACTCGAGGCCGATCCCGGCTCGCGGTGCCTGGGGCAGCCCACGGCCATCGTCCACGACCTCGATCGTCAGCTGCGACCCCGCCGCGAGCCGGACCCGGCAGGACCGGGCTTCGGCATGGCGCACGGCGTTGGTCATCGCCTCGACTGCGATGCGGTAGGCAGCGACCTCGATGGCCGCGGGCAGCGCGGGGAGCACCGCGGGCTCGGCCTCGACCCGAATCGATGCGCCGCCCGGCTCCCGACCGGTGCCCCCGTCCAGCCGGTCCGCCTGCTGGCCGATCGCGCCGACCAGGCCCAGCTCGTCGAGGGCCGGTGGGCGGAGGCCGTCCACCAGGCGTCGCACATCGGCGAGGGCGTCCCGGATCTCGGCGCTCAGCAGATCGAGCTGGTGTCGCGCGAGCGCGGGATCGTCGCCGAGGACGGCCGCAGATGTCTCCGCACGCATTCCGATCGCCGCCAGAGCGGGCCCCAGGCCGTCGTGGAGATCCCGCCGCAACCGTCGTCGCTCCTCCTCCCGGGCCACGACCAGGCGCTCCCGAGACCGGGCCAGGTCATCGCGCAGACGCTGGGCGTGGATCGCAGCGCCGGCCTGGCGGGCGAGGTCACGCACGAGGTCGAGCTCGTCCGAGCGGAAGCCGTGCTCGCCGGCACGGTGGCCCAGGACGAGTCGGCCCACCGGCTCGGCGCCGTGGACGAGGGGCACCGATTCGACACCCGCGACCCGGTGTCCGTGCTCGGCGGCAACGATCGTCCGGCCCACCTCGTCGGTGACCTCGACCGCCACGAACGGAAGGCGCAGCGCTTCGGCGAGGGTGTCGGCGATTGCCGGGAACGCACGCTCCGGGTCGGCCGCCCATTCGAGCCGGGCGGCCAGCGTGTGCATCACCCGCCATGGATCGTCTCGCTGCCCGTAGAGCAGGCGATTGATCGCGCGCTGCAGCATGTCGCGAAGCGGCAGCGCCGCGAGGGCCGCGAGCCCGGCGGCGAGGAGCGAGACGCCGTAGGTCTGCCCCCCGCCGAACATGGCCGCCAGCCCAGCCGCGGCTCCGGCGTAGGTGGCCAGGATCGCCAGCGTCAGCCCCCCGTAGACCAGCGTCCGGTTGAGCACGACCTCGATGTCGAACAGGCGATCCCGAAGGATCCCGGCCGCCAGGCTCAGCGGCAGCGGCAGGGCGGTCAGGCCGAGGGCCGAGGCGGGAATCACTGGCCGGCCGATCACGAGCTCGGGACCCATGAACAGCACCAGCCCCATCGCGCCGCTGGCCGCGACGCCGAGCGTCGCGAGTCGCATCTGTGCCTTGCGCGCCGGCTCGCCGGTCCGGACATAGCGGATCACGATCGTGGCGACGGTGAGGATGAGCGTCGGTACCACGATCACGACCTGGATCGTCGGCCACGAGCCCACCCAATCGAGTGCCGATGGCGACGCGAGCCAGGCCCCCAGGCTCAGCAGCGCGTACGCGGCGAACACGGCCCCGTAGATCGCCGGCACGATCGCCGGCCGCCGTCGGACAGCCCGGATCGGCACGGGGAACACGAGCGCGAGATGCAGGCCCGCGGGCCACAGGAGCATGTACAGCGGGCCGATCAGCAGCCCGTGCAGCACGAACGGCAGCCCGCGCACGACGTCGCTCACGGTCGTGCCCAGGAACCAGGGCACGCTGCTCCCTGCCGCGCCGCAGGCCGCGAGGATCAGCGCGGACGCCGCCGGCTCGTCGGGACGCCGCCAGAACACGAACGCGGCGATCGCCGCCGTCGCCAGCGAGAACAGGATGACGCTCCAGCCATCGAGCAGCGTCGCACCGATCGCCGGGGCCGCCCAGCGGACGTCGACCGTGCTCGCTGCGCCGTCGCGCTCGATGGCATAGGGGATCGGTGCGCCGACGGCGGGACGGGCTGTCCCGGGGTCGAGCGCGTCGCCCAGCCAGGCATCCAGCGGTCGGCCGTCAACGGCCTGGACGAGATCGCCGCTCCTGAGGCCGGCTGCGGGCTGGTCGATGGGCGCGATCAGGATCCCGGCCGACGTCCACGCGTCACCGTAGAACGCTACCCGCGCCCCATCCGAGGGGGTCGCGATGCGGACGGCCACAAATGCGAGACCGGCGCCGAGCGACGCCGCCAGCGCCAGCCACGTCGCGATCCGGCGGACCCGGCCGGTCCTTGGCCCCACGGCCCCTCGCCCTCCTGGCCCACGACTCGTGCGTCCTGCGCGGCGCCTCGCCCCGGTGGATCAGTCTAGACGGCTTGGGCAAGGTCGCCGCCCTGACCGGCGTCGCCTGACCGGGGAGCGGCGGGCGACTAGAGGTTCCCGCGGCGCGCTTGCTCGATCTCGATCGCTTCGAACAGGGCCTTGAAGTTGCCCACGCCGAAGCCCCGCGAACCGTGGCGCTCGATGATCTCGAAGAAGAACGTCGGGCGGTCCTGGATGGGCCGGGTGAAGATCTGGAGCAGGTAGCCCTCCTCGTCGCGATCGGCCTCGATGCCCAGCTCCTCGAGCACGTCCATTGGTATCCCGACATCGCCGACCCGGTCGGCGAGCGACTCGTAGTAGGCGTGGGGCATGCCCAGGAACTCGACCCCGTTGTCGCGCAGCCGGCGGACCGTGCCCACGATGTCCTCGGTCCGCAGGGCCACGTGCTGCACGCCCGGCGCCCGGTACCAGTCGAGGAACTCCTGGATCTGGCTCTTCTTCCTGCCCGTGGCGGGCTCGTTGATGGGGAACTTCACGCGACCGTTGCCGTTGGTCATGACCTTGGACATCAGCGCGCTGTAGTCGGTGTGGATGACGGTGTCGTCGTAGTGGATGAGCTGGGCAAAGCCGAACACGTCACGGTAGTAATCCACGAACCGGTCCATGTCGCCCAGGGCGACGTTGCCCACGCAGTGATCGATCTCGAGCAGGCTGAGCCCCTCGGCCGCCTTCGCCGGTCGCTTGACCTTTCGGTAGCCGGGAGCGAACACGCCGTGATAGTCGCGCCGGTCGATGAAGCTGTGGCGGACGTCGCCGTAGGTCTGGACGGCGCTCCGGCGCAGGGTGCCGTCGTCGCCGCCGTCGAGGTCGGTCGGCTCCATCGCGGAACGGGCACCCCGCCTCGTGGTCTCGGTCCATGCCGACACGACGTCGGGGACCGCGAATGCGATGTCGCGCACGCCATCCCCGTGCTCGCGAACGTGGTCGGCGATCTCGCCCTCAGGCGTGAGCGGTGCCGTCAGCACGATCCGGATGTCGTGCTGCTGCATGACATAGCTGGCGCGGTCGCGGACCCGGGTCTCGAGCCCGGAGAACGCCACGGGCGTGAAGCCCCACAGGGCACGGAAGTACGCGGCCGCCTGCCGGGCGTTGCCCACCCAGAACTCGATGTGGTCGATGCCGTCGAGCGGCAGGAAGTCACCGGCCTCGGCGTAGGCGTCGCGGTTGACGCGTGCACCGGCCTGGTTCGCCTGGAGGGTCGTGGCGTCGGGAACGCCCACGGATGAGCTCCCGGCCGGCGCGGTCGTGGGCGCGCCGATCGGGGCCCCGGATGCGGGGCGCGCGGCGGTATCGGTCATGGGACGCTCTCCGGCTGCGGAGGCTGTCGGACGACGGGACGCGGGCCCGGGTCCGGATGGATACGTTGGCACAACCATGGACCCGGCCGTCGGGCGGGTCAAGGCGTCCGGGGCCATGAGAGACTCCGCCCATGACCGATCTGCCGCCCGCCGTCCCCGACCCGACCGCTCGTCTCGCCGCGTCACGGGCCGCATTCGCCGCGCTCCAGCCCCGGGTTGCCGCCGGCGACCCGTGGCCACTCGCCGAGGATTTCGGCACGGGACCCGAAGCGTCGTGGGGGCCACGCGAGGTCCTGGCCCATACCGCGGAGATGCTGCCCTATTGGCTGGGCGAGTACGAGCGAATCGTGGAGGCGCGGCGGGCGCCGGGTGACGGCGTGCCGTTCGGCCGCGTCGCGACCGATGCGGTCAGGGTCGGGATCCTGGAACGCGATCGGACGGTGCCGCTGCGCGAGCTGTTCGCGCGGATCGATGTCGGGATCGGTCGCTGGGAGCGACGGCTGGCCGCGGCGTCGTCGGGTGAGGGGGCAGCGGTGGGACTCCACCCGTCGCGAGGCGAGATGACGGCGGACCGGATGCGCGACCAGATGGTCGTGACCCACCTCGAGGAGCATGTCGAGCAGCTGGAGAGGATCCTCCGCGATCGCTGATCTCCGGTGTCACCAAGTCGAAATGTGACGCCCGGCAGCATCCGGGCATGAACACCAACGACAACGGGCGCGCAGCGGCTCGGTCCCGGGCCGACCGCCGCCTTCGCCGGATGACGATCGGGACCACCCTGCTCGGGCCGAAGAAGCGAACCGACCGCGTCGGCGTGCGACGCGGTCGGTCAGGGAACGCTCGGCTGTGTCCGGTGCCGGTTCGCTAGGCGGCGAACTCACGCAGCTTGCGGCTCCGGGACGGATGGCGCAGCTTGCGCAGCGCCTGGACCTCGATCTGGCGGATCCGCTCGCGGGTGAGGCCGAACTCGCGGCCCACCTCCTCGAGCGTGCGGGCATGCCCGTCGTCGAGGCCGAAGCGAAGGCGCAGGACACGCTGCTCGCGCCCGTCGAGGCTGTTGAGCACGTGCTCGATCTGCTCCCGGCGCATCCGGTCCGCGACCGCGTCCAGCGGCGAGACCGCATCCTCGTCCGGGATCAGCTCGCCCAGCTCCGCGTCGCCCTCGTCGCCCACCGGCGACTGGAGGGAGACCGGCTCGCGACCCAGCTTGCGGATCTCCTCGACCCGCTGCGGTGTCATCGTGGGCGTCTCGTCGGGCAGGGCCGCCGCGATCTCGGCGTTGGTGGGCTCGCGCCCGAGCTGCGTGGACAGCTCGCGCACGACCCGGGCCACGCGACCCATCGTCTCGACCATGTGGACCGGGATCCGGATCGTCCGGCTCTGGTCCGCGAGGCCGCGCTGGATCGCCTGGCGGATCCACCAGGTGGCGTAGGTGCTGAACTTGAAGCCGCGCTCGTACTCGAACTTGTCCACGGCGCGGATCAGGCCCGCGTTGCCCTCCTGGACCAGGTCGAGGAGGCCCATGCCGGCCTGGTTGATGTACTTGCGCGCGATCGACACGACCAGGCGCAGGTTCGCCGAGGTCAGGTGATCCCGGGACTGCTTGGCCAGGTGCTTGAGCACGATCCCCATCTCGTCGATGGTCTCGGTCTCGTTCCCGGCCTCGAGGTATCGGCGGATCGCCGGGTAGGCGACCTCGTCGCGCGCCCAGGTGCGCAGGTCCTTGAGCGCGACGCTCGCGCGGATCTCCGCGTTCGGCCGGCCGAGCTCGCCCTCGATCCAGTCCAGCAGGTCGATGAACGAGTCGGCGTCGAGCCGCTCGTTGTACACCGATCGCAGGTCCTTGGCGCGGACCAGCCGCTCCTTGAGCGCGTCCGTCTCGGCCGTCTTGAGGGCGTCCGACAGGCCGAGGCCGGGTGCGGTCACGAGCAGGTCCAGCGCCTCGTCAGCGTGGATCGCCCGGTCCACGATGCGGTGGGACGCCGTCTCGAACGGCAGCAGGTAGCGGCGGTCCTTCGCCCGAGCCGTGGGCTCGGACGAGTGAAGCGTCCACTCGTGGATGCTCAGGATCGCCTTCCAGGGCTCGGCCTCGACCTGCGCGCCAAGCTCCATGCCCTTGGCGAGGATGACCTCCTCCTCGGCGGTGAGCAGGGGCACCCGGCCGATCTCACGCAGGTAGAGGCGGACGGAGTCGTCCGTGTCGAGGACCTCCGTGGTCTCGACCTCCTCGGGCTCCGCCTCCTTCGCCGCCGGCGTGGCGACGATGTCCACCGCGGCCTCGGATCCGGCGACGGTCTCGCCGAGCGCCTCGGCCTCGAGCTCGGCCACCTCGGGGTCGAGCTGGACCGCAGCCGCCGCGAACTCGGCCTCGGTGTCAGAGGCCGTCGTTGTTGTAGGTTCGAATGAGATCACGTTGCTCCAAACTGAAACGGCGCCGCACCGACCGCACGGACACCGTGGGATTGCTCTGCACGCGCTCGGCCCGGGTTCTCCTCCAGGGCCGTCGGGTCCACGCCACCCGACACACGTAGTGGCGTGTCAAGCGACACGCCATTGGATTAGAAGTCTAGGCCATTGTCCGCCTCTTGACAACCCCCCAAGTCAATACCACCCGGGGGTATCCCGCGTTCACGAACCGACTTTCAACGCTGCGCGGGCGGGACCAGCGGCATCCACGGCTCGTCCGAGCCGCCGCACTCGGTCCATGATCACCCCATGACGTCACGCGTGGCCGCCTGAGTGCCCGCATCGCACCGCGCCTTCGTGCTCCGCCACACGCGCCTCCGACCCGTGCCCGGGCTCGAGGCGATCAGGCTCCACCTGGCTGACGAGGTCCTGCCGCTGTGGCATGCCGTCCAGGTGGAGACCGGCGATCCGGATGCCGCCCTGCCGTTCTGGGCCTTCGCCTGGGGTGGCGGGCTCGCGATCGCCCGCTACCTGGGCGAAGCGCCCGGAGATCGTCGCGGGTCGCCGCGTGTTCGACCTGGCCTCGGGCTCGGGTCTGTGTGCGATCGCCGCGCTGCGTGCCGGGGCCACCACAGCCACCGGGGCCGATATCGATGCCTTCGCCGCCTCGGCGATCGCCCTCAACGCGCGCGCGAACGGGCATCGCGTCGCCACCATCCGGCGCGACGTCCTGGACGAGGAGCCGCCGGAGGCGGACGTCATCCTGGCGGGGGACTGCTGGTACGAGGCCGGGCTCGCGGAGCGCGTCCTCCCCTGGCTGGTGCGGGCCCGGTCAGTCGGGATCCAGATCATCGTGGGCGATCCCGGCCGCCGCTACCTGCCGGTCGGCGCGCTGACCGAGCTGGCTCGTTACGAGGTCAGGACGACCACCGAGCTCGAGGATCTCGAGCTCAAGCAGGCGTGCGTCTACACCCTGGCGCCGGGCTGAGCTGCGTCGGCAGCCGAAGCGGAGCCCTACGGGCGTCCCGCGTGCGGCGCCGGCGCCTCGAACGCGAGCACCTGCCCGGTCCCCGCCGTCTCGCCGATCCGGTCCATGCCCCGCCATTCCGCCGCCATGACGAACAGCGTTCGAGCGTCGGGGCCGCCCAGCATGCACGCGAAGCAGCCGCGATCGACATCGAGGGTCTGGAGGACCTCGCCGCCTTCCCGCACGCGCACGCAACGGCGGTTGGGAACGTCCGCGTACCAGGCCGCCCCATCGGCGTCGATGCAGATCCCGTCGGGGGCACCGTCTCCAAGGTCGGCCCACACCCGGCGGTTGGCAAGGCCGCCGTCGGCGGAGATGTCGAACGCCGTCAGCCGGCCCGCGTGGGATTCCGCGACGATCAGGGTCGAGCCGTCGGGCGTGAGCGCCATGCCGTTGCCGAACGCGAGATCGCCGGCGACGTGGCGGGCCGCGCCGTCGGGCGTCACGAGGGCGACGACGCCGCCGTTGACATAGGCGTTGCCGCGCGCATCCACGACGATCTCGTTGAACACGCGATCGATGGCCCGCAGGTCCGAGTGGGTGACGAGGGACCCGTCCAGCTCCTGGCGCAGCAGCCGGCCCTCCTGTCCCGACACGACCAGCAGGCGCCCATCGGGCAGCCAGTCGATCGAGAACGGGATCGTCGTCGGCACGCGCAGCACCACCTCGCTCCGGCCCGCCCCGTCGATCGTCATGATCTCGCCGGCGCCCCAGTTGCAGAACCACAGGCGGCCGTCGTGCCAGCGCGGTGACTCGACGATCCCGAGACCGGTCAGCAGGGTTCGCATCAGCGGCTGCGTCGTGGCGATCAGGATGTGGCGATGGCCGCGAACGTGGCCATGTCCGGCGTCACCAAGTCAGGCGTCGCCTCGGCAGGGGGCGTGGCGCCACTGCCCGGGCGGTCATGCCGGCGGTTGATCCAGACGGTGCTGAGGCCGATCGACTTGGCGGGGACGTGGTCGTGGAACAGGCTCTGGGCGACATGGAGGATCCGGTCGCGCGGCCGGCCGATCCGCTCGAACGCCACCTCGAAGTTGCGCAGGCTGGGCTTGTAGCTGCCGGCCTGCTGCGCCGTGATCACGAAGTCGAACTCGGTGTCCAGGCGACGGCTTGAGGCCGCGAACAGGTCGTCGTCGCAGTTGGTGATCACGGCCAGCGCGAACCGCTCGTGGAGCCGGGACAGGGCGGCCGCGGAGTCCGCGAACGCCGGCCAGTCGCCGACGCTGTGCCCGAACGTCGCCAGCTCGTCCGCGGTCGCCTCCACGCCGAGGTCCCCGCACACGCCCGCACACGCCCGCGCAAGCACCTCCCGATAGCGCAGGTACGGCCCGGCCTCGACGCTCGCCTCGTGCTCGGCGAAGCGCGCCAGCAGGGTCTCGGGATCCGGCGAGACGCCGCGCGGCTCGAGGATCGAGCGGAACGCGTCCACGATCCCGGTCTCCCAGTCGATGAGCGTGCCGTAGCAGTCGAAGGTGAGCACGTCGAACCGGCCGAAGTCGAGGCTGCTCATCGCGAGCCCGCGTCCTCGGTGGTCAGGATCGCGTTGAGGGCGACCAGCGCGTCCACGCGGTAGCTGATCGCAAGCGGCACCCGCGCGCGAGCGCTGACCTGGAGCTGCACCCAGCACACGGCGGCGTTGCGGGGATCCGGGACCAGGCCCGCGCGATAGCCCAGGACGTAGCTGGATCCCTCTTCCGACCCCTGGACCGCGATCGAGCACACGACCAGCGCATCCTCGAGCGGATCCGGCCGATAGGGGAGGCTGTCGGGCAGGAAGAACGGGCTCTCGATCGTCGCGAACGAGGTGTGGGTCACCATCCCGAAGCTTGTCGGCTGCGGCCGGCCACCGAACCAGACCGTGCCCGTGTACTCGGTCCGGCGTCGCTGCAGCCCGGTCGTGGCGTCGGTGACCAGCGTGTCGATCCGGGGTCCCGGCCGGACCTCGATCATGCTGTCGGCCATCTGCTCCTCCTCACGCGACACCATTGTGAGCCCATGGCCTCCGATTGCGCAGGTCCTGGGCAGCGGGTCCACAGCACGCGTGCGTTGACACTCCGCCCGTTTCCGGGCCGAGTCCGGGTTTCCCGGCATACTTGCCGCCGTGAGTCCCCGCGTCCCCCGCTGGCTGCTCGACGTCGTCGAAACGCTGGTCCTGACCCTCCTCGCGTTCTTCGCCATCCAGACCTTCGTTGCCCAGCCGTTCCAGGTCCACCAGACGTCGATGGAGCAGACGCTGGAACCGGGCCAGTACGTGCTCGTGGACAAGCTCACGCCCCACTGGAGCCCCTACCAGCGCGGTGACATCGTCGTGCTCCATCCGCCGGTTGGCTGGGAGGACACGACCGGGACCCCGTTCATCAAGCGCGTCATCGGCCTCCCGGGTGATCGAATCGAGATCCGCGCCGACGGTCGCGTGTACGTGAACGGAACGGCGCTGGACGAGCACACCTACACCTACCGCGATGTCGCGGACCAGTCCGAGCCGACGACCTCGCTCGATGGCCAGACGGCCTGGACGCTGGGGCCCGACGAGCTGTTCGTGATGGGCGATCATCGGGAGGCGTCGGCCGACTCCCGCGTGTTCGGCCCGATCAAGGTGTCGGCGGTCGTGGGCCGAGCCTTCCTGCGGTACTGGCCGGCATCGGCGATCGGGATCCTGGCGCGGCCGAGCTATCCCTGAGCCCACAGCGGCCGGCGGGACCACCCGTCCGGGGCGCGGCCCCTCGCGGCACGCCGGCGGGGGGGCCGAGCCGGCGAGGCACCCGACCTCGGGGGGAAAGGTCGGGGGCCTCGGGGTCTCGGTAAGAGACGCGACCAGCGTAGGAGGTGGGTCTACGCAGATTTACCAAGATTTCTGGACAACGCCCGGTCCGACTTCGGGAGCAAGCCGTGCGACGGCCCCCACCAGGAGCTCGAACGAGCCTACCCGGCGGGCTTGAGCTGGATCCAGGTGGTCTTGGTCTCGGTGTACTGGTCGTGGGCGTGGACCGACTTGTCGTGGCCGCCGAAGCCCGACTGCTTGTAGCCGCCGAAGGGCGTCGTCATGTCGCCCTCCGAGTACGCGTTGATGCCGACGGTTCCCGCTCGCAGCTCGCGCGCCACCCGGTGGGCGATGTTGAGGTCCTCGGTGTACAGCGAGGCGGCGAGGCCGTAGGGCGTGTCGTTGGCGATGGCCACGGCCTGGGCTTCGGTGTCGAACTCGATCACCGAGAGCACCGGGCCGAAGATCTCCTCGCGCGCGATCGTCATGTCGTTGGTCACCCGGTCGAGCACGGTCGGCGGCACGAACCAGCCGCCGGTCTCCTCGAGGATCCGTTCGCCGCCACGGACGACGCGCGCGCCCTCGCGGCGGCCGATGTCCACGTAGCCCAGGACCGTCTCCATCTGGCCCCGGCTGATGAGCGCCCCGATGCGGGTCGCGGGGTCGAGCGGATCACCCACCGGCCAGCCCGCGAGCTCGGCCTCGAGTGCCTCGAGCAGCGCCGCCTTTCTCGAGTGGTGGACGATCAGGCGTGAGCCCGCGCTGCAGTTCTCGCCCATGTTCCAGAAGATGGCGATCGCGACCTGGGCCGCGACGGCACCGAGGTCGCTCGCGTCCGGGAACACGAGCTGGGGGCTCTTGCCGCCCAGCTCGAGCAGCACCCGCTTGAGGTTGGAATTGGCAGCGTAGTGGAGGAACCGGCGGCCGACCTCGGTCGAGCCGGTGAACGCGAGGCAATCGACGTCAGGGTGGCGCCCGATGGCCTCGCCCACGACGTCGCCCGGGCCCGTAACCACGTTGAGCACGCCGGCCGGGATGCCGGCCTCGGCCCCCAGCTCCGCGAGTCGGAGCAGGCTGAGCGAGGTGTTGGAGGCCGGCTTCATCACGACCGTGTTGCCGGTCGCGAGCGCGGGGCCGAGCTTCCATGCCGCCATCTGGGCGGGGTAGTTCCACGGGATCACGGCGCCCACCACGCCCACGGGCTCGCGGGTGATCGTGGCCACGGTGCCCTCGGGCGAGGGCGCCACCTGGCCGTACAGCTTGTCTGCGGCCTCCGCGTGCCAGCGGATGCAGGTCGCGGTCTCGGGGATGTCGAGGCCCACCGTGTCGCTGATCGGCTTGCCCGCGTCGATCGTCTCGATCAGGCCGAGCTCGCGGGCGTCGGCCTCGATCCGGTTGGCCCAGTCCACGAGGATCCGCTTGCGCGCCGCGGGGTCGAGGCGCGACCAGCGGCCGTCGTCCGCGGCCCGGCGGGCGGCCGCGACTGCCGCGTCCACATCGGCGGGACCGCCCTTCGCAACCTCGGCGATCGGCTGCCCGGTGGCGGGGTTGACGCTGGTGAAGCGGTCGCCGCCCGCGGCATCGCGGAACTCGCCGTCGATGAACAGCTGGGTGCGCAGCGCGAGCCGCGCGATCTCGGCCTTCGCTTCGCCGGCGGCGGGGATGAGGGTGTCGGTCATGGGAGATCTCCGGGGAGGCCTGGACGGTCCTGTCGGGCGCAGGCGCATCTTCACCCCGCTGGCGGGCCATCGTCCATCGCGTTGCGCACGGCACCCATGTCGGATGGCGGAATCCCGGCCCGGCGGATCGGCGTATCGGTCGTTGACGGCATGACCCGGTGGGAGGTAGCGTCGGCCGTCGACAGGAATGCCGCCGGGGACCACAGCGGAGGACCACATGCGGCACGGAGGCTTCCGGCGCCTGGCGCTGATCGCGGGGATCATCGGGGTCCTGGCGGTCGCGGCGCCCGTGGGCGCCATCACCAACGGCCAGCCGGACAATGGCGAGCACCCCTATGTGGGCCAGCTGCTGTTCTACGTCCCCGACGAGCCCGACCCCCGGTTCACGGATCCCGGATCGTGGTTCAACTGCTCCGGGACGCTGATCAGCCCGACGGTCGTCCTGACCGCGGGCCATTGCACCTTCGGCGTCGGCGCTGGCGGGGTCGCGACGACCGCTGGCGGCGGCTACGGCGGCAACGACGTATGGGTGACGTTCGACGAGTCCGCCGACTATGCGGGCATCCCGCCCAGCGCCGGCTTCGCGCCCGGCAACAACGCGGGCCGCTATGCCGCCTGGGTGAGCTGGCTGGCCACGAAGTCCAGCTGGCATCGCGGCACGGCCTACCCGCATCCGCAGTTCGACAACGCGGCGTTCTACCTCCACGACGCCGGCGTGGTGATCCTCGACCAGCCAGTCAGCCTGGGCACCGCGCAGCTTGCGCCCCTGGGCTACCTGGACCAGTTCACCGGCAAGGCCAAGGCGCACACGCTGTTCGAGGCGGTCGGCTACGGGCTCGAGTACTCCCGGCCCAAGGTCGCGCTGGGCGGCGACACGCGGATGAACAGCCAGCAGGTGATCGTCAACGCCAACGGCGTGTACGGCGTCCACGACCACTCGTCCATCGTGTTCGGCAACAACAACGGCAAGCCCCACCGGGGCGGAACCTGCTCGGGCGATTCCGGCGGGCCGTTCTTCCTCGATGGCACGAATCTCCTGGTCGCCGTGAACTCGTACGGCGTGCCGCCCAACTGCACCGGCGGAGACGGCGCCTACCGGATCGACCAGCCTGACGATGTCGCCTGGCTGAAGCTGGTGCTGGACGGTACGGACCCTCGCTTCGGCGGCTGACCGTTCCGGCGGCTGACCGCTTCGGCGGCGGCTGACCGGTCGCACCTGCCTGTAGCCCGGGGGGGGTTCAGCCGGAGGGCGCGGTAGTGCGTGCCCTCCGACCCGGGCCGGCCATTGCGACGGAGGCGCCGGCCGATCGGCTACCGTTGGGTCATGAGCACGCCCGATCCGGATCGAGACGCGCTGGAGGCCGCGCTCGCGGGCCGCGGCGACTACGAGCTGTTCGCCTGCGACCCGGCCCTCGCCGACACTGCCGCGTTCTGCGCCGCGTACGGGTTCGCCCCCGAGGACTCGGCCAACACCATCGTCGTCGTCGGCAAGGGCAACCCGCCCGTGTATGCCGCCTGCGTGGTCCTCGCCACCCATCGCCTCGACGTGAACCGGACGGTCAAGCAGCGGTTCGGCCGCAAGGCCTCGTTCGCGGCGCCCGAGGAGACCAGGGCCCTCACCGGGCACGAGATCGGTGGCGTGACCGTGTTCGGCCTGCCGCCGGGACTGCCCGTGTGGGTCGATGCGGCGGTGATGGAACGGCCGCGCATCGTGCTCGGCGGTGGCAGCCGGAGCTGGAAGGTGATCGCCCCGTCGTCGATCCTGCTCACGCTCCCGGGCGCCGAGGTCGTCGAGGGCCTGGCGAATCCGGCGCCGCCTCGCGCGGAGGGGCCGACCGGTGAACAGACCGCGTGATCCGGCCCGGCCGATGGTCCGGGCGACGCGATCCGGCCCCGCCTCTACCATGAGGACATGAGCAGCGCGCAGCGCGCCGGTGCCGTCGGCCTGTTCGTCGTCGCCGTGGTCGCGGGCGTGCTCATCGCCTCGTTCGCCGTGGGGGCGATCGGTGGCCCGAGCGGCACGCCGTCACCCGCGGCCGTCGTCTCCCCATCGGCGCCCGGCCCCTCCCCATCCGAGGCAACCTCGGTGCCGCCCGCGTCCGCGTCGCCGGCGGCCAGCGCCTCCCCGTCGGCTTCGGCATCGCCCGAGCCCACGCTGACCCCGACCTCGTCGCCGGGACGGCCAGCCACCTTCACCGTCACCCAGCTCAAGCTCGACGCGGCCGAGGACCCCGACGGCCTGGACCGGGAGCTGCATTTCCAGGCCGACGGGACCGGCGCGGTCAGCGCGAAGCTGACGTCGATCTCGCCCCAGGGTCAGACCGTGATGTGCCTCAGGACGCCGGCCAAGGACCTGGGTTGCACCACGACCGCCGATGGCGACCTGGGCGTGCAGCACAAGGGAGCCGCGACGGACTACACGCTGACCTTGCGCGGTGACGGGATCGCCGCGCCGGTGGTCGAGGTGACGGTGACCTTCCCGGCGACGGCTCCCGAGGTGACGATCGCCAATGCGCGGTTCGACGGCACCGCGTTCCCGGACTTCAACGGGATCCAGGTCGTCATCACGCCGCGCGTGGACGGGCAGCTCGGCCTGCTCGCCGAGTGGGGTGGCCATCCACTGCTGTACGAGATCGACCTCACCGAGCAGGGTGGACCCGGCGGCGGGACCCTTGCCGACCAGGGACCGGCGACGCGCGTGGACATCGCCCTGCCGGTCACCGCGCCCAACGCCTGGAAGCTCGTCGTCCAGAACATCGAGACGGGTTTTGGCACCACGGGCATGACCGCGTCGATCACCTGGCCGTAGCCTCGGGCCGGCTCGGCGGGACCATCGGCCCCGGAGGCCCCGGACCGCCGATCCATGGCTCGCTCGACCCGCGCGGGCGACGCTGGCGTCAACCCCGCGGTTTCCGATGTCCCGGCGCGCGCCGGCCGACAGCACCGCCGCAGCGACGCCAGGAATGCCCACCGCCTCCAGACTCGCCCGACCCCTCGCCGCCGCCTGTCTCGTCGTCGCCACCCTGCTGTCGGTCACGGCTGCCCCGGCGTCGGCGCTCGAGCCGCCCCGACCCCTCCCCGGCTACCGCCCGGCGTTCGTTACCGAGACCGACCAGCGTCCGTGGAGGGACTGCCTGTGGGCGTCGGGCGCGATGCTGCTCGACAAGTGGACCAACGGCCGGGTGACCGTCACGCACCAGCGCCTGCGAACGCTTTCCGGGGATCGGGTGCGCGGTTCCGATCTCGGCGATCTCAAGGTCGCCTACGCGAAGCTGGGCATCGATCTGCGGTTCTCGCCCAACGGCGGCGAGCGCATCACCTGGGGCGGCCTGCTCAACCGCCTCGCTCACGGTGCCGGCGCGGTCCTGCTGGGCGACGACCACAAGCTCCCTCGCTGGTACGGTCGCTGGGACCACGGCTTCTGGAAGGCCAAGGGCAAGAAGGACAACCACGCCGTCTACGTCGAGCGCTACGACCGGCGGCACGGCCGGGTCTGGCTCATGGACCCGCTCGGCCGCGACGGCTGGAAGGGCGAATGGATCAGCGTCTCGTCGCTGCGGCGGTTCGTCTGGAGCAGTGGCGGGGCACTGTATGCCGCCGTCACGCCCAATGCCAAGCCAGCGCCGTTCGCGGGCGTCAGGGTGTCCGGCCCCGCGATCACCCGGACCGCGAACACGCTGGACATGGCGTGGTCCCTGCGGGCCCCCCGACGCTGGCGCTACCCGGGCTCGGATGTTTCGCTGGCGTTCCGTCCGGCGAGGGACCCGGTCCTCGCAGCCGTCGCGTCGCAGGCGGTCGTCCAGCGCGTCGGCGACGGTCCGGCGCTCAAGCGGCCGTCGGTGTCGGTCTCGGGTCACCAGCTCCAGCTGTCCGCGTCGCTGCCTGCCCGGCCAGGGGCATGGACGACGACGGTGAGGCTCACCGACCGGCGGTTCGGTCGGACGGTTGCCGGCAGCGACCCCGTGACCGTGTTCGTGGCGGGATCGCGCCAGGCGACCCTCCGGATCCACGCGCCGGATCGCGGGATCCAGGCGGGCACGGCCCTTGACCTGTCGGTCTCGGTTGCCAACAGCGGGTCGTTGAGCTGGATCGGACCACCGGCGAGCCTCATCACCGCTGGCAAGGCGGCACCCCGCAACACGCGGCTCGTCGCGCGCTGGATCCAGGTCGACGACGAGGGCCAGGTCATGGCGGCCGACAGCGGCGGCGAGTCCCCGGACCCGGTGGTCCTGGGCGACGTTGCGCTCGCGCCCGGACGCCGTGTCGATGTCGACGCCTCGATCCTCGTTCCCCAGGGCGTGGGTCGCTGGGCGCTGGCGATCGACGTCGTGGACGACGTTGATGGCTCGTTCGCCGGCCTGGGCAGCCAGCCGGCGGTGCAGGTGTTCGACGTGGTTGCGGCGCGGGGGATCGACTCGGTCGATTGACCTGCGGTGGCCGTCGCGCGGCAGGGCCCGGGCGTCGCGGCCAGCCCTGGCGCGCGGCCAAGGCCGTGCGTCGCGGCCGGGCCCTGGCGGATCGCGCAGGTCCTACGGTCCTGCCGGCCCTCAGTGGCTCAGTCGGACCGCCAGTGTCCGCCGAGCGCCCACATCGCGACGTTGAGCGCCCCCACGTAGACGAGGATCAGGGTGATGAAGCCGGTGATCAACAGGAGCAGGTTGTTCAGCGTCTGGCCGAAGTCCGCGACGTCGGCACGCAGCGAATCCGTGGCGTCGCTCACTCGCGTCACGAGGTTGGACGTCGCCCTCAGCGTGACCTCGACGGCCTTCGCCTTCGCGGACACGACGCCCGCCGTCTGGCTGACGTTGCCGGCGGCGTTCGCGGCAGTGACGACCGCCGAGACGGACGCATCCAGGTCCTGGATCCGCGCATCGAGGCTTGCGAGCGCGTCGATCGGTCCCTGTGGGACGGACACGCCGGGCACGAAGCGATCGACCCGGTTGAGGGTGTCGATCACGGACACGGCCTGCTCGCGCAGATTGCCATAGGCGCTCCGGAACTCGCGATACCGATCGGCCGCGGCGCTCAATCGGGCTCCCAGCGCGCGGACGAACTCGGGCGAGGCGGTCGGTTCCACCGCGACCTTGTCGGCAGCGTCGGCGACGGTGCCCATGTCGGCGACGATCCGGTCGATCTGGCTGGACGCCAGCGTGGCGGCCGCGCCTGCCCGCCCCAGGCCCTGGTCCACCGATCCCACCAGGTCGTTGACACGCCCGCTCGCCCATCCGCGTGCAAACCACACGCCGAGCACCAGGACGATGCACACGATGAGTCCGATCACACCGGCGACCTGGGCAGCTCGCCCGAGCCTGGATCGTCGTCCACCGCCGCCGTGGCTGCCCCCTACGAGGCCGTCATCGCCCACCTTGGTGCTGCTATCGCCCGCCGCGATGCCGTCACGGCCGGCCGGCGGCGCCGGCTCGACCGATCCGGCGGGCTGGTCCACCTCCGGGGGCTGTCCCGGGTCCGGAAAGTCGACCGACTCGGGTGACGCCGATGTCGTCATGTCGCTGCTCCTTCGGTCGCGGCACTCCACCGCATCGTCGCCCGCCCTGCCCGGCCGCACGCCGGCACGCCCATCGAGCCGTGCCGAAGATACCGGACGCGCCCGGGTGCGGCGCGCCCGGAGGCTCGGCTGGCTTCCCCCTTGCATGCCTGCAACGGTTGCCGGAATTCCGTCGGCCCCGTGCAGCCCCGATGGCGGACAATGGCCCCGGACAATCCTCGACCGGAGAAGCGATGACCACGGACTTCACCATCGGACTCATCGACCGGCCCGGAACGCTCGCGCAGGCCAGTGATGCCCTCGGCCGGGCCGGAGTCAACATCGAGGGAGCGTGCGGCTTCGTGACCGACGACCGCGGCGTGTACCACGTGCTGGTCCGGGATGCCGAGCGGGCTCGTCGGGCACTGATGGACTCGGGTTTCGAGATCCAGGCCGAGCGGACGGTCGTCGTGCTGCCCGTCGAGAACCGGCCCGGCGAGGCCGCCCGTCTGCTCCGTCGGCTGGCCAACGCCGGGGTGAACCTGGACGTCATGTACACGACGCTGGATGGCCAGGTCGTCCTGGGTGGTGAGGATGTCCACGCCATCCGGCAGGCCCTCGAACCTGGCGCCCAGACCTAGCGGGCAGGAGTCGCCGGGCGGCCCTGATCGGCCGGGCGCGGGTGCCGCGTCAACCCGCTTTTCGCGTGTGCCGCGTCAGTCTTCCTTTCACGGGTGCCGCGTCAGTCTTCCCGGCGCGGATGCCGCTTCGGCAGGCGGCCGCTGTCCTTGAGGGCGCGGCGCAGCAGGAACTCCACCTGGCCGTTGACCGATCGAAGGTCGTCCGCGGCCCAGCGCTGGAGGGCCGCGAACGTCTCCGGGTCGAGGCGGAGGAGGAAGGACTTCCGCTCGGCCATCGGCTGGCTCCGTTCCGTGGTGCCGAGCGCGCGATCGCGCCCGCCGCCGTCCGCGCCCGCCGCTACGCGTAGATCGTCCCGGTGTTGACCACGGGTTGGGTCTCGTGGTCCGAGCACAAGACGACCAGCAGGTTGCTGACCATCTGGGCCTTGCGTTCCTCGTCCAGGGTGACGACCTGCTTCTCGGACAGCTGCTCGAGGGCCATCTCGACCATGCCCACGGCACCCTCGACGATGCGCGTGCGGGCTGCGATCACGGCGTTCGCCTGCTGGCGGCGAAGCATCGCATTCGCGATCTCGGGGGCGTAGGCAAGGTGGCTGATCCGGGCCTCGATGACCTGGACGCCAGCCTTCTCCAGGCGGTCCTGGATCTCCGTCCGCAGCTGGTTGGCGATCTCCGCCGGGTTCGAGCGCAGAGCGATGTCACCCTCGGTATGTGCATCGTAGGGATGCGACGTCGCCAGGTTCCGCAGTGCGGACTCGGCCTGCACGTGGACGAAGTTCTCGAAGTCGTCGACCTCGAACAGGGCCTCGGCAGTGTCGGTCACCTTCCACACGACCACGGCCGCGATCTCGATCGGGTTGCCGTCCTTGTCGTTGACCTTGAGCTTGGACGTCTCGAAGTTGCGGACCCGGACGCTGATCTTGCGGCGTGTCGTGAACGGGTTCACATACTGCAGGCCCTGCTCGCGGATCGTGCCGGCGTAGTGGCCGAACAGCACGAGCGCGCGGGCTTCATTGGGGTTGACCGGCGTGAGGCCGTTGAACGCGAACAGCACGGCGACGAACGCGAGCACGAGCAGGAGCAGGGGCAGCAGCGTCCAGCCGTCCACCGACGCGGCGTCGTCGGCGGGGATGAGGATGGCGACCACGTACCAGATCGTCGCGGCGACGATGAGCACGGTTGCGGCGATCAGGCCGAGCGTGGTCGGAATTCCGGGCAGGGTGCGGGCAATTCGTTCCTTGTTCATCTGACGCTGAGCTCCTGGCGCGCTCATCTGGCGCGGTATCGGAATGATATCACATTGGTATAGAGCCGGGGTTGGCGGCTGCGGCTCGCGCGGGGTTGCCGCCTGCGGCTCGCGCGGCATTGCTGCCTGCGGCTCGCGCGGCGTTGCTGCCTGCGGCTCGCGCGGCGTTCCATCCAGCGGCCGGCGTCCCGCCGACGTGGCGCCTGCTCGCCCGCAGAGCGATCCAGCGGCTGGCTTCCGAGAGATCCGCCATCTCGCTCTGCCACGGAGCGATCCGGCGGTTGACGGGCCGGGGAACCGCTGCAGTGCTCTCCCGGAGAGCAATGGCGCGGCGGACCTCGTCAGAACCGCTGAATGGCTCTCCTAGGAGGTGGCGACGGTAGCGGGGCGAGAGCGGGGCGACGAGCAGCGGGGCGACGAGCAGCGGGGCGACGAGCAGCGGGGCGACGAGCAGCGCGAGCCGGGAGGAAACGGCGCCGGGCCAATCGCGTTGACTCGTGGGAGGACAATCGCATCCACCGCGCCGCCGACGCTCGGCCGGCCGACGGAGGCAGCGTTCCAGGAGCCTGGCCCATGCAAGCGTCCCCCTTCCCGGCATCGGTCCTTCGGGCGCCTTCGCCCGACGCCGAGTGCACCTGCGAGCACTGGATCCACTGCAACTGCGATTGTCATGGGCGCAACTGCGACCCGACCGAGAGCACCTGCGACGTCGCCTACCTCGCGGACGACGGCGGCCTCACCCGATGGGGCTGCCCGGATTGCACGCCGGGCGCCAATGCGCCCCACTTCCTCGGTTGCGAGCTGATCGGGTGGAACGTGCCCGTCAAGCGCTTCGGCCTCTCCTGACCCGGTCACGCACACCGGTCACGCACACCGATCACACACGCCGGTGCCGCGTCCGACCCTCAGCGCGCCGCGTGATCGGCGTCTGCCGGCCTCGTCGCCGCCCGGCGCCGGATCAGCGCTTGGGCGCGGACACGATGCGGGCGCTGCCGGCCTTCGGGCGCATCTCGCTCACGTGGCCGTCGTCCCACCGGATGCGGTAGTTCGGCCCGAGCGGCGAGTCGACGACCTCGAGGATCTCGCCCTCGCGGTCCCGCTGACCCACCTTCTCCAATTCGAGCACGATCCGATCGCCGATCCTGGCCTGCATCTGATCACCTCCGCTGGTCGGGCAGGATCGAGCATCCGTCCGGGGCGTGCGCCTTGCTAGGTCCATTGGCACGGGTCGGGAGGGGCGAGGGGTCGGGATCGGTGGATTTTGGCAGCCGCAGGCACGACCCGCTGGTATCGGGGCCGGGCCGGACGTAGGCTGCCGCGGATGGAGCCTCTCGACCCCGAGCTCGGGTCACGCGCCGGCGGCGACCAGTGCCTCGCCGATGGCGGCCACCGCGTCCGGCTGCGTCCAGTAGATCGAATGCGACCACAGCGGCGTTGAGCTCAGGTGCGGGATGCGCACGTCCGCGACGCCGTTGCCGTCATGCAGCTCGAACACGTTCGACGCGTAGAACGCAAGCGGATCCCACGGCTCCCAGATGTTCGTCCACCGCCGGATCGTCGCCGGCAGGCGGGACCGTGTCGCGGGATCGCCGGGCAGGTATGGGTCCAGCAGGCCGCGTCGTGGATCGAGCACGTGGAGCAGGGGCGACTGGCTGCCGAACGTGACCAGGGCATCCCAGGTGATCGGCACCTGGTCGGTGACGGCGAGGTCGAACGCGATGATCCCGCCCAGGCTGTGTCCGATCACGAGTGCCGGGTCATCCGGGGTCCCGAGCGTCGGGCCTGCCTCCGCCAGCTTCCTCCGCACGAGCCCCCCGATCTCCGCCCGATGCGCCTGGTACACGAGGACGTCGCCGGCGCCCTTGCCGAACCGGGGGGTCAGCGCCGTCCTCACCGTGTGGTGCACGATCTCGCCGATGCGTCCCACGAGCAGGCCGGTGAGGACGTCCGCCTGGTGGAGCGTCCGCGCCACGACCTCACCGAGATCCTCGACGATGCCGCGGGTGACAGCGACCTCCGCCGATGAGCCGGCTGCGTCGGCCACCATTGCACCAACCGTTCCCAGGACGACGGGATCGCGAACCTCGGGCAGGTACCGGAGGTCCGGCCAGGCCGCCTCCACGGCGGTACGCAGGTCACCGGCGTCCGGGGCGACGGCCCTGACGCCGGCCGGCGTGGCGACCCCGAGGCGGTGCCCGGCCGATGACACGACGGCCTCCAGGGGATCCACGGCTGAGCGGACGGTCGCGATGCCGGCAGCCTCCCGCGAGGACGCAGCCTCGGATCCTGGCTCCGCGTTGAGCAGCCCGAAGCCCGGGTAGAGGAGCGAGGTATCGACGAGCCCCCTCTCGAGCGCGTCCGCCAGCCCGCCGTCGATCTCGGCTGTCGACCGGACCAACGCACCCGGCTCCAGAGGTGGGATCGCCGCCTCCACGCCCCGGACATCGGCGCCCAGCTGGTTCCAGAACACCGGCACGAACGTCCAGCGGTTGCCGTGGATGCGCGCGACCGCCTCCTCGAGCTTCGCGACTCGCCCGTTGAACTCGATCTCGTCGGTGTTCGCCACCCCGTGGATCACGAACACGGGTCGCAGGGTCACGGCACCACCTCTCTGTGCAAGATCGCGGCCGGGTCCCCGTAGGCCGCATAGGCCAGCCAGGTCGGGTCGCCGGTCTCGTCGCGCGTTGCCTGGCGGGCCTTCCGGATCGCCGTCCCGAACGGGTCGCCGCCCACCAGGTGCCCGTAGAACGTCTCCGCGAACGAGCGTGCCGGGCCGTCCCGGACCAGCCACAGCGTGCCGACGAACGCTCCGGCACCCGCCCGGATGAAGCCCTGCGCCCAGCCATCGATCGTGGTGAACACCGGGGCCTGGCCGGCAGACCGGCAGGCGTTCATGAACACGACCGGGTGACGCGGGCGGAGGGTCTCGAGGACCTGCGCACGGGTCAGGAACACCGTCTCGATGTCCTGGCCGCCGATGCGGATGGCAGACGCGCCGGGTGCGAAGTTGTTGTGGCAGGCCAGGTGCATCAGGTCGAAATCGGCCCGACCGATCGCATCCACGAACTGCGGCGCCGTCGCGATCACCGTCCCGTCGTGCAGACGTGGATCGATCAGGCGCAGGTGCTCGATCTCCACCGTGGCCTCGGGGGGCGCATCGTTGGGCAGCACGTAGGTCACGTCCCGCAGGCCCAGGGCCGCCGGTGCGGCCCGCACGCCGGGCCCGGTCGGCCAGCGGACCAGCTCGGCCCACTCGACGAGGAAGCCGCGGTCGGGCCTCCCCTGGGCGAGCGGGTAGAGCAGCTCCCACGGGACGGGATCCTGGCCGGACACGATGGTCAGCCGCTGCATCCCGTCGGCCACCGCCCAGATCGCGTCCTGGAGCGGCTGGGGCACGAACGACCGCCAGAGGTTGATGCCGTACTCCTTGATCAGCTCGTCCCTGAGGCCCGGATCCAGCGGCGTCGCGTTGGCCGCCAGGCGGCCCAGCTGCGCGATGACGCGCTCGACGTGGGCGGTGGGATCCACGGTCAGCCCGGACAGGGACAGCACCGGCGGGTTGCCCTCGCCCTGGTGGAACAGTCGGTACTGGAGGACCGGGGGCGTCCCCGTCGGGTCGTAGTGGACGAACAGCGTGACCTCGCCGGGGACCGTGGGGCGCTCGTCCACCAGGTCCGTGGTGTCCACGGTGCGTGCGGTTCCTGCGTCCCGAGCCACGGCAACCTGGACGACCACGGAGCCCAGGTGCGTTCCCCCGTTGAGCGCATGGATCTCGACATCGTGCATGCCCTCCTTGCTCGAGCGCAGTGAGAACGTGACCCATTCCGAGTCGGTGTCCCGCGGCACGTGGACGCGCACGTAGGGATCGCTCAGCGTCTCGAAGTCGGGCGCCGAGATCAGCAGGTACATGTCGGTACCGGCGGCCGGGATGCGGGTGGGCTTGAGGGCCGTCGTGACCGAGCCACCACCCTCGTCCCGCGCGATCCGTGCCAGGACATCGATCCGATCGCCGGGTGTCATCCGATCGGGGGCACGGGCGTGGAGATAGCGCACCACGTCGGCGGTCTCGGCGGTGCCGGTGCCGCGTTCATCGCCGCCCGCCTCGGTAGCGGCTGCCTCGGCGCCCGTCTCGGCTGCCTCGTCGCCGCCCGCTTCGTCGCCGCCGGTGTCGTCGGCCCCCGCACCGGGCCCGGCGCCCGCATCGGCCCCGACCTCGGTCCCGGGCACCGGTGGCTCCGCCCTGGCCCCGATGTGCCCGCCCACGATCGCCGCCGGGTCGAACGCCTCGCTGGTCACCACCAGGGAGCCTGACGCCACGGCCCTCCGCAGGTCGGCGAGCAACGGCACCACCGCCGGATCGACCAGGTCCGGCTCATGTTCGACCAGCCATCGCGCGAAGGAGCCGACGTAGCCCAGCTTCGAGGCCACGGTAGACGGCTTGAGCGAGCGGTGCGAGAGGTCCGCCAGGTACCGGGCGAGCGCCAGCCGATCGATCGCCGCGGCCGAGGCACCCGGCGCGGCGTCGGATGACACGGCCTCGACCGCGGCATCGAGCTCGCGGATCGCCGTGCCGTAGCGCTGGCGCGTGGCGGGCGCCCGGCCATCCCGTTCCAGCTCCCCCTGGAAGTCCGCGAGGCGCTGTTGGAGCGGGTGCTCTGCCGGCGGGTCCGGTGCCTGAGCGGGGCCGGCGGGCGTCGGGGTTCCCATGTCCTTCGGGGTTCCCATGTTCTCATGATGGGACCGGCCGGGAGGTCGTCAATCGGCCCAACGCCCCATCCGCGGATCGCGCGTACCGTCGATAGACGTCGCGGGGGCGGTCCCCCGCTCATGTCAGGTGGACCCTTTGGGGGGTAGTGCCCGCTCCGTCGCCCAGATACGGTGCCGCGCGATGGGGGCCAGTCGCGCTCCCGGAGACGGAGCCTCGATCGATGCGCGTCGGCCCTCGCAACCCGCGTCCGGCCCTGGCCGCTATGGCCGTCCTGCTGCTCATGGCAGCGTGCGGATCGTCGCCCGCGGGGACATCGGCACCGTCCGGGCCCGTAGCCGGGGTCACCGCGGCCTCACTCCCGGCGACCCCCTCGGGCACCCCCGTCCCGGCGCCCACCGCCACCCCCGTACCGACGGCAACTCCCGACCCGGCGGCAACGGCCAACCCGGCGCCCAGTGCGGAGACCACGACGGTGCCCAGCCCGGCGCCCGACGCCGCAGCTGGTCTCAGGATCGCCGCCCCCTTCGAGCTCGTCGACAACCCCGCCGACGCGGCGCTTCAGGCGACGTTTACCTTCCAGGTCGGCGGGACCACGGTCGAGGCGACCATGAGCGGACGGGAGATCCACCGTCTCGGGGTGGTCGTCGGGGTCGCGTATGCGATGCGGATCGACGGCGTGACCTGGAACAAGGCGACCTTCGAGCGAGCCGCGCGGGGCGGTGCGAACAACGTCGACGGCAAGCTCACGTACGCCCGGATCCGCGGCCACCGCGTGGCGTTGATCAAGGCAGCCTCGGGTTCCGTCGCACTGTATCGGCTGGGTCGTGACCTGGTCATGGTCGCGGGCCTCAGCATGGCCGCCACTAAGGAGCTGATGACCGCGATCATCAAGGCCAACTGACCGGAGCGGGGCACCGACCGCGTCAGGGCGCCGATCGCGCCGGGCGTCAGGGCGCCGATCGCGCCGGGCGCCGGGGCTGCCGGGCAACACGTGGCGCACCCGAGACCGCCGGGGCCGTTCCGTGCCATGCTGTGCGCCGTCATCGGTCCCGTCGTCCTGCGAGTGGCTGAGGCTCGGAGCGTCCCATGGATGTCGTGCTGGTCGGGTTCATCGGCGGCTTCATCTACGGTGGCTGGCGTACCGGATTTCTGAGGCGGCTGATCGGCATCGTGTTCATCGGCCTGGCCCTCGTGGCAGGGGCCTACTTCCGGTATCCCGTCGGGGCCATCGCGAGCCAGGTGTTCCCGAGCATCCCGCCCGACTACGCCGACCTGGTCGGCTACACGATCGCGTTTCCCGCGATCCTCGCCGGCCTCCATCTCGTCGGCAACCAGTTCATGGGCCGGGTGGCCGTGCGGGGCATGACCCACGAGCTGGACGCGGCACTGGGCGCCGCCGTGGGCGGGGTCGAGGCCGTCCTCATCCTGTCCGCGGTCGTGGTCATCCTTGACGCCTACTTCGGCACCAACGCCTCGATCGGTGTGGCGGTCGCACCCGGTCCGCTCAAGGAGCTGACCAAGTCGTTGAATGCCACCACCACGGTGCAGCTGCTTCGCGCGTCCACCGTGCCGGGCGTGCTGGCCGTGCTGGGGCCGCTCCTGCCCAAGGACATCGGCACGCTCCTCCCGGGCGGCATGCCGGGCCGCCTGCCGTTTCCGATCCCGGTCCCGGTGCCCTAGCGGTATCGGCGGATCGGCGCTCTTGCCGCGCGGTGCACGGGGGCGCGGGCGCGTCGCACGGTTGCTCGCGCGGCCCGTCGTCCGGACCGCCCGGCACGCCGGCCGCGTACGGTTGATCGCGCTGCCCTTCGTCCAGGCCGGCCGGCACGCCGGCCGCGTACGGTTGATCGCGCGGCCCTCCGTCCGGGGCCGTGCACCGCGTACAGTCGCTCGCGCGCCCCTCTTGCCCGGACCCGCGCGCCGCGCGCGGATCGCCCAGCGTTCACTGCGGCGGTTGTCGGCGGTCACCCTCGGCGAGCCGGAACGCCACCGTGCGTGGCCGGCGGGGCCGCGGGCCCGAGAACCGCTGCTCGGACCGCCAGGCGTTCCGATCCACGCGGGCACCGCTGGAGTGCTCGCCGGGCGTTCCAACGCCGCCCCAGCGGCGCTCAGCGGGTCGCCGGGCGTTCAGGCCCGCGCTGGCCAGATCCGGCCATGACGGCAAACCGCTGCAGGGCTCGCCGAGCGTTCCAGCGCCGGGCTCGCCGAGCGTTCCAGAGCCGGGCCGCGGGGCTCACCGGCAAACCGGAGATCAGGGGCACGTCCCCGGGTACGGATCGACCCGGTACAGCGGCTCGTGTGCCGTCGCCATCGGCGTGCCCCCGGCAACGAACAGCGTCGCGACCTTCGTCAGCTGGTACTGCTGACGCGTCACGTCGAGGTCGGCCTCGCTGAGGTGGATCATGAACACGGGCCGTGTGCAGATCAGCGATGCGATCCGGTTCTCGCGGGTGCCCCAGCCCTCGTAGACGATGTTGGTGTCGTCCACGACGAGCACGTCCGGGCGGCGGCCTTCGACCAGGGTTGCGTGCCACAGCGGCGTGGAGGCGCCCCAGTACGAGAGGATCGCGGCGTACTGGGGCAGGACGTCAAACACGTCTTCGACATACGCCTCCGCGGTGTGGTCGCCGCTGCGGTCCGCAGCCGGGAAGTTCGACGCGACCAGCGCGAGGACGACCGCAGCCCCGGCGAGGGCGACGATCGGGCCGCCCAGGCCGACGATCGGGAACCCCACGCGGGCGCGCAGCGTGGCCACGAACCGTTCGAGCAGCTCAGCCACGGTGTCGAGCGCCACCCCGACGCCGATCGCGAGCACCAGCCACGGCACCAGCAGGTAGTGCTCCAGCCGCAGGTAGCTTGCCCAGATGTACGCACCGGTCACGAGGATCCCCCAGCAGGCGAGCGCGAACGCGGTCCGCCGGACCAACAGGACGGCCAGGCCGACAAGGCCCAGGAGCGGCATGACCAGCGTCCCGCGCGCTACCGCCAGGCTCCACAGGTCGGGCAGCGACCCGATGAACGGCCCGATGTCCGCGGTCGAGAACAGGCTGTCGTACTGGCCCCGGAACTGCTCGCCCGTGACGAGGAACTTGAACCGATCCAGCGTGACCGGGTCGTTGTATGGGAGCGGCGGGTGGAACGACGCCGCGATCGGCAGGTAGGCGTAGACGGCGAGCCCGGCGGCGAGCGTGGCGATGGGCAGCAGGATCCAGCGCGGATGGGCCAGCAGCTCCCGGCGACCCGTCCACAGCACGAACAGGGTGACGAACGGGGCAACGAACGCCGTCAGCACGTGGTTGCCGAGTGACAGGCCGATCAGCAGACCGCCCAACCCGAGGTCCCGGCGGCGGCGGGTCTCCGCCCAGGCCAGCGCGCGGTCGAGGATGAGGGCGATGAACAGGACGTGGAGCGGATTGACCTCGGCGACCTCCGCCGACGCCCAGATGGTCCCCGTCGCCCCGGTGGCCAGCGCCGCGACCCCCGCGATGACGGGCCGCACGCCCAGGCGCTGGAGGATCGATGTCAGGGTTGCCATCGCGAGCGCGATGCACACCGCCGACAACAGGTTCGCGCGGAAGGCGACCGAACCAAGCGGCAGCAGCTCGAACAGCCAGGCGGTGAGCACGTACGTCGGGTAGCCGGTGGGGTGGGGGATGCCCAGGACGTGGGGAACCGTCTGCATCTCGCCCCAGTCATCGAACGCCATCCCGGGCAGCAGCGCTCGCAGGTAGACGATGAGCGCGATCACAAACACCGCTGCAGGCACGGCATAGCGCCACGTGGAACCGGACTGCGGCCGCGTGCCGCCGAGCGCTTCGCTGGTCATCGCGGTGTCACGGTACCTGCGAATGCCGCGGCGGGGCTGGCACGCCTCGCCTGGATCAGTAGGTGCAGCCGAAGCAGACGTTCTCGGTGTGCACGATCGTGAAGATGCTGTTGCCGGATGCGTTCGTCGCGCGCAGCAGGATCGCCCAGTACGGCCCCGGACCGGCTTCGCCCAGCTGCCAGGACACGTTGATCGAGCGCGCGTCACCGGGCGCGGTGCCCAGCAGGTCCAGCTGCTTGGTTGGGATCTTCATGCCCTTCACGACGCACGGCTTGCCGTCGTACTTGGCCGAATCGCGCAGGCACACCTTGAGCCCGTAGACGAGGAACGAGCCCGCGGCGCCCTGGGGCTCGGTCCACGTCACCTGGTAGGTCTCGGTGGTCACCCCGGGCGCGGTGCCCGGTTCCTCGCTGACCAGCTTGAAGGTGGGCTTGCCGGGTTTGGGCGGCGGTCCGTCGATGGTCACCTCCGGCGTTGCCGGCACGGACGTGGCGGGCGCCGAGGACGGCTGCGACGTCCCCGGGGTGGTGGACGGCGGAGACGAGGCCGAGCCGGCTGAAGGGGTATCGGTGGGTGCCAGGCCCGCCTGCGAGACCGGGGTTGATGAGCACGCAGCGAGGAGCAGCGTGGCCACAGGAACGGCGAGGAGTCGGAGACGCAGCGCCATGCACGATCCTCCCGGGTTGCCGGCGGCGCCGGCCACGACGCGCGGAGCGTAGGCGAAACGAGACAACCCTGCCTAGCGGCCTGCCCGGACGATGTCGACGAGCCGGACCCGGCCGATTCCCTGGAGCACGGCGGCATCGGTGGGTTCGAGCCGGAACCCCGACCCATCGAGCGCCGATGCGATGGCGGCGGGAGCGTACGCGTGGCCGTCGGGCGCAACGTCCGAGATCCGCGCGGCCAGGTTGACCGTCCGTCCGAACACGTCGCCGTCCCGCCGGATCAGCGGCCCGCTCGCGATGCCCGCATGCCCGGACGGCAGGCCAGCACCGGGGAGCGCGCCCAGCAGCCCGAGCGTCGCGTCGGCCGCCGCCATCGCGTCGTCGAACTGGAGCAGCACGCCGTCGCCCAGCAGCTTCACCACCCGCCCGTCGCTGGGTCGCACGACATCGGCGGCCAGCTCACCGAGGCGCAGCGCGGCCGCGGCCGCCGCCTCGTCGCCGCGCTCCTCGGTGAGGCGCGTGAACGCCGTCAGGTCCACGAACGCCACCGCCGGTGGGGCATCGAGCCGCGCCGGAACGAACCCGGCTTCTTCCAGGATCCGTTCGGACTCGGTCACGCTGTACTCGTCGATGGACCGGGAGATGTGCCGATCGCCCAGCCACGCGGACAGCGCGCCTGACTGGCGCGCGAAGCGCGCCCAGGGCCGCAGCAGGCGGTCGAACCAGGCCTCGAGCGGCAGACCCTGCAGGCCATCACCCAGCCGGCCGACGGCTTCGCCGTACACCCCGAGGGCGCCGTCCGCGGCGCGCCGGCCGACTCGCCGTACATCCGGACGGCGCGCAGCGCCAGGTCGGGCTGCCCGGTCTCCTCGACGATCTCCAGGAGGGCGCAGACCAGCCGGTCATCCGCCACCGTGAGCCGAGTACCCGGGTCGGGCTCGGCCAGGCCGAACGCAGCGAACAGCTGGGCCAGGCGGCCGCCCGCGGGGTCCATGTCCGCGCGGAGATCTGCGTACGTTCGCCCGGACAGCGCGTCCAGCGGTGGGTGAAGCTCATCGTAGTAGGTAAGGCTGATCATCCCGGCACGACTGGCCGCGAGCAGCGCGTCGAGCGGGACCCCGGCCTCCTCGAACGCGTTGAGCAGCCGCACGCGATGGACGTCCCCGCGCGCGAACCGTCCATCGGCGTCGCGCTCGATCGCGCGGCGATCCGCCAGCTGCTCCACGCGGGCGCGATCGACCCCCAGCCGGAGCGCCAGCTCGTCGGCAGTCAGGCGCGGGGCACTGGTGCTGCCGGACTCGGCGGTGCCGGGGACGCCCGACTCGCCCGACTCACCGGGCTCGCCGGATTCGCCGGATTCGCCGGATTTCGGGTCTCGCGCCATCGACCCATTGTGCGCGACTGTCCAGCCGCCGGCAGCGCCGCCTGCGGCCGCCGACCTACCGCCGGCGGTTGCGGCGCGCTCGCTTCGATGCCTGCGGGTGTGACCGGCGTGCCTGCATCGCCGGTGCGGCCGCGATCACCGGGTGGGCCTGCTCGGTGGCGCCCGTGCGCGAGCGCTGCTGCAGGCCGGCGCCCGCCGCGGCGAAGAAGAAGCCCAGGCCGATCAGGATCGCGATGACGGGGATCGGCCCCCAGTCCGCGTCGCTGCGCAGCGCCGCCACTCCGCCCAGGATGATCCCGATCGAGACGGCCAGCGTCGCGGCGATCGCCCTGCGCTGCGGATCGCGTTGCCACGCGACGGCGCCTGCGGCGAGCAGCAGCCACGCCAGGATCGCGATCGGGACGGGGTTGTCGGCCAGCAGTGGCGTATCCGATACCACCGGCTGAAGCAGGAGCGAGAGCCCGGCCAGGATCGCAAACGCGAGGACCAGGCCGACCGCGGCCGCGAGGCCCCAGGTGCCGGCGTCGGCCCGGCCGGCCTGCTGGCGGCTCTCGTACACCTGGTAGGCCGCCGAGGTGATGAGGCCGATCAGGATGATCCAGCCGCCGTCACCGATCCACAGCCCCGGGTTGCCGGCCAGCAGGACGGCCAGCATCAGGGCGCCCGCCACGATGCACGCGATCGCGACCGCCCGGACACGATCCACCATCGCTGCCAGCTCAGTGATGAACGCGCGCAACCGTCTTCTCCCTGCGGGTTGAGGGGTCAGCGTGCCCGGGCCTGCACCGTTCGGGCAAGGGCCGTTTCGCCCCGGACCGCCGGCCTCAGACCCAGACGAGGATCACGGGAAGCACGACGAGGAGCGCAAGGACGCCGCTGACGACAGCCCGAGCCAGATCCCGGGTCATCAGCCGCCCGATCACGCCAGGGCGATGAGCTGCGGCATCGGGCTGTCTCGGGTGCGACGCCAATCGGCAATGGGCGCCCGGTGACCGCGCGCGGCGGCAGGTGCATCGCTGCACTCCCACCATCGGCGCCGCCGAACGGGACGACCTCGGCATTGCCCCGGTTCCGATCAGGCGGATGCTGGACCTCATGCGCATCCGGCTTACGGCCGCCCTTGCCGCCATCGCTGTCGTGGCCGGCATCGTCGCTGTCCCCGCCGCGCGACCCGTCGTGGGCGCCGCCGCGCTCCCGGTCGTCCCGGCGTCCTGGCCGTTCACGAACCTCGAGGTCGGCGTCGCCGACAGTCCGGGTGGAGCCGCGGCCCTACGCGCCAGCGCACCGTTCGGCCTGCGCTACCAGTACCTCGCCGGCGGCGTGAACACGGGATCGGGTTGGGCGACCTGGAACACCAACGGGGCGTTCGTCACGTGGTACGTCCAGGACTCGGTAGCGAATGGCATGGTCCCGGTGTTCCCGTACTACATGATGCTGCAGAGCCTGCCCGCGACGGGCAGCTCCGAGTCGGCCAAGGACCTGTCCAACCTGCGCAGCGCGTCGACGATGGCGGCCTACTGGGCCGACGTGCGGCTGTTCCTGCAGAAGGCGGCGGCCGGTTCGGCCGACCACCCGATCGTGCTCCACGTGGAGCCCGACCTCTGGGGCTACATCGAGCAGGCAGCGGCCAACAACGCCGGTGCCGACGTGCCCTCCGCCGTGGCGTCCAGCGGCGACGCCGACCTCGCCGGCCTGCCCAACACCGCCGCGGGCTTCGCCCGGGCCTTCGTCCGCCTCCGCGACAAGTACGCGCCCAACGTCCTGCTCGCCTACCACCTGTCGGTGTGGGGCACGATGTTCGACCTTCACGCGAGCCAGACGAGCGACGCCCAGACGGACACCCTGGCCGCCAAGGCCGCAGCGTTCTACACGTCGCTCGGGGCCGACTTCGACCTCGCGTTCACCGACCTCGCCGACCGGGATTCGGGCTTCTATCAGTACGTCTATGGCGACGGCGGCGCGGCCTGGTGGAACGCGTCGGACTTCCCCCGGTACGGGCGGTTCATCGCCGGCTTCGTGGCCGGCACCGGGAAGCGCGTGGTCGTATGGCAGATCCCGATGGGCAACACGGTCATGCGCGCGACGAATGACACCTGGGGCCACTACGCGGACAACCGCCCCGAGTGGTTCCTGTCCGACATCACTGACGGCCACCTGGCGTCGTGGCGCGACGACGGCGTGACCGGGTTGCTGTTCGGCGGCGGGGCCTCGGGGACGACCTGTGCCTGCGACGCCACCGGCGACGGCGTCACCAACCCGGCGGCGTCCGGCACCCATACGCGCGCGTCGCTGTCGGCCGATGACGATGGCGGCTACCTCCGCGACCGCGTCGCCGCGTACTACGCAGCGGGCGGCCTGGCGCTCGATGCCGGCGGCGGGTCCGACCCGACCCCGCCGCCGGGTGGCGACCCGACCCCGCCGCCGGGTGGCGACCCGACCCCGCCGCCATGGCCGACCCGGTCCCCGCCAAGTTCGCCACGAGCGCGCTGACCAAGCCTCAGACCGTCAACCGCCGCCACGACATCCTGGTCAAGACCCATGTGAGCGCATCGGCCACGACGCGCGTCCTGGTCGATGTCGAGATCTACGGACCGAAGGGCCACCTGGTCAAGCAACGCACCTGGACCGTGACCCTGTCGGCGGGTGTCACCGGGACATTCAAGTTCTCGTGGCACGTCAAGGCCAGCCGCCATACGGGCAGGTACACGGTGAAGATCGGCCTGTTCAACCCGGGCTGGGCCGGCCTGCTGCGGTGGAACAACCACGCCGCCACGTTCAAGGTGCGCTGAAATCACCGGCCGAGCCCCACCCGTCGCACACCTGCCTACGGTCACGTCCCCTGTGCCCATGGAGGGCTCGACCCGGATGTCCCAAGCGTCCCGCTCGTCGGCCAGGATCCTGCGCGGGATCACCGTCGCGACGATGGCGGCTGCGACCGCGAGTTGCTCCTTGTCCTCGCCCACCTCTGTCCCGCCCTCACCGGTGCTCGGCGGTCAGCCCACGTCGGCTGCGATCCTGGCTGCGACACCAACGCAAGCACCGATGCCGATCGCGACCCCGACACCCACCGAGCCGCCGGTTCCCTTCGACATCAGCTGGACGAAATCCGCCGATCCGGCCACCCCGAACGTTGGCGACTGGCAGACCATGTTCCGACCCGTCTGGACCCGCTTTGGCGGCAAGCTCGTCATGGCCATTGAGTCCGAAGGCGGTGACGACGGGCCAATGATCTGGGTGTCGGACGACGGGCTGCACTGGCGTGCCGAGACAGTGCCCGCTCCCTCCGGCGCAACGGTGGGGGTCGAGGCGGTGACGATCGGTGGCCCGGGCCTGGTCGCGATCGGCGAGATCACCGCCACCACGGACGACGTTCCGTCGGAGGCGTTCTGGTCGTCGGCCGACGGCGTTACCTGGAGCGAGGCCACCTACCCCCGGCTGACCGACGGCCAGCTCTGGCTCCTGCGAACGACACTCAGGCGTAAGGCCTGGTGGAACGAGGCCGGCGTCGACGTGACCACGTACGGGGGACCGCCCTGGACCGGCGAGGATCCGCAGGCGGTCGTCGCGGCCGGCGGCCGGCTCACCGCCCTCGTGGGTGACACGCCCGCCATGGAGACGGGGCAGCCGGTAGGCGTGTGGCAGGCGGACGAAGCCTCCGGTTGGTCGAAGGTCGGCACGCTTCCGGCCTCTGACGGCGCGATCGTCCGGCTGGCCGCGGACGGCCCGTCGGGCTGGATCGCCGAAGGCTGCGACGCCGAATGCCTGCAGCCACTCACATGGACATCGGCCAATGGGGTCACGTGGGTCCGCGTGTCCGGCCCGGTCGCTGGCGGCCCCCCGCTGGTGGCGGACCAGGCCGGCTATGTCGCGACGGGCTACCGGGTGACATCCACGGGCGGCTGCGTGCGGGCCGATGGCGACATCTTCGGCGAGACATGGACGTCGTCGACTGGTCGGATCTGGCGCCAGATGCCGGACCAGCCGTCCTTCAACCGCGCATCCATCGAGGTTCTGATCCCCCAGGGCCGGACACTGGTCGGGCTGGGCGTGACATGGTCCGATGCCAACGCGGCGGGATCCACGGCCTGGACGGTCGACCTGCCGGCAGCGACGTCGGACGCGGGCGTCGTACCGGCCCCCACCCCGGGACCGACCCCCGCCCCGACCGCGACATCCGACGGCTGCGGCTGACGAGCCGGCAACGATCCTGGCGGGGCAGCCGGCGGCGTCGGTGCCAGGGCGTCCGCAAGGTCCTTCGTCAGCTTCAGCGCCTCGGAGCCTGAGGGTGGTGGGACCACGCCGCATCCCACCTGGGCCCGTCGCCTAGAGGCCCACTGCCGGACCCCTGGCCGCGTGCGGCGAGCGGAGCTCGGCGATGGCGTCCACGACACTGTGGAGCTGGTCGGCCTCGGCCTTCGTGCCCAGCTCCAGGCGGCAGTACGCGAACCGCCCGGGCAGCACCCGCTCCATCAGGGCACCCAGCCACTTCGTGAGCTCCGTGCGGGATCCCTCGCGCTTGCGGGCGTCGGGGGCGATCACGTGGATCAGGACCAGGCGACGACGGCTGCGGTCGAGCCACGGCCAGTACCGGAGAACGTTCTCGGCCGGATGGGCGTGCTTCTGCTCGATCTCGAGCGCGACCCAGGCATCGCGACCGACCTCGGCCAGGCCGTGCGCGGCCCCGTCCGGACCCACGCCTCCATCGGCGGTGAATGACACGTCCAGCAGCCTGCCCAGTCGCTTCACCAGCTGGCCGTTCGAAAGGTCGCCCCAATCCTTCTTCGCCACGCTTGCCCTCGTGCTGGTTGCTTCCCCGGACCCGACTCTACCCTGCATCGCGGTTTGAACGGGGCCGCGGGCGAATCGTCCGCCCTCATCGGTGCGGCGTGATGCTGGCCAGCAGCCAGTCCATCGCGGTCGGGACCGCGGCCAGGACGGAGACGTGGCCGTCGCGCGGGCGCAGCCACAGCTCGGCGGTCGGGATCTGGCTCAGCAGCCATTCGGCGTGCGGGCGGGGAACCACCCGATCCTCGCCGCCCTGGACGAGGAGCACGGGTAGCGAGATCTGCGCGAGGTCGAAGCCCCATGGCTTGGCGAAGGCGACATCGTCGTCGATGAGCCCGTCGGGACCGGCCGAGCCGGCGGCTCCCGCGTCTCGTCCGAGCGATGCCCAGGCTCCCGTGAGCGCGGCCCAGTCCGCCCCGATGAACTGCCTCTCGTCGAACTCGTCGGTCGCCGCGAACCGCTCGCGCACCTCGCGGCCCTCGGCCGCCGCGCGCAGACCACCCGGTGCGACCATGCCCGAGAACCAGTCGAACGCGTTTGTGTACGGGGCGATGCCGGCGAGCGTGACCGCCCCGGTCACCCGTTCCGGCAGCAGTGCTGCGCAGGCGAGGGCGTGCGGCCCGCCGCCCGAGGCGCCCATGACCGCGAACTGCTCGATGCCCAGGGCGTCCATCACCTGCTCGACGTCCCGTGCCGCCGAGGCCACGTCGCGCCCGGGGTTGGGTGTGGAGCCGCCGTATGCGGGCCGCCCGTAGCCCAGCAGCCGGATCCCGCGCGCCGCGGCGGCGTCGAGCAGCGGCTCGATGAGGGCGCCCGTCTGCGGCGAGCCGTGGTGCCACAGGAGCGCCGTGGATCCGGGTGACCGGGTCGCACCGCCATCGTGGACGCGCAGGACGCGGCCGTCTGCCAGGGGTACGTCGTGCTGGGTGGACATCGCCGAAGTCTAGGGCCCCACGGCGAAGGCTCACCGCCGCAGGATGGATCCACGGCTGCTCGACCGGGGAGGCAGCAGGCCCGACCGCAGGGCCAGGTTCGCGACCTATGGCACCTGTAAACGATCCCGCGGCGATCCTCGATGGCCTGGGTGCCACCTACCGCGGCAATCTCAGCGACCGCGACCTGTTGCGCCTCCAGCTGCAGGCCTATGCTGCCTGCGGCGACCCGGAGATCAGGGCCGTCGTGTCCGAGGAGATGCGCGAGACGTACGCGACGGTTGCCGATGCCTCGGGGGCGGGGCTCATCGCCCTCGAACGGTTCTTCGCCACCGGCGCCCTGATCCACCTGATGGCCGTCGTCAACCCGCCCGACGATCCCGGTGCCTTCGCCCGGTGGGCGGTCGAGTCCTTCCCCAACCAGCAGCCGCGTCCCGCAGTCGAAAGCGATGGGACGCAATGGCAACCGCATCATCGGTCCGGGTGAGCATCCAGGGCAACGTCGCACCCGGGTTCGAGCCCGTGCGCAACGCCTTCTTCGAGAACTTCACCCGACGGGGCGAGCTGGGCGGTGCTGTGTGCGTCTATCGCCGCGGCGAGAAGGTCGTGGATCTGTGGGGCGGGCGGCGCGACCGGTCGAGCGGCGAGCCCTGGCGCGAGGACACGATGGTCCTCGTGTATTCGACCACCAAGGGCCTGTCGGCGATGGTCATGGCGCTCGCCCACTCGCGCGGCCTGCTCGACTACGAGGAGCGGGTCGCGGCGTACTGGCCGGAGTTCGCGCAGCAGGGCAAGGACGCGATCACCGTCCGACAGCTGCTCTCCCACCAGGCCGGGCTGTTCGGGTTTGACGAGCCGGTTGATCGCGCGGTCGTCGCCGACCTCGACCGGCTGGCCGAGGTCATGGCTCGCCAGCGCCCGGAGTGGGCGCCCGGCGAGCGGCAGGCATACCACGCGATCAGCCTCGGGTTCTACGAGGGTGAGCTGATTCGGCGGGTGGACCCGGAGCACCGAAGCCTGGGTCGGGTGTTCGCCGAGGACATCGCGGCACCCCTCGGTCTCGACTTCCATATCCGCCTGCCCGAGTCGATCCCCGACGAGCGGCTCGCGCCGCTCGAGTCGCCCAGCATGGCCAGGATGCTCACCGGCATGCCGCTGTCCCTGCTGCTCGACGGGTTCCGGAAGCGCTCCGTGCTCTACCGGTCGCTCATCGCCAACCCGGGGCCCGCTCTGCCGCTCGTCCCCGAGCACGTGTACGCGCGGAACCTCGAGGTGCCGTCGGGCGGCGGCGTGGGAACGGCACGAGCGATCGCCCACGCGTACAGCGTGTTCGCCACCGGCGGGCGGGAGCTGGGGCTGCGGCCCGAGACGCTGGCCGCGCTGGAGGCGCCGGCGGTCGCCCCCCGGCTGGGCTTCCACGACGAATGCCTGAAGGGCGAGGTCCAGCTGTCGCTCGGCTTCATGAAGCCCAGCGCCACCTGGCCGTTCGCAGGGCCACGGGCGTATGGGGCACCGGGAGCCGGAGGCTCGCTGGGGTTCGCCGATCCCGAGACAGGCATCGGCTACGGGTACGTCACCAACCGGATGGGGACCAGGATCAGCGGGGATCCGCGCGACGAGGCGCTGCGGGATGCCCTGCGCGCCAGCGGCCTGCGCGCGGCGGCCTGATCCTCGCCAAAGAGGACCAAGGAGAAGGAGATGGCAACCGGATCGGCCCACGCGGGCCAGGCGATGACCCCTGCATCCACGACCCCTGCCGCCGGCACGCAGGAGGCCAAGAGGTCCCGGCTGACGACCGAGCAGGTCTGGCACGAGCTCGAGCGACGATCGTTCGCCGTGCTGGGCCACGTGACGCCCGACGGCGAGCCCCGGTCGAGCGGCGTCTGCTACGCGGCAACCGGGCACCGCCTGTACGTCGCCGTCGCTCCCGACAGCTGGAAGGCGCGCCATCTCGTGCCCGACCAGCGAGTGTCCGTCACCGTGCCGGTCCGCCGTGGCGGCCTGCTGTCGCTCGCGCTCCCGATCCCGCCCGCGACGATCACGTTCACGGCTCGGGTGATCGTGCACCCGGCCGGCAGCGTGGACATCGCGTCGCTGTCGGCGGCGCTGGTGAAGCTGCTGCCGGATGCGCGGAAGGCGTCGGCATGCATCCTCGAGCTCCTCCCCGAGGGCCGGTTCCTGACCTTCGGGGTCGGCGTGTCGCTGGGTGCGATGCGGGATCCCGTTGCGTCCACGGCGCGGGTGCCGGTGGGCCAGGCGTAGTTGATGCACGCCATCCTCGGGCCCATGGTCACTTGACCGTCGCTCGGTAGCGGCCGATCCTTCGGTTCGCCGTTGGAGGCAGGCGGCCGTCGTGGATCGCCCGACGATCAGCCGGAGAGCGGCGGCCCACGAGCAGCCGGGTTGGAGGAGCGGCCCATGGCCGACAGACAAGAGGACGCCAAGGCCGGCCACCTCTCGCGCCGCCCGCGTCGCCGGCCGTTCCGCAGCATCGACGAGCACGGCGTCCCGGACATCCTGCCCGCCCGCGAGAGCCTGATCGACCGCCAGATCCGCGAGGCCGTGGCGGAGGGCAAGTTCGACGACCTGCCCTTCCAGGGCCAGCCCCTGCCGCGCGAGGACGATTCGCTCGCGGGTGAGTGGGCGCTCGCGTTCCATGTCCTCAAGAACGCCGGGGTCGCGCCTCCCTGGATCGAGGCCGACAAGGAGGTCCGCCGCCTCCTCGAACGGCGCGACGGGCTCCTTGCCCGGGCCGCCGCCGGCCCGGTGCCGCCATCGCCGCTCGGGCAACGACGTGACCGCGAGGCGATCACCGTGCTCGTTGCCGAGGTCAACAAGGCCATCGTCCGCCTCAACGTCGAGGCTCCCACGGACCGGCAGCAGCGCCGGCTGCTGTCCGTCGCCGAGGAGCTCGCCCGGTACGACGAGGCCTGCAGCCGTTAGGCGAGCCGGCCCCGTCAGGGCGCGCCGAGCACCTCGATCTCGCGCCACGCCACCCAGGAGGGGCTGGCAAGGGTCTCGATCCGCAGCAACCGGCACGCCACAGGTGTGTCAAGGGCCACGGTCAGGGTGTCCAGGTCGCGGGTGGACGAGGCCAGGGTGGCCACCACCCGTCGCGTCGCGCCGGCAGATGTCGCGCAGGTCACCCGGTGGCGCGTCCGTCCATCCGGGTACTGGCTCACTGTCAGGTGGATCGTCGAGATGTGAACCGCGCGCCCCAGGTCCACCTGGATCCACGACGGCGGTCCCGTGCCGGCGCTCCAGAGCGTGTCCGGGTCACCGTCCACCGCCTTGCCCGGGCCCGAGCCCGCGATGGACGACGACGCGGTCACACGGCGGCCGAGCGCGAGGTTCACCGGGCCGCCAGGAACCTGGCCCAGCGCCGCGTGGTCATCGAAATAGCGATTGATGAGGCCCGTGAACGTTGCGGGGTCCGAATCGGGCAGGACATGGTCGGGCTTGTCCATCCACGACTGGAACAGGACGTGGCCGGGAGCCCCTCCGCCGCCTGCTCGTCGGCGAGGATGCGCTGCCCGGCGCTCGCGACCCACTGCGCGTCGGTGGCTGCCATCCCGCCGTTGTAGATCATCCCGACGGGGACGCCCCGCTTCGCGCCAGCCTCCCGGACGGCGACCCCGAGCGCCGGCCAATCGGCGCGAGCCCAGTCCATGTCCAGGTGGAGGAAGGCGGCCCCCTCGCCCGTCGCGGCACGATACGCGTCCAGCCACTCGGCGAGGCCGGCCGCGGAGACCGGGGCGGGCATCGGCTCGGTGTCACCGATGACGAGACCGGGCCACTCCGCCCGCATGGCCCGGACGAACGCGGCGACCCCTGCCGCGACCTGCCCGACCGGCCACCGGCACGCGTTCGGGCCGTCGTAGACGTGGGCGTAGAAGTAGGGCTCGTCCATCGCGATGACCTGGAGGATGCCGCCGGCGTCGCGGATCCGGCGGCTGATCAGCTCGCCCTCATGGATCCCGGCGAAGCTCTCCACGCCCTGGCCGCAGGCGTCGGTCGAGTCGAGCGGTCCCATCTCGACCGCAACCGCCATCCCGCGGCTCGTGATCGCGGCCAGCGCCGTCCGCAGCTCATCGTCGGTCGCGTCGTAGGCAACCCATTCGCCGTACAGCTTGAACACCCCGACGTGGGCCGCCGCCCCGGCCCATGCCGCTGCCGGCGCGAACAGCTGCATGAAGTCGTCGGATCCCGTGTACGGGCGCCCGGGCCCGGTGGGGAGCGGCGGCAGCGGCGCGAACCACACGAGGGGGCGGGCCGACAGGTCTGGAGCGCTGACCGCCGTGCTGGGACCCGGCGTGACCGCGGGCGCGCCGGGCGAGGCCGAAGTGGCGACCGGCGAGACCGACGGCAAGGTGGGCCGGGGCGTGCCGGCGACGGCCGCCTGGGGGGTTGGCCCGGGAGCGGCGCAGCCGGCGCACAGGACGAGCGAGAGCGCCAGCCATCGCGCGGCGAGACGCGGGGAGCGCGGGAGGTGGTGGGCCTGGGCATCCACGGGCGCGATGATCGCACGGCGCCAATCATCGTCCGGGGCCAGGCGTCATCGAAGATTGCTGACGCCGGCCGCTTCCGCGAAGCGCGGAGGCTCGGCAGACTGAGCGCTGACATGAACGATCCGCTCGTGATCTCCGCCAACGTCGCGTGCTGGGGAATCCTGGCGATCGTGTGGACCGCCGGCGCCGTGTACAACGCCGCACGCGCGCCCCGCAAGCGGGTCCGCCGCCGATCCGTGCCAGCCCGGCCGGTCCTGGCGGCATTCATCGCGTGCTCGATCATCGTGGTACTGGGCCAGGTGTTCGCGCAGGATCTCGTGCTCGAGGCAGCGTGGTTGCGCGTCGTCGGGCTCATCCTGCTGCTCGTCTCAACCGCGTTCGCCGTGTGGGCCCGGCTGTCGCTCGGCACGCTGTGGAGCGTCAACGCACGGGTCGGGGACGTTCCTCAGCTCAGGACCGGCGGGCCATACGCGGTGACGCGCCACCCGATCTACACGGGAGTGCTAGGCATGCTGCTCGGCAGCGCGCTGCTGAACGGGATCGGTGTGTGGATCGTCCTGGTCGCGATCGGCGTGATCGGGTTCGGGGTCAAGATCCACGAGGAAGAGCAGCTGCTCCTGGCGACCTTCCCGGCCGAATACCCGGGCTATCGCCAGCGGGTGCCGCAGCTCGTCCCCGGCCTCAACGCGCTGCCGCGCAGACGGTCGCGCCGGTCGCAGGCGATCGAGGAGCTCGAGCATCAACGCTGACGCGGAGAACGTGCGCCGGGACCCGGTCGACCAGGAGCCTGGGCAGGTAGACCGGGCCGGCAGCGCCTCAGATGCTCGTTCACCGGGACGGTCAGTTTCGTTGCTGTGCCGGGTAGGAGCTGCCGTCGAACAGGGCGCGACCCCCGAGTGGTTCGCTCAGATCGACCAGGACCGGTTCAGGCGAGTTCCCCTGGCACTCCTGGACACCGGGCCGCTGGCGCACGACGATGGCGATCGTCACGGCCTCGGGCGCATACAGCACGATCGGTGCCAGCAGCCGGCCGGCCATCGGCTTTCCGCTCGCGCAGGCAACCTCGGTTGCGAGCACGGTCAGGCCCGTGGCATCAGGCGCCGGAGGATCCGGGCCGAGCGCCCAGCTCGCGAACCCGATGCCCTCGGGCAGCACGACCTGGAGGTCGCAGCGGCCGTACTCCCAGGCCTGCCAGCCACCCTGGTCCTCGATATCCTCGACCGACACGTAATACCAGCCGTTCCGGCCGGGCGCCAGGAAGTCGATGCGCGTCGCACTGGTGCCGGCGACCCGCCAGCCGAGTGTCGGGTAGCCCATCTGCGTGGCGTCCGGCGTCGTCACGAATGCCCGGAGCGCCTGCGCCTCCACCGTCTGGGCAAGCTCGGCCTCGGCAGGTTGCCGAAGCACATCCGCGGCCACGTCGATTTCGGAGCCCTGGCCGCAGCCGAGCCGGCCCACGAGATCGGGCCCGGCAACGGACGACGTCGGTGAGGGTGCGTCAGTCGGCCACGACGAGGTGTTCGGCACGGGGGTGGGTGGCACCGGGGTCACCCTCTCGGCGCCCGGTTCCGTGGCCGCCGATGGCGGCTGGGGGGTGCTCCCGCAGCCAACTACGAGCGCTGCCATCACCATGATTGCGAAACCGTCCCGGCCGCGCCGGTGTCCATTCATCCCGGACGATCCCTTCGACGTCGAGCGTGGCTGATCTAATGTTCGGGCACGTGCGGAAGTACGATGCGCTACGTCGCAGGCACCCGGTCCCTGATCCGGAGCATATGCCGCGATCGGAAGGAGCCCCATGGTCGCCGGGTCCATCTCGGATATCGTCGCGTTCGCGGACGCTCTGACGGCCGGCGACGACGCCGCGATCCGTTCGTTCCTCGCCGAGGACTACTACGGGCACGTCCGGGCGCAGGACGAGCCGTCCCAGGCCGATCGCTGGCTGGGGCTGCTGCCGGACGTTCGCGCGGCGATGCCCGATCTCCGGATCGAGGTCGAGGAACGTGAGATGGAGGGGGCGGAACCTGGCGAGGTCGGCGTCCGGGCCGTGGTGACCGGGACGCACGCCGGGGAGCTATGGGGCGCGCCGCCCACCGGCAAGCAGGTCCGGATCGAGCTCGCGCTGCGTTTCCGGCCGACCGGCCGCGGCTGGCTGGTGCAGGACGACGACCCGCCGCCCGCTGCGATCGCCGCGCTTCGCGCGGTCGGTGTCATCCCGCCGGCCGACGCGATGCACCTGGAGCCGAAGGACCCGATCGCTCCCCCGGAGTTCCTGCTCAAGCTCGGATTCAGCGGCCGCGCCGCCGACAAGCCCTGCACCCACCTGGGCGACGCTCGCGTGTTCGAACCAACGACCAACGTGTGCGCCGAGTGCATCGCGATGGACAGCTACTGGCCGGCCCTCCGGATGTGCCTGATCTGCGGCGCAGTTGGCTGCTGCGACACCTCGCTCAACCGGCACCTGCGCGCCCACTCCGAGGCGACCGGCCATGCGCTGATGCGCTCGATCCGCCTCAAGGAGGGTTGGATCTGGTGCTACGTGGATGGCGCCTTCTTCGAGCGCGCCACCCTGGAGCGCCTCGCGGCGGCCGCCGGGTCGCCCATCGCGGCAGCCTGACGCATGGCATACATGGCGCAGCAATGGATTGCGGACGCGACACGTGACGCGTTCCGGGAGCGCGGGGACGCCCTCGATCGCGCTGCCGAGGCCGCCGCAATGCGCACCTGGCTGGCGTCGCTGCCGCTCGATCGCAGGGTGATCGCGACGCTCGACGAGCCGATCGCCGCGCTCGAGCATGGGATGCGCGAGGCCGCTCGCAACGAGACCGGCGTCCCGGCGCCGAGCGCCGGCCGCCGGGGCGGCCGGGCGGATCAACGGTAGGGGCGGCGGTGCCGGCGAGCCCTCCGACCGAGCCGCAGTGGCGGGCCGTCCTGCTCGGCACAGATCCGGACCTTGTCCGCCTTGCGAGGATCATGCGCCGCATGCCCGGCGGCCCGCGGTGCCACTTCTGCGGGGCGCCGTTCGGCGGGATCGGAGCGCCGCTCGCGCGGGTCATGGGCAGCCGACGCTGGCAGAAGAACCCCAACTACTGCACGCGCTGCTTCACGATCCTCGACCAGCATCGGGGCGGCGCGGAGATCCCGTGCAGCCTGCTGTTCGCCGACGTCCGCGGATCAACCTCCCTGGCCGAGCGGTCGACGCCGACCGAGTTCCGAACGTTGATGCAGCGCTTCTACACCACGGCGGCCGAGGCGCTCTTCCGTCACGACGCGATCCTCGACAAGTTCGTGGGCGACGAGGTGATGGCCATCTTCGTACCGGCCCTCACCGGCGAGCTCCACGCGCAGCGCGCGCTCGAGACCGGGCGCGACCTCCTCCGGTCGACCGGCCACGCGGACCCCGGTGGTCCCTGGATCCCGATCGGCGTCGGCGTCCACACGGGGGTGGCGTTCGTCGGGTCCCTGGCTGAGCCGCCGGCTACCACGTTCACGGCCCTGGGCGATGTGGTCAACGTCGCCGCACGGCTGGCCTCCGCGGCCGCCGCCGGCGAGCTGCTCGTCACCGTCGACGCGGCCGAGGCGGCGCACCTGGACCGCACGGCGATCGAAAGGCTCGAGCGCCGCGACCTCGAGCTCAAGGGCAAGGCGGAGCCCGTCGCGGTGCTCGTGCTCGGCAGCTCCGTGTCTCACGATCGGTCCATCTAGATCCCCGAGCGACCACCATTCGGAGCGTGGAGAAGCCCCGGCTGGAGGACACCGGGGCTTCTCGTCGCTGGGATAAACAGGGTTCAGCTACAGCCGCTGGTGCTCCCGCAGTTGAGGCACTTGTAGCAGCTGCCGTTGCGGACCATGATCGAGCCGCACTCGGCGCAGGACGGGGCGTCGGCCTGGGCGGCGAAGGCGACCTTGACGCCGGCACCCAGCGAGGTGCCGCCGCCGAGTGAGCCGGCGAAGGACTCGAGGGTCTTCCCGTTCCCGTTCGTCTTGCCGATGCCGTTCCCGTTCGTTGCGATAACCTTGAGCTCGTCCTTCGCTACCCCGGCTGCCAGCGGCGCTGCCTCCGCCGTTGCGGTCGCGGTCGGCGGCTCGGGATGCGCCTCAGGCTCGGGCGAGGACGGGGACTCGACATCCTGCGTTGGCGCGGGCGAGGCGGTGGCCGAGCGACCCAGGTCGGCGGTCGCATCCGCGGCCGGAGGCGTGTCGAGCGAGGCCTCCGAGCTCGCCGGGAGCCCACCGGACGGAGCGGGGATCTCATCGACCACCTGGGACCGGTCGATCAGCCCCAGGATCGCCTTGTCGTCCGCCGCCAGGAACCGGGATCCCATCCACCGGAAGATGTAGTCCACGAGAGACTTGGCGATCGGGATCTCGCTGTTGCCGGTGAAGCCGCTGGGCTCGAACCGGACGTGGGCGAACTTGTTGACCACGTCCTTGAGCGGCACGCCGTACTGGAGCGCCAGGCTGACCGAGGTCGCCAGCGTGTCCATCAGGCCGCTGACCGTCGAGCCCTCCTTGGCCATCTTGAGGAAGATCTCCCCGGGCTGGCCGTCCGGGTACAGGCCGACGGTGATGTAGCCCTCGTGCCCGCTGATCTCGAACTTGTGGGTGATGGCCGTCCGTTCGGCGGGGAGCCGGTGGCGGTGCGGCTTGGTGGCCTCCACCTGGGCGGCCGCCAGCTGGCGGCGCAGCGCGTCGATCGTCTCGCGATCCTCGGCCGAGCCCTCGTCCTTCTTCCTGCCGGTGGACAGCGGCTGGCTGCGCTTGGAGCCGTCGCGGTAGATCGCGATTGCCTTGAGACCCTGCTTCCAGCCCTCGAGGTAGACCGTCTCGATCTCCTCGGCCGTCGCGGCCTCGGGCATGTTGACGGTCTTGCTGATCGCGCCCGAGAGGAACGGCTGGACCGCGCCCATCATCCGGACGTGGCCCATGTAGTGGATGGACCGCTCGCCGTTGACCGGCTTGAACGCGCAGTCGAACACCGGCAGGTGCTCGGGCCGCAGGCCGGGGGCGCCCTCGATCGTCTCCCGCTCGTTGACGTACTCGACGATCTCCTCGACCTGCTCCGGCGTGTAGCCGAGCTTGCGCAGGGCGGCGGGCACGGTCTGGTTGACGATCTTGAGGTAGCCCTCGCCGACCAGCTTCTTGTACTTGATGAGCGCGATGTCCGGCTCGATGCCGGTGGTGTCGCAATCCATCATGAACGCGATGGTCCCGGTGGGCGCCAGCACGGTGACCTGCGCGTTGCGGTAGCCATGCTCGGTGCCGAGCTCCAGGACCTCGTCGTACAGCTGGCGGGCGTTGGCCAGCATGTCCTTCGGGACCCCTGCCTCGGGCAGCGCATGGGCCGCCTCGCGATGCTTCGCGATCACCCGCAGGAACGAGTCCCGGTTGACGTCGTAGTCCACGAACGCGCCGCCGTGATCGCGCGCGATGACCGCGCTCTGGCGGTACGCCTCGCCGTGCATCAGGGCGGTGATCGCCCCTGCATACGCGCGGCCCTCGTCGGAGTCATACGCCAGGCCGCGGTTCATGAGCAGCGCGCCGAGGTTGGCGTAGCCCAGGCCGAGCGGCCGGAAGCGGTGGCTGTTCTCCTCGATCTTCGCGGTGGGGTAGGAGGCGTTGTCGACCAGGATCTCCTGGGCCGTGATCGTGACCTTGGCCGCGAACCGGAATGCGTCGACGTCGAACTCGCCGTCGTCCTGGACGAACTTCATCAGGTTGAGGCTGGCGAGGTTGCACGCCGTGTCGTTGAGGAACATGTACTCGGAGCACGGGTTGGACGCGTAGATCCGGTCGCTGGCCGCGCTGGTGTGCCAGTCGTTGATCGTGGTGTCGTACTGGATGCCCGGGTCGCCGCACAGGTGGGCAGCGTCGGCCATGCGCCGGAAGATGTCGCGCGCCTTGTAGGTCCCGGCAGGCTGGCCGTCGGTGACCTCGTACGTCTGCCACTCGGCGCCACGCTCGACTGCCCGCATGAAGTCGTCGGTCACGCGCACGCTGTGGTTGGCGTTCTGGAAGAAGACGCTGCCGTAGGCCTCGCCGGTGAAGCTGGGGTCGTAGCCCTGCTCGATGAGGGCCCAGGCCTTCCTCTCCTCGTTGGCCTTGCTGTCGATGAACTCGATGACGTCGGGGTGGGTGACGTCCAGGATCACCATCTTGGCCGCGCGGCGGGTCTTGCCGCCCGACTTGATCACGCCTGCGAACGCGTCGTAGCCCTTCATGAAGCTGACCGGGCCGCTGGCGATGCCGCCACCCGACATCTTGGCCTTGCTGCTCCGGATGGGGGAGAGGTTCACCCCGGCGCCGGAGCCGTACTTGAACAGCATGGCCTCGGTCTTGGCCAGGTCCATGATCGAGCTCATGTTGTCCTGGACCGAGTTGATGAAGCAGGCCGAGCACTGGGGCTTCTGTTCGATGCCCACGTTGAACCAGACCGGCGAGTTGAAGGCCATCTTCTGGTGGACGAGCAGGTGGGTCAGCTCCGCCTTGAACGCGGCGAGGTCCTCGTCCGTGGCGAAGTAGCGGTTGGTCTCCGCCCAGGCCGCGATCGTGTTGACCACGCGGTCGATGAGCTGCTTGACGCTGTGCTCGCGCTCCGGGGTGCCGACGTGGCCGCGGAAGTACTTGGACACGACGACGTTGGTGGCCAGCTGGCTCCAGAACGCCGGCACCTCGACGTCCTTCTGCTCGAACACGGACTTGCCGGTCTCGGAGCTGATGCCGGCGGTGCGGTACTCCCAGGTGATCTCGTCGTACGGATGGACGCCCGGGCGGGTCCAGCGGCGCTCGAACGTGAGACCCCGGGTCCCCTTGCCGGTGAAGCTGGCGCCGTAGATTCCGCCGAGACCCTTGCGCTCGGTCCGTGCCGCCGTCTTGGTGCGCCCCTTCGTCGTCGTCTTCGCGTCCATCACCGGGACAACCTCGCGCGCCTGGGCCATTGGTTCCGTCTCCTCCGTTCCCGCTCCCTCGCGGGTCTCGCTGGGCACCGCCGGGGCCTGTCACTCGCGGTCGCGGGATGGGGCGACGCGTAGCTGCGAGCTGGTCCCTCGGGCCGTCCTGTTGCCATCCGTCTCGGGCACCCCTCACGGCGGCCGGTCCGCCGTGCTCCGGGAGTGGTCCGAGGGTCGTCCGGCGCTGGGGCGACCCGCTCATGCTACGTCGCGCACTGGGCCCGGTCAAGACCAAAACCACAAGATATTGTGGTCCGAGGATCGCCCGCATCGCAACATGTTGTAATGGCGGGCAGGGAGGCTTGTCCACGCTCGGGGCCGCCCGGTCCACGCCAGGGTCGCGTTCATGCACCGCCCAGGGCCTCGTCGTCCACTGCCGAGGGGGACCTTGTCCACCGCCCGATCGCCGGTTATCAACAGAACGGACGTTCTATTGTGGCCCCATGGCGCCGACATGTCCAGCTACCCGCAACGTGGGTCCTGCTGGCCGGCACGGTAGCGGGAGCTGGCCAGGTCCCCGTGGCTCGGGTGCCGCCCTTTCCGGAGGGCAGGTGATCAACCAGGCGAGGCCTGGCGGCGAGATCCCGTCGCGACTCAGGCACGCGCATCCCGCATCGGCGGTTCCCGGACGCACCCGATGTCCGCTGACAGACGGGCGCCGGCCCGACCCGGGGACGGTCCTCCGCTCCCGGCGATGGCCGGTGTCCCGGTGCGCGCCCGCACCGATCGCGCACGGTCGGGGTCATGGGACCGGGTCGGCGGCGGGGGTCCCGATGCGCCCGGGCAACGGTCGCTGAGGGACCAACGGCCCATCGAATCCGGGCCAAACGACTCCCATCATTCGGGGACCGATCGGCGGTGTCGCCTGGTCCACCGGAGGGCATCACGGGGGCGATCGGTCCAGACGACAAATCGCAGGCCACGCATCGCAGGCCGGACCCGCGGTCATGGCAGGCGGGACGTTGAGTCGAGAGGTCTCAGATGGATCGCATGCGCAGCGCGAGCCGCCGCAATCGGGGTGAACAAACGTCCGGCAAGGGGCAGTCGCTGGTCGAGTTCGCCATGGTGCTGCCGCTGTTCCTGCTGCTGATTGCCGGGGTCGTCGACTTCGGCATGCTGCTGTACTCGAACATGACGGCGATCAACGCCGCGCGCGAGGGCGCGCGGCTGAGCGTCACCTATCCCGGCGACACGGCCGCGGTCGAAGCTCGCGTGCGGTCGATGGCCACCGGTCTCAACCAGGCCGACCTCACCGTTTCCACCACGTGCCAGCGGCCCGACCCCCCGCCGGCGACCACGTGGCACGCCTGCACGACGCCCATGTGGCAGTCGGGCGATGCCGCGGTCGTCAAGGTTGACTACGTCTACCACATGATCTGGCCGCTGGCCTTCGGCACCCAGATCCCGCTCACCTCGACCGTTCGGATGCGGATCGAATGATGAGGTTGGCGGGAGGCCGCGCGATCGAGCCCGCCCGACGGGGCGGCGCCGAGCGCGAGCACGGCCAGGTGGTGGTGCTGTTCGCCCTGTTCCTGGTCGTCCTGCTCGCGTTCGCCGCGACCGTCGTCGACCTGGGTGTCCTGCGCAACGCGAACCAGAACCTGTGGAACTCGCTCGATGCGGGCACGCTCGCCGGCGCCTCGCAGCTCCCCGACGACGGGGCCGCCGCCGAGGCGATGGCGATGCGCTACGCGGGGGCGGACTACCCGGGTGGCCTGCCGCCCGGCACGGCGACGGTCAGCTTCCGGTGCCTGGTCGGTGACCGCAACGGGGACGGGCTGCCGGACGCCACGGACGTGCCGCTCACGTGCGATCCCGGCCCCGTATCCGCCGGCGCGTGGCGCTGCGCCCACGGCATCTGCGCGGCGCCGTGTGATCCGTCGGCCGGGGACAAATGCAACACGATCGTGATGGAAGGCGCCGTGTCGGTCGGCTACCGGTTTGCTCCGGCGGTCGGCGTGGACGACGGCAGCACCCAGACCGTGATCTCCGCCGCATGCAAGGGGCCGTGCGGGTCATTGCCCATCACGCCGGTCGACGTCGTCCTGGTCGTCGACCGGACCGGGAGCATGAACGGTGTCGATACCACCAACGCTCGTGCGGCGGCCAATTCCGTCCGCCAGCTGTACAACCCCGCCGCCCAGTGGCTCGCGTTCGGGATGCTCGGCCCGAGCCTGACCGGGCAGTCGTGCGCCACCAAGCCGGCGACCTCGATCGGGTCCGCCAATGCTCCCGCCGATCTGCGAAGGTGGATCCCCATCGGGCTCACCGGAACGGGGGCGTCGTTCGGCACGGACTACTCGAGCTCCGGCAGCCCGATGGCCGCAGCGATCAGCTGCTACACCAACTCCAGCACGGGCACGGACCTCACGGATCCCTTCCCGATGGCGACCTACGAGCTCACCCACAACGGCCGGGCGGGCGTGCACAAGGGCATCATCTTCATGACCGACGGCCAGCCGAACAACTCGACGACGAGCACCGCGAACTACTGCGCCCAGGCCGATGCGGCGGCGACGGCCGCGAAGAATGCCGGCGTCGAGGTGTTCACGGTGGGCTTCGGGCTCGACGGCTCCAACGACGCCAGCTGCCCCGACACCTCAGGCTCGTGGAAGGGCAAGACGGCCACGCAGCTGCTGGCGCACATGGCCAACAGCTCGCTCGCCGACCACGGCTGCCCGGGCACCGAGAACTCCGACGGCGATCACTTCTTCTGCGTGGCCAAGACGACGGGCGCCTCGGCTGACCTGTCGGACGTGTTCAAGACGGCCGCGTCGACCCTCGCAGAGGGAACGAAGCTGGTCCAGCTGCCCTAGCCCGGACGTGCCTACGGGCTGTTCCAGAGGGCCCGCTCACCCGCTCGGAACTCGATCATCCGCTCGGATTCGGTCTGAACGGGGTTCTGCCACAGCGCCCGCTCCCCGGCGCGGAACTCGATCATCCGCTCGGCGGGCGTCATCGGCTCCGCGGCCGGCTCCGTGGTCGGCCTCAGCACCAGTGCGGCGCCCCACAGCAGGAGCGCAAGCGCGGCCGCCCCGACCAGGAGCAGTGCAGATCTGAGGTAGTGGTGGCCGGCAAGGCCGGCGGGGTGGGTTGGCACATGGAGCGTCATCGCGGGCGCCTCCAGGCATCCGCGCAGGCCCGTCTCGCCAGTGGCTCAGGGTCGTCCCGGCGGCAGGCGTTCGGACGGCCCGTCGGCGCCTCCTGCGCTCACCCACGGAGCATGAGCCGCCCGGCCTGACGATGCCAAGGGCCGATGGTCGAGACCGGCCGCGATCCGCCTACAGGCCGCTGTACGCGTGCAGCCCGCTGAACCACAGGCTGCCGGAGTAGGTGACCAGCACCATCCCGAACCCGACCACGAGCAGGAGCGCGGCCGGCCGCCCTGCCCACCGGCGCTGGTTGCGCGCGTGGAGGTAGACCGCGTAGGTGAGCCACGTGACCAGCGCCGACGTCTCCTTGGGATCCCAGCCCCAGTAGCGCGACCAGGCGATCGAGGCCCACCACGACCCCAGCACGATCATGGTCGCGAAGATCGGGAACGCGATGATCACCGAGCGGTAGGCCACCTCGTCCAGCGTCTTGTGCGACGGCAGCCACCCGAAGCGGTCTTCGGTCCCCTGGACGAGGTAGCCGACGCCGGCCGCGAACGCCGTGGCGAAGATGCCGTACGAGAGCACGGCCATGCCGACGTGGATGGTCAGCAGCGGCGCGTTCTGGAGCGCCGGCACCAGCGGCTCGATCTCGGACGGCAGCGACGACGCGTAGAGCAGCATCGCCAGCGCCACGCCCACCGGGATGAACCCGATCTGGCGGATCGGGTAGCGGCGCGCGAGGAACAGGTAGCCGCCGAGGATCGAGGTCGAGAACGCGACGCTGAACTCGTACAGGTTCCCGTACGGCCCGCGCCCCACGACGATGCCGCGCAGCACCAGCGATGCGACGAGCAGGGCGAACGCCGCGGAGGTGACGACCGTTGCGACGCGCGACAGGGGGCTCGGCGAGGCAGACAGCCCGAGCGGGGCCGCGCCGGCCGACATGCGCGTGGTCACGAACGAGCCCGTGACGCCGGCGGTGGCGAAGGCAGGCTGGCGCGCGGGCATCGCGATCACTCGCCGCCCGTTGGCGAGCAGCACGGCGTGGCCGACGTGTGCCGCGAACCCGATGGCGACGGCGATGACGGCGAGCACGAAGAGGATGGAGGATGCCTGTGCCATGTGGTATGTCCCGGGACGCTTGGGGCACCGGCCGGTGATGGTCCGGCGGGGCCCTGGGGGGTCACCGGCGCGTGGCCGGTGTCGGTCAGGTGCTCAGGCGGCGGCCCGCCCGCCCGGCGGCGGCCCGACCGGCTGGACGGAGATGGTGGGGGGACGCAGCGTGAACGAGAGCCCGCAGTTGCCGCAGGTGTCCTGCGTCGCCGGACGGACCAGCCCGCACTTCGGGCAGGCAACGACGAGCTGGTCGCCGGACACGGACCGGGTCGCGCCGGCCTCGTAGATCATCGACTCGCGCGGGCTGTACGGTTCGCCGACCGGGAACACGGGAGTGCCCTGGTCATCGAGCGGCGCAGGACGCCGTGGGTCGCTCATCGCCATGCGCAGGCGCGGCTTGCGGACGCCGTACACGAACCAGGCCAGCGCGAGCAGGCTGAGGATCGGGCCCACGACCAGCACCACGAGGAACACGGGGAGCAGGTCGATGAGGCCGCCCCAATCCGGGATCACGATCTTCGACGAGAAGTCGATGATGCCGTTCCAGATCTGTTCGAGCTGGTCGATGATCACGCCCGCATGCTAACAGCCGACATCGCGGGCGTCGCGCGCGGGCATGCGCCGTCCTGTCAGGTGCCGTCCTGTCAGGTGCCGTCCTGTCAGGCGCCGTCCTGTCAGGCGCCGTGCCGGGGGTGTCGCTTATGGCGGGCGACCCGATGGGCGGGACCGGTCTTCGTCGTCGCCCCGCGGCCGGGCTTCCAGCCTCGCCGGCCTGCCCGGTCATCGTCGTCGAGCTCGCCCGGCCCGCCGGGACCATACGGCGCGCCCGGCCCGCGACCACCCGGCGCCGGCCCGCCGCGACCGCGAGCGCTTGGCCCGGACCCGAGACCGACCGGCGGCCGCTTGTTGCCCGGCGAGGCGGACGAGAGGAAGGGCATCTCGAGCCGCCCGAGCAGCCACTGCAGCGGGACAGTCCGGGCGCCCTTGACCGCGAGCAGCGCCCGCAGCTCCCGGTCGTTGGTCACGATGAGCACCCTGGCGCCGGCAGGCGGCCCGGAGCCTGTGGCCATCACCGCCTCGCTGACCAGGTCCAGGATCACGTCGTCGGCCGTGCGGCGACCGGCGTACCGGACGTACATGCCCTGGGCGACGCGACCCGCGACGCCATGGCCGATGCCATCGAAGACGAGATCGATGTCAACGGCAGCGGGGATGACGGCGCGCAGCCGGCCGATCGCCGCGGCAGGCGGTGCCGCTGCGCCGCTGCCGAGGCGGTAGAGCAGGTTCGTGCCGTCCACGATCAACCGCGACGTGCCGTCGAGCGGCGAGCGGTCGGGCGGGCGGCGCGGCGACGGATCCGGCGAGCGGTGCCGGGGGTGAGGGCGGGGGGCCGAGGGCATGCGCAGACGGTAGCATCGCAGGGTGCTCCTCCTCGTCGACCTGGACGGCGTGCTCTACCGCGCCTCGCAACCCGTGCCGGGCGTGGGCGCCGCGCTGGCCGCGCGCGCCGCGCAGGGCGACGACGTCGTCTACGTGACCAACAACTCGATGCACTACCACGCCGACTACGTGCCTCGGCTCACCAGCCTGGGGGCGCCGATGGCACCCGACCGAGTGGTGACGTCCGCGCGCGCGAGCGCGCTCTACATTCGCGACGAGATGCCGGAGGTCCGCCGCGTGCTGGCGGTCGGCGCCGGCGGTCTCGAGCGCGAGCTGCGCGAGGCGGGCCTGGACGTGGTGACGGCGGCTCATGCCGCGACGCGCATGAGCCAGGAGGGCATCGACGGGTGGGCCGCAGCCGGCCATCCGGATGCGGTGATCGTGGGCCTCGACCCGCAGCTGACGTACCTGCGGGTGGCCGCCGCTGCCGACTGCGTCCGCGCCGGCGCCGCCCTGGTGGCCACCAACCGAGACCCGATCTTCCCGGTGGAGCACGGCTACCGCCCTGGTGCAGGATCGGTGGTCGCGGCGGTGGAGGTCGCGTCCCGGGCCACCGCCCGGGTGACCATCGGGAAGCCTGAGCCCTACCTGCTGGCCGCCGCGGCCCGCGTCGTGAACGCCGACCTGTCACGGGCGGTGATGATCGGCGATGCGCTGACCGACGTGGCGGCGGGCCGGGCGGTGGGAGCCCGGACGGTCCTCATGCTCACCGGCGTGACCACGCGCGAGGTGGCCGACGCCCTTCCCGAGAAGGAACGCCCGACCCGGATCGCGGAGGACGGCGAGGCGCTGGCGCGGGTGCTCCACGAGCTGGCCCTCTCATAGTCGGCCGCTGCGGGGGCGAGGTCCGCGACGCGCGCCGCGCGTCAGCTCTGGATGGACGCACGGCTTCGCCGGTACGGGCGGCGCGACCCCGGCGGCGGTGCGACCCTGCCGCGGCGGCGCGACCCGGCCGCGGAACGCCTGGCGTTCACTGCAGCGGACGCGGGCATCGCGTGATCGCCCAGCGTTCCACGTGGAGGCTGTGAGGCGGGATTCAGGCACTCTTGGAACGGTCACCGTTCAGATCGGCGGTCCGCGGGGTGCGGAACCGCTGGAGTGAACGCTCCGAGAGCCAAGGGCAGAGCCGAAGGGGCAGAGCCAGGGGGGCAGAGCCAAGGGCAGAGCCTGGGACAAAGCCTGGGACAAAGCGTGGCGCTGTGCGGCCCGGCGACCCCGAGTGGGCCCTGCCTCGTCCGATCAGGCCTGCGTGAGCTCCGGGATCCGGGCGCCCCAGGCGCGGAACTCCGTCCGCAGCGCGGCCCGCGTCGTTTCATCGCAGAAGGCGGCGTCGATCCCCGCCAGGTCCATCGCCCACAGCTCCGGTAGCGTGATCCCGATCCGGGTCACCGCGCGCTCGTACTCATCGGACAGGGAGATGTCGGACACCGTGAGGTCATCGGTGCTGAGCGTGACCGGCACGCCCGCCTGGAGCAGCCGACGCAACGGGTGAGCCTCGATCGAGGGCACGATCCGGGCCTGCGCATTGGACGTGGGACACAGGTCCAGCCAGGTCCCGCGGGCAATCAGCTCGCGGACGAGGTCAGGGTCATCGATCGCCATCGGGCCGTGCGCGATGCGCTCGGGGTCCAGCGCGAGCGCCCGCCGGACCTGCGCCGCGCCGCCCCACTCCCCTGCGTGGAGGGTCACGTGCAGGCCGATCGCCCGCGCCAGGTCGATGGCGGCCCGGTGGAGCTCCGGGTCCGGGTAGCATGCCTCCGGCCCGGCGAGATCGACTGCGACCACCGAGTCCGGCACGCCACCCGCCTCGAGGTCCCGCACGAACGACAGGTTGGCCTCGGGCGGGTGGGTACGCATCAGGGTGGCGATCAGCCGGATCTCGATGCCGTATCGGCTCGCCGCCTCCTGCGCGCCCCGGGCCACGGCTTCCACGACCTGCCGCCCGGTGAGGCCGCGCTCCGTGTGGAGCAGCGGCGCCCAGCGAATCTCGGCGTAGCGGACATGGTCGAACGCCTTGTCCTCCACGAGGTCGGCCGCCGCCCGCTCCAGCGCCTCGTCGTCCTGCATCAGGGCGATCGGCAGGTCGAACGCACGCAGGAGCGCGGCCTGGTCGGTCACCCGGTCCGGTCCGACGAGGACGGCGCGCATCCCGGCGAAGGTGCCCGGAGCGTCCACGCCACGGGTCCGCGCGAGCTCGAGCGCGGTGTCGATGCGCAGCGAGCCGTCGAGATGCAGGTGCAGCTCGGCCTTGGGCATGGCGCGCACCAGTGCTCGGAGCGTGCGTGGATCGATCGCGTCCATGGGCGCGATGGTAGGCGCCCGGCGCATGAATTGACGCATCGGGTTATCATGCTACCGCCAACTAGCATATTCTCAGGGAGCCCCGCCCCCGATGTCCACCGTCCTTGTCACCGGAGCCGCCGGGTTCGTCGGCAGCCACGTCGTCCCCGCCCTCGTCGATGCCGGGCATTCCGTCCTCGCGCTGGTCCGCGGGGCCGACGACGGGGAGCTCGTCATGGGCCGTCTCACCGCCGACCAGCGGAACGGCGTCGAGATCCGGATCGGCGATGTCACCCAGGCGGAGACGCTCGGTCCGGCGCTCTCGGGCGCCGGGGCCGTCGTCCACCTGGCGGCGATCCCGCGCGACTGGGACGGTGGTGCGAGCCTGCGCCTGGTGAACACCGAGGGCACGCGAAACCTGCTGGCCGCGACAAAGACGGCCGGCATCCGGCGGTTCGTCCACCTGGGCGCCCTGGGCGTGGCCGACGAGCCGGAGCTCCACTATGCGAGCTCGAAGGCGCGGGCGATGGCGCTCGTGCGCGAAAGCGGCCTCGACTGGACGATCCTGAACCCGTCGCTCCTGTTCGGACCGCGCGACGGCTTCTTCAACATCCTTGCGGGCCTGGTCCGGATCTCGCCCGGGATCGTGCCGATCACCGGCAAGGGCGATGCGCGGTTCCAGCCGATGGCGATCGAGGACCTCGCTCGGGTGGTCGTCCTCGCGATCGCGGACGACGGGACGATCGGCAAGGAGTACCCGCTGGGCGGGCCACGCTACTGGACCTACCGCGAGATCATGGCAGAGGTGCTGCGGGGGATGGGGACGCGCCGTCTGATGCTGCCGATGCCGGTCGCGATCATCCGGCTGGTTGCCGGGACGGCGGAGGCCGTCCACCTGCCGTTCCCGGTGGCCACCGACCAGCTACGCCAGCTGCGGCTCGACAACACCGGCCCGCTGGACAGCGTGCCTGCGGCGTTCGGCTTCGAGCCGACCCCGATGGAGGGCCACCTCACGCACCTCCGGCATCGGCTGAAGGGCCAGGAGCCCGAAGCCGGCGCCTGACCGCCGGCACCGGGCCGCCGGCGCCTGACCGCCGGCGCCAGGCGGAACGTCCTGCCTCTCGACCCGCTACCCTCCACCGCGTGAACCTCCCGGACACGATCCGCCGCATCCTGCTTGGGATTGCCTGGGTCCTGGTCGCGGCGGTCATCGCCCTCGGCGCGGCCGGCGTCGTGGCGGCGATGAACCATCCGCCCGGGACCACGGCGCGGCCCGAGCTGACCTGGGCCGGCGATCGTGCCGCGACCCCGGCCCTCGATGCCGCCACGAACGAGCTCCAGGCGCTCTCGAACCGGGTGGACACGCTCGCGTCCACAGCCCGCACGTCGCTCACGCAGGTGGTGGGCGGCGATCTCGAGGCCCTGGGCGCCACGCTCGCCCGCGGAGACGCGGAGGTGACCGCCGTCACCGAGCAGGCGATGCGTCTCGAAGCTGCGCTGGACGCGATTCCGGGCGTCAGCGGTGATGGCCCGCTCGGCGCCTCCGATGCCGTGGTCCGTCGCTACGAGGCCCTGGCGGGGACGCGGGACCTGACCGCTGGGCTCCAGGCCGACTGGGCGGCGTTCACAGGTCGGGCGATCAACGCAGCCAAGCTCACCGGGTTGCTGACACGCCACGACGCGGAGACCGCGGCCGCGGCCAAGGAGGGCTCGGCCGGCCACTACAAGAAGGCCCTCAGCCTGCTCGACAAGCCGGATGCCACGATCGCGCAGACGCAGGCGTTGCGCGACGACCTGGCCTCCACGACCGACGTGTCGACGCTCAGCGAATGGGTGGATCGGAACGCCACCTACGATGCCGCGCTCCGCGACCTGTACCAGTCGCTGCTCGACTCCAAGGGTCGCGTCACCAGCGCGGTTCGCAAGGCGTTCGCGTTCGAGCAGGCCGCTCGGGCCCAGCTGCCCACCGACACGCGAGCCCTGGTCGTGATCATGGGCGACCTGGCCCAGGGCGGCCTGAACCAGGCAGTCATCTCGATCGAGGAGGCGCGCGGCGCGCTGTCCGCGGCGATCGACGCGCAGCAGCAGCTCCAGCCGGACGCCGAACCGGTGCCGTAGCGGCGCCGGCACTACGGGCGGCCAGGGCAGCGCGGCTACACTGACGGCAACGAACCCCAGCCCCGTCCCGGTCGGCCTGGAGCCGTGCCGCGACGCCCCGGAGGATCCCCGTGCAGATTCGTGTGGTCATCGACGCGCCGTGGGACGCGGCAGCCGACGTACTGGTCGTCCCCACCGTCGGCGAGCCGGAGTTCAGCGGCCGCCTCGATGAGCTCGATCGGCGATCGGGCGGCGAGCTTCGGGCGCTGCAGGCGTTCGGCGAGCTGGGCGCCAAGCGATACGGCTGCGCGCTGGCCGCGGCTGGCGAGCTGCCAGCCCGGAGGCTGCTGACGGTGTCGGGCGGCGATGCGGACAGCTTCGACCGCGAAACGGCGCGGCGCGTGGCGGCCGCCGCGATCCGGCGCCTGGTCAACCGCCAGGTCCGGTCGATGGCAGTCTGGCTCGACCCGATCACGGACGTGCTCGCGGGTTCCGGTGGTGCCGCCGATGGTGGCGCCGCGCTGGCGGCGGAGCTGGTCGCGCGCGGTGTGGTCGAGGGTGGCTTCGAGCCCAAGACGATCTATCGCGAGGACTCCGACAGCGCGCCGCCCGCACTCGACGAGCTGGTGATCGTCGCATCCTCCGGGGACCGGGCGTCGCTCGAGCGTGCCGCCGAGCGGGGCCGGATCATCGGCGAGGGCACCAACCTCACCCGCCGGCTGGCCAACCGGTCGGCGAACGACATCACCCCACAGGTCCTGGCCGACGAGGCGCGCGAGATCGCCGCGGCGCACGGCCTGTTCATCGACGTCATCGACGAGAAGCGCGCCGCCGAGATGGGCATGGGGATGTTTCTGGCCGTGGGCCAGGGCAGCGACAACCCGCCGCGGATGATCGTGCTTCGAGCCGGGGGCGAGGGCGAGAAGGACGCGCTCGGCCGCCATCTCGCCATGGTCGGCAAGGGGGTCTGCTTCGATTCCGGCGGCATCAGCATCAAGCCCAGCGAGCGGATGGAAGAGATGAAGATGGACAAGACCGGTGCGTGCACCGTGATCGCGGCCATCGCCACGGCCGCGCGGCTTGCCCCAGGCCTGCCGTTGCTGGCCCTCGCACCCGCAGTCGAGAACATGCCCGGCGGCCATGCGTCCCGTCCCGGCGACATCATCAAGGCGCTCAACGGCAAGTGGGTGGATCTCATCAACACCGATGCCGAGGGCCGGCTGATCCTGGGCGATGCGATGACCTACGCCGAGCGGCTGGGCGCGACCCACATCGTGGACGTGGCCACCCTCACCGGCGCCGTTGGGCGCGCGATCGGCAACCTGGTCACCGGAGCGTTCGCCACGCCGGACCCGTGGTGGGGCGACGTGGCCTCCGCCGCAGAGCGGGCCGGCGAGCGCTACTGGCGGCTCCCGCTGGTCCAGGACTACATGTCCGAGATGGAGAGCTGGTACGCCGATTTTCAGAACACGGGAACCAACGACGGCTCGCTGGTCAAGAGCGGCCTGTTCCTGGAGCAGTTCCGGACGGTGCCGTGGGCACACCTCGACATCGGCGGTACGGGCTACTTCCGCAAGGCGTACCCGTTCGCGCCGCGCGGTGCGACGGGGGTCACGCACGCCACCCTGGTCGAGCTGGCCCTGGCGGGAGCCGAGGCCGGCTGACGCGCCCGAGGGCGCGGAGACGGTGCGCGGGACGACCCGCGGGACGGTCCGGGGTCGGTAGACTCCCCGCGTGCTGACCCCGCTTGCGATCGTCCTGGCCGTGCTGGGCGCGGCCTGGGGCCTGGCGGCCGACCGGATCGCCGCCCGCTGGCCCGTCCACGAGGACGGTCACGTGCGGGTGATCGACTGGCGCACGCCGGTGGCCGTGGTCACGGGCGCTCTGGCGCTGGGTGCCCTCACCATCAGGTTCACCGACCCCCTGGATGCGCTGATCATCGGTGCCTATCTGGTGGCGCTGGTCCTGCTGCTGGCCACCGACCTCGACCAGCGGCTGCTGCCGGACCTCATCACGCTGCCGGCGATCCCGCTGGCGCTGGCCGTCGGTCTCCTGGGGCTGAACCCACTGCTCACGCCCGAGCAGTTGCCGATCGCGATCGTGGTCGCGGTGGTCGTCCCACTGGTGCTGGCGCTGCTCGCGCTCCCGTTCGGCGCCGGCGCCATCGGCATGGGCGATCTCAAGCTGCTGGTCTCCGTCGGCCTGCTGGCCGGCGCCTACCGCATGTTCGTGGGCGTGGTCTACGGGGCGCTGCTGGCCGGGGTCGTGATCCTCGTGCTGCTGATCGCCCGCCGGATCACGCTGCGCACGTACGTTCCGTTCGGCCCGTTCCTGATCTTCGGCGCCATGTGGGCGATCCTGGTCATCCGCTGACGGGCCCGGGGCCCGGACCTGTCTGGCCGGACCCGTCTGAGCGCTTGCGACGCGCTGCTACACTCACCGGAGCCGGTACAGTCGTCTCGGGAGTGCCCTCTGAGGCGGCGCCAGATCCGGCGGGCGTACAACTGTTTCGCGCTCCGCAGCCACCGTCCCCGAAGCGCGCCCGACATACGAACGCTCGCACGAGATGAGGACGCCTTCTCGTTGACCCGCCACGCTGCCGCGCAACACTTCCCCACGACCGGCCGAGGCCGACGGCACCGCCTGCTGCTGGCGCTGCTCGCCGTCCCGTTCCTGGTCGGGGTCATCGCGGCGCCGGCGGCCACCCCGCCGCCCGTTCGCGGCGACGAGCTGTCCAACGCCCAGGCGCAGCAGAAGCAGCTCGAGCGCAAGATCGCCGAGCAGAAGAAGCTGATCGCGCAGATCAACAGCAGCCAGGCATCGCTCGCCGGGCAGATCTCGCAGACCCGCGACCAGCTCTCGGGGATCACCGACAACCTCGCGGCCACCCGGCGCAAGGTCGCGATCCTGAGCGACAGCATCGATGCGATCAGGGCGGATTACCAGTCCCTGGTCAACGAGCTCTCGGACCTCGACCTGCAGCTGCAGCGGATCCAGGACCAGGAGACGCAGAAGAAGGCCGAGCTGGGCGAACGCAACGCCCAGTTGGCCGAGCGGATCCGCCAGGCGTACGAGGCGGATCGGACGTCGATGCTGGAGACGCTGCTGTCGGGCGCCTCGTTCACGGACATGCTGGCCGAGATGAGCTCGCAGCTCGATGCGGCGGAGCAGGACCGGGCGCTGGCCCAGCAGGTGGCCCAGGACCGGGCCACGCTCGCCTCCCTGCACCAGACCGTCGAGGAGACCCGGGCCCAGACCAACGTGCTCAGCCAGCAGACGGCCGTCCAGAAGGCCAAGCTTGACCAGCGGATGGCGGACCTGCGCACGACGCAGGCGAAGCTGCGGAAGCTCGAGCGCGCGGCCAAGGCGATGCTCGCCTCCGAGCGGTCCCAGTACGCCAAGATGGCGGCCAACGAGGCCCGGATGCGCAGGACGCTGGCCGCCGCTGCCGCCGCCAAGAAGAAGCTCCAGAAGAAGATCGACCGGCTGGTCGCGGCCCAGTTCAGCCAGGGCAACATCCCGTCCCAGTACAACGGCACCCTGCGCTGGCCGATGCCCGGCACGATCACCCAGGAGTTCGGCTGCACCGGCTTCTCGTGGGAGCCGCCGTACGGCAGCTGTGCCCACTATCACAACGGGATCGACCTCGTTGCGCCCTACGGCACCGCGGTCCGGGCTGCGGGCGCCGGGCGCGTCGTGTACGTGGGCTGGAACTACGCCGATGGCGCCGACCCGGCCTGGATCGTGATCATCGCCCACTCCTCCTCGCTGACCACCTGGTACGCGCACCTCCAATCGCGGTACCCGGTCCGGGCCGGCCAGGTCGTGCGCAAGGGGCAGGTCATCGGATACGAGGGCAACACGGGCCACTCGACCGGTGCCCATCTCCACTGGATGGTGGAGTTCAACGGCAGCTTCGTGAACCCGAAGCTGTTCACCTGAGCCGTCGGGCGACTCCACGCCGCCCCGGCCGCGCTCCGACACCGGTGGCAGGCTGCGCTCCGGGCCCCGCGCAGCCGTTCACGGATGCGGTGCTAGCATCGTGATCACACGGCCGATTGGGCGGAGGGACGTCGGGTGGTGAAGCCGGTCATCGCGGTCATCCTGGCTGGTGGAGAGGGGGAGCGCCTCTCGATCCTCTCCAGCGTGCGCGCCAAGCCGGCCGTCCCGTTCGGCGGCAAGTACCGGATCATCGACTTCACGCTGTCCAACTGCGTCAACTCAGGCATCGACGACGTGGTCGTGCTCACCCAGTACAACCCGCGATCGCTGAACGATCACATCGGCCTCGGGCGGCCGTGGGACCTTGATCGCAACACCGGCGGGGTCAAGCTGCTCCAGCCGTACATCCGCCGGGGTCGCGTGGCCGAGTGGTACGGCGGCACCGCCGACGCCGTGCTCCAGAACATCAACGTCATCGAGCACAGCAGCAGCGACATCGTGCTGGTGCTGGCCGGTGACCACATCTACAAGATGGACTACCAGCGGTTCATCGCCGCGCACCGCCGCCGGCGGGCGGACGTGACGATCGCCGTGCGTCGCGTGCCCATCGCCGAGGCCAGCCGGATGGGCGTGCTCGCGCTCGACGACCAGGAGCGCGTGGTGGACTGGCAGGAGAAGCCCAAGCAGCCCAGGAGCGACCTGGCCTCGATGGGCGTGTACGTGTTCTCCAAGCGGGCGCTGACCCGCTGGCTGTCCGATGAGCTGCCCGACTTCGGACGTGACGTCATCCCGGCGATGCTTGCCGGCGGAGCGCGCGTCTACGGCTATCGCTTCGATGGCTACTGGCAGGACGTGGGCACGATCCAATCGTTCTGGGAAGCGAACATGGCGCTGCTCGACGATGAGCCGGAGCTGGATCTCTACGACCGCGAATGGCTGATCCACACCAAGTCCGAGGAGCGCGCGTCGGCCAAGATCGGGCCGACCGCGCAGGTCCACCGGAGCCTGATCTCGCACGGCTGCGTGATCAATGGGATGGTGGTCAACAGCGTCCTGTCGCCCGGGGTCCAGGTGGACATGGGCGCGGTCATCCGTGATTCGATCGTGATGTTCGACACGGTGATCCGGTCCGGTGCGGTGGTCGACCGGGCCATCCTGGACAAGGAGGTCGTGGTCGGGAAGGGCGCGATCGTGGGCGAGGGCCCGGACTTCGACACCCCCAATCGCCAGGAGCCCGGAAGGCTGACGACGGGCATCACGGTCGTGGGCAAGCAGTCCATCGTGCCTCGCGGCGTCCGCCTGGGTCGCAACGTCAAGGTCGGTGAGCGGGTGCGCTCGGCCGACTACACGACCCGCTACGTCCGATCGGGTGGCACCGTCGAGCGCAAGGCGCCGTCCGCGGCGCGGGCCAGCCGGACGGTACCGGAGGATCCACCCGCCACCGCGATCACCGCGAGCGCGAAGGGCTGACGCCGATCGGGTCGCGCGTTCGGGTCGCGGGTCCGGGGGCCACTCCGGTCCGTGGGTCGCTCGCGCGGTGCCGGACGGCCTTGGCCGGGCGTTCCGGCGGCCTCGGGTAGACTCCCCGCCATGTCCATCGCCCCCCGGGCGTCGGCGTGCGTCCCGGCCGACGTCGAGGCCTGGCTCGACGACCTCGACCTGAAGCCGCTCGAACGTGCGGACCGCGAGGGCGTCACGTCGTGGGACCTGGTTCTCGACGGCCGCCGGCGAGCCTCGCTCCGGATCACGCTCATCCTCGATCCCTCGCTCGCGCTGATCTGCTGGGCCCACTTCGCCCCGCCGATCAGTGATGGGTTCCGCCGCTCGTACCGGACGCTGCTGCGCTGGAACGACGAGCTGCCGTTCGTGAAGTTCTCGATCGGGGAGGACGAGCGCCCGCTGCTGGCGGCCGAGATCCCGGTGGGCGCCGCGGATCGTGATTTGCTGGGTCTTGCGATCGCCCGCGAGCTGGCCGTGGCCGACCGGCTCCACGATCAGGCGAGCGACTGGCTCAAGGCAGGTGGCTGGTCCACGGAGCCGGCGTCCGGTGATGCGGCCGCCCCCGGGGTCCGGCTCCTGGACCGGTACGCTCCGGCGCTGGGCGAGCTGCTCGAGGACGCCGAGGTGGGGGCGTGAGGCGTCGCGCCCGGCCGGCGATGGCCGCGCTGGTCGTCGCGCTGGCGCTCGCCTGGCTTGTCCCCGTCAGCGGGGTGCTGCCGACCCCGTCCGCGCGGGCGGCAACCAGCGATCTCACGCTGGTCACCGGTGCCACCTACACCGTCCAGCCGGACAAGGGACGCGTCCACGTCGCGGTGTCCATCGTGGCCCGTAATCACAAGGCCGAGACCCGGACGCGGAAGTACTACTTCGACCACGCCTTCCTCGCCGTGCAGCCCGGCACGACCGACTTCCGCGTGTCGGGCGCGAACGGTGCCCGAGTGCGGGTGGCCAGGAAGAGCAAGACCTCCACCCTGCTCCGGATCGACTTCGGACCGCGCCTGTACGGCGGCCAGTCACGGACCTACAGCCTGAGCTTCAACCTCGTCGACCATGGCGGCGCCGCGACCCGCCAGCTACGGGTCGGGACGAACCTGGTCACCTTGCCCGTCTGGGCGTACGCCTCGGACGGCGCCCAGGGCAGCACCGTCCGGGTCCGATTCCCGGCGAAGTACGACGTTGCCGTCGAACACGGCTCGTTCGAGGGTCGGACCACCACGTCGGGAGGCGGCACGCAGCTCGCCACCGGGCCGCTGTCCAGCCCGCTCACCTTCTTCGCCTACGTGTCTGCGCAGCGGGAAGCCACCTTCGTGGATACCCCGCTGTCGGTGACGGCCGCCGACCAGACCGTCCCGTTCACCTTGCGCGCATGGGCCGACGACCCCGGCTGGGCGAAGCGCATGCGCTCGCTGTTGTCGTCGGCCGTGCCAGCGCTGCGCGACGCGATCGGGCTCGACTGGCCGGCCGCGGAGCCCACGGTGATCCAGGAGGCCGTCAGCCGCGCCGCGGGCGGCTACGCGGGACTGTTCGACCCCGCGGCCCGTCGGATCGAGGTCGCCTATTGGGCCGATCCGATGGTCGCGATCCACGAGCTCGCCCACGGCTGGTTCAACGGCCAGCTGCTGGCCGACCGCTGGGCCAACGAGGGCTTTGCGTCTCTGTACGCGCGCGAGGTCGCCCCGGCCCTCAAGGTCAAGGGATCGAGCCCCGAGCTCACGGATGCCGTGGCCAAGGCGGCGATCCCGCTCAATGCCTGGGCCAACGCCGCGGATGCGGAGGCCGACCGGCCGACCGAGGCCTATGGCTACGCGGCGTCGCTGTCGCTGGCCGCAGCCATCGAGGAGCGGGCAGGCGACCCGGCGCTGCAGCGCGTGTGGTCCGATGCCGCCGCCGGTGTCGGCGCCTACCAGCCGCCGGTGGCCGGCGCGACGGACGCGGTAGTGTCCCGGCAGCCTGAGCTCGCCGCCGGCGTGCCCGACTGGCGAGGCCTCCTCGACCTGCTCGAGACCGAGACGGGCACGGACTTCACGGACCTGTGGCGCCAGTGGGTGGTCCGGCCCGAGGAGGCCGGCCTGCTGGATGCGCGGGCGGCGGCCCGGACCTCCTACCAGCGGACGCTGGCGCTCGCCGGCGGCTGGGAGCTGCCCCGCGGGATCCGGGACGCGATGCGCGCCTGGCAGTTCGATGCCGCGGAGCAACTGATGGCCGACGCGCGCACGGTGCTCGCGCAGCGCGCCGCCGTGGCGGAGTTGGCCGGCCGGGAAGGCCTCGAGCTGCCGGCCACGATGCAGCAGCAGTTCGAGGAAGGGATGCTGTCCCAGGCCTCCGCGGAAGCCGAGGCCGAGCGCAACGCGATGCTGGCGATCGCCCAGACCGAGCAGGTTCGCGCGCATGCCGACGACATCCTGACGCAGGTGGGCATGCTGGGGGAGCACCCCGACGCCGACCTGGCCGATGCCCGCGTGGCCCTCGCGGCCGGCAACCTCGACGGCACGCTGGCGTCGGCGAACGTTGCCTACCGGGCCTGGAACGGCGCCTGGCAGGAGGGCCGGCGGCGTGCCCTCCTGGCGGTGGCCGTCCTGGCCACGGTCCTGGTCCTGGTGTCCGCGATCGCGGGTCGTGCCTTCCGGTCGCGCCGCGGCCGGCGGGTCCGGCCGGCCCATGCCCACCGGGCACGCTAGGCGCGGCGACGCGATGCCGTCGGTGACGGTCCCGATGCGCCGCCTGCTGATCGCCGTCACGCTGGCGGTCACCGCGGCCGTCGGCGCCGCCATCGTCCCGCCGGCGGCGGCGCCGCTCATCCCGGCACTCAGCGCCTTCGATGCCCCTGCCGTCCTCGCCGCAGATGACATCGACATCGGGACCACCGCCCGCTACGTCGTCGTTCCCGACAAGGCGGTCGTCCGGGTCACCGTCAACGTCGTCGCCACCAATCAGAAGCCCAACCAGACCACCAACGGTGTCGTCACCCGGTACTTCTATGACGGCGTGAACCTCGGGATCCAGCCCGAGGCCACCCGCGTGCGGGCCACGCAGGGCGGCCACGCGCTGCAGTCCAGCAGCGTCAAGCGCGCGGGCTACCGCCTGGTCACGGTCCTGTTCGGGAGCAACCTGTTCTTCGGCGACGCCACGAAGTTCAAGCTCGCGTTCGACCTGCCGGCGGGGGCGCCGCGCTCCGCGAGCGACATCCGGGTAGGCGCGGCCTTCGCGTCGTTCCTCGCCTGGTCGTTCGGTGACCACGGCACCGTGCGGGTGGACGTCCCGGCCGGGTTCGCGGTGGACGTCACGGGCGCGCCGATGGAGGAGGCGACGGCCGCCGACGGGACCCAGGTGTACACGGCGACCACCGCGAGCTCGATCGACTGGTACGCGTGGCTGAATGCGCGCAACGACGCCGGTCTCACCCGGGAGCAGCTGATGCTCACCGATGGCGAGCAGATCGTGATCCGCGGCTGGCCCGAGGACGCACGCTGGCGCTCGCGGGTGTCGACGATCCTGACCCAGGGCGTGCCCGACCTCGTCCGGCGGATCGGCCTGCCGTGGCCGGTCGACGGGCCGCTCAACGTGCTCGAGATCCACACGCCACTGCTCGAGGGGTACGCGGGGTTCTTCGACACGGCCAACGACGAGATCACGATCAGCGAGGACCTCGACAACCTCACGATCGTCCACGAGGCGTCGCACGCGTGGTTCAACCGAGACCTGTTCGTGGAGCGCTGGATCACCGAGGGCCTCGCGGACGAGTACGCCTCCCTGGTGCTGGGCGACACGGGCCACAAGGCGCCATCGCCCGACCCCGTGAAGCCGACGGCCAAGATCGCCTTTCCCCTCAACGACTGGCCGCCGCCGGCGCCGATCTCGGACAGCCAGTCCGACGCCCGCGAGCAGTTCGGCTACGACGCCGCCTGGACCGTGATCCGGGCCGTCGTGAAGGCGGCGGGCGAGGACGGCATGCGCCGGGTGTTCGCGGCGGCCGCGGACCACACCACGGCGTACATCGGGGCAGGCAAGCCCGAGCCTGCCCGGTTGCCGAACGACTGGCGGCGGTTCCTGGACCTGACCGAGGAGGTGGGCGGGGCCACGGGTGTCGCAGACCTCCTGGCGACCTGGGCGCTGCCGGCCGATGACCGGGCGATCCTCGCGGACCGGGCCACGGCGCGCGACGACTACCACGCGCTGGTGGCAGCCGGCGACGGCTGGGTCGCCCCGACCGTCGTGCGGCTCGCGCTCGACGACTGGTCCTTCGCTGATGCCGAGGCGCGGATCGCCGACGCCGACGCCATCCTCGCGCTGCGCGACCGGACCGCGACCCTCGCCGCGTCCCTGGACCTCACCCCTCCGGGCATCCTGGAGACAGACTATGAAGGCGCCCGGACCGCCGCCGACCTGGCCGCTGCGACCTCGCTCGCGACGGATACGGGGCAATCGCTCCAGGCGATCGACACGGCCGCCGCCGCAGCCGCGGCCCCGCGCGACTGGGTGGTCAACCTGGGCCTCGTGGGCAAGGATCCGGACGGCGAGCTGGCCTTGGCACGCACCGAGTGGGAGGCAGGCAGCATCGCGGCCGCGACCGAGTCCGCGATCCTGGTGTCGGGCACGCTGGCCGTCGCCGCCGATGCCGGTCGCGGCCGGGCGATCATCATCGGCTGCGGCATCGCGCTCATCCTGCTCGTGATCTCGCTGATCGCGCTCGCGTACCGGCAGCGCCGGCGAGCCAGGGCGCGACGGCTCGCCGCGGCCGGGGCGGTCACGGCGTTCGGTGCCGTGCCCCCGGATCTCGTGCCCACGCCGGACCTCGCGGGTGACACCAGGCCGACCCCGAACCCGCCGCCCCCGGGCACCCCGCCGCCGGGTCCGCCGAATCCACCGTCCGGAACGCGCGGCTAGGCCGGCGTGGGAGCGCGGCCCGGCGGCGCGGGGCGCGATCGACATGCCCCGGCCATTCGTGCGAGCATCCGGCCGTGACCGACGATGCCCGTGCCCCGCAGCCCGACGTGGACGACGACCGGGAGTCGGCATACGAGCTGCTCCAGCGTGGCCACGCGCTGATGCGCCGGCACCACCATGCCCAGGCGGCCGTCGTGCTCGAGCGAGCCGCGCACATCGAGCCCGGTAAGGGATCGATCCTGGAGGCGCTCGGCCGTGCCTGCTACAACTCGGGCCAGCACGACCGCGCTCGTGAGGTGTTCGAGGCCCTGCTCCAGGTAGACCCCTCGGCGCACTACGCACACTACGCCCTGGGCCAGAGCCTCAAGCGGCTGGGTCGCGAGCGGGAGGCATGGACCCACCTCCGGCTCGCGGTAGCGCTGGCGCCCGCGTCTGCGCTGTACCGATCCGCCTTGGCGCGCCTGCCCGCGCCGCGTCGCGACGACGCGGATCCCGGATCTCGGGACGCGGATCCCGGATCTCGGAACGACCCGGCCCCCGGAATTTAGAGGGTCGAACGCTCCCGGGTCGTCGTCCCGGCCCCGCCCACCGCGGGGCCCCCGTCGACGGGCAGCACCCAATGCGGCCACTCCACGTCGGTGCGGAAGCCCAGCGACCTGTAGAGCGCGATGGCGCCCTCGTTCTCGCCCTCGACCGCCAGGACCACCCGGCTCGCACCGCGTTCACATGCGGTCCGGACGCCCCAGCGGACGAGCTCGCGGCCCAGGCCGCGTCCGCGGTGCTCGGGGCGTACCCCGACGAGCTTCACCTCGCCCATCGGCGTGCCGTCGTCGTCCGGGTAGGTCGCGATCCGGCAGAACCCCAGCAGTCGTGACCGGTCGTCGGCCGGCGTCACGAGCAGGACCGTCGAGGGATCGAAGTCCGGACGGGCATGGACGCGCCGGACCTCGTCGAGCTCGAGCCGGAGCGGCCACGGGTGATCCAGGAACGCGGTGTTCACGAGGTCCACGAACGCGGGCTCGTCGGTGCCGACCTCCAGCGGGCGGACCAGCACGTCCTCGCCGAACCGGGGCGTGTCCAGCGCGATCGCCGGGTCCAGGCGCAGCTGCCACAGCGAGGACCGGTAGCGCAGCCCGACTGCCCGGGCGAAGGCTTCCGGGCCGTCGCGCCTGGGGACCCACAGCCGGAGCGCCGCGTCCCCGGATTCGCGCGCGATCAGGCACCCCGCCTCGACCAGGCGGCGACCGTGGCCATGCCGGCGATAGGGGAGGTCCACCGTCAGGTCGTCGTCGTGGGGGACGATCCAGCCCACTACGCACCCGTCCTCGGTGGCCACGGCGCAGCCTTCTGGATCGTGCGGCAGTCGATCGACGACGGTGTCGACGAAATGGCGGTTCACGCCGTCCAGCTCGCCCCGCTCGAGAGCCGCCAGCATCGCCGCGCGGATCGCCACCTCGTCGCCGGGCCGGAAGGGCCGGACCGCCGGCTCAGGAGGCATGGGCTGTGCTCTCGAGATCGTTCAGCGCGTCGCCGGTGCCGGCGGCGCGACGTCGCCCGCCGCCCGGAGCCGGGCCAGCCACAGGATGCCGAGGATGGACTTGGCATCCTGGATCTCGCCCCGATCGATCAGCGTCAGCGCATCGTCCAGCGAGACGTGCCGCAGCTCCAGCCGCTCATCCTCGTCCGGCCCCAGGCGGTCGTCATCGGCGGCCACGCCATCGAGCCCGGTGGCGAGGTACAGGTGCATGTACTCGGTCGCGAAGCCGGGCGCCGTCCAGAATGACGCCAGCTTCCGCCACGACGTCGCGCGGTGTCCGGTCTCCTCCTCCAGCTCGCGCCGGACGGCCTCGTCCGGGTCCTCCGTCACGCCATCGTGGACGTCCAGGGTGCCGGCCGGGATCTCGAGCAGCGCACGGCCGGCGGGGACGCGCCACTGGCGGACCAGCAGCAGGTCGCCATCGTGGTCGACGGCGAGCACCGCAACGGCGCCCGGGTGGCCCACGACGTCGCGCGAGCCGCGCGAGCCATCGGCCCGCTCGATCGTGTCGACCCGGAACTCCATGTACCGTCCGCGGTGGATGAGCCGGCTGTCGACGACGCGCTCCTCGAGCGGATCGTCCCCGAACGGCCGCGGCCCGGTCGCCGCGTCGGTTCCCGATTCGGTCATGCGTCTCCGTCACGCAAGCGGCCGGCCCGTCGATCCGACGAGCCGGCCGTGGATTCGCGAGGGCCGTTCGCTCAGGCTGTCGCTGCGACCGGCTCCTGGGTCTTGATCAGCGAGTCGCCGGTCTCGGCGTTGAACAGGTGGAGCTTGCCCACCGGCAGCCGCAGCTCGACGTTGTCTCCCGGCTGCACGCGGTGCGCCGACGAGACGATCGCCACGATCTCGCGCCCATCGGAGGTCACGTGGAGCAGCTCCTCGTTGCCGAGGTACTCCACGACGTCCGCCACGCCCTTGATCGTCGCCATCGGAGGGGCGACATCGCCGAGGTCGAGATGCTCGGGGCGGAAGCCCGCGACCACCTTGTTGCCGGCGCTCTGGAGCGCCTCGCGGTAGCTGGGCGGGAGCGGGAAGTGGAAGCTGCCCTCGGACAGGTCGGTCGTGCCGCCGCCCGGGACGTTGACCTCGATGAAGTTCATCGCCGGGCTGCCGATGAAGCCGGCCACGAACCGGTTCTTCGGCCGGTCGTACAGCTCCTGCGGCGAGCCGACCTGCTGGAGCAGGCCCGTGCTCATCACGGCGATCCGCTGGCCCATCGTCATCGCCTCGACCTGGTCGTGGGTGACGTAGACCATCGTGGTCCCCAGGCGCTGGTGGAGCCGCGCGATCTCGGCGCGAGTCTGAACCCGCAGCTTCGCGTCGAGGTTGGACAGCGGCTCGTCCATGAGGAACACGGCGGGCTCACGGACGATCGCGCGGCCGAGCGCGACGCGCTGCCGCTGGCCGCCGGAGAGCTCCTTGGGCTTGCGGTCGAGCAGCTTCTCGAGCTGGAGGATGCCGGCGGCCTCGTTGATCCGCGTGTCGATCTCGGCCTTGGCGACCTTGCGCAGCTTGAGGCCGAACGCGAGGTTGTCACGGACCGACATGTGCGGGTAGAGCGCATAGCTCTGGAACACCATCGCGATGTCCCGGTCCTTGGGCGCGACGTCGTTGACGACCTTCTCGCCGATCCGGAGCTGGCCCTCGGTGATCTCCTCGAGGCCCGCGATCATCCGCAGGCTGGTGGTCTTGCCGCAACCCGAGGGGCCGACGAGCACCATGAACTCGCCGTCGCCGATCTCGAGGTTGAAGTCCGATACGGCGACCACCTCGCCGTACTTCTTGGACACGTGGTCGAACGTCACGGTCGCCATGCCTTGTCCTCCGGCCCGGCCTGAGGTCATCGCGGGCTCATGCATCCGGCCGCCGAGGGATCGACGGGCTCGGACGAGCCCCGTACGAGGTGCTGGCTCGGGCTGTGTGCATCCTACGAGCCCGGGCGCCGATGCGCAACGCGCGGCCGGCGGCGTGCCGCGCCCGAACGGCGGTCCGCCGGGCCGGCGAACCCGTTCCGGGCATGGGCGCTATCGTGCGCTACAGGCCAACGCATGGACGCTCGAGGACCCGATGAGCCAGCACCGCCGATGAGCCAGCACCCCCGCGCCGGCCAGCCCACCCAGCCGTCCGATCTCGTGGACGTGGGCGCGCTCCTCGCCGCCTACCACGACGTCCACCCGGATCCGTCCGATCCCGCCCAGCGAGTCGCGTTCGGAACCTCTGGTCATCGCGGGTCGGCGCTCCGAGCCGCCTTCAACGAGGATCACATCCTGGCCACCACCGAGGCCATCTGCCGCTACCGGGCATCGAAGCGCTACACCGGGCCCCTGTTCCTCGGGCGGGACACCCACGCGCTCTCGGAGCCGGCATGGCGGACGGCGATCGAGGTGCTGATCGCGAACGGCGTGGACGTCCGGATCGATGCCGCCGACGGGTACACGCCCACCCCGGCGGTGTCCCACGCGATCCTGGTCGCGAACCGTGCCCGCTCCGGCGGAGCGGCCGATGGCATCGTGGTCACCCCGTCGCACAACCCGCCCGACGACGGCGGCTTCAAGTACAACCCGCCCAATGGCGGTCCCGCCGACACCGACGTCACGCGCTGGATCCAGGACGAGGCCAATCGCATCCTCGAGGCAGCCGGCCCTGCCGGCGTGGACGGCATCCGGCGCGTCCCGTTCGAGCGGGCTCGTGCCCAGGCGACGCGCCATGACTTCCTCGGGACGTACGTCGAGGACCTGGAGCATGTCGTGGACCTGGCCGCGGTCGCGGAGTCCGGCCTGCGCCTGGGCGTGGACCCGCTCGGTGGCGCGGCCGTGGCCTACTGGGGAGCGATCGGGGAGCGCTACCGCCTCGATCTCACGGTGACCAACGATGCCGTCGATCCGACCTTCCGGTTCATGACCCTGGACTGGGACGGCCGGATCCGCATGGACCCGTCCTCGCCGTTCGCGATGGCCCGCCTGGTGGAGCTGCGCGACCGGTTCGACCTCGCGCTGGGCAACGACACCGATGCCGACCGGCATGGCGTGGTGGTCCCGGGCACCGGCCTCATGAACCCGAACCACGTGCTGGCCGTCTTGATCGCCTACCTGTTCGGTGGGGGCCGGCAGTGGGGCGATGAGGTCGCCGTCGGCAAGACGCTCGTCTCGTCCTCGATCATCGACCGGGTCGTGGCCGACCTCGGCCGCCGGCTGGTGGAGGTGCCGGTCGGGTTCAAGTGGTTCGTGGACGGCCTCGTGGACGGCACCATCGGCTTCGGCGGCGAGGAGAGCGCCGGGGCGTCGTTCCTGCGCCGCGACGGCAGCGTCTGGACGACCGACAAGGACGGGATCATCCCCTGCCTGCTGGCCGCCGAGCTCACCGCCCGCACCGGGCGCAACCCCGCCGAGACGTACGCGGGCCTGACCGAGCGGTTCGGGGCGCCCGCCTACCGGCGGATCGACGCGCCGGCGACGCCGGCCCAGAAGGCCGCGCTCGGGCGTCTCTCACCCGCGGCGATCACCGCCACCAGCCTCGCCGGCGACCCGATCACGGCGATCCTGACCACGGCGCCGGGCAACGGGGCTCCGATCGGCGGACTCAAGGTCGTCACCGCGGAGGGATGGTTCGCCGCCCGCCCGTCGGGCACCGAGAACGTGACCAAGCTGTACGCCGAGAGCTTCCGCGGCGAGGACCACCTCGGCCGCATCCTCGAGGAAGCGCAGGCCATCGTCGCCGCGGCGGTCGCCGGGTAGGCGTTACCCCAATCGGGGGATGCCGCCCCGGACCGATGGCCTGCTCGCAGCGAGGGGCGGCGTCGGCGACGATGGGGGCCAGATGCGCGGCCCTGTTGAGCCGTGCCCGGGGAGATCACATGCGGACCCAGACCGCCGAGCTTGTCTGTCTCCAGTGCGGGACCATCGCGACCCGAGCCGGGGCCACGATGTGCCGCCGCTGCGGCCTCCGGTTCGGCGAAGCGCCGCCCGCCTTTGCGCGGCTGGCGACCTGCCCGGTGTGCTACCAGGAGACCGACGGCGACGGACGGCTGGTCTCCATGACGCGTCCGGGCCTGCGGGTGGACATCGCGACCCACGTGGACGAGCACGACCGGCATCCGGTCGGCGACGACGCGTGGCTCGAGACCCTCCGGGTGCACGACCGGATCCGGATCGGGCGCTGGAGCGCACCGTTCGACCTCGTCCGGCGCTACCTGGTGACGGGCATCGTGGACGCGGGCCGCAACCGGCTGGCGCAGCACAACGCGATCGTCACCGCAATGACCCAGATCCAGCGCTGGGGCCGCGATCCCGAGATCTTCGGAGACCAGGAGGAGTGGCGCGCCGCCCGCGACGCCGTGGCCGACGTGATGGACCGCTACCACGCGCGCGGACCGGTCAGCCGGACGGGCTAGCGTCCCTGGCCGCTGCCGGTCAGCGGCCCTGCTCGCTCCCGGTCGCGGGGCGCGACTCCTGGATGGTGGTGGGGGCGTTGTGCACGGCATGGACGGCCGGGACCTGGCCCAGCCGTCCGGCCCGGTAATCCGCGAACGCCTGGAGGACCTCCTCGCGGGTGTTCATGACGAACGGGCCCATCCAGGCAACCGGCTCGCGGATCGGCCGGCCGCCGAGGATCAGCACATCGAACGTGGGTGCGTTGCCATCCTGGACACGGTCGGCGGCGAACGCCAGGGCGTTGCCGGGCCCGAACACCGCCAGCTGCCCGAGCTGCGCCGGCCGGCCCTCGTCGCCCACGGAGCCTCGACCGGCCAGCACATAGGCGAGCGCGTTGTAGTCCTCGCGCCACGGAAGCCGGAGCGAGGCGCCCGGACTGAGCGTCGCGTGGACCAGGGTCATCGGGGTGTAGGTGGATCCCGGTCCGCGATGACCGGCGACCTCGCCCGCGATGACGCGCACGAGCGCGCCCCCGTCCGGGGATGACGCGAGGGACACCTCGGCGGCCCGGATGTCCTGGTAGCGCGGCGCGGCCAGCTTCTGGTCGCGCGGCAGGTTGACCCACAGCTGGAACCCGTGGAACAGGCCCCCCGACGCGACCAGCCAGTCCGGCGGCCGTTCGATGTGGAGGATGCCGGCGCCCGCGGTCATCCACTGGGTGTCGCCGTTGGTGATCACGCCGCCGCCGCCATTCGAGTCGTTGTGCTCGAACACGCCGTCGAGCATGTAGGTCACGGTCTCGAAGCCGCGATGGGGATGCCAGGGCGTGCCCTTGGCCTCGCCCGGCGCGTACTCGACCTCGCCCATCTGGTCGAGGTGGATGAACGGATCGAGGTCCTCGAGGAGCACCCCTGCGAACGCGCGGCGGACCGGGAATCCCTCGCCCTCGAGGCCGCGGGGTGCCGTCGTCAGCTGCCGGACCGGGCGCTGTCGGGCGACGACCGGATCGGGGCTGGCGATCCGGGGGAGCACGGTGATGTCGTCGACGGTGACGGCGGGCATGGGACGCTCGGGGTGCGGGTTGTTGCGCATGCAACTATCTCATCGGCGGCGGCGGTTGTCAATGGCACCCGGCCGTGGTTCGGCTGGCCAGTCAGTCGAGCAGCACGCCCGGGTTGAGGATCCCGTCCGGATCGAGCGCGGCCTTGATCGCGCGCATCGCGGCCAGGTCGCCCGGCGAGCGGTCCCGGGCCAGCCACGCCACCTTGGCGACGCCGATCCCATGCTCGGCGCTGATCGAGCCGCCGAGCTCCAGGGTGAGGGCCAGGATCGCATCATCGACGGCATCGTCGGCCGGGCCCGCTCCGAGCACGTTGACGTGCAGGTTGCCGTCGAGGACGTGCCCGAAGACGATGGTCCGGGCAGAGGGTACGACGCCCGTGACCCGACCTCCGACGCGGTCGATGAACGCACCGATCCGGGCGCCCGGCAGCGACACGTCGAGCTTGTGCGGGATGCCCTCCCGTCCGAGCGCATCGCCGTGACCTTCGCGCAGCAGCCACAGGCCATCGCGGTCGGCGGTGTCCGCGGCCACCACCGCATCGAGGATGTCGCCGCCCGCGTCGCCGAGCCGGGCCAGGGCGTCGATCAGCGCCGGCTCCGGATCGGCGATGTCGGCGACCTCGACCAGCAGGTACGCGGGCTGGGGAGCGGCGAACGGAGCCCGACCGCCGAGGTGCCGGACGACGAGATCCAGGCCGTCCTCGAAGAACAGCTCGGCGGCGGTCAGGGTCGGCAGGGCGAGCCGGAGCCAGGCCGCGACGCGCATCGCGACCGCCGCGCCGTCGACCGCGAGCACCGCGACGACGCGGTGGTCCAGCCTTGGCACCAGGCGGAGCCGCGCCGCGGTGACGACGCCCAGCGTCCCCTCCGAGCCTGCGAGCAGCGATGGCAGGTGGTATCCGGTGTTGTCCTTTCGCGGGGCGTCGAGCCGGCGGACGACGGTGCCGTCGCCCAGGACCGCCTCGATCCCGGTCAGCTGCTCCCGCATCCCGCCGTACCGAAGGACGTGGATGCCGCCCGCGTTGGTCGCGACCATGCCGCCGATCGTGGCCGAGTCGCGCGCCGCGAAATCCACCCCGAACGCGAGCCCGGCCCCTGCAACGTGGCGCTGCAGCGACGCCAGCGTGACCCCCGAACCGGCCACCACCTCGGCGGCCGCCTCGTCGACGGGACGCAGTGCCGCGAGCCGCACCGTGCTGAGCACGATCATTCCCGCCCGCGGCGTGGCGCCCCCGACCAGGCCCGTGTTGCCGCCCTGGGTCACCAGGCCCACGCGGGTCGCGCGGCAGACCTCGACGACGGCGGCGACCTCGTCCACATCGCCCGGCCGGACGACGGCACGCGCGTCGCCGCGCCAGCGGCCGGTCCAGTCGACCTCGAAGCCGGCCCGAAGCGCCGGGTCGACCAGCACGTGGCTCGGGCCGACGATCCGCTCGAGGTTCGCGACGATCCGCTCGTCCTGCATGCCGCCATGGTCGGTCGTCCCGGGCGTCGTCCGCAAACCGCGCCCGCCTGCAACGCCCGGGCGTCCCGCGTTGCCCCCGCTCAGCGCTCCTGCGCGAAGTGCGAGTAGGAGTCCGGGTTGTGGAGCGTGTCGCCGCCGCCGCCGGCCAGCCTCGCGATGATGCCCACGACCGGAACGTTCATCATCGCGGACCCGAACCCGCGCCCGTACGGGGTGAGCTCCGTCCAGCCTGTCCGGTTGCAGTACACGCGATCGGTGGTGTGCAGGGCGTTGTGGGTGGACTCATGGATGATGTCGCTCCAGCGACGTTCGTCGCTCGGCGTCGGTCCAGCTCTTGTTGGCGCACACGTGGATGTCGCCGAAGCAGGTCCAGTACAGGCGACCGTTTCCGTCGCCCTCGCCGCACCACTTGACGCCGTCGCCGCAGAGCGAGCCGCTGGTCAGCTCGCAATCGAAGTCGAGACCCTCGGCCATGTAGGCCGCGATGACCCGGAAGTTCTCGAGCACCAGCTGCACGAACCGCTCGTCGATCTGGCCGCTGTTGCCGGGGTCGAAGTAGGTGCGGAAGCTCGACTTGATGGTGTCGGACATGCCCGCCCAGCCCGGCTCAAGCGCGGCGATCGCCGCCCGCGCCTTGGACTGCGCGATGGGGACGAAGGCCCGCAGCTTCTCCCGGACCATCGGATCGCACTCGGAGAAGCCGACCCGGTCGAACTCGCCCGCCGTGTCGAGCAGGTTGAATGCCCGTCGCAGGTCCTCGCCGCTGAGCTCGTCCTGCAGGTCGCGCTCGAGGTAGCGACCGGTCAGCTCCAGGTACTGGCGCTTGATCTCGCCCACCTCGTCCTGGGTCCGCCCCGACAGCGCCGCGAAGATGCTGTCCTCGTCCGTCCCCCAGCCCTCCATCGCGGTGTTGAGCTGCGACGCGATCACGCGCGCCCGATTGACGCCCGCCTCCTCGCGCACCTCGGGCGCCTGGGTCGCCTCGTCCGCCACCGGGGGCATCAGCTCCCGTACGTGCGCGAGCTCGCTGTCGGTCAGCTCGTCGGCGAGATCGGCCTCGAGGTCGCCGTATCTGCGGTAGGCGTCGTGGATCGCCCGGATGTCGGCACCCGTCCGGCCGCCCAGCGCCGCGTAGATCGCGTCCTCATCGGTGCCCCACCCGGCCATCGCGTCGTGGAGCTTGTCGGCGATGCTGCTCGCCTGGTCCCGCGTCACCTCGCGCTGGATGACGCCGCCGGCATGGGCGGGCTCCGCTCCGGCGTGTCGATTTCGACCCCGTCAGCAGGGCCGTGACGGCCGCATTCCCGGCGCTCTGCTGGAGGCTGGCGATCGTCCACGGCGACAGCGCTGCCGGATCGAGGCCGTCGTACGCGCCGGCCGGTCGGCGTGCCGACCCGCCGCCGACCTGCGTGCCGGTCGCGGCGGCGCGTTGTGCGGTGGGCGTGGCATCGGCCCGGTCCGCGTCGTGGCACGGACAGACCTCGGCGGGAATGGCGCCGCAGCGTTGGACGCTGTGTCGTGCCGTGGTGCTCGGACGGGTGGCCGGGGCCAGCAGGGCGGCGAGCGCGGCATTGGGTGTTCCGCGCAGCTCAACGCGATCCGGCTGCCGCGAGCGTTCGCGGGCGGTGGTCCGGACCGGGAGCCGATCGGCGATGGGCGCGAGCATCACACCCCCTGTGCGGACGGGGACCGGTCCATCCTAGGCAGCCCGGGCCGCGGTTCCGCCTGCCCGTTCGGGCAGCTTCCGCGGAACGAATGGGCAAGGGGCATCGCGCCCCTGCTCCGAGCGGCCGCGAAGGCGCTACCGGCGCGCGTAGCCGCGCACGACGCCGTCCACGACCCGCTCCGCGAATGCGAGGTTGAGCTCGCCGCCGAACATCAGGCGGAAGTACACGGGACCGACGAGCAGCTCCGTGGCGAGCTCCGGGTCCACATCGGCGCGCAGGTCGCCACGCGCGATTCCGCGGGCGACGACGCGGGCAATCTCCTCGCGTCGGGCTTGGACGACCGTCGCCCGGAACGGGTCGCCCAGCGTGGCGTTGACCGCGATCTGCGACAGGAGCGCCCGGATCACGGGCCCGAACGGCGTGTCGGTGATCGCGAGCATCGGGTTGACCACCGCCGCCAGCAGCTCCTCGCGGGTGTTGCCGGTGTCCGCGACCGCCAGGTGAGGTGCCGCCAGCTCCGCCAGCAGCTCCTGGCACAGCGACTCCTTGGAGCCCCAGCGCCGGTAGATCGTTGCCTTGCCCACCCCGGCCCGGGCCGCGACGTGCTCGAGGCGAAGGCGCGAGAAGCCCTCCTCGGCCAGCAGCGATCGGGTTGCGTCGAGGATGCGCCGGTGGACGACGTCGCTCCTGGGACGACCCCGTCGCGATGCCCGAGCGCCGCCTGACGCGGGCCTGGGCGGTGGGGTGCAGCGCGGTGGGCTCCGGCATGGGCGGATTTTACGAAACGGACCGTATCGATGCAACGGGGAAGCGAGGCGCCGGCGCCAGCGTTAACCGAACGGCAACCAAATCGATACGCTGCGTATCGCATGATCGCCGGGAAGCGGAGTACCATACGAAACGGCTCGTATCTTAACTCGCACCCACGAACGGAGGTCCCCCTCTGTGATCGACACCTACCGGATCATCGACATCATCGAGAGCGCCAACGACCGACAACCCTTCTGCGACTGCGGTCGCCCGACGGAGCCCGTCTACCGCGACGGTGCGGTCTGGCTCGAGTGCTCGTCCCTCCGCGACGTGCCCGGTGGCCGGGCCGCACGGCTCATGGCCACGCTCACCTCGATCGCCCACGTCCATCAGCGGATCGTGGACGTGCCGCCCGCCGACGAGGTCCTTGCCGGCGCAGCCTGACCGACGCCGGCGCAATCGCGCCCAGGCGCCGCGCATGCGGTCCGGCCGATCTCGGCTCACAATCGCGGGCATGACCTTCGAACCCCAGTCCGGGCGGACCGCCTACTCACCCGGTCAATGCAACATCGGGCCGGCGGAGATCGCCCGTCGCCGACGGGCGGGGCATGTCGGGACCGCGGTCGCGGTCGGGCTGCTGGCGGGCCTGGTGCTGGCCGACGCACCGCGGGCGGCCCGCCTCCTGGTGGCGCTCCCCGCCGCGGGCGCCGCATCCGGCTACCTCCAGGCCCGGCTGCGGTTCTGCGCCGGCTTCGGCTCCCGCGGCGTGTTCAACTTCGGCGAGATTGGCTCGCTCGAGACGGTGCCTGACGCCGTGGACCGGGAGCGCGACCGGGCCCGATCACGGCAGATCGGGGCGGCGAGTGCCGCGATCGGCGTGGCAGCGGGCGTGGCGGCGGCTCTGCTGCCGGTCTGACCTGGATCCGGACGGCCGACGGGAAGCTGTCACACAACCGATTGAGGCTTGACAAGATAAGACGTCTCGTCTAGTCTAGTCTCATGACGACAGCTGACGATGCCGCCGCGACCCCGTCCGATCGAATCGCGGCGACCGCGAGGCAGGTGCTCGGGCAGGACCCGACGGCCTCCATGGCGGATGTGGCCGAGGCTGCCGGAATCTCGCGGGCAACCCTGCACCGGCACTTCCGGACGCGCGGCGACCTGCTGGCCGCTGCCGGCGTCACGCCCGATGCGGGGACTCGCGAGCGTGTCCTGGCGGCGGCGGCCGAGCTGATCGCGCGGGACGGCCTCGCGGCCATGTCCATGGACGAGGTCGCCGTCCGGGCGGATGTCTCGCGGGCAAGCGTGTACCGCCTGTTTCCGGGCAAGCCCGCCCTGTTCGAGGCCCTGGTCAACGCGTATTCGCCGTTCGAGCCCATCGCCGCCCTGATGGCCGAGATCGGAGACCGACCGGTCGACGAGGTGATCCCTCGGCTCTACCGCTCGATCGCGGGGATCGCGGCCGCCAACCTCGGCATCATGCGGTCGATCTTCCTCGAGGTCACGTCCGGATCACCGGACGCGGTCGAGGGCGCCGGCCGGCCGTTGCGGGGAATGGTTGGCGCCCTCGGTTCGTACCTCGAGCGCGAGATGGCCGCGGACCGGGTCCCGCGGATGCACCCGGCACTGGCGGTCGAGGCGCTGCTCGGGCCGCTGGTGTTCTTCATGCTCACGCGACCGTACGCGGAGCGAATCGCCGGGCTCGACGTGTCCCTCGAGGACGCCGTCGAGCAGCTGGGCGTGATCGCGCTCCGCGGCCTCAGGTCGCCGTCGATGCGTCCCGAGTCACGGCCGGAGCGCCGTGACGCCACCTCCCAGGAGTGACCCGATGGGAACCTCGATCCCGCTCGCCCAGGACGCCGCCGCCCGGAGGGTGTACGAGCGCCGCTGGCTGACCCTGGGCGTGCTCGCCCTGAGCCTGGTGATCATCGGGCTCGACAACTTCGTGCTCAACGTGGCGCTGCCCACGCTCCAGACCGCGTTCGACGCGTCCGCGGCCCAGCTTCAGTGGATGGTGGACGCCTACATCCTCGTGTTCGCGGGCCTGCTGCTCACGATGGGCGCCCTGGGCGACCGATTCGGGCGCGCGCGCCTGCTCCAGGCCGGGCTCCTGATCTTTGGGGCCGCCTCGATCGCGGCCACGTACGCGACCAACGCCGAGCAGCTGATCGCGGCGCGGGCGGTCATGGGGATCGGCGCCGCGATGATGATGCCCTCGACCCTGTCCATCCTGATCAACGTGTTCCCGCGCGAGGAGCGCGGGCGGGCCATCGCGGCGTGGTCCGGGATCATGGGCCTGGGCATCGGCCTCGGGCCCGTGACCGGCGGCTTCCTGATCGAGCACTTCGACTGGCCGGCCGTGTTCCTGATCAACGTCCCGGTCGCGCTCACCGCCCTGCTGCTCGGCCTCGTCCTCGTGCCCGACAGCCGCGATCCGGGTCGCGTCGCGATCGACCTGCCCGGCGCCGCCCTCTCGATCAGCGCGGTCTCGATTCTGGTTTACGGCATCATCGACGCACCGCGGACGGGCTGGACCGACCCGGTGATCCTGGGCTCGTTCGCGGTCGCCGCGCTGCTGCTGGTCGTGTTCGCGCTGCGGGAGCTGCGGACGGAGCACCCGATGCTCGACTTTTCCCTGTTCCGCAACCGCCGGATGACGGCGGGGGTCACCGCGATCAGCGCCAACTTCTTCGGCCTGTTCGCGGTGATCTTCGGGCTCACCCAGTTTCTCCAGTTCGTGCTCGGCAAGTCGCCGCTCGAAGCGGGCGCGGTCATGCTCCCGCTGGCGCTCGGGATCCCGATCGGTGCCGGGCTCAGCGTCCGGCTGGTCCACCGGCTGGGCACGGGGCGCGTCGTCGCGGGTGCCCTGGTCGTCGTGGCGCTCATCGTGCTCACGGTCACCCAGTGGTCGGTCACCACCGACGCCTGGGTCGTCGCTCTCACGCTGTTCTTCGTCGCGATCGCGATGGCCAACGTCATGGCGCCCTCGGCCGACGCCATCCTGGGCGCCGTGCCCGAGGAGCGCGCGGGGGTTGGATCGGCGGTCAACGTCCTGGTCGGCCAGCTGGCCGGCGCGCTGGGCGTGGCCGTGGTGGGCTCGGTGATGAACTCCGTGTACTCGGACCGGATGGCCGACGTGGTGGCGAAGCTGCCGCCGCAGGCGGCCGGACCGGCCGGTGACTCGGTGGGTGCGGCGCTCGCGATCGCGGGCCAGGTGGGCGGCGCTGCCGGCGAGATGCTGGCCGCCGCCGCGCGGAGCGGCTTCGTGGATGCGCTGGGCATCGGCGCCATCGTGGCCGCCGCGGTGATCGCGACGGGTGCGGTCCTCGTTGCCCGGTTCATGCCGCCGCGGCACCTGCCCGCGTAGCGGCTCAGCCGGCGCGGACGGCCACGGGGAACTGGCGGGCGATGAAGTCTTCGACCCTGGCGTTGACGAGGTGCGGAACCTGCATGCCCGGCAGGTGGCCCGCGCCCGGCACGAGCATCGCCTCGAGATCGCCGACCAGCCGCTGCGCTCTGGCGATCGCGGCGGCCGGGTCAGGAAGCGACTGCAGAGCGCTCGTTGCCGACCTCGACACGACCGGTGGTTGTTCGGGGGCAACGTTCATCATGGGTTGCCCCCCTTTGATTACCCGGCCAGGCCCGTGATCGCGTCGGCACGGTGCCGACGCGATCACGGATCAGCTCAGGCCGTGGCGCAGGCCGCGCGACCCGGTCGCGAAGTGCACAAGGAGCAGGACGCCGATCGCGCCGACGGTGGCGATCACGACGCTCTCGACGTTGATGCCGTTGACCGTGCCCATGTTCAGGACGGTCGCCGCGACAAAGCCGCCGACCAGGGCGCCGACGATGCCCAGGACGATCGTCCGCAGCAGGCCCTGACGAGAGCCCACGATCATGTTGGCGAGGAAGCCGGCGATGGCGCCGACCACGATCCAGCTGACGAAACCCATTGAGTTCATTCCTTCCGAATGGCGCGGGCCCATCCGGGCCGACGCTCTATTGCGGGCTTGACCCTGCCCGCTCCGGGGACGGCGAGCGCGCTCACGGGACCTGGCCCCGCCAGGCGGGCCCGCGCCGGAAGATCCCGACGACCCCTGACTGAGGTTCGGGCCCCCGGGTCTGTCGCGGCAGAAGATCGACGGTAGGTTCGCGCCGCATGCCCGCCCGTGCCAACCGCGAGCTCCGTGGGACGACGGTCCGATCGACCTCGACGATGGCCATGGCGTTCTCCTTATGCCTGGATGAGGCATCCGGGGGAGCGGGGCCCGTTGCGAGGACGACCGCCGGGAGACGCTCCGGCCAATGCACGCTTGCGTGGACCTAGTCAATCCTCCCCGCCTGCCGGCCTGCGCAGGCGTTCCGGAGGTATGGGCTGAGTGTGTGGCCGCGGTCCCACAACGTCATGACGGTCCGTCATGAGGCGCGCTTCGGAGACTGCCTGGTGCCTTCCGAGCCGTCACCGCCTGGCGCGAGGCTGGGGACATGCGGTCGTTGGCCCGGTCACGGTCCGAATGGCGAGGTCGAGCCGCGCGTCGAGAAACTTCAGCAGGAGTGGGAAGCGGCCAGGGCCCACGCCTCGCCGACCGGGCCGTCGTGCGGCAATCGCGATGTGAGCAGGGGTGGCCAGACGCCGGCCGCCCCAGAGGCGTTCCTCGCAGATCGGGCCGAAGCGCAGGGGGTAGATGGATGGTTGCTCCATTCTTAGGTGCTCCCCCTGGAACCGTCGCCGGATGGCCTTGCTCCGACCACCTGGTCGTTCCGAACCTCGCGCTCCGCATCGTGCCAGTCTCGAGCTGCCTGGCCCTCGCCCCGGGCTCGCTGCTCGTAGAGCTCGTAGGCGCGGGCGGCGATCTGCGGTCTGAGATCGAGCGGCTTCCTGGCCAGGAGAGGCTCTTTCGTGGGGTCGAAGATCCGGTAGGCAAGGAGCTTCACGCGGTCGTTCACGAGGAACCAGGCCAATGCGTAGCCCCAGACGAACAGCGCCCAACCCCAGCCGAGCGGCGTCATGAACAGCCCGAACACCGCGATCAGCGTTGCCACCGCCTGGGTGCCGAACACCGCCAGCAGCAGGATCCTCGCGGGACGGATGGACCAGAACGGGCCGCGCGTGCGGGTGAGGAAGATCGTCAAGTGGCCCGCCACCGACAGCTTCAGGTACATCAGGGTCTGGATGTGGTCACGGTCGAGATTGAAGACGCGCTCGCCGAGGTAGAACAACCCGAACGCGGAGATCACGCCGGCGATACCGAGGACGGTGGCGATGCCTAGCACGAGACGCATGTTCCAGGCCTCGGGCCGGTCCTTGTAGTGGACGTTGTCGTAGGCGATGGACAGGATCGCGCCGTCGTTGAGCAACGCGAGCATCACGATCATGACCGCGGTGACCGGGTAGAAGTTGAACACGAGGATCGCGAGGGTCATGAACAGGAGCACGCGGATTGTCTCGGCGATCCGGTACATCGCGTAACTGTTCATCCGCTGGAAGATGCGACGGCTCTCCTTGATCGCGTCGATGATCACCGACAGGCCGGGCGTCAAGAGCACGATCGACGCCGCCGCTCGGGCCGCGTCCGTCGCGTCCGCCACCGCGATGCCGCAGTCGGCCTTCTTGAGCGCCGGGGCGTCGTTCACCCCGTCGCCCGTCATGCCCACGATGTGGCCGCCCTGCTGGAGCACGTCCACGATGTGGAACTTGTGCTCGGGGAACACCTGGGCAAAGCCATCCGCGTGCTCGATGGATGCCGCCAACTGTGCCGTCTCGTGATGCTTCGTGTCGCCGAAACCGCTGGCATCGAGGATGTTCGTGGCCATCCCGAGCTTCTTGGCCGTCTCCTGGGCGATGGCCAGGGCATCGCCCGTCACCATCTTGACCGTCACGCCCATCTGGCCGGCGGTCGCGATGGTCGCCCGGGCGTCATCACGCGGCGGGTCGAACAAGGGCAGCACCCCGAGGAACTGCCACTTGCCTTTCCCCTCGGCGCGGGCCACGCCCAGCGAACGAAAGCCGCGCGCCGCGAACTCGTTGACCGCCTTGTCGACGGCGGACTTCACCTTTCCGGCATTCGCCGACATCTCCAGGATGACCTGCGGCGCGCCCTTGGCGACCTGGAACGTCTTGCCGTCGGCGTCCTTCACGGTGGCCTCGGTGCGCTTGTGGACCGGGTCGAACGGCTGGAAGTGGACGACCTCGAAGCCCGCCAGGGCCTGATCGTCTTTCACACCGCCCAGCACGGCGAGGTCGATGGTGTCCTTGTCCTCCGCGCGCGACGCGAGCGCGGCGCACAGGATGACCGCATCGGCGGCGATCCCATCCGCGCTGAACGGATCACCCAGGGTCAGCTTGTTCTGGGTCAACGTGCCGGTCTTGTCTGCGCACAGCACGTCCACGCCTGCCAGCTCCTCGATCGCCGCGAGGCGGGTCACGATCGCCTCGCGCCTGGCCAGCAGGCGAGCACCGACCGCCATGGTCACCGACAGCACCGTGGGCATCGCCACCGGGATCGCGGCCACGGTCAGCACGAGGGCGAACTGCAGCGTGGTGAGCATCGGGTCGCCGCGGAACAGGGCGACGATGATGATCAGGGTCACGAGCGCGACCGCAAGGATGATCAGGTAGTCGCCGATCTTGAGCACAGCCCGCTGGAAGTGGCTGACGGTCTGCGCCTCCTGCACCAGCTGCGCGGTCTTGCCGAAGTAGGTGCTGGCCCCGGTGGCGTAGACCATCGCGTCGGTCTCGCCCTGACGCACGATCGAGCCCGAGAACACCGCCTCACCGGGCTTACGCGTCGCCGGCAGCGACTCGCCGGTCAGGGCGGACTGATCCACCTCCACCGGGTCGCCCGCCAGCAAGCGGGCATCGGCCGGCACGATGTCGCCCAGGCGAACGCGGATGACGTCCCCGGGCACCAGCTCACGCGCCTGCGCGGTGGTCCACGTGCCGTCGCGCTGCACCCGCGCCCCGATTGCGAGCTTGGCCTTGAGGGCGGCGATGGCATTGCCCGCCTGGTGCTCCTCCCAGAAGCCGACGACCGCGTTGGCCAGGAGCAGGACGAGGATGATCGCGAAGTCCGGCCAGTGCTGGGCCAGCGCCGAGAGCACAACCGCCGCCTCGATCATCCACGGGATCGGACCCCAGAAGTAGGAGAGGAACTTCAGGAACGGGTTGTCCTCCTTCTCCTCGATCTCGTTGGGCCCGTACTGGGCCAGCCGTTTCTGCGCCTCGGCATCGGTGAGGCCGTGAGGCGACGAACCCAGCTTCGCCTGCAGCTCCGACATGGGCAGGGACTTCAGGTCGTCGCTCGACCCGGCTACGGTCGCCGACTGCGCCTCGGGTGCATCGGGCTGGTCCGCATTCGGCGCCATGACGGATGGTCTCCTGCTACTTGCCCATGCCGCATGTCAACGGCGCTACGCGATGCCTGGCGTCATTGCCGGCCGTCCAGCGCAGCGGTGTACTCGCCCCGGCGCGCGGTTCGCCGCGACAGCCGCTCCGTCCCCGGCCCCCACGAAACGCTGACGCCGTTCCAACCGATGCGTCATGGCCCGCGCAGGCCAATCGGTGGCGCTCATCTCTGTGCCGGTGTGTTTGCATGAACGTCGCCGAAAGTCCACGTCAGGTGTGCGGACGTGGATAAGCAGCAGGAGGAGACACGGAAGTCGACGGAACGGTCACCCCTGAACGTATCGATCCAATGTGTGTTCAGCTCGCGGCGTTCGTTGCAGATCTCGGCAACCTGCAGCTCATGCCGACCTTCAAGGGCGATCACGGCAATGTTCCGGTGATGGAAGCGGGTCCATTCACATGCCAGTGTCTCGTCATCCACCCTGCGCGTCATGACGGTCCGTCATGGTTCCGGGGCGTCGTCGACCTAGTGGAGGATCTCGTCTGTCTCCGGGACTTCGATGCTGTGAACGTCGTCCGAGCCCGAACCAATCCGCACCGAGACGAGCCAGTGTCCTCGGCCCTTCTGTATGCCCATCGGGTACATCGGCCCCGCGACGATCAGCCGTGCAACGGCCTCACCGCCACGCTCGTACCGCACCTGTGTCTCCGTTGGACCGTACTGATCGATGCTCCGGACAGCGAGCTCGCTTCGCTCACAGCCGACGAGACCGGCCAGCCACGCACGCGCGTCCCAGGTCGCCACTTCGAAGCTCCTATCCAAGACCGAGGGATGAGCGGCGCTCAAGCCGGGGCACCAGGCGCACCAGCTGAATACCGGCTATGAGGTCGCACCCCCCTCGTGCGCCCACGCCGCGAGCGCCCTGTCCGAGGGTGGTTCGGACGGTTGAGAGGACATGCTCTCGATGAAGGCGAGCCGGGTGCAGAGCCAGATCCTCGCGTAGGCGCCAGGCGCCCCCTCGATCGTGACGTCCTCAATGACGTGCTGCGTGAACAGCGTCGCGTATCGACCGGCCGCAATCCGCGCCCGCGACGCTCGCTCCTCACCTCGGGCGAGATCGCCGCCCCAGACCCAGGCGAGTTGATCGGGATTCGGACGGAACGGCCGATCGCTGAGCCCCGTGATCAATCGACTGGCCAGCCGTCGGCCGGCGTCGGGCAGGTTGCCGATGTCGCCGCCGTGAGACGTGTCCGCGCGATCGACCATCGTCGCGACACCAGGGCGCTCGGGCGGACCGACCTCGCTACGGGGTTCCTCGTTGCCTATGGGTGCCGCCGGCGGTCGCAGACGGTCCACGACCTGCGCCATCATCGCAGTCCTGGCGGGGTGCAGCGACCTCGCCGTCGAGGACTATCTCGCGACGCGGCGGGCTGGCCGGTCGGCGAACCAATCGTGCCGATGAGGGCCAGGCAGGCGGCCGCCTGTTGCTGCAACAGGCGGTTGTCCTCGGTCGTCCTTGCACGCTCGAGATCGTCTCGAATCTCGGCTGCTTCGCGCAGGATTCGGGTCATCCGCTCGTTCCATGGACCATGATCGGCGACCGATGGCGCCCGCGACCGTCCGGCTGTCGAACCGCCGGACCGACCGAGAGCCGATCCGGTCACCTGGGCCGCCTTCGCGTGGAGCGCGCGAGGGCGCGCACGGCCGCCGCGGCGCCGAACGCCAGCACGAGGAGGAGAAGCGCATTGAGCGCCATGAGAACGACCTTCCCTGCCGGCCAGACGCGGTCTCGCAAGCCGAGGCATCGGCACGGGGGTCGGACAGGCATCCAGCATGCGCGCCAAAGGCCAATAATGCAATCTGGGTGCCTCCTCACCGGCCGGACGCCATGGGTGGCGCAGGGCGAGGACCCGCTCGAAGCCGTCTGCTTCGAACATTTGTGCTACGATGGTCGTCCGCCACGCCTCGTGGCGATGCTCCGCGTGGTCGATCCCCCTTCTCGAACGGACCGTGCGTTCTCTCATTCCTGTTCGGGAAGCGTTGGAGGTCCTCATGACCACCGGAACCATCAAGAAGGTCGTAGCCGATCGCGGCTTCGGCTTCATCACCGCCGAGGATGCGAAGGAGTACTTCTTCCATCGCGGCGGCCTCGACTCCTCCATCGACTTCGACCGCCTCGTCGGCGGCGAGCGTGTCATGTTCGAGATCGAGACCAGCCCCAAGGGACCGCGCGCGATCCAGGTGCGATCCGCCTAGCCCATCGGGCGGCCCGCCTCTTCGGGCGGGTCGCTCCGGACCCGCCTCGAATCCCGAACCCGCATGCCACCTACGGCAGGTACGGCTCGGCCCTCGGCGAGCGGTTTGGCATCGGCTCCGCAGGCCCGGCCCCGCGGATCGGCGCCGCCCGAAGTTCTTTGTCCACCAACTTGACAAAGTTCCCGAGCTCGCGCAGCATCTGACTTTGTCAAGTCTCTTGCCAAAGTTGTGCTCGGCGAGGGTCTCGGCGAGGGTCACGAGTGGTCGCGGCTGGAGGAGTGCCGACCCGGATGAGCGCCACCGCAACGGTGCTGCCCGAGAAGGCAACGCACCAGCAGACGCGAATGTTCAATCAGCAGCTGGTGCTGCGCGCACTCTACGATCACAGTCCACTCTCGCGTGCGGACCTGGCCCGGCTCACCGGTTTGACGCGCACCTCGGTCGGCGACCTCGCCGGTACGCTCATCGACGACGGCCTGATCGAAGAAGTCGGTCGGGGCCAGTCGAGCGGGGGCAAGTCACCCATCCTGCTGCGCGTTGCTCCCGACGGTCGCCACCTGATCGGGCTTGACCTCGGCGAGGCACAGTTCAGGGCTGGCGTCGTTAACCTGCGCGGCCAGATGCTCCGCTCGATCAGCCTACCCCTCGAAGGGCGGGGCGGCGATGCCAGCGTCGAGCTCGTCTTCCAGCTCGTCGACGGCCTGCGCGCCGATGACCGATCCCCCCTCCTCGGCATCGGCATCGGCGTGCCCGGCATCGTCGACACGAGCACGGGGACCGTCCGCTGGTCAGTCAACCTGGACTGGGCCGAGCTCCGCCTCGGACCGCTCCTTGAGCAGCGCTACGGCGTCCCGGTCGTGGTCGCCAACGACAGTCACGCTGCCGCCCTCGCCGAGCTCACCTTCTTCCGCCGCCCTCGACCCAACAACCTGATCGTGATCAAGGTGGGTCGCGGGGTCGGCGCCGGGATCATCCTCAACGGCCAGCTGTTCCAGGGCGACGGCTATGGTGCAGGCGAGCTCGGCCACGTCTCGATGGGCAGCGCCGATGCTCCGTGCCGCTGTGGGCGGGAGGGCTGCCTCGAGACGATGACGAGCATGCGCGCGCTGGTCGACGCCGCGGGTGCCGTCGAGCCATCGATCACCGACGAGCGCGACCTCGTTGCCGCATTCCTGGCCGGCGTCACGAGCATCCGGCGGATCGTCCTCGATGGGGCCCGCGAACTCGGAATCGCGGTCGGCTGGCTGATCGGCGTGCTCAACGTTCGCCACGTGCTGGTTGTCGGCCCCGTCGTGGCGTTCGGCGACGATTGGCTGGGCGAGGTCCGGTGGTACGCCCGTTCGAGCGTCCTGACGCTGCTCGCACGCGACACGCAGATCGAGTTCGGCCACGTCCACGACGACGTCGTCGTGCTCGGCGCGTCGGCGCTGCTCATGGAGCGGCAGCTGGGCCTGGGGCTGGTGCGATGATCGCGGCCCACGAGCCGGGACCCGGCACGCCGCTGGTTGCCGGCATCGACGTCGGCGGCACCAAGACATCGGTGGTCGTCACCGACGATCGGGACTGCATCCTCTACCAGCACGTCTCGCCAACGGACATGTCGTCCCTTGTCGGCCAGATCACCGGACTCGTCGACGACGCCCGGCGCGAGCTGCGGCAGGACGTGGCCGCCGTGGGCGTCGCCATCCCGGGCCATGTCGATCCGGAAGACGGGTCGGTCAGCATGGCCGTCAACCTGGGCATCACCCACCTGCCGCTGGGGGCGCTGCTGGAGACGGAGCTGGGAGTGCCGGTATTCGTCGAGCACGACGCCCGCGCAGCCGCGCTGTGGCTGAGCGAGCAGACGGTCGACGGGTCGGCCCAGGCGCCGGCGAGCGTCGCCTTCCTGGTGATCGGGACCGGTATCTCGGCCGGCGTCGTGCTCGATGGGGCAGTGCTGCGGGGCGACAACGGCTTCGCCGGCGAGGTGGGCCACGTCGTGGCCGACCCGGATGGTGCCGTCTGCGCGTGCGGCTTGCGCGGCTGCCTCGAGACGATCGCGGCCGGCCCGGCAATCGGTCGCCAGGCTGACGAGACGATGGCTGCCGGCCGGAGCACCGTGCTGTCACCCCATTCGAGCGCCGCGGATGTCTTCCGCGCCAGCAGTGCCGGCGACGAGGTCGCGGTGGAGATCACCGATCGGGTGGCCGATCACCTGGCACGGGCGATCCGCTCGCTCGCCCTGACCCTCGGCGTGCGGCGCGTCGTCATCGGCGGCGGCGTCGCGGCCGCCGGGCCCGCCCTGCTCGAACCGATCCAATCGCGCCTCGCCCGCGAACGCGCTGCCTCGCCCCTGGTCGAAGCAGCCCTGGGCGATGCGACCGTCCAGTTGTTGTCGCCAACCGAGGAGCCCGCCGCGCGTGGAGCGGCATCGATCGCTCGCCACCGCATCGGCTTGCCTGAGCGAAAGGGGGTGGGCGAGCGCTAACCAACACGGCAGCCTTGCTGGGCGGGAATACCATCTATGGACCCAGCGGGCCAACCGTACCCCACAGTTGTGGGAGTTCGCTGGAGGAGGAATTCATGGCCAAGACACTACGGACAACGTCCGCCCTCGCGGTCGTCGTGATACTGCTGGTCGGCGCATGCTCGAGCAGCACCACGACGCCGTCACCAGCCGCGACCGCCCCGCCGGCTGCGACCGCCACGCCGGCCGGGACCACCGCGCCGAGTGAGTCCGCCGCGCCGACTGCACCGCCGGCCTCGGCTGCGCCGGCAGTGCCGACGGTCCCGACCGGCTACAACGAGCTCGACCAGGCGCTCGGCGCCGACAAGCCGATGAATGGCAAGAAGGTCGACATCCAGGTCCAGTGGACCGGCGGTGAGCTGGCGAACTTCCAGGCCTCGATGGCCGACTTCGCGTCGGCGACCGGCATCACCATCCAGGTCGACAGCGTTCCCTCGAGCCACGAGACCGTGCTGAAGAGCCGGATCGAAGGTGGTTCACCGCCTGACATCGCGCAGCTCGCCCAGCCGACCCCGGTCCTGGCCTACGCGGCCGAGGGCAAGGTGATCGACGTGGCCTCGTTCATGGACGCCAACAAGCTCAGCACCGAGCATCCGGCGACCATCGGCCTGGTCACGCAGGGCAGCAACATCTGGGGCATCCCGTACAAGGCAGACGTCAAATCGACGATCTGGTATCCGGTCAAGGCGTTTGCCGCCAAGGGCTACACGGTTCCGACGACGTGGGACGAGCTGATCGCCCTGTCCGACAAGATCGTTGCCGACGGCAGCAACCCCTGGTGCGTCAGCGCGGGCGGCCCCGGCGACGCCACCGGCTGGCAGATCACCGACTGGATCGAGGAGGTCGTCCTCAAGACGAAGGGCCTCGACTACTACAACAACTGGATCAACCACACGGTCAAGTTCGAGGATGCGGGCATCAAGTCCGCCTTCGACGACTACGTGGGCAAGATCTTCTTCACCCCGAACTACGTCTATGGCGGTCCGCAGGCGATCATCAACACGGACCAGAAGACGACCATGGACCCGATGTTCAACGAGGATCTGGCGGCTCCGAACTGCTGGATGCAGAAGATCCCGACCTGGTATGGGCCGGACTTCTTCCCGGATCAGCGGGCCAGCGGACAGCCGTCCAAGTACACCATTGGCGCTGATGGCGACATCGGCATCTTCGCGTTCCCGACCATCGATCCGGCGCAGAACAACGTGGAAGGCTCTGCGGACACCATGATGATGCTCGTCGATCGGCCCGAGGTTCGCGCGGTCACGGAGTTCATGGCGACGCCGGAAGGTATCCAGAACTGGATCCGCGCCGGCAGCGCGATCTCGACCAACACCACCACGCCTGCGGACTGGTACACCAGCTACAAGCTGGCGGTGGCGGCGGACGTCGCGGCCAAGGCCTCCGGCATCGGCTTCGACGCGTCGGACCTCATGCCCGGCTCCGTTGGCGCCGGCACGTTCTGGACCCAGAGCGTCGATTGGGTGAACAACAACGGCACCAACACGGATGCCGTCCTGAAGGCCATCGACGACAGCTGGCCCAACCAGTAATCGTCAGCCAGCTCGCGGGGCGCCTCACCGACAGGTAGGCGCCCCGCTACTATTCACGCAGGAGGGGTAGATGGTCGTAGCCCCGCGTACCGCGAACCCACCCCTGGCGCGTTTCATCCTGCCGATCCTGGGCCTGGTAGCGGCAGGCCTGTGCGTCGGCGGGATCCTCGTCCTGATCGATCCCCACGGCGCACGAAACCTGCTCGCGTCGATCTACGAGGCGCTGGGAAACGGGTCCGGCGCAACCGAGCTGCGCAACGGTCAGGGTGATCAGGCGCTCGCCAAGATCGTCCTGGCGGTCATCGCCATCGCCGTCGGCGTGGGTGGCATCTGGCTGCTGTTCGTCGGCGTGGGATCGTTGGTCGGCAGGCTGCGGCCCAAGTGGCGCGACCGGATCCTGCCTTGGGTGTTCGTCGGCCCGGCGCTGATCCTGCTGACGGTGTACCTGCTGTATCCCGGCGTGGCGACGGTCGCGCGCAGCTTGTTCGATAACCAGGGAGCGCTCACGCTCGACAACTACAACGCGATGACCAAGCCCGACTTCATCGAGATCCTGCGCAACAACGTCATCTGGCTGATCGTGGCTACGGCTGGCAGCGTGGGCCTCGGTCTCATCATCGCCGGCCTCTTCGACCGTATCCGGCGCGAGGCGCTGGCCAAGACGTTCGTCTTCCTGCCGCTGGCGATCTCGCTCATCGGCGCATCCGTCATCTGGGGGTTCATGTACGCGTGGGAGCCAGCCCAGCAACCCCAGATCGGGCTCCTGAACGCGATCATCGTGGGACTGGGCGGGGAGGCGATCCCCTGGTTCACGACCAGCCCGCTCAACATCCCCGCCGAGATCGTGATCATGATCTGGCTTCAGACGGGCTTCGCGATGGTCGTGCTCTCGGCCGCGATCAAGGGAGTCTCAACCGAGATCATCGAGGCCGCTCGACTCGATGGAGCAAGTGAGCGCCAGCTCTTCTTCCAGATCATCGTGCCCTCGATCCGTGGCTCCATCATCACGGTCACCACGACAATCGCCATCGTCACGCTCAAGATCTTCGACATCGTCTACGTGACGACGGGCGGCCGTTTCCACGACGACGTGGTGGCCAATCGGATGTTCCACGAGATGTTCCAGTTCTTCAACGACGGCAGGGCCGCGGCCATGGCAACGCTGCTATTCGTCGCCGTCCTGCCCGTGATGTACGTGAACCTGCACAACTTCCGCCGACAGCAGAGGGAAGCATGACCGCTCCGGCACGACCAGCCGCACGGCAAACGGCGCGCGTCTCCAACTGGCGGCCGGCGCTCCTGCGCAGCCTGCCGCTGCGAGTGGCAGTCCTCGTGATCTGCTTCCTGTGGACGCTGCCCACCCTGGGTCTGCTCGTTACATCGGTGCGCAATCCAGAGCTGGTCAGCAGTACCGGCTGGTGGACGGCGCTGACCAACCCATTCGGTCCCAACCAGTGGACGTTGGCGAACTACCAGCAGGTCATCGCCAGCGGCGGCATGGGTGATGCGTTCCTCAACAGCCTGATCGTGACCATCCCGGCGACCGTCATCCCGATCACGATTGCGGCGTTTGCCGCGTATGCGTTCGCCTGGATCCCGTTCCGCGGCCGCGGCATCCTGTTCACCGTCGTGGTGGGACTGCTGGTGGTGCCCATCCAGATGTCGCTGATCCCGATCCTCAAGATCTACAGCGGCGCGTCGCTGTACGGCACGTTCATTGGCATCTGGCTGGCCCACACGGGCTTTGGCCTGCCACTGGCGATCTTCCTGCTCTACAACTTCATCTCACAGCTGCCACGCGACCTGTTCGAATCGGCCGCCATCGACGGGGCATCGCACCTGCAGATGTTCATTCGGATCGTGCTGCCGCTGACCATCCCGGCGCTGGGCGCCTTCGCGATCTTCCAGTTCCTATGGGTCTGGAACGACCTGCTCGTGGCACTGACCTTCCTGGGTGTGTCCACAGACCTGCGGGTCATGCCCACCGCGCTGTTTGCCTTGCTCGGCAGCCGCGGCGGCCAGTGGCAACTCCTGACGGCCGGCGCGTTCGTCACCATGGCCATGCCGCTGCTCGTCTTCCTGCTTCTCCAGCGGGCATTCGTGAGGGGGATCCTGGCAGGCTCAGTGAAGGCGTGACACTCGCGCGGCTCATGATCGCCTTCGTCGGCGCCGAGCTGCCGCCATCGGCGGCGCGGCGGATCCATGAGCAGGCCGCCGCCGGGGTGACGCTCTTCCGCGCCTACAACATCGTCGATCCGCCCGGGATTCGCAGGCTGACCGCCGCCATCCAGCAGGCACGGCCGGCCGGAGCACCACCGTTGCTGGTTGCCGCGGACCAGGAGGGCGGCCAGCTGGTCGGCCTGGGCGACGGGACGGCGCAGTTCGCGGGTGCGATGGCGCTCGGGGCGGCCGGTGACGAGGAACTGGCCGAGAACGTCGCCGGCGCGATGGCGCGCGAGCTGCGCGCCCTCGGCGTCAACGTGAACTACGCGCCGGTGTGCGACGTGGCCAACGATCCGGCCAATCCGGCGCTCGGGATCCGCAGCTTCGGCGACGATCCCGAGGCGGTCGGCAGGCTGGCTGCAGCGACGGTTCGCGGCCTCCAGAGCGAGGGCGTGGCCGCGACGGTCAAGCACTTCCCGGGCGCGGGCGACACTGCCGCGGACCCGCATCACGGGCTGCCGCTCGTGCGCCGGACGAGTGCCGAGCTGGCCGAACGGGAGCTGGTCCCGTTTCGCGCGGCCCTGGAGGCGGGCGCGCGGATGGTCATGACCGGCCATTTCGCGCTGCCCGGCCTGGACGACGACCTGCCGACCAGCCTGTCCGCGGCGGTGCTGCGCGACCTGCTGCGCGGGCAGCTGCAGTTCGACGGTGTGACCATCACCGATGCCCTGGACATGCGCGCCCTGGCCCAGGGATCGGCGCAGATCGTCGATGCCATCGCCGCCCTTCGTGCCGGCGAGGACGTGCTACTGGGAGCGGCGGACGAGGGAGCGCTGGAACGGCTGGAGGAAGGCCTCGGGCAGGCGCAGCGCCGAGGGCTGATCGATGGCGACGACGACGCTGCGGCGAGGCGCCGGCTGGGCGAGCTGCGCCAATGGCTGGGCCGCTTCGACCAGCCACCGCTCGACGTCGTCGGGTGTGCCGAGCACCAGGCGCTTGCCGCCGAGCTCGCCCAACGCTCGATCACCCTCGTCCGCAATGACGACGCGCTGCTGCCGTTGAAGCCGGCCGCCGGCGGGCGCATCGTGGTCGTGCAGTCGATGCCCGCCGACCTGACGCCGGCCGACACGTCGTCGACGGTGCCGCCGACGCTGGCGTCGGCGCTGCGCCGCCGGATCGCGGGCGTGGAGGAGCTCCTCCTGCCGGCGGTGCCAGGCGAGGCCGAGATCGCAGGCCTCGGGCAGCGGCTTGGTGCCTTCGACCTCGTGGTCGTCGGGACGTTCTCCGCTCACCTCCAGCCGGCGCAGGCGGAGCTGGCCTCGGCCGTCCTGGCATCGGGCAAGCCGACCGTCACCATCGCCCTGCGCACGCCGTGGGACCTGCTCGCGTATCCGTCGGCCCGGACGCATGTCTGCAGCTACGGCATCCTGCCGCCGTCGATGGAGGCGCTGGCGGCCGCGCTGCTGGGAGAGGCGCCGTTCGTCGGCCGGTTGCCCGCCGAGATCGCCGGGCTGTACCCGCGCGGCCACGGGCTCAGGGCATGAGCCTGAGAGACGAGATCCTGGAGCAGCCGGCCGCCGCCCAGCGGCTGCTCGACGCGGCGCCGACGGCATTCGCCCCGATCTCTGCCGCGCTGAGGTCGCGCCGGCCCCGGTTCGCGGTCATCGTCGCCCGTGGATCCTCGGACCACGCCGGCATCTATGGGCAGTACCTCCTGGCGATCCGAAACGGCCTGATCGTCGCCCTGGCGGCGCCCTCGACGATCACGCTCCATGGAGCGCGCCCGAACCTGGCCGACGCGCTCGTCGTGGGCATCTCGCAGTCGGGTCGCTCACCGGACATGGTCGCCGTGGTCGAGGAGGCGCGGCGGCAGGGCGCGCTGACCGTCGCGCTGACCAACGACGCCGGATCCCCCCTCGCCGGGACGGCCGACCACGTGGTCGACGTGCGGGCGGGTCCGGAGCGGGCAACGGCCGCGACCAAGACGTACACGGCTGAGCTGCTCGCGGTGGCGCTGCTGTCGACGGCGCTCGATCCGCCCACGTCGGAAGAGACGGCCGACCTGGCCGGCCTGCCCGGCCTCATCTCGGCAGCGCTCACGACGGAGCCTCATGCGCGAGACCTGGCCGCCGCGCACGCCAAGCGCCAGCTGGTCATCGTGCTCGGCCGCGGCTACAGCTATGCGAGCGCTCGCGAGTGGGCGCTCAAGCTGCAGGAGATGGCGCAGCTTGCTGCCATGCCATACTCGGCGGCCGACTTCGAGCACGGACCGCTGGCCCTGGCCGAACCCGGCCTCCCAGTGCTCGCGGTGGCACCCAGCGGCCCCGAGCTCGAGGCCCAGGTCGCGCTGCTGACCAGCCTGAAGGCAGACCATGGTGCACGCTTGCTGGTGATCTCGGACGCGCCGGCAGCCCGTGAGATCGACGAGGGGTTGGCCCTGCCCGAGGGAATCCCGCCCTGGCTGGCGCCGATCGTCGAGATCGTGCCTGCCCAGCTGTACGCCTACCAGCTGACCATCGCGCGTGGCCTCAGCCCCGAGCATCCGCGCACGATCAGCAAGGTCACGGAGACGCGCTAGCAGCCGGCGCCCGGCCCCGGCGCCGTGGTATTGCCGTCGTCTATCATCCCGCCCGTGCGTACGATCGCCGGCGCCAGGGTGGCGGAGCGCGCCGGGCCAGCGCCTCGAGTGCGGGCCGATGGCTCCCGCGCACGGGCCCGCCCGGAACAGCACGTGACGCAGACGGGCATGGCTGCCGGCATGCTGCCCGCCTTCCTCGACGCGGCCGGCGTGCTGGACCTCCAGAAATCGGCCGGCAACCGCGCGATCTCGACTGCCCTCCAGCGATCGCCGCTGTCCCCGCCGAGGGCGAAGACGACGCGTCCGCTGCTCATGCGCGGCAGCCAGGGCAAGCAGGTACGGGTCCTGCAGCAGCGGCTCAACGCGATGGGCGCGACCCCGGCGCTCAAGGTCGACGGCGACTTCCGGGACAAGACGTTCGATGCCGTGGTGGCGTTCCAGAAGGAGCACTTCCCCAGCGACGAGCAGGAGTGGGACGGCAAGGTCGGGCCGAAGACGTGGGGCGCAATCGACAGCGCCTATCCGGAGCCCGAGATCAGCGGCGACGAGGCGTCAACCGGCCAGAAGGTTGTCGAGGGGATGGACCGGGTCAACGCGGCCGGGCCGACCGCCGACTCGGGTGTCTGGTATTCGTACAACTACCGGAAGTACCACCCCGACCGCTACCGGCCCGACATGGAGGACGGGTACGCGGACTCCACCTACTTCGATCGCCCCTCGCACCTGACCTGGAAGCTCAAGCCGCGCATGAGCGCCTCGGCGGCGATTCGCTCCTGGCTCGATGGGCTCACCATCGCCGAGTGCTTCACCGCCATGATCGCGATCGAGTACGAGACCCTGCGGGCGGCGGTCGGGAACGAGGCGTTCGACCGCGAGTTCGGCTCCACCGACACCGTGACCCCCGCCGAACGCCGGCTCGACATCTCGCAGGGCGCGAACCGCGTCCGCTCGTTCATGAAGGTCACCCAGCCCGCGGCGAAGAATGAGGAGGGCACACCCGGCAACCGGCCCGCACGGCCGGGCGACTGGTACTACTTCATGAACCACCCGCGCTACCTGCTGAAGCACCCGGGCGGGGCATGGCAGGGCGAGAACTCGGTCTACATGGGTCGCGAGGGCGGCGTCCAGAAGTGGGCCGGCATGGGCACCAGCAACGAGAACGAGGCAAACCCCTCAACGCGCGTCACCGAGAACGAGATGCTGGCGTCGATGGTCGGCGCCTACAACCAACCCCGTGACGCGGACGACGAGGCCGCGATGGTCAGGATCCGGGCCGCCAACGGAGGCGTTCTGCCACCCGTCCTGGATCCGGCCAACAAGGCCTATCCGGAGACGATCAGCGGGCCTGCGGACATCCTCAACGCTCCGGCGGAGCGACTCAACGTTCCCGGTCACGTGGTGGACAAGTTCGATCGAAAGGGCGGTTTCGTGGCCTGGGCCGGGCAGTCGCTCGACCCGGAGAAGGTGAAGAAGCTGCGCGAAGGCGTGACGGAGGAATGAGCCCGCTCGGCGATCCAGCGGCCTTCGTCATCCACGCCGCCCGCCTCGTGCCCGGCCGGCCGCCGTCGGCCCGTCTGCTCCTCGATGTCGAGATCGCAAACAACGTCGACAGGCCGCGGTGGGCGCTGCTGCCGGGGCAGCTGCCGCCGGACGAAGGTGGTGTGTTCGCGGTGGAGACGCTGCAGGCGGCCGGCGCGAAGCCCGTCGTCGCCGCGCGCATCCTGGGCCGCGGGGGCCGGCTCGCCGTGCGGGTGGCGCCCGGCGCCCGTGTTCGCCTGCACGAGGTGGGGACCACGTGGTGGGGCCCGCCGCCAAGCCGGATCGACGTCCGCCTTGAGCTTGCGGATGCCGTTGTCATCGGCGGCACGCCCCTGGACGCGTGGCTGGCGGTCGAGGCAATCGCGATCGGGGATGGGGCCGACTCGTCACTGGCAGGAGCCATGACCCTCGACTCGCGGACCACTGACGGCCTGGTTGCCCTGGCCCTCGAGACCCCGGGGGAGCTCGAGACGATGACCGCCAGCGTGACGCTCGATCACCAAACCTGACCGGAGCGGCCGGGAGGCCCGAGCAGCGCTCGGCGCGGCGCAGCCGCGGAGGTGATGCCGCCCGCCGCGATGTGCCGGTCATCAGTGCGAGGTGGTGGGGTGGCCTACGGGTCTCGAACCCGTAACCTTCGGAGCCACAATCCGATGCTCTGCCGATTGAGCTAAGGCCACCGCGCGCACCCGGCCCGACCGCGCTGCTTGGGCGCAGGTCGTGCCTCGGGGCCAGCGGAGTGTACCGGACGCGACGGCGTCGGGTCGACGGGCGGCGGACCGCCGGAGCGGGGTTTCGGTCTGGTGAGGTCCGGGGCGGTGCGGACCGGCAACTGGTACCCCGGGCGGGTGCGGTCGGGACATTTGCACCCCGGATGGGATCGGAGACCGGCTTTACGTTGGCCCGGAGATGACCCGCACCCCCGGCCGCCTGTCGCGGCTCCTGGCGCCGCTCCTCGAACCACGCCGCTTCACGCTCGGTCTCGCGCTCGCATTCGGCATTACCTCGGCCGGGCTGCTCGCGGCCCCGCCGGCGGCGTACGCGTGGGGCGCGAACAGCTTCAGCTCGACGTCCGAGTCGCAGCTGATCTCGCTCCAGAACCAGGCTCGCGGATCGGCCGGTCTCAAGTCGCTCAAGCTCGACACCGCGCTGCGCACGATCGCCCGCTGGCGCAGCAAGGACATGATCGAGCGCGACTACTTCTCGCACACGATCAAGGGAACCAGCCACCAGGTCTTCTGGTACATGCAGAACCAGTACGACTACTGCTTCAAGTCTGCGGGCGAGAACATCGGCACCGTGACCTGGCCGGGCGCCAGCGTCAGCGATGCCACGAACTGGGTGTTCGACGCGTTCATGAACTCACAGGGGCACCGGGACAACATCCTGGGCAAGTCCTGGGATGTGGTCGCGGTCGGCGCCTACAAGGGCTCCGACGACACGTTCATGTGGACGGTGCTGTTCGCCGACAAGTGCGGCTCGGCGCCGGTCGCGACGCCCAAGCCCACCCCGAAGCCCACGGCCAAGCCCAAGTCCACCCCACGGCCGACACCCAGGCCCACCGCCAAGCCCAAGCCGACCCCGAAGCCCGTCGTGAAGCCGAAGCCGACACCCAGGCCGAAGCCGACCCCCAGGCCGAAGCCGACCCCCACGCCCACCGTGGAACCGCAGGTCGTCGCCCCGACGCCCACCCCGACGCAGGCGCCCGCGCCGGTCGCCGTCGCCACGCCCAGTCCGCGGCCGACGCCGCCCGTAAAGCCGGCCGTCGTCCCGCCGGGAGGGTTCCGCGTCGGCGACGGTGGGTCCAGCCCGGGGCTCGTGGAGTCGATCGTGAACACGGTCCTGGGCCAGTTCTTCGGCACGTAGCACGGCGCCCGCGCGAACCGCCCAAGGGCCCAGGACTTTCGGGCGAGTGACCACACCGGACCGCACCGCTAGCGTACGGACCGTCGCCATCCGACCGACCCGCACCGGAGCCTACCGACCCGCATGATCGTGCCCTCGCCGACGATGCCCAGCCCCTCCCAGGCCAGCCAGGCGCTCGCCGACGCGCGCGCGGCCCGTGTGGCAGGCACGTCCTCCGGGATCGCGCCCATCCTCGAGGCCAACGGCCTCGTGAAGCAGTACCGCATGCCCGGCGAGACCGTGGACGCCATCCAGGGCATCAGCCTCCGGGTCATGCCGGGCGAGCTGGTCGCGCTCATGGGTCCGTCCGGCTCGGGCAAGAGCACCCTGCTCCAGCTGCTGGGCGGGCTCGACCGCCCGACGTCGGGCGAGGTGCTCCTCGAGGGCGAATCGATCGGGCGGCTGTCGGACGACCAGGCGACGCGCCTCCGCCGCGAGCGCACCGGCTTCGTGTTCCAGTCGTTCAACCTCGTCCCGCTGCTGAACGTGGTGGAGAACGTGGGGCTGCCGTTCACGATCGCCGGCCAGGACCCGCGCTCGGGCGATCTGGCCGCGCGCATCCGCGACGCGATCTCGCTGGTCGAGCTCGAGGGCAAGGAGCGCCATCGACCAGAGCAGCTGTCGGCGGGGGAGCAGCAGCGCGTCGCCGTCGCCCGGGCCATCGTGACCCGACCGGCCCTGCTGCTGGCGGACGAGCCCACCGGCAACCTCGATTTCAAGACCGGCACCGACATCCTCAACGCCCTGTGGCGGACCTGCGTGGAGCGCGGCCAGACGATCGTGCTGGTCACCCACGACGCCAAGGCGGCGGCGTACGCGGATCGGGTGCTGGTGCTCGAGGACGGCCGCATCGCCGACGAGATCGTGCTCGGCCGTCGCGCCGACCATGCGGCCGCGCCGCTGATCGCACGGCTCGCGAAGCTGGGCCTGTAGCCACGGTCATGCGCGGCCTGGTCCCCTACGCCTGGCGGAGCCTCGTCGCCAGGCCCGCTCGCAGCCTGCTCACGCTGTTCGGGATCGCGATCGGCGTGGGCGTGCTGGTTGCCGCGCTGGCCATCGACGCCGGCCTGGACGCCTCGATCGAGCGGACCGTCGGGGACTTGGTGGGCCGGGCCGAGCTGCGGGTGTCCGCGTTCACCGAGACCGGGCTGTCCGGAGCCACGCTCACCGCCGCCGATGGCGTCCCGGGCATCGCGCTCGCGGCGCCCGCCATCGAGCGCCGCTCCTTCCTTGGTCCGCAGCCGGGCCGGTCGCCCGCGACGGAGCCCGTCACGGCCGTGGGGATCGATCCCGCACGGGAGCCGCGCGTCCGGGACTTGCCCCTCGCCCGCGGGTCGCCGCTGGATACGCTGGATCAGCCGGCCGCCCTGATCACCGAACGATTGGCCGCGGAGGACGGGCTCGACGTCGGCTCGGCGCTGACCGTGCTCGGCGCCGGGGCCCCGCTGCACGTGCGGGTCGTGGGCGTGTTGGCCGGAGAGGGTCCGTATCCGGGCTCGTCCGGCCGGACCGTGGTGCTGCCGCTGCTGACGGCGGCCGCGCTCAACGTCGCCGACGGTGCACCGGTCGAACAGGCCGGCACGCTCACCGGGCTCTCGCGCATCGACGTGGTGCTCGCCGCGGGAGCCGATCCCGCCACCGTCACCGCAGCGCTTGACCGGGCCCTCGTGTATGAGCCCTACACGATCACGTCACCGGCGGACGTCGCCGCCGCGCTCCGTGCCTCGACGGCCGACATCCGGTCCACGATGGCGTTGCTGGCGGCGATCGCGCTGTTCGCCGCGGCGTTCGTGATCCTCAACACGCTGGCGATGACCGTGGTGGAGCGGATCCGCGAGCTGGGCCTGCTGCGTGCCGCCGGGGCGGCGCGCAGCCAGGTCGTGGGCTTCGTGCTGGCGCAGGGACTGATGCTGGGCATCGCGGGCTCGCTCGTCGGGATGATCCTGGGCGCCGTCCTTGCCCGGGTCGCGACCGGTTGGCTCAGCATGGCCGGCAGCGTCGAGTTCGAGGGACCCGCGTTCACGCCGCCGATTCTCGCCGCGGGGCTCGCTGCGGGTCTCGTGATCACGCTGGTCGCCGCGCTGGAGCCGGCCCGCCGCGCCGCCTCGATCAGCCCCGTCACCGCCCTCCACGTCCGGGCGGACCCCGCCTCCACCGTTCGCGCCCGAACGAGCTGGCTCATCGTGGTGATCGTGGTGATCGGCGTCCTGGCCGTTGCCCTGCTGCCGGTGGGCGCCGCGTCCGCCGCGGGACCCCTGGGTACGGCCGCCGTCTATGCCGTGCTTCTGGCCGCGGTGCTGGTCACGCCGCTGCTGCTGGGGCCCCTCGGCCGCATCGCGGGTCTGCCGTTCGCGTTGCTCCTGCGGCTCGAGGAGCGGCTCGCCCGCGCAGCGATCGCCCGTGACCGGGCCCGTACTGCGCTCACGGTGGGCGCGCTCGTCGTGGGCCTGGCCATGGTCGTCGCGCTGGGGGCCGTCGCGACCAACGCCCGGACCGCCGCGACCTCGTGGCTGGCCCAGGTGGTGCCCGGTGACGAGATCCTGACCGCGATCGCGCCCGCCCCGGTGGGCGACGACGGCTACGAGTCCGAGATTGCCGCCATCGACGGCGTGCGGCTGGCGACGCCCATCGCCTCGTTCAGGCTGGCGCTGGACGGGAGCTCGCTCGACGCGACCGCGATCCGGGGCGCCGACTTCGACGCCGACGGTCGCCTGGTGTTCACCGCCGGCGACCGGCACGCAGCCTTCGCGGCGCTCGACGCCGGCGGCGCCGTCATCCTCCCCCGGTCGCGGGCCGAGCAGCTCGGCGTCGGGGTGGGGGACACGATCGCGGTCACCACGACCACCGGGCCCGGGGAGCTCCGCGTCGCCGGGGTGGTGGAACGCTCGTTCCCGGGCCAGGCCGGTGAGTCGCTGCTGGTCGGCTGGTCGGATGCCCTGGACAGGTTCGGCGTCCTGGGGGCGGACGTGTTCGCCGTGCGGTTCGAGCCTGGGCGCCAGGCGGACGCATCGCCGGCGGTGGACGACCTTGCGACGCCAGCTGGCGCTGACACCCGCCCCGATCTCCCATGTCGAGGGGGTGCTGGGAGATGCGCTGGACCGCGTGTTCGGGCTGCTGGATCTGCTCGCCCTGGCGGCGGTCGTGGTTGCGGCACTGGGGATCGTCAACACGCTCTCGATGGGCACCCTCGAGCGGGTCCGGGAGCTGGGCATGCTGCGGGCCGTCGGGATGACCCGCCGCCAGGTGTGGCGCAGCGTGCTGGTCGAGGCGGGGATCCTGGGCGCCATCGGCGGGCTGGTCGGCTCGGCGGCGGGCGTCGGGATCGGCTGGCTGCTGGTCGTGTCCACGGGCGGGACGCCGGCGAGCGTCCGGTTGCCATGGCCGACCATCGCCCTGGCGCTCGTCATGGGCGTCGCCCTCGCGATGCTGGCCGCGTCGCAGCCTGCCCGGATCGCCGGTCGGCGCTCGATCGTGGCGGCCGTGCGCGGCGGATAGCCGGCCCACAATTCAGGCGGATCTGGCGCTGGTGGACGACCGCCGCGATTGGTAGACTCCGCGGCACCGGTGACCACGCAGTCGCCGCGCCCCGAGGAGGCCATGTCGATCGCGATCCCGTCGCTGACGCGGGTTCCCATCACCGAGAAGGGCGTCACGATCGCCGACTTCCTCGTCCCGGTTCGCGTGGGCGAGCGCGTGTCCCCCGTGTTGCGCAATGCGCTGCTGATGGTCGCCGGTGCGGTGCTGATCTACCTGACCGCGCGGGTGTCGATCACGATCCCCGGCAACCCGGTGCCATACACGCTCCAGAACTTCGGGATCCTGGTGGTCGGTGGAGCGCTCGGGATGCGCCGCGGTGGCCTGGCGACGGTCCTGTACGTCGGGCTGGGCCTCATCGGCCTGCCGTTCTTCGCCGAGGGCAAGGGCGGGCTCACGGTCATCTGGGGTGCCACCGGCGGCTACCTCGTGGGCTTCGTGCTCGCGGCAGCCCTGGTGGGCCGGCTGGCGGAGCTGGGCTGGGACCGGCGGATCGGCGGCGCGATCGGTGCCACGTTGCTGGGCACCATCGTCATCTACGCGGTCGGCGTGCCGTGGCTTGCGGCAACGACCGGCATGTCGGCGGCCGACGCGATCGCCACCGGCCTGACCCCGTTCCTGGTGGTCGATACCGTGAAGCTGCTCGCCGCCGCCGCCCTGTTCCCCGTCGCGTGGTGGGTCGTCGGACGGCGACCGAGCGAGCGCTGACCGAGGGTCTCGACGCCAACGCCGCCGGGTCCCCGGTGTCCGATCACGACCTGGACGATCTGGCCGGCCTGTACGGCCCGGCGTCCGAGGCGTGGCGCCTCAACCGCGAGGCCTCGCTGCTGCTGGGTGCCGGCCCGCGGGCGCTGCTGCTCCAGATCGCGCACCCACTGGTCGCCGAAGGCGTGGACCAGCACTCCGACTTCCGGGCGGATCCCTGGGCGAGGCTGGCGGGCACGCTGCGGAGCTACCTGCGGATCGTGTACGGGACGGGGACGGCGGCCCGGGCCGAGATTGGGCGCCTGAACGGGCTCCACCGCACCGTGACGGGCCCCATCCGGGACGGCGCCGCCTCCGCCCGGTTCGGCGCGGCCTACGCGGCGCGCGATCCGGAGCTCTCCCTGTGGGTTCATGCGACGCTGATCGATTCGACGCTGGCGACGATCGATGCCTGGCTTGAGCCGCTGTCGCCCGATCGTCGTGCCCGCTTCTATGCCGAGACCCTCGTCGTTGGCCGCCTGTTCGGCGTGCCCGAGACCGTGCTCCCGGCCGACATCGACGCCTTCGATGCCTACGTCGCCGCGATGCTGGCACCGTCGGGACCGGTGCACCCGACTACGACCGCCCGGGAGCTGGCCGCGGTGATTCTCCATCCGAGGCTGGAGCCGCTGGCCCTCGCTGGGCCGATTGCGCAGCGCCTGGGCACGCTCGCCCCGATCGTCGCGTCCATGCTGCGTCGCGTGCCCCCGGCCGCGATCGACTGGCTGCTGGTTCCATCCACGGGCCTCCTGCCGGCCACGACCCGGGCGGAGTACGGCCTGCCCTGGGGACCCCGCGAGCGGCTCATCGACGCCTACCTCGTTGGAGCCTGGCATGCCTGGCGTCCGCTCCTGCCCCCGAGCTTCCGCTGGTTCCCACAAGCCCTCGACGCCGACGCCCGAATCAAGGAGCCGGTCGCGACCTGATGGCATGACGCTTTGCGATGCCAGCCGGCTCTGCTCGGGCAGGGGACATGGGGCTCAGGGTTATCGAGATGTCTCGCCGAAGGAAGGTTCTGGTCGTCCTCGCTGCCGCCGGCGTGGTCGTCCTCGGCATCGTTGGCCTGAGGGTTGCGCCGGTGTTTCTGGGTCCGGCCCTGCCCGCGGGCGCAACGCGGCTCCACATCGTCACGTATGGGCCGACCCTGAGCTGCATGAGTGCCGCGCTACCGCCGGTTCGGGTAGCGACATCAGGCGATGAGCTCGTGCTCGTCACGGTCGCGTCGGGCGACCCGGTCAAGGTTGCCTGGCCCAGCGGCTTCGCAGCCTGGCGAGTCCACGGTCGCGCGGTCGTGGCCGATCCATGGGGCAACGTCGTCGGCAAGGAGGGCGACGTGCTGGACGGTCTTGGAGGTGGCCTCGATCTGGACGGTGCCTTCCTCATCTGCCCGTTCGGGATCGTGACCAAGGGCTGACGAGCGCGACCTCGGGCGTCATTGGCGAACCCTCGGAGACGCGGGGAGGTGTCGCCAGGTCGAGTGGCCCTTGGCCCTCGACCGATTGCGGTGATGCGTCGATACTCGGCCGCGCAAGGAGGTGACATGCGCAGCGCCGTGCGGTCCGCCCACTTGGTGGCCGCGTGTGTGCTCGCATCGATCGCGCTCATGGCATGCGGCCATAGCGCCTCACCCAGTCCCTCAGCGCCGGCGTTCCGCCACTTCGATGACGAGGTGCTCTCCTTTGACTACCGCGGCGCCTGGGGCATGGCCACGTTCAATGTCACGTCGAGCTTCTTCACCGTGCTCGTGTATCTAGCGACCGCGCCGCTGTCCGATCCGTGCGATCGATCCTCAAGCCCGACCGCCTGCGTCGGTGCCGCGGTCTCCGGGCTCGGGCCCGACGGCGTTCTGGCCGAGTGGTCGAGGGATTCCTTCCCCGGCTGGACGTTTGACCCGACCATAGGGCAGTCGCTGACCGTCGCCGGCAGGAGGGCGACCGTCGAACAGGTCGACCCGATCGGGGACACGTGTCAGTCGATCCGCGTGAGCGAGCTGGTTGCGACCATCGACGATCCCACGCCCGACCAGAACTGGACCGAGATGCGCGCCTGCCTTCGTGGACCGTCCCTCGACGACCTGGAAGCGCAGATCAAGGCGATCCTGCCGACCGTCACCTGGAACCAGGCAGGCTGATTGGATCCGCGAACCGCTCTCCGGCCCCAGGCTCCAGGCTCTGGTGACCTCAACGCACGCTCGGGCGCAGCCGTTCCCCGTGTGGAGAGCAACGACAGAACCATGGATCTCGGACTCGTGCCCCGCCTGCGGGCTGCGAAGCATGATGCGGCGGGGGTGCGTCGCATCGAGGCAGATGTCGCAGGGCTGGGGGAGATGGCGATTCGGCTCGCGCTGCTGGCGATCATGTGCACCACTGCAGTGGGCTGCAGCTCCGTCATCCCGATCGGGCCGCCCGGACCGGGCTGCGAGAAGGTCCCGGTGCACATCGCACTGGCCCTCGACCAGGTGCACATGTGGGGCGTCGACTACGCCGACTCGAGCCGCATCGTCGCGGTGCAGCCCCGCGCCGACCTCGGCTGGACGATCGACCCCGGCCCGTCTCCCCGGTTGGTCGACGCTGTCGGCCGAGAGGTCGGCCATGGCGGGGACATCTTCTACCAGGCGTGCTTCGACCCGCTGACCGACACCTACTACATCGGCCCGGAGGACCTGCCGAACATCAGCCCTGGCGCGTAGGCTGGCGGTCCCTGAGGTACCCGGGAACAAGGCGCTCAGGTGACATTCGCGCACGCTCGCGGACAGCCGGTTGATGTCTCCCTCGGCGTGTCATGAACGACGCCCGCCCGTTACTTCGTCCGGGCTCGGGCGGGCGATAGACGATGGCAGAAGAACGACCTGCCGGAGCCCGCCTCGCCGGGCGCGGAGGTCAGGACCAGGCCCGTCCCTGGCGCGATGGCTTCCACGGTCTGCCGCTCAGGCGCGTTCCAGATCCGCCACTCGGTTGCGTCGGGATCGCCGATGACCACGTACTGCCGCGACCCCGGCACAGGGCCGGGTGAGAGCCACAGGGCATTCCCGGAAACGGCGATCGTGCGCACCGGCAGTGGGACCTCGAGCTCGCTTGGGTCTCCCCCAGCGAGCGGGTGCCATTCCAGCCGCGTCGCGGCGTTGCCAGGCCGCCGGGTCGCACGGTCCGGACGTTCGGTGACCTGCACGCGGATGCCGACGACGAGCCACACGCCGAGCCCGTCGGACGACACGGCCATCGTGATCGCCGGCGGGGCTGTTCGGAGCCGCTGGATGATCCCGGCTTGCGGATCGATCACGGCGATCCCGCCGCTCGAACCGCCGACCAGGAGCGGATTGCCGCCCGGCCGCGCGAGGATGCCCGTCATCCGACCATGGCGTTTCCGACGCACCGATCCGGTGGCGAGGTCGACGAGTGTGATCGTTGGCAGCAGCCAATTCGCGGCAACGGCGATCGACCCGCTCACGGCGAGGGTGTTGGCGTGCTTGACCGACGGATCCCATCGTGCCCGCTCGGCCAGCGTCACGGCGTCCAGGCGGACGAGGCGCTGGTCCGTCGCGACAAGCAGGTCCCCTCCGTCGAGTGGCGCCGCACACCTGACCGCCGACCCGCACGGCCACTTGGCGGTCTCCAGGCCCGTGATGGCATCCAGGCGCCGGAAGCGAAGTGCAGGGACCGGGACGTTGCCCCAGCCATCGCTGACATAGACGGCCGTCCCGGTCATGTCGAAGAAGGGATTGTGCCCGCCGTCGCCGCGCATGGGGCGCTCCCAGAGGAGGGACCCGGTCATCGGGCCGATGATGTCTGAGGCTTGCTCCATGCTTCGATCGTGGCCGTCGGGTCGCTCGACGTCAAACGAACGTCACGTGTCCAGGGGCGGCGGACCTCGCCTGTCCAGGGCGGCTGAAACCTCGCCAACAACACCTCCGGCCCGGACAGGGCGCCCCGCCCAGTCATCGGGGACACGGCGCTGAGCTCCGATGTCTGGGAGGCCCAGCGAACGCGCTACCCGCCGGCGGGCCATGTGCCACGCTCCCCCGTGGCTCAGGTGACATTCGCGCACGCTCGCGGAAGGCGCAGCGGCGTTCCTCGGGTCCATGGGGCTGACAGCGCGATCGGTTCTCGCCCTCGCCTCTGCGGCCTGTGGCATCGATCTCGCGCCGCTCGAACCATAGCGTGCGACCCTAGAACGCGTGACTGACCCCGGTGCCACTTCGGAGACACGCGTCGATCGCTGGCTGTGCGCGGTGCGCCTGGTGAAGACCCGCCCGCTTGCGACGCGACTGTGCGAGGGCGGTCACGTCCGTATCAATGGAGCACCGGCAAAGCCATCGACGAGGGTTCGCGCAGGCGATCGGGTGGAGGCGCTGATCGCGGATCGCGAGCGTATTGTCGAGGTCGTGCGGCCGATCGAGTCGCGTGTTGGAGCTCCCGTCGCCGCAACGTGCTACGTGGACCGCAGCCCGCCGCCGACCGTGACCGAAGTCCGACCGGGGATCATGGCTGTCCGGGGCGAGGGCCGGCCCAGCAAGCGTCTTCGGCGCGAGCTCGAGCGTCTGCGCCGGGCTGGCGACGCCTAAAGCCGAAGTCCGGATCGGGGCGCCCCCACGCAGGTGCGCCGACAGGCCGAGGCCTCCAGACGGCGCCACAGGCGAGAGCCGGGGCAGCTCTGTCCCCCGACGGCCAATACCCACAGCTGACATGGCGGTAGTCAGTCCTCGCGAGCCGGACGACCAGGTGGGCCGGCAGGCGTGACCCTCAGGTGACACTCACGCACACTCGCGGATGACGGCGACCGGTCGTGTCCCCAGACTTGGTGTAACAGCGGGGCTGTGAACGAATGCGGCCACCGCGTCATCCTCGCGTCGTTGGATCTGCAACCGACGACACGGAGAACACCACGATGGCCGATGACAGCATGGCCGTGCTCGACACGGTCCGCAAGGCGATCAGCGACGGGGACGTCGACTTCCTGCGCGAAGGGGTGCGGGTCCTCGCCCAGGCGGTCATGGAAGCGGAGGTCACCGAGCGCACGGGCGTGCCCAGGGGTGAGCGTGACCCGGAGCGCCGACTGACGCACCGCAACGGGTACCGGGACCGTCGCTGGGACACGCGGGTGGGCACCCTCGAGCTCGCGATCCCGAAGGTCCGCGACGGCTCGTACTTCCCGTCCCTGCTCGAGCCGAGGCGTCGGGCCGAGCGCGCCCTGCTCGCGGTCGTGCAGGAGGCGTATGTCGCCGGGGTCTCCACGCGCCGAGTCGAGGACCTCGTCGAGGCCCTGGGCATTGCCTCGATCAGCAAGAGCGAGGTCAGCCGCATCTGTGCCGCGCTCGACGCCGAGGTCGAGACCTTCCGCTCCCGCCCCCTCACGGGTGAGGCGTACCCGTATCTCTGGCTCGATGCCACGTACGTCAAGGTCCGCGAGGCGGGCCGGGTCACCTCGATGGCGACCCTGGTCGCGATCGGCGTGGCGACCACCGGCGAGCGGCGGGTGCTGGGTCTCGAGCTCGCCGCGGGCAACGACGAGGGCAGCGCCTGGCCGGCCTTCATCCGGGACCTGGTGGAGCGCGGCCTGCACGGTGTCCGCCTGGTCATCAGCGACGATCACCGCGGCCTGGTCAAGGCGGTCAGGGAGCAGCTCCTGGGCGCCGCGTGGCAACGGTGCAGGGTCCACTTCACCCGCAACGCCCAGGACCTCGTGCCCCGCTCGGCGCGAAGCATGGTGGCGACGGTCGTGCGCTCGATCTTCGAGCAGCCCGACGAGGCGTCGGCCCAAGAGCAGCTGCGCCGGGTGGCGGACGGTCTCGAGGCCCGGTTCCCCGCGGTCGCAGCGCTGCTCGCCGACGCCGAGCCGGACCTGCTCAGCCACTTCACGTTCCCCGAGAGCCACCGCCGCCAGATCCGCTCGACCAACCCGCTGGAGCGGCTCAACAAGGAGCTCAAGCGCCGCACCGCGGTCGTCGGCATCTTCCCGACCCGGGGCTCGCTCATCCGCCTCGTCGGGATGATCCTCGCCGAGCAGGACGACGAGTGGCAGGACGGCCGGCGCTACTTCCGGCCGGAGACCATGGCGGTCATCGACGCTGTCATCGAGCACGAGGAGGTGGGCCGGGCGCTGCTGATGGCGAGCTGACGGACGACGCGCGAGGACGACGCGCTGCTACACCACGTGCTGGGACTTGACCCGGCGACCCCCCGCAGCACGTTGGCGTCAAGTTGGCGGACTACTGGCCCGGGGCCAGAAGCAGTGACAACACTCACGACCGTATGAACGAACGCGCAACCAGCGACGGGCGGACCTTGACGCCGAGTTCCGGCGAACGACGATCAGGCGGCGCGGGCGATGCCGGTCGCGCGAAGGGAGCGCCATGGGCTGGGTCAGGGAGCAGCCTCGGTGGATCGTGGCGGTCTTGGCGGTCGCCGCGTTCTTCATCCTCTTCGGGTGGTTCGTGGTCCGTCCGACCGTGGCCCCGACGATCGGGCAGGACCAGGCGATCGAGATCGCGCGCGAGTTCTACACGAGCGCCGATGCCCACGGAGCCGCGGCCACGACCAGCAACGTCACGATCCTGGGCGTCGATCGTACGATCGCCAACGGCCGTTCGGTCTGGAGGGTGGAGATTACTGGCGATGTCACCGAGGCTGGCCGGACGAGCGTCACCTACATGTCCGCGATGCTGCTCGACGTTGATGCCGAGACCGGTGCGGTGACCGTCTTCGCCCAGGGCTGAAGCGCCCGGGCCGCTTCCCGCCGACCCACTGACAGGCAGCCGGCGCGAGCTGGGGTGCATTGGCGCACGCTCGCGGAGGGCGAGGATCCCGGGAGGGACCTCCATTGGCGCACACTTGCGGACAGGGCGGTCAGCCGGCCGCTCTCGGCCGTCCGCCGGCGGCCACCGCGGCCGGTAGGGATTCCTTCACGTCCTATCTATTTCCCGCAAGCGCACCCATACTCGGGACAACGGGAGGAGGCACGGGAGCCAACGGGTTCTCACCCGCGCGGCGCCCCCAAACGGTCGCCAAGACCGTCGCGCAGGGCCAATGGCGAGTCCGACCCCCTGTCGCCGGGCACGCATGTGCCCGTGGAGGTTCTCAATGTCGTTGATGGCAGTCGCATTCCCGATCCTGCCCGGAAAGACCCCCGAATGGCGCACGTGGATGGAGGAGCTGAACGGCCCACGTCGCGCGGAGTTCGAAGCGTCCCGACGTCGTGCTGGCGTCCACGAGCGCACCTTCCTCCAGACGACCCCGATGGGTGACCTCGTGATCGTGACGCTCGAAGGCGACGACCCGGAGCACGCGTTCGGCAAGATGATGGGCGTCAAGGACGCGTTCACCACCTGGTTCATCCAGCGGGGCAAGGAGATCCACGGCATCGATCCGTCGGCGGTGACGAACGGGCCGCTATCCAAGCTCGTCGCGGACACAGACCGAGTGGCCGTCCTGGCCAGCTAACCGGAGATCGCGCTCCGAGCCGGATCAAGGAGGCCGCTCGCTTTGGCGGGCGGCCTCCGATGTTGTGGCCGTACCACGCCATTGCCGCCGAGACCCATCCTTGCTGGCGCCGATTAGCAGACAGCCAACCCGCGGTGTCGGCGGGTGACACTGGCGCACGCTCGCGGAGCCCCGGGCGATGTCTCTGGCCCCCAGCCCGCGGAGCGGCCCAGCTGTTCGCTCGGCTACAGTCAGGTGACCCGGATGCTGAGCCCCACCAACTGCTTGCGCCAGCGCTCGACCGTGCGAGAACCTCGCGGGGGCGCGGTTTGCGCGCACCATGATTCCTGCAGGAGTGGACCTTGGCGAACGTCGTAGCACGCCGCCCACTGGCCTTCTCTGTGGTCGTGGTGCTCATTCCGCTCGTCGCGATGAAGTTGCTCGACGCCGGGACCGCGGCGCTCGGGGTCACGGATCTCATCGGCCGCCTGGTGATCGAGGCCCTTTTCGCAGGCTATGTCGCGTTCCTGCTGACCCGCCTCGATTGGTGGCGAGTGGCGGGGTTCCGGCGGCCTGAGATCCCCCGCCGGTTGGTGGCGACGCTTCCGCTGTTCCTCCTTCCGCTCATCGTGCTCGCGGGGAGTGGCATCAAGGCCGCCCCTGGCGATCAGGTGCTTGGGTTCGTGCTCTTCGCCGTCCTGGTCGGCTTCGCTGAAGAAGGACTCCTGCGGGGCGTGGTCCTCCGAGCGCTCCTGCCCACCGGCCCGCGACGCGCCGTCCTGATCTCAGCGGTCATCTTCGGCTTGGGGCACCTCGGCAATGTCCTGGCCGGCGCGTCCGTCAGCATGACCGCGGTGCAGGTTCTGGAGGACGCGTTCCTCGGCATCGCCTTCGCTGGGGCGTGCCTGTACGCGGGGACGATCTGGCCGGTCGTGATCCTCCACACGTTGCTGGACCTCTTCGATGTCGCCGGTCGCGGCTTTGCGTTCCCTCCTTCGCAGCCTGTGGCGGCACCGGTATTGGTCCCGATTGTCCTCACGGGCCTGTGCGCGCTGTATGGGTGGTGGCTGCTGAGGCGGGCAACCAGAGACTTGGTGGTGGAACACGCCAGCTATCCGCCGCCCATCGGAGTGCCTTGACGCTCCCGTGGCTGCCGTCATCGCGCCGCGATCGTTGCGCACGGTTCTCCTTCGTTGGCACGATGAACAGTTAGCGTGTGAGCGCTTCGGCGAAAGCGCCAGCCGATCGGATGCCAGTTGCTCTCGCTCGCCGGGATCCCGCCCGAGGACGCGATACCGCCGCAGACTCGCCGACGCCGTCGCACACGCCGGTAGTCACCGGGTGACATTGGCGTACGCTGGCGGGCAGGTTGATGTCTCCCTCGGAGGAGGCCAGATCCGACGGAGGACCCGTTTCCCTGACCTGAGGCGGGCGATCCGCCCGTGCGCCTCCAGGAGCGGGTTCCCGTTCGTTCCCTTGAAGTCGTACGTGCCGGCGACGAGGTGTCGGTCAGTCGACAAGGAGACGTTCGCCGACAACCGGCCGACGGCCTGACCTACCAGCGGGCCTGCGTGAACCTTGCGCCCGCGCACGGGAGCGCCCCCAACGGGGTGTACCGTTGGGGCCGTGGCCATGAAGCACGATCGTTTTGCCCTCCTCGAGGTGACCTTCGCCGGGGTCTCGTTGCCCAGCGCGACGGTTGACTGCTGGGAGGACACGCGTGGCCAGGCGCAATGGCTCGCACGGGTCCTGACCCGCCTGTGCCCGACAGTGGAGGCCGGAGAGCTGTCCGGCCGCACCGCCGACGGGCGCATGTTGTCAGGCCACGCGCTCGTCGCAGATCACCAGGTCGGGCCCGGCAGCCGACGGGAGACCCTCGTCGTGTTCCATGGCAATGGGACCCTTCACGGCCTCTGATCCGGCCGCCCGACCACCCGCGTCATCGAGGTGAACGACATGGCCAGGAAGAAGAACAAGAAGGCCCAGAAGGACAAGAAGGCGCAGAAGGCGCAGGGAGCCACCGCGGCAGCCGAGAAGACCGTCACTCAGGCCGAGGTTCCGCGACCCAAGAAGAGCTAGTCCGTCGTCTGGGTCATTCGCTCGTCACGGGGTCGCCGTCCTCCTCGGCCCGGAAGGCGAGCCCGCCACGTGTCATTCGCGCATGCTGGCCGACCGTGGTGCCTCCCCGCTGAGTCGCGCAAGCGGCCGTTGCCGGGCTCGCCACCGAGCAGCGCGCGCCACTGCGGACCGACAGGATCGCCTGGCCGCTCTGCCGCTTGCTCAGGTGGCCGGTAAGGCGTGCCGCAGGACCTTGAGACTGACGACCTCCGTGGCCGACTCCTTACCCTTGAGGTCGAGAGAGCGGCGTTCAAGATCCGGATCAAGGCCTGCCGCCCGGGCTGCCGGGGTCGTCACGAGGATTTCGCCGGCGGCCGCGGCCGATGCAAGGCGCGCCGTTGTGTTCACGGTGTCGCCCAGGGCCGTGAGCTCCGTGTGTGCGTCGTCACCAACGGCCCCGACCCATGCCGGGCCGGTGTGAACGCCGGCGCCGACCGGAACCCAGGGTCCCCCAGGATCCTCGTGGCCGGTCGCCCGGAGCAGGGCTCTCGCCGCCGCCACCGCCCGAGCCACGTGATCCGGGCCGGACATGAGCGGGAAGAACATCGCGACGACCTCGTCGCCCACGAACTTGTCGACGCTGCCGTCATGCTCGAACACGGCGTTGGACGCGACGCTGTAGAAGCGGTCAAGAAGGGCGTGGAAGGCAGCTGTCGACGTCCCCTCGGCGAGCGTCGTGGAACCGCGGATGTCCGCGAACAGGAAGGTCGCCTCGATTTCCGCGCCGCCGTGATGCTTGGCGATGAACGTGAAGCAGGACTGGCAGACTCGCGGGTTCTTGTCCGCCGGTCGCTTGCCAATCATCCGCATCACCGGCGCGAACGCGCCGGCGAACGGTGCCGCGCACAGTTGGCAGCGGGGACCATGCGGGAGGACTCGGAAGGCGCGTCGGGCGCGGCGTTCGAGGGAGTCGCCGCGGGTGAGAAAGTCGCGCCAGAACCGCTCCCGATCGGCCTCGGTCGGTGGGACGTCCATCGCTCACAACTCTAGCCCGCTTGGCAACCCGTTCCATGCCTTCGCCGCGCAGGTGGTTGCCAGTGGCCTCGTTCCGTTCCAGCTCTGGGAGGCCGCGTTTGGCCGCCTCAACGATGCCCTGATGATCGCCGACTACGACTCGCTTGAGAGGCCTATGAGCGCGAGCACCTTGCGCTCCACGCCGACGCGGCCTGCATGAACCTTTGGCGGGAGATGGGCAATCACACGGACGGAACTCCGTGGACCGACCTGTGGTGGAGGCCCTCGAAGGCTGTGTAGCGTCGGCCAGGTGGTCCGGACGTGTCAGGGAAGATGGAACGTCGGCGCCGGGTCCGCGCCCTTCGCCACGCACGAGACGTCGAGCCCATCGACGGTCCCGGCGTCTAGGAAGGCACCGATGAGCGATGGCCCGCAGCCGAGATGCCCCACCACGTGCTCCTGGGCGGGCATGACCACGACGAGGCTGTTGGGTTCCTGGGAGGCGACGCCCGCCAGGTTGGCGGGCGGATCCTGGGGGTCGCCATCGCCGGCCAGCCACAGGATCGGGAGCGTCGTCTTCACCGGTGTGGTGTCATCCGCGGGGACGACGCCCTTCGGCAGGTAGCGGCACAGCCGGGCCTCCTCGTCGGCCCATCCGCGCACGAACGGGAGGGCGTAGCTGCCCGCTCCGGTGCGCTCAAAGTCGGCGGGGTCGAATCGGGCCCAGGCTTCCGAGCACAGGATCTCGTCCTTCATCAGGAGCGTGGAGCCGCCGCTGGGCGAGGCATCCGACGCGGGCACGAGCTGGCCCACCTCGTCCCACTGGCCCGTGGCCGCGAGGTGGATCGCGAGCGGGAGCTGCGCGGCTGCAGCCTCTGTGAGCAGCGCGTTGTGGACGGACGGGCCGACGACGCCGAGGTCCAGCACGGCGGGCTCCCCGGTATCCGGATTGAGGACGTCGGTGGTGATGCCGGACGCAAGCCCGGCGACCAGGGTCGACCACTCGCCGGCAAGCTGCGGGAAGGCAGCGTGGCAGGCCGCATCCTGCTCGCAGCGCGCCAGCAGGAGATCGAGCGCATGCTGGCTGTTGACGGCCATCAGCTCGAGGACCGGCACGTCGAGCGGCGTCGTGCCGTCGAGCACGGCGACCCGGACATGGTCGGGGTGCTGGCGCAGGTAGTACTGGGCGAGCTCTCCGCCGTAGGACGTCCCATAAAGGTCGATCCTGTCGTAGCCGAGGGCCTCCCGGACGGCATCGAGGTCATCGGCCGCGACGCTGCTCGTGTAGAAGCGCGGGTCCGCGTCCAGCGCGGCCAGGCTATCGCTGGCCCAGGCGGTCAGGCGCGCGTCGGCGTCCGCCGGGGAAAGCTCGGACGTGTCGGGCATCGCCGGAAGCGTCAACGGGTTCGACCCGCCGGTGCCGCGCTGGTCCACCAGCACGATGTCGCGGGTGGCGTGCACGTCGGCATAGAGCCCGGGGAGCCAGGCGAAGAACGAGGTGCTGGCGTCTCCCGGCCCACCTGCCAGCGCGAACAACGGGTCGGCCTCCGGAACCGCCGCGAGCGCGGGCACGACCGCGACGTTGAGCCCGATCTGCCGACCGGACGGGTTCGAGCGATCCTCGGGCACCGGCACGGTTCCGCAGAACCCCGGCACCTCCGCCTTCACCGGCACCTCGCCCTGGATCACGCAGAAGGTCATCGGCTGCCCGGCGAGAAGTGGGGGCGCCGCTGAGCCCGCCGTGGAGCCCACTCCGGGTCCACCGGCATGCGAGGAGCACGCGGCCAGCAGCCATGCGCAGACGAGGCCTGCAGCCAACCGCGCCTCACGTGTCACCGGTTCTCCTCCCGCGCCTCGACGGGCCGCCGGATCGGGAGCATTCGACCGGGCGGCCCGGATCGCAAGTGCTGAACGACACCCGATGGCGGGCCCTCGGGGGATGCCACCGCCTTCGTCGCCGGTTCGGAGTACCGTGCGTGCAGCGATGGAGGTCCAGCGATGCTCAATCCCAGGCCGACCTCTTGGCGGTCGATCCTGTACGGGACACCGGTGATCTCAAGCGATGACGAGCGCGGTGGCGAGGTGCGCGAGGTGCTCGGGTCGGACGCCGAGGACATCTTCCACGGCCTGCGCGTTCGCCTGGCCGATCAGCCGCGCGACGTGATGGTGGCTGCCGATAACGTCGCCGACATGTCCGGCGATGCCGTGCGGGCGAACCTGTCGAAGCTCGAGCTGGAAGGCCTCCCGACCTACGACGAGAAGGCCACCTACCACCTGGCGTCAGTGGGCTGGCTGCGCAGGCACCTCGGCTGGCGGCCGGATGCCAAGAGCGACGAAGAGCCGGGCTGAGCCGGCCGGCGCGCGTGCCGTGCGCGCAGCGTGGGCCCGGCCCGCGGGGCCGGTGCTCCTCGTTGTCGGGCTCATGTTCCTGGGGCTTCTGGCCGTCTCTGGCTCCTACGGCTTCCACGGCGACGAGATGTACTTCGTCGTTGCCGGCCAGCACCCCGCGCTCGGCTATGTCGACCAGCCGCCACTCACGCCGCTGCTGTCCGCTGCAGCGGTTGCCGTGCTCGGAGTCTCCCCGACGGCCGTGCGCGTGCTGCCCGCCCTCGAGATGGGGTGCGTCGTCGTCCTCGTCGCGCTGATCGCGCGGGACCTCGGCGGCTCGCGACGAGCCCAGGTCCTGGGGGCGGTCGTCGCCGCCGTCTCCGGCTATCTCGGCGCGGGCCACCTCGACACAACCACGGAGCCCGACCTGCTGGCCTGGGCGATCATCGTCTGGCTCCTGGTGCGCCTGCTCGCGGGTGGGGATCGGCGCCTCTGGCTGGCGGTCGGACTCACCACCGGGATCGGGCTCGAGAACAAGGACACGCTCCTGTTCCTGGGTGCGGGCCTCGCGGCCGGGCTCGTCCTCGCCCGACGGTGGGACATCATCCGGTCGCCATGGGCGTGGGGCGCGATCGGGATCGCGCTCGTGCTCTGGGCGCCCAACCTCGCCTGGCAGGCAACGAACGGCTGGCCGCAGCTCACGATGGCGTCGCGGATCGCCGGCTACGCCGACGACAACCGGGCCCAGATCGTGCCGCTGCTGTGGCTGTTCACGGGACCGCTCCTGTTCCCGGTGAGCATCGCGGGCCTGGTCTGGATCCTGGGTGCGAAGGCGGCGGCGCCCTGGCGGGTGCTCGGGATCGCCGCCCTGGTCGCGCTCGGCCTCGTCGTCGTCACGGGCGGCAAGGCCTACTACGCGCTCGGCAGTGCCCCCCTGTTCATGGCGGCCGGGGCGATCGTCATCGATCGGTGGCTCGCCCGCGGTCATGTCCGCCTGAAGGTGGCGAGCTTCTCGGCGGCCGCGGTGCTCTCGGGCGCCTTCATCGCCCTCCTGACCCTGCCGGTCCTGCCGCTGGCGACCTATGCCGCCTCGTCGCTCCCGGCCGCCGTCCCCGACACGGCCAACCAGGTCGGCTGGCCGCGGTTCGTCGCGACGGTGGAGTCGGTGGTTGCCTCGCTGCCCGCCGACCAGCGCGCCCGCGCCGTGATCCTGACCAACGACTACAGCGAGGCGAGCCCGCTCGTGCTGCTGGGCACCGGGCTGCCGCCGGTCTACTCGGGCCACAACTCGTACTGGGACTGGGGGCCCCCACCCGACGACCGAACGGTCGTGATCCACGTCGGCGACTGGCGACCGGCCGACTGGAGCGCATTCTTCGTCGGCTGCCAGGACGTCGCCCGGATCGACAACGGGCTCGGGATCCCCAACGGGGAGCAAGGGGTGCCCGTCTCCGTGTGCTCGGGCGTGAAGGCACCGTGGTCGCAGATGTGGCCCGATCTCCGGACGATCAGCTAGGCGCGATTCGACCCCCCTTGCGGGATCGCCCCCCGGCGCGCACCATCCGCCCCATGTCCGGCCCGGACCCGGTCACCGCGCAATGGCGGGCGCTCCTGACGCGTGAGGATCCGTCGCTGCGCCAGGTCCGCCGCGTCTGGCGTCACGTGCCGTCCGCGCCGCGGTGCAAGGTGTGTGCGTCGCCGTTCCATGGCCTCGGTGGCTCGGTGGCTCGGCTGTTCTGGCACGGGCCGATGCGTGACAACCCGCTGCTGTGCAAGGCGTGCTTCGGGCATCTGTCACAGAACCCCGGCGGCGCCGAGGTCGAGATCAGCGTCGTGTTCGCCGACGTCCGCGGCTCCACCGGCCTTGCCGAGCGGATCCCTGCCGCCAGCTACCGCAGCCTCATCCAGGACTACTACAGGTCGGCCGCCATGGCCGTCGGTGCCAACGGCGGGATCGTGGACAAGTTCCTCGGTGACGGGGTCATGGCGCTGTTCATCCCGGTCATCACCGGTGAGAACCACGCCGGGCGGGCGATCATGGCGGGGCGGGCGATCCTGGCTGCGATCGAGCGCGACGGTCTCGCGGAAGGGCCTGATGGTCGGCGCGGGTGTCCACACGGGCGAGGCCTTCGTGGGCGCGGTGGGCAGCGACGAGAAGCTCGACTTCACCTCCGGCTGAGCGTGAGATCGAGATCGCGGGACGGACGGGCACCCTGGCCGTCGTGTCCACCACCGCGGAGGGGATCGCCGTCGGCGGGTGATGTGGCGCTCAGGTCGGCTCGGCTGGCGGATGCCGCGGCGCTCAGGCCGGCTGGGCTGCCCCGGCGCCGAGCGGTGGGGGTGAGGCGGTGGTCCGCGTGCCCATCCGCTCCCGGACGGCTCTGGCCAGGGGACGATGGGCCGCGGTTCGCGGCATCGCGACGCGGCGCAGACCCGTGAATGCCAGGTGGGCCCGGAGCGCTTCCGCGAAGGCGTCCGCGAACCCCGGGTTGGCGCCGTCCATGGGGTCGAAGCCCGGCTCCCACCACAGCCCGAGGACCCGCAGCGTGTCGCTCGCGCGATCGACCCGCGGCTCGATCCTGCCCACCAACCGGTCGCCGTACAGCAGCGGCAGCACGTAGTAGCCCCAGCGGCGCTTGGGCGCCGGGACGTAGACCTCCCAGCGGTAATGGAAGTCCCACAGCCGGAGCAGGAGATCGCGGTCCCAGGCCAGCGGGTCCAGCGGCGCGAGGAACGCGACGCCCGGGTCCGCGCCGCCCGGCCGCCCGACGCGCCAGCCCTCGAGCAGGCCCTCCGCCTCGACCTCCGCGATGGCCCGGTCGAGGATCGGCAGCTCGTCCGGGACCACGAAGCGTTGCCCCTTCAGCCCGTCCACCTCCACGGGAACGATCGCTCCGTCCTCGATCAGCCGGTCGCGCGCGGCGTAGCGCACCGGGGCGACGCCGAGCCCGGCCCAGATCGTGTACTCGCCGGTCTCGCCCAGCAGGCCGTTGCCTCGGTAGCGCGAGAGGAGCTTGTGGCGGCGCTGCTCGTCCTCCGGGGGGCGATGCGCGAGGAGCTCCTCCGGAAACAGCCGCTCGGTCAGGTCGTAGATGCGGCGGTTGCCCTCCCGGCGGGCGATCGCGAGGATGCCGGCCTCGCCGAGGGCTTCGAGGATCGCGCGGACCTGGTTCGTTGGCCGCCAGTACCAATCGATCGCGGCACGCGGTTCCACGTCCGTCGAGGACAGCGGGCCGTTCGCCCGAATGCGCTCGAGCAGCTCCTCCACCAGGGGGGCGTGCTCGTCGAAGGTCCCGCCCTCGTGCGCCACGCGGTTGCGATCCCAGGTCAGGCGGAACCAGGGCAGCTCGGCCGTGGGCACGATGGAGAGCTGCTTGTTGTATGTCTCGTACAGGTCCCGCGTCTCGTACAGCAGGGCGTCCGTCCACGCCCGCCGGTAGCCCGCGACGCGGGCAAGCAGCGTCAGATCGTGGTTGCGGCCGGCGATGTCGAGCGGATCGAACTGGAGGGAGCCCAGCCGGTCGAAGACCCGCATGACCGACGCCGGCTCGGCGGGAAGCTGGCGCGGCGGGGCGAGATGATGACGCAGGACGAGGAAGCGGCGCGCGACGGGCGCGGACAGGCTGCGGACGGTGGTCGCGCTGCGAACGGTGGTCACGCGCTCGATCATAGGCCGCGAAGGTGGCGCGACCTGTCAGGTATGCAGGGGGAGTGGATCCGGCTGTTCCGCGCCGCAGCTAGCCGACGCGCGTTGCGGCCGCCAGGGCCTCGTCCAGCGCTCGCGTCCCGACGAGCACCGTGATCGGGCGCACCGGCGCCGGCTGATCGGGTCTCGGCCCCAGCTCCAGGCCGAACCACTCGACGCCGTGCCAGCGGCCGAACTTGTACCCGATGGCCCTGAACTCACCGATCCGCTCGAAGCCGAGCGCCCGATGGAGGCCGACCGAGCCCGGGTTGGGCAGCGTGACGCCGGCAACTGCGAGCTGGAACCCCTGGAGCCGGAGGACGGCGAGCAGGCCGGTCATGCACGCCCGGCCGATGCCCCGGCGAGCGAACGCCTCGTCCACGTAGACGGTCGTCTCCACGGTCCAGTCGTAGGCAGCCCGCTCCCGGTGGCGCGACCCGTACGCGTAGCCGCGGACGGTGCCGTCGACCTCGGCCACGAGCCACGGCGTCCTGGCCACGACGCGCGAGATTCGAGCCGCGAGCTCCTCGGCGGCCGGGGCTTCGAGCTCGAACGAGATCACGGAACGCTCGACATACGGGCGGTAGATCGCGGCGCATGCGGCGCCATCGGCGGGCGTCGCCAGCCGCAGGGTCATCGCGGTCGTCGCACCGGGGTCGCCCGGCATCGGTTGCCCGTGCTGCGCCATCGGCCGCCTCCGCTGCGTCAGTAGAGGGTAGGGAAGCGTGCCCGCCACCAGGCGGCGAGGTTGAGCGGCGTGGCGGCGTCGAGGGCGTCGAGCAGCGTGCGGGTGTGGGACAGGCCCCAGCGATGATCGGCGAGATAGCCGCGGAGCGTCTTCCAGAACAGCGCGGAGCCCATCTTCCTGCGAGCGTTGTCGAGCAGGTTGCCGCCCTGGATGTAGATGTCCTCGTAGTAGCAGGTGTAGGAGTAGTGGTAGATCGACTTGTCGAGCGTCGCCCGCGCGCATCGTGGGCCGCGACGCATGCCCAGGACGTTGCGCGCAACCATGTCGGTCACGGCCTCGTCGGCGAATGGCTCCCGCGCCTGGTCGTTGCCGACGATCCCGTAGAACCACTGGTGTGCGATCTCGTGGGTCACGAGGTAGGTGAGGTTGGACGATCCGACGCCCGTGGGGATCCACGCGATGCCGGGCCCCTCCATCCCGTAGGCTCCGGCCGACTGGACGACCTTGAGCACCCGGTACGGGTAGGAGCCGAGCTTGGCCTCGAGCTTGAGCAACGCGTTCTTCGCGGCTCGCAGCGCGGCCGAGGCCGGGAACCCGGGCCGGTAGACGACGCGCACGATGGTGTGGCCCACGACCGCCTGCTTCGAGCGGTACCCGGTCGACGCGGTGACGATGAAGTCGCGGACGTTGGTCGCGCGGAACGTGCGCGTGAGCCCGTCGGCCGAAGCCGCGATCCGGTCGCCGGTGTTGCCGTAGCTCACCCTGCGGTCGGTGCGGATCGTGACCGTGACCTGGGGGCTCACCGGCGTGACGAACGGGTCTCCGTAGTTCGGCCGGTCGAACTTGCGCGCGCGGCTGATCCACGGGATCCAGCGGTACATGTCCACGATCCCGTTGGTGCGGGTGAACAGCCAGTTCGATCCTGCCAGGTTGGATCGGAGGGTGGCCGAGAAATGGAGGACGACGGCCGTCGTGGCGCCGTCGGGGAGCACCCCACCCAGCGGGACGACGATCGTCTGGTCGCTCACGGTCGGCTTGACCGCGCTGCCGTCCACGGTGACCACGCCGAGGTGGAGGTGACCGAGGCGGGCCATGACGGTGTTGAGCTCGAGCCGGTCGATGCCGGCACCGGACTGGTTCTGGGCGTGGATCGTCACCCGGCCCCTGAGGGTGCGGGCCCCGACGGCGAGGCGGACGTTGACGTCGTAGGTGGCCCGGATGGCGAGGCTGGTCCGGTTGATCGTTCCCGGGACGATGGCGGAGGCGGCCGGGGTCACCGGTGCGGCCGGAGTCACCGTTCCGGGGGCCGGTTTCGCGGCCATCTCCCGCGCCGCCGACGCGTCCTCCGACACTGCGTCCGACGCGACGACATCCGGCACGACCGCGGGACTCGCGACGACGAGCGCGAGCGCGAGCGGGACGAGACGGCGCAGCGTTCCGGGCATCGCGGTCATCGAGCGAATGGTAGACCGCACGCGCGACCGTCCTTGCCTGGGGCCGCGCCGTCGCGTGATGGTGCGCGTCCTCGCGTGGCGGCGCCGCACGCCGGTCCCGCGGTGGAATACTTCGCGGATGACGACCAGTGGCGCCCGTGGTGACGGTCAGGGCCTGATCCGCGCGATCGAGTCGACGCTCCCCGCGCTGCGGCTGCTCACCGCACCCGTTGATCGCGAGTCGTACCGCCGCGACGAGACCGCATACCTCGCGACCGGCCTGCCGCTGGCGGTCGCGCTGCCCGACACCACCGCGCAGGTGGTCGAGCTGGTGCGGCTGTGCGGCGCGCACGACGTGCCGATCGTCCCGCGGGGTGCGGGTACCGGCCTGTCGGGTGGTGCGGCGGGCATCGAGGGCGCGCTCACGATCACGTTCACGCGCATGAACCGCGTCCTGGAGATCGATCACGCGAACCTGACCGTCACCACGCAGCCGGGCGTGATCAACGCGGATCTCAAGGCCGCGGTCGCGGCCGAGGGCCTGTTCTATGCGCCCGATCCTGCCTCGTACGAGACGTGCACGATCGGCGGCAACCTGGGCACCAACGCCGGCGGGCTGTGCTGCGTGAAGTACGGCGTGACCCGCGATGCGGTGCTCGGTCTCGAGGTGGTGATGGCCGACGCGTCGGTGCTGCGCCTGGGCGGCAAGAACGTCAAGGACGTGGCCGGCTACGGCCTGATGCCGCTGCTGGTCGGCAGCCAGGGCACGCTGGCCCTGATCACCGAGGCGACGCTGCGGCTCCGGCCCGCGCCGCCGCCCCGTTCGACGGTGCTCGCGTTCTTCGCGACGCTCGAGGCGGCCGGCGAGGCGGTCGCGGGCCTGACCGCGGCCGGGCTGGGCCCCGTGACCCTCGAGCTGATGGACCAGGTGACGATCCGGGCCGTGGACGACGTCCATCGCCTGGGCCTCGACCGGGACGCGGCGGCGATGCTGCTCGTGGAGTCGGATCTCCCCGGGGAGGCGGGCACGGCCGAAGCGGACGCCGCCGAACGCGGATGCGAGGCGGCCGGCGCCACGCTCGTCGTGCGGGCAACCGATCCCCAGGAAGCCGAGTGGCTGCGCCAGGGGCGCCGACTGGCGTTCCGGGCGCTCGAGGAGCTGGGTGCCGCCCGGATGGAGGACGTCGGCGTGCCTCGCAGCCGGGTGCCCGAGATGCTCCGGGCGATCGAGGACATCGGGCGGCGCCATGGCCTCACGATCGGCACCTTCGGGCACGCCGGCGACGGCAACCTGCACCCGACGTTCGTGCTGGATCGTGCCGAGGACGAGGCCGCCCGGGTCCGCCTGGACGCTGCCCGCGCCGACCTGTACGAGGCGGCCATCTCGCTCGGCGGCACGGTGACCGGAGAGCACGGAATCGGGGCCGCCCGCCGGGACTGGCTGGTCCGGCAACGTGGCGAGGCAGCGGTGGGCGTGATGCGGGCGATCAAGGACGCGCTCGACCCGCGGGGCCTGCTGAACCCGGGACGCGTCCTGGCCTGACGACGTCCCGGGGCCCGAACCGCCCCCATGTGCGGGTCCGTTGGCCCGGGCCGAGGCGCCCGGGTCCCTGCGGGCACGGTGACCCCCGAAGCCGGGCCCGACGGCCCTCGCGCATTGCCGGCCCGCGGCCGACGATCCCGAGCACGCACCGGAGTGACCCATGAGCGCCCCCGACGTCCTCGTCGCCTTCGCCAGCCAGACCGGATCGACCGCGGGGATCGCCCACGTGATCGCCGCCGAGCTGCGCCGCTCCGGGTTGGCCGTGGACAGTCGGCCGGCAAGCGAGGTGGCCGACGTGTCGCCGTACGCGGCGGTGATCCTCGGCAGCGGCGTGTTCCTGCCGCGCCGGGCGTCCGATGGCGGCGGGTTCCTGTCACGACACGCGAGCGTGCTGGCCTCGCGCAAGGTCTGGCTGTTCTGCTCCGGTCCGATCGGTCGGCGTGGAGCGTCCGCCACCGATCCCACGCCCGAATGCAGCGTGATGGACGTCGCCCGGAGCATCGGGGCGCGCGGTGCGGCCGCGTTCGGAGCGCTGGGCGTGGCGAAGGACGGGGAAGAGACGGACCCCCTCGACCGGCTGCAGCCGGTGGACCTGGGTCGTGTCCGCGCGTGGGCTCGGGCCATCGGCGCCGAGCTCTTGGCCTCCCGCCGCGCCGCGCCGTCGACGGGGAGTGTCGCGGCCGTCTGCTGAGGCTGTCCCCGGCCGGTTGTCGTGACAGGCTAGGTGTCACGACGCACGTGCAGGATGCGGTCCATGGAAGCCCGGATCCTCCCCCTGCCGACGCCTCGGCCCTCGCCCGCCGGCGTCGAGCCGTGGTCGCCGTCCGTCCTGGTCGATGGTGAGCGGATCGTCGTCGAGCGTCTCGTTCTCGCGGATGCCGCCTTGGCGGCGTCGCTTGCCGAGCGTGAGCCGGCAGAACGGCCCGCTGTCGTCGAGCGGGCCCTGCGAATCGGCCTGCTCGCGCTCCAGGACGCGTCGATGACCGTGGACGTGGACGTCGTGCGTCGCGAGTTCGAGAAGCTGGTCGCCCAGACGACCGCCGCGAACGAACAGGCGGCGCGCGCCGTGGAGGACGTCCTGCGGGCGAACTTTGCCGATGGGGACGGCCGGCTGCCGCGCACCCTGGAGCGCTTCCTGGGCGACCGGGGCGCGCTCCAGCAGTTCGTGAACGAGCTGTTCGACGAGACCAAGCGTGACTCGGCGATCGGGCGAATCGGCGGCCTGCTGGGCACGTACTTCGACGGCGATCGCTCCAAGCTCGCGTTGCTCCTGGATCCGACCCGACTCGGCTCGCCGCTCCACCAGTTCCGGCAGGAGATCGCCGAGGGATTCAAGGGGGTCCACGAGCGGCTCACCGCGATCGAGGCGGCGGCCCGGGCGCGGGCAGACGAGCGGGCGCGGTCGGCAGCCAAGGGCGGCGACTTCGAGGACCTCCTGGAGGACCTGCTGGGCGAGATCGCCCGCGGGTCGGGCGACCTGCTGGACCGGACGTCAACCGAGACGGGATCCGTGCTCGGGTCCAAGAAGGGCGACTTCGTCCTCACCCTGGATGGTCGGCTGAGCCGCGGCGCGGACCTGCGGATCGTGATCGAGGCGAAGGACCGCTCGATGTCGCAGCGGGCGATGCGCGAGGAGCTCCGGGAGGCCCGGGAGAACCGGTCCGGGGCCGTGGCCGTTGCCATCTGGACCCCGGCCCATGCGCCCAGCGGCGTGGCGCCGTTCGCGATGCTCGGCGACGACGTTCACGTGGTGGTGGATCCGGAGGCGCCGGATCGCGCCTATCTCGAGGCGGCGATCCGGCTCGCCCGATTGCTCGCGCTGGGCACGCTCCAGGAGCACGAGGTGGACGTGGACGCGGCGGCCATCGCGCGGGCGCTCACGGGGATCAAGGAGCAGCTCGAGGCGATCCGTGCCCTCAAGGCGCAGCTGACGTCGGTGTCGAGTGCCACGAAGGCGGTGTGGACGGGCCTCGACCAGCTGCGGACGGGCATCCTCGGACGGGTGGCCGAGGCGGAGAGCGAGCTGCGGCTGACGGAGCGCCCGGCCACCGCCTGAAATCCGGCCTCCCGTCCCGGCCTCTGGACTTGGACGGTAGGATCGGAGCGCGGCGCTGCGCCCGGACTCCGGGGCCATGGGTGTGCGTGACCACCGGGCCATTCACGCCGGACCCCGGATGCGGGATCCTTGTCCACAGCCGCCGTGCCCCCGATGCCCCGAGTTCCCGGAGGTGGGATGCCCCGAGCCACGACCGTCGCCCTTGCCGTGCTTGTCGCCCTGGCCGCCGTGCTCCCGGGTGCGAGCCCGGCGATCGGGGCAACGTCGGGGCCCGCCGCGAGCCCGGCCGCTGACGGCACCGGAGCGACTGACGCCGCCCGACGCCTGGATGCGACCAACCGCTGGATCGTGGTCCTGCGGTCGGGGTCGAACCTGACCAGGGCGGAGACACGCGCGCGTGGCCGCGGCGTCTCGGCCGATCGGACGTTCCGCAGCGCGGTCCGCGGCTATTCGGCGAAGCTGACCCCGGCCCAGCTGGCGGCCACCCGCTCCGATCCCGACGTGGCGATGGTCGTGCCCGACGCGGTCGTGACCATGGAGGCACAGAGCACCCCGCGCGGCGTCAGCCGGGTGTTCGCAACGAAGAACCCGATCGCCGCCATCGACGGCACCGACCAGCGCGTGGACGCCGACGTCGCGATCGTGGACACGGGCATCGACCCCAACCACAAGGACCTCAACGTCGTCGGTGGGTACAACTGCTCGTCGTCCAACCACGACGGCTGGCAGGACGACAACGGGCATGGCACGCACGTCGCCGGGATCGTGGGCGCGATCGACAACGGCACCGGGGTGGTCGGGGTTGCACCCGGCGTGCGCCTGTGGGCGGTCCGGATCCTCCGCTCGGATGGCAGCGGCCTGGTGTCGTGGTACGTGTGCGGGCTCGACTGGATCGCCGCCCAGCGCGACCCCTCGAACCCCGACCTGCCGCTGATCGAGGCGGTGAACATGTCGGTCGCACGACGCGGCTCCGACGACCATAACTGCGGCCTGACCAACGACGACGTGATCCACCAGGCCATCTGCCGGCTGGTGGGCGCGGGGGTGACCGTGGTCGCGGCCGCTGGCAACAACAGCTTCAGCGCCTCCAGGATGATCCCGGCGAGCTACAACGAGGTGATCACCGTCTCGGCGCTGGCCGACACCGACGGCAAGCCGGGCGGTCTGGGCGGCAACGCCTGCTATTCCTGGGGCACGTACGACAAGGACGACACGTTCGCCAACTTCTCCAACTACGGCGCCGACGTGGACCTGATCGCGCCCGGCAAATGCATCCTGTCCACCCTGCCGGGAAATCGATACGGGTACCTGTCGGGCACCTCGATGGCGGCGCCGCACGTCACCGGGGCCGTTGCGCTGTACAAGGCGTCACGCCCGATGGCCACGCCCCGCGAGGTGCAGCTCGCCCTCCAGGCGCTGGGCAATCTCAACTGGAAGCTGTCGTCAGATCCCGACACGCATCACGAGCGGCTGCTCGACGTCTCCCACCTCGTCAACCTGGGCGACTTCATGGTCGACGGGACGTCGCCGTCCAGGGTCCTGGGCCCCAACGGCGGCACGCTCAGCGTTCCGATCACGGTTGCCCGCGCGGAGGACGTGCCGGACGAGATCGACCTCTCGGTCAGCGCCGATGACCCCGTCCGCGCCACGCTCGCCGCCGATAAGCTCGTCGGCCTCGACCAGACCACCACCTCCATGGCGATCACGGTTCCCAGGGCGACCCCCTCGGGCAGGTACCACATCACGGTGACCGCCACGGACGGTGATCGAACCCGCAATGTCACGCTGACCGCCCTCGTGGATACCGATCGGCCCACGGCTTCGGCCGCAACGCTCGCCGCCAAGCCGGGCTCACGCTTCGACACGACGTCGTTCACCGCCCGCGCCACGTGGCCCACCGCGACGGACAGCGTGTCCTCGATCGCCGCCTACCAGGTCGAGTGGAGCGTCGACGGCGGTGCCTGGAGCAGCCCGATCTCCCTGGGCTCGAGCGCGCGCTCGATCCAGCGGACGTTCCGCACGTCGCACTCGTACGCGATCCGCGTCCGCGCCCGCGACGCGGCCGGCAACTGGAGTCGCTGGGCGGCCGCGTCCCCGTTCACCGCCAAGGTCGTCCAGGACACGGGCCCGGGGTTCGCGACGACGGGGCACTGGCACCGCTCCAGGTCGACGAGCTGGTCGAAGCACACGACCCTGTACTCGAAGCAAGCCGGCGCGACGATCACGCGAGCGTTCAAGGGCCGCGGGATCTCGGTGGTCGCGGTCAAGGGCAGGTCGCGAGGCAAGGCGCAGGTCTGGATCGACGGAAAGCTGATCAAGACCGTCAACCTGCACCAGGCAGGTGCCACCCTGGCTCGCCGGGTGGTGTTCCTTCGCCGCTGGTCCGTGCCCGCGCGGCACACGATCCGGATCGTCGTCCTTGGCACGGCGGGTCATCCCCGCGTGGACCTCGACGCCCTGGTCGTCATCAGGTAGCGAACCCGGGGGCTCTCCGCGATGGGTCCCGTTGCGGGTGAGTGGTAGGGTTACGTCCCGGTCACGGACGGCGCCGGGAGCCGCCCCGCTCGACCGGCCACGCGAGGAATACAGAAGCCCGTGGCACGCTCGATGTGGAAGGGCGCCATCCAGTTCGGCCTGGTGACGATCCCGGTCAAGCTCTACACGGCGACCGAATCCGACTACGCGATCCGCTTCAACATGCTTCACGAGACCGACCTGTCGCGGATCCAGATGAAGATCTGGTGTCCCGAGGACGAGCAGGTGATCTCGCGCGGCGACACCGTGAAGGGCTACGAGTACGCGCCCGACCAGTACGTGGTGATCACCGACGAGGACCTGGAGAAGGTCCCCCTCAAGACGATCCGCTCGATCGAGATCGAGCAGTTCGCTCCGCGGGACGCGGCGACGGCCGAGCATGCCCGATTCATGAAGCAGGCCTACTACATCGAGCCTGACAAGATCGGGCGCAAGGCGTTCTACCTGCTTCGCCAGGTCCTCGCCGAACGGGACCTCACGGCCATCTGCAAGGTCGTGATCCGCGACCGGGAGGCGCTCGCCTCTCTCGACCCGTTCGAGGACACGATGCTCCTGACGACCCTCCACTGGCCGGACGAGATCCGCTCGACCCGGGATCTCGACCTCCCGGACGATGAGTTCGAGTTCAAGCCGGCAGAGCTCAAGATGGCCGAGCAGCTGGTCGAGACGATGACCGAGGCATTCGACCCGTCCAAGTACAAGGACGAGTACCGCGAGGCGCTGCTCAAGGTGATCGAGGCCAAGATCGAGGGCGTGGAGATCGCACAGCCGGCGCCGGTCGAGGAGAGCGCGAGCATCGTCGACCTGATGAAGCTGCTCGAGGCCAGCGTCAAGGCGGCCACGGACGCCAAGTCGTCCGGCGCCACCGAGCCCGTGTCGGTGTCCGACGCGAAGAGGCACCGGGCCGGCAAGGCCGCGAAGGCGAAGGACGCTGCCGCCACGGCTGCCAGCGACCAGGCAGCCGAGGAGACCGAAGAGGCTCGTCCGGCCCGGCGCCGCAAGAGCGCCTAGCCAGCACGCCCGCCGGCCGCCCGCGTCCCGCCGCCGTGTCGCTCCGGTCCCCGCACCCGTCGCGCGCCCGAGGCTGCGGTCCCCGCGCCCGCCGCGCCCGAGGCTTGACGGCTAGGGCCGGAGCTGCAGCTGTCCCGTGTGACGGAGCCAGGTCACGCCGATCGCGGCCAGGACCAGCCCGATCGCGCCGAAGATCGCCTGCAGGAACGAGAACTCCGGCATCACCAGCAGCTGGACCAGGATCCAGATCGCGAGTCCGGTGCCCAGGATCCCCGTGAGCCACGGCGCGCTCCAGTGATGCATGACGCTCAGTGCCGCGAGCACGAGCATCCCGATGCCGTTGAACAGCAGCAGGTACAGGCCGGGGACGAGGTACGAGCCGAAGGGAGTGCTCTCGATCCACCCGGCAGGAAAGCCGACGCTGGCACCCGTCGTGTCGCTGATCAGCTGGAGCCCGACCGGAATGGCACCGACCGCGGTGATCAGCTCGAGGACGACCGCGAGCCAGACATAGCGGGGCCGATCGGTCACGCGGACCGCCGGGATGAGCTGTGCGTGCATGGTTCCTCCCTGGTCGGGCTGATGCCCGAAGCGGAGGTGAGTGTGCCCGGCCGCTCCTTCTCCACCATGCGCCATCGGTCATTCGCGGAGTGGGTCCTCGGCACGTTTCAGCCGGGCCCTGCGCAGACCGCACGGACGGCACGAACGGGACCACAGGCCATACTCTCCCGACATGCCGCTCGATGAATACCGCCGCAAGCGCGATTTCGCGAAGACGCCGGAGCCGGCACCTGCGCCGCTGCCGGCGCCGGGAGCGGGGTCTCGGGCACGCGACGCCTCGTCCGCCACCGCGCCGGGACCCGCCGACCGCCGGCGATTCGTCGTCCAGCGGCACCGAGCAACGCGCCTCCACTACGACCTCCGTCTCGAGATCGACGGCGTGCTGGTCTCGTGGGCGGTTCCCAAGGGGCCCTCGCTCGATCCCGCCGCCCGTCGCATGGCCGTCCACGTGGAGGACCACCCGCTCGAGTACTTCGACTTCGAGGGCGTCATCCCGGCCCGCCAATACGGCGCCGGCGACGTGATCGTCTGGGACTGGGGGACCTGGGAGCCGGAGGCCGAGACGCCCGATCCGGCCGCGGCGATCGCCAATGGCGAGCTCAAGTTCCGCGCATTCGGGCAGAAGGTCCGGGGCCGGTTCACGATCGTCAGGACGTCACGGCGTCCGGGCAGCGCGCCGCGGACCGCGTTCGAGGACGACCAGGGCGAGCAGTGGCTGCTGATCCATAAGCGCGATGCGGATGCCGTGGCCGGCTGGGACGCCGAGGATCATCCGCAGAGCGTCAAGTCCGGCCGCACCAACGACGAGGTCAAGGCCAACGCGCCCGCAATCTGGGTGTCCGAGATGCCGGCCGCCAGCGCGGAGATCGACCTCACGGGCGCACGCGAGGCATCGATGCCCCGATACCTCGAACCGATGAAGGCGACCCTCGGGACGAAGCCGTTCCGCGACGAGGATTGGCTGTTCGAGGTCAAGTGGGATGGGTACCGGGTGGAGGCGGTCGTCCACGACGGGACGGTCGAGCTGTTCACGCGCAACGGCAACGACGCGGCCGCGTACTTTCCGAGGCTGCTGACGCCGCCGACCTGGATCGACGCCCGGGGGGCCATCGTGGACGGCGAGGTCGTCGCGCTCGACGAAGCCGGGCGACCCGATTTCTCGCTGCTCCAGGAGCGGATCAGCGAGGGTCGGAGCGGGCGCACGGCGGTACCCCTCGTGTACCAGGTTTTCGACCTGCTGTATCTCGACGGGCGTCTCCTGGTGGACGTGCCACTCGAGCAGCGCAAGCGGCTGCTCGAGCTCGTCCTGCGGCCGACGCCGCGGGTGCAGTACGCGCGGCACATCGAGACCGAGGGCATCGCCTTCTTCGAGGCCGCCAAGGCCCAGGCCCTCGAGGGGATCGTGGCCAAGCAGCGACGCTCGCGCTACGAGCCTGGCCGCCGCGTGACGACGTGGCTCAAGCTCAAGGCGCGGCCCGAGCAGGAGCTGGTGGTCGGCGGCTGGACCCCGGGGGAGGGGAGTGCGAAGGAGCTGGGCGCCGTGGCCGTGGGCGTCTACGAGGGCGAGCGGCTGCGGTTTGCCGGCAAGGTCGGCTCCGGGTTCGACGCGCGGGCGCGGCGCGACCTGCGCGCCCGGCTCGACCGGCTGGAGACCGAGCTGCCCCCGTTCGATCCCGCGCCTCCGCCGGACTACCGTGGTCGGTGGGGCGGCGACCTGGCCGGGGTGCGCTGGGTGCGTCCCGAGCTGGTGATCCGGGCGGAGATCGGCGGCTGGACGCGCGACGGTCTCGTGCGCCAGACGGCGTTCAAGGGCCTTGAGCCGGGCCGGGATCCCCGTGAGGTCGTGCGGGAGCGAGCCGTGGACCCGGCCGTCGCCGATCGCAGGGCCGCGGAGGCGGATCCGGCGCGCGGGCCTGTAGCGCCTGTCACGCCGGCGCCGGGATCCTCGATCGCGATGATCCCAACCAGCGCCGACCGCCCCGCTCCGTCCACCGCGGACCCGGCCCCGTCTGCCGCGGACCCGGCCCCGTCCGCCCGCCCGGCCCCGTCCGTCGCGGACCCGAGCTGGATCGTGACCGACGCCGAGCTGGCGGCGCTGGCGGCGATGCGAGCGGAGGGCACCTGGCGTGTGGCCGGGCAGGATCTCAAGCTCACCAACCTCGACAAGGTGCTGTTCCCGCCGGGCGAAGGAGATGGGGCCCCGATCACGAAGCGCGAGCTGATCAGCTACTTCGCCCGGATCGCGCCCGCGATGCTGCCTCACCTCGCGGACCGACCCCTCAACCTGCAGCGGTTCCCGAACGGCGTGGACGCGAAGGGCTTCTGGCAGAAGGACATTCCGGCGCACGCCCCGAGCTGGCTCACGATCTGGCGCGAGCAGGGCTTCCGCGAGCGTGAGGACCGGGCCCCCAACGATCATCTCGTTGCCGACCGGGCGGCGACCCTGTGCTGGCTGGGCAACCAGGCGTCGTTCGAGATCCACGCCTGGACGTCAACCCGGGACGACCCGTGGACACCGACGTTTGCGCTGATCGACATCGATCCGGGCACGGCAACGACCTGGGACGAGACCCTCCTGATCGGCCGTCTCTACCGCACGGCGCTGGAGCATCTCGGTGTACGTGCCTACCCCAAGGTCACCGGCAGCCGGGGCATCCAGGCCTGGGTTCCGATCGAGCGCGGGCGGTACACGTACGGGGATACGTCCCAATGGGTCGAGACGCTGTCGCGGGCGGTCGGCGCCTCCGTTCCGAAGCTCGTGTCCTGGGAGTGGTCCAAGTCCGAGCGGGGCGGTAGAGCGCGCCTGGACTACACGCAGAACGCACCGATCAAGACGCTGGTCGCACCGTACGCCGTCCGCCCACGGCCCGGGGCCCCCGTGTCGGCGCCGATCCGCTGGGAGGAGCTGGACGATCCCGACCTGCGCCCGGATCGCTGGACGATCCGGACCCTGCCGGCACGTGTCACGGAGCTGGGTGACCTGTGGGCCGGGCTCCAGGAGGATCACCAGGTGCTGCCGCCGCTGTAGGGGAGGGGAGGCGCGTTGCTCGCGTGGAGAGCGATCTGGCGGTTCGCTACCCCGCCCTCCGCTGCATGGCTCGCCAGGCGAGCAGAAGCGCCTGATACCCGCAGGTTCGCTCGCTGGGCGAGCCGCCGGGCGGTTCCGCGTGTGGGATCCGTTGGATGGCTCCGTGCGAGAGCAGCGAGGCGCTGTGAGGGCTGCGCCGAGGGCAGTGACCCGCCGCCCGGGCGCTGCGAAGGCTGCGCCGAGCGCGGTGACCCGCCGCCCGCCGCCCGGGCGCTGCGAGGGCTCCACCGCGGGCAGCGCCTGCCTCCCGCCAGCACCGCCCCCCGCCTGGCTATCCGCCGCTGGCGAACTCGATCAGCTCGGACAGGTGCGCGTGGGCGAGACACGTCACGGTGTCGGCCGCCCCGTAGTAGATCGACACCCGGTCCGCGTCCCGATCGACGAGCGCGGCGCATGGGAACACGACGTTGGGCACGTCGCCCACCTGCTCGTACGGCACCTGCGGGGAGAGCAGATAGTCGCGGCCGCGACCGATGACCTTCCATGGCTCATCGAGATCGAGCAGCGCGGCACCCATCGAGTAGACGAACCCGTTGCACGACGTGAGCACGCCGTGGTACAGCAGCAGCCAGCCTCGGTCGGTCTCGATCGGCGTGGGCCCGGGCCCGATCTTGGTCGACTCCCAGGTCCACGGGACGGGCGCCATCACGTGGCGGTGGCGGCCCCAGTGGACGAGATCCGGGCTCTCCGAGCAGAAGATGTCGCCGAACGGCGTGTGGCCGTTGTCGCTCGGCCGGTTGAGCATGAGATAGCGCCCGCCGATCCGCCGCGGGAACAGCACCCCGTTGCGATTGAACGGCAGGAAGGCGTTGTCCAGCTGGTGGAACGTCTCGAAATCGAGCGTCCAGGCGATGCCGATGGTCGGGCCGTGATAGCCGGTGCACCAGGTCACGTACCAGCGGTCCTCGAGCCAGGTCACCCGCGGGTCGTACGCGTGGACGAACGTGTCCTGGATCTCGGGCACACGGTCGTCGCCGGGCAGGAAGGCGATGGGCTCGAGATCGATGTCCCAGCTGACGCCGTCGCGGCTCCGTCCCGCGTGGAGGTTCATCGTGCGCGCTGTGTCGTCCACGCGGAACACGCCCGCGAACCCGTCCCGGAACGGCACCACGGCCGAGTTGAAGATGCTGTTCGACCGCGGCAGCAGGTCTCGCGGGATGATCGGGTTGCGGCTGGATCGCCAGGCGACGGCCGAGGACCCGGCCGGCCGGTCCTCCCATGCGATCTGCGCTCCGCCGCTGGCGACGATCGCCGCCTCCTCGTCCCGTGCCGAGCTCATGCTCCGCCCCCTCTCGTTCTGGCGGCGACCGCGGCCCAGTAGCGCCCGCTGTCGCGAATGCGACGCTCCTGGGTCGTGAAGTCGACGTGGACCAGCCCGAAGCGCGCGCCGAACCCCTCGGCCCACTCGAAGTTGTCCATGAGCGACCAGGCGAAGTAGCCGCGCAGCGGCACGCCCCGGTCCAGCGCCGCTCGCGCGGCGGCCACGTGGCGGCGGAGGTAGTCCGTTCGCTCCGGGTCGCGGGTGGGGTCGGCCGGGTCCAGGTCGTATGCGGCCCCGTTCTCCCCGATGTACAGCGGGAGCGCCCCGGTCCTCGACTGCACGAACTCCAGGATCTCGGTCAGCCCTTCCGGGTCGACCTCCCAGCCCAGCCCCGTGGTCTCCCGGCTGCGGTCAGGGGGCTGTGACGGCAGGCGCGGCGAGCGGATCGTCCTGGACGTGTAGTAGTTGATGCCGACGAAGTCGATCGGCGCCGCGATGAGGTCCATGTCGCCGGTCCTGACCTCGCCGCGCTGCCAGCCCGAGGCCGACAGGCCCTCGCACGGATAGTCGAGACCCATGATCGGATCGAGGAACCAGCGGTTGTACAGGTCGTGGGCGATGCCCGCGGCCTCCAGGTCGAGCGGATGCGTCGAGGCCGGCCGCTTGGGCTCCAGGTTGAGCACGATGCCGACCGGGGTTCCGGGCGCGGTGGCGCGGATCGCCCGGACCGCGAGCCCGTGAGCGACCAGGAGATGGTGAGCGGCAGCGTTCGCCGCGTCCGGATCGCTGCGCCCCGGCGCATGGATGCCCTGCCCGTAGCCGAGGTACGCGGCACACCACGGCTCGTTGAGGGTCGCGATCGTCGCCGCACGATCGCCCAGGCGCGCGGCGACGGTCTCCGCGTAGGCGGCGAAGGCATCCGCTGTCGGCCGCGCTGCCCAGCCCCCGGCGTCCTCCAGCGCCTGCGGCAGATCCCAGTGATAGAGGGTGAGGTGTGGGGCGATCCCGCGAACGCACAGCTCATCGACCAGCCGGTCATAGAAGTCGAGCCCGGCCTGGTTGACCGTGCCGGTGCCATCCGGGACGACCCGAGGCCAGGCGACCGAGAAGCGGTACGCGTCGAGGCCCAGCTCCGCCATCAGTGCGACGTCGTCGCGATAGCGGTGGTAGTGGTCACAGGCCACGTCGCCGGAGTCGCCATTCCTCACACGCCCGGATGTGTGCGAGAACCGGTCCCAGATGCTCTCGCCGCGCCCGTCCTCGTGCACGGCGCCTTCGACCTGGTAGGCAGCCGTCGCCGCACCCCATGCAAAGCCCACCGGGAACGGATCCTCCGTGGCCATGGCGGCCTCCTGTGCCTTGGAAGCGCTCTCAGAACTGCTGACCATCGTAGCGCATGATGCGGGCGACGTGACCATCGGATCTGTTCGGGAGCGGGGTGCTCGAGGCGCTGCGCCAGGGTTGACGCCGGCTCGCGCCAAGCATACGGTGTGGAAGCGCTCTCAGCCGACCTGGACGCGCCGGCTGGCGGACACAACCCCGCGCAGCGGGCGTCCGACCGACCCCGGGCCGGCGCGCATCAATACACTGGTGATCGTCACCACGGCCGGGAAGCGGGGACCATGCGCTACGGGCAGTTCGACGATGAACATCGGGAATACGTCATCACCCGGCCGGATACGCCCCTGCCGTGGATCAACTACCTGGGCAGCGACGACTACTTCGGGATCATCTCGAACACCGCAGGCGGCTACGCCTTCTTCCGCGACGCCCGCCTGCGGCGCCTGACCCGCTACCGCTACAACAACGCGCCGCTCGACCTCGGCGGACGGTACCTGTACCTGCGCGACGACGACAGCGGCGCCTGGTGGAGCCCCACCTGGCAGCCGACGCAGGATGACCTCGACCACTACGAATGCCGGCACGGGCTGGGCTATACGACGATCGCCTCGACCCGGGGCGGCATCCGCGTCGAGACGCGCTACTTCGTGCCACCCGGCGAGACGCTCGAGGTCTGGCGGACGCGCCTGACCAACGAGCGGGCATCCGCGGCGCGGGTGTCGCTGTTCGGGACCGTCGAGTTCTGCCTGTGGGACGCGCAGGACGACGCCACGAACTTCCAGCGCAACTATTCGATCGGCGAGGTCGAGGTCGAGGCCGGCGTCATCTACCACACGACGGAGTACCGCGAGCGGCGGGACCACTTCGCGTACTTCGCGTGCTCGGACCCGTCGGCCGGCTTCGACACCTCCCGGGATGCGTTCCTCGGTCCCTACCGCGGCTGGGACCGGCCGATCGCCGTCGAGCGCGGGGCGTGCACGGGCTCGATCGCGCACGGGTGGCAACCCATCGGGGCTCACCAGGTCCGCCTCGAGCTGGCTCCCGGCGAGACGCGGGACGTCACCTTTGTCCTGGGGTACGCCGAGAACCCGGCCGACGCCAAGTTCGACCCGCCAGGCTCGGGCAAGGTCGACAAGCGACGTGTCCGGCCGGTCATCGCCCGCCACCTCGACCCGGCAGCGAACGAGGCCGCCTTCGCGGCCCTGGGCGAGCGCTGGGCCGACTGGCTGGGCGCGCTGCAGGTGGACACCGGCATCGAGCACCTGGACAGGATGGTCAACACCTGGAACGCGTACCAGTGCATGGTCACGTTCAACCTGTCGCGATCGGCGTCGCTGTTCGAGTCCGGGATCGGCCGCGGCATGGGGTTCCGCGACTCGAACCAGGATCTCCTCGGGTTCGTCCACATGGTTCCCGGCCGGGCCCGTCAGCGGATCCTGGACATCGCCGCGACGCAGCTGCCGACTGGCGGCGCGTATCACCAGTACCAGCCGCTGACGAAGCGCGGCAACGAGGGTGTCGGGTCGGGCTTCAACGACGACCCCGCCTGGCTGGTGCTGGCTGTGGCCGCGTATGCCCGCGAAACGGGCGACCTGGCCATCCTCGACGAGCTGGTTCCATACGACAACCTCGCAGGCAGCGAACAACCGCTGGCCGATCACCTTCGACGTGCCATCGACTACACGCTCGAGCGGCTCGGGCCGCACGGGCTGCCGCTGATCGGGCGCGCCGACTGGAACGACTGCCTCAACCTCAACTGCTTCTCGGACGCCCCGGGCGAGTCGTTCCAGACGACGCAGAACCGGGAGGGCGGGGTGGCCGAGTCGGTGTTCATCGCCGGCCTGTTCGTGCTCGCCGCGGGCGAGCTCGCCGCGATCGCGGCGCATCGCGGCGACGCCGCGGAGGCCACGCGGCTGCGGGATGCCGCGGCGGTGATGGTCGGTGCGGTCGATGCGCATGGCTGGGACGGCGGCTGGTTCCGGCGCGCCTACGACTTCTTCGGGGAGCCGGTCGGCTCGTCCGCAAACGACGAGGGCCAGATCTTCATCGAGCCCCAGGGCATGTGCGTCATGGCCGGTATCGGGCTGGACGATGGACGGGCGGACCGCGCGCTTGCGGCGGTTCGCGAGCGGCTCGCGACGCCGCACGGGATCGTCCTGGTCCAGCCGGCGTTCAGGGCCTACCAGCTGCGGCTCGGGGAGATCACCTCCTACCCGCCCGGCTACAAGGAGAACGCCGGGATCTTCTGCCACACCAACCCGTGGGTGGTGATCGCGGAGGTCCTCGCCGGCAATCCCGACGGCGCACTCGACTACTACCTGCGGATCAACCCCTCGGCCCGCGAGGCCATCTCCGACATCCACCGTTGCGAGCCCTACGTCTACGCCCAGATGATCGCCGGGCGCGACGCCCCGACCCACGGCGAGGCCAAGAACTCGTGGCTCACGGGCACGGCTGCCTGGAACTACGTGGCAGCCACCCAGTGGCTGGTCGGGATCCGGCCCGAGCTGGACGGCCTGCGGATCGACCCGCGCCTCCCGGTCGGCGCGACCGGGATCCACGTGACCCGGCGATTCCGCGGGGCGACGTACCGGATCTCCGTCCACCCGCCCGCCGGATCCGGTGGCGGCCAACCCCGCGTCACCCGCCTTGTCGTCGACGGCACGACGGTCGAAGGCAACCTGGCGCCCCTTCCGCCGCGCCCAGGTGGCGATGTCGACGTCCAGGCGTACCTGGAGCTTCCCGCGGACCGGCCTGGCTGACCTCGCTCGGGCTCCACGCGCCCGATCACTGGACGCATGTGTGCTGGGAGCGCTTTCAGCGTGTTGGCGCCCCGGACCCGGAGCCGGGCAGCGGACGATCCTCCACAACCAGGTGCGCATGCCGCGACGATTCGGGCTTGACAAGGTTGTGGCAGAGGCATAGTTTGGGAGCGCTTCCAATTGGGAGCGCTTCCAACCGACGGCGTGCGTCCCCCCGTGAACGAGGGAACCGGCTTGGCCCGAACGATCGACGAGTTGGCGGAATTGAGCGGCGTCTCGCGCGCCACGGTGTCCCGCGTGCTCAACGGCGGCAGCGTGTCCGAGCGGACCCGTCGCCGCGTCCAGGCGATCCTCGACGAGACCAACTTCCGACCCAACCTCGCCGCTCGGTCGCTGGCATCCGGCCGCACGGGCGTGGTCGGCGTGGTCATGCACATCGACCCCCACCTGCTGTTCCAGGACCCCTACTTCGCCCAGCTGATGCAGGGCATGAGCGCCGCCCTGTCCGAGGTGACGACGGGGATGATGCTGTGGCTGGGCAACCGGTCCAAGGAGGAGACGCTCGAGACGATCCTCTCGATGAGCCTGCTCGACGGCGTCATCGTCACGGCCCACAACCTCGACGATCCGCTGGTTGACGGCCTGCTCGCCTCGAGCCTGCCGACCGTGCTCGTCGGCCACCGCAAGGCCGACCGGACCGCGAGCTACGTGGACGTCGACAACGTGCATGCCGCCGACGTGGTCACGTCACACCTGGTCTCACTCGGCCGGCGCCGGATCGGCCACATCACCGGCATGCGGCGCACGGTCCACGCCGAGGACCGCCTGATCGGCTACACGCGGGCCATGGAGCGCGCCCACCTCCCGATCGAGGGCCTGGTCGTGGACGGCGAGTTCAACGCACCCTCGGGCATGGCCGGCGCGACGCAGCTCCTCGATCGCGGCGTGGATGCGATCTTCTGCGCCAACGACGCCACCGCCCAGGGCGCCCTCGAGGTGATCCGCGCCCGTGGCCTGCGGGTCCCGGACGACGTCGCCCTCGCGGGCTTCGACGACCTGGAGTTCTCGGCTCGGCTGGAGCCGCCGCTCACGACCGTTCGGCAGGGGGTCCGCGAGCAGGGCGAGGAGGCCGTCAACTGCCTGTTCCAGCTGATGCGGGAGCGCGACGGGGCGCCCAGGCGCGTGCTGCTCCCGACTGAGCTTGTCATCCGCCAGTCGACTGTGGGAGGTGGGCCGCGCACCTGATGTCGAGGGTGGCCTCCGCGGTCGCGTGAGGCCCTGCAGCACGGTTTGGAGGAGGCATGCCAATGGGTTTCAACAAACGGCTGGCAACGGCGCTCGCGATCACGAGCATCGTCGTCGGCGCCTGCTCATCGTCGGGAGCGACGACCGCCCCCGCGACGACGGAGGCTTCGCAGCCGCCGGCCGCCACGACCGCTCCGGAGGCAACCCCGGAGCCGACGAGCGCCGCGACCGAGGAGTATCCGCGCAACGAGACCCTCTACACCACCGGCAAGCAGTGGGGTCCGCCGTCCACCTGGAACCCGCTCGATCCCAACGCGGCGACCGGTGTGGTGGGGCTCCAGTACGAGACGCTGTTCCTCTACGACCCGCTGGCCGACAAGTTCGACCCATGGCTCGCGGAGAGCGCGTCGTGGACCGATCCCACGACCTACACGATCAAGACCCGGTCCGGCGTGACCTGGTCCGACGGAACCCCGTTCACCGCGCAGGACGTCGCGTTCACGATCGGGCTGGGCAAGATCAAGGCGGTCGGCTGGAACATCTGGGACTACATCACCGACGCCACCGCGACCGATGACTCGACCGTGGTCGTCAAGTTCAACAACCCTGCCTACCAGGAGTGGGCGACCTGGACCTACGACAAGCCCATCCTGCCCAAGCACATCTGGGAGTCCAAGGCCAACGAGGACATCCTGAGCGACACCAACGCCAACGGCGTGGGCACCGGTCCGTACCTGTACAAGACCGCGTCCGAGGACCGGATGGTCTGGACCAAGAACGACAACTGGTGGGCCAAGGCCGCGCTCGGCCTCGACGTCGCCCCCAAGTACATCGTGGACATCGTCAACGGCGCCAACAACGTGGCGCTGGGCCTGCTGATGCAGGGTGGCATCGACCTGTCCAACAACTTCCTGCCGGGTATCGCAACGCTGGTGGATAACGGCTACGTCAGCACCTACTTCAAGGGTGCCCCGTACATGCTGTCCGGCAACACTGCCTGGCTGGTCCCCAACGACAAGAAGGCACCGCTCGACGATGCGCAGTTCCGGCTCGCGATCGCCTACGCGGTCAACGTCCCCGACATCGTCAACAAGGTGTACGGGAACATCGTCAAGGCCGCCGACCCGACCGGGCTGCTGCCGACGTGGGACAAGTACATCGATACCGCGCAGCGCGACGCGCTGGGCTTCAAGTACGACCCCAAGAAGGCCCAGTCGATCCTCGACGCCGCCGGCTACAAGAAGGGCGGCGACGGGTTCTACACGGCCAAGGACGGGTCCGCCGTCAAGCTCACTCTCATGGTCCCGACCGGCTGGTCCGACTGGGAGGCCGCCCGCGACGTGATCGTGGCCAGCCTCAAGGACGCCGGCATCAACGCCGAAGCCCGGATCGTGGACTACAACGGCCTCGTGGACGCCCGCAACAGCGGCGACTTCGACCTGGTCCTCAACAACGAGGTCCAGATGTCGAACACGCCGTGGACGTACTACGACTACATGTTCCGCCTGCCGCTCATGGAGGGCGCGGGCAAGAACCGCAACTTCGCGGGCTATGAGAACCCGGATGCCTGGGCGCTCGTCCAGCAGCTCGACAAGACCCCGGTGGACGACACCGCGGCGATGCAGTCGATCACCAGCAAGCTGCAGAAGATCAGCCTCACCGACATGCCGGTCATTCCGCTCTGGTACAACGGCCTGTGGTCCCAGGTCAGCAACGTGGTCTGGACGGGCTGGCCGTCCGACGATGGCAACCACATCCTGCCGGCCACCTGGAACGGGTACTGGCAGATGGGCGCCGTCAGGATGCTGACCCAGATCCACCTGGCGCAGCAGTAGTCAACAGGCTCCTCCGAGGCTCCCCCCGCCTTCGGCGGGGGGAGCCGCAACCACGCCTTCGGACACGGGAGATCGGGTGCGACGCTACTTCGGGCGCAAGCTGTTCATCTACGCCCTGACCTTCTTCGTTGCCGCATCGATCGACTGGATGATCCCGCGGTTCATGCCCGGGGACCCGGTGCAGAGCCTCCTGTCGCGCCACCAGGTAGCGCCGGAGGCCGTTCCCGACCTCATCGCCTACTACAACAACCTGTTCGGGCTCGACCAGCCGATCCCGCAGCAGTACCTCAACTTCTGGACGTCGCTCGTCCATGGGGACCTGGGCCGGAGCGTGTACCTCTCGGGCCGCCCGGTGACCGACGTCATCCTGGCGTCGCTGCCCTACACGCTGGCCCTGCTGATCCCGGCCATCCTGCTCAGCTGGTGGGCAGGCAACAAGTTCGGGGCGTTCGCCGCCCGGCGCCGGTTCCTCGATGACGCCGTGCTGCCGATCGGCTACATCCTGAGCGCGACGCCGTACATGTGGCTCGCGATCATGGTCGCCTGGATCCTGGGCTCGGTGCTCCGCATCTTCCCGATCTCGGGCGGCTACAGCTACGCGCTGGAGCCCGCGCTCAGCTGGACGTTCATCTCGAGCCTGATCGCCCACTGGTTCATGCCGTTCCTGTCGCTGTTCCTGGTCATGTTCGGCGGCTGGGCGATCGGGATGCGCAACATGATCATCTACGAGCTGGACGCCGACTACTCCAAGTACCTCGATGCGCTGGGCGCCCCGAGCGGGCTGGTCCGCCGCTACGCGTTCCGCAACGCGGTGCTACCCCAGGTGACGGGGCTCGCCCTGCAGCTGGGCGTGATCGTGGCCGGTGCGCTGGTGACCGAGATCGTGTTCTCGTACCCGGGGCTGGGCAAGCTGCTGCTGGCCGCGGTCCAGAACGAGGACTACTTCCTGCTCCAGGGGATCTTCCTGTTCGTGATCGTGGGCGTGCTGTTCGCGAACTTCCTGGTGGACATCGCGTACGTCCGGCTTGATCCACGGACGCGCGTGGGCATGAGCGGGGGCACGGCATGACCGCGATCGCCGAGCCCGCTGCCATCCTGCTCGAAGACGTCGGCCGCGCGCGCGAGGTCCGGTACTTCGTCCTGCGCAGCCGCAAGATCCTGATCTCCACGGTGATCCTGGGTGTGTTCCTGGTGCTCGCGGCGATCGGTCCGCTGATCCGGCCGGGCGACCCCAACGCCTTCGCCGGGCCCCTCGGCGCCCCGCCGGACGGCACCTGGTGGTTCGGTACCACGACGTTCGGCCAGGACGTGTTCGCCCAGTTCCTCTACGGCCTGGGCTCGACGTTTGCGGTGGGCCTCGCCGGCGGCGGCATCGCCGCGGTGTTCGGCGTGGTGATCGGGTTCGCGGCCGGCTATCGCGGCGGGCTCGTGGACGAGGTCCTGAGCATGATCACCAACGTGGTGCTGGTCATCCCGACCATCGCGCTGCTGATCGTCGCGACGGCGTTCTTCCGGGCCCGCGGCCTGTGGGTGGAGGCGGCGTTCATCGGGCTCACCTCGTGGCCGTGGGCCGCCCGGGCCATCCGCGCCCAGACCTTCTCGCTCAACTCGCGCGAGTTCGTGGACCTCGCCCGGATCAGCGGGGTGCCGGGGCGCCGGATCATCTTCACCGAGATCGCGCCCAACATGAGCTCCTACCTGTTCATGACCTTCATCCTGCTGTTCGGCGGCGCCATCCTGATCGCCGCGTCGCTGGACTTCATCGGCCTCGGCCCGACGGAGGGCGTGTCGCTGGGGCTGATGATGTACAACTCGGTCGCCTGGAGCGCGCTGCAGCTGGGCATGTGGTGGTGGTTCATCCCGCCGGGCGTGGGCATCACCGCGATCGTCGGCGCGTTGTACGTGATGAACGTGGGGCTCGACGAGATCTTCAACCCGCGGCTCCGGGAGTCCTGACCGTGAGCCTCCAGGTGCTCGACCTCCGGGTCTACTACCGCACCCTGGCCGGCGATGTCCGCGCGCTCGACGGGCTGTCGCTCGAGATCGCGGACGGCGAGATCATGGGTCTCGCCGGAGAGTCCGGCTGTGGCAAGTCCACGTTCGGCAACAGCCTCGTCCGGCTCGACGGACGGATGCGCCACGTCGGCGGGCGGGTGATGCTCGACGGCGTGGAGCTGCCGATCGGCGACCCGGTCGCGATGCGCGACTTCCGGTTCCGGGAGGTCTCGATCGTTCCCCAGTACGCGATGAGCGCGCTCAACCCGACGCGCCGGGTCGGCTCGATGATCAACGACCTGCTGGAGTCGCGGGACGCGAAGACGGCGGACACCCATACCGAGCTGCTGCGGCGGCTGGCGCTGGTAGGGCTGACCGATGACGTCCTGGACCGCTACCCGATCGAGCTGTCGGGGGGCATGAAGCAGCGCCTGGTGATGGTCATCTCGACCCTGCTGGACCCGTCGCTGCTGATCGCCGACGAGATCACGTCCGCGCTCGACGTCGCCAGCCAGAAGGCGGTTGCCCAGACGCTCGTCCAGTTTCGCGATCGCAAGTTCGTGCGCACCATGATCGTCGTCACCCACGACGTCTCGATCCTGTACCAGATCTCCGACACGCTCGCGATCATGTACGCGGGCCGGCTGGCCGAGAAGGCACCGACGGGCGAGCTGATGGAGCGGCCGCTCCACCCATACACCCGGATGCTCATCGGATCGCTGCCCGAGATGGGCGTGCAGTTCGCCGAGCAGCGCCTGGCGGGCATCCCCGGCACCCCGCCCTCGCTACTCAACCCGCCGACCGGCTGCCGGTTCCGGGCGCGATGCCCGCTCGAGGACGCGCAATGCGAGCAGCAGCCGCCGGTCACGACGGTCGGTCCGGGCCATACCGTGGCCTGCTGGAAGGTGGCGTGATGCTGACGCTTGAGCGGGTGTCCAAGGTGTACCGCGTGGGCGCCTTCGGCGGCAAGCGGCACACGGCCGTCCGCGCGGTGGACTTCAGCGTGGCCCCGGGCGAGGTCGTGTCGCTGATCGGCGAGAGCGGCAGCGGCAAGACGACGATCGGGAAGATGATCCTGCGCCTGCTGGCGGTGAGCGAGGGCCGGATCACCCTCGACGGGACGGATATCTCCACGCTCCGCGGCCAGTCACTGCGGGACTACTACCGCACGGTCCAGGGCGTGTTCCAGGATCCGTTCAGCTCGTTCAACCCGATCTTCAAGGTGGACCACGTGTTCGCGCTGCTCCACGGCGTGCACGGGCATGGCGTGCCGCAGGCGGCCTGGCACGGGCGGATCGAGGAGGCGCTGCTCAGCGTCGGGCTCGAGCCCGGCCAGGTGCTGCACAAGTACCCGCACCAGCTGAGCGGCGGGCAGCTCCAGCGAGTGCTGGTTGCCCGGGCCCTCCTGCTGGACACGAAGATGCTCGTGGCCGACGAGATCATCAGCATGCTGGACGCGTCCACCCGGATCGACGTCCTCAACCTGCTCGGGGACCTCAAGGCACGCGGCCTGGGGATCCTGTTCATCAGCCACGACCTGTCGCTCGCCAACTACATCAGCGAGCGCACGGTGATCCTGCGTCACGGGCGGGTGGTCGAGACCGGTGTGACCTCGCGCGTTTTCGGCAACCCGCTCCATCCATACACGCAGATGCTGCTCGCGTCCGTGCCCCGGCTCCACGAGCGGTGGGGGTCGATCGACACGTCCGGGGAGGCCACGACCGCCGCCGGGGAGTGCCGGTACCACGTCGCGCTCCGGGCCGCGGCGGCCTCGGGCGCCGGGGCAGGGGAGCCGCCGCTGGTCGAGGTCGAGCCCGGGCACCTGGTGGGCTGCATCGACCTCGAGGGTCGGTGTGCGATGGCGGTCGAGCAGCCGGTCGCCGCCGCCTGACCCGAGGGATCTCGGGCGAGCAACGGGGGCGCCCGCGCTCAGCGCGGCCGGGATGGGCGTGGCCGGGCGGTCAGCGCCAGGCGCTCATCGAGCGGACCGGAGGGTAGGGCTGCCGGAAGAACCCCAGCAGCGGCTCGCCGGTGGACTGGGTGAGCGAGATGCGCTGGTACCACGGCCGCGAGGCGTCGGGGTCGATGGTCGCGCCAAGCTCGACATCGTCCGCGCCCGGGTGGTTGGGGTCGTAGACGCGCAGCCGGACCGCGGCCGGGGTCTCGTCGTAGCCGAAGGCAAGGACCTGGTGGTTCCGGGTGAGCGCCCACGGCGACGAACCTGACCACCGGAGCAGGCCCACGACCGAGGGGTGGCCGTTGTCGATCTCGGCCCGGATCCGGGGCCACTCCGACCGCACCGCGATCACCCGCGCCGGCTGACGTCCCAGCCACGCCGCGAGGCCGGCCGGCGGATCGGGCCGGAACGCCTGGAGGTCGAAGTAGCGCAGCGGGACGCGAAGCCAGTCGAGCGACTCGACCTGCCGTCGCACCAGGGCCTGGAAGCGCGGGCTTCCGTTGGCCGGTGGCGCGGCATCGGCCGGCGCCGTGAGGCCGGCCTCGTACAGGTCGCGGACCGTGAGTGCCATGCCTCCGCACAGCCCGGCGGAGGCGTCGCCGAACCCCAGGACCCGTGGGTCGAACGGTCCCAGCGTCAGGGTCGGTCCCGGTGGAAACGCATTGGCGAACCGGAGGCCATGGATGCTGGGCAGGAAGCCGGGAACGGCGTTGGTGGTCACCTGCGCACCGTACCCGACCTGGCGCGTCAGGTCAGGTCCTGCCCACGATCCCCAGCCGATGGGCGATGGCGGCGGCCTCGACCCGGTTCTCGACGTCGAGCTTGGCCAGGATGTTCGATACGTGGACCGAGGCGGTCTTGGTGCTGATCCCGAGCTCGTCCGCAATTCGACCGTTGGACCAGCCCGCGGCCACGAGGCGCAGGACCTGGCGCTCGCGGGGCGTGAGGTTGAGCGTGGCGAGGGGATCCGTCCCTTCGGCGGGTGCGGCGCCCGCCCCGCCGGTCACGTTCGCGTCGCCGTCGTCGGGCCCGGCGTCACTCGCCACCAGGCGGGCGATGCGTGCCAGCCGAGCCAGCCGCTCCGCCTGGTCCAGGAGGGGCCGCGCGTCCAGCGACCGGAACAGGGCGACGGCCTCGCGCAGGGGCGCCGCGATGCGGTGCCGCTCGTCCCCGCTCGCAAGCCGTGCCTCGGCCAGCCGCATCCTCGCGTAGGCGGCAGGATATGGCCGCTCGATCGCCTCCCAGTCGGCGATCGCCCGCTCCCAGGCTGCCGCCCGCGCCTCGGGCGTGCCGCCAAGCCGCGCACGTTCCGCGCCCACGTGCGAGAGGAGCGCATCCGCTCGAGCTCCCCACGCTGCCCTGAGGGCCTGCGCCTCCCGTTCGGCGATGGTGGCGATCCCGACGGCCCGAGCCTCGGCCGCCGTCTCGCCCGGGTCGTCCCATCGGGCGCGCGCCTCGAGCGCCAGGTCGACCTCGGCCCGGATGGCGAGTGCCGCCAGCCACGCAAGCGATGATCCGGGTTCGGCGCCACCCGAGATCGTGCCCAGCACCCGGTCCTCGAGCGGCCGCGCCGCTTCGGGCCGCGCCTGCGCCAGCGCCATCTCCAGCCGGGCTACGCCGAGCGAGGCCTGGTCCTCGGTCCCGGCCAGGACGGGCTCGAGGATGTCCAGTCGCGCCTCGAGCGAGGCGGCTTCGTCGAACCGGCCGCGCGCAGCCGCCAGCCGAAGCGCGACGATCCTGAGGTGGGCCTCGATCACGGCCGGCGGGCGTCGGGCGAGCCCGTCGGCGATCCGTCGGGCGGCATCGTCCCACCAGCCGATCGCGAAGGCGGACCGGGCCCCCTCGGCGGCGAGCTGTGCGCCCAGCGACCGGCCGAGGCCCGAAGCCTCCGCCACAGCCAGGGTGGCATCCGCCTCGGCCAGCGCGTCCCGCGCCCGTCCGCAGCGGGCGAGGACCGTCACGATCGACGCCATGCCGACAAGCCGTCCCTGGAGATTCTGGATCTCATCCGCGATCGCAACCGCCGCGCGCAGATCCGCCAGGCCCGCGTCGACGCGACCGTGCACCGCCTGCGTCCGGCCCCGCACGCCCAGGGCGATCGCCTCGATGTCGGTTGCCCGCAGCCGGCGGGCAGCCCGGATCGCCGTCCCGGCCAGCTCGAGCGCCCGGGCCGGGTCGGCATCGTCCATATGCATCGCCGCCTGCTGCGCGGTCAGGCGGGCCCGCAGGTTGTCCATCGGCCGATCACCGAGTCCGACCAGGGCAGCATCGAGCTCGTGCCGGGCGCCATCGCGATCGCCGGCCTCCCAGAGCGCCCAGCGGACCCGGTCGTGCAGGGTCGCGGCCCGCGCCTCGTCGTCGGCGACCAGTGGCAGGGCGCGACGGGCGAGCTCCGCGGACCGCGCCGGATCCCCGGCGAGAAGCGCGGCGATCGAGGCCTGCTCGAACAGCCACGGTGCGTCCGGGGTGTTCGTCGTGGCGCCGTTGCCGGTGCGGGCACTCCGAACGGCGGTCGTGTGGTCGTCCTCGGCCGTGTGCCCGATCTGCCGGCGGAGCTCGGCCGCCCGTTCCGCGTGGCCGGCGGCAGCCTCGAACGCAGACGCACGCTCGGTCACCGTGAACGCCCGGACGTGCGCGTCGAGGGACCGTCGAGGATCACCTGCGGCATCACGATGGACCGCGATCGCGGACACGCGCGCGGGATCCGCTCCGCCCGCCTCGAGCGCGTCGGCGAAGCGGCCGTGGAGCAGGCGGCGTTCGCCAGGCCCCAGCTGCTCGATCAGCACCTCGCGCTGGATCGCGTGCCGGAAGCCCGGACCTCCCGGTCCGGCGGCCAGGACACCCGCCTCCATCGCATCGCGCAGCGCGCGGCCGACGGAGCCGATCGGAAGCTGCACGACCTCGGCAAGGAGCTCATCGTCGATCGGACCGGGCTGCAGCGCGGCAGCCCGCAGGACGGACCTCGTCTCGTCGTCGAGCGCGGCGAGACGCGCATCGAGGATGTCCCGAAGGGACGGCGGAACGCCCGCATACGGCGCGTCCGGCCCGTTGACCAAGCCTGCCTCGATCAGCTGCCACGCGAGGAACGGGTTGCCCCCCGAGCGCTCCTCGAGGCGATCGAGCGCCGCCGGGTCCAGCTCGTCGGCGCGAGTGCCGGAGACATCCGCCGCGAGCTGGACGAGCGCCGGACGATCCAGCGGCGGCAGCTCGATCCGAATCGCGCCGTCGCGTGCCAGCTCGGCGATCGTTGCCTGGACCTCGCGGGGCGCCGGCTGGTCGGTGCGCAGCGTCGTGACGAGCATCGTGCGGCCCGTCAGCCCCACCGCGATCGCCCGGACCAGATCGAGAGTCGCCGGATCGGCCCAGTGGAGATCCTCGATCACGAGCAACACGGGCGTCGCGGCCGCAAGCCGCTCGAGCCACGCCGTCACGGCCTCGAACAGCCGCAGGCGAGCCAGCGGATCAGGCTCCGCGACCGGCGTGGCGGCCGCGATGGGCGGGGCTGCGGAAGGCACAGCCGGCACGGCCTCGGTCCCCGGATGCACGTCGCCACCCGAAGGGTCGGTCCTCCCGCGCCCGTCAACGATCGCGCCCAGCCGCGTGACCTCCGGCAGCAGCCGTGCGATCTCGCGCCGGTACCCGCCCAGGGACGAGGCGACCATCGCCGGGTCCCCGAGCCGAGCCAGGCCGCGCAGTGCCTCCACGATCGCCGCATACGGCATCGCCCCGGCATCCATGCGCAGGCAGCCGCCCACCGTGACCAGGAAGCCGAGCCCGCGGGCATCCGCCGCGACGGCCTCGACGAGGCGGGTCCGGCCGATGCCCGCTTCGCCTCCGATGACGAGCACCGTCGGCACACCCTCCAGCGCGCGCCGGAGTGCGTCGCCGGCCGTCCCCAGCTCGGCCGTTCGACCGACGACCCGGTTCTCGTCCGATCGGCCCACCGCGAATTGATCATAGGGGTCTCGCCCGGGTGGAACAGGCCGGTTGGTCCCCGGATATCAGGCCATCGCGACAGGAGCCAGGATCGGGCGCAGTCGACGCCGGGCCCGACACAGCAGCGCCCGGGTCGCGAGCTCCGTGCGGCCGATCTGCATCGCGATCTCGGCGTTGTGGTGGCCCTCGGCAGCCAGCACGAGCGCGGCGCGATCGACCGGGCGCAGGTCCGCGAGGGCGATCCGGACGGCCGCGGTCCGTTCGCTGGCGACGGCGAGCGTCGCCGGGTCCTCGGGCGATGCCGGGCGCTCGAGCAACGGCTCGAAACGATGCGCAGTGGCGGTTCGCCGGGCCCGGCTGGTGGCCAGGTTGCGGGCCACCAGCGCCAGCCACGCGGCGGCGTTGTCCGGCCGGCGGCCGGCCTGGAGCTCGCGCGCCAGTCGCAGGAACGCCTCCTGGACGACGTCCGCGGCGAGCTCAGCATCGCGGGTGTAGGCGGTCATCCACCGGGTGAGGTTCATGGCATGAGCGAGATACAGCTCGGTCAGGAACGCATCGTCGGATGCGCGTTGCACGGCGGGGGTTGCGGGAGGCGGGGTCATCTCGAGGTCTCCGATGCGACTTCGGTGTCACCCTCGACGCTCGATCTGAGGCGGGGAGCGCGCATCGGGAGGCAGCCCCAGGCCGCCGGCGATCGGCCTACCTCAGGGACACGATCTGGAGCCCGAGTCGGTGGATCGGATGCTCAGCCCCCGGCGGCCGCCAGCTCCTCGGCCAGCATCGCGGCCAGCTCGCGCGCGTTCGTCGAACCGTAGTTCGCGTAGCAGTTGTTCATCAGGACGTGCGTCTCGTCGGACTGCGAGGCCGCCTCGATGACCCGCGGAACCCACTCGCGGAGCTCCTCGGGCTGGTACAGGTAGCGGAAGCGCTCGACTGTCGGCAGGCCACCCATGGATTCCCAGGTCGCCGTCCGTCGCCCGTGGAAGCGCACCACGGCAAGTGCCCGCGAGGTCGTCGCCACCACCGGGGGAACGGAGGACTTGAATCCCTGTGGTCCATCCACCATGACCAGGGCGATGCCCTCGTCCTCCAGGAACCGCAGCGTTCGTTCCACGTTCCTGTCGTTGAACCAGGAGCCGTTGCGGAACTCGACCGCCACAGGCAGGCCATGCGGCGCGAGGGCGGCCTTTGCCTCCCGGATCGCGTCGCGGTTCTCGGACGACGTGAAGAACCATTTCGGGTACTGGAGGAACACCGCGCCCAGCTGGCCTCCCTCGGCCAGCGGCGCGAGCCCATCGGCGAACTGGCGCCACACCTCGGTCAGCAGCTCGCCCGGCAGGTCCTTCGCGTACAGCCGCGCCTTGGCCGCGATCGGTGGCGGCAGTGCCTCGCGGAGCGCCTTCGGCAGCCGGCGGGTCTCGGTGGGCTGGCCCGTCAGCAGCGCGTGCGCCTTGACGTCGAACACGAAATCGGGCGGCGTGCGTTCCACCCACAGCTCGCTCAGGCGACGGGACGGAAGCGCGTAGTAGGTGGCATCGACCTCCACGACGGGGAAGCGCGACGCGTAGAACGCGAGACGCTCTTCGGCCGTGTCGGCCTCCGACGGGTAGAACACGCCCGACGCCGTCATCGTGGGATCCGTCCAGGACGCCGTCCCCAGCCGGACGTGGTGGCCGGACGGCAGTGTCAGCGGCTCCGCGGCGGCGTCGTTGAGCGCAGCCGCGTCCAGACGGGCTCGCGCGATGTCCGGGCCCGGGTCATGGGTGGGCCCCAGATCGTCCGCCGGCCGGTGGGGGGCGAGCGGCACCGCGCCCTGGCGCACACGCGCACGCGAGGCAGCGCCGGACCGGGATGACCGGGGCCGCTCAGCCAGCAGCGGTCCCTCCGGGAGCGACGGGGTCGCCAACGGCCGGGGCCGGGGACGGGGAGCCGAGCTGGCCTGACGCGGGCCCACCGGATGAGGCCGATCCGTCACCCGCGGGCGTCGTCGGCATCGGTGGCATCGCGGAGGCCGCGACCGTCACGCGGACAAGGGCCGGCGCGCTTCCCTGCGCCGACAGGGCGCCGAGCGCGGGCGATTCGACGTCCAGGAGCAGCAGGTAGTCGCCCGCCTCCGCGGGTGCCACCAGGTCCACCCGGACCGAGACGGCGCCGCCGGGGACCGCCACGGACGGATCGAGCACCACGGTCACCGGGTCCGGGACTGGCAGGCTGGCGGTCGACACCCAGGTCGCCACCAGCTTCGCCGGCAGCCGCGAGGTGCGCAGCCAGGACAGGATCTCCTGGGCGAGCCCCCCCGCCGGCGGCGTGTCCGAGGCCTCGTCCCAGACCTCGGACCCGGCATTGACGACGCGCACCGGGATCGAGGCTGTCGATCCGGCGTCGACCGAGAGCGACGCAGGGGCGCCGTAGGCGACGGCGACCGGCCCGCTGACCCGGACCAGCACCGGCGTCAGCAGCCCCTCCGTGGCCGCGTCGTAGGCGACGCCGGCCGGCGTGTGGAGCGTGGCCACCAGCCGATAGAGGCCGGGCGCGTTGGGAAGGGTCACGCCGACCGCCAGGCCCTTGCCGCTCCGCGTCGCCGGCCCGACCGTGACCACCGTGCCCAGCTGCTCGGGCGCCACCAGGTCCACCGCCGGGGGTTCGGGTGGCGGGGTGGGCGTCGGATCGGCCGATGCCACGGGATCGCTCGAAGGCGCCGGGTCGGCCGATGCCGCCGGATCGCTCGGTGCCGTCGCGTCCGGCGACGGCGTGGGCGAGGCGTCGGGCCCGGGTGCCGAGGAGCCCGGCCCGGGTGGCGCCCACGGCTGCGGATCCAGCAGGATCGGATCCCAGCGGATGCCCACCTGCGCGCCCGCCGGCACGAGCTTGATGCCAGTGCCGGCGACGGGGAGCGTCAGCTGCGTCTGCGTGGCTGCGATCGGCAGCGCCCGGAGGCTCAGGTTGCCGAAGCGGACGCCCTGGCCCGCGAGCGACGGGGCCGGTGGCTGCACCACCACGGATGAACCGACACTCCCGGTGCCGCCCGCCCGCACCTCGGACGCCGTGACCCCCTGGGACACCAGGGAGCGGAAGTAGCCGCCGCTGGGGCGGTCGGGATCCAGCCGCTCGAGGAACCCCGTAGACCGCACGCTTGCCGCGGAGAACGTGTTGCCGTGATCCTCGGGCGACGCGTTCCAGATCTGCTCGATGCTCTGGCGGCCGCGGAGCAGGGCTCGGACGTAGTACGCGGGACCGAGGTGTGCCTCGGCCACCACGGCCTTCGCCCCGGCCCGGATGAATCCAGCCGCGAAGTTGTCCACCCGCTGGATCGCCTGGTCCTGGGTGCCCTCGGGCAGGCCCGGCTCGGTGTTGCCGCTCGCATAGCACAGGTGATGCAGCAGCACGACCGCATTTGACGCGAGGTGCAGGTTCTGGATCGAGGCCTCGCCGAAGTACTGGTGGGCCGTGTCATCCACGCCGGCGGCCGGGTTGAGACCGAAGCCGTTCTGGGTGGGCGGATACAGGGCGTCTCGATAGCGACTCGGCCAGCCGTTGCCGTGACCCAGGTAGACCACGATCGAGGCGCCGGTGACCGCGCGCTGCACGGCCGACCACGTCGCGTTGGGGGAGTAGACCTTGACGACCTCGGCCCCGGCTGCCGTGGCCTCGGCGGCGGCGGCGTTGGCGAGGGACCGGAAGCTCGAGGTCAGGCTGCCCACCGGTCCCACGATCAGGGCCACGCGCGGGACAGGCGCTACCGCCAGCGCTGGTGCGATCGCGCCCAGCGTCGCAAGAACACCGACAACGAGGGCGACTGCGGTCGCCCGGGCGATTCGCTTCAGCGATACGGCTCCCAGGACGGTTGGTCGACCGGCGGTGACACCGGTAGCCTAGCGCTCGGGACTCACCCTGAACAGTGGGTATGACCCCTCCGGACGGGTCCGGTTGGCCCAGCGTACGGCGGCATCATCACAACCGTTGCGCGCGGACACCACCGTCCGGCCGTGCGCAACCTGCGGACGCGGGTCGGACCCGCGCGTACCATCGGGTCATGGCCGAAGCTGCGGACGGACCGGCGCACGTGAACCGGCTGGCGGGCGAGACCAGCCCTTACCTGCTCCAGCACGCCCACAACCCGGTGGACTGGTACCCGTGGGGGCCGGAGGCGCTCGAGCGCGCTCGCCGCCTTGATCGCCCGGTGTTCCTGTCGATCGGTTACGCGGCGTGCCACTGGTGCCACGTGATGGAGCGGGAATTGTTCGAGGACGAGGCGACCGCCGCCGTGCTCAACGACCACTTCGTCGCGATCAAGGTCGATCGCGAGGAGCGGCCGGACCTGGACCAGGTGTACATGGCCGCCGTCCAGGCGCTGACGGGACAGGGCGGCTGGCCGATGAGCGTGTTCCTCACCCCCGATGGCCGGCCGTTCTACGCGGGAACCTACTTCCCGGACACGCCCCGTCACGGGATGCCCTCGTTCCGACAGGTCCTCGAGGGAGTGCGCCGGGCATGGGCCGAGCAGCGGGTGGACGTCGAGCAGGCCGGCGGCCGGCTGGTCGAGGCGCTGGTGGATGCGCAACGGTCGCAGCGTTCAGCGTCCGGTGCGCCGCCGGTCTCGGTGCTCGTCGAGGCGGCCGCACGGGCGGCCGAGACATTCGACGCCGAGCACGGCGGCTGGGGTGGTGCCCCCAGGTTTCCACAGCCGATGACCATCGAGTTCCTGCTCCGGCGGCACGTCGCGTCGGGCGATCCGCGGCCGCTCGCGGTCGCGCGCCGCAGCCTGGCGGCGATGGCCGCGGGCGGCGTCCACGACCAGCTGGGCGGCGGGTTCCACCGCTACAGCACCGACGCCGCGTGGCTGGTACCGCACTTCGAGCAGATGCTGTACGACAACGCGCAGCTCGCCCGGGTGTACGCCCACGCCTGGTCGCTCACCGGCGACGACGACCTGCTCGCAACGATGACCGGCACCCTGGACTACCTGCTGCGCGAGCTGCGAACGCCGGAGGGGGGCTTCGCCGCCAGCCAGGATGCCGATACCGAGGGCGTGGAAGGGGCGACGTTCACCTGGACCGCCGATCAGGTCCGGGCGGTCCTCGGTGACCGGTTCGCGCTGTTCGCGGCGGCCTACGGGGTCACCGATTCCGGCAACTGGGAGGGCCGTACGATCCTGTCGCGGGTGGCGGACGACGCGGCGCTGGCCCAGCGGTTCGGGATCCCGGCCGACGAGGTCCGGTCTTCGCTCGCCTCGGACCGGGCGACGATGCTCGTGGCGCGGGCAGCACGACCGCAGCCCGCCCGCGACGACAAGGTGCTGGCCGCCTGGAACGGGCTCGCGATCGCCGCGCTCGCCGAGGCCGGACGAGCACTGGGGTCATCGGGCGATCCCGCGCACGCGACTGCCGCGGGCAGGTACCTGGACGCGGCCACGGCAGCCGCGACGGACGTGCTGGCCGGGCTGCGGACCGCCGATGGTCGCCTGCGCCGATCGTGGAAGGACGGTCGCGCATCGGCCGACGGGGTCCTCGCGGACCACGCCTGCATGGCCGACGGTCTGCTCGCCCTGTACGAGGCGACCCTCGAGGAGCGGTGGTACCGCGAGGCGGTGGGGCTCGTCGGCGTGATCCTTGCCCGGTTCGCCGATCCAGCCGGGGGGTTCCACGACACGGCCGACGATGGCGAGGCGCTGGTGGTGCGTCCGCGCGAGATCCAGGACAACGCGACGCCGTCGGGAGGTGCGATGGCGACGACGGTCCTGCTGCGCCTCGCAGCGCTCACCGGCGAGGCTCGGTACCGGGCCTCGGCCGACGCCGCGCTGGCAACGGTCGGCGGTCTCCTTGCCCGCTACCCAACCGCGTTCGCGCAGTGGCTGTGCGCGCTGGAGCTGGCCCACGCGGGGATCACCGAGGTCGCGATCGTGGGACCCGGCGATGCGGGGATCCGACGCCTGCTGGAGGTCGCCCAGCGCGGCTATCACCCGTTCCGTGTCCTCGCCTCGTCGGCCGCGCCGGCGTCGAGCGCCGTGCCGCTCCTGCGGGGGCGGTTCGCGCTCCATGGGCGATCGACCGCCTTCGTGTGCCGGAACTTTGCCTGCCGCCAGCCGGTCCATGAGCCGGAGGCGCTCGAGGCGCTGCTGCTCGAGGCGGGCGCGTGATCGTGATCCGCGAGGCCCGTCCCGACGAGCTGACCGCCGCAGGGGACGTGGTCGCGACCGCGTACGAGGCGCTGCCCGGCGAGCGCCACGACGACTACCTGGAGCACGTGCGCGATGCGGCGGGTCGGTCCCGCGAGTGCACGGTGCTGGTGGCGGTGGATCCGGCCGGGCGCATCCTGGGTTCCGTGACCTATGTGCCGGACAGCACCAACCCGTTCGCGGACGTGGAGCGCGACGGCGAGGCGGGCTTCCGGATGCTGGGCGTGTCGCCGGCCGCCCAGGGTGCGGGGATCGGGCGGCGGCTGGTGGAAGCGTGCGTGGAGCTGGGCCGCGCCCAGGGCCGGGCGGCGCTCGCGATCGCCTCGACGCAGGTCATGACATCGGCGCATGCGCTGTACCTGAGCCTCGGCTTCCGCCGTGACCCGGAACGGGACTTCGACCCGGTCCCGGGCGTCCGGCTGCTTGCCTTCGTGCGCCCCCTGTAGTCGATGACCGAGGCCGGGCTTCCACGGCCGGCTGCCACGGTGGTGCTGCTCCGCGCAGCACCCGGCGGCCCGGAGGTGCTGCTCACCCGCCGCCCATCCACGATGGCGTTCGGGCCCGGTCTGCACGTGTTTCCGGGCGGCGCGGTGGACCCGCCCGATCGGGACCCGCGGCTGCTGGGGCGCCTGCGGGTGCAGCCCGGGTTGCCCGTCCCCGGCTCGCACGCCGGCATGTTCATGGTGGCCGCCATCCGGGAGCTGTTCGAGGAGGCCGGCATCCTCCTGGCGACCGGTCCGGGCGGCCCGCCGCCGCGAGCGCTCGGGATCGCGTTCGTGGACCTGGTCCTGGACGGCGATCTCGAGCTGCGAGGCGACTGGCTGGTTCCCCTGTCGCGCTGGGTGACGCCGCCGGTCGTGCCGCGCCGGTACGACGCCCGGTTCTTCGTGACGAGACTGCCGCCGGGGGCGGTGCCGGCGTTTGACGGGCGCGAGGTCGCGGGACACGAATGGACGACGCCCCGGGATGCGCTGGCCGCGATGGCCGCGGGCAGGATCGAGCTCTGGACGCCGACCAGCACCACGCTCCAGCAGCTCGCGTCCGCCCGCGATCTCGATGATGTCCGCCGGCATTGCTCGCCGCGGGTCGTCCCGGACGCCGCCGGTAAGGCGACGGGCGGGGAGCCGGACCCCACGCCCTGCGTCGACCATCCACACCCGCTGGTCACCCGGGTGCACCTGGGTGGCGCCGGCGGGATCCCGGGGCAGGGCGTGGACGCCTTCCTGGTCGGGCGGGACCGGGTCGTGGTCGTTGATCCCGGGGACCCCAACGACGAGGCGGCAACGGCCATCCTCGGCGCCGCCGCCGAGCGCGGCTCACGGATCGTGGGGATCCTCCTCACGGCTCCCGTGCCCGACCACGCCGCGGGCGCCGAGGGCCTCGCCCTCCGGCTCGGGGTTCCCGTCCATGCAGGATCCGGGCGCATCGGGTGCTGGTCAGCGACATCACACCGCTGGCCGATGGCGAAGTGGTCGAGCTGGCCGATACGCCGATCCGGGTCCATGCGACGCCGGGAACCCACGCTGACCACCTTGCGTTCGAGGTCGATGCCGCGGGCGTGGTGCTGGTGGGCGACCTCGAGGGGCCCGGACCGGCGCGCGCGATCCCGGAACCGGTCGGTCGGGCGGCCCTGGCGAGGTCACGGGCGCGCGTTCGCGCGCTTCCCGGCCGGATGCGCCTGGCCGCGCACCGCGACGATCCCTGCCGCGGGACCGGGACGAGCGTTCAGGAGGCGGAGTCGTCGTCCTTGCCCTGAACGTCCGTCTTGATGTCCTCCATCTCCTTGCGCGCCTCGCGCACACCCTGGCCGAACGCCCGGCCGAGCAGCGGCAGCGTCTTGGGGCCACGCCAGATGATGACCAGCACCAGGACGATGATGAGGACGACGATGAGGTCCATGCACGGATGGTAGCAGCCGGATCCGTCCGCACGGGACGGAGGACGGTATCGTGCGGTCCATGTCCGGTTCGGGCGCGCGACGCGATGACGGCCCGCTGCTCGTGTTCGGTCCTCGCTCGCTTCGCTATGACTTCGGACCCGGTCATCCGCTGACCCCGCGCCGCTTCGGACCCGGCATCGACCTGCTGCGCGCCGTTGGCGCCCGGCCGGGTCTCGCCCCGGAGCCGGCATCGGACGCGGACCTGGAGCGGGTCCACCTGCCTGCGTACCTCGACACCGTGAAGGCGTTCTCGCGCGACCCCGGCCGGCCCGGGGCCGCGGGCATCGGGATCTCGGACAACCCCGCGTTCCCGGGCATGCACGACGCGGCGGCCTCGGTCGCGGGCGGCTCGCTACGCGCGATGGAGGCCATCCTGCGCGGTGACGTGGAGCATGCCCTCCATCCGGGCGGTGGCCTGCATCACGCCATGCCGGATCGGGCGTCCGGGTTCTGCATCTACGACGATCCGGCGCTCGCGATCGCCCGCGCCCGGGCGGAGGGGCTGCGGGTCCTGTACGTGGACCTCGACGTCCACCACGGCGACGGTGTCCAGGCAATCTGTGCGGCCGACGCGGGCGTGCTCACGATCTCGTTCCACGAGAGCGGCCGGTACCTGTTCCCGGGGACGGGCTTCGTGGACGAGCTGGGGGAGGGGACCGCGGCGGGCACGTCGGTCAACATGCCGTTCGAGCCCTGGACGGGCGAGGCCGCCTGGCTGCACGCCGTGCGCTCGCTCGTCCCGGCGCTGGCCGCCGTGTTCGGGCCCGACGTGATCGTGTCCCAGCACGGGGCGGACGCCCATGCCTGGGACCCCCTGGCGCACCTGCGCGTCACCACCACCGCGATGGGCGAGGCCGCCCGCCTCGTGGACGACATCGCCCACCGCTGGGCGAGTGGTCGCTGGCTGGCGACCGGTGGCGGCGGCTACGACGCCTACCGGGTGGTGCCGCGCGCATGGGCGCTCACCTGGCTCGCCGGGGCGCATCGCGACGTGCCGCCCGAGACGCCGGCGGCATGGCGCGACCGCTGGTCTTCGGAGGCCGCCGGCTTCGGCACACCCGGCCTGCCGTCCGCGTTCGAGGACCCGCCCAATGCCGGACAGGCCATCGAGCCCGGCCAGGCGGCCGCCGAGGCCGCCGCGCTGACGATCCTGGCGCGCGTCCGGAGCACCGTCTTGCCGGCCCTCGTGCGCGAGGCCGAGGATCGGGGCTGGTGGGTGCCGCCCGTGGCGCCAGCCGCGCACCGCGCGACCACGCCGGCAGCGGCAACCACCACCCCCGTGATCCGGGCACTCTCGGTGGTGGAGCTGGACGGGCTGGTCCTCGCCCGTCGGACGATCTCGCCGTTCGATCCCGACGATGGACGTGCGCTGCTGGCCGCGGCGGCCGCGGACGGCGCCCGGGTCGTCGGCGCGATCGCGGACGGGACCCTCGTGGGGGTCGCGGTGGCTGCGCCGGACCTCGACGGGCCGGGTGCCGAGGCGCTCCTGGCGCTCGGGGTGAGCCCACCGTATCGCGGTCAGGGCCTCGCGCGGGCGCTGCTCTCGAGGCTGATCGAGGACCGCCCGGATGGGACGATGATGACGGCACGGGTCGGGGTGGCCGAACGGGACGTGGTCGAGCCGCTGGACGTGGCACGGCGGCTCGACATCGCGCGCCGGCTGCTGCGGGGCGCGGGGTTCGAGCTCCTGGCGGCGCCGCCCGACGTGACCCGCGACGACCCGCGCGCGCTGGCCGCGAGGCTGGATCCCCGGCGGAGGTGACGCTCGGCCCCGTGCTGCTCCGCACGCCGCGGGACCTTTGCAGGGTGCGACCCCTGCCATTGGTCGCGCAGCGTCACGGATTTCACGGGAGCAAGGGCACCTCCCGCGCGGATCGCGCCGGGAGACACTTCGAGACGCAAGCACACACAAGGTCGACGGCGCGGAGCACTCCTCCCCCTCCTTCCGCGCCGAAGACACGGGCACACGAACCGGCGGGCACCCCCCTGGCCCGCCGGTTCGCTTGTGCCGGCGGTCGGCAGGCGCTCAATCGTGGCGTTGCTGCCCCGCTCGTGCCAGCTCCTCGGTGACCCGCCGCAGGAACGTCCGGACCACCTCGCGGTCATGGGCGTCGAGGCCGGCCAGCGCCTGATCCACCGCCTCCCCCCGCCACCGGTAGGTCCGCTCCACCATCGCGGCGGCATCCGAGGTGAGCGACACGTGCACGACACGACGGTCGACGGGATCGACCCGGCGCTCGACCATCCCGGTGGCTTCCAGCTCGGACACGACCCGGCTCGCCCAGCCGTACGAGATCCCCAGCCCCTCGGCCAGCTCGCCGATCGTCCGCTCGCCGTGCTGGTAGACGTGGATGGCGGCGCGGATCGCGTGGGTCGAGGGGGCCGAGCGAAGGACCTGGCCCGTCTCCGAGGCCCCGGCCCCACCGGGTGCCCTGGCCGCCGCCGCGGTCTCCGCTTCCGCAGCCCGGGTCGCATACGCGACATGGACGAGCTCGAGCAGCAGCCGGCTCGCCTCGAAGGCATCGTCGCTGAGCGCGGGCAGGTTGCGCCCGGCACCGCGCCGGGTGGTGTGCCAGCTGCCCGGCTCGCCGGGGGAGTGGACGGGTCGCGTCACAGTCGTTATCCTAGCGAAAACATTTCCCAAGTCAAGTAATGCGGTCGTCACACCGCGCCCCGGAGGACCCACGCATGGCAGCAGCACCCGACGGCCGACCGGCCGGCCCGGCGATCCACGCCGAAGGGCGCGGCCGCTGGGTCGGGCTCGCGATGCTCAGCGTGGGCGTCGCGATGATCATCGTCGACGCGACGATCGTGAACGTCGCCGTTCCCTCGATCATCCGCGAGCTGTCGCTCGATTTGACCCAGGCCGAGTGGATCAACACGATCTACGCCCTGGTGTTCGCGGCGCTGCTGATCACGCTCGGCCGGCTGGGCGACGTGCTCGGTCGGCGTCGGCTGTACCTGGCAGGCCTCGGCCTGTTCCTGGCGGCCTCGGTCCTCGCCGGCGTGGCGCCCAACGGCGACATCCTGATCCTGGCCCGGGTGCTCCAGGGCGTGGGCGGTGCCATGATCCTGCCCTCGACCCAGGCGATCCTGAACTCCAACTTCCAGGGTCGCGACCGTGCGATCGCGTTCGGGATCTGGGGGGCAACCATCGGCGGGGTGGCGGCCGTCGGCCCGTTGCTGGGCGGGTTCCTGACCACGTACGCGTCCTGGCGCTGGGCGTTCCTCATCAACGTGCCTGTCGGGCTGCTGGCCATCGCGGGCACGCTCCACTACATCGGGGAGTCGCGCGACGAGCACGCCAAGCCCGGGTTCGACCTGCCCGGCTTCCTGCTCATCACGGGCGGCCTGGGCGCGTTCGTGTTCGGGCTGATCGAGGGCCGCCAGTACGGCTGGTGGACCCCGAACCCTCGCCATCCGTTCGACCTCCTGGGGTTCGCGTGGCCCCTGGACACCGTCTCGATCACGCCGTTCGCGCTCGGCTTCGGACTGGTTGCCCTGGCGCTGTTCGCGATCGTCGAGTCGCGACGACGCGCGGCCGGCAAGTTCTACCTGTTCGACTTCACGCTGTGGCTGTACAAGGGCTTCCGGTACGGCAACCTGGCCGGCACGATCGTGTCCCTGGGCGAGTTCGGGCTCCTGTTCGCCCTGCCGCTGTTCCTCCAGGGCGTGCTCGGCTACTCGGCGTTCGACACCGGCCTCGTGTTCCTCTCGCTCGCCGTCGGCGCGTTCTTCGCGGCCCCCGGCGCGGCGACGCTGGCCCGGCGCTATGGTCCTCGCTGGGTGGTGACGACGGGCATGCTGCTCGAGGCGATCGGCATCGTGGCCACGACCCTCCTGATCTCGCCCACGGTCAACGGGCTGATGCTCGTGGTTCCCCTGTTTGTGTACGGGATCGGGGTCGGGTTCGCGACGGCCCAGCTGACCAGCATCGTGCTGTCGGACATCCCGGTCACCCTGTCGGGCATCGCCTCGGGCGCCAACTCCACGCTCCGCCAGGTGGGCTCGGCGCTGGGGATCGCGATCCTGGGCACCATCCTGTTCGCGACGCTCGTGGGTCACAGCGCCGACAATCTCGAGGCCTCGCTGCCCAGTGTCGACCCAGCCTGCCGCCAGCTGGTGGTCGACCTGGTGGACGCCTCCGCCGGCCAGATCCTGCCGGCGCTCCGCGACCCGTCCAGGGCGGCGGAATCCGGTGTTGGCGGGGGAGCCGCGGCGCTGCCCCCGGAGCAGGCTGCGTGCTTCCGCGACCCGGCCTTCCTGGCCGCGCTCCCGGCGGCGGCCCTGCCGGTCGAGGAGGCGTTCGTGGATGCGACCAGGTTCGCGGGCTTCGCCGCGACCGGCTTCGTGCTGCTGGGTGTGCTGTTCTCGCTCCTGCTGCCCGCGAGGCGGGAGCAGCACGGAGGGGCCGGCGAACGCGAAGGGGTGCCACCGGAGGCAGCCTGACAGCGCGTACGCTGTGCGGGTGGCTGAACCCGATCTGCCCCTGATCGACGTCGCCGCGATCCATGGGCTCACCGCAGGCCTGCGCGGGCGCGCACCGCGTGCCGTCCTCGAGCCCGAAGCCCTGGGGATCCTGCGCGCGATGGGGATCTCTGCCCCACCGTCGGTGTTCGTGCCGGTCACCGGCGGCAACCAGATCGATCCGAACGCCATCGACGAGGCGGTGTTCGGGCTCGACGGGGAGCGTGTCGTCGTCCGTGTCGTGGCCCCGGCCATCGCGCACAAGACCGAAGTGGGCGGCGTGGCGGTGGTGGCGCGCGACGCGTCCGCGCTGCTCGCGTCGATCAATTCGATGCGGGACCGGCTCGCGGGCCTGGACGTGGCGGGGTTCATGGTCGCCGGCTTCGTGGAGCACGCGGCCGGCCTGGGCGGGTCGCTGCTGGTCTCGGCTCGATGGACGCCGGACCTGGGCCCGGTCGTGAGCGTGGGCGCGGGCGGCATCGACGCCGAGGCCGTCGCGGCCGACCTGCGCTCCGGCCGCGAGGTCGTGATCCTGTCGCCGAGCCTGACGCCCCGGGACGCGATCCCGGACCTGCTGCGAGCCTCGACCGCCGTCCGGCTCGCGACCGAGGGCCGTCGCGGCCTGCCACCGCAGCTGCCGATGGCGCGGCTGGTCGACGTCGTCGCGCGGTTCCTGGCTCTCGCGGACGCGTGCATCCCGGACGACCTGCTCGAGCTCGAGGTCAACCCGATCGTGGTCACGTCGGGCGGCGAGCTGGTTGCGCTCGACGTGCTCGTGGTGCCGGGCACGGGTCGCGATGCCCTCGCCCAGGCCGCCGTCGAAGGCGCCGCGCCGCCCCGGCCGGTCGCGAAGCTGCCGCGCATGCTCGAGCCCCGATCGATCGCGATCATCGGCGTGTCGAGCGGGATGAACGCGGGTCACGTGATCCTGCGCAACCTGCTCCGGGACGGGTTCGAGCCTGCGGCGGTCACGGTGATCAAGGCGGGTGTCGACGCCATCGACGGCTGCGCCTGCGTCCCGGATGTGGCCGCGCTGCCAGCGAGGGTGGATCTGTTCGTGGTCGCGGTGGCGGCGGCGCAGGCCGCGGAGGTCGTGGCGGACGTCGTGGAGCGCGACGCGGCGGAGACGATCCTGGTCATCCCGGGTGGGTTCGAGGAGAAGTCCGGGACCGGGGAGATCGTGGCCCGGATGCGAACGGCCATCGCGGCGGCCCGGGATCGCCCCGACGGCGGACCGCTGCTCAACGGCGGGAACTGCCTGGGCTTCCGGAGCCTGCCCGGCCGCATCGACACCATGTTCATCCCCGTGTCCAAGCTGGCCGGACCCGGGTCGGGCCGCGCCGTCCCGCTGGCCATCGTGGCCCAGAGCGGCGCCTTCGCGATCACCCGCCTGGGGCGGCTGGCTGACCTCCACCCCCGATACCTCGTGACGGTCGGCAACCAGATGGATCTCACGGTCGCCGACCACCTGGCGCACCTCGCGAGTGACCCCGACATTGCCGTGTTCGGGGTCTACGTGGAAGGCTTCCGGCCGCTCGACGCGGCCCGGTTCCTGGAAGCCGCCCGGACGATCAGGGCGCGCGGCGGCACCGTCGTGCTCTACCGGGCGGGCCGGACCTCGGCCGGAGCCGCGGCCTCCGCCAGCCACACGGCATCGATCGCCGGCGACACGGTGGCGGTGCGGGCGCTGGCGCGCCAGGCGGGCGTGCTGGTCGCGGAGACGCTCGACGAGTTCGACGACCTGGTCCGTGTGGCGACGCTGCTCGTGGGTCGGGAGATCGGGGGGCGCCGCCTGGGCGCGATCTCGAACGCCGGGTTCGAGTGCGTCGCGATCGGCGACAACCTGGGCTCGCTGGAGCTGGCCCCGTTCGACGGACCCACGACGGAGCAGCTGGGTCGGGCGCTGGCCGAGGCCGGCGCCGGTGGCGTGGTCGACGTCCACAATCCGCTCGATGCGACCCCGGTGGCCGACGACGCGGCGTTTGCGGCCCTCGCGGAGACGATCCTCGCAGCGCCCGGTGTCGACGTGGGGGTGGTCGGGATCGTGCCGCTCACGGCGGCCCTGCGAACCCTGCCGCCCGGGCCGGATCACGCCGAGGACCTGGCCGCCGCCGACGCCATCGCGTCGCTCCTGGTGGACCTGTGGCGCCGCACGACCAGGGCATGGGTCGCGATCGTGGACGCGGGTCCCCTGTACGACCCGTTCGCTGCTGCCCTCGAGGCCGGCGGAATCCCGGTGTTCCGCACCGCGGACCGTGCGATGCGGGCGCTGGACGCGGTGGTGCGCGATCGGCTGGCCGCACAGGTCACCGCCCGACCATGACGCCCCGTGGCGGCCCGCCGAGCAGACGGCTGTCCGCGCCACGCACGTCGATCCAGGCGATGGTCGGGCCCGGAAACGGGCAGCCCCGCTGGGTGAGGGAAGCGACGGCGTCGGCGGTTCGGCCCGGGTAGGCCGCGCCGAACATCGCCGATGCGGATGCGACGAGCTCCTGTGTCCGCCTCGTGGACCGCAGCAGGAGCAGCCGCCCGGTCCTGGGCTGGGCCGCCATCCACGGCCAGCCGGAGGCGGACGGCAATGCGTCGACCTTCTCGGCCGCCCATCGCACCTGGCGCTCGGCGCGCCGGATCTCGCTGTGGGCCTCGCCGCCTACGATCTCGCGGGCCTCGGGGTCAACGAGCACGAGGTCGATGACGCCACGCACCGGCCGATAGACCGGGACCTCGAGACGCGCGTGCCATCGCGGGTGGAGGCGCTCGAGCAGGGTCTCGATCATCCGCACCTGGAGGTGATCGCGTAGCCGGGGCCCCGTCGCAGGGTAGAGGCGGATCGACGCCTCGGCGCCCAGCGCGGTGGCCAGCGCGGCCAGGGCCTGGAGCGTCAGGTTGGCGTCGCCCGCCTCCGCCTTGGCAAGTGACGACCGGCTCACGCCGACGGCTCCGGAAACGGCGTGCTGGCTGAGCTCCCGCTCCTCTCGCAGGTCGAGCAGCTGGCCGCCAACGTTGCGCCGGAGGTCGCGAGCGCGCGATCTGGCCAGGCGGCTCAGGGCGGTATCGGCCATGGTTCGTCCTCCCGGTGGGCTGCGTGGCGGGCTGTCCGGTCACCAGGCCCCGGTTCGGCCGCCTGTCGTCGTGCGGCCGCCAGTCCGGCGGTTCCTGTGATGATCCAGATCGCGCCATATCGCCGGCTTATCGGCGGATTTCGAGCCGATTTCAGCAGCGGGTCGTTCCTGTGCGATGCCGATTCGCGCCATCGGTGGCCCCAGCGCCTCCCGCCAGGGGCGCGATGGCAGCATTTGGCGCATCCCAGGAACACCCCCGGCGACGGCCGGATGGGTCGGCGCGGCCGGATGGGTCGGTGCGGCGGGAACGGGTCGGCGCGGCGGGAACGCGTCGGAACGCCCCCGGCGCGCCCGCCTGCAACGCTGAACCGAACATCTGTACGAAACGTCGTTCACGGCCTATACTCGCGGTCCCGTGGCCGCGCGCACCAACGATCCCCTCGCGCCCTTCGGGCCCGCGGTGCGGGCCTGGTTCGAAGCGACGTTCGAAGCGCCGACCCACGCCCAGGCTGCGGGCTGGGCGGCCATCGCGCGCGGCGATCACACGCTGATCCACGCTCCCACGGGCAGCGGCAAGACGCTGGCTGCGTTCCTGTGGTGCCTGGATCGCCTGGCCGAGCACCCGCGACCGGCGCCCACGCGCGCGGACCCGGGCACGGTCCGCGTCCTGTACGTGAGCCCGCTCAAGGCCCTCACCTATGACGTCGAGCGCAACCTGCGCGCCCCGCTCGCCGGCATCGCGCTCGCCGCGCAGCGGCTGGGTCGGGACGTGCCCCGGATCGCGATTGCCAGCCGGACCGGCGATACGCCTGCGGACGAGCGGCGCGACCTCGTCCGCCACCCGCCGGACATCCTGGTCACCACGCCCGAGAGCCTGTACCTGCTGCTCACCAGCCAGGCCCGCGAGATCCTGCGCGGCGTCGAGCACGTGATCGTGGACGAGGTCCACGCGATCGCGGGCAGCAAGCGCGGCGCCCACCTCGCGCTGAGCCTCGAGCGGCTCGAGCAGCTGCGTCCGCCCGACGCCCCGCGCCTCCAGCGGATCGGCCTGTCGGCCACCCAGCGGCCGCTCGAGACCATCGCCCGGTTCCTGGGCGGCGTCGGCGAGGACCGCGCGGTGAGCATCGTGGACGCCGGGACCCGCAAGCCGCTCGAGATCCAGGTGGTCGTCCCGGTCGAGGACATGGCGCGCCTGGGCGAGGCACTGCCGCTCGACGAGCAGCCGGGCGGCCCGGTCATCGGCGGGGAGCTGCGGACGAGCATCTGGCCGGCCATCCACCCCCGGATCCTGGAGCTGATCCGGGAGCATCGCAGCACGATCGTGTTCACCAACAGCCGCCGTCTCGCGGAGCGCCTCGCCCAGCGCCTCAACGAGCTCGCAGGCGAGGAGCTGGTCCGGGCCCACCACGGCAGCATTGCCCGCGAGCAGCGCCTGGAGATCGAGGAGGAGCTGAAGGCCGGCCGCCTCCCCGCCCTGGTCGCGACCAGCTCCCTGGAGCTCGGCATCGACATGGGAGCCGTCGACCTGGTCGTCCAGGTGGAGAGCCCCACCTCCGTCGCGCGCGGCCTGCAGCGGATCGGGCGGGCGGGGCATCACGTCGGCGAGCCTAGCAAGGGGGTGATCTTCCCCAAGTACCGCGGCGACCTCCTCGAGACCGCCGTTGTCGTCAAGGGCATGCACGAGGGTGCCATCGAGGCCACCGTGCTGCCGCGCAACCCGCTCGACGTTCTGGCCCAGCAGCTGGTGGCGATGTCGATCGGCGAGCGCGCGAGCGTGGACGAGCTGCTCGCGATCGTCCGCCGCGCGGCACCGTTCGAGACGCTCACCCGCGAGGCGATGGAAGGCGTGCTCGGCATGCTCGCCGGCGCGTACCCGTCGGACGAGTTCGCGGAGCTCAAGCCGCGGCTGGTCTGGGACCGGCTGACCGACACCGTGGAAGGTCGTCGCGATGCCCGGACGGTCGCCGTCACCAGCGGCGGCACGATCCCCGACCGCGGGCTGTTCCCGGTGTTCCTCGAGGGCGAGGCAGGCACCTCGGGCCGGCGGGTGGGCGAGCTGGACGAGGAGATGGTGTACGAGCTGCGGGCCGGCATGCACGGCGACGTGGTCGTGCTCGGGGCCAGCTCCTGGCGGGTGGCCGAGATCACCCCCCACCGGGTCATCGTGAACCCGGCGCCGGGCGTGCCCGGCAAGCTGCCGTTCTGGAAGGGCGACACGGTCGGACGGCCCGTGGACCTGGGCCGACAGATCGGCGCCTTCGTGCGCGAGGTCGAGTCCGACCTGGCCAGGGGAGCCAGGGGCAGGGCGAAGGCGGCCGAGCGCCTGCGGCGGGAGCACGACCTCGATGGGCTGGCGGCCGAGAACCTGCTCGCCTACCTGGAGGACGAGCAGGCGGCCGCGGGCGCCCTGCCCACCGATCGCCGGATCGTCGTCGAGCGGTTCCGGGACGAGCTGGGCGACTGGCGGCTGGTCGTGCTCAGCCCGTTCGGAGGCCGGGTCCACGCGCCGTGGACGCTCGCGCTCGAAGCGCGCCTTTCGGACCGGCTCGGGCTCGAGGTCCAGACGATCTGGTCGGACGACGGCATCGCGATCCGCCTGCCCGAGGGCGATTCGAGCCTGGACGGCGTGGAGGCGCTGCTGTTCCCCGAGCCGGAGGAGGTCGAGGACCTGGTGGTCGGGCGGGTGGGGCAGTCCAGCCTGTTCGCGTCGCGCTTCCGCGAGAACGCATCGCGGGCGCTGCTCCTGCCGCGCCGCCGACCCGGCACCCGGACACCCCTGTGGCAGCAGCGCCAGCGCGCGGCCGACCTGCTCGCGGTGGCGAGCCGCTACGGCAGCTTCCCGATCCTCGTCGAGACCTACCGCGAGTGCCTCGCCGACGTGTTCGACCTGCCGGCCCTGCGCGAGGTGCTCGACGGCGTCCGGCGGCGCGAGGTCCAGGTCCATTCCGTGGAGACCGCGCGGGCCTCGGCGTTCGCGAGCTCGCTGCTGTTCGACTACGTCGCCGCCTACATGTACGACGGCGACACGCCGCTGGCGGAGCGACGCGCCCAGGCCCTGACCCTGGACCGGGACCTGCTCCGAGAGCTGCTGGGCCAGGAGGAGCTGCGGGAGCTGCTGGACCCCGATGCGCTGGCCGACCTCGAGCTCAGCCTCCAGGCGCTGGTCGAGGACCGCCAGGCACGGACCGCCGACCAGGTGCACGACCTCCTGCGCCGGCTGGGCGATCTGTCCACCGACGAGGCCGGGGCGCGCACGATCGGCGGGCGGGTGGAGGCATCGCTCCACCTGGCCGAGCTGGCCGCGTCGCGCCGGGCCGTCCGGGCCCGGATCGGCGGGGAGGAGCGCTGGATCGCGATCGAGGACGTCGCGCGCTATCGTGACGGCGTGGGCGTGTCGGCGCCGCCGGGTGTGCCGCAGGCGTTCCTCGCGCCGGCGGTGGGCGCGCTGGACGGGTTGGTGGCGCGCTATGCCCGGACCCACGGCCCATTTCTGGCCGCCGAGCCCGCCGGCCGCTGGGGACTGCCGGCCGGCGTCGTGGACGACGCGATCCACCGGTTGGTCGCCGCCGGCACCCTGCTGAGCGGGGAGTTCCGGCCCGGCGGTGCCGAGCGCGAGCTGTGCGACCCGGAGGTGCTCCGGTTGCTGCGCCGTCGATCGCTCGCGGTGCTCCGGCGCGAGGTGGAACCGGTGGACCCGGTCACGCTCGCGCGCTTCCTGCCCGCCTGGCAGGGCGTGGCGCCCTCGCCCTCGATGTCGCCCGCAGCGCCCGGGCCGCTGCGGGGACCGGCCGCGCTGGAGCGCCTTGCCGAGGTGGTGGACCAGCTCGCCGGCCTGCCGATCCCCGCGTCCGTCCTGGAGCGTGACGTCCTCCCGGTCCGCGTCGCCGGCTACCAGCCTCGACTGCTGGACGAGCTCGGCGCGATGGGCGAGGTGGCCTGGGTGGGGCGGGGGAGCCTGGGTCGCGACGACGGGCGCGTGCTGCTCTACCGCCCGGGTCGCGAGCTCCTCCGTCCATCCGGGCCGCCGGACGGGGTGGATCGGCCCGCGTCCGAGCTCCACGAGCGGATCCGCGCGCACCTTGGGCGTCGCGGAGCCTCGTTCTACCGGGAGCTGTTCGGCGCCGTCGGCGGACGAACCGACCGGGAGGTGCTCGACGCGCTGTGGGATCTCGTGTGGGCAGGCGAGGTCACCAACGACACGTTCGCGCCGCTGCGGGCGCTGCGCTGGAAGCGCCCGGCGAAGGACCATCGGCCGCGCCCCGGGCGGCTGACCGCGCTGGGGCCGCCTGAGGCTGCCGGTCGCTGGTCGCTGGTCGATGACATGACGATGCCGGCCGGTGATGACGGAAGCGGGGCGCCGGCGGTGGCCGGCCCGAGCCGCACCGAGCGAGTCCACGCGCTTGCCCTCGCGCTCCTGGAGCGCCACGGCATCGTCACCCGCGAGGCTGTCGCCGCGGAGCCGATCGAGGGCGGATTCTCGGCCGTGTACCCGGTCCTGCGCGCGATGGAGGAGGCGGGTCGCGTGCGGCGCGGCTACTTCGTGGACGGTCTCGGGGCTGCCCAGTTCGCCCTGCCCGGGGCCGTCGACCGGCTGCGCGCGATGCGGGACCAGCCGGGCGAGGCGGCCGGCGAGCATGGGCGGGTGGTACGCCTGCTGGCAGCCGCGGACCCCGCCAATCCGTATGGGGCGGCACTGCCGTGGCCCCGCCGGGACGACGCCGACCGCCGGCCGTTCCAGCGTGCGGCCGGGGCCTACGTGGCGCTCGTTGACGGCGCCGCGGTCCTGTACCTCGATCGCGGCGGGACTTCGGTCCAGGTGCTGCCCGCGGGCGAGGACCCGGAGACGCTGGCGGTGGCGCTCGGCTGCCTGGCCGACCTCATCGCGGACGGGAGGGTGCGGGAGCTGGTGATCGCCAGGATCGACGGCGAGCCGGTGACCACGTCCCGGTTCCGCGAGGCACTCCGGGGTGTCGGGTTCGTGCCCGGGTACCGCGGCTACGCGCTTCGCCCGGCCGCGCCGGTCGAGCGGGCCTATCCACGCCCGACCCCGGTTCGACCGATCCGCTGACGCGCGGTTCGCCCGATGCCCGAAGGGGACACGCTGGTCAGGACGGCGGCCGGGTTGCGCCCGTTCCTGGTCGGACGCCGGGTGACGTCGGCCAGCGCTCGGGCACCCGGTCCGCAGGCCGAGCGGCTGGTCGGCGCCACCGTCGCGGCGGTGGAAGCCGCCGGCAAGAACCTGCTCATCCGGTTCGATAACGGCCTTGAGGTCCGAACCCACCTGCGGATGCGCGGCTCCTGGCACCGGTATCGCCCGGGTGAGCCATGGCGCCGGCCGGCGGCGCGCGCCCGGCTGGTCCTCGAGGTGGAGGGTTCGGTCGCCGTGTGCTTCGATGCCCCGACGGTGGAGCTGTTCGAGCAACGAGCGATTGCCGTCCACCCGTCGCTCGCCCGCCTCGGCCCGGACCTCCTTGGGGACCAGTTCGATCTCGACGAGGCCGTGCGACGCCTGCGCGACCCAGCACGCGCGGATCGTTCGATCGCCGAGGCCCTGCTGGACCAGCGGGCGCTGGCCGGGATCGGGAACGAGGTCCGGAACGAGATGCTGTGGGAGGCGCAGCGCTCCCCGTGGACCCGCGTCCGGGACGTGGACGATGCCGGGCTGCGGGACCTGGTGGAGCGGGCCCGGGCCATGCTGCAGGTGGGTGCTGCGACCGGCCGCCGGCCGCGGCGCGTCTACCGGCGATCCGGGCGGCCGTGCCCGCGATGCGGAACGGTGGTCCGCGTGGCGCACCAGGGCAGGGACCTGCCCAGGCTCACGTTCTGGTGCCCGCGCTGCCAGGGTGACGAGGGCCAGGCACCGGCCAGGCACGGGCCAGGCTGAGCCTCGGGCCAGGCTGAGCCCCGGCGGCGGACTATGCTGCTTCGCGTGCTAGCCGGCCGCCGTTCCACGATCAACTCCGCCCGCCTGCGCTGGCTGGTCGTGCTCGTGCCGGCGGCGGTGGTCGCGGTCCTGGAGCTGCTCAGCGACACGGTCCTCGACGAGTCGTTGCCGTTCCCGTGGGACACGGTCCTGGTCACGATCGCGGTGATGGTGATCGGGTTGTTTCTCGCGGCGCTCGTCTTTCGGCGGATCGACGCACTCACCGGAACGCTGCGCTCGCGCAACGCCGAGCTGGAGGCCCGTGGCGCCGCGGCGCGCGCCCTGCACCGGGTGAGCGTGGCCATCGCCTCGTTGTCCGACGTGGACGATGTGCTCGACGCCGTCGTCACCCATGCCCGGGACCTGCTACGTGCCGACGTCGCCGTCCTGCTGCTCGAGGGCGCGGATGGTCGCCTGGAGCTGCGGGCCGCCGCCGGGGCACCGGGCGCGCTGGTCGCGCATGACCAGTTCGCTGCAGAAGCCACTGCCCCCGGACCGAGCGAGCCCATCGACGCCGTGGCCCAGACGAACCCTGCCGCAGCCGGATCCGAGCCGAACCCCGCCGACGCGATCCTGCCGTTCGTGGCTCCGGGCCACGCGGTCGTGCGCCTGTCCGCGCCACTCCAGCGCGGCGGCCAGACGATCGGCCTGCTGGGCATCGGCGCCCCCGTGTCGCGCGGGTTCGACGCCGACGAGGTCGAGACCCTCGCCTCCCTGGCCAACCAGGCGACCATCGCGCTCGAGCACGCGCGCCTCGAGGCCCGGCTCAGGGACCTGGCCGTCGTCGAGGAACGCGAACGCATCGCCCGAGAGCTTCACGACGGCATCGCGCAGGTGCTGGGCTACGTCAACACCAAGTCCCAGGCCATCGACGGTCATCTCGCGCAGGGCCGGGTCTCCGAGGCACGGACCCAGGTCGCCGAGCTGGGCACCGCGGCGCGGGCGGTCTACGTCGACGTCCGTGAGGCCATCCTCGGCCTGCGCAGCCCGATCGAGCCGGGCCAGCGCCTGGGCGCCGCTGTCGAGGCGCACGCGCGGCGGGTGGCCACCGATTCGGGGTTCGCGCTCGACGTCGACATCCGGCCCGAGGTGCGCGACCTGCGGTTGGGTTCCGATGCCGAGGCCCAGCTGTACCGGATCGTCCAGGAGGCGCTGACCAACGTCCGCAAGCATGCGTCGGCCCATCGCGTGCGCGTCTCCATGGCCATCACGGGCGACGACTTCGTGCTGCAGATCGACGATGATGGCCGGGGTCTGCGGCGGGCGGCGGCGTCGGCGGGCGATGTTCCCCGCTACGGGCTGCGATCGATGCACGAACGCGCGGCTGCGATCGGTGCGACCCTCGATGTCCGCAATGGCTGGCGGGGTGGCGTGGCGGTGACGCTGCGCCTGCCGCTGCGCCTGCCGCCGGCGGTGGACGCCTCCCCGGTCCCGGCCGCCGGCGATGGAGCTGGCGGCTGACGATGCGGATCCTGCTGGCCGACGATCACGCGCTGTTCCGGGACGGGGTGGCGTCCTTGCTCGAGGCATGGGGCCACCAGGTGGTCGCGCAGGCGCCGGATGGGGAATCGGCGGTGCGGCTCGCGACGGAGCTGCAGCCGGACCTCGTGCTGATGGACGTGGCGATGCCGGGCGGCGGCGGCATGGATGCCACGCGCCGGATCGCGAGCGCCGCTCCCCGGGTCGCGATCGTGATGCTGACCGCAAGCGAGGACATCGACGACCTGTTCGCCGCGATCAAGGCGGGTGCCCGCGGCTACCTGCTCAAGAACCTCGAGTCGACGGAGCTTCGCTCGATGCTCGAGGCGGTGGAGCGCGGTGAGGCCGCGATCACCCCGGGGATCGCGGCCCGGATCCTGGCGGAGCTGGCACGCAGCGAGCGACCCGCGGAGGAGCCGGCATCGCTTGGCCCGGACCATCTCACCGAACGCGAGCTGGACGTGCTGCGGCTGGTGGTGGACGGCCGGCGCAACAAGGAGATCGCCGCGGATCTCGGCATCTCCGAGAACACGGTGAAGTTCCACCTGCGCAACATCCTCGACAAGCTGCACGCGCAGAGCCGCTCGGAGGTGGTGGCGCGCGCCGTCCGTGAGGGTCTGCTGGCCGACGACTAGACCGGTCGAGAGCCGCTACGTCATTCGTCGACGGCTGCGGGACACGGATGGCGATGGTCGTCTCGCGAACCCGCGTCAGAACACGCGGGAGAGCCTGCCCTCGGAGGCGCTCCCGCGCCGTAGCGCGCGCCGACCCGGCCGTACGTATCGTGCATGCCTCGCCAGTCGCCCTCGGCCCGGTCGGCCCGGGCCATCCTGCCCCCGTGACCCACCCGAAAGGACGGGCACCCCACCCGCTCGGACGGGCGTGGCCCGCCGCCGATCGACGACCGATGCTCGAACTGCCACAAGGAGGCGGCGATGGGCTATCGGATCGACATCGACCAGGGCGGCTGCATCACCTGCGGGGTGTGCATGGACGTCTGCCCGGTCGAGGCGCTGGACATGTCCCGCCCGCAGGTGCCGGGGATCGAGACCGGACCCGGGCCGGGGGCGCGGCCACTGCCCTGGACGATGGAGCGTCCCCTGCAGGTGGGCGAGTGCATCGGCTGCGGGATCTGCATCCGCGAGTGCCCGCCCAACGTCATGACGCTGGTCACCGTCGACGGCGCCGTGCCGATGGCGGCCCGCCAGGGCCCCATCGAGCGACCCTCGCCGGTCGCCGGTGTCGGTGGCGCATGGGTTCCCCTCTCGGAGGTCACCCGCGAAGCGCTCAAGCCGGTCCACGACTCGCCGTGGGGCGGCCTGTTCCGCTGGAAGACGCGATCGCGGCCCAAGCCGTGGCAGACCTGGATCACGATGGTGGACGACGCGCCGCCGTCGCCCATCGCGCCCTGCCAGGAGGCATGTCCCGCGGGCACCGATGCCGGCCGCTACGTGGGCCTGATCGGGCAGGGGCGCTACGACGAGGCTTACGCGGTCGCGGCCGAGGTGAACCCGTTCCCGTCGGTCTGCGGCTGGATCTGCACGGCCCCGTGCGAGGCGGCCTGCCGGCGCGGGGTGCTCGACGAGCCCATCGCCATCCGCACACTCAAGCGGTTCGCCGCCGAGCACGGCACGCTGCCCAAGGTTCCGGCGCCGTCCGTCAAGCGAGCCGAGAAGGTCGCGATCGTCGGCGGCGGCCCTGCCGGCATGGCGGCTGCCTACTACCTGGCGCGGCTGGGCTACCCGGTCACGGTCATGGAGGCGATGCCGATCCCGGGCGGCATGATGGCGATCGGGATCCCCGAGTACCGCCTGCCCCGAGAGGTGCTCCAGGAGGAGATCCGCCGGATCCTGGATCTGGGCGTCGAGCTTCGCCTCGACACCGCGATGGGCCGCGACTTCGCCCTGCCCGACCTCGAGCGCCAGGGGTTCCGGGCGATCTTCCTGGCCACTGGCGCCTCCAAGAGCCGGCGTCTGGGCGTCCCGGGCGACGAGATGTCGGCCGTGATCCCGGCCACGCGCTTCCTCAAGGAGGTCAACCTCGGCGAGCACCCGCGCCTGTCGGGCGACGTGATCGTGGTCGGCGGTGGCAGCACTGCGATGGATGCCGCGCGGTCCGCCCGCCGCAGCGGCGCCGCGTCCGTGACCATCGTCTACCGCCGCGGCCGCAGGGACATGCCGGCGCAGGAGGAGGAGATCGAGGCGGCCGAGCGCGAGGGCATCACGATCATCGAGGGCCTCGCCCCCAGCGAGGTCGTCGGGCGTGATGGTGCCGTCGTGGCGCTGCGCGGCGCGGTGCAGCGACCCGGCGCCGGCCTGACCGAGGGCGCACGGCAGGCCTGGGAGCCCACGGGCGAGACCCGCGAGCTGCCGGCCTCGACGATCCTCGTCGCCATCGGCGAGGAACCTGATCCGTCGATCCTCCCCGAGGGTGCCGGGATCGAGGTCAGCGGCTGGGCCGGCATCGTGGCCGACCCGCGGACGCTGGCGACCGGCCGGGCCGGCATCTTCGCCGGCGGCGACGTGGTGTCCGGGCCGCGCACGATCATCGAGGCCGTCGCCGCGGGGCGGCGCGCGGCCGCGTCCATCCACGAATACCTGGCCGGCGCGACCGACGGCGAAGCCGAGATCTTCGCCACGGTCCGGTACCAGACACCGCCCGAGGGGTCGCTCGCCCTCGATCTCGCCGAGCGCGCCAGGGCCCATGCGCCGCTGCCGGTGGTCCAGGTCGCGTCGTTCAGCGCCAACCAGGCGGGCTTCGACGAGGCCACGGCCAGATCCGAGGCGTCGCGCTGCTTCCGCTGCGATGCCGTCTACGGATGCCCGTCCGTGCGCGCGCTCACGGGCCGGGGCCCGGCGGACAGCCGGCTCCCCGTCGTTCCCGGAACCCATCCCGGCGGCCCGGCTCAGGCCGTCACCAGCCCGGCGGCCGCGGCCGCCCAGTCAGCCAATGGAGGTGCTCGGTGACCGTTGACCAGGTCTCCGGATTCTTCGATGCCGGAGAAGGCTTCATCGAAGGCACGATCGGTGCGGCGCTCGTGATCCTGTGGATCCTGTCGGTGGCGCTCCACCTGGCGCGCCCGTACATGGTGCGGACCACCGGCAAGTTCACCCTCCGCCTGGGCGCGGACCTATGGTGGATCATCTACGTCGCGCTGCGCGACATCCTGCTGCTCCAGGTGTTCCTCGGCAGCTTCATCTTCTTCTACCCGGACGTGATCACCGGGCAGGACCTTCCGATCACCGGTGGCCTGGCGGCGGTGTGCGCCTTCGCGGCGCTGCTGATCAAGCTGATGAGCCGGGGCGACGAGGACCTGCGCGGGATGCGCATCCAGGTCCTGCTCGTCGGGCTGGGAGCCGTGCTGTACCTCACGCCCTACATCCTGGGGACCCAGATGACCCTGCTCACGGGGAACATCACCGACCAGGTCATGCCGTTCCTGGTCTCGTCCAAGAACCCTGACCTCGCCCTGCCGCTGTGCTACCTGTCGGCCCTGCTGACCGGGATCCTCGGGCTGGTCGCCGTGGTCTACAACCTCCGGCCGACGTTCATCCGCCGGCCCCAGGCCGTCTAGGAGTCACCGCGATGCTGAGTGCCGACGATCTTGCCGCCGCCCTGGTCAACGGTGCCTCCGGGTGGATGGTGCTGTCCGTCGCGGCGGTCCTGCCCATCCTTTGGGCCTTCACCCTGTCCCTCCACTTCGCCCGCCCGTACATCCTGCGCTTCCTGCGGCGGTTGACGCTGCGGTTCGGCGGCGACGTGTGGTGGCTGTCATACGTGCTGATGCGTGACGCGCTGCTGGTGATCACGCTCGGCCTGAGCACACTGTTCCTGATGCCCAACCTGTACCTCGCCATCGGCCTGCCGATCACCGCACCGCTGGCCACGATCGTCCTGTTCTGGGCCACGGTGGTGAAGCTCATCCGCGATACCGACGACGATCCGGCTGCATTCCAGCTGGTGAGCGTGCTCCTGGTCATCGCGTCGGTGCTGTACATCGTCCCCCAGGTCTACGGCATGGAGGCGGCCGACCAGGAGTACCTCGGCGGCCTGCCGAATGCCCTGATCAGCACCGGCAACCTCGACCTCGCACGGCCGATCCTGTGGATCAGCCTGGCCCTGTTCGCGATCACGGGGGCGGCCCTGTTCGGCCGGTTCCTGATGCGCCTGGGGCTGCCCGCCGACGGCGAGTCCGCGACGGTCGAGCCCGAGCCGAAGGCCGCCTAGCGTTCACCGACCCCACCCCCCGCCCGACCGCGTGATCCCCGCCGCGGCCGGGCCCCTACCGGCGGACGGCGCCCACCTTGCCCGGCGCCGTCCGCCGATTCCTGCGATCCTCGGCCGATGGATGCCCTGATCGACGTTCGTTGCGAGGCCGGCACCCGGGGTTGGACGTGCCACGTGACGGTGACCGAGGGTGCGTCGTCCACGAGCCACGAGGTGACGGTCTCGGCCGCGGATCTCGCCCGCCTCGACCCCGGCGCCCCGGCGCCGGACGACCTGGTGCGCCGCTCGTTCGAGTTCCTGCTGGCCCACGAGTCGAAGGCGTCGATCCTGCGCCGGTTCGACCTCCCCCTGATCGGCACCTACTTCCCGGGCTGGGAGCGCGAGATCCGCCGGTCCTGACGAGCGCTCGCGGCCATCCAGCTTGACGCGCGACGGGCATTCCCCTTCCCCAACGGCCGGACCGCGTCTACGATCGCGTGTGCAGGTCGCGCCGGACGTCGTGGTGTGCACGCGGAGGGTAGTCATGATGCGTTCCCGACACCCGGACGGGCGGACCCTGCCCTCGGTGCGGCTGTATCTGGTGCTGGTTCTCTCGGTCGCGCTGGCATCGTGTGCGACATCGTCGGGCGGGCCCAGCCCGTCCGCGGGAGGGCTTGTCGTCGAGGGCGTGCCAACGCCCGCGCCGACGTCGCTGCCGACGCTCGCGGTAGCCTCGCCCTCACCGACGCCCACGCCCATCTTCGCGACCGAGATTGCCCCGCCGACGGCCGCCGCTCCCGCCCCGGGAGGCGTCATCTGGGCGGGCACGATCACCAGCGACACCTCGCGCCAGTACGTCGCCGACGGCAGCCCCGTCAATCGGTGCCGGACCAGCTGGGTGATCGACCTCGACTTCGTCGTCCGCCCCGACGGTAGCGTGTCGGGCGACGGCACGGCCACGCTCACGGCTCCGGTCGAATGCACCCCGCACCCATTGGGCGGGAACGTGGAGGGTGCCGACGTCGCCGTCGAGGGCATGAGCGACAGCTCGAGCTTCACCCTCCGCCTCACGTCCTCCAACTGGCAACCGCCCGGCACCGCCGAGCTGGCCGGCTTCACGCTCACGTTCTCGACGGCGCCATGCAGCCCAACCCCGGCCCCACGGTCGCTGGTCGTTCCCCGGACCGGCGACAAGGCGGCGCAGGCGACGATCAACCTCTCGGAGGTGATGACGGACTGCGCCGGCTCGAGCGACGACCAGCTGACGGATGCCCTGGGTGCGAACCTCGAAGCCCGGTTCGCCTGTGCCGACGTCCCTGCCGACCTGGGCGATGCCGAGATCACCAAGCTGTGCCGCTGAGCTCATCGGGTCGCTGATCGACATCACCCCCGTTCCTGTCGTCCTCGGGCTGGCGATCCTCGGCCGATGGATGCCCTGATCGACGTTCGTTGCGAGGCCGGCACCCGGGGTTGGACGTGCCACGTGACGGTGACCGAGGGTGCGTCGTCCACGAGCCACGAGGTGACGGTCTCGGCCGCGGATCTCGCCCGCCTCGACCCCGGCGCCCCGGCGCCGGACGACCTGGTGCGCCGCTCGTTCGAGTTCCTGCTGGCCCACGAGTCGAAGGCGTCGATCCTGCGCCGGTTCGACCTCCCCCTGATCGGCACCTACTTCCCGGGCTGGGAGCGCGAGATCCGCCGGTCCTGACGAGCGCTCCCTGCACGCCGGGCCGAACGGCTCTGGCCATGCCCCGCTCGCCACCGCCGAATCTCCCGCAGGCGGCCGCGGCGCCGAGCCGGGCCGGGACGGAGAGGGACGAGCCATGGTGGGGCAGGCGGACGCGCGCCCGCATCGAGCGTGGAGCGGCGCAGAGCGGTACGCGCTGCCGATCACCCTGCCGGTCGCGCTGGTGGCAGCCGCCGTCGTTGTCCTGCTGCTCGCCCTCGCCGGCGAGTACGGGTTCCATCGCGACGAGCTGTACTTCATCGTCGCCGGCCGGCACCTGGCGCTCGGCTACCCGGACCAGCCGGCCTTCACCCCGCTCGTGTCCGCCGCGGCCGTCGAGCTGCTCGGCCTGTCCCCGGTCTCGATCCGGATCCTGCCCGCCCTGTGTGCCGGCGCGATCGTGGTCCTGGCCTCGCTCATCGCCCGGGCGATGGGCGGCTCGGGCCGCGCACAGGGGCTGGCCGCGCTGCTCACCGGCGTCTCGGGGCTGCTCGCGGCCGGGCATCTGGACAGCACCACGACGTACGACCTCCTGGCCTGGGCGGTCATCCTGTGGCTGGTCGCCCGGCTGCTGGCGGGCGCCGATCCACGCGAATGGCTGCTCGTCGGCCTGGCCGCGGGGATCGGGCTCGAGAACAAGCACATCGTGCTGTTCCTGGGGTTCGGCCTCGTCGTCGGGGTCCTCCTCGCGCGACGGTGGGAGCTGGTCCGGTCGCCATGGGTGTGGGCCGCCGCCGGCATCGCCATCCTGCTCTGGGCCCCGAACCTGCTGTGGCAGGCACAGCACGGTTTCCCGCAGCTCGAGATGGCCTCCCGGATCAGCGGCAGCGCCGGCGACAACCGGGCCAACCTGCTTCCTGAGCTGGTGCTGCTGCTGGGCGCGTTGACGTTCCCGGTGCTCCTCGCCGGCGGCTGGTGGCTGCTCCGGTCCTCAGCCGCGCGTCCGTGGCGACCCTTCGGCTGGGCGGCCATCACCGTGCTCGCCGTGGTCGTCCTGACCGGCGGCAAGAGCTACTACGCGGTCGGCTTCCTGCCGCTGCTGGCGGCTGCCGGCGCAATTCCGCTCGACGGCTGGCTGGGACGCGGGCGACGTGCCCTGCGGGCCGGTGTCCTCGCCGTGCTCGTGGCCGCCACCGGGCTCATCACGGCAGTGCTTGCCCTGCCGCTCGTCCCCGTCACGTCGCTGGGGGCCACGCCGATCCCCGACGTGTACCACGAGGCCGGTGCCCAGGTCGGCTGGCCGGAGCTCGTTGCGACCGTGGCCGGCGTGGTCGACGGCCTGTCGCCGGACGACCGGGCACGTGCGGTCATCCTGACCGCGAACTACGGCCAGGCGGCATCGATCGAGCTGCTGGGAAACGGGCTGCCGCCGGTCGCCTCCGGGCACAACGGGTACTGGGACTGGGGTCCGCCCGCCGACTCGAAGACCCTCGCCGTGCTCGTCGGTGACTGGTGGCCGGAGTACTGGGCTGCGTACCTCGGACCATGCGTCCCACGCGCGATCGTCGACAACGGCCTGGGCGTCGCCAACGACGAGCAGGGAACCGAGATCCAGGTCTGCCCGGCGATCCCGCAACCATGGTCCGTCAGCTGGCCGGCGTTCCGCCATCTCGACTGACTCTTCGCGGAGGCGCTTCGGGCGCTTCGGGCCTGCCAGGGCGACAACGCGGCGCCTATGATCCGCGCGATGTGCGAGCAGTTCGTCGCCCGCGCGGCCGAGCCGTTCCGCCTGGACGACCTGTGGCCCTTCACGGAGCGCCTGGAGCGATTCGGGATCGCCGGCTTCGGCTGGGGGGTGACCTGGCTGCGACCCGCGGGCGGGCTCGAGACGTACCGTTGCACGACGGGCTTTCGCGATGACCCGGAGCGGGATCGGGTCGGCGTTGTCGAGACCACGAGCGCGCTGGTCCATCTTCGGCGTCCATCGCGCCTGAGCACCCTGACGATGCCCGATGCCCAGCCCTTCGACGATCCCGCCGGCCGGTTCGCCTTCTCGCACAACGGCGACCTGCGGGAGTTCCGGGCCGCCCGGGACCGGTTCCGCCGCCAGGGCCGGATCCACGGGCGAGCCGACAGCGAGGTCGGCCAGCGCTGGCTGGAGGACGCCTGGTCCGACGACGAGCCCGTCGCTCTCCTGCTGGCGGCGCTCCATGACGACTTCGGCGGCGAGGCGAACCTGGCCGTGCTGACCCGCGACGGCCTGCCCCATCACTACGCGGGCAACCCGGAGAACCCGGTGTTCACGTTCCGCCTGGGACGCATCGGGCTCGCGTCAACCGCGATCTACTCCGTGGATCGTTCCCTGTTCCGGTATGCGGCGCGCGGCGCAACGGATCGTGCGCTCGCCCGTCTCCACAGCACCATCGCGCTCGACGAGCGCGGGCGTCCTGTCGAAGCCGTCCCGGGTCGGCGCGGCAGCTCCTGAGAGGAGCCGGCACACCGATCGCGGGCTGCGGATCCAACCGGGGATGGAGGACAACCGTGGACGGGACAACGACGACGGAGTCCCTGGCGGTCGGCGGCGAGCCCGCCGACGAGCTCGGTGCGCGGCCCATGGAGCTGCTGCCGGTCTCGCACCTGTTCCGGATCTCCGCGTACTGGCTGGGACTGACCGCGATCGACGCTGCGGTGAGCCAGTTCATCGCGTTCCGCCTGGCGTACACCGACATCCGGGGACCGATCTCGATCGGCCTGGCGACGACGCTGCTCACGGTCGGCGGTGCGGTGCTGGCGATCATCGTCCAGCCGACCATGGGCTCGATCAGCGATTACGCGGTCACGCGCTGGGGCCGACGGAAGCCGTTCGTCGTGTTCGGGTCGCTGTTCGACGTCCTGTTCCTGATCGGGATCGCGAACAGCAACACGCTCCTCGCGCTGGGCGCGTTCGTGATGCTCCTGACGCTGTCCACGAACATCGCCCGCGGTCCGTTCCAGGGCTACGTGCCCGACCTGGTCGCGGAGCCGCAGGTGGGCATGGCCAGCGCGCTGGTGGGCATGATGCAGATCCTGGGCAACGTCACGGGCCTGGTGCTCGCGAATCTGGCCGCGATCCTCGACGACCTGCCGCTCGCGCTGTTCGCGGTCGCGATCGTCGAGCTGGTGACGATGATCAGCGTGGTGCTGCGGGTCGGCCGGGGGATGCCACCCAAGGCGCGCGGCGGACGATCCTGGTTCGCGATCGCCGCGGAGACCTGGGGGACGGACATCCTCCAGGAGCGGTCGTACCTGTGGCTCGTCGCGTCCCGCCTGTTCTTCCTGACCGCCGGCGGGATCCTGTTCGCGTACGTGACGGTCTACATGCGGGACGTGTTCAGGATGACCCAGGAGGAGGCCGGCAGGACGAACCTCATCCTCATCGTCGCGGTGGTGCTGGGGAACGCCGCGGTCATCTGGCCGGCCTCGCGCCTGTCCGACCGGATCGGCCGCAAGCCGATCATCTTCGCCGCGTGCGGGTTCGGGGCGCTGGGAGCCGGCATCGCCGCCATGGCGCCGCTGGTGCCGATCGCGATCGCCGGCGGGACCCTGTTCGGCGCGGCGAACGGCACGTTCCTGGCCGTTGACTGGGCGCTCATGACCGACATCATCCCGCGCGCGTCGGCCGGGCGGTACATGGGCCTGAGCAACGTCGCCACCGGTTCGTCGCCGCTGTTCGCGGCGGCGGTCGGTGGGCTCGTGCTCGACTTCGTGGCGGCACGGAGCACCGCCGAGCTGGGCGCCCGGGCGGCGTTCCTGGTCGCCGTGCTGTTGTTCGGGATCGCGGCGATCCTGCTCCGGCCGGTCGTCGAGCCCCCGCGCCGGGCCGTGGAGGCCGCGCCGGAGCTCGCGGCCGCCTGAGCGCTGCGGACGGTCAGTCGCCGATCTCGGCGACGCCGCGGACGATGGCGGCGCCGGGGTTGCGGGCGATCTCCGCGTCCAGGCCCACGAACCGGCGGATCCAGGCCACGGAGGAACGCCGCGCCCGGCGGGTCGTGCCGCGCGGGTCGTCGCCCAGGGCGCGGATCGCCGCGCGCACTCGGCCGACCTGGTGCGACGTCGCCTGCGGCCAGGAGCTCGGGCGCAGGAATGCGAACGGGTCCTGTCGCTGCCACCACCATGGCACGGCGGACCACACGAACACCAGGTAGTCGGCCCGGAACGGGCGCTCGCCGAACCCGAACAGCGCCTGCAGCTGGACGATCGTGAGCGGGAGCATCGCGAGCGACAGGAGCCCCGACAGGGCGAGGAACACGAGGCCCCAGCCCCGGGCCCGGGGCGGCAGCACCAGCCACAGCGGTGCCGGCACCCACTTCATCCATGTCGACAAGCCCCAGATCAGCCCGCCGGCTCGCCCATCCATGAACTGCGCCCCGAACATCCCCAGCGCGAGCAGCAGGTCGATGTTGCCGGTGTCGAGGTTGGCGGCCATCGGGAACGCCAGCAACGCGACCAGGACCCCGGTCGCCAGCGGACGGCGCGCATAGGCCCAGCGGATCGACCACAGCAGCAGCAGGATCGTGGAGCCGCGCCACGCGAACCACGCGACATCCCAGGGCAGCAGGGCCCAGGGCGCGAACAGCGGCAGCATCCAGGGCGCGTAGACGTAGGGCAGGAACGGGCCGGTGGGGTGGTACGGGTTGCCGCCCTCGAGCCAGATCCGGACCGCGGCCCAGTACGCCTGGGCGTCGGCGCCCGCGTTGTCGCCGCGGGCGGCCATGCCGGCGATCGCAAGGGCGAACACGATGATCAGGAGCGCCATCGCCAGCATCCGGTGCGGGTCCCGGATCCGGGTTGCCTCCCGGCGCAGGGCACGGCGGATCACCCCGGCACGCCGCGCGGGACGCCGCAGGATCGTGGCGGTGGTGCTCATCGCGTGCATTCTGGCGCGTCCGCGCCAGTCCCGGGACGGCCGGCATCGGCCATTCGTCCCGCTGCTAGACTCCGCGACCATGACGCACGGCACGGTGATCGTCATCGGCGGCGCGGAGGACAAGGTCCGGGACCGGGTCATCCTCGGCCGGTTCGTCGCGCTCGCCGGGGGGCGGGACGCGCGGATCGCGGTCATCAGCACGGCGTCCTCGCTGGGCGCGGAGGCCGGCGAGCGGTACTGCGCGATCTTCTCCGAGCTCGGCGCGGCCGACGTGCGGGCCCATCACGCCGCGACCCGAACGCAGGCCAACGACGAGCACGCGGCCCGGATGGTCCGCGACGCGAGCGGCGTGTTCCTGACCGGTGGCAACCAGCTGCGGCTGTCGTCGACGATCGGCGGGACGCGGCTGGCCGACGCGATCACGACCCAGTTCGAGGGTGGCGCGGTCGTGGCCGGCACGTCGGCCGGCGCGAGCGCAGTGTCCAGCCACATGATCGCGTTCGGCGCGTCGGGCGCCACGCCCAAGCACCGGATGGCGCAGATCGCCGCGGGGCTGGGTCTGCTGCCGGGCGTGATCGTGGACCAGCATTTCCAGCAGCGGAACCGGCTCGGGCGGCTGCTCAGCCTGATCGCCCAGAACCCGAGCCTGCTCGGGCTGGGCGTGGACGAGGACACGGCGGGCGTGGTCGGCCCGGACCAGGTCATGGAGGTCATCGGCCGGGGATCGATCACGGTCGTCGACGGGGCGGCATCCGAGACCGACGCGTGGGAGATCCGCGGCCACCGCCCGCTGATGATCAGCGGCGTGGTCCTCCACTCGCTCCCGGCGGGCTATCGGTTCGACCTGCGGCGCCGGGTGCGGGTGGCGACTCCCACGCTGCACTCGATCCAGGGCGGGGAGGCCGCCTCGAGCTGACCGCGAGGTGACGGGAGCTGCCCGTCCTCGCCGGCGGTGGTCGAGCGACGGCGCCCGCCGACCCTCGCCGCGTACACTTCGAGACCCAGGCAGGCGAGGAGGGACCACGTGGCGCAGGCGGACCCCGCTCCGCGGACCCGGACCCGGACAACCAAGGCGTCCGGCGATGCGACGGGCGCCGGGACGCGCAAGGCATCGGCCCGGCGCCGGACCGTGGACCGTGCCGGCGGCCGCCGCCCTGAGCCCTCCCTGCGCATCGTCGAGACCCGGGTGCTGCGCGGCCCCAACTACTGGGCCCGGGAGCCGGTCATCCGCCAGATCGTTGACCTGGGCGTGCTCGAGGAGTTCCCGAGCAACCGCATCCCGGGCTTCGTGGACGCCCTGGTCGAGCTGCTGCCCACGCTCGAGGACCATGCCTGCTCGCTGGGGCGACGCGGGGGGTTCATCACGCGGCTCCGCGACGGCACCTGGGTCGGCCACGTGGCCGAGCACATCGCCCTCGAGCTCCAGAACCTCGCGGGCACCGACGTCCGCCACGGCAAGACGCGCGGCACCGGCGAGTACGGCCGGTACAACGTGATCTTCGAGTACCGCGAGGAGCAGGTCGGGGTCGAGGCCGGGCGGATGGCCGTCGACCTCGTCAACCACCTGGTGGCGCCTCACGACCCCGAGGTTGCCTTCGACCTGGGCGAGGCGCTCGAGCGGCTGATCCGGCTCGCCGAGCGACTCGCCTTCGGACCCTCGACCCAGGCGCTCCTGGACGAGGCCGCGAGCCGCGACATCCCGTACATCCGGCTCGACCGGTACAGCCTCGTCCAGCTCGGCCAGGGCGTCCACCAGCAGCGCATCCGGGCGACGATGACCTCCCGGACGTCGGGCATCGCGGTGGACATCGCCTCTGACAAGAAGCTGACCAACCGGCTGCTCGACTCGGCCGGCCTGCCGGTGCCGCGCTCGGAGGTCGTCGAGACGGAGGACGAGGCGGTGGCAGCGGCACGGCGCCTGGGCTATCCGTGCGTGCTCAAGCCGCTCGACGGCAACCACGGCCGCGGCGTGGTGCTCGATCTCCGCGACGAGGACGCCGTGCGGGCTGCCTTCCCGGCCGCCCTCCGCGAGAGCCGGTCGCGGCGACGTGATCGTGGAGACGTACATCACCGGCCGCGACTACCGGTGTCTGGTCATCGGCGGCAGGCTGGCCGCCGTGGCGGAGCGCGTCCCGGCCAGCGTGACCGGTGACGGCGAGCACACGATCCGGGAGCTGGTCGACGCCACCAACGCCGACCCGCGGCGCGGCATCGGCCACGAGAAGGTCCTCACCAGGATCGGGCTCGACGAGAACGCCGAGGCCGTGCTCGCGGGCCAGGGGCTCACCCTCGACAGCGTCCCGGCGGCCGGGGCGTTCGTGAAGCTTGCCCTTACCGGCAACATGTCCACCGGTGGCACCTCGATCGATCGCACCATCGAGGCGCATCCCGACAACATCGAGATCGCCGAGACCGCGGCCCGGGTCGTCGGTCTCGACATCGCGGGCATCGACTTCATTTGCCCTGACATCGAGGTCCCGGTCCGCGAGACCGGGGGTGGCATCGTGGAGGTCAACGCCGCGCCCGGGTTCCGGATGCACACCCACCCCACGGAGGGCGAGCCGCAGTACGTCGCGAAGCCGGTCATCGACCTGCTGTTCCCGCCCGGGTCGCCGGCCCGCATCCCGATCATCGCCGTCACCGGCACCAACGGCAAGACGACCACGGTCCGGATGGTCGCCCACATCCTCAAGCTGATGGGCCGCCGGGTGGGCATGACCTCGACCGACGGCATCGTGATCGACGGCCGGCTGATGAAGCGCGGCGACATGTCGGGTCCGAAGTCGGCCCAGATGGTGCTCCAGAACCCGACCGTGGACACCGCGGTGTTCGAGGTGGCCCGGGGAGGGATCCTGCGCGAGGGCCTGGGCTACGACCGCAACGACGTCGCGGTGGTCACCAACGTCACCGGCGACCACCTGGGTCTCGGCGGGATCGAGACGATCGGCCAGCTGGCCAACGTCAAGGGTGTCCTGGTCGAGGCCGTGCCGCGCTCCGGGACGGCGGTGCTCAACGCGGACGATCCACTCGTGTACCGGATGGCCCGCCACTCGCGCCGGCCGCGTGGTGCTGTTCTCGATGGCGAAGCAGAAGGGCGAGGACGGCTACGACCGCATCGACGGCCACACGTCCCGCGGCAACGCCGCGTTCTGCCTCGAGGACACGCCCGAGGGCGAGCTGATGGTCCTCAAGCACGGACCGCGCAAGATGCCGGTCCTGTACACGCACCTGATCCCGGCACGTTCGGTGGGCGCGCGCGGATGAACGTGGCCAACTCGCTGGCGGCCGCCGCCGCGGCGTGGGCCGCCGGCGCGCACCTCCACGACATCCGCCAGGGACTGCGGACGTTCACGACGTCGTTCTTCCAGGCGCCCGGCCGGCTGAACCTGGTCGAGGTGGCCGGGACACGGGTGGTCATCGACTACTGCCACAACGTGGATGGCATGCGCCAGCTGGCCGACTTCGTGAACCGGATGATGGACGAGCCGCCGTCGCGTGCCGGACGGTCGGGGATCGGCGGCTCCCGGGCCGCGGCCTCCCTGCCCGCGAGGGCCGGGCGCGCGATCGGCGTGATCGGGATCCCGGGCGACCGGCGGGACGAGGATCAGCGCGAGTACGGCGCCCTGGCCGCGACGGCGTTCGACGAGATCATCATCCGCGAGGACAAGAACCTGCGCGGCCGGGAGCCGGGGGTGTCGGCCACGAACGTCGTCCACGGGGTCGCGCGCCGTCCGGGGCGAGGGCAGGCGCGTGTCGAGCAGGTCGGAGAAGATCCTCGACGAGGCGGCCGCCGTCCGCACGGCCCTGCGCCGGGCGGCGCCGGGTGACCTCGTCGTGGTGCTGCGCCGACGACGCGGTGGGCGTCTACCGCGAGGCGATGGCGCTCGCCGGACGCGCGGCCGGCGCGACGGCGTTCGCGGATCCGGGCGAGCTGGAGGCGCCGCTCGGCTGAGGCCCGGCGACCGCGGCGCGTCCGGATCGCGGGCGGCGCGGTGGGGGGCAGGTGCCCGACGGCAGCGCGGTGCGGGATCAGCGCGGGGTGTTCGCGCTGACGGTCCGGATGACCTCCGCGATGATCAGCGCCGACAGCACGACGAGGATGATCCCGATCGCCATTTCCATCGCAGCGCGCCTCCAGCGACCCGCGCCGGTCCGTCGGACCGCATCGGGCGTACGCGCGATGATGGTCACGGCCCGGGCCCAGCGCAAGAGCGTTTCGCTGCGTGCCCGCCTCGCCAACGCACGTTCGCGCGGCGCGTGTCAGTGGCGGTGCTGGTCGGCCAGTCGCGGCGACAGCTCGCGCAGGGCGTCGGCAGCGTCCACCGGGCGGGCCCCGGCCCGCTCGAGCAGGGCGAACACGCCGTCGCGCTCCGCGTGGCAGAACAGGACGACGATTCGCGAGGCGTCGCTCCGGCCGTCGCCCGAGACGGCCGCCCCCTGACGCCCAGCTCGGCTTCGAGCGCCTCGGTCTCGCTCGCGTAGACCGGCACGGCGCGCCGGGTCCATCCCGCCCTCGGCGATCCCGATCAGGATCTGGTCCACGACGTTCGCCCGGTCGCGGCCGCGGAGGTAGGCGAGCGTCTCCTTGACCGCGACGCGCTGCGCGCGTGCAGCGGCGATGCGCCCGATGCCCCGGAGCGTGTCGTCGGGCCGGTCGCCGGCCGTCCCGATGATCACGGTGATCGGCGCCGTGCGACCGGCCGCGCCGCCGGCGATCGCGGCGGCGACATCGAGGATCGCCTCGGTGCCGGCCTCGTTGTGGGCAAAGTCGACGATGACCATCCGCCGGCCCACGCGGAACAGGTTGAGCCGGCCGGGCGACAGCTCCGCCGAAGGTCGGAAGTGGCGCAGGCCGTCGGCGACCTGGTCCAGCGAGGCCCCCAGCGCGCGCGCTCCGCCGGCTGCGGCGAGCGCGTTGGCGACGTTGTGGCGGGCCATGCCGCCGAGCGCGACGGGCAGCTCGGCGACTCGGCAGGATCTCGCGCTCCGCGGCGGCCTCGCACTCGACGCAGCCGGCCGTCACGCAGCACGTACGCGCGGCCGCCGGCGCGCCGGTGGCGGGCGAGGACGCGGCGATGCCTCCGGGTCGAGCGAGAACAGCGCGACCCGGGCGCGGGCCCGCCGGGCGACGGCCGCGACCAGCGGGTCGTCGGCGTTGAGCACCACCCAGCCGTCGGCCTGGGTGACGCGGCAGATCGTTGCCTTGACCTCGGCCAGCTCGGCCAGGGTGTGGATGCCCTGGAGGTCGAGGTGGTCGGACGAGACGTTGGTGAACACGCTGGCCTCGTTGGACTCGTAGCCCAGGCCGCGCAGGACGAGGCCGCCGCGGGCGGTCTCGAGCACCGCTACCTCGACATCGCCTCGGCGCAGGACCGTGGCAGCTCCGCCCGGACCCGGTCCAGTCGCCCGGGTCGACCAGCCGCTCGTCGACGAGGATCCCGTCGGATGTCGTCGTCCCGACATGGCGCCCGGCCCGAACGAGGATGTGCGTGATCAGCCGGGTCACCGTCGACTTGCCGTTGGTGCCGGTGATCGACACCACGGGCATGCGCCGGGCGCTGTCGCGGATCCAGCCGGGCGGCGTCGCCAGCGGCTCGCCGCGATGCGGGCCTCCCAGCGCGCCACCGCGCCCGCCTGGGTGCCGGTCAGGCGGACGCGCCGGCCGGCCGAGACGGACCGGGTCGCGAGGTCGATGGCCGCCTCGGCGATCGTGCGCGCCCGCTCCGCACCCAGCCACGGCCAGGTGACGACCCAGGTGCCCGGCGTCCGAGCCGCGGTGGACCTCGACGGGCCCGGCGTGCTCGCCATGGTCGCCGGCGCAGGCGTCGCGTCCAGGCCACGACGTCCACGACCGGGTCGGGCCAATCGCGAGCGGGTGCCGTCCGGCCGAGGTGGACGAGCGCCCGATCGCCCTCGGTCGCGCGATCCATGCCACGCTCGCGCACGGCCGACGGCAACCTCGACCTTGACCACCGGCTCGAGCCGGTAGACGTTGGGTCCCTCCAGCAGGCGGATCTCGACCAGACGCACGATCCGGCGAGGATACGCTCGCGCGTCGCGCCCGAGACCGCGCGTCCCGCGCCGGTCGCCGGGCGCCCGCCTGCGTCCCGGTGCGTGCGCGCACCGGCGGCGACCGGCCTCCGACCCGGCACCGATACACTCGGGCGCATGGCCAGCCACCCCTCGCCGCTCGTGCCGGCAGCCCGAGCTCACGGCCCTGCGCGAGCATCTCGATCGGTCCTACCCGGCGTATCCTCGCCGACCTGGAGCAGCTCGTCAACACGGATTGCGGCAGCTACACCAGGGAGGGTGTGGACGCGATCGGTCGCTGGACGATGAGCCGTCTCGTGGCCATGGGCGCCCGCGTTGCCTCGCACCCCAACGACCTGGGACTGGGCGAGACGGTCGTCGCGGAGCTCGACGGCTCGGACCCGACAGGGCCCACGCCTCCTGTGCATCGCGCACCTCGACACCGTGTTCGACCCAGGGACCGCCGCGGAGCGCCCGTTCGCGATCCGCGACGGGGTTGCCACCGGGCCGGGCGTCACCGACATGAAGAGCGGCCTCCTCGCCGGCCTGTATGCCATCGACGCGCTGCGGGCCGTCGCTGGCGGCCTGCCGCTCGGCCGGCTGGTGTTCGTCGCCAACCCCGACGAGGAGATCGGATCGCCGGCGTCCACGCCGCTGATCCGCGACCTGGCCCCGGACGTGGATGCCTGCCTCGTGCTCGAGTGCGCGCGCGCCAACGGCGACATCGTCTCCTCGCGCAAGGGCAACCTCGGCCTCGTGATCACCGTCAACGGTCGCGCAGCCCACGCCGGCGTCGAGCCCGAGAAGGGCCGCAGCGCGATCCTCGAGGCGGCGCGGATCGTCGACGACCTCCATGCGCTCAACGGTCGATGGCCGGGCGTGACCGTCAACGTCGGGCGTCGATCGGGGGCGGCACCCGGCCCAACGTCGTCGCCGAGCGGTGCACGCTGGAGGTCGACGTCCGCGCGCGTCACCCGCGACGCGCTGGTCGAGGCCGAGACGGCGATCCGGGCGCTGGTCGAGCCACGGGTCGTGCCCGACATCACGGTCGACGTTGCGGAGACCGGCCGCCACTGGCCGATGGAGAAGCTGGAGCGATCGGGCCGGCTGGTCGCACATGCCGTGGACCTGGCGGAGGCGCTCGGCTTCGAGCTGCACGACGCCGCCACGGGCGGCGCCTCGGACGCGAACACCACGGCTGGGATGGGCGTTCCCACGTCGACGGCCTGGGGCCGATCGGCGGGCTGCGACCACTCGCCCGGCGAGTACCTCGAGCTGGGCTCGATCGTCCCGCGGACGGTGCTGCTGGCCGCGCTGATCGCGGCGATCGGCCGCGACCCAGAGGTGGCTGCCTGGCGCGCGGCCCGGCTCGGCCGCGGTGGAGGCGCCGCGGCCCGGTGACGCGCCGGCTCGTGTCCAGCGGGGGCCCGTGGGAGGCGTCGGCGGGCTACTCGCGAGCAGTTGCCGTCGGCGACGCGTGCTTCGTGAGCGGCACCACGGATGCCGGGCCCGACGGCGAGTCGCTCCACCCGGGTGACGCGGCGGCCCAGGCGCGAGCCGCGTTCGCGATCATCGAGGCGGCCCTGGGCGAGGCGGGCTTCACGTTCGACGAGGTGGTGCGCACCCGGATGTACGTGGTGGACCCGGCGGACGCGACCGGCGGTGGCCGCCGTCCACGGGGACATCTTCCGCCACGTCCGCCCCGCCGCCACGCTGGTCGTGGTCGCCCGTCTGATGACGCCCAGCCTGCTCGTGGAGGTCGAAGCCGAGGCGCGAAGCGGCCGGGCCGGAGCGCGCCCGCGCGATCCCCGCAGCTCCTAGCCGACGCGATCCCGGCGGCTCCTAGCCGACGCCCGCCGCCCGGGCGAGGGCAACGAGCCCGACCCCGGCAACCAGCCCCAGCAGCAGGTTGCGGCGCCACGCCGTCAGGGCCAGGCACGCGAGCACGCCGATCGCCTCGATGCCGACATGGAGCTGTCGGGATCCGTCACCGGTCGCGAGGACCAGCGTGTTCGCGGCCGCGAGCGACGCGAGGATCGCCGGCCCGACCAGCCGCAGGTACAGCAGCGCGCGCGGCGGCAGCCGCTCGATTCCCGGGGCGAGCAGCGGGATCGCCCGGGACGGGTAGGTCACGGCCGCCATCAGCAGCGCGAGGAGGACGAGGTCCGTGCTCATCGGTCATCGCTCCGGTCATCGAGCGCCGCGACCTCGGCGATCGCGAGCTCGATGTCGATCGGCTGCGCGCTGGCGTCGGACTCGGTGACGAGCCGCGTGGTTCCGGCCGGCACCGCCATCGCGACCAGCGGCCCGATGAGCCCTCCGGCGATGATCCCCAGGGACGGACCCCAGGCCAGCGAGAGCGACACCCCGATCGCCGCACCGGCCCCGGCCGCCGCGAGCTCACGCCGGCCCGTGACAAGACCGGCGGCGAGCCCCGCCATCGCGGCCGGGAAGCACGACGTCCAGCCCGAGCGCCGTGGGGTCGGGGATCGCCCCACCCAGCAGCACGCCCGCCAACGTCGCGAGGTTCCAGGGGATGAACACGCCGAGGATCGCCCCGATCCAGTACCCGGGCACGTCCACGCGGCCGGCGCGGTGGAAGTGGCTGGCTGCCAGCGCGAACGCCTCGTCGGTCAGCACGTGGGCCATCGCCGCACGCTGGGCGAACGGCAGCCCGCGGAGCCGCGGCGCCAGCGACGCGCTGTACAGCAGATGGCGCGCATTGAGCGCGAACGTGAGCACCACGATCGGCGCCCAGGGCAGCCCCGCGGCCACGTAGCCGACGGCCGCGAACTGGGCGGCGCCGGCGAAGGCGAACACGCTCATGGCGCTGGCCTCGATCGGAGAGTAGCCGGCGTTCCGTGCCGCGAGGCCGAACACGAACCCGAATCCGATCACCGACAGCGCGATGCCGGCAGTGTCGAGGAGCAGCTGCCGGCGGGCGGTCCGGATGTCCACGCGCAGGGGTCGCGGCCGTCACGGCACGCGCGGCCTAGCGCAGGAAGGTCTTCGCGCAGGTCCCGTCGCAGACGACGTAGACGGCGTGCTTCTCGAGCGCGTAGCCCGGCGACGTGGAGCAGGCCCGGCGCAGCCGGTCGTCGGGCACTTCCAGACCCACCATCGGTCGTGGTCGTCGAGCGCCGTCGTCTCGGCCTTGAGCTTGTCCTCCAGGCCGTCGCGCTCGGCGATGAGGAACCCGAGCCGCGAGGCGCGCTCCGCTTCCGTCTCGCTGGTGTACGGGTAGTTCTGGCCGACGTTCGAGGTCACGCACCCCTCCGGTGTCACACGAGGCCGGCGGCAGATCGGTGTGAGCGCAGCCTGCCACCGGCCGGCCGAGGATACCATCCGGCCGTTCCGCGGCCCTTCGGGCGGCCCGCCCCCTTCGGGCGGCCCGCCCCCTTCGGGCGGCCCGCCCCCGCCCTGTCAGCGGGCCGCGGGCAGCCCCGCGCTGCGCGGATCGGTCATGGCGGCCAGCGACCCGCCGCCGGCAGGGCCCCCGTCCACCAGCTCGATGGCGTGCTCATGGCCCAGCCCGCCGTCATAGGCGGTGCGGCGCAAGGCGTGACCCCGTCCGGCCAGGCCCGCCGCGACGCCCAATGCCAGCTCGCCGTCGGTGGCCACGTCCACGGGCGGTGCCAGCCAGCCGGCGGGCAGGACGACCACGCGCGGAGCGGCGATCGCGGTCGCGATGTCGGCGCCCCCGTCCACGAGCGCGGACACGAGCTGGGCGTGGATCTGCGGCTGGATGTCGCCGCCCATCGACCCGGCGACGATCCAGGGCCGTCGCTCGCCGGCCCGGAACAGCATCCCCGGCAGCAACGTGTGCGCGGTCCGCTTCCCCGGCTCCAGCACGTTGGGATGGGCGGGGTCGAGCGAGAAGGAGGCGCCGCGGTTCTGGAAGTGCACGCCCGTGACGGCGTCGAGGACGCCCGACCCGAACCCCGCGGCGTTGGACTGGATCAGGCTCACGGCGTTGCCCTCGGCGTCAACGACGGCGAGGTAGATGGTGCCGCCGACCAGGGTGCGCGCCGGAGGCGGCGAGGCATCGGCATGCCCCGGGTCGATCCGCGCGGCGAGCTCCGCGGCATGGGCACCCGACAGCAGCCGATCGACCGGGACATCGCGGAACGACGGGTCGGTGAGGTACGCGTCCCGGTCGGCGAATACGAGCTTGGCGGCTTCAAGCTGGAGGTGCAGCCATGCGGCATCGGTCCAGCCGCGACCGGCGAACCCGGCGTCGGGGGCGGGGGGGAACCGTTCCAGGATGTTGAGGATCTGGAGGGCCGGCAGGCCGCTGCTGTTGGGCGGGTGGGTCGTGACCCGTACGCCGCGATAGGTGGTGGCCAGCGGCTCGCCCCACGTGCTGCGGTGATCCCGGAGGTCGTCGATCGCGAACGGGGCGCCTGCTTCGGCCAGCCCCGCGGCGATCCGCTCACCCAGGGCTCCGTCGTACAGCGCATCGAAGCCCTCGTCGGCGAGCGTCCGCAGGGTGGCCGCGAGCGCCGGCAGCCGGACCAGCTCGCCGGGCCGCCAGGCGCGTCCGCTCGGCCGCCACACGGCCCGGAACCCGCCGGCCCAGGACGCGTCCGCGGTTGCCGCCGCCAGCGCCTCCACCGACCGGATCAGTCCGTCCCAGGCCGGGAAGCCGGCCGAGGCCTGTTCGATCGCCGCGCCCAGCACCGCATCCCGCGAGAGCCGGCCCCAGCGGCGGTGGGCATCCGCCCAGGAGCGAACGGCACCGGGAACCGTGATCGGGAGCGGGCCGCGCAGCGGGATCCGGTCGAGACCCTGGTCTCGCAGCCGGGATGCGTCGGCTCCCGCGGGCGCCCGTCCGGACCCGTTGAGCGCGACCTGCTCGCCCGCCCGCTCGTCCCAGACCAGCCAGAACGCGTCGCCGCCGATGCCGCAGCCGTTGGGCATGACCACGCCCAGCACGGCGTTCGTGGCGATCGCGGCGTCCACGGCGTGCCCGCCCGCCGCCAGGACCGCGAGCCCGGCGGCGGTCGCGAGGTGGTGAGGCGCCACCACGGCTCCGCGCGCACCGCGGACCGCGCGCGCGGGCACGAAGGCCGGATCCGGCGCGTCGTCAGCCATCCGCCACGCCCGGCGCCGTCCCGGCGGAGGAGGGGACCCCGGCACCCACCTGGTGCTCGAACCGGCGCAGGCGGCTGAGCGGCACCAGGGCAACGGCGAGCAGCACCAGTGACATCACGAACACTCCGTCGAGGCCGGCGCGCTGGGCCGCCTCGCCGCCCAGCAGGCTGCCGGTGATCTGGCCCAGGCCCAGGAACACCGAGTACAGGCCCATGATCGCGCCCCGGTCATCGGGATAGGCCTCGGTCATGTCGGCCAGCAGCCCGATCGCCGCCGGCGTGGCGCCGGCCAGCACGAACAGCCCCCCACCCCCGATCGCGACCAGCAGCAGCAGGACCGGGAGCGGCGCGGTGACCGAATGGTTGATCGCGAGCCCGGCCAGGATCATCGCGGTGCCACCCAGGATCCCGTAGAAGATGATCGCGGTGCGCCGCAGGCTCCGGAACTTGCCGCCCCAGTACAGCAGGCCGGCGAAGAACAGCAGGCCGCCAACCGCCAGGGCGGCCGACACCTGGAGCTCGTCGAAACCGCCCATCAAACCCTGGTCCGCGAACCGCGGGTCGGGCGTGCGGACGAGCTGGAACAGCGTCTGGCTGGTGTACAGGCCGAGCGTGGCGTTGATCGCGATCCAGGTCGGGGCGAGGAGCCAGACGTGGCTGCCGCGCAGGATCCGCAGGTAGCGGCGGGTGCCTTCCCCGGGGTCGTGCGCGTGGGCCGCCGGCTCGGGCTCGGCATGGGCCGGGACGCCGTAGCGGTAGATCAGGAACGAGACTCCGTAGACCAGCGCGTTGAGGAGGAACGCGGTGGGTCCCAGCGCCCGGAACAGCGGCCCGGCGATCACGAACCCCGCCATCAGCCCGGCAAGCGTCGCGGCCTCGAACCGGGCAACCGCCTTGCCGCGCCGGAGCTCGTCCGCCGCAGTGGCGAAGGCGATGAAGCCCAGGATCGACGGGACCGACGCGGCCGTCGACCCGCCCTCGAGCAGCCGGGTGAGGCCGATCACGGGCAGGCTCACGGTGAGCGCGGTCACGATCACCGCCACGGCGCCGAAGGCGGGGCCGACGAGCATGACCCGGCGGTGGCCGATGCGATCGGACAGGATCCCGAACAGGGGCGAGCCGATCAGCTCGCTGGCGTAGAACAGGGCGCCCAGCAGGCCGACCTCGCGCGCGCTGACCGGTGCGCCGCCGTAGTCGGGGAACGTCGCGTAGTAGTAGATGAGCATGGCGCCGGTGATGCCCGTCGCCAGGCGCAGCGTGAACGTGCCGAGGATGACCGCCAGGACCGCTCGCGCCATGCACGACAGCGTAGCCGCTCGGCGATCCGGGGAGGCGGCGCTTCGCGCCCGGCGCTCGACCGGCCGTGCCACGGCTGGCGCCGGGTCCGTATCATCGGCAGCCACGAGAGCCCAACCCCGCGGCGTCGCCGTCAACGGCACCGCCTCCCGGTCGCCGGGCGCCAACGGTGCGGACACCCGATGGAGGAGCCTCGCCCGTGTCTCACGTCGCGATCATCACCGACTCCGTGAGCGACATGCCCCCCGAGCTGGCCGCACGGCAGGGGATCACGGTTGTCCCCCTGATCGTCAGCTTCGGCTCCGAGAGCTTCCGGGTGAACGTCGATCTCACCACGGACCAGTTCTGGCAGCGGATGACCGCGCCGGACGCGCCGTTTCCCACCACCGCCGCGGCGGCCCCGGGGGACTTCCTTGAAGCGTTCAAGCACGCGTTCGACGGCGGTGCCGAGGCGATCGTGTGCGTCAACGTGTCGGGCGAGCTGTCAGGGACCCTCAAGTCGGCCCAGGTCGCCCGGGACATGCTGCCCGACCGCGAGATCCACGTGATCGACACGCGAACGGCCTCGATGGGCGAGGGGATGCTCGCCCAGATCGCGGCCGAGCTGGCCGAGGAAGGGGTGTCGGCAGCCGAGATCGCCCGCGTCATCGAGTCGCGCCGGGCGGACGTGGACCTGTTCGTCGCCCTCGATACCCTGGAGTACCTGAAGCGCGGCGGCCGGATCAGCGGGGCCCGGGCGGCGGTCGGAACGATGCTCTCGATCAAGCCGATCATCACGGTCATCGACGGCATCGTGGAGAACGCGGACCGGGTCAGGTCACGGCCCAAGGCCCGCGAGCGGACGCTGGAGCTGCTGACCGCCAAGCCGATCGAGCGGGCGACGATCCTGCACACCACCCAGGCGGACGTCGAGGAGTTCCACGCCCGGTTCCTGGAGCGATCCGGCGTCGACCCGGCCAAGGTCCAGGAGCTGACGATCGGCGCCTCCGTGGGGCCGCACCTGGGTCCCGGCTGCGTCGGCGCGGTCGTGATTCGCCGCCACTGATCCCGTCGGCCCGCCGGAGCCGACGCCGCCTACCCCTGCCGAGCGACAGGGCCGTGGAGGTGACGGATTGGTTGCGGCAGAGTGACGACCGGCCCATGGTCCCCGACCAACCGCGGCTATACTCGGGACCCGAAAGGTGGTGCGCCGAGCCCGCCGGCGATCCCTCGGCCGGGCCTGGCGAGCGCACCCCGTGGGGTCGTCCGGAAGACGACTCATCGATCAGGGGCGGCGTCCACCGTCCCAGCACGAGGACCTTCCGTTCATGACGACGGAGAACGTTGCGGCGCCGATCAGCGCCTGGAACGTCGCGCAGCAGCAGTTCGATCTTGCTGCCGACATGCTGAACCTGGACCCCGGCCTTCGCCGCGTGCTGCGCGAGCCCCGCCGTGAGCTCACCGTGCACTTCCCGGTCGCGATGGACGACGGGTCGGTCAAGGTGTTCACCGGCTATCGCGTCCAGCACAACCTCGGCCGTGGACCGGCCAAGGGCGGGATCCGCTACCACCAGGACGTCAGCCTCGACGAGGTCAAGGCCCTCGCGATGTGGATGACCTGGAAGTGCGCGGTCGTCGGCATCCCGTATGGCGGCGGCAAGGGCGGCGTCATCGTCGACCCCAAGAAGCTGTCGATGAAGGAGCTCGAGCACCTCAGCCGACGCTTCTTCACCGAGATCGAGGTCCTCGTCGGCCCCGAGCGCGACATCCCCGCCCCCGACGTCAACACGACCCCCCAGATCATGTCCTGGTTCATGGACACGTACTCCATGCACGTGGGGTACACGGTTCCGGGCGTGGTCACCGGCAAGCCGATCAGCCTGGGCGGCTCGGAAGGCCGCAACGAGGCCACCGCGCGTGGCTGCGTGTACACGGTCGTCGAGGCTGCCCGCCACCTGGGCATGGACCTCAAGACTGCCAAGGTCGCTGTGCAGGGCTTCGGCAACGCGGGCGCCATCGCGGCCCAGCTCATGAGCGAGGAAGGCTCCACGGTCGTTGCCGTGTCCGACTCGCAGGGCGGCATCCGCAACATGTCCGGCCTGGACGTCAGCCGGGTCATGGCCTGGAAGAGCGAGCACGGGACGGTCAAGGGCTTCCCCGGCGCCGAGGACATCACCAACGCCGAGGTCCTCGAGACCGACTGCGACGTGCTCATCCCGGCGGCCCTCGAGAACCAGATCACGGTTCGCAATGCGGACAAGGTCAAGGCACGGATCGTCGCCGAGGCCGCGAACGGCCCCACGACCCCCGAGGCCGACGAGATCCTGTACAACCGCGGCGTGTTCCTGATCCCGGACATCCTGTGCAACGCGGGCGGTGTGACCGTCAGCTACTTCGAGTGGGTCCAGGACCTCAACCGCGACCATTGGACCGAGACCGAGGTCAACGCCAAGCTCAAGACCATCATGGTCAAGGCCTTCGGCGAGGTCCTCGCCCAGTCCGAGAAGAACGGCGTCAACATGCGCACCGGCGCCTACCTGAACGCTGTCCAGCGCGTGGCCGACGCCACGGCGCTGCGGGGTCTGTACCCGTAGATCGCCTCTTCCTCGGTTCACCGGACCCCGCCGGTGGACCGCCGCGAACGCACGAACGGCCCGGCTGCTGCCGGGCCGTTTCGTTTCCGAAGGTCCGAAAGCCGCCTGCTACCATCCGGCCATGCTGGACCACGAGGAAAAGTTCCTGTTCAAGGAGGAGATCCTCCACCTGGCCGGCGCCCTCAACGACCCGGGCAGCCTGGACAACGTCGAGGACCTGCTCACCGACGTCATCACCAGCCCCCGCTTCGATTCCGAGGTGTTCACCCTCGAGCGGAGCCTCCAGGTGATGCTCGGTGCGCGGGCCGGCACGACCCTGGTCGGGCTGCTCACCGTTGCTCCCGAGGTGTTCGAGGAGGTTGCTGAGGTCCGCATCCCGCCGGAGGTCCACGAGCGCCTGGTCGCCTGGCGTGCCAGGTTCGGGCTCGCGATCGACAACGCGCTCAACTTCCTCAACAACCCGGACGGGATCCAGGGCCACAACTTCAGCACCCAGGTGGCCCACGTCGAGGAGCGGCGCGTGCTCCAGGGGCGCCTGACCATGGTCCGCTACAACAACGAGCCGCAGTTCTTCGTTGCGGACGCGGCGGTGTTCCTGGGCCTGGTCACGGACATCATGGAGCGCCTGGGCCCGTATCTCGAGCCCGACGCGGTGGACGAGGAGTCGCTCACCCGCCTCCGCGAGGCCGTCCAGCTGATCGAGCGTCGGACGACACCCCGGAGCTGACGGCTCGCCGTCCGGTCAGCGACGATCCACCATGCGGCAGCTGTACCTCGCCGCGACCGGGCAGAACCGCGGCAAGACCACCGCCTCGCTGGGCCTCCTGGACGGCTTCGTTCGCCGCGGCTACCGGACCGGGTTCACCAAGCCTGTCGGCCAACGGACCGTGATCGAGGACGGGCAGCCCGCCGACGAGGACGCGGTCCTGATGCGGACGATCTTCGGCCTGCCCGACCCGTACGCGGTCATGAGCCCCGTGCACATCCCGCGCGGGTTCACCAAGAAGTACATCGCCGGGGACGTGGTCGAGGACCTGGGAGCGCGGATCGTCGAGGCGCAGCGCCACTTCGCCGGTCACGACATGCTGCTGATCGAGGGCACCGGGCACGCCGGGGTCGGAGCGGTGATCGGCCTCTCGAACGCCGTGGTCGCGTCGATGCTGGGCGCCCCGGCTGTCATCGTGTCGGAGGGCGGCGTCGGCCGGCCGATCGACGAGATCGTGCTCAACGCCTCCCACTTCGCGGCGCACGGGGTCCCGGTCGCCGGTGCCATCGTGAACAAGGTGCGGGTCGACGAGCAGCCCGGGATCGCGCGCACGCTGGAGCGCGGGCTGGCCCGGCACGGGATCCCGCTGCTGGGCGTCCTGCCGTACCGGCCGATCCTGTCCAACCCCACGCTCGAGATGATCCTCGAGGGCGTCCACGGCGCGGTGATCCACCCGGGGCCGGACCTCGATCGGGTGATCGCCAACGTGGCGATCGGGGCGATGGAGCCGCACCACATGCTGGCGCGCGTCGGACCGGGCACGCTGGTGATCGTCCCGGGCGATCGCGAAGACGTGATCCTTACGATCACCACCGCCCACCTCGCCGGCCGTCCCCGGGCCGCGACGCTGGATGCCCTGGTCGGCGGCACGCCCGGTGCGGTCGAGGCAGGACCGGAGGGCGCCGCGATCGGTCTCGTCCTCACGGGCGGCTACGAGCCGCGGCCCGAGGTGCTCGAGGCGATCCGCGACGCCGGCATGTTCGCGGCGCTTGTCGACGACGACACGTACACCGTGGCCTCTGAGGTCCATGACCTGCTGGTCAAGACGCACGCCGCCGACGCGGGGAAGATCGCGATGATCAAGGCGCTCGTCTGGGAGTTCCTCGAGGTGGACCGGTTCCTCGACGCCGCCACCGAGGCGCGCCTGGCCTGAGCCGCGCTCGGCGCGTCCGGCTCCGGCGCGTCCGGCTCCCGCGCGTTCGGCTCCGGCGCGTCCGGCCCCTAGCCGACCCGCTCGTTGTCGATCAGGCGCACACCCTCGATGCGCACCGCGAGCGACAGCAGGGCGCCGCCCCGGACGACCTCCAGCTCCCGCAACGTGTCCGGGTCCGCCACCGAGACGTAGTCGATCGCCGCCAGCGGCTCGCGGGCCAGCACGTCGCGGATCGCCGCCCGCACGGTCTCGGCGTTCCGCTCGCCGTCGCGGATGCAGTCGCCGCCGGCCAGGAGGGCCCGGTGGAGCGCGGGAGCCGCCGCTCGACCCGCCGGCGACAGGCGCGCATTGCGCGAGGACATGGCCAGCCCGTCGGGCTCGCGCACCGTCTCGCACGGGACCACCTCGGTGGGCAGCGCGAGGTCCAGCGCCATCCGCCCGATCACCTGCACCTGCTGGTAGTCCTTGAGCCCGAAGTAGGCACGCTCGGCATCCACCAGCGAGAACAGGATGGCCACGACCGTTGCCACGCCGTCGAAATGGCCGGGCCGGGCCGCCCCTTCGAGCGGGTCCGCGATACCGCGCACCGCGACCGTGGTGTCGAAGCCGGGCGGGTAGACCTCGTCCACGGACGGCGCGAACACCAGGTCCACGCCGGCCGCCTCGCACACGGCGAGGTCCCGGGCCTCGTTGCGCGGGTACTGGGTGAAGTCGGTTGCCTCGCCGAACTGGCGCGGATTGACGAAGATCGACACCACCACGGTCGCGCTCTCTGCGCGTGCTCGCTCGACCAGGGCCGTGTGGCCGGCATGCAGCCAGCCCATCGTGGGCACGAGCCCCACCGGCTGCGGCGCGACCGCGAGGGCGGCCCGGAGGTCCGCCCGGGTGCGAACGACCTGCATCGGTTCAGCGCACCCGAAGACCCGGCGCGACGAAGGTCCGAGCCATCGGCGCGATGATCAGAGGTCGCGGTCGAGCGGGATGCCCGCCAGCTCGGAGGCTCCGTCCGCGCGGTCCGCGGTGCCCCTGCCCAGGACGTCGTCCAGGACCTCCGGGTCCATCAGCACGGTCTCCGCCTCGCCCGGGAACGTCCCGGCCTCGACGTCCGCGCGATACTGCTGGATTGCCGCGAGGATCGTCCCCCGCAGGTCCGCGTACTTGCGTGCATGCTTCGGCGTCCAGTCGCCCAACCCGAGCGTGTCGGTGATGACCTGGATCTGGCCGGAGCAGCCGGCACCGGCACCGATCCCGATCGTGGGGATCCGCAGCCGCTCGGTGATCGCCTCCGCCAGCTGGCCGGGCACCAGCTCCAGCACGATCGCGAAGGCGCCGGCCTCCTGTACCGCGAGCGCGTCCGCGAGCAGCTGTCGGGCCTGGTCCCGCGACTTGCCCTGGACCCGGACCTTGCCGATGGTGTTGATGGCCTGGGGCGTCAGCCCGATGTGCCCCATCACCGGGATGCCGGCCTTGACCAGCGCCTCGATGATCCGGCCGCTGCGCACGCCGCCCTCGATCTTCACGGCCTGCGCGCCGGCCTCGCGCAGGAAGCGGCCGGCGTTGGTGACCGCTTCGTCCGACGTGGCGTAGGACAGGAACGGCATGTCTGCGACGATCAGCGCCCGCTTCGTCCCCCTGACCACGGCCTTGGTGTGATGGAGCATCTCGTCCATGGACACCCGCACGGTGGTCTCGTAGCCCAGCATCACCTGGGCAACCGAGTCGCCCACCAGGATCAGCGGGATGCCGGCCTCATCGACCAGCAGCGCGGTCGGGTAGTCGTAGGCGGTGATGGTCGCGATACGCGTCCCGCTCGCGTACAACCGGGCGATGTCGACGACGGACAGGCGGGGGACGGACGATTGCTGGACGCTCATGGACTGGTCTCCGTGCGGCTCCGGGCAGTGTGCGCCCGGGCATCGCGTCCGTCCAATGCGGCGGCCACCCGGTCCAGCAGCCGGTCCGCGACCTCTCGCTTGGACAGCAGCGGCAGGTCCTCGCGGCCGCCATCGGCGGCCAGGATCGAGACCCGGTTGGTCTCCGCCCCGAAGCCCGAGCCCGGTTCGGACACGTCGTTGGCGACCAGCAGGTCCGCCCCCTTGCGCCGGAGCTTGTCCGGGGCACGATCGAGGGAGCCCGTCTCGGCCGCGAACCCGACGATGACGGGACGCGGCTCCTGGTCGCTCGCGCGCCCAGCGACCTCGGCCAGGATGTCCTCCGTGGGCTCGAGCTCGATGGTCAGGGAGCCGCCGCGGACGAGCTTCGTGTCCGCGGCTCGCGTCGGGCGGAAGTCGGCGACCGCCGCCGCCATCACCAGGACGTCGGCGCGACCCCCGATGACAGCCTCGACTACGGCATCGCGCATGGCGGCGGTCGTCTCGGCCCGGACGATCGTGGCCGCCTCCGGCAGGGGCACCTCGACCCGGCCGGCGATCACGGTCACCCGTGCGCCGCGGTCCAGCGCGGCCTCGGCGACCGCCACGCCCATCCGGCCGCTGCTGCGGTTGCCGATGTACCGGACGGGATCGATCGGCTCGGCGGTGCCGCCGGCTGTGATCACGACGGTCCGGCCATCGAGGTCCGCCCCGCGACCGGGCGCGACCAGCGGCGGCCGGCCGGCCGGGTCGGGCTGCCTGACAGGACGGCCCGCGACCGCCCCGACGATCGCATCCACGATCGCGGGCAGCTCCGCCAGCCGCCCGACGCCCGATTGGCCCGACGCCAGCGCCCCGGCCCCTGGGGGCACCATCCGGTAGCCGAAATCACGCTCCAGGCGGCGGGCGTTCGCCTGCGTCGCGGGATGCGTCCACATGTCCCCATCCATGGCCGGCGCGAACACGACCGGGGCCGACGTGGCGAGGCACGCCGCGACGACCGCGTCGCTGGCGATCCCGTTCGCCATGGCGCCCAGCCAGCGCGCAGTCGCCGGAGCGACCACGATCGCGTCCGCCGAGTCGGCGACCACGATGTGGCCGATGCGATCGTCCGGGAGCAGCCCCAGCACGTCGGTCTCCACCGGGTGGCGTGACAGCGCGGCGAACGTGAGCGGACCGACGAACCGCGCGGCGGCCGGGGTGAGCATCGCGACCACGTCCGCGCCCTCGGCGGCCAGGAGACGGAGCAGCTCGACGGCCTTGTAGGCGGCAATCGACCCGCACACCCCGAGCCCGATCAGGCGCCCCGCGAGCCGCCCGCCCGTCGCGCGGTCATCGTCCACCGACCGGTCGTCGCCCATCGCCCGATCATCGTCCATGGCCGTGTCCCGGCTCATCAGGGGAACATCTCGATCGGGTCGCCCCCCGCGACCTCCGCGTACAGGATGGCCAGGCCCTTGAGCGTCAGGTCCGGGTCGATCGCATCCACGCCCTCGACACCGGCGGCCCAGGGCGCCGCGGACAGGCCACCGGTCAGGATCGCCCGAACGTCGCCGGGCGCAACGCCGGCCGCCTCGGCCAGCTCCGCCCGGACCCGTGCCAGCAGTCCGGACGCGAGGGCCTGGTAGCCGAACACGGTTCCCGCCTGTATCGCGCTGACCGTGTCCCGGCCGATGGCCCGATCCGGGGTCCGCAGCTCGATCCGCGGGAGCTTGGCCGTCCGGGCGGCGAGCGCCTCCAGCCCGAGCTCGAGCCCGGGCGCGATCGCGCCACCCACGTAGGCGCCGTCGAGCCCGACGCAGTCGAGCGTCGTCGCCGTGCCGAAGTCCACCACCACGGCTGGCGTGCCGTATAGCCTCGCGGCCGCGAGCGCGTTGACGATCCGGTCCGCGCCGACCTCGTGGGGGCGGTCCACCCGGATCGCGAGCGGCACGGTCCCCGCCGACGCGACCAGCACGGGCAGGCCACGGCGCGCGGCCATCGCCTCCAGGGCGGAGGTCAGCGCGGGAACGACGGACGCGACCGCGATCGCCCCGACGTCGTCCAGCGTGTGCCCGTCGAGGCCCACCAGCCCGGCCACGAGCAGCTCCAGCTCATCGGCGGACGCCGAGGCCGGCGTGCCTGATCGACGCGTGGAGCGGATCGCGCCACCGTCGACCAGCGCCAGCGTGACGTTGGTGTTGCCGATGTCGATGGCCAGCAGCATGCACGGATCATACGTGGACGGATGGCCCGTCCGATCGACGCCGGGCAGGGCCGCCAGGGACCTGCCTGGAGCGCCGCGCGCGAACTTCACCGTCCCGCAACCCGCCGCGTCCGTTACGATCCGCCATGTCGGGCCGCTCCCGGGAAGGCGGCGCGGCGTGCCGCTCCACCGCCCATCGAGCCTCGAGGTGGGAGACCATCGTGTCGAGCGAACCGCCCGCGAAGTTCTTCGTCAACCAGGGCCTCGTGACCAGCCGGACTGACCTCCAGCACCTGCTCCGCCCGGTTCTCAAGCAGACCGTCTCGTACCGGTATCTCCGGGGCCGGGACGTGATCGCCCATGGGACCGGCTGGGTGGAGCGGATCGTCGCCGACCAGCCCGAGGTCTCGACCTACTTCACGCCGATCGCCATCACGATCAACGTCAATTCCTTCGAGCACCTCGAGTTCGAGACGCGCCCCGATCAGCTGCTCGTCTACACCCTCGTCCAGGGTGATGAGCGGGTGATCCTCGAGTTCGTGCCGACGGCCATCGACGACGCCGAGAGCCCCTCGGCGCCACGGCAGCTCGAGTTCGACACCAGCGGGTTCGTCCAGATGGAGCTGCTCGGCCTTGAGGGGGCCGAGGAGTAGCCGACGGACCTACCCGGCCGACCGGGAGGCGGGCACGGGGAGCGGGCGGGGGAGCAGGGTCTGGGGGATCGCACCACGGGACGTTCCCGTGGGCCGGATCGGGAGCCGAGCCCCCGAGCGAGAGAGGATCAGTACGCCCATGAGCGCCGCACCGTCGGCCGCGCCGCGATCCAGCGGCGGCGCGATCGCCGACTTCTTCAAGTTCGCCGAACGGGGCACGGACCTGGTCACCGAGTCCCGGGCCGGGCTGACCACGTTCATGGTGATGGCCTACATCATCTTCCTGAACCCCAGCATCCTGATGGGCGGCTTCACGCTGCCCAACGTCCAGCAGGACCCGGCGTTCACGGCCGTCGCGCTGTCCGCGGGCACCGCCCTGATCGCCGGGATCATGACCATCGCCATGGGTGTGGTGGGCAACTATCCGCTGGCCCTCGCCGCGGGCCTGGGCATCAACGGCATCGTTGCCTATTCGCTGACCGGACAGGGCCTGTCCCCCGCAGGTGCCATGGGGGTGATCCTGCTCGAGGGCCTGCTGGTCACCGTCCTGGTCCTGGTGGGCTTCCGCGAGGCCGTGATGAACGCCGTCCCGCTGGCCCTCAAGCGAGCCATCGGCGCCGGCATCGGCCTGTTCATCCTGTTCATCGGCTTCGCGAACGGCGGCTTCGTGATCGCCAACCCGCCGGCGACGCCGGTCACGTTCCACCTGCCGACCGAACCGGCCGACTTCGTGTTCTGGATCGGCCTGATCCTGACCGTCGGCCTGTGGGTGCTCCGCATCCGCGCCGCGCTGGTCATCAGCATCCTCGTCACCACGGTCGTCGCGCTCGTCGCCGGCGTCACCAAGATCCCCAGCGATCTCGTCCTGACGCCGTCGTTCACGACCTTGGGTGCGGTGGATCCGCTGCAGGTGTTCGCGAAGCTCAACGTGGTCGCGGCGGTGCTGGTCGTGTTCACGATCATGCTCACCGACTTCTTCGACACGATGGGCACCGTGACCGGTGTCGCCAGCGAAGCCGGCCTCGCGAACGAGGACGGCAGCGTGCCGGGTGTCGGCCGCGTGCTGCTGGTCGACTCCATTGCCGCGGCTGTCGGTGGCGCCGCGGGCGTGAGCTCCAACACCACGTACATCGAATCCGCGGCGGGCGTGGCCGAGGGCGGCCGGACCGGCTTCGCCTCGATCGTCACCGGCGTGCTGTTCCTGCTCGCGATCTTCCTGTCGCCGATCGCCGGGATCATCCCGGGGGTGGCCACCGCGCCCGCCCTGATCCTCGTCGGCTACCTGATGTTCACCCAGGTCAAGGAAATCGACGTCGCCGACGTCGAGGACGGGATCCCGGCGCTGCTGACCATGATCCTGATGCCCCTCACCTACGACATCACCGTGGGCATCGGCGCCGGGTTCATCTCCTGGGTGGTGATCAAGGTCGTGCACCGCAAGCTCGGCGAGATCCACGCCCTGATGTGGGTCGTCGCAGCCGCGTTCGTCGTGTTCTTCCTCCAGAACTGGATCATCGCGCTGCTGCCCAAGTAGCGAAATGGCCTCCTCGCGGGGATGCAGGACCGGCGGCCCGCTCGGGCCGCCGGTCTGTTCGTTGCCTGCCGCCGCTCGCGCTCCGTTCGTTGCCCGCCGCGGGCTGTCGCCTGCTCGCCCAGCGAGCCACCTGGCGGTTGGGGGCGGCGCCTGCTCGCCCGGCGAGCCATCTGGCGGCTTGCGGGCGCGCGGGCTGTCGCCTGCTCGCCCAGCGAGCGATCCGGCGGTTGGCGGCGGCGCCTGCTCGCCCAGCGAGCCATCTGGCGGTTGGTGCGCTCGTCCTCCGCTGGATCGCTCTCCGCGCGAGCACCCGCGTGGCATATCCGCTGGATCGCTCCCCGCGCGAGCACCCTCCGCGCGAGCACCCCGCGCGAGCACCACTCCGCGCGCGCACACCCTGCGCGCACCCCGCGCGAGCGACCCTCGGGCGTGGCGTGGCACACGAGCCCACGCCGACCGACCGGACACCCGCGCTGGCGCATCCGGGCTACCATCGGTCGCCATGTTCCAACGGACCGAGCTCCCGCAGGGCCCGCGCGTCATCACCGCCCGCCTGCCCGGGTCGCGCTCCGTGTCGGTCGCCGCGTACGTGCTTGCCGGCTCGCGTCTCGAATCGGCCTCCGAGGCCGGCGTGGCCCATTTCATGGAGCACCTGACCTTCAAGGGCACGGCCGGCTACCCCTCCAGCCGCGCCATCTCGGAGGCTGTCGAAGGCGTGGGCGGCTCCGCCAACGCCGCGACGGACCGCGAATCGACGGTGTACTGGGCCCGGGTTCCGCGCCGCGAAGCAGCAAGGGCCATGGCCGTTCTGGGCGAGCTGATCGTGAGGCCGAGGCTGGCCGACGCCGACATCGAGCAGGAGCGGACCGTGATCGTGGAGGAGATCCGCTCCTATCTCGACGATCCGGCCGAGTACGCGCAGATGCTCATCCAGCAGGCGATGTTCGGCGACGGACCGCTGGGGCGCGAGATCTGCGGCGAGGAGGATGGGATCCGGGCGCTGCCCGCCGACACGATCCGGACGTTCTGGCAGACGAAGTATCGGCCGGCCAACACGGTCGTGGCGGTGGCCGGCGACATCGACCACGAGGAGGCGCTCGAGCTCGCAAGCACGGCATTCGGCACGGGCGACGGCGCGCGGCCGGTGTTCGCGCCGGCGCCCGCCGTGCCGGCAGGTCAACGCGTGCTCACCGGCCGGCGCGACACCACCCAGGCACAGCTCGCCATCGCGGTGCCGGCCCTGCGGCGCGATCATCCCGACGCATGGAGCCTCGCGGTGCTCAACGCGGTGCTCGGCGACGGCATGTCCAGCAGGCTGTTCCTGGGCCTTCGCGAGGAGAAGGGCCTGGCCTACGACGTGAGCTCGGGGATCGTGGAGTACGCCGATACGGGCGCGCTCGAGATCTCGGCCGGCGTGGATCCGGCGGCGCTGCCGGCTGCGATCGAGGCCATCCTGGAGGAGCTCGTCCGGCTGCGCGACGAGCCGGTTCCCGACGAGGAGCTCGCGAAGGCGAAGGCGTACCTCGCGGGTGGCCTGGAGCTGCGCATGGACGACACGCGGCATCTCGCATCGTGGATCGGCGGCCAGGAGGCACTCCACGATCGGGTCTTCACGCTCGACGAGGCGCTCGAGGCGGTCGACCGGGTGGGTTCGGCCGACCTCGCCCGGCTGGCCGGGGAGTTGTTCTGCGACGAGGCCCTGCGCATGGCGGTTGTGGCCCAGGGGCGCCACCTGCGTGGCCTCGATCGGCGTCTGCGGCTGCCGCGATGACGAGCTGCGGCGATGACGTGGCTGCCGCGATGATGAGCTGTGGCGATGACGAGGCCGCCGCGATGACGAGGCCGCCGCGATGACGAGGCCGCCGCGATGACCGGCGCGACGACCGGCGAGCCGGCCAACGACGGACCGGGCTCCGCGGTGGATGGACCGGGCTCGATGGATGGACCGGGCTCATCGATGGACGGTCCGGGCTCCCCGGTGGACGGATCCGACCAGCTGGCGGATCAACCCGGCTCGCCCGTGCCGCAGCCATCTCCCAGCGAGCGGCCAACCGCGCTCCGGTTGTCGCGGGTTCACCTGCGGATGGGTCTCCAGGGTCTCGCACGCGCGGAGCTCGAGGCCATGGCGGGCCGCGGCACCCTCGACGAGGCCGGGCTCGGGGACCTCGCGGAGGTCCGCTGGCGCACGGGAGACCTGGCCGGAGCCGGCCAAGCCGCCGAGGCGCTCGTCGAGCGTGGATCGAAGGGCGCGCTGGTCCTCATCATCGCGGCCGAGGCGGTCGCGGCGCTGGGTCGCCCGGCAGAGGCGCGTCGACTGGCTGCCCGCGCGCTCGAGACGGCGGACGTGCCGATCGGTGCCCTGTACGCAGGCATGCCGCGCAGCCGGATCTGGCCAGACGCCCCGGGGGCTGGCGCGGCAAACGTGCGGCTGTCAGACGAGGTCGCTGCGCCCGCCGAGCGCACAGCGGATCCGGCGGTCGCGACCGAGGTGTACGAGCGTGGCCTGAGCGCCCTCGGCGACGGGGACGTGAGCACGGCCGCGGCGCGTCTCGGCGTCGCCCTCCGGCTCGACGCGACCTCCGCGCAGCGCGTGCTGGACGCGATCTCGGACCGGACAGCCGACCCGATCCTGGCGCTTGTCCGGGGAGACGCGCTGCGGTTGCTGGGCCGCGAGACGGAGGCCATGGCTGCATTCGACGTGGCCGCCGGTGCGGCGTCGCGGTCCCCGGACGCCGGGCACGCCGCGAGCCCCGCCGACTCCGCCGCGAGCCCCGCCGACTCCGCCGCGAGCCCCGCCGACTCCGCCGCGAGCCCCGCCGACTCCGCCGCGAGCCCCGCCGACTCCGCCGCGAGCCCCGCCGACTCCGCCGCGAGCCCCGCCGACTCCGCCGCGAGCCCCGCCGACTCCGCCGCGAGCCCCGCCGACTCCGCCGCGAGCCTCGCCGACTCCGCCGCGAGCCTCGCCGACGACGCAAGCCCCGTCGACGACCACAGCGCCGGCGATGACGCAGGCGCGGGTGACGCACAGGCCTGACGCGGCCAGCCGCGCGGGGTCTTCGCGCGCTACCCTAGTGCCCGCCGCGCGCGCCCCGACACCGTACCCCGGTCGCGGGCACCCGCTCGGCGATCCGGATCATCCCGCGGCACGCACCCTGGTGCCGCCCACGTTCGAGAGGCGATCACCTGCCCATGGCGCAACTCCAGCGAACCCTGCTCCTCGTCAAGCCCGACGGCGTCCAGCGCCAGCTCGTCGGCCGGGTCATCGCCCGGTTCGAGGACCGCGGCCTGAAGCTCGTCGGACTCAAGCTCGTCCAGGTCGATCGGCCGCTGGCGGAGGAGCACTACGCCGTCCACCGCGACAAGCCGTTCTTCGCCGGCCTCGTCGAGTTCATCACCTCGGGCCCGCTCGTGGCCGCCGTGCTCGAAGGCCCCAACGCGATCGCGATCGTCAGGGCTATGAACGGCGCCACGCGGCCGCACGAGGCCGCGCCGGGCTCCATCCGCGGCGACTTCGCGGTGGAGACCGCGCAGAACCTGGTCCACGCCTCCGACAGCGAGGAGACGGCTGCGGCCGAGCTTGCCCTGTGGTTCCGCCCGGAGGAGCTGATCGGGTACGAGCGCGAGATCGACCGCTGGGTGCTCGCACCCGAGGGCTGACGCTCGAACAAGAGCCTGATCCGCGCCCGACACCGCCCGCGGGACGGGCTCAGTCCGACCCGGGACCTGACACGATCGGGGCCGGCTCCGCTGCGGCCGAGGCGATGTCGAGCGCACCCCAGGAGGTGAGCGCGGCGAGGATCGCGAGGGCCAGCACCACGGCGGAGGTGAGCTCGACGCGATCGCGTCGGATGGCGGTGGCCACGCGGCGGCCGAACGCCCCGGCCCCTGACAGCCCGCGACCGGCAGCAACGAGCGCCGCGCGCCCGGCCGCCGCCGTGGGCCGGCGGAAGCGCTCTACCGGATGGTCCCGCTCTACCGGTTGGTCCGGCTCGGCCGCAAGGTCCGCATGCGCCAGATGGTCCGCACCGGTCGTCCCGGTGGCATCGGAAGATCGTTCGTCGTCGGGCTCCGCCGTGGCGCCCGGCCGCGGGGCCTGCTCGTCGCCCACCTCGCGCGCTGCGGGCGCCACCCCGCTGGCGACCGGCGCCGCTCCGTGGGCCACGCTTGCCAGAGCGCCCCCGCCGAGCGGCACCGGGCCCTCCTGCTCGACCGGCAGCGCATCCGGCCGCCATCCGCGAACGATGCGCTCCGGCTCGGCCCGGCTGACCTTGCTGGTGGGCAGCCCCGCCCCGAGCCCGAGCAGCCGCAGGTAGGTTGGCAGGGTTGCGAACCCGGCGAGGATGAGAACGCCGTCCCAGGGCCACGCGGCAGCGAGCCGGGCCAGGTCGCCCCGGGCCGTGAAGGCGACCCAGCCGGGGATCCCGAAGGTCGCAAGCGTGAGCACGACGAGGGCGGCCCCCAGGATCGGTGATCGCCGCAGCCACCCGCGCAGGTCGGGCACGCTGCGAGCCTCGAACCGCTCCTCCATCACGGCTGCCCACACCACGAGGGCGGTCTTCGAGGCCGCGAGCACCACCAGCCACGTTCGTGCCGGTCCCCAGGCCGCCGGATCGAGCGCCGCGAAGGCGAGCAGCACGAACGCCCCATCGGCGATGACCAGGTAGCCGGTCCCATGACGCAGGTCGTCCTGGATGAACGCGGCGAGCGAAGCGGCGATCAGCGTCACCAGCGCCACCGCCACGATGAGCGCGTGCTCGCCCTCAAGCGGCAGTGCGACGGGCGCCAGGAAGCGGTCGGCGATCGTGAGGCCCACGACCAGCAACGGCACCGGGATCCAGGCCAGCACCAGCGCCAGGGCAAAGGGTGGCGCCGCATCGGTGAGTCTCGGTACCCGCACGTGAAACGGGATGGCGCCCGCCCGGATGGCGGCCGCCAGGGTCACCGTGAGCGCGAGCAGCCCGACGAGCGCGCCGGCCTCGCCGGCCGAGCCCGTCGATGCCGCGCTCCGCAACGCGAGCGTCGCGGCCACCGGTGCCGCCGCAGCCACGATCAACAGCATCGTCGCGCCCAGCAGCGACGCCCGCAGCTCCCGGGCGGAGGCGGCCACCGCTCCGGGCCGGCCGGCGGTCAGCAGGACCAGCAGCGCCGCGAGCCCGGTCGCGCCGGCGGCGCCCGACCCCAGCGTGAGGTCCGTCGAGGCGAACGAGATGGCGCCCCCGACGAGCGCGATCAGCATGGCCGGGAGCAGGCCCCGGAGGCCGACGAGGCCCCCCGACATCCAGGCGACCAGCACGATCAGCACCGAATCGAGGGCCCACAGGGCGACGACCAGGCGCAGGTAGCTGTTGGGGACCAGGCGGTCGTCGAGCAGGCCGCTGCCGGGTACGAAGGTGCTGCCCCCGGCGGGCGCGTCGATCGCGAATGCCAGGAAGACGACCGCGAGCAGCGCCAGGACGCCGACGACGGCTCCCCCCTGCGCCCATCGCCCGGCCCGGCCGAGCGCCCAGGCGGAGCCCGCCGCTCCGAGGCTGCCGATCACGAGCAACGCCAGGAGCGCCGTCATCCCGCGCCCACCCCACCGATCCGCCCCGGATGTGCCTCATCCGGGCTTCGATGCCGGATGGGCGCGCTCCGCGCGCCGGCGGTGTGCAGGCTGAGATCGCCGTGGATGCGGAGCGACGCCTGGAGCACCGCCGCGGCTGCCGCCCCGGCAACCGCCAGCAGCACGGCCATCGCCAGCTCCACGATCGAGTCGACGTCCGGCGCCAGCGCGTTGCGGACGAGCCCCGCCGCGGCGATCAGCAGCATCAGCCCGATGCACAGCCGGAGCGTGTCCCGGCCCGCCAGGACCGGTCCCGATGCGAGGGCGATCAGCGCGAACGCGGCGGCGATCGCGGCCCGGGGGACCAGGGATCCGGAGGCCAGCGCGACCGCGACCCCACCCGCCGAGGGTCCATCGCCGGCGGCCTCGGCCAGGCCCGCCCCGAGCGCGTTCGCTGCCAGCCAGCCGGCCGCGAACGCGGTGGCCGCGACCGCTGCAGCACCCGGCCAGCCGATCCGCCAGCCCTCGCTCGGCGCGGGCGGCCGGCGGAGGGCAACCCACACCAGGTAGCTCGCGAGCACGGAGCCGGTCAATCGTGCGGCGAGGGCGGTGATCTCGGGCTGGGGGTCCGCGACGTACGCCGAGCCGACCAGGGCCCCGAACAGCCCCAGGGCCGCGAGCCGCGGTTCCCGTGCGCTCACCGCGACCGTGCCGCCCACCGCCACCAGGGCGGCCAGCAGGACGAGGGCGGGGGTCACGGTCGTGCTCCTGCGTCGATCAGGGCGTGGCCGCGGCGACGCCCGGATAGGTCGGGGTCTGCAGGATGCCCAGCTCCTGGATCGGCCAGTAGCGCAGGAACGCGCGTCCGATCACGTCGGACTCGCTGATCGGGCCGAAGATCCGGGAGTCGGCGGACTGCTGGCGATGATCGCCCATCACGAACAGGTCGCCGCCGGGGACGACCCAGCGCTGCTGACCGACGGACGTCGTCGGCTCGCGGATGCCCTCGGAGTTGGTGTACGTGTAGGGCTCCTGGAGCGGCGTGCCGTTGACGTACACGAGCCCGTCATCCCTGACCTCGACGGTGTCGCCCGGCAACCCGATCACCCGCTTGATGAACGGCGTGGGATCGGCGGTCCACGAGGCGGGCGGGTTGAACACCACGACGTCGCCGCGGCTGTACGAATCCCAGCGCGGCGTCAGCTTGTCGACCAGGACGTACTGCCCCGGTTCCAGGGTCCGCTCCATGGACATCTGCTGGACCTGGTACGGCTGGGCGATGAAGTTCTGGATGACGAAGAAGATGACAAGGGTGAGGAGAAGGGTCTCGCCGACCTCGACGAGGCACCCGAGGCTGGAGCGTCGGTCCACGACGGTGGAGTATGGGCCGGGACCCCGTTCGGCCGGACCGACCCCGGGGCACCCGCCGACGATGGGCAGGGCCGAACCGCCCGCCGCGCCCGGTCGAACGGTCCAGTGCATGGGTCCACCCGGCGCCTGCATGCATTCCACGCAGGGCCGGAATCCGTTTGACCCGTGCGACGGCGCACGCATACACTCCACCCGGCCGACGCGCGGGTTCCCCTGCGTTCCGAACCCCCGCCGGCGATTGCCCGGGTCGTCGCGCGACGTCGCCTCCCGCCTGCCGGCGGGCCGCGTACGACCGACCACAGACCACCGGCCCATGTCCGCGTAGGAGGCTCTGCAAACCCCGATGGCCGACGCGCTCCACTGGATCATCCCGATCGCGGGCATCGCCGCGGTCCTGTTCGCGCTGTACCTGGCGCGGGACGTGCTGTCCCGTGACACGGGCACCCAGGCCATGCTGGACGTCGCGGACACGATCCGCGAGGGCGCGGACGCCTTCGTCAAGCGGCAGTACTCGACCATCGGGCTGCTCGCCCTGGCCGCGGCCGTGATCATCGGGATCGTGATCACGCTCGTCGAGACCGAGCAGGTGGCGGACGTGCCCAGCCTTGCCGGCGCTCCGATCGGCGGCCTCACTGCGATCGCCTTCCTGGTCGGTGCCGGGTGCTCGATGCTCTCGGGCATCATCGGCATGACGATCAGCGTGCGGTCCAACGTCCGCACGGCCGCCGCGGCGCGGCGGAGCCTCGTGGAAGCGGTCCAGGTCGCCATGCGCGGCGGGGCCGTGTCGGGCTTCCTCGTCGTCGCCCTGTCGCTCCTCGGCGTGTGGGGCGTGTTCAGCGTGTACCAGGCGCTGCTGGGTGACATCACCGTCGACCAGGCGCCGTTCCTGATCGTGGGCTTCGGCTTCGGCGCCAGCTTCGTCGCCCTGTTCGCCCAGCTCGGCGGCGGGATCTACACCAAGGCCGCCGACGTCGGGTCCGACCTCGTGGGCAAGGTCGAGGCGGGTATCCCCGAGGACGACCCCCGCAACGCGGGCGTGATCGCGGACCTCGTGGGCGACAACGTCGGTGACTGCGCCGGTCGTGGCGCCGACCTGTTCGAATCGACGGCCGCCGAGAACATCGGCGCGATGATTCTGGGCGTCGCGGTGTACGCGATCGCGGTGTCGGCCGGCTGGCCCAGCCCCGCGTCCTGGATCTTCTTCCCGCTCGTGGTCCGCGCCTTCGGGCTGCTCGCCACCATCGTGGCCATCGCGTTCTTCATCCGCGGTCGCGAGGACGAGAACCCGATGAACATCCTCAACCGCGGCTACTGGGTCACCACGGCCCTGTCGGTCGTGGGCCTGGCCATCACGACCAACGTGATGATGGGCACCGGGGACGCCACCGGCGCCAACGGCATTCCGGCCTGGGTCTGGTTCTTCGGTGCCGGGCTGGTCGGCCTGGCCACCTCGGTCGTGTTCGTGTACATCACCCAGTACTACACCGCCGGCACGTTCCGGCCGGTCCGCGAGATCGCCGAGGCCAGCAAGACGGGCCCGGCAACCAACATCATCAGCGGCACCGCGGTCGGGTTCGAGACCACCGCCGTGACCGCCATCTCGATCGGCATCGCGCTCATCGCCTCGCACTGGCTCGGGTCCCAGGCGCACCTGACCAACGCCGACGGCAAGGACGTGGGCGGCATCTTCGGCACCGCGGTCGCGACCATGGGCATGCTCATGACGACCGCCTACATCCTGGCCATGGACACCTTCGGCCCGATCACCGACAACGCCGGCGGGATCGCCGAGTTCAGCCGGTCCGAGGCGGGTGCCCGCGAGATCACCGATCACCTCGATGCCGTCGGCAACACCACCAAGGCGCTGACCAAGGGGTACGCGATCGCGTCCGCCTCGCTGGCCGCGTTCCTGCTGTTCTCGGCCTATATCGACAAGGTCAACCTGATCCTGGGCAACCAGATCAAGGCCGGCAAGGAAGGCGTCCAGCTGCTGACCTCCGTCAACCTCGCCGATGTCGACGTGTTCGTGGCAGCCCTCATCGGCGCGATGCTCGCCTACTTCTTCAGCAGCCTCGCCATCCGCGCCGTCGGCACCACGGCCCAGTCGATCATCGTCGAGGTCCGACGCCAGTTCCGGGAGATGCCCGGGATCATGGACTACACCCAGCGGCCCGACTACGCCCGGGTCGTGGACATCACCACCCGGGCGGCCCTGCGCGAGATGGTCGCCCCCGGCCTCGTCGCCGTCGGCACGCCGATCGTCGTCGGCCTGCTGCTGGGCTACCAGGCGGTCGCCGGCCTGCTGATGGTCGGGACGATCGCCGGCGTGCTCCTCGCGACCGTGCTCAACAACGGCGGCGGCGCCTGGGACAACGCGAAGAAGTACATCGAGGCCGGCAACCTCAAGGACGACCAGGGCAACGTCATCGGCAAGAAGACCGACGCGCACGCGGCGGCCGTCGTGGGCGACACCGTGGGCGATCCGTTCAAGGACACCGCCGGGCCGTCGCTCCACGTCCTGGTGAAGCTGCTGGCCACCATCACGCTCGTTCTCGCCCCGCTGTTCATCCGGTAGGGCAACCGTGCCCGCACCGGCCCCGCGTCTCCGGCACCTGATGGGGTGAGCTGACCATGGACCAGCTGTTCCAGGCCCTGGTGATGGGCATCGTGCAGGGGCTCACCGAGTTCCTGCCGATCTCCTCGTCGGGTCACCTCATCCTCGTCCCATACCTGTTCGGCTGGGACGACCCGTTCATCGACTCCCTGGCGTTCTCGGTCGTCCTCCACGGCGGAACGCTGCTGGCGCTGCTGGTCTATTTCCGCGAGGACTGGCTGCGCCTGGTCCCGGCCGGCCTGGCCGCCATCCGCGACCGGTCGTTCCGGGGCGACCCCGAGCGCCGGCTCGCGTGGCTGCTCGTGGCGTCCACCATCCCGGCCGCGATCGTCGGCGTCCTGTTCAACGACATCATCGAGCAGAACGTCCGCCAGGCCGGCCTGGTCGCGGTCATGCTCGTCCTGGGCGGCGTGATCCTGTGGCTGGCCGACCGCTGGGGTGCTCGCGCGCACTCCATCGACCAGCTCACCTTCCGGGGCGCGCTCGGGATCGGCCTCGCACAGGCGCTGGCGCTCATCCCGGGCGTCAGCCGGTCCGGGATCTCCATCTCCGCGGCGCTGTTCGCGGGGCTCAACCGGACCGACGCCGTCCGGTTCTCGTTCCTCATGGCGACGCCGGTCGTCGCCGGCGCCTTCGCGTTCGAGGGGCTCAAGCTGGTCCGTGGCGACGTGGCCGGCGTCGAGACGGGACCCCTCATCGTGGGCGTCGTGTCCGCGTTCGTCTCGGGCATCCTCGCCATCGAGGTCCTGCTTCGGTACGTGCGGACGCGGTCGTTCAATGTGTTCGTGGTGTACCGCCTCGCGCTGGCCGTGGTCGTCCTCGCGGTGTTCCTCTCGCGGTGACGCGGCTCGCGATGGCTGCACCATGGAGGTGATGAAGCAGCTGCGCCAGCGGGCGATCCGCGACCTCGTGGACCAGCGCCCGATCCGGACGCAGCAGGAGCTGGCCGCGGCCCTCCGTGAGCGGGGGTTCCGCACCACGCAGGCGACGATCAGCCGCGACGTCGCGGAGCTGGGCCTGGTCAAGGCCGGCCGCGGCGGCACCCAGGCCTACGCGATCCCGCCCCGCCTGCGCGAGGCCGAGACGAGCGGCGAGGAGCGCATCCGGACGCTGCTGCGCGACATGCCCGTGGAGATCCGCGAGGCAGGCACGATGCTGGTGCTCAAGACGCTGCCCGGTTCGGCGCATCCGCTGGCAGCCGCCGTGGACCGCGCCCGGTGGCCGGAGGTCGTGGGATCGATCGCGGGGGACGACACGGTGTTCGTGGCGTTCTCCGACCGCGGTGGGCTGGGTCGCGTTCGGCGACGGCTGGAACAGATGGGGGACTCGCCGCAGTAGGCCAGGCGCCCGGGCAGGACGGCCAGGCGGTTCGGACCGTCAGACCGCGGGCAGCCGGACGACCCTGAAGCCGGTCCGGAGTCGCTCGAACGCGGCTGCGTCGAGCTCACCCTGCCCCGGGACCTGGGCGTTCGCCGCACCGGCGGCCGCCCCCGCGGCCATCGCCGTCGCCAGCGACGCCCCGCGCGCGAACGCGACGACAAGACCAGCCAGGAACGCGTCCCCGCTTCCGACCGAGTAGGGGCCCCGGGCCTCGGGCCACGTCGCGCTCACCGACCACGCCTCGTTCCCCGACACGAGGACAGCGCCGCCGGGGCCCCGGGTCACGATCGCCTGCGCCGCGCCACGGGCGATCAGCGCCCGCCCGGCGCGAACGGCCCCCGCCCGGCTCCGGGTCGAGGTGTCGGTCAACGCGGCGGCCTCCGCGGCGTTGACCTTTACCAGCCACGGGTGTGCCGTGAGGGCGGCGGCCAGTGGCGCACCCTCGACGTCCACGACCGTGCGGCTCCCCCGTTCCGCGGCGACCCCTCCGAGGCGCGCGTAGGCGTCCACCGGTGCTCCGGGCGGGAGGCTGCCGGCCAGGACCACCAGTGCGTCGCGAGGGTCCGGCCCGAGCGCGGTCACGAGCGCCGCCTCGATCAATGGCCAGTCGTCCTCCGCGAGGCACACCCCCGCCTCGTAGAACTCGGTCAGCGTGCCGGCGGTCTCGTCGAGCACGGAGAGGCAGGTCCGGGTCTCGCCACCGACCTCGATCACGTGGAGCCCGATCCCGCGGATTGCCAGCTCGTCCCGGAACCACCGTCCGGCGTGGCCGCCCACCACCGCGACGACCTCGCCCGGCAGTCCCAGGTGGCGCGCGGCACGGACGACGTTGACGGCCTTCCCGCCCGGCACCACGGAGCGAACGACGGGCCGGTGGATCGCGCCCGGGACCAGGCGCTCGACTGACGTCGTCTTGTCGATCGCCGCGTTGAGCGAGACGCCGACCAGGCGCCTGGGGCGCACGTCGCTCACGACGCAGCGCCCGCGAGGACGGCCTCGACCTGTGCGCGCGTCGGCTGGGCGTCCGTCCCGCCCGGGGCGAGCGTGGACAACGACCCGCAGGCGACGGCGAACCGCAGGCATGCTTCCAGCGGCTGGCCCTCGAGCCAGGCCGCCAGGAACCCGGCGTTGAACGAATCCCCGGCCCCGGTCGTGTCCACCGGGTCCACGGGCGGCGCCGCCGCGTGTACGACGCTGCCATCGGGTGTCGCCGCGAGCGCTCCTGCCACCCCGAGCTTCACGACGACGGTGGGACCACCGGCGCCCGCGCCCGCGCCGGCCAGCGCCAGGGCCGCCGCCTCGGGGTCCTCGAGCCCTGCCAGCAGGCAGGCTTCGGCGGCGTTGGGCAGGACGAGGTCCACCGCCGCGGCGACGGCGGCGAACCCCCCGTCCCACTCGCCGGCGGGGTCCCAGTTCGGATCGACGCTGGTCGTCAGCCCCGACCGGCGGGCCGCGCGGAGCAGCGCGGCGAGCTCCGGGCGTGCCGGACCCTGGAGGAACCAGCTGCCGACATGGAGGTGCCGGGTCCGGGCGAGGAGCGCAGGCGGCACGTCCGTGACGCGCAGCTCGCCGATGGTCCCGCGCGAGGTGAGGATCGCTCGATCGGTTCCATTGCCCAGGATGACCGAGGCGCCGGTGGGCAGGACCGGATCCACGCGACAGGCCGAGACATCGAGGCCACGCTCGCGCATCGTCTCGACCATGAACCGGCCCAGCGCGTCATCACCCACGACGCCCGCCATGGCGACGCCGAGTCCGAGCTGGGCGGCGCCGCAGGCCGTGATGACCGACGAGCTGCCCGGGACGATCCTGATCCCGGCAACGAACCGCTCGTGCTGCCCGAACACCGGGCGGGGATCCGGGTCCGTGACGATGACATCCGGGTTGATCTCGCCCGCCACCAGCAGGTCCAGGTCACGCGCCGCGGGTCGGGGCAGGGTCATGCGATCAGTACTCCGCGTACCAGCCCTCGGCGGGGTCGTCCGGCACCCGTGCCGCCATCCAGCGCGGGCGCCAGGGGGCGCCCAGCTCGTCCACGAGCGATGCCAGTCGCTCGAGGCGCCGGCGACCCGTCGTGGCCAGGAACGTGTCGCGCGATGCTGCCGGCATCGTCGCGGCCTCTGCCCATACCGAGCGCCCGACCAGCACGCCGCTTGCCCCGGCGCGGCAGGCGACGGCCACCTGGCGCTCGAATTTGGTGTCGTCCACGCCGCCGGACAGCAGCACCCAGGGCACCGGGCTGGCGGCATCGAGCTCCTCGCAGGCATCGCCCCAGCGCGCCTCGTCGGTCACGCCCGGGTCGTAGGGGAACTCGGCCTTGAGCACGTCGGCGCCCAGCGCCGTCAGCCGGCGAGCGGTCTCCACGACGACCGACCGGCGAGCCTCGCCGGTCAGCCTTGATCCGTCGAGGCCGAACGAGAGCGGTTCGAGGAACAGCGCAAGGTCCGCCGCCCGGCACGCCTCGGCGACATCGGCGACCAGGCGCTCCTGCTGCGCGGCATTGGGTGCCTGCGGGTGGTAGTAGACGAGCAGCTTCGCGGCCGATGCCCCCAACCGCTTGACCGCGTCCACGCTCCAGCCGCGCAGGACGCGGCTGACGCGCGCGCCGGGCGGCCCCTCGTAGCCGGTCGCCTCGACGGCCACGATCAGTCCGGCCCGACCCGGCAGCGAGCCGTCCGCAATCGCCGGGCCCACCCCGATCTCGGGGTCGAGCAGGATGCCCGTCCCGACCGCGGCCAGGGCTCGGACGACCGCGCGCTTGAACTCGATCATCTCGGCCACCGTCACCGACGACGGGTCCGACGGCCGCAGCTCCTTGCGCAGGTTCTGGCGGTGGTCGAGAGCGAGGACCGTGAACGTGCCGCGCGCCGAGCTGCTCGCGTCGAGGCCGCGGCGGGTGCCGAGCAGGTAGCCCATCGCGCCCCATCCTAGGGGTCGATCGGGAGGCGCGCAAGATCAATGTGCGCACAATCGTCGCAAATGGTGCGCGTATCGCGCAGGTGTATTGACAGTGCGCGCAGCTCGAGTGCATGCTTTCCGCATGCGAGAGGCCGAGCGCCGCGCGCGCCTCGTCGAGCATCTGCGCTCCGACGGCCGGGCATCCGTCGCCCAGCTGGCGGTCGGCCTGGGCGTCACCCAGTCGACGATCCGACGCGATCTCCAGCGCCTGGCTCGTGACGGCCGGCTGGTGCGGACGTACGGCGGGGCCGCCATCGCCGACCGCGTCAGCCGCGTTCCCGCCAACGATCCCGCGCGCGCGTCGAAGCAGCGCATCGCCGGGGCTGCCCGTGACCTCGTCACCGATGGCTCGACGATCGTCATCGGCAGCGGCAGCACCGCCCTCGCGTTCGCCCGCGCGATCGATGACCGCCGGCTGACGGTCATCACCAACGCCCTCGATGTCGCGAACGTGCTCATGGACCGCGAGGGGATCGAGCTCATCGTGCTGGGCGGCGTCGTCCGTCCGGGCATGCACTCGATGCTGGGTCACCTCGCCGAGCTCGCCACGTCCGAGCTCCGCGCCGACACGCTGTTCATGGGCATCGGCGCCATCAGCGTGGAGCAAGGGCTCATGAACGACTCGGTGCCGGAGATCCTGATCGACCGGGCCCTGCGACGCATGGCACGAACGGCCGTCGTGCTGGCGGACGCGTCCAAGTTCGAGCAGGTCGCGCCCGGCTTCGTGTTCGGGCTCGCGGAGGTGGACGTGATCGTCACCGATGACGCCGTCCCGGCGGCGACCATCGCGGCCGTCCGCGAGCGCGGGATCCGCGTCCTCGTTGCGCCGGGCGGGGACCCGTCGCCAGGCGCCAGGCCGTGATCGAGGGCGTCGTGCCGCGGGAGATCCGCGAGAGCCCGGAGGCGATCCGGGCCACGCTGTCCGCGGCACTGCCCGACGCCCGTCGCGTCGCCCGGGGATGGCTGTCCGCGGGTGTCGGGCGGGTGTTCGTGATCGGCAACGGGACGAGCTTCCACTCCGCGCTCGCATCCACGGCGCTGTATCGCCGGCACGCGGGCCCCGAAGACCCCGTCGCGATCCCCCTCACCGCGGCCGACTTCCGGACCTACCTGCCGCGGCTCGGCCGCCATGACGCGATCGTCGGGATCTCGTCGTCGGGCGAGTTCCGGGACGTCGTCGGCGCCGCGGAGGAGGTTCGCGGCCGCGTCCCGTTCGCCGGGATCGTCCACGTGCCCGGTTCCACGCTCACGGCCGTGGCGTCCGACATCGTGATGTCGGCGGGGGGACCGTCCACCGTCCCGGTGATGACCAAGACGTTCTCGGCAACGCTGGTGGCCACCGAGCTGCTGCTGCTGGAGCTGCTGGGATCCGATCGCGCCGCGCCCGTGGAGGCCGAGATGGCCGCGGCGGCGGATGCCGCGGAGGTCGCGATCGCGGCGGCCGAGCCGCTCATCCCGGCACTCGCCGACTCACTCGCGTCGGCCGTGCACCTGTTCGTTGCCGGCGGCGGGGTTGCCTACCCGGCGGCGCTCGAGGCTGCGCTCAAGCTCAAGGAGATGGCGCTGGTCCACGCCGAAGGCGCCGAGACCTGGGAGATGACGTCCGGTGCGGCGACGATGCTCGGCCCCGACAGCGTCGTGATCGCGCTCGCACCCGATGGCCGGGGTCGCCCCGCGATGGCGGACCTGGTGCGTCACGCCGCGGGCTGGGGGGCCCGCGTGATCGAGGTCGGACCGAGCCCGCTGGTGGAGGGCTCGGCCCTGCTGCCGCTGCCGGCGGCGGCCGCCGAGGACCACGCGCCGCTGTCGGCCGTCCCGCCGGTCGCGCTCCTCGCGTTCGCGCTCGCGCGCCGCCGGGGCGCGAACCCCGATCAGCCGGACTGGATCGAGCGCTATCACAGCCAGGGTCTCACCCACATCCTCGGAGCCGGGAAGGCAGAGCCATCGTGACCAGGATCGCGCTCGTCGGCGCGGGCAGCGTCGAGTTCACCCGCAACCTGCTGGGGGACATCCTCTCGTACCCGGAGCTGCGCGACGCGGAGCTCGTCCTCCACGACATCGACGCCGACCGCCTGCAGACCGCCGAGCGCATGGCGGCCTGGACGGCGGGCGCGCTCGGTGCGAGCCCCCGGATCACCGGCAGCCTCGAGCGTCGCGAGGCGCTGCGGGACGCCGACTTCGTCATCAACACCATCCAGGTGGGAGGTGCGAGGGCAACCAGGCTCGACTTCGATATCCCCGCCCGGTATGGCCTCGCGTACACGATCAACGACACGATCAACGTGGGCGGCGTCCTGCGCGGGCTGCGGACCATCCCCGTCACGCTCGGCATCGCGATGGACATGGCCGACGTCTGCCCCGATGCGACGTTCCTCAACTACACCAACCCCATGGCGATGCTCGTGCGGGCGGTGGACGAGGCGATCGGCATCCCGACCGTCGGACTGTGTCACTCGGTGTACTGGACGGTGCATACCCTGGCCGGCTACCTGGGCGTGCCGTTCGCGGAGGTGAGCGCGCTCTCCGCCGGCGTCAACCACATGGCCTGGATCCTGCGCCTGGAGCACCACGGTCGCGACCTGTACCCGGAGCTCGGCGAGCTCGTCGAGGCCGGCCGGATTCCCGACGACGACCTCGTCCGGGCCGACCTGTTCCGGAGGTTCGGCTTCTACCCCACCGAGTCGTCCGAGCACCACGCGGAGTACAACCCGTGGTTCATCCCCAAGGGCCTGATCGAGCCGTTCCACGTGCCGATCGGCGAGTACCTCTCGCGAGTCGACGGCAACCTCCAGGAGTACGAGGCAACCAAGCGCCGGCTCGATGCAGGGGAGCCGTTCGAGATCGAGCGCAGCGGCGAGTACGCCGCGGTGATCATCCACTCGATGGTGACCGGGGAGCCGGCCCGGATCGTCGCCAACGTCCCGAACCGGGCGGACCCCGCGGGAACCGGGGCGGCGGCCCTGATCTCGAACCTCGCGGCGGACGCCTGCGTCGAGGTGCCCGCGCTGGTGGATGCGTTCGGCGTCCACGCGACCAGGGTCGGACCGCTGCCGTCGCAGTGCGCCGCCTACACCCGCCCCGCCGTGGACTGCCAGGAGCTCACCGTGGAGGCCGTGCTCAGCGAGGAGCGCGACCTCGTCTACCACGCGGTGCTCACCGACCCGATCGTCCAGGCCCGCCTCACGCTCGATGAGGCATGGCGCATGACCGACGAGCTGATCGAGGCGGAAGGGGAGTGGCTCCCCGGCTGGCTCCGGGGATCCGCCCCGGACTGGATGCCCTAGCCAAGGAGGATCTCGATGCGCACGATCGCAAGGTCTCGCAGCCCGCACCTGGGTGCCGCGATGGCCGTCGCCCTCGTCGTCGGGGCGTGCGGCAGCGCGACGCCGTCGGCGACGACCGCGCCCCCGCCGGCCAGCACCGGGCCGTCATCCGCAGCGCCCGGATCCGCCGAGCCCAGCGGGTCTGCCGCGGCGGCAGCCTGTGGGACGTACTCCGGTCCGCCGGTGACGATCACGTACGCGATGTGGGGCGACACGACCGAGCTGGCCAACCAGCAGAAGATCGTCGATGCGTTCACGGGGCTGAACCCGTCGATCACGGTGAAGGTCTCGGTGGCCGACTGGGACTCCTATTGGCCCAAGCTGCAGACCGACCTCGCCGCGGGCAACGCGCCCGACGTGTTCCTCATGGACGGGCCCCTGTATCCCGACTACCAGACGCGTGACCAGCTGCTGGACCTCAGCCCGCTCATCGCCCGGGACGGCTTCGACACGGGCCAGCTCGTCGACCTCGCGGTCCAGGACTTCAAGGCACCCGATGGCGACCTGTACGGGCTGCCCCGCGACTTGAACACGATCGCGCTGTTCTACAACAAGACAATGTTCGACACGGCCGGCATCCCGTACCCGGACGACACCTGGGACTGGGACAAGCTGGTCGCAGTCGCGAAGCAGCTGACCCTGACCTCTGGTGGCACGACCTCGCAGTGGGGCTTCTACACCGAGACCTCGGACATGGAGAACTACTGGTCGTCGCTGGTGTGGCAGGCGGGCGGCGACATCCTCAGCGCCGACAAGCAGACCGTGGTCATCGACTCCGACCAGGCTGCGGCCGGGATCCAGTTCCTCCAGGACCTCATCTACAAGGACAAGGTCATGGCCCAGCCCGTTGCCGGCAGCGAGGGCGACATGTTCGAGAACGGCCAGGCTGCCATGGAGGCCAACGGCTCCTGGCTCGTGCCCACGCACGAGGCGGCCGGTCTCGACTTCGCCGTGGCAGCCCTGCCCAAGGGCCCGGCGGGCCAGGCGACCTCGGTCAACCCGAGCGGCGTGGTTGCCTACAAGGGGTCGAAGGCACCCGACGCCGCCTGGGAGTTCATCAAGTGCTACACGGGCCCGCAGCTCCAGGCGATGGTCGCCTCGCTGAAGGCCTCGATGCCGGCCAACAAGCAGGTCCTGACCGACCAGTATGCGACGTCGTTCGACGGAGGCAAGACCTTCGCCGACGCGCTCGCGTACGCCCACCTCAAGCCATCGTTCAAGGGGTACGACGAGTTCAGCACCACGCTCCAGGACGAGCTCGACGCGAAGGTGTTCAACGACAACGCGCTGTCCGCGAAGGCGGCGCTCGACGAGGTCACCCCCGAGCTCCAGCAGCTCCTGGGCCAGTGATCGGTGCTCGCAGCCTCGCTGACCGCGAGGGGCCCGGGTGACCTCCACGGTGCGCGGGGCAGAGCTGGGCGGGGCGGCCCCGGCGTCGTCCCGCCGGCGCCCGACCGGCCGCGGCCCGCGGGCCCACGAGGCTCGCTGGGCGCTGCTGTTCCTCGCGCCCACGCTGATCGGGCTCGCGGTCCTGTCCGCGGGCCCGATCCTGGCCACCCTCGGGATCAGCCTCACGAAGTGGGACATGCTCACGGCACCGCAGTTCGTGGGCCTTGACAACTACCCCGATCTGCTGGGCGATGACCGGTTCCTCAAGGCGCTCCGCAACACGGCGTTCTTCACCCTCGTGTCGGTGCCGGTCGGCCAGGTCCTTGCCCTGGGCCTCGCCGGGGCGCTTAACCAGCAGATCCGCGGGATCGCCTGGATCCGGACCGCCTACTTCCTGCCGCTGGTGACCTCGGCGACCGCGATCGCCCTGGTGTGGCTGTGGATCTACAGCCCGACGGGCCTCCTCAACCACGCCCTCGCGGTGTTCGGGATCCCGGCCCAGCGGTGGGTCTCCGACCCGACGCTGGCGATGCCCTCGATCATCGCGATGAGCGTGTGGCAGGGGCTACCGGCGAACGTGATCATCTTCCTGGCCGGCCTGCAGGCGATCCCGTCCGAGTACTACGACGCCGCCAGCGTCGACGGCGCCGGGCGCTGGAGCCGGTACCGGTCGATCACGCTGCCGCTGCTCACGCCCTCGATCTTCTTCACCGGGGTGCTCGCCCTGATCGGCGCCTTCCAGGTGTTCGACCAGGTCTACGTGATGGCGAATCCGGGCAAGCCGAGCGAGGCGACGATCACCCTCGTCTACTTCATCTACGAGGCCGGCTTCCGCTACTTCAAGATGGGCTACGCCGCCGCCGGCTCATGGATCATGTTCCTGATCGTGGCGGTCGCGACGCTCCTCTACTTCCGGACCCAGGACCGGTGGGTGCATTACCAGTGAGCACGCCCTGGTGACCGCGCCCGCCGTCGAGTCCCGTGCCACGCACGCCACCGCACCCCGCTCGGCGCGGAAGCTCGCCCGCAGGGTCGCCCTCTACGTCGCCCTGCTCCTCGGTGGCCTGGCGATGATGATCCCGTTCCTGTGGATGCTGGCAACCTCGCTCAAGACGCGGGCCGAGGTCTTCTCCACCTCGCCGCTCTCGTTCCCCACGGGGCTGCACTGGGAGAACTACACGACCATGTGGTTCGCCTTGCCCGGCGTGACGTTCGGGACGTTCTTCCAGAACTCGATCGTCATCGCGTTGCTGGCGACGCTCGGCCAGGTTGTCACCTGCGCGATGGCCGGGTACGCGTTCGCGGTGTTCGAGTTCCGCGGCAAGCGGGTGCTGTTCGCCCTGATCCTGGCAACGCTGATCATCCCGTTCCAGATCGTCCTCGTCCCGAACTTCATCCTCTATCGGTACCTCCCCTGGCCCCTGAGCGAGAGCGGCAACTGGATCGGCACGAACCTCCCGCTCTGGGTCTGGGCGTTCTTCGGCGGCGCGTTCGGGACCTTCCTGCTGCGGCAGTTCTTCCTCACGATCCCGCGCGAGCTGGCCGACGCGGCGCGCGTCGACGGGGCCAACCCGTGGCAGATCTTCGTGAAGGTCTATGTCCCGCTCGCGCGGCCGGCGCTCGCAACGCTCGCGATCTTCCAGTTCATGTGGAGCTGGAACGATCTCCTCGATCCGCTCATCTACCTGCGCGACCTGCCCACGTACACGACGACCGTTGGGCTCGCGTTCTTCCAGGGCCAGTACGTGGGCAAGTGGCCCGAGATGATGGCCGGCGCCCTGGTCAGCCTGCTTCCGATGATCATCCTGTTCCTGATCGCCCAGAAGTACTTCGTGCGTGGCATCGCGCTGTCCGGGCTCAAGGGCTGACGCGTGAACGCGCCGGACGAGGCCGTCCCGGGCGACATCCCGTCGGAGCGTCTCGCGCTCGCGGACTACGCCCCGCGCCAGGAGCTTCGGACGGCCGTCCACCAGGTGCCGCGTCCGGCGATCCCCGCCATCGACGCGCACAACCACCTCGGCGACCCGTTCGGCGGCGAGTGGCCCGGACGGTCGGCCGACGAGCTGGCGTCCGTGATGGATGCGGCGGGCATCGCGGCGATCGTCGACCTCGACGGAGGCTGGGGCGACGCCCTCCGGCATGCCATCGAGCGGTGGCAGCAGGGTCTGCCGGGCCGCGTGGCCGTGTTCGCCGGGCTGGACTATCAGCGTTGGCCGACGGATCCGGCATTCGGCGAGGCGGAGGCGGCCCGCCTCCGCGAGGGAGTCGCGGCCGGGGCCCGCGGGCTCAAGGTCTGGAAGCTGCTGGGGCTCCGGGCTCGCGATCCCGGCGGCCGGCTGGTGGCGGTGGATGACCCGCGACTGGACCCGCTGTGGGCCGCCGCCGGCGAGCTGGGCGTCCCGGTCACGATCCACGTTGCCGACCCGATTGCGTTCTTCGAGCCGCTCGATGCCACGAACGAGCGCTGGGAGGAGCTCCGCGCCCATCCCGACTGGCACTTCTGGCCCACCCGGCCCCGGGATCGGCCCGACGCGGAGGGTTACCCGCCGTTCGATGAGCTCATCGACGGGCTGGAGGCGGTCGTGCTCCGGCACCCGGCCACGACGTTCATCGGCGCCCACGTCGGCTGCGCGTCGGAGGACCTGTCGCGGGTTTCGGGGATCCTCGAGCGCTGCCCCAACTTCCACGTCGACATCGCCGCGCGCATCTCGGAGCTGGGGCGCCAGCCGTACTCGGCGCGGGCGTTCGTCATCCGATGGGCGGACCGGGTGCTGTTCGGAACGGACATGGCGCCGGATCCCGCGTGGTGGGCGGTCTACTACCGGTTCCTCGAAACCGCCGACGAGTCCTTCGCCTACGACGTGGACGAGACCGAGGCGCCGAGCCAGGGTCGGTGGCGGGTCCACGGCCTGCACCTCCCGGGCGACGTGCTTCGCCGCGTGTACCGGGAGAACGCCGCGCGACTGATCCGGTTCTGATCGCTGGCCCCGCGGTGCCGTCGGTCCGGGGCCCTTTGACGATTCGGGTCTTCGTAGATACCATTCCGCCGATCTTCGAACCTCGTCGGCGCGGGCGCGCCCGGGGTTCTTTTGTTCCAACACCGACCGAGCGGCCACGGCACCCGTACCGGCCGCACCTCGGGAGTCCAAGCCCGCGTGAACACCAAGACCACGTACATCTCGAAGGATGGCCTCGACAAGCTCCGGGCGGAGCTCGACGAGATGCTTGCCGTCCGGCGTCCCGAGATCGCGCAACGGATCCACGACGCCAAGGAGCACGGCGACCTCAGCGAGAACGCCGAGTACGAGGACGCCAAGAACGAGCAGGCGTTCGTCGAGGGTCGCATCCAGGCCCTCGAGTCGATGATCAAGAACGCCAGCCTGATCGACGAGCACACCTCCACCGACCACGTCCAGATCGGATCGACGGTGAAGGTGAAGGGCGAGGACGGCCCCGAGACGTTCATGATCGTCGGATCCGCGGAGGCGAAGCCGGCCGATGGCCGGATCTCCAACGAGTCCCCGGTCGGCCGGGCCCTGCTGGGCCGCAAGAAGGGCGACAAGGTCGTCGTCAAGGTGCCCGCGGGCGACTTCAGCTACACCATCGTCGAGATCGGGTAGACCGCACCACGCCGATCCCGACAGGCGACAGCCGACGAAAGGGGACCTGACGCGTGGACTGGGCGGACGAGCTGGCGGCATCGGTCGAGGGGCCGCAGGTCGTCAACGACTCCAAGACGCCGTCCGGAACGGTCCACGTCGGCAGCCTTCGCGGTCCGGTCATCCTCGACGTCATCACCCGGGCGCTGCGAGCGCGAGGCCTCCCGACCACGCTGCTCTACGGCGTGGACGACATGGATGCCATGGACGCCCAGGCGCTGCTGACGCCGGACGCCATCGAGCGCTTCATGGGCGTTCCCGTGGCCCACATCCCGGACCAGGCGGGCGACTGCCACGTCTCCTACGCACGCCACCATGCCCAGACGTTCATCGACGTGTTCGACGGGCTCGGCATCCGCCCCGATCGCTACTACTGGATGAGCGACATCTACCCCACCGGGGAGATGGACCCGTTCATCCGCACGGCGCTCGACCGGGCCGAGATCGTGCGCGACGTGTACCGGCGCGTGGCAAACGTCCAGCATCCGGACCATTGGCTGCCGCTGGGCGTGGTGTGCCCCAGCTGCGGCCGGGTGGGAACCACGATCGCGTCCGACTGGGACGGTGAGACGGTCGCGGTCGCGTGCCGGGCGGACCTCGTGACGTGGGCAACGGGCTGCGGCTGGACCGGCCGCCTGTCACCGTTCGGCGGCGCGGCGAAGCTGCCCTGGAACCTCGAGTGGGCGGCCCAATGGAGCCTGTTCGGGGTGACGATCGAGCCCAACGGCAAGGACCTCGCGACCGCCGGCGGCTCCCGCGACCGATCGGATGCGATCGCCCGGGAGGTCTACGAGCGCGAGCCGCCGCTCAACTTCCCCTACGAGTTCCTCAACATCGGCGGTCGGAAGATGTCCACGTCCAAGGGCCGGGGCGCCGCCGCCCACACGATCGGCTCCGTGCTGCCACCCGAGCAGCTCCGCTTCCTGTTCGTGCGCAACCGCCCCGAAAGCGCGATCGAGTTCGATCCGGAGGGCACGGACGCGATCCCGCGTCTGTTCGACGAGTTCGACCGGCTGGCGGCCGCCGCGGCGGGCCGCGAGGTCAAGGGCGAGCTGCCGTCGGGCCACGAATTGATCTTCCGCTACTCGCTGCTCGACCCGGCCGCCGATGTTGCCGCCAGCGCCGACGCCTACCGGGAACCCTTCGCGCACCTCGCGCTGCTGGTCCAGGTCCCGGGCGTGGACGTCGCGAGCCGCGTCGCGACCGAGAAGGGTGCGCCGTTGACGCCCGCCGAGGTGGCCGACCTGGATGTTCGGCTGGGTGCCGTCCGGCGGTGGCTCGAGGCCTATGCGCCCGACCGCGCCCGGATCGAGGTGCGGCGCGAGGCCCTGCCGCCCGAGGTGGACCTGCTTCGACCCGAGCAGCGTGGCTTCCTCCGGGCGCTCGCGAGCGCCGTCCACGGCGACGCGCCCGCGTCCGGCGAGCAGTGGCAGGCCGCGATCTTCGAGGTGGCCGCCGATCACGGGTTGGATGCCAAGGCCGCGTTCATCGCGTTGTACCTCGCGTTCCTCGGGCGCCCCAACGGCCCGCGGGCGGGATGGCTGCTGGCCAGCCTCGAGCGTGACTTCGTGACACAGCGGCTCCGGGAAGCCGGCCTCGCCGGGGAGACCGCGGCATGAGCGTCGGTGTCCAGCGCCTCCGGGAAGAGCCAGAGCGGATCCGCCAGGGCGCGATCGACAAGCGCGAGGATCCGGCCATCGTGGACCGGGCGCTGGAGGTCGACGCGCGTCGCCGCCGGCTCCAGGCGGAATCCGACACGCGCAAGGCCGAGCGCAACACGGCGTCCAGGCAGATCGGGGAGGCGATCCGGGCCGGGGCACGGCCCGACGGCCCGGAGGTCGCCGGGCTTCGCGTGGCGTCCACGGGCGCCGGTGAGCGCATCGGACAGATCGACGCGGAGCTGGCCGACGCCGAGGCCGAGCTCGAGGACCTGCTGCTCCGGATCCCCAACCCGGCCGACCCCGAGGTCCCGGTGGGCGGCGAGGAGGCCAACGTCACGATCCGCACCTGGGGTGAGCCGTCCACGCGGGAAGCCGCAGCCGAGGACGGGACCGCCTGGGCCCGGCGCCCGCACTGGGAGATCGGCGACGCCCTCGGGATCATCGACAACGCGCGCGGCGCCAAGATCACGGGTTCCGGCTTTCCCGTCTACAAGGGCGCCGGCTCCAGGCTCCAGCGCTCCCTGATCAGCTGGTTCCTCGACGTGCACACCGCCGAGCACGGATTTACCGAGGTGTGGCCGCCCGCGATGGTGAACACGGCCTCCGCGAGGGGGACGGGCCAGATCCCGGACAAGGAGGACCAGATGTACGTCGTCACCCGTGACGACCTGTACCTGGTCCCGACCGCCGAGGTGCCGGTCACGAACCTGCATCGCGACGAGATCCTGGATGCCGCGGACCTCCCCATCCGCTATGCGGCCTACACGCCCTGCTTCCGGCGCGAGGCGGGCGCGGCGGGCAAGGACACCCGGGGCATCCTGCGCGTCCACCAGTTCGACAAGGTGGAGATGGTGCTGTTCGAGAAGCCGGACGACAGCCCCGCCGCGTTGGAATGGATGACCGGCCGTGCCGAGATCCTCCTCCAGCGACTCGGGCTGCCGTACCGGGTGCTCCTGATGAGCACCGGCGAGATGGGCTTCGTCCAGCGCAAGAAGTACGACCTTGAGGTCTGGGCGCCGGGCGTCGAGCGCTGGCTCGAGGTCAGCAGCTGCTCCAACTTCGGCGACTACCAGGCGCGCCGGATGGCCATCAGATACCGGCCCTCGCCGGGCGCGAAGCCCGAGCTGGTCCACACGCTCAACGGCTCGGGTCTGGCCCTGGCCCGGATCGTGGCCGCCATCCTCGAGGTCTACCAGAACCCGGACGGCACGGTCACGGTCCCCGAGGTCCTCCGGCCCTACCTCGGCACCGCTACGATTGGGGCGCACCCGTCGGCCTGAGGGAGCCATGACACCGGCGGGAGGCGACACGCCTGGGAGGGTCACCATGGATCCGCAGCAGCCGCCCACCCCGCAGCAGCCACCCGCGACGCCGCCCCCGGCCGCGCCGCTGCAGGCGACCCCGCCGCAGCCTGCGCCCCCGCAGCCGGCGCCGCCGCAGCAGCCGATGGGCGGCCAGACCCCGCCGCCGACGAGCTGGCAGGGCCCGCCGATCGAGACTGGTCCCGCGCCGGGCGTCCGGTTCGCCGGCTACGGGGCCCGCCTGGTCGCCTACATCATCGACGGCATCCTGCTGGGGATCGTGATCACGATCCTGTCCGTCGTGTTCGTGGCGATCATCGCCGGCGCGGCCGCCAGTGATTCCAGCGGCGCGGCGATCGGGAGCACCTTCATCTACGTGTTCCTGATCCTGCTGCTCAGCCTGCTTTACTTCCCGTGGTTCTGGGCCCACGGCGGCCAGACCCCGGGCATGCGCATGTTCAACATCCGGGTCGTCCGCGATGCCGACGGCGGCCCGATCGGCTGGGGACCCGCGACCCTGCGCCTGCTCGGCTACTGGGTGAACAGCGCCGTGCTGTACATCGGGTTCATCTGGGTGTTCGTCGACAAGCGGCGCCGGGGCTGGCACGACCTGATCGCGGGCACGGTGGTCATCGAGATCTGACCGCCAGCCCACCCGGGAGCGCCTGGCCGCCCACGGCCTGACGCTCCCGCCTTGCCCGATAGGCCCGAGCGCCTCGCTGCTATGCTCGACCGCGGAGCGGTGGCCGAGTGGTTGATGGCGGCGGTCTTGAAAACCGCAGGGCGCAAGCCTCGGGGGTTCGAATCCCTCCCGCTCCGCCAGCTGCATCCCTCCCGTCTCCGCCGGCGCGACGCCACTCGATCCCAGGCGCAGCGTCGGCACGAGCCGTCGGTCGGGGCGGAGCAGCTGCCCGCGGCTCAGCGGATGATCGTGTCCAGCAGCGCTGCCGTGTTGAACCCGGCGCCCACGATGCCGCTCGCGACCGCGAGGCTGATCATCACGATGCTGAGCACGGGATAGGCGGCACGGATCAGCCGGAAGCGCGACGGCCTCGCCGGTTGCCGCATCCGACGTGCGACCAGCCACGCCAGGCCGATCTTGGCCAGCGCAACCAGCTGGATCCCACCCAGGGCCATCAGCGCCAGGATCAGCGGGTTCCGCTCGGCATGGATCGTGGGACCGACCAGGACGTAGAAGGCGAGGAACGTCAGCGCGTCCATCGACTGGGCGAAGACCAGGCGGCGCCCTCGAGCGCGGATCGCCAGGAGCCTCGCCTGGCGTAGCGCTGTCGTGCCCCCCGGTCTCACGTCCGGGGTGTCCGGGGTGTCCGCGTTCTTCTTGCGGTCCACGCTGTTCGGGGCATCCGCGCCGTGCGCGCCGTCCGCCGTGCGCGCCCGGTTCGTTCCGGCCTGGCCCAGCTCCGTCTCGATCGTACTCATAGATGGATGATGGCGCGATTGCATGTTGTTCGCATGAGAGCCCGTCGAGCTTGCGCCAGAATGGACACCTGACCCATCCGTGCCGCAAGGAGTCACCACCATCCAGGTCAACGGCCGGCCCTACCGTACCGTGTGGATCGAGCCCGGCGACGACGCCGTCTCGATCATCGACCAGACGCAGCTGCCGTTCCGGTTCGAGGTCGCCCGGATCGACTCCGTGACGGCGATGGCCGACGCGATCTCCACGCTCCGGGTTCGCGGCGCCGGCTGCATCGGGGCCGCGGCCGGCTACGGGATGTACCTCGCGGCGCGCGAGATCGCCGCCGCGCGACCTGTCGCCGGAGCCGCTCCTGCGGCCCTCGGCAGGGCGGCGGACCAGCTCGCCGCGACCCGGCCCACCGCCGTCAACCTGCGCTGGGCGGTGGACCGCCAGCTGCGAGTGCTGTCTGTGATTCGAGACCCGGCCCAGCTGGTCGCCCGCGCGCGACAGGAGGCGGACGCGATCGCGGACGAGGATGCGGACGCCAGCCGACGGATCGGGGCGTTCGGCCTGCAGCTGCTGCGCCGCATCCACGAGCGGACAGGTGGGCCGGTCAACGTGCTGACTCACTGCAATGCGGGCTGGCTGGCGTTTGTCGACCAGGGCACGGCCACCGCCCCGATCTATGCGGCCGCATCGGCGGGCATCCCGGTCCACGTCTGGGTGGACGAGACGCGGCCGGTCAACCAGGGGGCGCGGCTCACGGCATGGGAGCTGCGCCAGGAGGGGATCCCGCACACCGTCATCGTCGACAACGCCGGTGGCCACCTGATGCAGCACAGGCTGGTCGACGTCGTGATCGTCGGCAGCGACCGGACGACGGCGTCGGGGGACGTGGCCAACAAGATCGGCACGTACCTCAAGGCGCTGGCCGCACGCGACAATGGCGTCCCGTTCTACGCGGCGCTGCCCTCGTCCTCGATCGACTGGGCGAGCCACGACGGCTTGACCGGGACGCCCATCGAGCAGCGGGCGGCACGCGAGGTGACCCACGTCGTTGGGGCCGCGTCCGACGGCACACTGGTCGAGGTCGCGATCATGCCGGCCGACACGCCCGTGGCCAACCACGCCTTCGACGTGACGCCGGCCCGCCTGGTCACGGGCCTGATCACCGAACGCGGGATCTGCGAGGCATCCGAGGCCGGTATCGCGGGCCTGTTCTCGGACCGCGTTCAGACGGCGGCGCACACCACGCCGGCGGTCGACTGATCGATCCGGGGCGGTCAGCCGTGGTCGGCCCGCCTCGCCCGACCGCTCGATCCCGGTACGAGCCGGCCGGAACCCGCCCCTCGGCCGCGGCTCGGCCGCTCGACCCCACCATGACCCGGTCCGATCCCGCTGGAACGCCGGGCGAGCACTGCAGCGGTCGGCGGTTCAGGATCGGGCCGGAACCGCCGGATGGAACGCGTCACGAGCGGCTGGGCGGCTTGCGGCCGTCCCGTCCGTGATCCGGAACGCCGCGCGAGCCGCGCGCGGCCGAAACCGCTGCAGTGCTCGCTGCGCGTTCCGCGGCGGGCGCCTGAGGCGATGGACCGGGTGCGCCGGCAACGGCCACGCGAATGAGCAATCGAGCATCGCCGGCAGTTGACGGCCTGCGGGCCCACGCCTAGACTCCGCGCACAACTCAACACGGGCTTTGATCGGGACGAGTACCCGTCGAGCGCCAATCCAGAGACCCGGCGGCTGGTGCGAGCCGGGATGGCGGCGGCGGCGAATGGACCCGGGAGCCCCCGGACCGAACGCGGGGCGACGGCCGAGGACGCAGCAGCGGCCACGGGCGGCGCGGACGAGCAGTAGGCTCCGGCGCAGAGCGCCAGCGATACAGGGCAGCGCCGATCGATCGGCAGCCGGACGTGCGGCCCGATCCGTCGGTCAGAGTGCGGCACACCGCCGAATGTGGGTGGCACCGCGGAAGGCCAACGACCTTTCGTCCCGGACAGACGAAGGTCGTTTGTTGTTGCTCGGAGCGCAGACGTGCCCTGAGCCGTGGAACCACTGAAGGATGGACCGTGCGATGACCGATCCGCTGAGCCTGACCGAAGCCAGGCGCCTCGCAGGCGGCGCCGACACCATCCTGCTGCGCGCCAGCCGGACCGCAGACCTCGAGACGCCGATCGGCGCGTTCCTGCGCCTGGACGACGGCATCACCCCGGCCTACCTGCTCGAGTCCGTCGAGGGCGGCGAGCGCCTCGGCCGCTACAGCTTCCTGGGCATCGGCCCGCGCCGGCTGCTCGAGGTGACCGACGGGATCGCCCGAACCACGTCCCGCCCGGTTGGCGTCGTCGACTACGCGCCCGACCTGCCGGTGACGGAGACCGAGAGCGTCGATCCGCTGGCCGCGCTGCGGGCGTTCGTGCCGCGGCGCCGGGTTGCCCCGGTCGAGGGCATGCCCCGCTTCACCGGCGGCGCCGTGGGCGCCCTCAGCTACGACGCGGTGTCAGCGTTCGAGCCGTCGGTGCCGCGCCCCGACCGAGACCCGGTCGGCGTGCCGCTGGCGTCGTTCATCGAGACGGACCTGGTGCTGGTCTTCGACCATCTCTCGCACCAGCTGTCCGCGATCGCATCCCTGCACACGGACGCGCCCGACCTGGAGGGCCGCTACCGGATCGCCGAGCGTGCGATCTTCGAGGCCCTGGAGCGAACCGCGCGGCCGAGCCAGGCAGAGATGGGGGCCGCGTTCGGCCGGTCGGAGGCGACCGACGGAGCAGCCGTTGCGCCGCTCGGGCAGGTCGAGACCTCGCTCGGCCGCGAGGCCTACATCAAGGCCGTCGAGCACGCGAAGGACGCGATCGCCGCGGGCGAGGCGATCCAGGTCGTGCTCGCGCGGCGCCAGTCGTTCGCCCTTCCCACCGGACCCGACGGCCGTTCGATGGACGGGGTTGCCCTGTACCGCGCGCTCCGCCGGGTCAATCCCTCGCCCTACCTGTTCTTCGTCCGCAGCCCCGGCTTCGAGGTCGTCGGGGCGAGCCCGGAGCTGCTGCTCCAGGTCGTGGGCGACCGGATGACCACGCATCCCATTGCCGGCACGCGCCCCAGGGGCGCGACGCCGGCCGAGGACGATCGGCTGGTGGATGAGCTGCGCCGCGACCCCAAGGAGCGCGCCGAGCACGTCATGCTCGTGGACCTCGGCCGCAACGATCTCGGGCGGGTTGCCCGCCCGGGCACGGTGGCCACCAGCCAGTACATGGAGGTGGAGCGCTACAGCCACGTCCTGCACCTGGTGAGCCACGTCGAGGCTCGCCTCCGCCCGGACCTCGACGCGCTCGATGCGCTGCGCGCCGTGTTCCCCGCGGGCACCCTCACCGGCGCCCCCAAGATCCGTGCGATGCAGCTCATCGCCGCGGCCGAGGGCGAGCGCCGCGGTCTGTACGGTGGCGCGGTGGGCTACCTCGGCTACGACGGCAACCTGGACACGGCGATCACGATCCGGAGCGCCGTCCTCAAGGCCGGCCAGGCGCACGTCCACACCGGTGCCGGCATCGTCGCCCGAAGCGTGCCCGAGTCCGAGTTCGAGGAGACCGAGCACAAGGCGGCCGCGCTCCGGCGGGCGATCGAGCTGGCAGCCGAGCCCGCCCTGCGATCGCCCGCGTCATCGACCTCCGCGAGCGGCGCCCAGCCCGGCCCCGGCGGCGCCCAGCCCGGCTCGAATGCCGGCGAGCCTCAGCCCGCCGCGGTCTCGGAGGGCGGCCGGTGATCCTCGTCGTGGACAACTACGACTCGTTCACGTTCAACCTCGTCCAGGCGCTCCAGGCCGCCGGGGCCGATGTCCGGGTGGTTCGCAACGACGCCCTGACCCGGCCCGAGTTGGAAGCGATCGCCGACGACCCCGGCACGCACCTGCGCGGGATCGTCATCTCGCCCGGTCCCGGAGATCCCACCACGGCCGGCGTGTCCGTGGATGCGGTCCGGGTCGCCGCCGAGCGTGCGATCCCGCTGCTGGGCGTGTGCCTGGGCATGCAGTCGATGGCGGTTGCCTGGGGGGCCGCGATCGTTCGCGCACCGACCCTGGTCCACGGCGAGGCATCGAGCGTGGACCACGACGGCCTGGGCCTGCTGGCCGGGATGCCCGCTGGATTCCCGGCGGCCCGCTACCACTCGCTGTGCGTCGACCCGCGGACGCTGCCCGACGACCTGTACGTGACGGCGACCAGTCCCGATGACGGCGTGGTCATGGGCCTGCGCCACCGGACGCTGCCCATCGAAGGCGTCCAGTTCCACCCGGAGTCCGTGCTCACGCCCGACGGCCCGCACCTGCTCGCCAACTTCCTTCGCGCGGCCGGTGAAGGCGAGGCGGCGCGTCTCGATGCCGCCACCGGGTCGTTCGCCACGCGCGGCATGAGCGCCGACGACGGGTCCGTGCTCGAGCCCGCGGGGACGGTTCGATGAGCGACCAGGTTCGGGCCGCGCTGGCAGCCATCGTCGACGGGCGAACCCTGCCCCTGGATGAGGCGCGCCTCGCGATGGGCGCCGTGATGGACGGCGAGGCCACGCCGTCGCAGCTGGCCGCCCTGCTGATGGGGCTCCGGATGCGCGGCGAAACCGTGGAGGAGCTTGCCGGCTTCGCGAGCGCCATGCGCGAGCGCGTCGTCCGCGTGGAGGCGCCCGACGGGACCATCGACGTCGTCGGGACCGGGGGTGACAGCTCGGGGACGTTCAACATCTCGACCACCGCGGCGCTGATCGTGGCAGCGAGCGGCGTGCCCGTCGCCAAGCACGGCAACCGGGCGATCACGTCGCGGTCGGGCTCCGCGGACGTGCTCGACGCCCTGGGCATCAGGGTCGATCACGACGCCGCCTCCGCCGGCCGGTCGATCCGGGAGCTCGGCTTCGCGTTCCTGTTCGCGCCCGCCTTCCACCCGGCGATGCGCCACGCGGGACCGACCCGACGCGAGATCGGGGTCCGGACGGCGTTCAACCTGCTGGGTCCGCTGACCAACCCGGCCGGAGCGACCCGGGCCCTGATCGGGGTGGGGGACGAGGCAGCCGCGCCGCGGATCGCCGAGGTCATCCGGCTCCTGGGCACGGATCGCACGCTCGTCGTCCATGGGGCGGGCGTGGACGAGCTTCCGCTCGACGGCTCGGGAATCGTCTACGACGTGTCACCCGACGGCATCTCGCGGCACGAGATCGATCCGTCGTCGCTGGGGCTGCGACCGGCGAAGACCTCCGCTCTCGGCGGCAGCGACCCGGCCGCCAACGCCTCGCTGGTGGAAGCCGTCGTGCGCGGCGAGCCCGGGGCGCGGCGCGACGTGGTCCTGCTCAACGCGGGCGCCGCGCTGGTTGCCGCCGGGGTCGTGGACGAGATCGGCGACGGCATCGAGCGTGCCGCCCTGACGGTCGATGCGGGTCTCGCGCTGGAGCTGTTGACCGCGCTGCGTGCCGAGCGTCGTGCGGCCGAAGCCGAGGCGCACGCCACGGCGACGCCGTCCTCGGCCGCACCGGCCGGCACCGGTGCCGGTTCCCAGGGGGCCGACGGATGACCATCGCCGAACGTCGCCGGGCGCATTCGCATGGCATCGTCCACGAGATCGCGGCCCGACGCCTGGTCGACATCCGTCCGGTGCTCGACGACCTCGGCCGGTCCGGCCTGCGGCGGGCGGTGGCGGACGCGCCCGCACCCCGGCCGATCGCGGCACTGCTCGCGGCGCCCGGTCTCCATCTCATCGCGGAGGTCAAGCGGCGATCGCCGTCGGCCGGCGCCATCGCCGCCGCCGACGACGCCGTGCGCCGTGCCCGCGCCTACGCCGCAGGCGGGGCAGCCGCCATCTCGGTCCTGTGCGAGCCCCACTGGTTCGGCGGGTCGATGGACGATCTGCGCACGGTGCGGTCGGCTGTCTCCGTCCCCGTCCTGGCCAAGGAGTTCGTCGTCGATCCGCGGCAGCTCGATCTCCTCCGGGCTGCCGGGGCCGATCTCGTGCTGCTGCTGGCCGTGCTCCACCCGGCACGCCGGCTGTCACGGCTCGTGGACCAGGCGCGCGACCTGGGCCTCGAGCCGCTGGTCGAGGCCCACGATGCCCGCGAGCTCGAGATCGCCGTGGCGACCGGTGCCCGCCTGGTGGGCATCAACAACCGGGACCTGCGGACGCTGGACGTGGACCCGGAGCGGGCGGTCCGGTTGCGCGACCTGGTACCCGGCGATCGGGTCGCGATCGCGGAATCGGGTGTCCGCGATGCGGCGACCGTCGCCCGCTGGCGAGCGACCGGGTTCGATGCTGCGCTCGTCGGCGAAGCGCTGATGCGCTCCCCGGATCCGTCGTCCGCCGCTCGCGCGTTCGTCGCGGCGGGCCGGGATCCCGAGGACCTCGCGGCCGCTGACCGGGCGCCGTTCGTGAAGATCTGCGGCGTGACCGACGAAGCCGGCGTGCTCGCCGCCGTGCGGGCCGGCGCAGACGCAATCGGGCTCAACTTCGCCCCGGGCACGCCGCGCGAGCTGACGGTCGGCGAGGGGGCCGCCCTCGCCAGGCTCGCGCGAGATGCGGCGAACGAAGCCGGCGGGCGGCCGCGGATCGTGCTGGTCACGGCGGGCCTGCCGGCCGATGCCCTGGCCCGCGTCGTGGCGGCGGTCGACCCCGATCTCGTCCAGCTCAACGGCGACGAGAAGCCGGCCGCCCTGGCCGCGATCGGACGGCCGGCCTGGAAGGCGCTCCGGGTCGGGCCTGATGCCTCCGCCGCGGCGGTCGTCGAGCAGGCCCGGGCGTTCCTGGCCGCGGGCGCCGAGCGGATCCTGCTCGACGCCGCCGGCGGCCCGCACCCGGGGGGCACCGGCCTGCGCGTGGACGTCGGGCTCGCCGCGGCGGTTGCCCGCGAGGTCCGGGTGACGCTGGCCGGCGGCCTGGATCCGGCCAACGTGGCCGAGGCGCTGCTCGCCGTCCCGGCCGTGGGCGTGGACGTGGCCAGCGGAACGGACGGGCCCCGGATCCCGGGCGACCGTCCGAGAAAGGACCCGGTCCGCGTGGCGCTGTTCGTCAAGCGTGCCCGGGACGCCCGTCGTCACCGGCCGAACGCCGCCTGGGGGCCGACGCCCGTCCACCCCGGCCTGGTCGAGGTGGACGCGGCCGGCCGGTGGGGCATGGAGCGCGACTTCGGCGGCCGCTACGTGCCCGAGACGTTGATGGCTGCCCTCCGGCAGCTCGAGGACGCGTACGACGCGGTTCGTCATGACCCCCGGTTCTGGGCCGAGCTGGACGAGCTGCTCGCTCGGTTCGCGGGCCGGCCGACGGCGCTGTACCGCGCGGACCGGCTGGCCGCGGTGGTCGCCGACGAGGCGCGGCGGGTCGCGGCGACGTCGGGTGGCCGCCGCCGCGCGGCGCCGATCCCGTCCTTCCGGCTGTACCTCAAGCGTGAGGACCTGGCCCACACCGGAGCCCACAAGATCAACAACGCGCTCGGCCAGGCCCTGCTGACGCGCCGCCTGGGCAAGACCCGGGTCATCGCCGAGACCGGCGCCGGCCAGCACGGCGTCGCCACCGCCACCGCGTGCGCGCTTCTCGGGCTCCCGTGCGTGGTGTTCATGGGCGAGGAGGACATCCGCCGCCAGGCGCCCAACGTGCTCCGGATGCGCGCGCTGGGCGCTGAGGTGCGAAGCGTGACGAGCGGCACGGCGACGCTCAAGGACGCCGTCAACGAGGCCATGCGCGACTGGGTGACCAACGTCGAGAGCACCCACTACGTGCTGGGTTCCGCGATGGGCCCGCACCCGTACCCCACGATCGTTCGTGATCTGCAACGGCGGATCGGCGACGAGGCCGCCGCCCAGGTGTTCGCGATCGAGGGGCGCCTGCCCGACCTCGCGCTGGCCTGCGTCGGCGGGGGCTCGAACGCGATCGGGCTGCTGGCGCGGTTCATCGGCGAACCCTCGGTCCGGCTGGCCGTGGCCGAGGCCGCGGGTGACGGGGTGGCCACCGGCCGGCACGCGGCGGCGATCGTGGGCGGCACCCCTGGCATCCTCCATGGCTCCCGGTCGCTGATGCTCCAGGACCGGGACGGTCAGGTCGTCGAGGCGCATTCGGCGTCGGCCGGCCTGGACTACCCGGGTGTCGGACCGCAGCTCGCGGCGCTGGCCGAGGCGGGCCGGCTGGAGGTTGGCACGGCCACCGATCGCGAGGCCGTTGCGGCGATGAAGACCGTCACCCGGACCGAGGGCATCCTGCCGGCGCTCGAGACCTCGCACGCGGTGGCCGCCCTGCCCAGGCTGCTGGCCGGCCAGGAGGGCTCCGGGGCCCCGTTCCCCGACGACACCGTCGTGCTGCTCGGCTTCTCGGGACGCGGCGACAAGGACCTGGCCGCGCTCGAGCGGTTCGGCGACGTGGAGCCGTGGGAGGGCGCTCGATGAGCGCGATCACGCGCGCCGCAAGCCGGGGCGCCGGGCCCGTCGGGCCGGCGGTGACTGCCGCGGGGGCCGACGCCCGGGGCGCCGCCACCAACGACACTGCCGGTGGCCAGCGCATCGCAGCAGCCTTCGCGGCCGCCCGTTCCACCGGTCGCGCGGCGTTGATCCCGTACGTGGTCGCCGGCTATCCGGACGCGGACGGAAGCTTCGAGGTGGCCTGCGCGGCCATCGATGCGGGCGCCGACCTGCTCGAGGTCGGGCTGCCGTACTCGGACCCGCTGGCGGACGGGGCGACGCTGCAGCGCGCCTCCCAGGGCGCGATCGCGGCCGGCGCGACGTTCGACCGCTCGCTGGCGCTGGTCGCCCGGATCGCCGCCGCCCGCCCCGCCGTTCCGCTGGTGGCGATGGGCTACGCGAACCAGCTGATCGGTGGTGGCGACGGGCGTGATCGCGCGACGGCCCTGGCGGCCGCCGGTGCCGCCGGTGTCATCGTCGCGGACCTGACCCCTGACGAGGGCGGCCCGTTCGAGGCAGTCGCGGCGACCGCCGGGATCGCGGTCGTGTACCTGGTCGCGCCGACCACGAGCCCGGCCCGCCGGGCGCAGGTCGCCGCCCGCACGGGCGGGTTTCTGTACTGCGTCTCGTTGGTCGGCGTGACGGGCGCCCGGACCAGCCTGCCGCGGTCCGTGACGCGACTGGTCCGCGAGGTGACCGCGGTGTCGCCCGTGCCGGTGGCGGTGGGCTTCGGCGTGTCGAAGCCCACCCACGTGCGCGCCATCACCAGGGCCGGCGCGGACGGAATCATCGTCGCGTCCGCGCTCGTGGACGCGCTCGGGCCCGGCGGCCGCGACCTTGGTGCGTTGAGCCGGCTGGTTGCCGGCCTGCGAGCGGCGACGACCCGCTGATCCGGCGCGCCTGACCCTGGCGTGTTCGGCGGGTCAGCCCCTGGTCGCGGGCCACGTCATGCATACTCCCGGCATGGGTGAGCCGATCCGCGTCCTCGTCGAGGCCGCCCCCAAGCGGGTGTTCGTGTGCGCTGTTGACTTCCCCGGCTGGAGCCGCGCCGGACGGGACGAGGCGCGCGCGGTCGAGGCGTTCCTCGCCGCCTCGCAGAGGTACGCCGACGTCGCCGCGAGCGCCGGCATCGCGTTTCCCGACGGCCCGCTGGAGCTGGACGTGATCGAGCGGCTGGCGGGCGACGCTTCGACCGAGTACGGCGTGCCCCGCGCGGTCGGAGCGTCGGACCGGGTGCCCACCGATGCCGCCGAGGCCGCGCGCCAGGCCGCGCTGCTCGAGGCTGCATGGTCCGTGTTCGACCGGCGAGTCGCGGCGTCCCCCGAGTCGCTGCGCAAGGGACCACGCGGCGGCGGCCGCGACCGGACCAGGATCGTCGAGCACGTCAACGATGCCGAGGCGGCCTACGCGGGCCAGATGGGCATCCGTGCCACGGGCATGGAGGTCGAGGCCCGGAGATCGGCGATGGTCGCCCTGCTGCGGGCTCCGTCGGACGGGACGCCGCTCGGCGGCCGTCGCTGGCCGGCGCGCTACGCTGCCCGCCGGATCGCGTGGCACGTGCTGGACCACGCCTGGGAGATCGAGGACCGCGCCGACTCCGCCTGAGCCCATGGACACACGCCCACCGGCCTGACCCGCCGGGTCGCGCCGCCCGCCGTGCGTCCCCAACCGTCCATTCCGGCACGGGCCATTCGGCCGGTCACGCCTCCATGCGGCTCGGGCATCCTCGGGGCACAACCGGTTGCCGAGGGAGGTTCGTGTCTTCGTGGACCCGCTGATGCTGGCGCGGTGGCAGTTCGGGATCACCACCGTCTATCACTTCCTGTTCGTCCCGCTGACCATCGGCCTCGCCTTCTCCGTGGCCGGGTTCCAGACGGCGTGGTACCGGACAGGTGACGCGAAGTACCTGCGCCTGACCCGCTTCTTCGGTGAGCTGTTCCTGATCAACTTCGCCATCGGCGTGGTCACCGGCATCGTCCAGGAGTTCCAGTTCGGCATGAACTGGAGCAGCTACAGCCGGTTCGTGGGCGACATCTTCGGTGCGCCGCTCGCGATCGAGGGCCTGCTCGCGTTCTTCCTCGAGTCCACGTTCCTGGGGCTGTGGATCTTCGGCTGGGGCCGCCTGTCCCGGGGCGTCCACCTGGCCACGATCTGGGTCGCGGCGATCGGCACCGCGATCTCCGCCTACATCATCCTGGCCGCGAATGCCTGGATGCAGCACCCGGTTGGCTACGAGGTCAACACGGTCGCGGGGCGGGCGGAGCTCAAGGACTTCCTCGCGGTCCTGCTCAACAGCACGGCGCTGATCACGTTCCCGCACACGATCGCGGCCGCGTTCATGACCACCGGGGCGTTCATCGCGGGGATCGCGATGTTCCGCCTCCTCCGAAGCCGAGATGACCGCGACGCGCCGTTCCGGACGGCCGCCGGGGCCGGCGCGGTCATGGTCCTGGTGTCGGGGCTCCTGGTCGCCGTCACCGGCGACATCCAGGGCAAGATCATGACCGACCAGCAGCCGATGAAGATGGCCGCGGCCGAGGCCCTGTGGGAGACCGAGCAGCCCGCCTCGTTCTCGATCTTCACGATCGGCACGCTGGACGGCAGCGAGGACGTGTTCTCGATCCGGATCCCGTACCTGCTGTCGTTCCTGGCCACGGGTGACTTTAGCGGCAAGGTGGAGGGGATCAACGACCTCCAGGCGCAGTACGAGCAGACGTTCGGTCCCGCCGACTACACGCCCAACACGCCCGTCACGTACTGGACGTTCCGCTGGATGATCGGCGCCGGGATCCTGGCTGCGGCGGCTGCCCTGTGGTTCCTGTTCGCGATGCGCAAGGGCCGGGTGCCCGGGCGCGGCGCGGTCCTGACCGCGGTCGCGCTGCCGTTCCTGCCGCTGGCCGCGAACTCGTTCGCGTGGATGTTCACCGAGATCGGCCGCCAGCCATGGATCGTGTTCGGGCTGATGTCGACGGCGATCGCGGTCTCGCCCACGACCACGACGCTCGAGGTCCTGGTCACGCTGGTCGGGTTCACCGTCCTGTACGGCGGCCTGGCCGTCGTGATGCTCGGGCTCGTCGTCCGCCGCGTGCGGGCAGGGCTTCCGGATGCGGCCGACGACCGGGGATTCGAGCACGAGGCCGAGCCGGCGCTCGGTCTCGGGTACTAGGGGAACGGTGATGGAGCTCACGACCGTCTGGTTCGCACTGATCGCCGTCCTGTGGATCGGCTACTTCGTCCTCGAGGGCTTCGACTTCGGGGTGGGGATCCTGCTTCCTCTGCTCGGCCGGGATGAGCCGGAGCGCCGGTCGATGCTGCGCACGATCGGACCCGTCTGGGACGGCAACGAGGTGTGGGTGCTGGTCGCCGGGGGCGCCACGTTCGCGGCCTTCCCCGAGTGGTATGCGACGCTGTTCTCCGGCTTCTATCTCGCCCTGTTCCTGATCCTCGTCGCCCTGATCGTGCGTGGCATGGGGATCGAATACCGGAACAAGCGCGGCGAGGCTGCCTGGCGCTGGCGCTGGGACGTCGTGATCGCGATCGGCAGCTTCCTGCCGGCTGTGCTGTGGGGGGTTGCCTTCGCCAACATCGTCCAGGGCGTGCCGATCGATGCGGACCGGCAGTTCACGGGCAACCTGCTCACGCTCCTCAACCCGTTCGGCCTCCTGGGCGGCCTCACGACCCTGCTGCTGTTCGTGACCCACGGCCTGGTCTTCCTGACGCTCAAGACCGAGGGCATCATCCGGGAGCGGGCCGGCGCCCTCATCCTGCCGGTAGGCCTGGTCACGGCGGTGGTCGCCGTGGTGTTCCTGCTGTGGGCCAATGCCATCCGGGGCGATGCCGTGTCCACGGCGATCGCGGTGGTCGCAGCGCTTGCCTTCGTCGGCGCGCTGGTCGCCAGCCGGCTTCGGCGCGAGGGCTGGGCGTTCGTCGGCTCTGCGGTCACCATCGGCCTGGCGGTGGTCAGCCTGTTCTGGGCCCTGTTCCCGGACGTCATGCCGTCATCGACCGACGCGGCCTACAGCCTTACGACCACCAATGCGGCGTCGACCGAGTACACGCTCACGATCATGACCGTCGTCGCGGTGATCTTCGTGCCGCTCGTGCTCGGCTACCAGCTGTGGACCTACTGGGTGTTCCGCCAGCGCGTGACGGTCCCACGGGCGCCCGTCGAGCCGTGATCGGCCGGCGCTGAGCCCACGGCCGCGTCCCGACGGCCCGCCGTGAGCCCGTATCACCGCCGCCTCCTCGCGTCCGGCCGCACCGCGACGGCCGGCCTCGCCAGCGCGGTGGCGCTGGGGGTCATCAGCGCCCTGCTCGCGATCGCCCAGGCGTGGCTCCTGGCCCGGGCGATCGCCGGCGCGTTCCTGGACGGGGAGGGACCCGCCGCCCTCGCGCCGGTGCTGGCCGTCCTGGCCGTCGTCGTGGCCGCGCGCGCGGTGCTCGCGTGGCTCGCCGAGATCGTCGCCCAGTGGATCAGCGGCGCGGTCAAGGCGGGACTCCGCGTCGCGCTGCTCGCTCGCGCCGTGGCGCTGGGACCGCGCTGGGCGGCCGGCCAGGCCAGCAGCGAGGTGACGCTCCTGGCGACGCGCGGGCTCGATGCGCTCGATGCCTACTATGGGCGATACCTGCCCCAGCTCGCGCTGGCGGCCATCGTGCCGGCGGCGGTCGTCGCGTGCCTGTTCGCGGCCGATGTCGTGGCGGCGCTCACGGTTGCCCTCACGGTTCCCCTCATCCCGGTGTTCATGATCCTCATCGGCCAGCTGTCGGAAGGACACCGGCGGCGTCGCTGGCTGGCGCTGAGCCGCCTGGCGCACCGGTTCGAGGACGTGGTCGCCGGGCTGCCCACGCTGCGCGCGTTCGGTCGCGCCGACGCCCAGGTGCAGATCCTGCGGCGGATCACCGACGCCTACCGCGCGACGACCATGGCGACGCTTCGGATCGCGTTCCTGTCGGCCCTGTCGCTGGAGCTGCTGGCCACGCTGTCGGTTGCCCTGGTCGCGGTCGGCATCGGCCTGCGGCTGGCGGCGGGCGACATGACGCTCGAGACCGGCCTGTTCGTGCTGGTGCTCGCGCCGGAGGCGTACCTGCCGCTGCGGCGGCTGGGCGCGGAGTTCCATGCCAGCGAGGAGGGCCTGACGGCGGCGGCAGACGCCTTCGCGATCATCGATGTGCCGGACGACGCGCTCCTCGGCGGGGTCCCCGACGCGCTCCCGGGGGACGGCACCGCGAGGAACCGCTCGCCGGGCCTCCGGCGCCACTCGCCGGCCTGGCGGTCGAGGGGGTGGACGTGGAGCAGCCGGGCCGCGATGTCGTGGCCCCGGCGGCGGCCTCGCTCGAGGTGCGTGCCGGCGAGATCGTCGCGCTGACGGGCCCCAGCGGGTCCGGCAAGACGAGCCTGCTGCTGGTGATCCTGGGTCTCCTGCGGCCGACGTCGGGCCGGGTGCTGGCGATGGGCGCGGACGGCCGTCGGATCGACATCGCGGAGGTCGAGCCGGGAGCCTGGCGGGCGCAGCTCGCGTGGGTGCCCCAGGTGCCGTTCGTGTTCGAGGGGACGGTCGCCGACAACGTCCGGCTGGGCGCGCCCGATGCCCCGGACCGTGACGTGGACGACGCCCTCGCGGCGGTCGGGCTGGGGGACCTGCCGCGGTCGCACCGCATCGGGGAGCTGGGCAGGGGCCTGTCGAGCGGGCAGCGGCGCCGGGTGGGGATCGCCCGGGCGCTCGTCCGCGGCGCGCCGGTCCTGCTCCTCGACGAGCCTACGGCCGGCCTGGACCAGACGGCCGAGACGGCGGTGCTGCACACGCTTCGGCGGGCGGCCGACCGCGGCACCGCGATCCTCCTGGTCGCGCACCGGCCGGGAGCGGTCGCGGGCGCGGATCGCACGGTGACCGTCACCTGGGCCGAGGGCGTCCGACCGGGCCGTCCCGGTGTCGGATCGGCGCCGGGCGGTGGGGCCGTGGCGGGTCGGGCACCGTGACCGCGCTCCTCGCCATCCTCCGGGTGGGCCGCCCCGTCACCTGGCGCCTGCTGCTCGCCGTGCTGGCGGGGGTGGGCGCTGCGGGGGCGGCGATCGGCCTCGCTGCGACCTCGGCCTGGCTGATCTCGAAGGCGGCCGAGCAGCCGCCGCTGCTGACGCTGATGGTGGCGATCACGGCGGTGAGGACGTTCGGGATCGCGCGCGGGGTCCTGCGCTACGCGGAGCGGCTGTCCGCGCATGACGCCGCGTTCCGGGTCCTCGGAGAGCTGCGAGCCACCGCGTACGCCCGGCTCGTGCGGCTCGCTCCGGGTGGCCTCGCCGAGCTGCGATCGGGCGATCTCCTGAGCCGGCTGGTCGGGGACGTGGACGGGCTCGCCGACCTGTGGTTGCGGGTCCTCGTCCCGTACGGGTCCGCGGCGCTGGTCGCGCTGTGGTCGGTCGGCCTCGTCGGCTGGCTCGTGCCGGGGGCAGGGTTGGCCCTCGCCGGCGGTCTGCTGGTGACGGCCGTGGGGGCGCCGATGGCGGCCACGGTGGCGGCTCGCCGTGCGGAGCGGGCGATCGCGCCGGCCCGTGGCGACCTCGCCGACGCGGCGCTCGACGTGCTCCGGGGTGCGCCGGAGATCCTGGCCGCCGGGGCCGCGCCGGCTGCCCTCGCCACGGTGGCGGCGGTGGACGCCCGGCTGGCGACGACCGAGCGCCGATCGGCGTTCGGGGCCGGGATCGGGGGCCTCGTCGCGGGCCTGGCGGCGGGGGTGTCGGCGTGGCTCGCGCTGGTGCTCGGGATCGTCGCCGTCCGTGACGGTCGTCTCGACGGCGTGGCCCTGGCGGTCGTCGCCCTGACCCCGATTGCCGTCCACGAGGTGGTGGCCCCGCTGGTCCCGGCCGCGCGTGAGCTGCCCCGCCTGGCGGCGTCGGCGGGTCGCGTGGTCGACGTGCTCTCGCGACCGGACCCGGTGCCCGAGCCGGCCGATCCGCGCCCCATCCCGGACGGTCCACTCGGGCTGCGTGCCCGGGATCTGCGCCTCCGCTACCCGGGCGCCGGCGTGGACGCCCTGGCCGCCCTCGACCTCGACCTGCCGGCGGGCGCCCGGATGGTCGTCACGGGGCCGAGCGGCGCCGGCAAGAGCACCCTCGCCGCGGCCTGCCTCCGGTTCCTCGAACCCGCCGCAGGGTCGCTGGCGCTGGTCGGGCCGGCGGGCACGCTGGACGTCCGGGAGGCCGCCGCCGACGAGGTCCGGCGAGCCGTCGGCCTGTGCGAGCAGGATCCGCACATCTTCGACGCCAGCCTTGCGGACAACCTCCGCCTCGCCCGCCCGGGCGCGCCGGACGGCGAGCTGGAGCAGGCCCTGGCGGCGGCCCGCCTCCTCGACTGGGTTCGCTCGCTGCCCGACGGCCTCGCGACCGCGGTGGGCGAGCACGGCGCGCGGCTGTCGGGCGGTCAACGGCAGCGCCTTGCCCTCGCGCGGGCGCTGCTCGGTGACGGGCGGCTGCTGGTGCTGGACGAGCCGACCGAGCACCTCGACGAGCCCACCGCACGGGCGTTCGTCGCTGACCTCGTTGCGGCGACGGCGGGTCGCACGCTGCTCGTCCTCACCCACCGCCCCGAGCTGTTCGACGGCGCGGGCTGGACGCGCGGACCGGAGCTGCGTCCGCCGCGAGTGGCCCGGGGGGCCGTCGACCCTGAGCGCTGAGGCGACCCGGGCCCCGGGCAGGTCACGCGAACAGGCGGGCCAGCTCGCCCGGCTCGATGGGGGACACATCCGGCCGGAGGCCGGCGAGGCGGGCCGCGATCCCCAGCAGCTCCCCGCTCGTCCGACCCGCGTCGAGCATCGAGCGCACGGAGGTGTCACCCGCGGCCTTGGACAGCTTCCGGCCCGACAGGTGCCGCACCAGGGGGTGGTGCAGGAACCGCGGCGGCACCTCGCGACCCAGCAGACGGGCCAGCCGGAGCTGCACGGGCGTCGCATCGAGCAGGTCGCGACCGCGGACGACGAGGTCGATCGCCTGGCGCTGGTCATCGACCACGGCACAGAACGCATAGGTCCAGTTGCCCAGCCGGTCGCGGACCAGGAGGTCGCCGGCTGCCGCGGGCTCATCGCCCACGGGCCCGGCCAGCAGGTCCACCCAGCGCTGCGAGCCCGCTCCCACGGCCACCCGCAGACCCGTGCCCGGACCCTCGGGGAGCGTCCGCGCGCGGCACCCGCCGGGGCAGCCGATCCCCTGGAACGGTCGCCCGCTCCGGGCCTCGTAGGCACTGAACGTCGAACGGGCACAGTCGCAGGCGTAGACGAGCCCGTCCGCCCGCAGGCGGTCCAGCGCGGCTTCGTAGGTCGGGGCGGCATCGGACTGCCGATAGGCCGTCGGGCCGGAGCGGAAGGCACTCGTCGGCGGCTCGTCCGGCTCCAGCCCCAGGCGGTCCAGGTCGTCCAGCAGCGCGGCCTCGTGCTCGCGCCGCGAGCGTTGGCGGTCGTGGTCCTCGATGCGCAGGATCACGCGCCCGCCGGTTGCCCGGGCGATGCCCCACGTGTACAGCGCGTTGACGAGGTGGCCGAGGTGGAGGTCGCCCGTCGGTGCCGGGGCAAACCGCGTGACCGGAGCCGCCGGCAGGACCCGCGGATCGGGGCGGGCGGATCCGTCGGCGGGCAGGGTCCGGAGCCCGCTGACCGGGTCAGCCGTCATGCGAGCGGTCGCGCGCCTCGAGCCCCCGGGTGACGGCGACGATCCGCCGGTAGATCGAGAGCAGGTCGGCCTGGGCCAGCGGACCGGTGTTCTCCATCGCCACTCGCAACAGCACCTCGCGCTCACGCTGGGGGTCCTTGACGGCGCGCCGCCCGGCCACGTGCTTCGCCCGCCCGGCGGCACGACCCAGCACGGCTCGCTCGTTGAGCAGCTCCACGATCCGCCGGTCCAGCTCGTCGATCTCGTCGCGGATGCGCGACAGCTCGCGGGCCGCGTCCTCGCGCTCGGCGGGCGTCGGCCGCGGGCGGCCGGTGCGGATCGTGCTCACGGTGTCCCCCCGAACCGCTCGCCGATCGCCTCGAGCGCGAGATGGTAGCCACGTGCGCCCATGCCCACGAACGACGCCTGGGCGATGTCGTGGAGGTAGTTGACCTGTCGGAACGCATCGCGCTTCCAGGGGTCGGACAGATGGACCTCCCAGAACGGCCGCTCGATCGCGAGCAGCGCGTCGCGCAGCGTTACCGAGGTGTGCGTGAGGCCGGCGGCGTTCACGATCGCGGCGTCGAAGTCGCGCAGGTGCAGGCGGTCGATCAGGGCGCCCTCGTGGTTCGACTGGAAGAACGCGACCTCGAGCCCCAGCTCCGCCGCGCGGGCCCCGATGCCGGCCTGGATCTCGTCGAGCGTCTGGTTCCCGTAGATCTCCGGCTCCCGCATGCCCAGCAGGTTGAGGTTGGGTCCCTGGAGCACCAGCACGCGCGTCATGCCGGCGCCCCCGAGGAGGCGCCCGCGCCCGAGAGCACCGACGCGACGGCCGCCGACACCGCGTCGTCGGGGACGTCGTCGCGGACCGTCACGCCGTCAGCCGTGGGCAGCACCCAGCGCAGCCGGCCGCCCGCGTGCTTCTTGTCGGTCCCCGCCGCCGCCAGCACCGCGTCGGTCGGGTAGTCGAGCGGTGCGGTGCCGAGATGCAGCGTGTCGAGCAGCCGCAGGATCCTCCTGGCCCGGTCCGGCGGCGTGACACCCAACGCCTCTCCGATCCGGACGGCAGCCCGCAGCCCGTACCCGACCGCCTCGCCGTGGAGCAGGTCCGCGTAGCCGTCGACCGCCTCCAGCGCGTGCGCCACGGTGTGGCCAAGGTTGAGCGTGATCCGGCCGTCCGCGATGCCCCGCTCGCGCTCGTCGGCGGTCACCACCCGCACCTTCGCCCAGGCCGGCCGCTCCACGATCTCTGCCATCACCCCCCGGTCGAACACCGCCGGGTCACCCCGGGCGACCGCGGCGCCATCGGCCTCGAGCGTCGCGAGCAGCGCCTCGTCGCCCAGCGCCGCCATCTTCACGATCTCGCCCAGCGCCGCCACGCGCTGCCGCGCCGGCAGCGACCGCAGCGCGGCGATGTCCAGCACGATGGCGGCCGGCTGGTGGAACGCACCCAGCAGGTTCTTGCCCTCGGGCAGGTCCACGCCCGTCTTGCCGCCGATCGCCGAGTCCACCTGGGCGACGAGGGTGGTCGGCACCTGGATCCAGGGCACCCCCCGCAGGTAGCTGGCGGCGAGGAAGCCCGCCGGATCGCCGAGGGCCCCGCCGCCGATCGCGACCAGCGGCTCACGCCGCTCCACCCGCAGGCGCGCCAGCGCCCGTGCCGCGTCCTCGATCACCCGGATGGACTTGGCCGCCTCGCCGGAGGGCAGCATGACGGTCTCGACCGGCCAGCCGGCGGCCCGGAGCTCCTCGGCCACGGGCTCGCCGAACGCCTGCCACGCACCCGGCTCCGACACGATCACGGCCCGGCGCGCGCCGATCGCCCGCAGGGCCGCACCGATCGCGTCCGCCGCGATCCCGTCGCCCAGCACGAGCTGGCCGATCGGCGTGGCGACCCGGATAAGGGTCGTCGTCGCGGGTACCCCGCGCTCCACCAGCGCCTCGACGGCCTCGATCACGGCGCCCAGCGGCACGACGCCGTTGACCCGTGCCGCCGCGCCGTAAAATCGCTCCCGGTCCGCCGCCAGCTGCCGGATTCGCCCGACGGGATCACCGCCCTGCACCAGCGGCCGGATGTTGGGCGAGCGGCGCAGGCGCTGGCCCAGGACCTCTGGGCGCACGTCCAGCCACACCGGCAGCCGCCCGTGGTACAGGGTCCACCGGTTGCGGGGGTTGACGACGGCCCCGCCGCCTGGGGAGATCACCCGCCGCAGGACCGGATCGTGATCGGCCGGCCCGAGCCCCTCGACGGCCGTCCGTTCAGCCGGCGGAAGGCGGGCTCACCGTCGCTGGCGAAGATCTCCGGGACGGTCCGGCCGGCGGCCTGCTCGATGCGCTCGTCGAGATCGATGAACGTCGCCCCGTGTCGGGCCGCCATCCGTCGGCCGACGGCGCTCTTGCCGCTGCCGGGCAGGCCGATCAGCACGAGATCCATGGGTCAGTCGTCGCCGCCCGAGCCGGCCTCGCCGGTGTCGGCATCCGCGCCCGGGTCCCGGCGGGCCGCGCGACCGTCCCGCGCCCGGCCGGCGATCGCCTCCCGGTAGCGGTGGAGGTGGTCGGCCACCTCGGCCATCGAATCGCCCCCCGTCTTGTCCAGCACGAACCTGGCGAGGGTGAGCATCACCATCGCCTCGCCGATCACGCCGGCGGCCGGCACCACGGAGATGTCGCTGCGCTCGTAGTGCGCCTTCTCGACCGGCTCCCCGGTGAGCAGGTCGGCGGTCGGTAGCGGGCGGGCGAGCGTGGAGATGGGCTTCACCGCGCCGCGGACGACGATCGGCTCGCCGTTGGTCACACCACCGGTGAGGCCGCCGGCATGGTTGGTTCGATGGATCCATGTGCCGTCCGCGCGCCGGCCCTCGATCACATCGTGGACCTGGGAGCCGAACCGCCGCGTCTGTTCGAAGCCGAGCCCGATCTCGACCCCCTTGACGATGTTGATGCTCATGACCGCCGCCGCCAGGGCCGCGTCGAGCCGGCGGTCCCAGTGCACGTAGCTGCCGAGGCCGATCGGCACGCCGTGGACCACCACCTCGAACACGCCGCCCACCGTGTCACCGTTCGAGCGCGCCTCGTCGATGCGCGCGATCATCGCCGCCTCGGCGTCCGGGTCCGGACAGCGCAGCGGAGAGGCATCGGCCTCGTCCCGCGTGCGGGTCGCCCGCGCCGGATCGATGGCCACGCCGCCCACCTCGGCCGTGAACGACCAGGTCTCGATGCCCAGCTCGCGCAGGAACGCGCGCGCGATCCCACCGGCCGCCACCCGGGCCGCCGTCTCGCGCGCGGAGGAGCGCTCGAGCACGTTGCGCACGTCGTCGAACCCGTACTTGACGGCACCCGCGAGGTCCGCGTGCCCGGGCCGGATGCGCGTGATCGGCTGGGCGCGCTTGTTGCCATCCGCGGCGAGCGCCGCCAGCTCGGCGGCCTCCTCGTCGCTCAACGGGCCGACCTGCATGACCCGCGTCCAGTTCTCCCAGTCGCGGTTCGCGACCTCGAGCAGGATCGGCGAACCGAGCGTGCGCCCGTGGCGGACACCGCCCAGGATCCGCGCCCTGTCGTGCTCGATCGCCTGGCGGGCGCCACGGCCGTAACCTTGCTGGCGCCGGCCGAGATCGACCGCCAGGTCATCCTCGCTGAGCGCCAGCCCCGCGGGCACGCCCTCGACCACCGCGCCCAGCATCGGGCCGTGGCTCTCGCCCGACGGTGAGGAACCGGAACCGGTCCATGGCCAGCGCCCTCGACCGGGCCTCAGGCCCCCGCGGACCCGGAGGTCCCGGTCGTGGCCTCTGCGGCGGCCTCGTCGTCGCCCTCCGGTACTGCGGGCTCGCCCTCGGCCGACCGGACGCCCTGCGCCCGGGCCGTCGACAGTGCCTCGCCCATTGTGTCGAGCGGGGCTGGCTGTCCTGTCCACAGCGAGAACGAGGCCGCTCCCTGGTGAAGCAGCATCGTCTCGCCGTCGCTGACCGTGCAGCCGGCCGCAGCGGCGTCGCGCAGCAGGCGGGTGCGCGCGTAGATCAGGTCCAGGACCATGAGGTCCGGCGGCAGGATCTCGCTCGGGATCGGCGATTCGTCCGCGTTGAGGCCGATCGAGGTCGCATTGACCAGGACCCGCGTCTTGGCCAGCTCCGCCTCGATGATCGACTCGTGCCACGGCATCGCGCGCAGCTCCATGTGGGCCGCGCTGCGGCTGAAATGCCGCACCATGCCCTCGGCACGGTGCAGGTGGCGATTGAACACGACGATCCGCTGGAAGCCCTCGCGGATGAGGCCGTAGACGACGGCCCGGGCCCCGCCGCCGGCACCCAGCACGATGGCGTGGCGCGGCATCTTCTGGCGGCCGACGAGCTGGTCGAGGGCGACCTTGAAGCCCGGCACGTCGGTGTTGTGCCCGACCAGCTTCCGGCCCTCCCGGGTCAGCGTGTTGACGGCGCCCGTGACGTGCGCCTCGTCGGTGAGGCGGTCGGCCAGCGGCACCACCCGCTCCTTGTGGGGGATCGTCACGTTGGCGCCCAGGAACTCATCCGAGCGCAGCTCCTCGATCGTCTCGGCCAGCGCGATGGGCGGGCGATCCCACAGCTCGTAGCGGGCGTCGATGCCGAGCTGGTCGAAGGCAGCCTGCTGCATCGCCCCGGACAGCGAGTGGGCCACCGGGTGGCCGATGAGGACGACACGCTTCGTCATGCCCGCACCCTTTCAAGTTCGCGGAAGAAGCCGGGGTACGAGATCGCCGCCGACCCCGGCCGGCGAACGACCGTCTCGCCCTCGGCGATGAGGCCCGCGATCGCGAACGTCATCGCGAGCCGGTGGTCGTCGTGGATATCGGTGACGGCGCCGACGAGCGGCCGGCCACCGTGGATCTCGATGTCGTCGCCCTCGACGCGATCCGCGCGCCGAGCGCCGTGAGCCCGTCCGCGATCCCGGCGATCCGGTCGGACTCCTTGTGGCGCAGCTCGCCCGCGCCCCGGATTCGGGTCGTGCCCGTGGCCGCGGCGGCGGCCAGGCACGAGAATCGGGATCTCGTCGATCGCCGCCGCCACGCTCGGCCGGGTCGAGATCGACAGCCCGGAGCTCGCTGGACCGCACCACGAGGTCGGCGAGGGGCTCCCCGCCGCGCCGCCGGTGGCCGGGACGGGCTCGCTCCTCGATGTCGGCGCCCATGCGCCGGAGAATGTCGATGATGGCACGCCGGGTCGGGTTCGTGCCGACGCCCTCGAGCACGCAGCTCGGCGTCGGGGTGGATCGACGCCGCCGACCAGCCAGAACGCCGCCGCGGACGGATCGGCCGGCACGGCCTCCTCGACGGCCGCCACCGCGACCGGGCCGGCCACGCGCACCGTGTGCCGGCCGTCGGGTGCGGCACCCTCGTCCACCGCGACGCCGCGCGCCCGGAGCATCCGCTCCGTGTGGTCGCGGGTCGCCACCGCCTCGCGTGACCCAGGTCTCGCCGTCGGCCGCCAGGCCCGCCAGCAGGATCGCCGACTTGACCTGCGCGCTGGGGACCGGCGTCGGTAGCTGATCGGCGCTCGGAGTCGCTCGCGACCCGTGATCGCCAGCGGGAGCAGGGTTCCGCCCGCACGACCGGCGAACACCGCGCCCATCGGGACAGCGGCTCGACGATCCGAGCCATCGGGCGGCCGCGCAACGAGGCGTCGCCGTCGAGCACGGCGAACAGCGGCTGGCCGGCCAGCAGGCCGGCGAGCAGCCGCGTCGTGGTCCCGGAGTTGCCGCAGTCGAGGATGCCGGCGGGCTCGCACGAGCGCGTCGGCCGCCCGGTGAGATCGACGCGATAGTCCACGCGGTTCCGCGGCGCCGCGACGCGCTCGACACGAGCGCCCAGTGCCTGGATCGCCCGGCGGTCGAGCGCACGTCGTCGCCGTCCCCCGCCGCGAGGATCCGGCTCTCGCCCGCGGCGAGCAGCGCGAGCAGCAGCGCCCGGTGGCGAGATCGACTTGTCGCCGGGCAGGGCCGGGCGGCCACGGAGCCGCCGGGCCGGCCGCACCACAAGCGCCTCGTCCGATGCGCGTTGATCCGCCGAGGCGCGTTCGTCCGCACGGACGCGTTCGTCGGCACGGACGCGTTCGTCGGCACGGGTACCGCCGTCCGCCTGGGCGCGCTCGTCCCCGGGTCCGCCGTTGACCGGCAGCGTGGTCATGCGGCTCAGCTCCGGCCGTTGCCGTCGGAGGCGCCGGCGTCGCTCCGGACGAGGTCGCCGTGGAGGGCCTTGACATGGTCGTGGACCGCGACGATCGCTGCCATCATCTGCTCGAACATCTCGAACGTCAGCTGACTGCTCGCCGTCCGACAGCGCCTCGTCGGGCTTCGGGTGGACCTCGACCATGATCCCGTCGGCGCCGACCGCGACGCCGCCGATGGCCAGCGGCTTGACCAGCCAGCGCTTGCCCGGTCGCGTGCGACGGGTCGACCATGACCGGCAGGTGGGTGAGGTGGTGGAGCAGCGGGACCGCCGTCAGGTCGAGCGTGTTGCGGGTCGTAGGTCTCGAACGTCCGGATGCCGCGCTCGCACAGGATGATGTTCGGGTTGCCGGCGGACGCGATGTACTCGGCCGCCATCAGCCATTCCTCGATCGTCGCCCCGAACCCGCGCTTGAGCATGACCGGCCGGCGCGACCCGCCCGCAGGCGAGCAGCAGCGAGAAGTTCTGCATGTTCCGGGTGCCGATCTGGAGGATGTCCGCGTACTCGGCCACGATGTCGACCTGGCTCGGCTCCATGACCTCGGTGATGACCGGCAGCCCGGTCCGGTCGCGTGCCTCGGCCAGGTAGCGCAGGCCTTCCACGCCCAGGCCCTGGAAGCTGTACGGGCTCGTCCGGGGCTTGAACGCCCCGCCGCGGAGGACCGTCGCGCCGTGCGCGGCCACGGCGTCGGCCGTCTCGAACAGCTGCTCGCGGCTCTCGATCGAGCACGGGCCCGCCATGACCGTCAGCGACCCGTCGCCGATCACGGCGTCCAGCACCCGGATGACGGAGTCCTCGGGGTGGAACTCGCGCGACACGAGCTTGTAGGGCGTCGAGATCGGGGTCACGCGACTCCACCCCGGACGCGCCCTCCAGCCGCGCCCGCAGCTGGTCCCGCCGACGCACCGATCTCGCCGACGACGGCGATCGCCGTCCGCCCCGTGCCGGCGTTCTCGAACGGCGTGAGGCCTTCGGCGAGGATCAGGCCCTTGACGCCGATCACCTCGGCCTCGGTGGCCCCGGTCCGCATCACCACGAACATCTCTGGTCAGTTCCTTCGGCGCTGTCGCCGTCTTCGGGATCAGGGAGGGGAACAAAAAAAGCAGAGGTCAGGGACCTCTGCTCTCCCGGCACGACCCGCAACGCCCGGGTCGTCAGTCTCCGGGGTTGGTCATGCCGGGCAGGTAAAGCGATAGATGGTGCACATCGGTGCTCCGGACGGTACCCGTTGGGGGGTTGTGCCGTCAACCTCGCGTGAGCACGGCCCGACGGTTCCGGACGCACCGCGGCGGCCGCGGCAGGGCCCCGGCACGGCCTTCGCCCCGGGTACCGCGCCCCGCACTGCCCCGGCACCGCCTTCCTGCCCCTGCCCCGACACCGCCTCGCCCCGGCACGGGCCGTGGAACGCGTGGCGTGCACTGGAGCGGTTCCCGTCGTCCGCGACTCGCCCAGCGTTCCAGGCGGCGGACCACACGGGCCCAAACCGCGGCCTCGCTCGGCGAGCGTTCCGTCCGGCGGTCCTAACGCGGTTCGAGGATCGCTAACCGCTGCAGGGCTCGCCGGGCGATCCAACCCCGCGTGCGGAGGGGCACGGACCAGCGGGTGTGCGAAGGCGCGACAGCGCGAAGGTGCGGCGACGCGCGAGCCCGTTCGGCACGGGTCTGGCCCGTACGCATCTGGTATCCTCCGGCCGCGCTCGGGAACCCGGCGCAAGACCCGCCGCGGAGAGGTCGCATAGAGGTCTAGTGCAGCGGTTTGCTAAACCGCCGAGTGGGGTAACCTGCTCCGAGGGTTCAAATCCCTCCCTCTCCGCCAGTCACAGCGCGCGCCCGTAGCTCAGTGGATAGAGCGTCAGGTTGCGGACCTGAAGGCCGTGAGTTCGAGTCTCGCCGGGCGCGCCATCCTTCCACCCGTCCGACAAGGGTTCAGGCCGCCCCTGGTCGGCACCCGATAGCACAGTCCGACGACTTCATACGCCGCCCGTCGCGGAACGCTTGATCGGGGAGCCATTGGCGGGGGCGGCTCTGCTGGTCGGCGCCCTCGCCTCCCTGTTCGCGCGGTTATGCGTCGAGCCTGCCTAACCGCCGATGACCGAGAGCCAGGGGTCGAGGAGGACCGCCCGATCGGACTCGGACAGGTCGTCCTGATACAGCAGGGCAGCTGCGGCGTCCAGAACCGTCGGCGCTGCTGCTTTGCGTACGTCGGCCAGCATGAGGTCCGCGAGACCACTGCCCGCCTCGTCACCCACGATCGCACCGAGCCTCGTCGCCCATGTCGCGACCTCGTGGCGCAGGCGATCGAGACCGCGGCCGCCATCCTGCGCCGCCGACGCGTCCTCGACGGCCCGCCACGCGGCACGGCGAGCGGCCTGATCCTTCTTCTGGGCGCCAGCGAGCGCGAGGAGCTCGCCGCGGTCGAGATACGGCAGCTCCTCGAGCAGGTCCGCCACCTCGTCCATGCGGGCCTCGGTCATGTCGTCCCTGGTCGGCGCCCGGCGATCGAGCACCGGCTGAAGCTCGGCGCGCAGGATCGTCTCGAGCTCGCCGCGCGAGGTGCCCGCCCGCCGCGCCTCGACGATCGCGGCCCACACGCCGCACGCGAGGAACCGCGTCGGGTCGACGGCGCCCTCGCGCCGGAGGATGGCGTCCGGGACCGGCTGGGGATCGCTCCCCACGTTCGCGCCCAGGATCTCGTCGTAGCGCTCGCGCAGCACGGTGCTCGTCGCATCCGGGGCAAGCACGACGAGCAGACCGGTGGGACGCGTGTCGACCGGGATGACGAGCAGCTCGGGTCGATACCGCCGCAGCACGCCGATGACCTTGTACACGTCCCCGGCCCAGGCCCTGGTCGTCCGGTTGCGGGCCGCCTCCTCGACGGTCCTGGGCAGCATGTCGTCGAACACGATCACGCTCGCGGGCGCCGCGTACCGCTCCACGTTCATGAAGTCGCGGAACGCGAACTCGAACAGGTGCAGCCCGTCGATGAACGCGAGGTCGATCGGGGGTTGGTCAGCCTCCGTACCAGAAGCCGGCGCCGCGACCTCGTTCGCAGACGCGATGGATCGACCTCGGAAATGCTCCAGCGGATCGGGGCGCGCAAAGAAGTCGTCACTGGTCGCCCTGACCAGGTGCACGTCCGCCCGGATCTCGGACGTGACGCTGAAGGCCGGGTCGACGGCAATCGAGGGAACCCGCGAGAGCGCCAGGCTCTTGCCCGTATTCACGCCGATCTCGAGATAGGTGCGCGGCTGCAGCCGATCATGCAGGGCGGCGAGGAACGCGTGCCGGGCGGGGTTGTCGGGCGGCGTCGATCCGGATGGCCGGGATCGTCGGGGGGTCCACGGCCGGCGGAGCCGTCTGGGCAGCGACACCATCGTCGGCAATCGTAGCCGCCTTCCCGGCCGGACGGGCGCGGCGGTCCCGCGACGCGACAAATGTCGCTGGCAACCTCGACGCCCGTCCGTAGGCGGGAGCCTCGATGGCCGCCATGGTGGGTGCCCGGCAAGCCCGGCCGCACCTGGAGCCCGCGATGACCGCCAACGACATCTCGATCGCACTCCTGCTCGAGCACGAGGCTCGAACGACGTTCGCGGGGCAGGCCGACCGGCATGGCCGGCACGGCACCGGATCGTCGATCGTGCGCCGCCTCGCCGCCCGGATCCCGGCCCTCCGGACCGCGCGCCCTGTCCGCTCGAACGGCTGACCAGAGCACCCGCGACATCACAGCCCTGGACCCCCCGGTCACCTCTCCCGGGGGGTTCAGGCGCGGATGGCTCAGCGCGGATGGCTCAGCGCGGATGGCTCAGCGCGGCAGGAACCGGTCCACGAACCGCTCGCTGGCGTGGCCGTCGCACGCCCCGAGATTGCGAGCGATGAACGCGTCGTAGCGGGACAGGTCGAACCGGTCGCCGACGATCGCGTCCGCCGCCTCGCCCGCGTCGCGCACCAGGGTCCCGATCATCGCCGACCGGTAGTCGAGGTACAGCCCGGGATCTCGCTCATACGCCTCGAGGTCCGGCGTCACCAGCACCAGCGGACGACGGAGCAGCGCCCACTCGAAGATCGACGAGGAGTAGTCGGTCACCAGCACGTCCGCGGCGGCCAGCCAGTCGTTCATGTCGCTGCCCGGGTCCGCCACGATGTCGAACCCGTCGGACGGCTGGGTGGCGGGGTCCAGGTTGGGGTGCGACTTGAGCACCAGCACATCGGTTGCCGGGAGCCGCTCCCGGAGGCGCCGGCCATCGAGATCCGCCGTCCCGTGCTTCGCGCGCCCGCGTCCACGGAACGTCGGCGCGTACAGGATGACTCGCCGGCCGGCCAGCCCGGGGTTGGCGGCGAGCACCCGGTCGCGGGCCGCGTCCAGCGCGGCCTGATCGAGGAGTCCGTCCGTCCGCGGCGTGCCCAGCACCAGGACGTGGTCGAGCGGCGTCAGGAAGGCCCTTGACCAGGGCTCCCTGGCCGCCTCGCCCGCGACCACCACGTAGTCGTATCCGCGATGGAGGAACCGCCGCTCGGGCTCCGCGAGGCCGCCGGCGACGTCAGCCCCGAACCGCTTGAGCGCGCCCGTCGCGTGCCAGACCTGGACGACGGTGATCGCCGACCGGTGGGGCGCGACATGGACCGGGAAGAACGCGTTGTCAACCACGACCAGGCCCGAGGTGTGGACGAGCCAGGTGCTGCGGACGAGCCGGACCAGGTATCGGAGCTTGCCCCCGAGACCGTAGCTGTAGGGGCGAAGGTCGAGCACCAGGTCCACGTCGGGTCGCCGGGCGCTGATCGCGTCGTGGATGTGGAGCAGGTTGCCCTCGAGCACCGGCAGCCGCGCCGTCGCCAGCACCACGCGCCGGCGTCTGACCGGCAGCAGGCGGCAGGCGTACGCGACCAGGCCCAGGACGAGCGACGCCAGCCGGAACTCCAGCAGCGTCACCTCGAGGGTTCCACCGAGCGCTAGCGGACCGGCGTGGACGCTTCGTCCGGCGCCTTGTCCGCTGCAGGTTCATCCGGAGCCTCGTTGAACGGCGCCGGCGCCGAGGAATCGTGCCGGCGCACGTCGAGGACCTGCCCGGTCAGGTCGGAGCCGATCAGGCGCAGGGTCGCGAGGGCCACCGCCTCCGCGCCCAGCAGACCCTCCGGGGACTCGTCCGGGAACGCCCGCCGGCGCATCGGGGTGTCGGTCCGCTCGGGGCTGATGGCATTCACGCGGATCCCGTCGTCGGCCCACTCGTCGCTCAGGCCCTGCGTCATGTTGACCAGCGCGGCCTTGCTCGCGGAGTAGGCCACGTAGCTGGCCCGGCCCCGCGTGAACGAGCTGGAGGTGAACACCGTCAGCGACCCGCGCGCCTCCCGCAGGTAGGGGTAGGCCGCCCGCGCCACGTTGAGCGACCCCGTCAGGTTGACGTCAACGACCTCGGCCAGCTCCTCGGCCGATGCCTCCGCGAGCGGTCCGATGCGCAGCACCCCGGCCGTGCACACCACGTGGTCCAGCCCGCCGAGTCGCGCGGCGGCGGCGGCGATCCGGCGCTCGACGGCCCCGTGATCGCGGACGTCCAGGCCCAGGGACACGCCGTCCACCTCGGCCCGGGCCCCCTGGCGTTCGGCCTCCTCGGCGATCGCGCGTCCGATCCCGCTGGTGCCGCCGATCACGAGCAGCCGGGCACCCGCGAACGATCGCGTTCCCTCGGCGGCCCGGGTCGGGGCCATGACCCGCATCTGGAGCATGCGGTCGGCCATGACCATGTCGATCGCGGTCGTGATCTTGACGTTGACCTCGTCCCCGGCCACGGCCACGAGCCGGACGCCAGGCACGTGGCGCAGCACGAGGCTGCAGTCATCGCTCGCGGCGAGGTCGCCTGCCCGGGCGGCCGCCTCGTACGCGAGCGAGAGCACCCGCTTGCGGAACGTCTGCGGCGTCTGGCCGCGCCGGTAGCGGCTGCGCTCCGGGATCTCGACCACCAGCTCGCCATCGACGATCACCAGCGTGTCCGCGCTCGGGATCACGGTGTCGGTCGCGTCGGCCCGGCCCGACAGGATGGGCTCGATGGATCGCTGGATCACGTCCAGCGGGAGCAGCGGGCGCACTGCGTCGTGGACCATGACGATGTCGTCATCGTCGGCGTCCAGTGCCCCGAGCCCGTTGAGGGTGCTCTCGTTTCGCGTGGCCCCGCCGGGCACGACCGTCACCGGGGCGGACAGCGATGCCGCCTCCACCATCCGGCGGGTCTCCTCGAGCCAGCTGGGATGCGACACGACGACCACGCGATCGATGGCGGCGCCGGCGAGGGCGCGCAGGGTCCGCAGCAGGATCGGGTCACCGGCGAGCCGGATGAACTGCTTCGGCTGCTCGCCGCCGAACCGGTTGCCGTCGCCGCCGGCGAGGATGATCGCGTGGATCCGCATCGGGCCGAGGTTGCTCCAGGGATGGTGTTGCTCGTCTTAGAGACTACGTCAGGCCGGTCCCGACGGCGCTGCCATCCGCCGCCGTCCCGTGCCGGCCACGTGCCCGCCCCGGGTATCATCGGGCGCCATATGACCGCCCTGTCGCCGTCCGAGCAGGCCCACGGCGCCGAGGGCTCCTCGACGGATCGGGTCTCCGACCAGGTTCCGGCACCGTGAGGCGTCTCCTGCTCGCCGTGCGGACGGCGGCCGTCCGGGCGGGCTTCGCCGTCGGATCCCTCCGCCCGCTCCAGCGCCGGGTCGTGCTGGCGGCCGGGCACTCCGATCACCTGTCGGGCAACCTCGCGTTCATCGCCCAGGAGCTGGCGGCCCGCCACCCCGACGTCCCGGTGACCATCCTCGCCGCACGGCCGACCGAAGGCATCCGTGGCCGCCTTCGGGCGGTCGTGTTCGCCGCGCGCGCCGGCTACCGGCTGGCCACGGCCCGTGCGATCGTCGTCGACGACTACTTCTTCGCGCTGTACGTGGTGTCGCCGCGGCCGGGCACGTTCCGGCTCCAGGTGTGGCATGCCGCAGGCGCGTTCAAGAAGTTCGGCTACAGCGTGATCGACAAGTCGTTCGGGGCGGACGAGGACTACGTTCGGCGGGTCGGGATCCACTCCAACTACAGCCTCGCGCTGGTGTCGTCGATGTCCGTCGCGCCCCATTACGCGGAGGCGTTCCGCCAGCCCCTCACCCTGTTCGCGTCACGCTTCGGCCTTCCCCGGACCGACGTGCTGTTCGACGAGCGCCGCCGATCGGCCGCGCTCGAGCGGCTGCGGCGCGCCTACGGCCTGCCGGATGGCCGCACCGTGATCCTGTACGCACCGACGTTCCGCGGCGAACGGGTGGGGGTCGCGCGCTACGACGACCTGCTGGACCTGCGGACGATGCACGACGTGCTGGGCGACGACCACGTGGTCCTGCTCCGGCTGCACCCGTTCATCCGGCGCGCGATCGAGGTTCCGGCGGACCTCGCGGGGTTCGCGATCGATGCGTCGGCCGACCCCGACATCAACGAGCTGATGCTGGTGAGCGACGTGCTCGTCACGGACTACTCGAGCGCGATCTACGAGTTCGCCCTGCTCGAGCGCCCGATCCTGTTCCTTGCCCCCGACGACGCTGCCTATGACCGCGAGCGCGGCTTCTACGTGGACTGGCCGGCAGACCTGCCGGGACCCGTGTTCGCGTCCACCGCCGAGCTTGCCGGGGCCATCGCGCGCGCGGACTACGACCTGGAGCGCGTCGCCCGGTTCGCCCGGGCCTCGTTCGACGTCGCGGACGGCCGGTCCACCCCTCGCGTGGTCGAGGAGCTGCTGCTCCCGGCGCTCGAGGGTGTGCCATCGCCCGTCACCCCCGCGCCACCGACGGCCTGACCGCGCCGGGGTCAGGCGCCGGCGACCGGCGGCTCCAGGGGCAGCTCCGCCCGGGCGATCTCGTCAGTCGTGCGCCGCATCCGCCAGCCCGCCCAGGCGCAGAGCGCGGCCGCGATCGCGACCCAGGCGACGAGCAGCCCGCCCAGGAGGATGCCGCCGATGATCAGGTTGACGATCTGGCCCGTGCGGTCGAAGGCGGACAGGCGCGCGGACAGGTCGCGCACGTCGGCCCCGATCTCGCGCGTCCGGTCGGCGAGGTCGGCGAGGTCCGAGGCGTTGGTGCCAAGGTTGCTCGCCAGCATGCCGGTGCCGTCGGCGAACACGCTGATCCGCCCGGCAAGATCGTGGAACCTCGTTGCGGCGCCCGCCAGCGGCTGCTGGCCGAGCACGTTGAAGTTGAGCCCCTGAGACAGGGCTTCGGTGGCCCCGGCGGCGTCCTGCAGGACGAGCCCCGCCTCGGTGACCAGCGCGCTCGAGGTCTGGAGCGTGGCGCCGGCATGGTCGGTGCTCGTCGCCAGCTTGTCGATCGTGACCGTCAGCCGGTCCAGCGTCGCCGTCAGCCGCGCCTGGTCGGCGACCAGGCGGTCATCGAGGTTGCGCGCGGCGATCGCGCCGCCGACGAGGCCGACCGCGATGATGCCGGCGAGGATCACCCCCACGATCCCGAACACCAGGAGCCCGGTGCCCAGCCGGTGCCGCTCCACACCAAGCCACTGCATGGCTGGATGGTATCGATCCGACGGCGCCCGCGGGGTACCCTCACGTCATCGCTTGAGGAGGATCGCGTGGAGCGAATCGGCTTCGTCGGGATGGGCACGATGGGGACGGCGATGGCCGCCAACCTGCGCCGGGCCGGCTATGAGGTGACCGTCTGGAACCGCACGCCCGGTCGTGCCGCGTCGGTGATGGCGCTGGGTGCCCGAGAGGCCGCGACGCCTGCGGAGGCGGCCCGCGATGCGGACATCGTCGTGGTGTGCGTGTCGGACACGCCCGATGTCGAGGCGGTGCTGTTCGGCCCCCAGGGGATCGCCGAGGGGCTGGCGGCGGGCGGCCTGGTGATCGACTGCTCGACCATCTCGCCCTCCGCGACGTCGGGGTTCGCCGCCCGCCTCGCCGACGCCGGGATCGCCTTCGTGGACGCTCCCGTCTCGGGCGGCTCCGAGGGCGCCCGGCAGGCGACCCTCACGATCTTCGTGGGCGGCGAGCCCGCGGCCGTGGAACGCGCCCGGCCGGTGCTCGAGACGATGGGCAAGACCATCACGCACTTCGGCCCGGCCGGCAGCGGGCAGGCCGTGAAGGCCGTCAACCAGGTCGTCATCTCGGGGGTGTATCTCGCCGTCGCCGAAGGCATGGTGCTCGCGATGCGCGCCGGCCTCGACCCGGATGCGGTCGTCTCGGCGCTGGGCGGTGGCGTTGCCGGGAGCTGGATCCTGGCGAACCGCAGCGGGAAGATGATCCGCAACGACTACCCGCTCGGGTTCCGCACGTCGCTCCACCTCAAGGACCTGACGATCGCGCTCGAGCTGGCTCGAACCCTCGGGGTGACCCTGCCCGTCACCGCGCTCGCGGCCCAGCTCGAGGCGGGCCTGGTCGCCCGCGGCTATGGCGACGAGGACATGTCGAACCTCGCGCGGGCCATCCGTTCGCTCTCGGGCCTCGAGGGATAGGCCTCGGGCCGACCAGGATCAACGGTCGCGCGACCAGGATCAACGGTCGCGCGACCGGGAGGCGCTGCTCGATCGGGAGGTGCTACTCGACCGCCGGACCCTGCGACGGGGTCAGCAGCAGCGGGTCCCCGAGCCGGTTCGAGTAGACGGGCCGGAACCGCTCGGTGGAGTACGCGTCGAGCTGGACACGCCGCGGTGGCTTGGCCGTCTCGGCGAGCGACACGTGCCCGTACTTGCCATCCCTGATGGCGACCATCCTCCCGCTGACGCCGTCGGCGATGAGGTCCATCGCGATGTTGGCGAACGTCGAGGCGACCATCGAGTCGAGCATGTCCGGCTCACCCGACCGCAGGTCGTAGGTCAGCTCCGAGTTCACGGCCTCGATCCCGGTTCGTTCCTTGAGCTCGCCGGCCAGCACCTCGCCGATGTTCATCTTGTGGCGATGGCCGAAGGCGTCGGCCTCGCCGACATCGGCCAGCTGCGCGCCCTTCCAGATGGCGCCCTCCGCGGTGATCACCACGGCGTAGCGGCTGGGATTGTTGCGGTGGTCCTCCTTGAGGATCTCGGCCAGCGCATCGACGTCGTACGGGAACTCCGGGATCACGCACCGGGTTGAGGTCACATAGGCCGTGTACAGCGCCGTGAAGCCGGCATCGCGCCCGAAGATCCGGAACACCCCGATCCGCTCGTGACTGCCCAGGGTCGTGCGCTGCCGGTTGATCAGCTCCTTCGCCCGGGTGATGGCCGACGAGAACCCGATGCAGTACTCGGTCCCGTTGACGTCGTTGTCCATCGTCTTGGGGATGGCCACCAGGGGGAGCCCCCGCTGGTGCAGCACCGACGAGAAGGAGAGGGTGTCATCGCCGCCGATCGTGACCAGGTGGGACAGGCCCAGGTGCCCGATCGTCTCGAGCACATGGTCGGTGAGGTCGTAGACGCCGTCGGCCGTCTGCTTGTCCGCGATCGACGCGGGATCCAGCCAGGATGGGAGGTTGGCCGCGCGCATCTTGCGCGGGTTCGTCCGCGAGCTGTGCAGGATGGTGCCGCCGGTGCGGTCGATCGTTCGAGTGTTGGTGCGATCCAGGACACGCGCGTACTCGGGATCGAGGTCCGGTCCGCGCCGCTGGTGGGTCAGGCCCTCCCAGCCGCGCCGGATCCCGATGACCTCGTAGCCGAGCTCGGTCGCGCGATAGACGACGCTCTTGATCACCGCATTGAGACCGGGGACATCGCCGCCGCCGGTGAGGATGCCGAATTCGTCGAGGTGCAGCCATGCTGGGGGCTCCGCTGGGATCACCGGCCGGCGGCCGGAGCTGATCAGACCGTCATCGTGAGCACGTGCCGGGAGGCTTCCGGCAGCTCCGGACCCCCACGGCACGTCCGATCGCCATCCTACCCCTGAGGACGGTCGCTATCATCGACGACATGAACTACGAGCTGTTCATGGGCGAAGCGCTCGCCGAGGCCCGCCTGGCCGGAGCCCGCGGCGCACCGGCGGTCGGCGCCATCGCCGTGATGAACGAGGCGATGGTCGCCCGCGGCTCGCACCGGGTCGGCGAGGCGAACGATCCCACGGCGCACGCGGTCATCGCCGCGCTGCGGGAGGCGGCACGCAAGCTCGGCACGCCGCACCTGTCCGACGTGACGATCTTCACCACGCTCGAGCCCTGCCCCATGTGCGTCGGGGCCCTGCTCGAGTGTGACGTCGCGGCGCTGGTCTATGCCGTGCCCAACCCGGTCGACGGAGCGGCCGGCAGCGTCATCCAGCTCGCCCAGCATCCGGGTCTCGAGCGACGCCTCGAGGTCGTGTCCGGGATCCGACGCGCCGAGGCCGAGGAGCTGGCCGGCAGCGTGGACGCCGTCTCCTCCGGCGCCTGAGCCGACCCGGGCCCGGGCGCAGGCGGCTTCTGCGGCCCTGCCCGCCGTCCCCGGTGCGGTCGGACGCCTTTGCTATCCTGTTCGGCGGAGAGGTGTCCGAGTGGTTGATGGTGCCGCTCTCGAAAAGCGGTGTGCGAAAGCACCGTGGGTTCGAATCCCACCCTCTCCGCCACTCGCGATGGGCCCTCGGCGCTCCGAGGTCCGAGGCGACGCCCCGCGAGCCATCGGCCCGAGGATTCGGATCGTGTCGCGTGGAGAGGTCGCCTAGAGGCCTAGGGCGCCGCACTGGAAATGCGGTATGGGGCAACCCATCGCGGGTTCGAATCCCGCCCTCTCCGCCACTCTCCGGTCATCTCATCCGGGGAGGGTCAGGCTCCCGTCGGCAGCCAGCGTCCAGTACGGGTTGTGCGCGATCTCCCATGGGTGCCCATCGGGATCCGCCGCGTACCCGGAGTAGCCGCCCCAGTCGGTCTCCAGGGGGGCCTTGAGCAGCCGCCCGCCAGCTGCCACCCACGCCCCGATGAGCTCGTCCACCTCCTGTCGCAATTCGACGTTCCGGGCGAGCGTCACGCCACCCCACCCATCGTCCGCCGCCAGCCGGGCATCGGCGGCGAGGAGGTGCCTGGGCCACAGGGCGAGCACCAGCCCGTTGGCCTGGAAGAAGGCGACCTCGCCCGCGACCGAGGCGCTGGACGGCGTCCAGCCCAGGCCGTCGCGATAGAACGCCAGGGATCGCTCCAGGTCGGCGACACCCAGCGTGACGAGCGTGATCCGGGGCTCCACGTGCAACCTCCATCAAGCGGCCGGAGAGGCGGCCCCTGCTATCATCCGCCGTGCCGTGCTAGGCGGGGAACTAGCGGTGCCCTGTACCTGCAATCCGCTCCAGCAGGGCTGAATTCCCTCCCGAGGTCGGCACTCTCGAAAGCCGACGATGTTCGCGACGTTGAGGATCGGGTCCCGCGCAGCGGCGACTCGTGAACCGTGTCAGGTCCGGAAGGAAGCAGCACTCAGCGGTGTTCGCCGGGTGCCGCGGAACGGCCTGGTCCGAGCCGCGGGTGTCGTTGGGCGCGGGGGCGTCCGGATCGACGGAGGGTGCACGGCAACCGACTCGCCACGTCCGCCGCAGGAGCGTCGTTGACCGCAGGGACTTCCCACCAGGCCATCTATCGCCGCTGGCGTGCTCAGACCTTCTCGGAGATCGTCGGCCAGGAGGCCGTGGTGGCCACGCTCCGCAACGCGGTGGCCACCGGCCAGGTCGCGCACGCGATCCTGTTCACCGGGCCCAGGGGCACGGGCAAGACGTCGCTGGCGCGGATCCTGGCCAAGGCGCTCAACTGCCAGGACCTGCGCCCCAACGCCGATCCGTGCGACGTGTGTCCCGCGTGCGTCGCCATCCGCGAGGGCACGACGCTCGATGTGATCGAGATGGACGCCGCGACCAACCGCGGCATCGACAACATCCGGGACCTCCGGGAGCGGCTCAACTATCCGCCGGGCGAGCTGCGCCGGAAGGTGTACATCCTGGACGAGGCGCACCAGATCACCCGGGACGCATGGAACGCGCTGCTCAAGTCCCTGGAGGAGCCGCCCGACTTCATCGCCTTCATGTTCGCCTCGACCCACCCCCAGGAGTTCCCGCCCGCGATCCTGTCGCGCCTCCAGCGCTTCGACGTGCGTCGGCTGACCGTGGGCGAGATCTCGGGCAAGCTGGATCGAATCCTGGCGGCGGACGGCCGCGAGGCTGATCCGGGTGCCGTCGCGCTGGTCGCACACCTCGCTGCCGGAGGAATGCGGGACGCGGAGTCGATCCTGGACCAGCTGCTGGGGTCGACCACCGGCCGGATCGAGGCGGCGGCGGTCCGCGATCTGCTCGGCCTGGCGGACGCCGACATGGTCGAAGGGTTCGTCGCCTCGCTCGGCACCGGCGATGCGGCGTCGGGCATCGCGCTGCTCGACCGTCTCGAGGAGCGCGGCCGCGATCTCCGCCAGTTCCTGGACCAGGTCGTCGACTCGCTCCGCGCCCGGCTGCTGGCCGATCTGGCCACGCCTGGCGGGCCGGACCCGGCGCTCGCGGCCGGCGCACGGCGCCTGGGGGCGATCGACATGGCCCGCCTGGGGCCCGGTGGCCTGCGGTTCCAGCTGGAGCTCGCCCTGCTCGAGGCGTCGGACGGCCGGCCCGCGCGCGCGGGCGAGGGCTCGGGCGCGCGTCATCCCTCAAGCGCACCCCCACCCGTGACCCCGACCCCGGCCGTTGCAGCCACTTTCTCGACCCCGGCCGCGCCGGTGCCCTCGACCATGGACGGAGCAGCGCCGTCGACCACGACCGAAGACATGACGACGACACCGGCCGCGCCGGTGACCACAGCCACGCCCAAGGAGCCGCTGCCGGTCATGGCCGCCGCGCCGTCCACGCCATCCGCGCCGCCGGCCGAGAGCATCGCGCCGTCCCCGCCTGCAGATGCGGCGGCGGGCGACGATCTCGAGCGGATCCGCAGCGGCTGGGCGCAGCTGACGGGTTCGGCTACTCCCGCGCTGAGGGCCGTGATCGTCGAGTGCCGCCCGGTCCGCGTGGAGGGCAACGTCATCACGCTGGGCTTTCCCGAGGAGAAGCCATTCATGCAGGGTCACGCGGAGCGCAGCCGGTCGAAGCTCGAGGCGCACTTCGGCGGCTTCCTCGGGCATGACGTGGCCATCCGCTGCGTGACCAGCAACCTCGACCTGCTGCCGCCGCTGCCTGCCGATGACGAGGCGGCCCACATTCTGGCCGAGGCCCAGCGGATCTTCGCCGAGGACCTGGCGGACGTCCCCGAGGTGAGCTGAGGAAGCGGCGGCCGCGCCGGACCCGGCGCACACCGATGGCGCATCGGCCAGACTATCCGAACACGATCCCACGCTCGACTTCCGACCGGAGGATCCAGATCGATGGGCATGGGCAACTTGCAGCGCATGGCGCTGCAGATGCAGCAGGAGATGGCGCGCGTCCAGGCGGAGCTCGAGTCGCTGACCGTGGACGGGTCCGCGGGCGGCGGTGCCGTCAAGGCGACCGTCACCGGCAAGCAGGATCTGGTGGGCCTCGTGATCGATCCGTCCGCGGTGGACCCGGACGACGTCGACATGCTCCAGGACCTCGTGATGGCCGCGGTCAACGATGCGCTCCGCGCGTCGCGGGAGATGGCCGAGCAGAAGATGGGCGCGGTCACCGCGGGCCTGCGGATCCCGGGGCTGGGCTGAGCGGGTCGCTTGGCCGCCATCGTCATCGAGCCGGTCGCGCGCCTCGTCGAGGCGTTCTCACGGCTGCCCGGGATCGGCCCCAAGACGGCGCAGCGGCTGACCTATCACCTGCTGCGCGCGCCCGACGCGGAGGCGCGCGCGCTCGCGCGTGCGCTGGTCGCGGTGCGTGACGAGGTCGTGTTCTGCGATCGCTGCTTCAACATCAGCGACGCGCCGCAGTGCCCCATCTGCCGCGACCCGATGCGCGACCAGACGCGGCTGTGCGTGGTGGAGGAGCCGCTCGACGTGCTCGCGATCGAGCGCACCGGGGAGTTCCGCGGCCGATACCACGTGCTGAACGGGGCGATCAGCCCGATCGACGGGATCGGGCCCGAGCGTCTCAAGATCCGGGAGCTGCTCGAGCGGGTGGACGAGGCGGACGCGGAGGGCCACCGGATCGACGAGGTCATCATCGCCACCAACCCCACCCTGGAGGGTGAGGCGACCGCGATGTACCTGGGCGAGCGGCTGGCCGGCCGCGTGGGCTCGGTGACCCGGATCGCGCGCGGGCTGCCCGTCGGCGGCGACCTCGAGTACGCGGACGACGTCACGCTCATCCGGGCCCTCCAGGGCAGAAGGGAGCTCTGAGATGCGCGAGCTCGTGTTCGAGATCCTGCTCCGCCTGTCCAAGGCGCTGGCCGCGGCCATGATCGGGGTGGTCGTGTGGCTGGTGGCGGTCGGCCCGCTGGGCGCGCTCGGCTCGGTCGAGCTCGCGCTGCTCTCCTGGCTGTCCGGCGCGGCGTTCATCCTGCTCGTCGAGGAGAGCCCGATCTGAGCGAGGGGATCGCGGCCGGCGGCGCCCGCCGGCGGGCGCCACCGAGGAGCTCGCAAGGGCCCGATTGCACGCCCGTCCCGACCGCCTCTGATGCCCGCGTCCAAGCGTTTGACAGCCGTTCCGGTCCGCCCTACCATCCGTCCTCGCGCCTCACGAATCCGAGGCTCGATTGGACCCGCGCCAAGGCGGGGAAACCCCCGATCTTCGTTTGACACGCGGAGTGGTGTGCCCCATCATTAGGGGTCCGCGCTCCGGGCGGTAAAGGCCGGGCGCTGCACCTTAACAACTGAAGAGTGGTAGGAACTTCAGCACGAGAACGTGCCTGGACCAAGCTCTTGAGATTTAACACGACCGCAAGGTCGTGTTTTCGCGGAGAGTTTGATCCTGGCTCAGGATAAACGCTGGCGGCGTGCATGAGACATGCAAGTCGAACGAACGAGCTTGCTCGTTAGTGGCGGACGGCTGAGTAACGCGTAGGTGACCTGCCCCGAAGTGGGGGATAACTGCCCGAAAGGGTGGCTAATACCGCATGTGGCGACGCTTTCATTGGTGTCATCAAAGCCGCGAGGCGCTTCGGGAGGGGCCTGCGTCCGATTAGCTCGTTGGTGGGGTAATGGCTCACCAAGGCGACGATCGGTAGGTGGTCTGAGAGGACGATCACCCAGACTGGGACTGAGACACGGCCCAGACTCCTACGGGAGGCAGCAGTCGGGAATTTTGCTCAATGGGCGAAAGCCTGAAGCAGCAACGCCGCGTGAGGGATGACGGCCTTCGGGTTGTAAACCTCTTTTGTCAGGGACGATTATGACGGTACCTGAGGAATAAGTCACGGCTAACTACGTGCCAGCAGCCGCGGTAATACGTAGGTGACTAGCGTTGTCCGGATTTACTGGGCGTAAAGAGCGCGCAGGCGGTCGTTCAAGTCGAGTGTGAAAGCCCCCGGCTCAACTGGGGAGGGTCACTCGATACTGATCGACTTGAAGGCAGGAGAGGGAAGCGGAATTCCCGGTGTAGTGGTGAAATGCGTAGATATCGGGAGGAACACCAGTGGCGAAGGCGGCTTCCTGGCCTGTTCTTGACGCTGAGGCGCGAAAGCTAGGGGAGCAAACGGGATTAGATACCCCGGTAGTCCTAGCCGTAAACGATGGACACTAGGTGTTGGTGGTATCAACCCCACCAGTGCCGAAGCTAACGCATTAAGTGTCCCGCCTGGGGAGTACGGCCGCAAGGCTAAAACTCAAAGGAATTGACGGGGCCCCGCACAAGCAGCGGAGCGTGGGGTTTAATTCGATGCAACGCGAAGAACCTTACCAGGGCTTGACATGACCAGGAATCCGGCGGAAACGTCGGCGCCCCGCAAGGGGCCTGGCCACAGGTGTTGCATGGCTGTCGTCAGCTCGTGTCGTGAGATGTTGGGTTAAGTCCCGCAACGAGCGCAACCCCTACCGTGTGTTGTATCACTCACACGGGACTGCCGAGAGAAACTCGGAGGAGGGCGGGGATGACGTCAAGTCAGCATGGCCCTTACGTCCTGGGCTACACCCACGCTACAATGGCCGGTACAACGGGCGGCGAAACCGCGAGGTGGAGCAAATCCCTTAAAGCCGGTCTCAGTTCGGATTGTAGGCTGCAACTCGCCTACATGAAGCCGGAGTTGCTAGTAACCGCCGGTCAGCATACGGCGGTGAATATGTTCCCGGGGCTTGTACACACCGCCCGTCACGTCATGAAAGCTGGCAACACCCGAAGCCGGTGGGCCAACCCGCAAGGGAGGCAGCCGTCGAAGGTGGGGTCGGTGATTGGGACGAAGTCGTAACAAGGTAGCCGTACCGGAAGGTGCGGCTGGATCACCTCCTTTCTAGGGAGATCCGAGTCAGGACCATTACGGTGAGGTCCTGGCGTTGATGGCTCCCAGGTTGATCGCCCGATCGTTCACATTTCCAGTCGAGTGGGATGTGCCGGTGCAAGCCGGAGATCGACAAGCGACTCGGCGAGACACCGTACCGGGCACGAACAACGGCCCTGTTCCTACCACTCTTCAAGGGTTAACGGTGCAGCCGCCCGTCGGACATCCGGCGAGGCCGGCGTCCGGAGGGCGTTTAGCTCAGCTGGTTAGAGCACTGCCCTGATAAGGCAGAGGTCTCTGGTTCGAGTCCAGAAACGCCCACCACTCCCGCACCACCCATGAGCACGGGGACGTAGCTCAGCTGGAAGAGCATCTCCTTTGCAAGGAGAGGGTCAGGAGTTCGAGTCTCCTCGTCTCCACCACCTTGCCCAGTCGGAGGAAGTTCCTCTGGTCCAGGTCCTCAGGTAGCGAAATCGAATAGCTCGGGTCCAACCCCGAGACGACCTCCGGGTCCCACCCACGCGACAGGTTCGACGGTTCGCAGGCTGGTCCTCGAGCCGTCGTCTGGTGTCCGGGATCTGGTCCCCTGATCCGTGCGCTCCACCCGGGAGCCCACCGACCAGCGGACCGCTGGAGACGGGAGCAGTGGCTCCCGTCGCTGAACCGCCTCGGCGGTGCACCTTAACAACTGGATAGATGACGGCAGTAGAGAAAAGATCGAAAGATCATGATTTCGCCGTGAAATCAAGGAGAACCCGATCGACCCCGTCCCGCACTGGCCACCTGGTCAGATGCTGGCGGAGGTCAAGCTACACAGGGCACGGGGTGGATGCCTTGGCGCCAAGAGCCGATGAAGGACGTGGCAGGCTGCGTTAAGCCCCGGGGAGTCGCGAGCAGACGTTGATCCGGGGATGTCCGAATGGGGAAACCCGGCTGGGGTCATGCCCAGTCACCCATGGTTGAACACATAGGCCATGAGGAGGTAAGCCAGCGAACTGAAACATCTCAGTAGCTGGAGGAAAAGAGATCATTCCCTTAGTAGTGGCGAGCGAAACGGGAATAGCCCAAACCAGGTCAGCGAGATAGGCGGCAGCCGTTTCTGAGCTGGGGTTGTAGGAGTCGAACATTGGAGCCCTGCCGGGTTCCTGCAGAGTTACAAAGCCGGTCGCTAGTCGAACTCACCCTGGAACGGTGGGCCAAAGCGGGTGAGAGCCCCGTAGACGAAAGCGAACCGGCCTCTGGATCGACCACCTGAGTACCACGTGGAAGGTCTCTCATGTGGGAAACTGGGCGGACCACCGTCTAAGGCTAAATACTCTTGGCGACCGATAGCGAACTAGTACCGTGAGGGAAAGGTGAAAAGCACCCCGGAAGGGGAGTGAAATAGTACCTGAAACCACGTGCCCACAAGCAGTCAAAGGGTGTTGCCGGTGTCAAAGCCGGTAGCCTGATGGCGTGCCTTTTGAAGAATGAGCCGACGAGTTACTTGCGTGTGGCGAGGTTAAGTCCGAGAAGGACGTAGCCGGAGCGAAAGCGAGTCTGAATAGGGCGTCCAGTCGCATGCAGTAGACCCGAAACCGAGTGACCTATCCATGGGCAGGTTGAAGCGGGAGTAATGTCCCGTGGAGGACCGAACCCACCAGCGTTGAAAAGCTGGGGGATGACCTGTGGATAGAGGTGAAATGCCAATCGAACTCGGAGATAGCTGGTTCTCCCCGAAATAGCTTTAGGGCTAGCCTCAGGCGTTCAATCGCGGGGGTAGAGCACTGGATGGGCTAGGGGGCTTCCCGCTTACCAACCCCAACCAAACTCCGAATCCCGCAATTCAAGAGCCTGGGAGTCAGACTGCGAGGGCTAAGCTTCGTGGTCAAAAGGGAAACAGCCCAGACCGTCAGCTAAGGTCCCTAAGTCCATGCTAAGTGGTAAAGGATGTGGATTCGCCTAGACAACCAGGATGTTGGCTCAGAAGCAGCCACCATTGAAAGAGTGCGTAACAGCTCACTGGTCAAGTGGATCTGCGCCGAAAATTCAACGGGGCTCAAGCATGGCACCGAAGCTACGGACTTGCCGCAAGGCGAGTGGTAGGGGAGCGTTCCGCTCTGCAGTGAAGGTCGACCGTGAGGACGGCTGGAGCGGGCGGAAGTGCGAATGTCGGCATGAGTAGCGAGATGTGGGTGAGAATCCCACACGCCGTAAGCCTAAGGTTTCCTGAGGAAGGCTCGTCCGCTCAGGGTTAGTCGGGCCTAAGCCGAGGACGAAAGTCGTAGGCGATGGACATCCGGTTGATATTCCGGAACCACCAAAGGATCGTTTGCACCGCAAGGTGTCGCCCGGGGGTAGGAGACTGGAGGATGGCCGGCACAGCCGGTCGATCCCAGGATCTGATCCCAGGTGAGAGCAAGGGCATGACACGGCACGGTAGTTGGAGCGCGTTTTGGCTATACGCGTCTAAGCCGGTAGGGGGAGGAGACAGGCAAATCCGTCTCCTCATTCAACCCCGAGCAGCGAATGAAAGGGCGTCAGCCCGATTCCAGTGAGCCGAGCTGGCGAGAAAAGTGTCTAGCGAGACTCCAGGTGCCCGTACCGCAATCCGACACAGGTAGGCGGGTAGAGAATACCAAGGCGATCGGGAGAACCCTCGTTAAGGAACTCGGCAAAATGGCCCCGTAACTTCGGGAGAAGGGGCGCTTCGCGGCTGCTGCTTGCAGTGGTCGATCGAAGCCGCAGTGAAATGGCCCAGGCGACTGTTTAGCAAAAACACAGGTCTCTGCGAAAGCGAAAGCTGACGTATAGGGGCTGACGCCTGCCCAGTGCCGGAAGGTTAAGAGGAGGGGTGCAAGCTCTAAATCGAAGCCCCGGTAAACGGCGGCCGTAACTATAACGGTCCTAAGGTAGCGAAATTCCTTGTCGGGTAAGTTCCGACCCGCACGAATGGCGTAACGGTCTGGGCGCTGTCTCAACGAGGGACTCGGCGAAATTGAAATACCTGTGAAGATGCAGGTTACCCGCGCTAGGGCAAAAAGACCCCGTGGAGCTTTACTGCACCCTGACATTGGATTGGGGTTCAGCTTGTGTAGGATAGGTGGGAGGCTGAGAAGCTGGGGCGCTAGCCTCGGTGGAGCCGACGTTGAAATACCACCCTTGTTGGATTTCGGTTCTAACAGCGACCCGTAAGCCGGGCGCAGGACAGTGTCAGGCGGGCAGTTTGACTGGGGCGGTCGCCTCCTAAAGTGTAACGGAGGCGCCCAAAGGTTCCCTCAGGCTGAATGGAAACCAGCCGAAGAGTGCAAAGGCATAAGGGAGCTTGACTGCGAGACCTACAAGTCGAGCAGAGACGAAAGTCGGGCTTAGTGATCTGGTACCTCCGAGTGGAAGGGGTATCACTCAACGGATAAAAGCTACCCCGGGGATAACAGGCTGATGGTGCCCAAGAGTTCACATCGACGGCACCGTTTGGCACCTCGATGTCGGCTCGTGGCATCCTGGGGCGGAAGTACGTCCCAAGGGTTCGGCTGTTCGCCGATTAAAGCCGCACGCGAGCTGGGTTCAGAACGTCGTGAGACAGTTCGGTCTCTATCCAGCGTGGGCGCAGGGAACTTGAGAGGAGCTGCTCCTAGTACGAGAGGACCGGAGTGGACGAACCGCTGGTGTGCCAGTTGTCCCGCCAGGGGCATCGCTGGGTAGCTATGTTCGGTTGGGATAAGCGCTGAAAGCATCTAAGTGCGAAGCTCGCCTCAAGATGAGGTTCCCCACCGGGTTAACCGGGTAAGACCGCAGAGAGACCATCTGCTTGATAGGCGGCATGTGGAAGTCCGGTGACGGATGAAGCTGAGCCGTACTAATGGTCGAGGGCTTGACCTCTACACCAGCACCTGACCAGGGGTCAGCGTGCCGGGAGATCGGGTCTCCAACGTAGGCGATCGTGATCCTTCGACTGGCGCCCGTGTCGCGAGTGTTCGTGACGCGGCTGCTGCCGTCATCGTCCAGACGCAGACAATCCCGGTGACTCCGGCGGAGAGGCCACACCCGTTCCCATCCCGAACACGGAAGTTAAGCTCTCCAGCGCCGAAGATACTGAGAGGGCAGCCTTTCGGGAAAATAGGTCGTCGCCGGGATTGTTGCATTTAACGCGGCACCCGCCCGGCCGACGAGCGCGGCCCGGGCACCCCGGCAACGGCCGCCACTCGGGCGTCCGTGAGGCGCCGGCGGTATCCTCCGTGGACATGACCGAGGCTGGTGCAAGACCGCTCCCGCAGCCACCGGACGAGCCCGTCGGCCACCGATCGCGCCCTGAACATCCGGCTGTCGCCGCGGTTCACGACGTGTGTCCGTATCTCACCGCAGGGGCCGGCGCCTGGCGGAGTGCGCACGCGGCTCGGGAGCACCGGTGCGGTGCGCTCCGGCCTCCGGCGCCGCTGGCCGCCTCCAAGCAGCGCGACCTGTGCCTGGTCCCCGCACACGAAACCTGTGCGACCTATGTGGCGGCACGAGCCCTCGAGGCCGAAGGACAGCCTGCCGAGGACGATGACGGGGGCCTGCGACTCTGGCCGGCAACGCGCTCGACGCCCGTCGTGCTGGAGCCCGCAAGTCGGATCACGGCCGTCATCCCCGCGTCGCTGCGGAGCGGTGGCCAGCCGGCGCTGATCGGACTGATGGTGGTGGCGTTCGTCGTCCTGGCCGTCGCCCGCAGTGCGACTGAGCCCGGCGCTGGTCCGGCGACCATGAGCCCGGCGACCGCCGTCGTGGCCGCGTCGGCAAGTCCCACGGCGACGACCGCGTCCGCGACGGCGACCCCGTCCAGCGCCCCGGCGACCGCCAGTCCCGAGCCCACGACCGAGGTCACCCCGTCGCCGGCTACCCCGTCACCGGCACCGACCCGGACGCCGCGGCCCACCCCGTCCCCGTCGCCAACGGGCTCGCAGCAATACACGGTGAAGCCCGGGGACACGCTGAGCGCCATCGCGGCTCGCTTCGGAACGACCGTCAAGGCGCTCAAGAAGCTCAACGGCATCGTGGACGCGAGCCTGATCCGCGTCGGCCAGGTGCTGATGATCCCGTGACGGGCCGTCCTCCGCAGCGGGCCTCCCTGAGGGCGTGACCCGCCCGTGAGCAGAGGCCCCGGCGGGCGGTCCGCACAGTTCAGCGTTGGCAGCTCCGGCACCAGGCCGTCGGGAAGCCTCCCGCCCTGACCTGCGTGATCCGGGCGCCGCACCGCGGGCAGGCGTCACCGCCGCGGTTGTGCACGGCCAGATGGTCCCGTACCTGCTTCTCGAACGTGGGGGGCACCCGCTCGCGCAGGAGCAGCACCGAAGACCCGAGCACGGCACGCATCGCTTCGTACAGGGCGTCGATCTCCTCCGGTGCGAGCGAGGCTCGCTTGCGGAACGGCTGCAGGCGCGCCGCATGCAGGATCTCGTCGGAGTAGGCATTGCCGATCCCCGCCACGAACGCCTGGTTGCGAAGCAGGTTCTTGAGCTCACCGGGGTGACGCCGGATCCTCGCTCGCCAGGCATCGACCGTCAGCTCCGGGTCCAGGGCATCCGGCCCCATCTCGCCCGGTCCGAGGCCGGGCACGGCCCGCTCGATGCCGTCGGGCAGCAGGTAGACCTTGCCCATCTGGGTCGGATCGCGATAGCGGACCGTGACGACGGCGTCGTCCGCGGGGAGCCAGCCGGCGCCTCTCGTCCACGGAGCGGCATCCGCGGGCGCTCCCCCGGTCCGGCGATTGAGCACGAGCTCGACGGCGGTGCCCTGCGGCGCCTTCTCGCCCCGGGCGGCCAGCTGGAACCGGCCGGTGAGCATGGGATTGACGACGATCCGATCGCGGGACAGGTCAACGTTCAGCAACTTGCCCACGCGCGTCACGCGCGCGATCCGTTGACCGACCAGGGCCTCGAGCTCCGATGGTGTGCCGCGGACGGCGAGCGGCATCAACGCGCGCGCAGCCGTGATCGGCCGGCCGGCGAGGGCCGCGTGGAACGCATCGGCGACGACGTCGAGATCGGGCAGCTCGGGCACGGCTCGCGATTGTACCCACGCAGGCCGCATGCTAGACTCTCCCGGCCCACGGGCATGGACAGTTGAAGAGCAACGCTCAGGGTCTCGTCATCGCGAAGGAGCGGACCGCCGGACAAGTCACCAACGATCCCCCCTCCCTCTCCCAGACGGCCCCGGGTGCGCTCGGTGGCCGTTCGTGATTCCAGGGCGGAATCCACGACAGGAGACAGGATCACCTTGACCGACGAACAGCAGGGCGGGACCGCACCGGCGCCGGAGGCCACCGCCTCCCGCGAGACCCCGGTGTTCGAGCAGACCGTCGCGACGACCGCCGTCGCCGACGAGCCCGTCACCCCCGAGCCCACCGCCGCGTCCGTGCAGCCGGAGACGGCAGCCGATGACCAGGCACCGACGGAGCCCGAGACGGCCCCTGAGCCGGAGACGGTGGACCAGATCCTCGCCGCGCCAGAGCCGGAGGCTGCCCCCGCGCCGTCCGCCGAGCCGGAGCCTGCCCCCTCGGAGGGTGAGCCCGCCGCCGAGCCCGCGACCAGCCAGGAGACGGCACCGGCCGAGGCACCCGAGGCACCCGAGGCACCGGCCGAGGCACCCGTGGCGCCGCCTGCGCCCGTTCGGCCGACGGGTCCGGAGCCGACCACGATGGAGGAGCTGCTCGCGGAGCAGGATTCCGACATCAAGAGCTTCAAGCACGGCGACGTCGTCGAGGGCAGCGTGGTCCGGATCGACAAGGACGAGATCCTGGTCGACATCGGCGCCAAGTCGGAGGGCGTCGTCAGCAACCGCGAGCTCTACGGTCGCCATGCGGAGAGCCAGCCCGAGCTCAACATCGGCGACACGGTGCTCGTGTACGTCCTGCAGCCGGAGTCGCCGGAGGGGCACGTGGTGCTCTCCCTGCGGCGCGCCGGGCTGGAGCGCAAGTGGCGCGCGATGCAGGAGCTGTTCGAGGCGGGCACGATCATCGACGCCCCGGTCATCGACCATAACAAGGGCGGCCTGATCGTCGACTGCGGGATCCGCGGCTTCGTGCCGATCAGCCAGATCGTGGACTTCCCGCGCCGGCCGCAGAACGAGCAGCCGCGCGACGCGGCCCAGGAGATCGCCGAGAAGCTCCAGCCGTACGTCGGCCGCAAGCTTCGACTCAAGATCCTGGAGGTCAACCGCAAGGCCAACCGCCTGATCCTCTCGGAGAAGGTGGCCCTGTACGAGGAGCGGCGCGAGAAGCGGGACGAGCTGTTCAGCAGCCTGCAGGTCGGCCAGAAGGTGACCGGCAACGTGCGCTCGATCGCGCCGTTCGGCATCTTCATCGACCTCGGCGGGATCGACGGCCTGGTCCACAAGAGCGAGCTCTCGTGGAACAAGGTCAACAACCCCGAGGCCGGCTACAAGGTCGGTGACGAGGTCGAGGCCGAGGTCATCGACATCAACCACGAGCGTGGCCGGATCAGCCTGTCGATCCGCCGGCTCCAGCCCGATCCGTGGGAGTCGACCGTCGCCGACTTCAAGGTCGGTGACGTCATCGACGGCACGGTCACCAAGCTCGTCAACTTCGGTGCCTTCGTTCGGGTTCGCGAGGGCCTCGAGGGCCTGATCCACATCAGCGAGCTGTCGCACCAGCGGGTCGCCCATCCGGGCGACGTCGTGCACGAGGGCCAGGTCCTCAAGCTCAAGATCATCAGCCTGGACTCGGAGCGGCATCGCCTGGGCCTCAGCCTCAAGCAGGCCGAGGAGCCGCCGGTGCGCCAGATGCCGGAGCCGGGCGCACCGATGGCCGCCGGCGAGCGCCGCGAGCGCCGCGAGCGACGCGAGCGTCCGGATCGCGGCTACACGCCGTCAGACGCGCTGTCGGAGCCCGAGGGCGGGATCGACACCACGCTCGCCGCGGCCTTCGCACAGGTCCGCGACCAGCTGGCCGCCGCCGAGGCTGCGGACGACGAGCCGGCCGCCGTCGCGGCCACGTCGGCGCCCGCGCTCGAGGCCGAGCCGCAGGCCGCGGTCGCGGAGCCCGCGCCCTCCGAGCCGGAGGTGTCGGCCGAGGCCGAGATGCCTGAAGCCGAGGCCGAGATGCCCGAAGCCGAGGCCGCGGTCGCCGAGGCGGCGGAAGCCGATGCCGCGGTGGCTGACGTGGAGGGTGTGGTCGCGGAGACAACGCCCGAGGAGCCGGAGGCCGAACCGGCCCCCGAGCCCGAGCGCACCGCGGCAGCGAAGCCGGTCGTGGCGGAGCCCGAGCCGGAGGCGCCGGTCGAGCAGGAGCCCGAGCCTGCAGCCGCGGAGCCGCAGCCGGAGCCCGAGGCATCCGAGCCCGAGGCATCCGAGGACAAGACGGAGTCCGAGACGGCCTGATCGCCCGCCATGGCGACCCTGGATCCGAGACGACCCGCCGGTTCCCGGCGGGTCGTAGCGATTCCTTCACCGATTCCGGGACTTCCGGATGACATCCCACCGGCGCCGCACGGCGAACAATGGGGTGGTGGGCGCTCGTCGGCGGCGCCCCGGTTGTCCCGAACAGGGGTGTCGCCCCTGCAGGGATTGGATGCTAGGATGGCCGAACGGTCGCCCCGCGGCCAGGAACAGGACGAGCTCGGCTGGATGGATCGCTTCGACAAGTTCACGGACCGCGCGCGCAAGGTGCTGACGCTCGCTCAGGACGAGGCGCAGCGGTTCAACCACAACTACATCGGGACGGAGCACCTGCTGCTCGGCCTCGTGCGCGAGGGCGAGGGCGTCGCCGCGCGCGTGCTCGAGAACATGAACGTCGAGCTGCCCAAGGTGCGGACCGCCGTCGAGTTCATCATCGGCCGCGGTGATCGCCCGGTGGTCGGCGAGGTCGGCCTGACGCCGCGCGCCAAGCGCGTCATCGAGCTCGCGATCGACGAGGCGCGGCGCCTCGGCCACAACTACATCGGCACGGAGCACCTGCTGCTGGGCCTCGTGCGCGAGGGCGAGGGGATCGCCGCCGGCGTGCTGGAGAGCCTGGGGGTCAACCTGGACAAGGTGCGCCACGAGGTGATCCGGGTCCTGTCGCAGTCGTCGTCGGCCGGTCCGGCCCAGGAGACGAAGCGTGCCAGCAAGACCCCGACCGTGGACGCGCTGGGCATCAATCTGACCGAGGCCGCGCGAGCGGACAAGCTGGACCCGGTGATCGGGCGCGAGAAGGAGATCGAGCGGGTCATCCAGATCCTCGGTCGCAAGACGAAGAACAACCCCGCCCTGATCGGCGAGCCGGGCGTCGGCAAGACCGCCATCGCGGAGGGCCTCGCGCACCGGATCGTCGCCGGCGACGTCCCGGACATCCTGCTCAACAAGCGGGTCCTGACGCTCGACATCGGATCGCTCGTGGCCGGCACCAAGTACCGGGGCGAGTTCGAGGAGCGGCTCAAGAAGATCATCGAGGAGCTGCGCAACACCAACGACGCCATCCTGTTCATCGACGAGCTGCACACGCTCGTCGGGGCAGGCGCGGCCGAGGGTGCGATCGACGCGGCCAACATCCTCAAGCCGCCCCTGTCGCGTGGCGAGCTCCAGTGCATCGGCGCGACGACGCTCGACGAGTACCGCAAGTACATCGAGAAGGATGCGGCGCTGGAGCGGCGCTTCCAGCCGGTGATGGTGGACGAGCCGACGCTCGAGCAGACGATCGAGATCCTGGTCGGCATCCGCGAGCGCTACGAGCAGCACCACAAGGTCGAGATCACCGACGACGCCGTGCGCGCTGCCGCGGACCTGTCGATCCGCTACATCACGGACCGCCACCTCCCGGACAAGGCGATCGACCTGATCGACGAGGCCGCAAGCCGCGTGCGCCTGCGCCACTCGTCCGCCCCGCCCGAGCTGCGGACGGCCCAGAAGGACCTGGACCGCATCACCAAGGAGAAGGACGCGGCGATCAACGCCCAGGAGTACGAGCAGGCGGCCACCCTGCGCGAGGCCGAGTCGACCGCCCGGGAGAGCGTCGACAAGCTGCGTGCCGACTGGCAGTCCACCGTCTCGGGCGAGACGCCCAAGGTGGACGAGGAGGAGATCGCGCAGGTGGTCGCGATGTGGACCGGCATCCCGGTCACGCGCATCGCCCAGGAGGAGTCCGAGCGGCTGCTCAAGATGGAGGAGGTCCTCCACCAGCGGCTGATCGGCCAGGAGGAGGCGATCGAGATCGTCTCGCGTGCCGTCCGGCGCGCTCGGGCCGGCCTGAAGGATCCCAAGCGCCCGATCGGGTCGTTCATCTTCCTGGGTCCCACGGGTGTCGGCAAGACCGAGCTCGCCAAGGCGCTGGCGGAGTTCATGTTCGGCTCCGAGGACACGCTCATCAAGATCGACATGAGCGAGTTCATGGAGCGCCACAACGTCAGCCGCCTGGTCGGGGCGCCGCCAGGCTACGTCGGGTTCGACGAGGGCGGGCAGCTGACCGAGGCCGTCCGCCGCAAGAGCTACGCCGTGATCCTGCTCGACGAGATCGAGAAGGCGCACGCCGAGGTGTTCAACATCCTGCTCCAGATCCTCGAGGACGGGCACCTGACGGACGCCAAGGGCCGGCGCGTGGACTTCCGCAACACCATCATCATCATGACCTCGAACCTCGGCGCAGCGAAGATCCAGACCAATGCCTCGCTGGGCTTCCGGGTCCAGGGCGACACGGCCGAGACCCGCGCGGCGGCGTCCTATGACCTGATGAGGGAGAAGGTCCAGGCGGAGCTCAAGACGAACTTCCGGCCGGAGTTCCTCAACCGGATCGACGCCACCGTCGTGTTCCGCAGCCTGACGGTCGAGGAGATCACCAAGATCGTCGACCTGATGCTCAAACGAGTCCGCGACCAGCTCAAGGCCCAGGGCATGATCCTCGACATCACCCTGGCCGCCAAGGAGCAGATGATCCGGCTGGGCTACGACCAGGCCTACGGCGCACGGCCGCTGCGGCGGACCATCCAGAACCTCGTCGAGGATCCGCTCGCCGAGCACCTGCTGCTGGGGCGCTACAGCCCCGGCGACACCATCGTGATCGACGTTGATCCCGATGGGAAGGGTCTGTCGATCACGGCAACCGAGGCCAAGACCCCGGTCGAAGCCTGATCGCGGGCAGCCACCGCAGCCGTGGCCCGTGCCCAGAGTCGATACGTCTGCCAGTCCTGCGGCGCCGCGGTGCTGCGCTGGGAGGGGCAGTGCCGTTCCTGCGGTGAGTGGAACACGCTGGTCGAGACGGTCGTGCATGACCAGCCCCGGGCACGCCCGACGGCAACGGCCGGCGGAGCAGCCCCGGTTGCCCTCTCGGCTCCGGCCGACGGCGACGCGGAGGCCCGACGCCCGGTCGGGATCGGCGAGCTCGACCGCGTCCTCGGCGGGGGCATCGTCGCGGGCTCGGTCGTCCTGATCGGGGGCGAGCCCGGGATCGGCAAGTCCACGCTGCTCCTCCAGGTCGCGGCCGGCATGGTCGCGACCGGGACGGCGCGAGGAGGCCCCGGTGCGGAGGTGCTCTACGCCACGGGCGAGGAGTCCACCGGCCAGGTCCGGTTGCGCGCCCAGCGGCTGGGTATGGCGACCGGCGCGATGGGCGCCGCGATCCAGGTCCTCGCGGAGACGGGCATCGAGCGCATCATCGACCACGCTCGCGCCCGGCGCCCGGCCCTGCTCGTGGTCGATTCGATCCAGACCGTCGCCTCCGATGAGCTGGACGGGCCGCCCGGGAGCGTCGGCCAGGTGCGCGAGTCCACGCTTCGGCTGATGGAGCTCGCGAAGACCGACGGGATCCCGGTCGTGCTGGTCGGGCACGTGACCAAGGACGGGACCCTCGCGGGGCCCAGGACGCTGGAGCACCTGGTCGACGTCGTGCTCGCGGTCGAAGGCGACCGTACCGGCAGCCTGCGACTCCTGCGCGCGACCAAGAACCGGTATGGCTCGACGGAGGAGGTCGGCGTGTTCGAGATGGGGGAGCGGGGCCTGGCCGAGGTCGCCGATCCGGCGCGGGCATTCCTGGCCGACCACGACGCGCCGGCGCCCGGGAGCGTCGTGGCGCCGGTGCTCGAGGGGTCCCGCCCGCTGCTGGTGGAGGTCCAGGCGCTGGTCGCTCCGACGGCCGCGCCGTCGCCCCGGCGCACGGCCTCTGGCATCGACGCCAACCGGCTTGCCCTGCTGATCGCCGTGCTCGGCCGGCGGGCCGGCATCGGCCTGTCCGGCCACGATGTCTACGCGAACCTCGCCGGCGGCCTGTCGGTGACCGAGCCCGGGCTGGACCTGCCGATCGCCCTGGCCCTCGCCTCCTCGTTGCGGGACCGGCCGATCACGCCCGGGACGGTCGCGATCGGTGAGGTGGGGCTGCTGGGCGAGCTCAGGCCCGTGAGCGGCCTGGATCGACGGCTCCGCGAGGCGGCCCGACTCGGCTTCACGCGCGCGATCGTGCCCCGGGCCAGGGGGCGCGACGGCGGCCCTCCTCCGGGGGTGGAGCTGATCGTGGTCGGATCCCTCGGGGATGCGCTGCGAGCGGCCCTCGTGGAGCCTGCGCGCGCCGAGCGGCGGCCGAGCTGAGGGCCGACCCCCAAGCGTGGGCCCGGCGCCGCATGCTAGGCTCGGGCGGCTCCGTGCGATACCGCTGCCACGGGGTGCGGCACGATCGAGGAGAGGTGTGATTCGGACCATCCGGGTCCTCGGCGCGGCGCTCGGGGCGTTGATCGGCCTCGGCATCGCTGCGACGGCCACCGACCTGTTCGCGGGCGTCAGCTACGCGGGCTTCATTCTCGCGGCCTGGACCATCGCCTGGACCATCGTCGGCTTCGCGCTTCTCCCGTACCTGACCGTGGTGCCCGCGCTGTGGCTCGTGAAACGTGTCCAGGAGATGTCGACGGCGGAGTTCGTGGCCGCGGTCATCGGGCTGTTCGTGGGGCTGGTGCTGGGCCTGCTGCTGAGCCTGCCACTGGCCCAGATCCAGGGCCCGCTGGGCACCTGGCTGCCACTCGGGATCTCGCTGTTCCTGGGCCTGGGGATGATGGGCCTGACCGTGGCCAAGCGCTTCGACCTGATCGCCGCCGCGGAAGCCGCGGGGTTCGTCCGGCGCTCCGGCTCGAGCGGCGACGGCGACGCCGGCGACCCGCGGATCGTGGTCGATACGAGCGTGCTGATCGACGGACGGATCGCGGAGATCATCGAGTCCGGTTTCATCTACGGGACGCTCGTGGTGCCTCGGTTCGTGCTGGAGGAGCTCCAGCACATCGCCGACTCGTCGGACACCCTTCGGCGGAACCGGGGCCGGCGCGGTCTGGAGATCCTGGCCCGCATGCAGCGCGACACCCGGACACCGGTCGAGATCGTGGACGATGACGCCAGCGACATCGCGGAGGTGGATGCCAAGCTGGTCGAGCTGGCCAAGCGGCGCAGCCGGGTCGTGCTCACCAACGACTTCAACCTCAACCGGGTCGCCGAGCTCCAGGGCGTGCGGGTGATGAACATCAACTCGCTCGCGAACGCGGTCAAGCCGGCGGTGCTGCCCGGCGAGGAGCTCCACGTCAAGGTGATCCAGGAGGGCAAGGAGTCAGGACAGGGAGTCGGCTTCCTCGATGACGGGACCATGATCGTGGTCGAAGGAGGGGCTCGGCTGATCGACCGCGAGGTTGACGTGAGCGTCACCCGCGTGCTCCAGACCGTGGCGGGTCGCATGATCTTCGGCCAGCCGCGCCAGGACTGAGGTGTCGGCCGAGCCGGACCGCCCGGCAGGCGCGGACGTGGTGGTCGTGGCCGCCGGCGGGTCCCGACGCATGGCCGGGGTCGACAAGCTGCTGGCACCCGTGGCGGGGCGACCCCTGCTGGCCTGGACCCTGGATGCGCTCGCGGCGGCGCCGGTGGTGGACAGGATCGTGCTGGTCGTACCCGCCGCCCGGCTGGATCAGCTCGCCCGGGCGCCGTGGGTCGCGGCGAGGGCCGAGGCCGTCATCCCGGGAGGCGCGACCCGACAGGCCTCGGTGGCCGCCGGAGTTCGCCACCTCGACCGGATCGACCCGGCGGGCCGCGACCGCCCGGTGCTGGTGCACGACGGCGCCCGGCCCCTCGTCTCCGCGGCGCTCGTCGAAGCCGTTGCGGCGGCGGTCCTCCGGCATGGCGCCGCGATCCCGGTGGTCCCGGTGGTCGAGACCCTCAAGCGCGTGGGGGAGGGTCGGGTCCACGAGACGCTGGACCGCTCCGCGTTGGCGGTGGCCCAGACGCCGCAGGGTGCCCGGCGCGGCCTGCTGCTGGACGCCTGGACCCGGTACCTGCCCGAGTCGTCGGTCGAGTTCACCGATGAGGCCGCACTGCTGGAGGCCTGTAATATCCCTGTTCATGCGATCCCCGGCGAACCCGCGAACCTCAAGGTGACGGTGCCTGACGACCTGCAGCGCGTGGAGCGCGCCCTGGGACCGGGCATGCCGCGTGTCGGGTTCGGCCACGACAGTCACCCGTTCGGTCCGGGGCGGCCCCTTCGCCTGGGCGGCGTCGAGATCCCCAACGCACCGCGCCTGTCCGGCCATTCCGACGGCGACGTCGTGCTACACGCCGTGGCCGACGCGCTGCTGGGCGCGGCGGGCCTGGGCGACCTCGGCCGGATGTTCCCGTCCGACCAGCGCACGCCGAGCGGGATCGCGAGCACCGTCCTGCTCGAGCGTGTCGCGGCGCGCGTGCGCGAGCATGGGTATCGGCCGGAGGCCGTGGACGTTGTCGTGATCGGCGCTCGCCCGAGGCTCGGGACGCGCCTCGATGCCATGCGCAACGCCATCGCCGTCGCGCTGGGCCTGGACCCGAGCGCGGTGAACGTCAAGGCGTCGACCGGCAACCTGGCCGGCGACGAGGGCGCGGGCCGGTCGATCTCCGCTCGCGCCGTGGCCACGCTTCGAGGCGGCGGATGACGATCCGGCTGCAGGACACGCTCTCGGGCGACACCCGCCCGCTCGAGCCGCTCGAACCCGCGGGCATCCGGATCTACAGCTGCGGTCCAACGGTCTACGGCCCGGCTCACATCGGCAACTTCCGGTCGTTCCTGTTCGCCGATCTGCTGGTGCGCTACCTGCGCTACCGCGGCTGGCCGGTGACCTGGGTGATGAACATCACCGACATCGACGACAAGATCATCCGCGGCGCCGCGGCCGAGGGCATCTCGACGACCGAGCTCGCGGATCGCTACACGTCCCGGTTCCTGGCCGACGCCGACGCCCTGGGGATGACCCGGCCGGACGTCCTGCCGCGCGCCACCGGCCACATTGCCGAGATCGTTGACCTGGTGCAGCGCCTCCTGGACAAGGGGCACGCCTACCGCACCGATGACGGGTCGATCTTCTTCCGGATCGCCTCCTGGCCGGCGTATGGACGCCTGGCCCGGCTGGACCCGGACGCGATGCGCGTCGGCGAGCGCGTCGAGGCCGACGAGTACGGCAAGGACGACGTGCGCGACTTCGCCGTGTGGAAGGGACCCAAGCCCGGCGAGCCGTCGTGGGACACGGCGATCGGGTCGGGCCGGCCCGGCTGGCACATCGAGTGCTCGGCGATGAGCATGGCCCACCTCGGGCCGTCGTTCGACATCCACACCGGCGGCGTCGATCTCGTGTTCCCGCACCACGAGGACGAGATCGCCCAGTCGGAGGCTGCGAGCGGGCAGCCGTTCGTGCGCACGTGGCTCCACTGCGCCCATCTCCGGATGGGGGGCGAGAAGATGGCCAAGTCGACCGGCAACATCGCCCGCGTCGGCGACCTCGTCGCCTCCGGGGTGTCCCCGCGAGCGCTCCGGTACGCCCTGATCTCGGTGAACTACCGCGCCCCGCTCAACTACTCCGATGACTCGCTCGCCGCCGCCGCGGCGGCGGTCGATCGGATCGACGCGCTGCTCGCCGCGCTGGCAGCGTACCGCGAGGATCGACCCGACGACCCGACCCTGCCGGCGTTGCTGGAGGCGATCCGGACGGGATTCGAGGACGGTCTCGACGACGACCTCAACATCTCGGTCGCGCTGGCCGCGGTGTTCGAGGGCGTGCGCGACCTCAACCGCCGGCTCGACGCCCGCTCTCTGTCCAGCGGGGATGCGCGCCGCGCGGCCGAGCTCGTCCGTGACCTGGACCGGGTGCTGGGCATTGCCGCGCCGATCGGTGAGACCCTCGAACCCGAGGTCCAGGCGCTGCTCGACGCACGGATGGCCGCGCGCGCACGCCGTGACTGGGCCGAGTCGGACCGGATCCGGGACGAGCTGCTGCGCCGTGGGATCGCCGTGGAGGACACGCGGGACGGTCAGCGCTGGCGGTTCCTGGTCGGCTCCGGTGGCTGATCGACCCAGGCAGCGGCCTCGCGACATCGGCCAGGGAGACGCCGGACCCGACCGCCCGTCCACCGACACCGGCGGCCGTTCGCGAAGTCCGGGCGATCTCGATCGGGTTGGCCGGCCCGGGCCCGGTGCGCCTCGATCCGGCGCAGAGCCGTCCCGTCGATCCGGTCCCGGGTCGCGCCCGGACGGACCCGGTCGCGGATCGGGCGCCGACGGACCCCATCCGGGCGGATCTCGCTCGAGCGGACCCCGCTCAGACGGCCCTCGCGCCGGTGGACCCGGGCCGGACAATTCGCGCGCGCTCGTTCCCCGACCCCGAAAAGCCGATGCCGGCGCCAGCCGGGACGCGAGCCGACCGGGCCGCGGCGACGTGCCGGGCGCACGCCGTTCCGCGCACGACGGTCGTGATCGCCATGACCCTCGCGACGCCCGTTCGGCCCGGCCCCGGCCCACCGGACAGCGCCCCGACCGCGACCAGGATCGAGGGCGCCGGCCCGATTGGGGGCAGGGTCCGCAGCCCGAGTGGCGCAGCCGGCGCCCGTGGGAGGAGCCCGAGCGATGGGCGGGCGCGCCGGATCGCGGCGGGGCTCGCGGCGATCCCCGTGGCGGCGACCGGCGCCGCCCTGGACCGACCGGCGGACACGGGTCGCTGAACCGGCGCACGCCGCAGCGACGGCCGGGGCCGCCGCCGCCGGCGCGCGGCCTTCCTCCCGATCGTCGCGGCGCCGGGCCGGGAGGCATGCCCGAGCGGCGGGTGCCGTACGACCGCGGCCCGGCCGGACCATCGCGGTCGTGGCCGCGCCCCCCCGGACCCGCCACCGGCCCCGCCCGGCCGTGGGCCCAGGCCATCGCCGATGCCAGCCTGGCCCTGGCTCCCGACGAGGAGCTGGTCGCCGGCCGCCGGCCAGTGGAAGAGGCGTTCGTCGCGCGCCGCGAGTCCAGGCGGCTGCTGGTCGTGCCCCAGCGCCGGCAGGCCCTGGAGAAGCTCGTGCTCCACGCCACCAGCCTGCGGATCCCCGTGGTCGAGGTGGAAGGCGGATCGCTGACCGCGATCGCCGGGTTCGACGGGCACCAGGGTGTCGCGCTGGTCGTGGCACCGCGCCGCTGGGCCGGCCTCGACGACATCCTGGCCACGGCCGCGCAGCGTGGCGAGGCACCGCTGGTGCTCGCGCTGGACTCGCTCGAGGACCCCCAGAACGTCGGCACCCTGCTGCGCAGCGCCGAGGCGTCGGGCGTCCACGGCGCGCTGTTCCCCACCCGCCGCCAGGCGCCGCTCACCCCGTCGGCGATCAAGGCATCAGCGGGTGCCGTGGAGCACCTCGCCCTGGCCCCGGTGGACGACCTTCCGGGCGCTCTCGCGGACCTGCACGCCCGCGGCCTCCGGATCATCGGCGCCGATGGCGACGCACCGCTCACCGCCCGCGAGGCCGACCTGCGCGGGCCGATCGCGATCGTCGTGGGCAGCGAGGGTCGCGGTCTGGGTGCTGCCGTCCGTCGCCGCTGCGATCTGCTGGTCAGGATCCCGATGCACGGGCGCATCGAGTCGCTCAACGCGGCCGTCGCCGGTTCCATCCTGCTGTACGAGGCTGCCGCCCAGCGCGCGCGGCACGAGACGACCGGCGAGCCGCCCGAGGGTGCCGCGGGCGACCTTGGCGAACCCGCCCGAACCCCTGCGGATCTCCCTTCCGAGGAGCCGCACGAAGTTTGACGCACCGGCTGGCGGGCCGTATCATTCCCCGGCTCGCGGAGTCCGACTCTTGTTTGACTATGCGCGCGTGCCGACGTAGCTCAATTGGTAGAGCAGCGGTTTTGTAAACCGCCGGTTCCGGGTTCGAGTCCCGTCGTCGGCTCCACCCAGCACGGAAATGCGTCCAGGGGACGCGCCGCCAGGCGTCGTCCCTGCGGGCCCAGATAGCTCAGCCGGCAGAGCACATCCTTGGTAAGGATGAGGTCACGGGTTCGAATCCCGTTCTGGGCTCCATCTCTCGCCGATCCCGGTCCAGCACAGGCGGTCAACACCGCACCAGCAGTGGAGTGAGAAGGGTCCTGTGGCCAAGAAGAAGTTCGAGCGCACGAAGCCGCACGTCAACGTCGGCACGATCGGCCACATCGACCACGGCAAGACGACGCTCACCGCCGCGATCACCAAGTACCTCGCGCTCAAGGGCGCCGCGGAGTACCGCGCGTTCGACTCGATCGACAACGCCCCCGAGGAGCGCGAGCGCGGGATCACGATCGCGATCGCCCACGTCGAGTACGAGACCGAGCACCGCCACTACGCGCACGTCGACTGCCCGGGGCACGCCGACTACATCAAGAACATGATCACCGGCGCCGCCCAGATGGACGGCGCGATCCTGGTCGTCGCCGCGACCGACGGCCCGATGCCCCAGACGCGCGAGCACATCCTGCTCGCCCGCCAGGTCGAGGTGCCGTACATCGTCGTGTTCCTCAACAAGGTCGACGCGGTCGACGACCCCGAGCTGCTCGACCTCGTCGAGCTCGAGGTCCGCGAGCTGCTGACCAAGAACTTCTTCCCGGGCGACGACATCCCGGTCATCCGCGGCTCCGCCCTCAAGGCGCTCGAGGCCGGCGACGACCCGTCCGATCCCGCCTACGCCCCGATCCAGGAGCTGATGGACGCGGTCGACTCCTACATCCCGACCCCCGAGCGGCCGATCGACAAGCCGTTCCTGATGCCGGTCGAGGACGTGTTCGGGATCAAGGGCCGGGGCACCGTCGCCACCGGGCGCATCGAGCGGGGCGTGGTCAAGGTCGGCGAGGAGGTCGAGATCGTCGGCGTCAAGGCCACCCGCAAGGTCGTGGTCACCGGCGTCGAGATGTTCAAGAAGCTGCTCGACCAGGGCCAGGCCGGCGACAACGTGGGCTGCCTGCTGCGGGGCATCGAGCGCGACGAGATCGAGCGCGGCCAGGTCCTGGCCAAGCCCGGCTCGGTCACCCCCCACACCAAGTTCGTGGCCCGGGTGTACGTCCTGACCAAGGAGGAGGGCGGCCGGCACACCCCGTTCTACAACGGCTACCGGCCCCAGTTCTACCTGCGCACGACCGACGTCACCGGGGCCATCGGGCTGACCGAGGGCGCCGAGATGATCATGCCCGGCGACAACGTGGACATGACCGTCGAGCTGATCACCCCGATCGCGCTCGAGGTCGGCCAGCGGTTCGCGATCCGCGAGGGCGGCCGCACCGTCGGCGCCGGCGCCATCACCAGCATCGTCGAGTAACGAGACAGGTATGGCCAAGGTCGAGGCGCGTCCGGTGATCCAGCTCGCGTGCACCGAGTGCAAGACGCGGAACTACACGACGCGCAAGAACAAGAAGAACGATCCCAACCGGATCGAGCTGCTCAAGTACTGCCCCCGGGAGCGGCGTCACACGCTGCACCGGGAGGCCAAGTAGCCCGGCCCGATGTCCGCAGGGGCGTAGCTCAATTGGCAGAGCACCGGTCTCCAAAACCGGTGGTTGTAGGTTCGAGTCCTATCGCCCCTGCCAACACCCCCGTCTGCTGAAAAGGCATCCGTGAACCGACTTCGCCGCTTCATCGCCGAATCCTGGTCCGAGCTCAAGAAGGTCTCGTGGCCGAACCGCATCCAGGTGCGCAACCTGACGGTGCTGGTGTTCGTGGTCTCGTTCGTGGTCGGCCTGTACATCACGGTCGCCGACACCGCGTTCGACCAGATCATCCGCTTGGTGGCGAACCTGGCATGACCGAGCAGCTGACGGCCGCCCGCGCACCCGAGAAGCGCTGGTATGTGATCCACACGTACTCGGGCTACGAGAACAAGGTCAAGGCCAACCTCGAGCATCGCATCGAGTCGATGGGCATGGAGGACAAGATCTTCCAGGTCCTCGTCCCGATGGAGGACGAGATCGAGATCCGCCAGGGCCAGCGCCACACGGTCCAGAAGAAGGTGTACCCGGGCTACGTCCTGGTCGAGATGATCCTCGACCCGGAATCGTGGTTCGTGGTCCGCAACACGCCGGGCGTGACCAGCTTCGTGGGCAGCGGCAACATCCCCGGGATGCGCAGCGAGCCGATCCCGCTGGACGAGACCGAGGTCAAGCAGATCCTGCGGCACATGGGCGTCGAGACGCCCAAGTACCGGGTCGCGTTCACCAAGGGGCAGAGCGTGCGCGTCACCGACGGGCCGTTCGCGGAGTTCATCGGGACCGTGGACGAGGTCAACCCGGAGCGCAACAAGCTGAAGGTCCTGGTGAGCATCTTCGGCCGGGAGACGCCGGTCGAGCTCGACTTCCTGCAAGTCGAGAAACTCTAGCGAGGCAGGGAGCGAGCACACGTGGCCAAGAAGATCCGAATCGTCCTGACGCTGCAGCTGCCGGCCGGCAAGGCGACACCTGCCCCGCCGGTGGGCACGGCGCTGGGACCCCACGGCATCAACATCGTCGAGTTCACCAAGGCCTACAACGAGCGGACGGCCGACAAGCCGGGCCAGGTGATCCCTGCCCAGATCACGATCTTCGAGGACCGCTCGTTCACGTTCATCCTCAAGACCCCGCCGGCGCCGGATCTCCTGCGCAAGGCGGCGGGCATCGACAAGGGCTCGTCCACCGCGAAGCGGGTGCTCGTCGGCCGGGTCACGCGTGACCAGGTCCGCCAGATCGCGGAGATCAAGCTGCCCGACCTCAACGTCAACGACATCGAGGCCGGCATGAAGGTCATCGAGGGCACCGCCCGCAGCATGGGCATCGAGGTCGTCAGCTAGCGACGGCGTCGCGCGTCCGGCCACGACCCCGATCCGGACGCGATCCAAGGGGCAGGTCCGAGGGACCGAAGGAGCACGAACCATGGCCGAGCACGGCAAGCGCTACCAGGATGCCGCGAAGCTCGTCGACCACACCCGCGCCTACCCGATCCAGGAGGCGGTCGCGCTCGCGAAGAGCACGTCCAACGTCAAGTTCGACGCCTCGGTCGAGGCGCATCTGCGCCTGGGTGTCGACCCGCGCCACGCCGACCAGATGGTCCGCGGCACCGTGGTCCTGCCGCACGGAACGGGCAAGGTCGTTCGGGTGGCGGTGTTCGCCCAGGGGGAGAAGGCGCAGGAGGCGCTTCGCGCCGGTGCCGACGAGGTGGGCGCGGAGGACCTGGTCAAGAAGATCGAGGCCGGCTGGCTCGAGTTCGACGTCGCGCTCGCGGCGCCCGACGTGATGGGCATGGTCGGACGCCTGGGCCGGATCCTGGGCCGGCGTGGCCTGATGCCCAACCCCAAGTCGGGCACGATCACGTTCGACCTCGACCGCGCGATCCGTGAGGTCAAGTCCGGTCGCGTGGAGTTCAAGGTCGACAAGGGCGCGATCATCCACGTCCCGGTGGGCAAGGCAAGCTTCGAGGAGGCCCAGCTGGCCGAGAACCTGGCCAGCCTGGTCGACGCCATCAACCGGGCCAAGCCCAGCGGCGCCAAGGGACAGTACCTGCGGACGCTCACCATTGCGACCACCATGGGACCCGGGATCCGGGTCGACATCGCGGACGTCCTGGCCGCGGCCAGCGCCTAGGCGCCCACCAACCGCACGACGCAGTCGAGAGACCGGCGTCGTATCAAGACAGACGGATCGCCGCAGACAGCCTGCGCCCGCAGGACGCGCGAGGGCCGAGAGGCCGGAGCGCCGCCCGGGGCTTGATCCGCCGGATCGGACCGGCCGCCGTCCCTCGGGACGCCGGCCGGGGACGCCGGCGAGCACGCCGAGGCAGAGGTCATCGCTCCGCCTCCGGGTGGGACGCGCCCCCTGCATCGCCACGTGGCCCGTCGCAGGGGTTCATCCGGCCGACGGCCGGGCGCACCCACCGCCGCGCGCCGGTTGCGCGCCGCAGCAGGAGGTCAAGGAGGCTCGATGCCGACCGAGGCCAAACGGAAGATGATCGAGGACCTGCGCGCCCAGCTGGACGCCAGCCGGACCGTGATCGTGTCCGAGTACCGCGGCCTCAAGGTGAAGGAGATCGGCGAGATCCGGCGCGCGCTGCGCAAGCAGGACGTGAGCTACCGGGTCGTGAAGAACCGCCTGATGCGGATCGCGGCGCAGGACCATGCGGCCGCGGACGCGCTCTCGCCCCTGCTCGTGGGTCCGACGGCGATCGCCTTCGGGATCGACGAGGCCGGGACGGCGAAGGCGGTCATCGACGCCGTGCGCCCCTACCGCATCGTGAAGATCACGGGCGCGGTGCTGGGCTCGCAGGCGATCGACGCCGACGGTGTGACGCGGCTCGCGTCGCTTCCCTCGCGCGAGGTGCTCCTCGCCGAGGCGCTCGGTGCCATCACGGCGCCGATGGCGACGATGGCCGGCCTGTTCGACGCTCCCCTGCGGGACGTCGTCGGGCTCGTCCAGGCGCTGATCGACCAGCGCGGCGAGGCCGCCGCCTGACCCTCACCTCGAGACCAACCCGCGCCCGCGAGGGCGCCGAACCACCAGGAGACGACAGACCCATGGCCACGTTGACCCCAGACCAGCTCCTCGAGGCGTTCGAGAAGATGACCGTCCTCGAGCTCTCGGAGTTCAAGAAGAAGTTCGAAGATCGCTTCGGCGTCACGGCCGCTGCCCCCGTCGCCGTCGCCGGCGCAGTGCCGGTGGCCGCGGGTGCCGCACCGGCGGCCGAGGTCGCCGAGGAGCAGACCGAGTTCACGGCGACCCTGACCGAGATCGGCCCCAACAAGATCCCGGTGATCAAGGTCGTTCGCGAGCTCACCGGCCTCGGCCTCAAGGAGGCCAAGGACCTCGTCGATGCGGCGCCCAAGGCCGTCAAGGAAGCCGTCACCAAGGACGAGGCCGACAAGATCAAGGCTGCGCTCGAGGAGCAGGGCGCCAAGGTCGAGATCAAGTAGGCCCATCGAGGCCGATGTCGTCGCGGGCCCCGGCCCCGGCCCTCGGTCGGCGAGCGCGGACTCACCGCCGAGGTTGCCGGATCGGGCGCCCGGGCCGACAATCCGGCGGCACCCAGGGCGGTGGCCAGATGGCTGCCGCCCTCTCGGCGTCTGGGTCGTTTGACAGGATCCCGGAACGCGGTATCCTACTCCTTCTGTGAGCGCGGCCGTCCCCTCTTCTCCCAACTCCGTCAAGGAGCGGTCCTTCATGCTGTCCGTCTCGTCGGCCCCCCTTGCGACCACGCCCTCCGGCCGTCTCTCCTACGCCCGGATCGCCGAGGTCCGCGACGGGATCAGCGTCGACAAGTTCGAGGTCCCCAACCTCATCGAGCTCCAGCTCGAGTCCTTCCAGTGGTTCATCGAGAAGGGACTGCGGGACCTGTTCGACGAGATCAGCCCGATCAAGGATTTCACCAGCAAGGTGATGGAGCTCCAGTTCCTGGACTACGAGTTCGGGACGCCCAAGTACTCCGAGGAGGAGTGCCGGACCAAGGACCTCACCTTCAGCCGCCCGCTGTACGTGAACGTCGAGCTCCTGATCAAGGAGACCGGCGAGATCCAGCGCCAGCGCGTGTACATGGGCGACTACCCCTGGATGACGGACATGGGCACGTTCGTCATCAACGGCGCCGAGCGCGTGGTGGTCAGCCAGCTCGTCCGCTCGCCCGGGGTGTACTACAGCGAGCTCGAGGACCTCGCCTCGGGCCGGATGCTGTTCTCGGCCAAGGTCATCCCCAACCGCGGCGCGTGGCTTGAGTTCGAGACCAACAACAAGGACCAGCTGTGGGTCAAGGTGGATCGCAAGCGCAAGATCGCGGCGACCACCCTGCTCCGCGCGGTGGGCTACGAGACCAACGACGAGATCGCTGGCCTGTTCGGCACGGTGGACATCGATCCCGAGCACCCGTTCATCGCAAACACCCTGGACAAGGACCTGACCAAGACGCCCAGCGAGGCGCTGATCGAGGTCTACAAGAAGCTGCGCCCGGGCGACCCGCCCACCGGTGACAACGCCCGCCAGCTGGTCGAGAGCCTGTTCTTCAACTTCCGGCGCTACGACCTCGGTCGCGTCGGGCGCTACAAGTTCAACAAGAAGCTCGACGCCGTCGCTGCCCGCATGGGCATCGAGCTGCCGCGCGAGCAGCGCACGATCACGCGCGAGGACATCGCGGCGATCGTGGGCCACCTGATCGAGTCGAACCGCGGGCTCCATCCCAAGGACGACATCGATCACCTCGGCAACCGCCGGATCCGGGCCAACGGCGAGCTGATCCAGAACGCGTTCCGGATCGGCCTGCTGCGCATGGAGCGCGTGGTCCGGGAGCGGATGACGATCCAGGAGATCGACAAGGCGACGCCCAACGCCCTCATCAACATTCGCCCGGTCGTGGCGGCGATGAAGGAGTTCTTCGGCGGCAGCCAGCTGAGCCAGTTCATGGACCAGACGAACCCGCTGGCCGAGCTCACCTCCAAGCGCCGCCTCTCGGCCCTGGGCCCGGGCGGCCTGTCCCGGGAGCGGGCCGGGTTCGACGTCCGCGACGTCCACCACAGCCACTACGGCCGGATCTGCCCGATCGAGACCCCCGAGGGTCCGAACATCGGCCTCATCGGCTCGCTGGCGACCTACGGCCGGATCAACGCCTACGGCTTCATCGAGACCCCCTATCGCAAGGTGAAGCGCACCGTCGCCCACAACGATCCGCGGCTGCTCGAGTACGAGGCCGGCGCCGACGTCGCGGGCAAGGACGGCAAGGTCATCCTCGCCAAGGGCGAGCGATTCACCGAGCCCGCGGCCAAGGAGCTCGCCCGCCAGAAGGCGCTGGCATTCCCGATCCGGCCCATCGTGACCGACGACATCGAGTACCTCCCGGCCGACGAGGAGGAGGAGCACGTCGTCGCGCAGGCCAACGCGCCGCTCGACGAGGACAACCACTTCGCCGCGGACAAGGTCCCGTCCCGCTATCGCGACACGTTCCCCGAGGCCCGGCCCGACCAGATCGAGTACATGGACGTCAGCCCCAAGCAGGTCGTCTCGGTGGCCACGGCGCTGATCCCGTTCCTCGAGCACGACGATGCCAACCGCGCCCTGATGGGCTCGAACATGCAGCGCCAGGCGGTGCCGCTGCTCGAGCCCGAGGCGCCCATCGTGGGCACCGGCATGGAGGCTCGCGCGGCCCGTGACTCGGGCCAGGTGGTGGTGGCGCGGCGCCCCGGCGTCGTGACCAGCGTCACCGCGGAGCGCGTCCAGGTCGAGGCAGACTCGGGCGAGCTGGACGAGTACCGGCTGCTCAAGTTCGTGCGCAGCAACCAGGGCACCTGCATCAACCAGCGGCCGATCGTCACGGTCGGCCAGCGGGTTGCCGCGGGCGATGCCATCGCGGACTCGTCGTCCACCGACGGCGGCGAGCTGGCGCTCGGCCGGAACGTCATGGTGGCGTTCATGAGCTTCGAGGGCGGCAACTACGAGGACGCGATCGTGATCAGCGAGCGCCTCGTGCGCGACGACCTGTTCACCAGCATCCACATCGAGAAGCACGAGATCGAGTCGCGGGACACGAAGCTGGGTCCCGAGGAGATCACGCGCGACATCCCCAACGTCGGCGAGGAGGCCCTCAAGGACCTCGACGAGGAGGGGATCGTCTACATCGGCGCCGAGGTGCGCCCTGGCGACATCCTGGTCGGCAAGATCACGCCCAAGGGCGAGACCGAGCTCACGGCCGAGGAGCGGCTGCTGCGCGCGATCTTCGGCGAGAAGGCGCGCGAGGTGAAGGACTCCTCGCTCCGCCTGCCGCACGGCGAGCGGGGCAAGGTCGTCGAGATCCGCGAGTTCCGGCGCGAGTGGAACGACGACCTCCAGCCCGGCGTGAACCGCCTGGTGCGGGTGTCGGTCGCCCAGAAGCGCAAGGTCTCGGTCGGGGACAAGATGGCCGGCCGCCACGGCAACAAGGGCGTCATCGCCAAGGTCCTGCCGATGGAGGACATGCCGTTCCTGCCGGACGGCTCGCCCGTGGACATCATCCTCAACCCGCTGGGGGTGCCCAGCCGGATGAACATCGGCCAGATCCTGGAGACCCACCTCGGCTGGGCCCTGTCCACGATGGGCTACCGGGCCGCGACGCCGGTGTTCGACGGTGCCACCGAGCAGCAGATCGCCGAGGCGCTGGCCGCAGCCGGACTGCCCAAGGAGGGCAAGATCGAGCTGCGCGACGGGCGGACCGGGGAGGCGTTCGACCGCCACATCACGGTCGGCCAGATCTACATGCTCAAGCTGCACCACCTGGTCGAGGACAAGATCCACGCCCGGTCCACCGGCCCCTACAGCCTGATCACCCAGCAGCCGCTGGGCGGCAAGGCGCAGTTCGGCGGCCAGCGGTTCGGCGAGATGGAGGTCTGGGCGCTGGAGGCCTACGGGGCCGCCAACATCCTCCAGGAGCTGCTGACCGTGAAATCGGACGACGTCCTCGGACGCGTCCAGACCTACGAAGCCATCGTGAAGGGCGAGGAGATCCAGCCCCCGCGGGTCCCCGAATCCTTCAAGGTCCTCATCAAGGAGCTGCGCAGCCTCGGGCTCAACGCGGAGATCCTCGACCAGAACGACGAGGAGATCCCGCTGGCGGAGGACGATGCCTCCGGCTACCTGCTCCCGGATCTCGGCGGGATCAATCTCGCCGGGTTCGAGGATTAGCGAACACCACACGCGGGGCCGGCGTCCGGCCGGCCCGGTCCCGCTCGCCCCTACCCAGGATCGCGCCGCCTGAGCCGCGGCGGCGCGGAGGAGACCGATGCTCGAGGTCAACAACTTCTCGGCGATCCGCATCTCGCTGGCCAGCCCCGATCAGATCCGGGAGTGGTCCAAGGGCGAGGTGACGAAGCCCGAGACGATCAACTACCGGACGCTCAAGCCCGAGAAGGACGGCCTGTTCGACGAGCGGATCTTCGGACCCACTCGCGACTGGGAGTGCTACTGCGGCAAGTACAAGCGGATCCGGTACAAGGGGATCATCTGCGACAAGTGCGGCGTCGAGGTCACCCGCTCGAAGGTCCGCCGGGAGCGCATGGGCCACATCCAGCTGGCCAGCCCCGTCAGCCACATCTGGTACTTCAAGGGCACCCCGAGCCGCCTGGGCATCTTGCTCGACATCAGCCCCCGGAACCTCGAGCGCATCCTCTACTTCGCGCTGTACATCGTGACCCACGTCGACGAGGAAGCGCGCCAGCGTGCGCTCAAGGCGCTCGACGAGCAGTCCGAGGGCCGCGGCGGAGCCGGCGGCGAGCGCCTGGCCGAGCTCGAGACGACGCTCAAGGCCGACGTCAACCAGAAGCGTGACGAGCTGCGGGCAGCTCTCGCCACCACCCGTGACGAGCTCGAGGCCCAGCGCACCAGCCGCACCGAGGAGCTGGTCCGGGAGGCCCAGGCGGTCGAGGCCAGGCTCAAGGAGCTGGGCACCAAGGTTGCCGAGGACACCATCGCGTTCGCGCCGACCGGCGAGGTCGTGGTGGCGGCCGGCGACAAGGGCGGCAAGGATGCCACCGCGAAGCTGCGCAAGATCGTGGCCGCGGAGACGGAGCGGGTCACCGAGGAGCTCAAGCAGCGCGCGGCCGACGAGGAGACGCAGACGGAGCAGAAGGTCCAGGACCTCGTGGCGGCGATGGACGAGAGCCTGCGCGCCGAGCGGGAGTCGCTGGCCAACGAGGCCCAGGGCCAGAAGGAGGACCTCCGCCGCGCCCGCGACGAGATCGAGGGGCTCAAGCCGCTCATGACCATCGGTGAGCTCGAGTTCCGACAGTTGGACGAGAAGTACGGTTCGGGGTCCCGGACCGGCCGCATCTTCTGGGCCGGCATGGGGGCCGAGGCCGTCCGCGACATCATCGTCCGGATGGACCTGGACGAGCTGTCCCGCCAGCTGCACGCGGAGGTCCGGACGAGCTCCGGCCAGCGCCGCAAGAAGGCGATCAAGCGGCTTCGGCTGATCGAGGCGTTCCGCCGGTCCGGCAATCGACCGGAATGGATGATCCTGTCAGTGCTGCCGGTCATCCCGCCCGATCTGCGCCCGATGGTGCAGCTCGACGGTGGCCGGTTCGCGACCTCGGACCTCAACGACCTGTACCGGCGCGTGATCAACCGCAACAACCGGCTCAAGCGACTGCTGGAGCTGGGCGCCCCGGAGATCATCATCCGCAACGAGAAGCGGATGCTCCAGGAGGCATGCGACGCGCTGATCGACAACGGCCGACGGGGCCGGGCGATCGCGGGCACCGGCAACCATCGCCTCAAGAGCCTGTCCGACATGCTCAAGGGCAAGCAGGGCCGGTTCCGCCAGAACCTGCTCGGCAAGCGGGTGGACTACTCGGGCCGGTCGGTCATCGTGGTCGGGCCGGAGCTCAAGCTCCACCAGTGCGGCCTGCCCAAGAAGATGGCCCTCGAGCTGTTCAAGCCGTTCGTGATGCGGCAGCTGGTCGAGAAGGGCTTCGCGCACAACATCAAGAGCGCCAAGCGCATCGTCGAGCGCGTGCGGCCGGAGGTGTGGGACGTCCTCGAGGAGGTCATCACCGACCACCCCGTCCTGCTCAATCGCGCCCCGACGCTCCACCGCCTGGGCATCCAGGCGTTCATGCCGGTCCTGGTCGAGGGTTCGGCCATCCAGATCCACCCGCTCGTCTGCACCGCGTTCAACGCGGACTTCGACGGCGACCAGATGGCCGTCCACGTGCCGCTGTCGTCGGCTGCGCAGGAAGAGGCGCGGACGATGATGCTCTCGACCGCCAACCTGCTGTCGCCCGCCGATGGCTCGCCGGTGGTGGCGCCGACCCAGGACATGGTGCTCGGCTGCTACTACCTCACCATGGACGGGCCCACCGTTCGGGGTCGGCCGGTTCGCTCGTTCACGAGCGAGGACGACGCGATCATCGCCTACGAGCTCGGGGCCCGCGGCCTGGACACGGCCAGCCGGATCTCGAGCGAGCTCGAGGAGGGCGTCGAGCCGTCCGCCGTGAAGCACGCCTCGTCCAAGGTGCTGCTCCACGAGTCGGTGGACGTCGTCGTGCTCGGCTGGGATCCCGTGACCGAGACCCTGGTCGACCGGCCCGTGCGCACCACGGTCGGCCGGATCCTGTTCAACCGGATCCTGCCGGATCAGCTTCGCTACGCGAACGAGCCCATGAAGCGGGCCGATCTCAAGCGGCTGGTCGACACCTGCTACCGGCTGCTGGGCCCGGCGGAGACCGCCCACCTGGTGGACGGCATCAAGCGGGTCGGCTTCCAGTTCGCCACCCGCGGCGGCATGACCATCGGCCTGTGGGACATCGTGGTCCCGAAGACCAAGAAGGAGCTGCTGACCGGTGCCGACGAGGCGGTGGCCTCGATCGACCGCCAGTTCCAGCGCGGCCTCATCACCGACGACGAGCGCTACGAGCAGGTCGTCGAGCTGTGGCAGCGGATCACCAAGGACGTCTCGGACCGGATGATGGACGCCCTGGGCGACGAGAACCCCGTCCGGATGATGACCGACTCCGGTGCCCGCGGTAACAAGGGCAACATCGGCCAGCTGGGCGCCATGCGCGGCCTGATGGCCGACCCGTCCGGCCGGATCATCGACGTCCCGGTGCGCAGCAACTTCCGCGAGGGCATGACCGTCCTCGAGTACTTCATCAGCACCCACGGCGCCCGCAAGGGCCTCGCCGACACGGCGCTTCGGACGGCAGACTCCGGGTATCTCACCCGGCGCCTTGTGGACGTGGCGCAGGACGTGATCACGCGCGAGGACGACTGCGGCACGGAGGAGGGGAGCTGGATCATCCGCGCCGAGTCGGCCGACGAGCCCGATGCCTTCCAGCGCCGGCTGGTCGGACGGCTGGCCGCCGCCGACCTGCTCGACGCCAAGGTCAAGGTCAAGAAGGGCGAGTCCGCACCCGTGGTCGTGTCGCGCAACGAGATGATCACCGAGGAGGTCGCCCACGCGATCGAGGCTGCCGGCATCGACGAGGTGCTGGTCCGCTCCCCGCTGGCCTGCGAGTCGCGCTACGGCGTGTGCCGGATGTGCTACGGCCGCAACCTGGCCACCGGGGACATGATCGGCATCGGCGAGGCCGTGGGCATCATCGCGGCCCAGTCGATCGGCGAGCCCGGCACCCAGCTGACCATGCGCACGTTCCACACCGGCGGCGTCGCCGGCCAGGACATCACCCAGGGCCTGCCCCGGGTCGAGGAGCTGTTCGAGGCCCGCGTCCCCAAGGGCAAGGCCGAGATCAGCCACATCGACGGCATCGTGGAGGTGATCGCGAGCGAGGCGGGCCGCAAGGTCAAGGTCACCAGCCGCGAATCATTCGACACGCCCCTCGGGCTGCCGGAGGGTGCCGAGCTGCTGGCCGCGCCGGGCGACCTGGTCGAGGCCAACCAGGTCCTGGCCCGGTCCGAGGCGGGCGATCTGCCCGCGCCGGTCAAGGGCTTCCTGGTTCGCACCGATGACGGCGTGGTCGTCCGGGCAGAGGACGTGGTGGAGCGGGAGTACTCGATCCCCCACAGCGCGAAGCTGCTGGTCGACGACGGCCAGGACATCCGCGCCGGCGATGCCATCACCGACGGCCCGATCAACCCGCAGGAATACCTCGACACCCGGGGCAAGGACGCCGTCCAGCGGTACCTGGTGAAGGAGGTCCAGCGGGTCTACCGCAGCCAGGGCGTCACGATCAACGACAAGCACATCGAGATCATCGTCCGGCAGATGCTCAAGAAGGTCCGGATCGACCAGCCGGGCGACTGCGAGCAGCTGCCGACCGAGCTCGTGGACCGGCTGGACTTCGAGGAGGCCAACAACCGGGTGATGTCCGAGGGCGGCGAGCCGGCGACGGCGCAGACGGTGCTGCTGGGCGTCACCAAGGCGTCGCTCAACACCTCGTCGTTCCTCGCGGCCGCATCGTTCCAGGAGACGACCCGGGTGCTCACCGAGGCGGCCATCAACGGCTCCAAGGACCACCTGATCGGGCTCAAGGAGAACGTCATCATCGGCAAGCTCATCCCGGCCGGGACGGGCGCGCCGCAGAACATCGCCGCGCTCAAGGAGCGCCAGCGCCGGGCCGCGCTCGAAGCGCTGGCCGGCGAGGCCATCGAGGGCCTTGGCGAAGCCGAGTACAACCCGTTCCTGGAGGACGGCACCCGGCCGCCGGACGACGACACCGCCGGGCTGGCCCTGGCGGCGACGATCGCCGGCGCCGACGACGAGGACCAGGACGCCAACCCGTTCCTCGCCGAATTGGGCGAGGATGACGAGGAGAAGGGCGACGAGGCGGAAGCCGAGTTCAACCCGTTCCTCGCGGACGCGTCCGAGGAGGGCTGACAACCCCGCGTCGCGGGGACGGACAGGGGCGAGAAATCGGATCGGCGGCCCGGCCACGGACCCGTGCCGGCCGCCGCTCGCCGGTGTTTGACACTCAATTCCGGCCGCTGCTACACTCCGCGCTCGTGGCCTCGAGGGGCCGCGATCATATTGTGCGTCGCGGATCGTCCTCGGAGCACCGAGCGGTCCCCGGCCGGACCCCCGGCGACGGGGAGACCCCCGGCCCCGACCACCACCAGTCGTCAACAAGCGAAAGGAGCCGCGTCTCCGTGCCGACCATCAGCCAGCTCGTGCGCCACGGGCGGAAGCCGAAGATCGAGAAGGTCAAGGCCCCCGCGCTGCGCAGGAACTGGAACAGCCTGCGGCAGCGCCAGGTGCCGATCCCCGGTGCCCCCCAGAAGCGCGGCGTCTGCCTGCAGGTGCGGACGATGACCCCGAAGAAGCCGAACTCGGCCCTTCGGAAGATCGCGCGCGTGCGGCTCACCAACCAGATGGAGGTCACGGCCTACATCCCCGGCATCGGGCACAACCTCCAGGAGCACTCGGTGGTCCTGGTCCGGGGCGGTCGGGTGAAGGACCTTCCGTCGGTCAAGTACCACATCATCCGTGGCACGCTCGACGCGGCCGGCGTCAAGGACCGCAAGCAGGCCCGGTCCAAGTACGGCGCCAAGGTCAGCCAGGGCCCGGGGAGGAGCTAGCGATGCCCCGGCGTTCGTCGATCCCCCGCAAGGCCAAATACCAGACCGAGTCCAATCGCGTCACGGACCGCTTCCGCGCGAAGCTGATGCGCGACGGCAAGCGGACGCTGTCGGATCGCATCCTGCGCCAGGCGCTGGCCCGGGCCGAGTTCCAGGCCAAGCGCCCGGGGCTGGAGGTGCTCGAGGCCGCGCTGCGCAACGCCACCCCGATCATCGAGGTCAAGCCCCGCCGGGTCGGTGGCGCCACCTACCAGGTCCCGGTCGAGATCCGGGGCGATCGCCGGCTGTCGCTGGGCGTGCGCTGGCTTGTCCAGTCCGCCCGCAAGCGCAACGGCAAGAGCATGAGCGAGAAGCTCGCTGCCGAGTTCGTCGACGCCATGAACGGCCTCGGCGCGGCGGTGAAGCGGCGAGAGGACACCCACAAGATGGCCGAGGCCAACAAGGCCTTCAGCCACTTCAAGTGGTAGTCCCGGCCGAGAGGAGCTAGACACATCGTGGCACGCGCCGTTCCGCTTGGACGCACGCGGAACATCGGAATCATCGCCCATATCGACGCGGGCAAGACCACCGTGACCGAGCGGATCCTCTTCTACACGAAGAAGATCTACAAGCTCGGTGAGGTCCATGAAGGCGCGGCCACCATGGACTGGATGCCCCAGGAGCAGGAGCGCGGCATCACGATCACTGCCGCGGCTACGACCTGCTTCTGGAACGATCATCGCATCAACATTATCGATACGCCCGGGCACGTGGACTTCACCGTGGAGGTCGAACGCAGCCTCCGGGTGCTCGATGGTGCGGTGGTCGTGTTCGACGGGGTCGCCGGCGTGGAGCCGCAGTCGGAGACGGTGTGGCGCCAGGCGGACCGCTACCAGGTCCCGCGGATCTGCTTCATCAACAAGCTGGACCGGACCGGCGCCAGCTTCTGGCGCGACGTGGACATGATCCGCGAGCGGCTGGGCGTCATCCCCGTCCCGATCCAGATCCCGATCGGCATCGAGGATACGTTCCGGGGCGTCGTGGACCTGGTCCGGATGCGCGCGCTGGTGTGGCGCGATGACCTGGGCAACACCTTCGACGACGTGGACATCCCGGCCGACCTGCTGGACGAGGCGACCCGCAACCGGGAGCGCCTGCTCGAGGCCGTGGCCGACGTGGACGACGAGCTCGCCCACAAGTACCTCGAGGGCGAGGAGATCAGCGAGGCCGAGATCCAGCACGGCATCCGGCTCGCCACGCTCCAGTACAAGTGGGTCCCGATCCTGTGCGGCTCGGCGCTCAAGAACAAGGGCGTCCAGCCGATGCTCGACGCGGTCGTGGACTACCTGCCGTCGCCGCTCGACGTGCCGCCGGTGATCGGGCTGCGGCCCGGCACCGACGTGGAGATCCTCAAGACCCCGGACGACAGCGAGCCGTTCAGCGCCCTGGCGTTCAAGATCGCGGCCGACCCGTTCGTGGGCAAGCTGGCGTTCTTCCGCGTCTACTCGGGCACCCTCAAGTCGGGTTCGTACGTGCTCAACGCCACCAAGGGCAAGAAGGAGCGCATCGGGCGCATCCTCCAGATGCACGCCAACCATCGCGAAGAGATCGACATCGTCTACGCGGGCGACATCGCGGCCGCCGTGGGTCTCAAGGACACCTACACCGGCGACACCCTGTCGGATCCGGATCACCCCGTGATCCTGGAGTCGATGACGTTCCCGGAGCCGGTCATCGAGGTGGCCATCGAGCCCAAGACCAAGGCCGACCAGGACAAGCTGGGCATCGCGCTCCAGCGCCTGGCCGAGGAGGACCCGACGTTCCGCGTCAAGACGGACGAGGAGTCCGGCCAGACGCTGATCGCCGGCATGGGCGAGCTGCACCTCGACGTGCTCGTGGACCGGATGGTGCGCGAGTTCAAGGTCGCCGCCAACGTCGGCAAGCCGCAGGTCGCCTACCGCGAGACCATCCGCCGCGCGGCCGAGGGCAACGGACGCTTCGTGCGCCAGACCGGCGGCAAGGGCCAGTACGGCCACGCGGTCATCCGGCTCGAGCCGCTCCCCAAGGGCGGCGGCTACGAGTTCGTGGACAAGATCGTGGGCGGCACCATCCCGCGCGAGTACATCAAGCCCATCGACCAGGGCATCCGCGAGACGCTCGACTCGGGCGTGTACGCGAACGTGCCGATGGTCGACGTCCGGGTCACGCTGATCGACGGCTCGTACCACGAGGTCGACTCGTCCGAGATGGCGTTCAAGATCGCCGGTTCGATGGCGGTCAAGGACGCGGTGTCCAAGGCCAGCCCGACGATCCTCGAGCCGATGATGCGGGTCGAGGTGACGATGCCCGAGGAGTTCATGGGCGACGTCATCGGCGATCTCAACAGCCGGCGCGGCCAGATCGAGGGCATGGATCCCCGCGGCTCGACCCAGGTCGTGCGCGCGGCCGTCCCGCTGGCCGAGATGTTCGGGTATGCCACCGATCTGCGGTCGATGACCCAGGGTCGGGCCAGCTATTCCATGGAGCTCAGCCACTACGCCGAGGTTCCCACCAACCTCGCGGCCGAGCTCGTCGCACGATCGAAGGTCTAACAAGGGTCGGCTCGCCCCAGCGCGAGCGAGCAGCAGGGAGTCCACCGGGACATGGCCAAGAAGAAGTTCGAGCGCACGAAGCCGCACGTCAACGTCGGCACGATCGGCCACATCGACCACGGCAAGACGACGCTCACCGCCGCGATCACCAAGTACCTCGCGCTCAAGGGCGCCGCGGAGTACCGCGCGTTCGACTCGATCGACAACGCCCCCGAGGAGCGCGAGCGCGGGATCACGATCGCGATCGCCCACGTCGAGTACGAGACCGAGCACCGCCACTACGCCCACGTCGACTGCCCGGGGCACGCCGACTACATCAAGAACATGATCACCGGCGCCGCCCAGATGGACGGCGCGATCCTGGTCGTCGCCGCGACCGACGGCCCGATGCCCCAGACGCGCGAGCACATCCTGCTCGCCCGCCAGGTCGAGGTGCCGTACATCGTCGTGTTCCTCAACAAGGTCGACGCGGTCGACGACCCCGAGCTGCTCGACCTCGTCGAGCTCGAGGTCCGCGAGCTGCTGACCAAGAACTACTTCCCGGGCGACGACATCCCGGTCATCCGCGGCTCCGCCCTCAAGGCGCTCGAGGCCGGCGACGACCCGTCCGATCCCGCCTACGCCCCGATCCAGGAGCTGATGGACGCGGTCGACTCCTACATCCCGACCCCCGAGCGGCCGATCGACAAGCCGTTCCTGATGCCGGTCGAGGACGTGTTCGGGATCAAGGGCCGGGGCACCGTCGCCACCGGGCGCATCGAGCGGGGCGTGGTCAAGGTCGGCGAGGAGGTCGAGATCGTCGGCGTCAAGGCCACCCGCAAGGTCGTGGTCACCGGCGTCGAGATGTTCAAGAAGCTGCTCGACCAGGGCCAGGCCGGCGACAACGTGGGCTGCCTGCTGCGGGGCATCGAGCGCGACGAGATCGAGCGCGGCCAGGTCCTGGCCAAGCCCGGCTCGGTCACCCCCCACACCAAGTTCGTGGCCCGGGTGTACGTCCTGACCAAGGAGGAGGGCGGCCGGCACACCCCGTTCTACAACGGCTACCGGCCCCAGTTCTACCTGCGCACGACCGACGTCACCGGGGCCATCGGGCTGCCCGAGGGCGCCGAGATGATCATGCCCGGCGACAACGTGGACATGACCGTCGAGCTGATCACCCCGATCGCGCTCGAGGTCGGCCAGCGGTTCGCCATCCGCGAGGGCGGCCGCACCGTCGGTGCCGGCGCCATCACCAGCATCGTCGAGTAAGGGATCGATATGGCAAAGCAGCGGATCAGGATCCGCCTCAAGGCCTACGACCACCGGCTGCTCGACCAGTCGGCAGCCCAGATCGTGGAGACGGCGCAGCGCACCGGCGCGGACGTCGTCGGTCCCGTGCCGCTGCCGACCCGGATCGAGAAGTTCACCGTCCTGCGCTCGCCGTTCATCGACAAGGACTCCCGGGAGCAGTTCGAGATCCGCACGCACAAGCGGCTGATCGACATCCTGGATCCTTCGTCGAAGACGGTCGACGCCCTGATGCGACTCTCGCTTGCCGCGGGCGTCGACATCGAGATCAAGATGTAGGGCCGGACGGATGAGCATCGGATTGATCGGCCGCAAGGTCGGCATGACCCAGGTCTTCCAGCCCGACGGCACCATGGTTGCCGTCTCGGTGGTCGCGGTGACGCCCAACACCGTCACCCGCCTCCGGACGCCCGAGCGCGACGGCTACACGGCCGTCCAGCTCGGCGCGGGCAAGCGCCGCAAGCTGACCAAGCCGGTCGCGGGCCAGCTCAAGGATCTGCCGCGGGTGGCCACGATCCGCGAGTTCCGGCTGGACAGCGCCGACGACTACAGCGTCGGCCAGCAGCTGGCCGTGGGTGACGTGTTCGCCGAGGGCGACCTCGTCGACGTCACCGGCGTGTCCAAGGGCCACGGGCTTCGCGGGCACCGTCAAGCGCCACCACTTCAAGCGGGGCCCCAAGACCCACGGCTCCGACAACTACCGCCAGCCGGGCTCGATCGGGCCCGGCACCACGCCCGGTCGCGTCTACAAGGGCCTCCGCATGGGCGGCCACATGGGGCACGAGCGGGTCACGATCAAGAAGCTGCGCGTCGTTCGCGTGGACCCGGAGCGGAACCTGATCCTGGTCAGGGGAACCGTGCCCGGCGCGCCCGGCGCGCTCACCTTCGTCCGGAAGGCGTGACGATGCCGCAGACCACTCTCTACGACCGCACCGGCGCCTCCGTCGGGAGCGTGGACCTCGCCGAGGCGCTGTTCGCCGCCCCGGTCAACGAGGCGGTGCTCCACCAGGCGGTGGTTGCCCAGCTGGCCGGTCGCCGGCTCGGGACCCACGACACGCGCACGCGCGGCGAGGTCCGCGGCGGTGGCCGCAAGCCGTACCGCCAGAAGGGAACCGGGCGCGCCCGCCAGGGCTCACGCGTTGCCCCCCACTACAAGGGCGGCGGCATCGTGTTCGGCCCGCATCCGCGCTCCTACGAGCAGCGGCTGCCCAAGAAGATGCGGCGCCTGGCGCTGCGTTCCGCCCTGACCGCGAAGTTCGGGGATGACGCGATCCGCGTCGTGGACCGGTTCGGCATGGACGAGGAGCCCAGGACGCGGGCATTCGTCGCGGTGCTCGAGGCGATCGGGGCCGGCGACGGCCATGCGCGCCGGGTGCTGGTGGTGGCGCCCGCCAAGGACGAACCGCTCCTGCGATCGGCGGCCAACCTGCCGTCGGTCTCCGTGATCCTCGCCGACTCGCTCAACGTGGTGGACCTGCTCAACGCGGACGCCATCGTGATCGAGCAGCCGGCACTCGCCCGGATGGAGGAGGTGTACGCGTGAGCGACCTGACCGCCGCCGACATCATCCTGCGCCCGGTGATCTCCGAGAAGTCGATCGACGAGTCCGGGCGGGGCAAGTACACGTTCGCCGTCCACGAGCAGGCCAACAAGATCCAGATCAAGGCCGCCGTGGAGGAGCTGTACCGCAAGGAGAAGGTGACCGTCGTCGCCGTCAACGTGCTGACCTCCAAGGCGAAGGAGAAGCACCGGGGGACCCGTCGCGGGCGGATCGTCGGCCACACCTCGGCGTGGCGCAAGGCCGTCGTCACCCTGGCCCCGGGCCAGAAGATCGAATTCTTCGAGGGGGTGTAGGGATGCCGCTGCGAAGCTACAAGGCAACCTCGCCCGGTCGCCGATGGATGACCCGCCCGACCTTCGAGGAGATCACCACCGACCAGCCGCACAAGCCGCTGCTCGAGCCGCAGAAGCGCGGCTCGGGACGCAACAACCAGGGCCGGCGGACCGTGCGCCATCGCGGCGGCGGGGAGAAGGCCCATTACCGGCAAATCGACTTCAAGCGCGACAAGCTGGGCGTCCCGGCGCGGCTGGCCACGATCGAGTACGACCCCAACCGGTCGGCCCGCATCGGCCTGCTCCACTACCGGGACGGCGAGAAGCGCTACATGCTCCTGCCCAACGGGCTCAAGGTCGGCGACGTCGTCGTCGCCGGGCCCGACGCCGACGCGCGGGTGGGCAACGCTCTGCCGATCGCGAAGATCCCGCTCGGCACCACCATCCACAACATCGAGCTGGTGCCCGGCAAGGGTGGCCAGATCGTCCGCTCGGCCGGCACCGCCGCGCAGCTCCTGGCCAAGGAGGGCGAGCTTCGCCCAGGTCCGCCTGCCCTCGGGCGAGATGCGCCGGGTGAGCATCCGCTGCATGGCGACGGTCGGCCAGGTGTCAGCAACCTCGATCACGAGAACCAGAGCCTCGGCAAGGCCGGGTCGGGCCCGGCACATGGGCCAGCGACCCGAGGTCCGGGGCGTTGCGATGACCCCGCGGGATCACCCGCACGGTGGTGGCGAGGGCAAGAGCCCGACGGGCATGCCGCCCAAGACGCCCTGGGGCAAGCCCGCCATGGGCTATCGGACCCGGCGCGGCAAGACCACCAACCGGCTGATCGTCCGCAGCCGTCACCGCAAGTCGTAGGAGAGGAGTCAGGAATGTCGCGATCGGTCAAGAAGGGACCGTTCGTCCAGCCCCGGCTTCTCGCCCGGGTGCAGGACATGAACAAGCGGAGCGAGCGCAAGGTGCTCAAGACCTGGTCGCGCGCGTCGGTGATCTTCCCGGACTTCATCGGCCACACGATCGCGGTCTACAACGGCCGCAAGCACGTGCCGGTGTACGTCACCGAGAACATGGTCGGCCACCGGCTCGGCGAGTTCGCGCCGACCCGCACCTATCGCGGGCACGGCAAGAACGCCGACCGGTCCGCCGGGCTGCGGTAGGGGAGCGAGCGATGCGCGTTTCCGCCACCGCCAAGTACCTCCGGGGCTCCACGCGGAAGGCCCGCCTCATCACCGAGGCGATCAAGGGCAAGCCCGTGGAGGAGGCCGCCGCGCTGCTGCGGTTCATGCCCCAGAACGCGGCCCGCGACGTCGCGCGCGTGCTCAAGAGCGCGACGGCCAACGCCGAGAACAACCTGAGCCGCTCGGCCGACGAGCTCTACGTCGCCGATGCGGTCGCCAACGAGGGCCCGACGATCAAGCGGTGGCGCCCCCGGGCCCAGGGCCGGGCGTTCCCGATCCACAAGCCCATGACGCACATCACCATCGTCGTCGCCGACCGGGAGGCCTAGGCATGGGACACAAGGTCCATCCGTACGGCTTCCGCCTGGGCTACACCCGACCGTGGACCGCCAAGTGGTACGCCGACAAGGAGTACACGACCCTCCTCCGGGAGGACATCGCGATCCGCCAGCTGCTCGACCGGCGGCTGGCCAACGCCAGCGTGAGCGGCGTGGAGATCGAGCGTGGCATCAACCACGTCACGGTCGCCATCCACACCGCCAAGCCGGGCATCGTCATCGGCCGCGGCGGCCAGAACGTCGAGGTCCTGCGCCAGGAGATCGGCGAGCTGACCAAGCGCAAGGTCAAGCTGGAGATCAAGGAGATCCGCCAGCCCGAGCTCGACGCCTACCTCGTCGCGCTCAACATCGCGCAGCAGCTGAGCCGCCGCGTCGCCTACAAGAAGGCGATGAAGCAGTCGATCCAGCGATCGATGAAGGCGGGCGCGAAGGGCGTCAAGATCGCGCTCGCCGGTCGCCTCGGCGGCTCCGAGATGGGGCGTCGCGAGTGGGACCGCGAGGGCCGGATCCCGCTCGGCACGCTTCGCGCGGACATCAGCTACGGCCAGGTCCACGCCCACACCACCTACGGCCGGATCGGCGTCAAGGTCTGGATCTACCGGGGCGAGATCCCCGTGGAGCGCAAGCGCCGCGAGGCCGCGCCGCGGCCGGCGTCCCGACCGGCACCGGGCAGGGGGTCGTGACGCCATGCTGATGCCGCGACGCGTCAAGCATCGCAAGGTCATGCGCGGTCGCATGTCCGGGATGGCCAAGGGCGGCCACAGCGTCGCCTTCGGCGAGTACGGGCTGGCGACCCTCGAGCCTGCCTGGATCACCGGCCCGCCAGATCGAGGCCGCCCGGCGCGCCATGACCCGATCGGTCAAGCGCGGCGGCAAGATCTGGATCCGCGTGTTCCCGGACAAGCCGGCGACCAAGAAGCCCGCCGAGACCCGGATGGGTTCGGGCAAGGGCGCGCCCGACCACTGGGTCGCGGTCGTCAGCCCCGGCCGGATCCTGTTCGAGATGGCCGGCGTCGACCACGAGGCGGCGGTCGAGGCCATGCGCCTCGCCTCGCACAAGCTTCCCGTGGCGACCCGCGTCGTCGTCCGCGACTCCGCGAAGGAGGCCACCGATGGAGATCGATGAGATCCGCCAGCTCTCGGACCGGGAGCTGGACGACCGGCTTCGGGAGGCCAAGCAGGATCTGTGGCAGGCCCGCTTCGCGCTCTCGACCCGCCAGCTGAAGGACTACAGCCAGATCCCGGCGACGCGACGGACGATCGCCCGGATCCTGACCGTCCAGCGCGAGCGCGGAACCGCGCCGCGCGCGGCGGAGAGGAGATCCGGGATGCCCACCGCAGGAGCCACCACCCCCGTGCAAGGGAAGCGGAAGACCAAGGTCGGCCGCGTCGTCAGCGACCGGATGGACAAGACGATCGTCGTGTCCGTCGAGCGTCTGGCCCGCCACCGACTGTACAAGCGCGTCATGCGCGTGACGACCGAAGTTCGAGGCCCATGACGAGCGCAACGAGGCGCGGATCGGCGACACGGTCCTCATCGAGGAGTCGCGGCCGCTGTCCGCCACCAAGCGATGGCGACTGGTCTCGGTCGTGTCCCGTGCGGGCGAGGAGCGGGCCGCCGAGGTGATCGTGACCGACGAGGCCGAGACGTCGGAGGCCATCCACGGCGCCGCCCACCCGGGCCGGGGCCGGGATCAGCGAGCGCGGAGACGCGGACGGCCGCCGGCGGGGAGGCGCAGGCGTGATCCAGTCCCAGACGCGTCTGAGCGTCGCCGACAACACCGGCGCCCGGACGATCCAGTGCATCCGGATCATGGGTCGCTCGCGCAAGACCACGGCCGGCGTCGGTGACGTCATCATCGCCAGCGTCAAGCAGGCGATCCCCAACGCGCCGGTCAAGAAGGGCGACGTCGTGCGCGCGGTCATCGTGCGCACCGCCAAGGAGTACGGCCGGCCGGATGGCAGCTACATCCGGTTCGACGAGAACGCGGCGGTGCTGATCAACAACCAGGGCAACCCGCGGGGGACCCGCATCTTCGGTCCGGTCGCCCGCGAGCTGCGGGACCGCAACTACATGAAGATCGTGTCGCTCGCGCCGGAGGTGCTGTGATGCCCGTCCGGTCGCATCGTCCACTCCACCAAGGTGCCCGAGATCCGCAAGGGCGACACCGTCGTCGTGCTGGCCGGCAAGGATGCCGGCAAGCGGGGCACGGTGGAGCGCGTGATCCGCCGGACCCGTCGCCGTCCGCCGGCGCGCACCGGCTATCGCCGCGACCTCGCTCAAGGGCGGCGACGTCGTCGTGGTCGAGGGCCTCAACATCGCCCGCAAGCACACCAAGCCGCGCCAGCGTGGCAGCGGCAACTCATCGCCGGCTCCGCGCCGACTGTCGATCCGGGCGGCATCCTGGACCAGGCGATGCCGCTGCCGGTCAGCCGGGTGATGCTCGTCTGCGCCACTGCGACCGGCCGACCCGGGTCGCGCACGCGACGCTGGACAACGGGACTCGCGTCCGCGTCTGCCAGCACTGCGGCGAGCCGCTGGAGGTGAAGGCGTGAGCGGTCAGCTGCAGGAGCGGTACACCGCCGAGGTCGTTCCCGCGCTCGCAGAAGCAGTTCGAGTACACGAACCCGATGGAGGTGCCGCGCCTCGAGAAGATCGTGGTCAACATCGGTCTTGGCGAGGCGCTCCAGAACGCCAAGGCGGTGGACGCGGCGGTCGGCGACATCGAGCTCATCACCGGCCAGAAGCCGATCGTCACCCGCGCCAAGCGCTCGATCGCCCAGTTCCGCGTCCGCACCGGCAACCCGATCGGCGTCAAGGTCACCCTTCGCGGCGAGCGGATGTGGGACTTCCTGGAGCGGCTGACCCGGATCGCCCTGCCGCGCATCCGCGACTTCCGGGGGGTCCCGGGCAGGTCGTTCGACGGCCGTGGCAACTACTCACTGGGCCTTCGGGAGCAGCTCGCCTTCCCCGAGATCGACTACGACAAGGTGGACCGTCTCCGCGGGCTGGAGATCAGCATCGTGACGACGGCGAAGACCGACGAGGAGTCGAAGCGCCTGCTCGAACTCCTCGGCATGCCCTTCGCCGGGTAGGGCGCGGGGAGGAGTCCGAATGGCCAAGAAGTCCATGATCGCCAAGGCGAAGCGCAAGCCGAAGCACCCGGTGCAGGCGTACCACCGCTGCTCCGTGTGCGGACGGCCGCGTGCCTACATGCGCCGCTTCGCCCTGTGCCGCATCTGCTTCCGCGAGCGCGCGCTCGTGGGCGAGCTGCCCGGCGTCACGAAGTCGAGCTGGTAGGAACGATGAACGTCTCCGACCCCATCGCGGACATGCTCACGCGCGTCCGCAACGCGTCTCGGGCGCGCCACACGGAGGTGATCGTGCCGGCCTCGCGCACCAAGCGCGAGATCGCGCGCATCCTCAAGGAGGAAGGCTTCATCGCCGACGTCCGCGAGGAGCGGGAAGGGCCGGCGCAGCTCCTCCGGCATCGAGCTCAAGTACGTCGACGGCAAGGTGCCGGTCGTCTCGGGCCTCAAGCGGATCAGCAAGCCCGGCCTGCGCGTGTACGCGCGCAAGACGGACATTCCGCGGGTGCTCGGCGGCCTTGGCATCGTCATCGTCAGCACGTCCAAGGGGATCATGACCGGCAGCGCAGGCCAAGCAGGCCCAGCTGGGCGGCGAGATCCTCGCCTACGTCTGGTAGCGCGATGTCCCGGATCGGCCGTCTTCCCATCACCGTTCCCGCCGGCGTGGACGTCACGCTCGACGGGCGCGTCATCACGGTCAAGGGCCCCAAGGGGAGCCTGACCCGCGAGCTGCCGCCCCGCATCGACGTCGCCCGCGACGGCGACACGCTCGCTGGTCACCCGGCCCACGGAGAACAAGCTCGACAAGAGCCTCCACGGCCTCACCCGCACGCTGGTCAACAACATGGTCGTGGGCGTCACCACCGGCTACCGCAAGGGCCTCGAGATCGTGGGCGTCGGGTACCGCGCCCAGAAGGTCGGCGACAAGCTCCAGCTCGCGCTGGGCTACAGCCACCCCATCGAGATCGATCCGCCCGGACGGCATCAGCGTTCGAGGTCGAGACCCCGATCCGCCTGGCGGTCGTGGGCATCGACAAGGAGCTCGTCGGCCAGATGGCGGCCAAGGTCCGCTCCACGCGCAAGCCCGAGCCGTACAAGGGCAAGGGCGTCCGCTACGCCGGTGAGAAGGTCCGGCGCAAGGCGGGCAAGGCCGGCAAGATCGGCGGGAAGAAGTGACCATGACCAGGATTGCCAGCCGCACCGCGGCCCGCACCAAGCGCCACGAGCGCATCCGCCTCCGGCTGGCGGGGACGCAGGCTCGCCCGCGTCTCGCGATCTTCCGGAGCCTGAACCACATCTACGCCCAGGTCATCGACGACACCAGCGGTCACACCCTGGCGGCGGCATCGTCGCTGGAGGTCGGCCTCCGTGGAGCCGAGGGGACGAAGATGGACGACGCCAAGCGCGTCGGCCAGCTCGTCGCCGAGCGCGCCAGGAAGGCCGGCGTGGAGCAGCGTCGTGTTCGACCGGGCCGGATTCAAGTACCACGGGCGGGTTCGCTCGCTCGCCGAGGCGGCGCGCGAAGCCGGCCTCGACTTCTAGAGGACACGCCTGTGGCCCGCATCGATCCCAACAAGCTCGCGCTCGAGGAGCGCGTCGTCCAGATCAACCGTGTCGCGAAGGTCCACAAGGGCGGTCGCCGGTTCTCGTTCTCGGCGGTCATCGTCGTGGGCGACGGCAACGGCCACGTGGGCGTCGGTCTTGGCAAGGCGGGCGACGTGCCGGAGTCCATCCGCAAGGGCGTCGAGGACGCGAAGAAGCACATCGTCCGGATCCCCATGGTCGGGACCACGATCCCGCACGAGGTCCGCGAGGAGTACGCGGCCGCCCGCGTCATGCTCAAGCCGGCCTCCAAGGGCACGGGCGTCATCGCCGGTGGCGCGGTCCGTGCCGTCGTCGAGGCGGCCGGCGTCCGCGACATCCTGGCCAAGGTCCACGGGTCCACCAACCCGGTGAACGTGACCCGGGCGACCCTCAACGCGCTGCGCAGCCTGCGGTCCGTCGAGGAGCTGTCCCGCCAGCGGGGCGTGCCGCTGCGCCTGGTCGTGCCCGGCCAGCCGGCGGCGGCGCTGGGCACCGGAGGTGAGGTCGCCGATGCCCGGTAGGCTGCGCGTCACCCAGACCAAGAGCACGATCAGCCACATCGCCCGGAACCGGGCGACGATCCGCGCCCTCGGCCTCCACGGCATCGGCAGCTCGTCGATCCTGCCGGACAATCCCGCGGTTCGCGGAATGGTCCGCCAGGTGCGCTTCCTCGTGATGGTCGAGGAGCTGCCCGAGGGCGCCGACACGACCCCGGAGAAGCACTGATGAAGATCCATGACCTGCATCCCGCCGAGGGGTCGGTCACCAGGCGGACCCGGGTCGGCCGCGGGATCGCGGCCGGCAAGGGCAAGACCGCCGGTCGCGGCACCAAGGGCCAGCGCTCGCGCGCCGGGGCGTCCATCCCTGCGTGGTTCGAGGGTGGCCAGACGCCGCTCCACATCCGGATCCCCAAGCTGCGCGGCTTCCGCAACATCAACGACATCGAGTACGAGGTCGTCAACGTCGGCGCGATCAGCGCCGCGGTCGAGGCGGGCAAGCTCGAGCTCCAGAAGGGCGCCCCGGTGACGGTCAACGCCGACACCCTCAAGCAGGCCGGCCTGGTCCGACGGGATCGCCTGCCGCTCAAGATCCTCGGCAAGGGCGAGGTCAGCGCGAAGCTGTTCGTGCTTGCCGACGCGTTCACGAAGAGCGCCAGGGCCAAGATCGAGGCCGCCGGCGGGACCGCCCAGGTCATCGAGGTGCCCAGCAGCCCGCTCGCGGCACTGGGCATCGATGCCCCGGCCGCGGAGGCAAGCCCGACGAAGTCCGAAGCGGCGGCCCCGGCCGACTCCCGTGGCAAGGGCCGGACACGGGCTGCCAGGATCACGGCCGCCGCCGCCGCGGCTGCGGAGCACGCCGCCGAGGCGCCGGAGCCGGTCGCCGATGCGGGGACCGGGCCGTCCGCCGAAGCGTCGGAGCCGGCCGCCGAGCCGTCCGGCGACGCCGCCGACAAGGGCTAGCCTTCCGTGTTCGAGGCCCTCCTCAACGCGTTCCGGGCGCCGGACCTCCGGCGCCGGATCCTGTTCGTCGCCGCGATCCTGCTCGTGTTCCGGCTGCTGGCGCACGTCCCGGTCCCCGGTGTGGACCGGACCCAGCTCAGCAACTTCCTCGACACCAACGCGATCTTCGGGCTGCTGGACCTGTTCTCAGGCGGCGGGCTCACGAACTTCTCGGTGGTGGCGCTGGGCGTGAACCCGTACATCAACGCGTCGATCATCATGCAGCTCATGACGGGCGTGGTCCCGTCGCTCCAGGCGCTGCAGCGCGAGGGTGAGTACGGGCGCACCAAGATCAACCAGTACACGCGCTACCTGTCGGTGCCCATGGCGCTGCTGCAGGCCTACGGCTTCCTGGCCCTGCTCAACGCGAACAACGTCCTCGCGACCGGGTTCGACCTGGGCCGCTGGGAGACGATCACCCAGATCGTGACGCTGACCGCGGGCTCGGTGGTGCTGATGTGGCTGGGCGAGCTGATCACCGAGAAGGGGATCGGCAACGGCGTCAGCTTCATCATCTTCGCGGGCATCGTCAGCCGCGCCCCGGGTGCGCTGACCGGATTCCTGGACAACCCCGACCTCGCGCGCCTGATGCTGTTCGGCATCCTGGCCATCGCGGCGGTCGCGGTGATCATCTACATCCAGGAGGGCCAGCGCCGGATCCCGATCCAGTACGCGTCGCGCGTCCGCGGCCGGCGGATGTACCAGGGCGGCCAGACGTTCCTGCCCCTCCGGGTCAACCAGGCGGGCGTCATCCCGATCATCTTCGCGGTCAGCATCCTGCTGTTCCCGAGCCAGATCGCGAGCTACTTCACGAGCTCCCCGGGCATCGTCGGCGACATCGCGCAGGGCGTGGTCAGCTGGCTCAGCCGGGGCTCCTGGCTGTATGTCGCGATGTACTTCCTGCTGACCGTGGGGTTCACCTACTTCTACACGGCATTCACGTTCAAGCCCGACGAGACCGCGGAGCAGCTGCGCAAGAACGGCGGCTTCATTCCCGGCATCCGGCCGGGTCGTCCCACGCAGGACTACCTTGCCCGGGTCGTCACCCGGATCACGGTCGCCGGCGCCCTGTTCCTGGGCATCGTGGCGGCCGCACCCCCGTTCATCGGTCTCATCCAGCCCCAGTTCTCCAACATCGCGCTGGGGGGGACGGGCATCCTGATCGTCGTGTCCGTGGTCGTCGAGACCATGAAGCAGCTCGAGGCCCAGCTGCTCATCCGCCAGTACGAGGGCTTCATCCGATGAACGCCGCCCGCGCGGCGGTCCATGCGTGCGTTGGCGGCTGTGCTCCCTCGCCCACGTGCGCACGGGTATGCTCGCTCGCGCGCCCGGCACCGCCTTCGCCTGGAGCCGTCATGGTGGCGGCTGCGAATCCGTGAAGGTGGTCGTCCTTCTCGGCGCTCCGGGCGCCGGGAAGGGGACCCAGGCGCCGCTGCTCGCCACCCGTCTGGGCATCCCCGTGGTCGCGACCGGCGACCTGTTCCGGGCCGCCGTGCGTGACGGAACGGCCCTGGGCCTGGAGGCTCGCCGGTTCATGGATGCCGGGCAGCTGGTTCCCGACGACATCACGGTCCGTCTGCTGCTCGATCGCCTGGCAAGACCCGATGCCGCCGCCGGCGTGATCCTCGACGGCTTCCCGCGCACGGCCGTCCAGGCCCACGCGCTCGATGTCGCGCTGGGCGAGCGTGACGCAGCCGTCTGTGCCGCCATCCTCGTGGACGTGCCGGCCGAGGAGCTGGTGCGGCGCATGTCCGGGCGATGGGTCTGCCGCGCCGCCGGGCATCCCTACCACGAGGTGTCCAGTCCGCCGCGCACCCCCGGGGTGTGCGACCTCGACGGGTCCGAGCTCTACCAGCGGCCCGACGACCGGCCCGAGACGATCCGGGCCCGGATGGCCCAGCAGCTGGGGGCGCTGGACGAGGTCATCGATCACTACCGGCGCGCCGGCCTGCTGCGCACGGTGGACGGGCTCCAGGGGATCGAGGACGTGGCCGCGGCGATCGACGTGGCGCTCGCGGATACCGGCATCGTGGCCGGGACCGCCGCGAAGGATGTCGTGCGCTGATGGTGACCCGCAAGTCGAGAGCCGAGATCGCGAAGATGCGCTCGGCGGGCCGGATCGTGGCCGAGGTGCTCGCCCTGGTCGAGGAGCACCTGCAGCCGGGGATCTCTACCGCGGAGCTCGACCGCCTCGCCGAGCACCACATCCGGGCGGCCGGCGGTGTCCCATCGTTCCTCAACTACCTCGGCGGGCGTCGCTATGATGCCCGCGACCCCCATGCCTACCCCGCCTCCACCTGCATCTCGCTCGACAGCGAGATCGTCCACGGGATCCCGGGTGACCGCGAGATCCGGGCCGGCCAGCTGGTGTCCGTGGACGTCGGCGTGATCTACAACGACTGGCATGGCGACGGGGCGCGGACGTTCATCTGCGGTGGTCCGGAGGCGGCCTCGGCCGACGCGCGATCTCTGGTGGAGACCACCCGGCTGGCGCTGATGGCAGGGATCCGGGCGGCCGTGCCCGGCAACCACATCGGGGACATCTCGGCCGCGGTCGAGGACGTCGCGAGCCCGTACCAGTTCGGCATCGTCCGGCAATACGTGGGGCATGGGATCGGGACGTCGATGCACGAGGATCCCCAGGTGCCGAACTTCCGTTCGCGGAGCAAGGGCATCCAGCTGGCGCCCGGGATCTGCCTCGCCATCGAGCCCATGCTCACGACCGGGTCGGAGGCAACCGAGACCCTGGCGGACGGCTGGACGGTGGTGACCCGCGACGGATCGCTGTCCGCCCACTTCGAGCACACGATCGCGGTGACCGCCGATGGTCCCGAGATCCTGACGACTGTCTAGGATGGATCGCCTGTTGTCGGAATTGGCTGGGCTTGATATCCTCAGCGTTCGTGTGTCGGCCCGACTGGGCCGGCACTCGTGCTGAAACGGACCAGGGAGCTAGGTTGGCGAAGAAGGACGCGATTGAAGTCGAAGGGACCGTCATCGAGCCGCTGCCGAACACGATGTTCGCGGTGGAGCTCGAGAACGGTCACCGCGTCCTCGCGCACATCAGCGGCAAGCTCCGGATGAACTTCATCCGGATCCTGCCCGGTGACCGGGTCCGCGTGGAGCTGTCCCCGTACGACCTCACACGGGGTCGGATCACGTACCGCCTGAAGTAATCGAGGAACCCGGTGAAGGTCAGAGCGTCCGTCAAGGCGCGATGCGACAACTGCAAGGTCATCCGGCGCCACGGCACCGTGATGGTCATCTGCTCCAACCCCAAGCACAAGCAGCGGCAGGGCTGACGCGATGGCTCGTATCTCCGGCATCGACATCCCGCGCGAGAAGCGCGTCGAGGTCGCCCTCACGTACATCTACGGGATCGGGCTTTCCTCGAGCCAGAAGATCCTCAAGCAGACCAGCATCAACCCGGACACGCGCGTCCGGGACCTCACCGAAGACCAGGTGGCCCGCCTGCGCGAGGTCATCGACCGCAGCTTCAAGGTTGAAGGCGATCTCCGTAGAGAGGTGGCGCTGAACATCAAGCGCCTGATCGAGATCGGCTCCTACCGCGGCCTGCGCCATCGCCGCAACCTCCCGGTTCGGGGGCAGCGCACGAAGACGAACGCCCGCCAGCGCCGGGGACCCAAGAAGACCGTCGGCGCCCGCAGGAAGAAGTGACGAGGGACCGCTAAACGCATGGCCGATCGAAAGCGCGCCGTCAAGCAGCGGCGACGGGAGCGGAAGAACGTTCCGCAGGGGCACGTCCATATCCAGGCGAGCTTCAACAACACGATCGTGACGATCACGGACCAGACCGGGAACGTCATCTCGTGGGGTTCCGCAGGCGTCGCCGGGTTCAAGGGCTCCCGGAAGAGCACGCCGTACGCCGCCGCGCTGGCCGCGGATGGCGCGGCTCGCCGCGCCATGGAGCACGGCATGCGCCAGGTCGAGGTCTACGTGAAGGGGCCCGGTGCCGGACGGGAGCAGGCCATCCGGTCGCTCCAGGCCGCCGGTCTCGAGGTGAGCGCGATCACCGACGTCACGCCCATCCCGCACAACGGATGCCGCCCGCCCAAGCGGCGCCGCGTCTGAGCACCGAGAGACCATGGCCCGCTACACCGATGCCGTCTGCCGCCTCTGCCGTCGAGAAGGGCTCAAGCTCTATCTGAAGGGCAGTCGCTGCTATACCAAGAAGTGCTCCTTCGAGCGCCGTCCGTCACCTCCCGGCCAGCATGGCGTCCGGCGCCGCAAGGTCGGGGACTACGGCCTCCAGCTGCGCGAGAAGCAGAAGGTCCGCCGCGTCTACGGCGTGCTCGAGAAGCAGTTCCGCAACTACTTCGTCGAGGCGTCCCGGCACTCGGGCGTCACCGGCGAGTACCTGCTCCGCTCGCTCGAGCTGCGTCTCGACAACGTCGTGTTCCGGCTCGGCTTCGCGCCGTCGCGGGCAGCAGCTCGCCAGATGGTGGCCCACGGCCACTTCGCGGTGAACGGCGTGTCGACCAACATTCCCTCCTACCGGCTCAAGATCGGTGACCGCATCGAGGTGCGCGAGTCGCATCGGCAGCGCGAGCTGTTCAAGGTGGTCGGGGAAACCCTCCGTTCGCACCAGGCGCCGGACTGGCTGAGCCTCGATCCCGCGAACTTCGCCGGGTCGGTCATCGCCCTTCCGCGCCGCGACCAGATGCCGCTCGAGTTCAACGAGCAGCTCGTGGTCGAGTACTACTCGAGGTAGCCGCCCTCCATGATCGAACTCGAGACCCCCCAGATCGAGCCCGTCGCGGAGGCCGGCACGTACGCAAAGTACGAAGCCGGACCGCTGCAGGCTGGCTATGGCGTCACGCTCGGCAACGCGCTCCGGCGCGTGCTGCTCTCGTCCCTCGAGGGCGCGGCCGTGACCTCCATCCAGGTCCGCGACGTCTACCAGGAGTTCTCGACGATCCCGGGCGTCAAGGAAGACGTCACCCAGATCGTGCTGAACGTCAAGAAGCTTCGACTCAAGAGCTTCGCCACGCATCCGGTCCAGCTGCGCCTGATCAAGAGCGGCGCCGGCCCCGTGATCGCGGCCGACATCGCCGAGTCCGCCGACGTCGAGATCGTCAACCCGGAGCTCGTCCTGATGACGATCGACTCGGACGACGTGACGATCGAGATGGACCTGACCGTCGAGCGCGGCGTGGGCTACCTCGCCGCCGAGCGCAGCGAGGCGCTGCCGATCGGCGTGATCGCCGTGGACGCGATCTTCACCCCCGTGCGCAAGGTCAACTACTGGGTCGAGAGCATGCGGGTCGGTCAGATGACCAACTTCGACAAGCTCACGATCGAGATCGAGACCGACGGCACGATCACGCCCGAGGAGGCGCTCTCGCCGGTCGGCCGACATCCTGGTCCACCAGTTCCAGCCGTTCGTCACCGTCGGCGTCCCGGCTGGTCGCGCCGGATCGCGCCGCAGCCGGCGTCCCGCAGCTGCCGCCGAACATGCTGGACATGCCGATCGAGGAGCTCGACCTGCCGATGCGGGCCTACAACTCGCTCAAGCGCAACAACATCGTCAAGGTCGGCCAGCTGCTCCAGCTCAAGGACGACGACCTGCTGCGGATGCGCAACTTCGGCAAGAAGTCGCTCGACGAGATGAAGGAGCGGCTCCGCATGCGCGGCTTCATCCTCCCCGAGACCGAGATCGACGACGTGCCTCGACGTGGACGACGAAGAGACCGTTCGACGACGAGGAGGAGGCCTGAGCCATGGCGCCCACCGGATCGACGGGCGCAAGCTCTCGCGCAAGCGCGGCCCCGACTCGCGCTGTACAAGAACCTCGACGGTCTCGGTCCTCCGCTACGAGCGGGTGCAGACCACCGAGGCCAAGGCCAAGGAGATCAGCGGCCGGGTCGAGCGGATGATCACGCTCGCCAAGCGCGGCGACCTGGCGGCCCGGCGGACGGTCGTCTCGGAGTTCCCGAACGAGCCGCTCGTCGTCAGCCAAGCTGTTCGACGTGATCGCCCCCAAGTACGCCGACCGCCAGTCCGGCTTCACCCGCCTGGTGCACATCGGCCAGCGCAAGGGCGATGCCGCCGAGATCGTCCAGATCGAGCTGGTCTGAGCGTCGGTCGTATCGGCGCCGCCGCCCAGGTGACTGCGAGAGTCCGAGAGGACTCGCCGGTGCGCTACCGCGCCCGGTGTGAATACGACGGAACGGATTTTGCCGGGTTTCAGCTCCAGCCGAACGCCCGGACGGTCCAGGGAGAGCTCGAGGCCGCGCTGGCCCGCCTCACCGGAGGCGAGCGGGTGGCGGTCGACGGGGCAGGGCGTACCGACGCCGGGGTGCACGCCAGCGGGCAGGTGATCGCGTTCACCTACGCCGGGCGCGCTGCCGGAGCCGGAGCTCGGCCGGGCGCTCAACGCCCAGCTCCCGCCGGACGTCGCGATCCGCGACGTGCGACGGGCCCCCGACGGGTTCCACCCGCGCTATGCGGCGCGGTACCGGGAATACCGCTACACCGTCTGGAACGGGCCGCGCAGCCCGCTCCGCGAGCGCTACGCGCTCGGGGTGCGGGTCCCGCTCGACATCGCCGCGATGGCGAGTGCCGGGTCGGTCCTCGTGGGCCGGCACGACTTCTCGGCCTTCGGCGGCGGGACGACCGGTCGCCGGTCCGGACCGTGCACGCGGTCCGGGTCCGGCGGGAGGGCCGCCTGGTGACGATCGACGTCCGGGCCGACCGCCTTCCTCCGGGGACAGGTGCGCCGGATGGTGGCCGCCCTCGCTGGAGGTCGGTCTCGGCAGGATGGATGATGCGGCGCCTCCGGGCGGCGCTTGCCGCCACGGGAGCCGGCGCTCAATGGGGCAGCGGCCCCGGCAAAGGGGCTCTGCCTCCGGCGCGTCGTCCTCGGGACGGCGGCCGGTGGACGACGAGGAAGACGAGGAATGAGCGCGAAGACCTATACGCCTCGAGAGAGCGAGATCGAGCGACGCTGGTACGTCGTCGACGCGACGGACGAGACGCTCGGCCGCCTCGCGACGCGGATCGCGCACGTCCTCGAGGGGAAGCACAAGCCGACCTACGCCGCGCACATGGACACGGGCGATCACGTGATCGTGCTCAACGCGGCCCAGCATCACCGTGACCCGCGACAAGCTGTCGTCCAAGGTGTACGCCCGCCACAGCGGCTACCCCAGGGGCTTCAAGGAGGAGACGCTCGGGCACCTGCTCGCCCGCCGGCCGGAGGAGGTCATCCGCCGCGCCGTGAAGGGCATGCTGCCGCACAACCGCCTCGGAACCCAGATGCTCCGCAAGCTCAAGGTCTATGCGGGAAGTCGATCACCCGCACCAGGCCCAGAAGCCCGAGCCGCTGGCCTGATCGAGGAGCCCTGATGTCGACGCCTGCGTTCTATTGGGGAACCGGCCGCCGCAAGACGGCGGTTGCCCGCGTTCGCCTCATCCCCGGTGAGGGCGAGATGGTCGTCAACGGCCGCACTCCCGAGGAGCATTTCGGCGGCGTGCTCGCCGAATCGGAGCTGTTCCTGCCGTTCCGGGTGACCGGGACCGAGGGCCGCTACAACGTCGATGATCAAGGTCGAGGGCGGCGGGATCACCGGCCAGGCCGGCGCGATCCGCCACGGCATCGCCCGGGCGCTGCTCCAGGTCGACCCGGAGGCGAACCGCCTGCCGCTGCGCCAGGCCGGCCTGCTCACCCGCGATCCGCGGATGAAGGAGCGCAAGAAGTACGGCCTGAAGCGGGCCCGCAAGGCGCCCCAGTACACCAAGCGCTAGACGCCGCCGGTCTGGACGAGCGCACTGCGTGCGCTCGCCCGCTCCGGGCGCTCGCTCACGCACGTTCGAGTGCGCGCTCGCTCCGCGTCCTCGCCGGCGCGCCTTCGCCTCGCCCGCCTTCCGGCGGCTCCGCGCGAACGCGGTAGGCTGAGTCGATGATGTTGTCGTCTTCGCTGCGCGGACGCGACCTGGTCTCGGCGGCCGACCTGTCGGCGGCCGAGATCGAGCGGCTGTTCGCTCGGGCCGACGAGCTCAAGGCGGAGTTCGCGCTGGACCGGCGGCACGCAGCCCGCCGCTGCAGCGACGGACGCTGGCGATGCTGTTCCAGAAGCCGAGCCTGCGGACCCGGGTGACGTTCGAGGCCGGGATGACCCAGCTCGGCGGGCCATGCGATCTACCTGACGAGGAGCGTCGTGCTCGGCGGCCGCGAGACGCGTCGGCGACGTTGCCCGGAACCTCGAGCGGTTCGTGGACGCGATCATGGCCGCACCGGCCCCCACGAGGTGGTCGTGGAGCTGGCCGCCCAGGCGTGGCATCCCGGTGATCAACGGCCTGACGATCCGCGAGCATCCGTGCCAGGCGCTTGCCGACCTGTTCACGCTCCACGAGCGCTTTGGCGACCTGCGCGGCCTCACGCTCGACGTTCGTGGGTGACGGCAACAACGTCTACCACTCGCTGGCGCTCATGGGCGCCACGCTCGGGCATGGAGGTCCGGCTGGCCCATCCCCCGGGCTACGGGCCCGAACGAGCGGATCGTCGCGACGGGCGCGCGAGCTGCCGACCGGCACCGGCGGCACGGCTGCTGTTCGGCGCACGACCCGACGAGGCCGATCGCAGGGGCGGACGCGTGTACACGGATGCATGGACCTCGATGGGCCAGGAGGCCGAGGCGGAGGAGCGTCGCGACGCGTTCGCCCGCTTCCAGGTCAACGACCGAGCTGCTGGCCGTGGCGCCGGACGCCGTCGGTCATGCACTGCCTGCCCGCGCACCGCGGCGAGGAGATCACCTCGGACGTCATGGACGGCCCGCGGAGCCTGATCTTCGAGCAGTCGGAGAACCGGCTGCACGCCCAGAAGGCGCTGCTCGTGGAGCTGCTGGGTGATGCTGGCGGAAGGCCGGGGCGGGAGCTGCGCGGACGAGGGCGGGCGCCGTGAGCAGCGAGGCCCTCTACGAGCGCTACAAGGACGCCCTGCGGCGCGGCCATGTCGCCGTCGCTGCAGGGCAGGCTCGACGAGGCGCTCTCACGGCGTACGCGGACGCGGCGACGATCGCGCCGGAGCGGGCCGACGCCCCACACGAGCGCGGGGACGGCGCTGATGCGCCGGATGCGGCCGGACGACGCCCTGCGCCAGTACGACGTCGCGCTGCGCATGTCGCCCGGCGAGGAGGTGGCCCAGCTCGGCCGTGCCCAGGCGCTGGCGGCGCTCGGCCGGCCGCGGAGAAGGGGCTCAGGCGTACGATGCCCTCGCCGAGGTTCGCGCGGCATTCCGGGCGGCTGGCCGATGCGGTCGATGCCGCGCGTCGAGGCCTGGAACTGGCCGAGGGACGCGACCGGCGGCGGACGCTGCGAGCGCTGATCGAGCGGCTGCGGGCGGAGGAGCCTGGGTGAGCCCGGCCGCCTGGCGCTCGAGCGCGCGCTCAAGGTCCTCGACGGCGACGCCGCGACGCGTCCGACGCCGGGGACGCGTCGCGCCCCCAGGGACGCAGCGACCGCCGGTGAGGCGGGGGAGGCGCTCGCGCAGGATGCGACGGGGCCCGCCGACGCGACGACGGCAGAGGCGACGCTGCCGGATGAGCCCCCGGCCCCCGTGCATCGCGCCACCCTGGACCGAGAGCTGCCACCGGACCTCGACCCGGCGGCGCTGGGCCAGGCGGCCGACGCCGCGATCGAGGCCGGCGAGGCCGCGCTCGCGGTCGAGCGGCTGCTCGATCTCGCAGCGGCTCACCGCCGGGCGGGACACCGCGACGCCGCGCTGGACGCGTGCTACGTCGGCCTCTCGATCGTGCCCGACAACGTCGAGTTGCACCTCGCCCTGGTCGAGCTGTACGACGAGCGCGGCTGGCGGACGCTCGCCACGGAGAAGCTGGCCCTGGTCGAGAGACTGGCGGCGCTCGACGGCGACGAGGCCGCGGCCGATCGCATCTCGGGAGCCCGAACCGCGCGACCCTGACCGGCCCCGGCGGGCAACCGGCGAGGGCGACCGGCGTGCTCCAGGGGAGCGCCCTGCCTGCCGGACCAGCCAGGGCCCGGTGCTACACTCCCCCGAGGATGCTCCCGTTCGTCGAGTCGCTCCTCAGCCAGATCACGCTGACGACCGTGCTCGACATCGCGATCACCGCGCTGTTCATCTACGCCCTGTTCAGCCTGATCCGGGGCACCCGCGCGGTGACCCTCGTCATCGGCGTGACGATCCTGCTGGGCATCTATGCGCTTGCCCAGTTCCTGGACCTGCGCCTGTTCACGCAGCTCCTCCAGGCGGGCGCCGTGGTCGGCCTGTTCGCGCTCGTCGTCGTGTTCCAGCCGGAGCTCCGGCGTGCGCTCGAGCGCATCGGGCGCGTGGGCACCCTGGGCTGGCTGATCGCGCCCACCCAGCAGGGGCGGATCGAGCATGTCAGCGGCGAGGTGGCCAAGGCGGCCGGCGTCCTGTCGCGACGGGGTCACGGCGCGCTCATCGTGCTCGAGCGGGAGACGGGCCTGGAGGAGATCGCCGAGACGGGCGTGATGCTCCACTCGGACCTGTCGAGCGAGCTGCTGTGCACGATCTTCGCGCCCAAGACCGAGCTCCACGACGGTGCGGTGGTCATCCGCGAGGACCGCATCGTGGCAGCGGCGGCCCTGCTGCCGCTCACCGACATGAACCTGTCGCAGCGGTTCGGGACGCGCCACCGCGCGGCGCTGGGCATCACCGAGGACACCGATGCTGTCGCCGTCGTGGTGTCCGAGGAGAGCGGCCAGATGAGCCTGGTGGAGCGGGCGCGGATCGTGCGCGTGCCCACCGAAGCCCAGCTCGCGCGGGCCATCGCGACCCGCCTCGAGACGCCGTCGGTTCCCTCCGGGCTTGGCCTGGGATCCAGCCTGAGCCGGACCTCGGCCCGGCTCCGCCTCGCGCGCCTGCGGTCGACGCCTGCGCCGGGAGCGGCCGAGCCGGCACCCGGGCCGGTCGAACCGTCGGCCGGGCCGGTCGATCCGCCGTCCGACGATGACGGCAGCGGCACGGCCGCAGCGGTGGCCCGCCAGTGAACGTGGGCCGCACCGTTCGCCGGGCCGTCGGCATCGTGGTCCACAACTGGCCGCTCAAGGTTGCGGCGATCGCGCTCGCGACCCTGCTGTACGCGGGGCTGGTGGCCTCGCAGGACACCACGACGCTCCAGGGCCCGATCACGGTGCTCGCGGTCAACAAGCCGGCCGACTCCGTGGTGACCAACCAGCTTCGTGACGTGGACCAGATCCGCTACCTCGCGCCGGCCGGCGTCCCCCGCCAGCGGGCGGAGGACTTCAGGGCCACCGTGGACCTCACCAATGTCAAGCCCGACGGTCAGCCGGCGACCGTCCGGGTGATGGTGACGGCGCTCGATCCGCGGGTCTCGATCGTGGACGTGCAGCCGCGCCAGATCCAGGTCATCCTCGACTCCTCGCTCACCAAGTCCGTCCCCGTGCGGGTCGAGCGTGGACCCGCGCCACCGGGTGTCCAGGTGGGCGAGACGACCTACGAGCCGACCCAGGTCAAGGTCACCGGGCCGTCGTCGGTGGTGGCGCAGGTGGTGGCCGCCAGGGTGACCGTGACCCTCGACTCGAGCGGCCTCGACGTCGACAGCGAGATCGACGCGCGGCCGATCAACGACGCGGGTGAGATCGTCAGCGGCGTGGACGTGGAGCCGCGGACGGTGCACGTGACCATCCCGCTGTTCACCGACAAGCAATCGCGAACGCTGCCCGTGAACCCCGTCGTCACGGGTCAGCCGGCTCCGGGCTTCCGGATCGCCTCGGTGAAGGTCAATCCCCAGGTCGTGTCCGTGGAGGGCGACGCCGACCAGCTGACCTCGCTGACCGAGGCAGACACGGCACCGGTCGCGCTGTTCGGGGCAACCAGCGACGTGACCCAGGCGGTCACCCTTGCGCTGCCGACGGGCGTGGTCCCGACGGGCCCGGCGACGATCGTCGTGACGGTCCACGTCGAGGCCGTCACCGAGACGCGGACGTACACCGCCGGCCTTCGTCTGGACGGACGCGAGCCCGGCCTGACCTACGACCTCTCGGACAACGAGGTCCTGATGACGCTCTACGGCTCGGTGGCAGATCTCGACCGGCTCTCGTCCGCGCCGCTCGTGGTGGGGCTCAATGTCGCGGGTCTCGGAGCAGGCGATCACGTGGTCCCGGTGGTACCGTCGCTGCCGACCGGGGTGACGGTTGCGGCCTTGTCACCGGCCACGGTGACCGTGACGATCACGGGGCCTGCCAGCCCGTCGCCGGGTCCGACGGCATCGCCATTACCGGAGTCGCCGACCGCGGGTCCGACCGCGACGGAGCCAGCGAGCCCGTCGCCGTCGGCCGCGCCCTGAAGCCCAGCCCATCCACCAACCGCACGAGGAGCTCCATGACCCGCCTGTTCGGCACGGACGGCATCCGTGGCGTCGCCAACATGGACCTGCGACCCTCGCTCGCGTTCGCCCTCGGCCGCGCCACGGCCCACGAGATCGTGGGGCCGGGTGGCAGCCTCGTCGTGGGCCGCGACACGCGTCGCTCAGGGGACATGTTCGTGGCGGCGATCACCGCGGGCGCGACCAGCATGGGCGTCGACGTCCACCAGGTCGGGGTCGTCCCGACGCCCGCGCTCGCCTATCTCGCCGACACCGGCGACTTCGCGGCCGGCGTGATGGTCTCGGCGTCCCACAACCCGGCCGAGGACAATGGGCTCAAGGTGCTCGATCCACGGGGCATGAAGCTCGCCGACGACGTCGAGGACGACCTCGAGAACGCGATCCTCCGGGCGGATGAGCTGCCGTCCGTCCCACCCGAGCTGGTGGGCCGGGCGATCGATGCCTCCCGGCTGCTGGATCGCTACGTCGCGCACCGGTCCGGCCTCGCCGAACGGGTGTCGGCGGGCGGGCTCCACGTGGTCCTCGACGCCGCCAACGGCGCGGCCTTCGAGGTGGGTCCGGAGATCATCCGGGCCACGGGCGCACGGGTCACCGTGATCCATGACGACCCGGACGGCGACAACATCAACCGCCACTGTGGGGCGACCGATCCCGCCTCGCTCATGGAGGCCGTGCAGGCCCACGGTGCCGATGTCGGGTTCGCGCTTGACGGCGACGCCGACCGGTGCGTTGCGGTCGATGCCGACGGCACGCTCGTGGATGGTGACCAGGTGCTGGGCATCCTCGCGCTGGAGCGGCTTTCCCGTGGTGCGCTGGACGACGGCAGCCTGGTGGTGTCGGTGCTGTCCAACGGCGGACTCCAGGCGGCGATCGAGGCGGCGGGCGGGCGGATCGTGCGGACGCCCGTGGGTGACAAGCACATCCTCGCGGCGATGCTCGTGTCCGGCGCGGGCCTGGGCGGCGAGAAGAGCGGCCACGTGATCGTTCGCGAGCACTCGCTGTCGGGGGACGGGATCGTCACCGCGATCGAGCTGCTGCGCGTGATGACCGTCGCGGGTGCGAACCTGGGCGACCTGGCCGCCGCGATCCCCCTCCTTCCCCAGGCGCAGCGGGCGATCAGGGTCCGGCACCGCGACCAGTGGGAGAACGATCCTGAGCTCGCCCACGCGATCGCGGCCGCCCAGGATCGTCTCGCGCCGCACGGGCGCGTGCTCGTCCGACCCTCCGGCACCGAACCCGTCCTGCGGGTGATGATCGAGGGCGGCGACCCGGACCTCGTGATCTCCCTGGCCGACGCCATCGCGGCCCTCGCGGGCGAGCGTCTACACTAAGCCGCCGCGGCACGTCCCGGCCCAACCCAGGAGAGCCCCCAAGCGCATGTGCGGCATCGTCGGTTACACCGGTCCCCGCGAGGCGGGCCCCATCCTCATCGAGGGCCTGCGTCGCCTCGAGTACCGCGGCTACGACTCGGCCGGGATCGCCCTCGTCGACGAGGAGGGCGTGCTGTTCGTCGAGAAGAAGGCGGGCAAGCTCTCGAACCTCCAGACCGCGATCGCCGATCGGACGCCGCATGCCGCGATCGGCCTGGCCCACACCCGCTGGGCGACCCATGGCCGGCCCAACGACCTCAACGCCCATCCCCACCAGGATTGCACCGGCGAGATCACGGTGGTCCACAACGGGATCATCGAGAACTTCCGGGAGCTGCGGGACGGCCTCGAGGCGCGTGGCCACACCCTGGCGTCCGAGACGGACACGGAGGCGCTTGCCCACCTGATCGAGGAGGCCTACCAGGGGGACCTGGCGGACGCCGTCAGGTCGGCGCTCGCCCGGGTCGAGGGTGCATACGCGCTGGCTGTGATGCACCGGGGCGAGGCGGACCGGCTGGTGGGCGCCCGCCAGGACGTGCCGCTGGTCGTGGGCGTCGCCGACGGGGAGTCGTTCCTGGCCTCGGACGTCGCCGCGATCCTCGCCCATACCAACCGCGTCGTGTTCCTCGAGGAGGGCGACGTGGTCGATCTCCGTCCGTGGGGCATCTCGATCACCGCCGTCGACGGCACGCCGCGCGAGCGCGAGGTCAGCGTCATCGACTGGTCGCCGGAGGCGGCCGAGAAGGGCGGCTTCGACCACTTCATGCTCAAGGAGATCCACGAGCAGCCGGTCGCCCTGCGCCAGTCACTGGCCGGCCGGGTCACGCCCGAGGGCCACATCCAGGCCCCCGAGGTGGAGTCGCTCGAAGCGGCGTTCCGGCGTGTGACCAGGGTCGAGGTCGTCGCCTGTGGCACGGCCTCGTACGCCGGGCTGGTGGGTGCGGCCGCCATCGAGGACTGGGCGGGGCTGCCAGCCCGCGTGACCGTCGGCTCCGAGTTCCGGTACGCGCCGCCTCCGCTGGACGCCGACACGCTGGTCATCGCCGTGACCCAGTCGGGCGAGACCGCCGACACCATTGCCCCGACCCGGCTTGCCCGGGAGCGCGGCTGCCCGATCGTGGCGGTCACCAATACCGTGGGTTCCGCGATCACCCGCGAGGCCAACGCGGTGATGTTCCTCCAGGCCGGCCCGGAGATCGCGGTCGCTGCGTCCAAGACGTTCGTGACCCAGGTCACGACGCTGGTCGTGCTGGCCGCCGCGATCGCCAAGGCTCGCGGACGGCTGGACGAGGTCCACGAGCTGGAGCTGGGCCATGCGCTGCGCGCGCTGCCGGATGCCGCGGCCCGGACGCTCGAGCTGAGCGCCGGCGTGGCCGATGTCGCCCGGCGCTATGTCAACTCCAGCGGCTTCATGTTCATCGGCCGCGGCTACACCCTGCCGGGCGCGCTCGAGGGTGCGCTCAAGCTCAAGGAGATCAGCTACATCCATGCCGAGGGCTATGCGGCGGGCGAGCTCAAGCACGGTCCCATCTCGCTGCTCGACGCGGAGTGCCCGCTGGTCGCGATCGCGACCCGCTCGCGGAGCTACGACAAGCTGATCAGCAACGTGATGGAGGGCCGGGCACGCGACGCCCGGGTGCTGGCGGTGGCGACCGAGGGCGACGTGCAGATCGAGCGCTTCGCGGATGACGTGCTGTGGGTGCCCGACACCCACGAGGCGGTGTCTCCGGTCCTCGCCGTCATCCCGCTCCAGCTGTTCGCCTACCACACCGCCGTCGCCCGCGGGACGGACGTCGATCAGCCTCGCAACCTCGCCAAGTCGGTGACGGTGGAGTAGCCGTGGCGCGCCCGGGACCGGCCTCCGACCCATCGCTGCCCGCGGGCAGCGTCCCGGCGGGCACGACCGAACTGGGCGTCGACATCGTCAAGGTGGACCGCATCCGCGCGGCGATGGACCGGTTCGGCGAGCGGTTCTCGAGGCGGGTCCTGACGGACGCCGAGCGGCGCTACGTCCGCGACCGCAGCGAGACGTTCGCGGGTCGTTGGGCGGCCAAGGAGGCCGTGTCCAAGGTGCTGGGCCTGGGGGTTCGCGGGATCGGCTGGCGAGACATCGAGATCGAGCGGCTGCCGACGGGCCAGCCGTCGGTCCGGCTCCACGGCCGGGCTGCCGGACGGGCCGACCAGCTGGGCATGGACCGCATCGCGGTGTCCATCACGCACGAGGCGGAGTTCGCGGTCGCGATCGCGTTCGGCGATCCGGACCGCCGGCGGGCGATACGTCTTTCCGCTCGACATCGACGACCGGCTCGACGACCGGGAACAGGCGCTGATGGCGCGGTTCGAGCGGTTGCGACGCCTGCACGAGGACACCCGGGCGCTCGCCGACGAGCGTCGGCAAGGCCGAGGTTGGCAAGGCCGGGGTCGGCAAGGTGCCCGGTGACTGATCGACGCCCCGTCGGGTTCGGACATCCGGCGCCGCCATCCGAGGCGGAGGTCGGGTCCGCGAGCGTGCCGAGCGGCACGCAGCAGCTCGACGATGCCATCGTCGCGCGCCTGGTCCCGGAGCGCGACAAGCGCGGCCACAAGGGAAGCTTCGGAAAGCTCCTGGTGATCGCCGGATCGCTCGACTATGCCGGTGCGGCGCTGCTCGTCTGCCGCGCCGCCGGGCGCGCCGGTGTCGGCCTGGTCACGCTCGCGGTTCCCGAGTCGCTTCAGCCGCTGTTCGCGGCGAAGGTGGTCGAGGCGACCACGATGGCGCTGCCCGAGGACGACGTGGAGGAGGTCGACCCGGAGCCGGCGCTGGCCAAGGTCCTCGATCACGATCACGACGCGCTGGTCATCGGGCCCGGCCTCCGGCCGTCGCTGGCGATCGCGGAGCTGCTGCGGCTGCTCCTCACCACGCCGGAGGAGCCGCCCGGCCCGTGGCTCGAGGGCGAGACGCCGCGACCGCCGGACGGGTCACCCGTGGTGCTCGACGCCGAGGCCCTCCGGACACTCGCCTCGGCCGATGCCTGGTGGGCACGGGTGGGTCGCGCCTGCGTGCTGACGCCGCACGCCGGGGAGTTCGCGCGGCTCCGCGCCGGCAGCGGCCACGATCCGGGCGACGACGGCGACCTGGGCAGCGACGACGAGGCCCGCGCCCGGGCGGCGGCCGCGGCGGCTGCCGAGTGGCGCCAGGTCGTGGTGCTCAAGGGCGCCCGTACGGTGATCGCCGCACCCGACGGCGCGGTCGCCGTCGCCCCGTTCGAGAACCCGGCGATGGCCTCGGGCGGGACCGGAGACGTGCTCGCGGGCACGATCGGCGCGCTCCTGGCCCAGGGGCTGCGCCGTTCGATGCCGCAAGGCTGGGCGTCTACCTCCACGGGCTGGCCGGGGACACCGTGCGCGAGCGGATCGGGGACGCCGGGCTGCTGGCCGGTGACCTGCCGGATGCGCTGCCCATCGGCCGCCGCCGCCTCGCCCGAATCGCGGAGCGCGAACGTTCGGGCCGGCGGCTCGGCTTCGGTGCGCGCGCGCGATGACGCGGGCGGCGGGACCGGGGTGCCGGGCTGAGCGGTCTCCGGCGGCGTCCCATGCGAGCACGACATCCCGCGCCGCGAGCCGATCGAGCAGCGGCTGCGCCGGGCCGGGCTGCCGGCGCTGCCGCGCATGGCCTGGCTCGAGATCGACCTCGATGCGCTGCGCGCGCAACCTCGGGGTCCTGCGGGAGGTGGTCGGGCCGGGCGTCCGCGTGGAGCCCGTCGTCAAGGCCGACGCCTACGGGCATGGTGCGGTGCCCGTCGCCCTCGCGCTCGAGGCCGCGGGCGCCGACGGCCTGTCGGTGGCCACCTTCGACGAGGCGCTGGAGCTGCGCGAGGCGGGGGTCGCGCTGCCCTGCTCGTGCTGTACCCGGTTCCGCCGCGAGCGGGCACGTGGCGCCGCGACCGGCCGGGATCGCGGTCGCGCTCGGACCGGGAGTCGCGGCATCGACCGGGTGCTCGAGGCGGCGGCTGCCGCGGTCGACGCGGGTCGAGCCGCCGCTCGACGTGCACGTGGAGGTGGAGACCGGGCTGGGTCGTGGCGGCGCGCTGCCGGGGGACGTCGGCTCGGTCGTGGGTGCCGTCCTCGATGCCCCGGGCGTCCGACTGGCGGGGATCTGGACGCATCTGGCTGCTGCCGATGACGCCGCCAGCGCCCGCGGCCAGGGCGCGCGGTTCGGTGCCGCCCTGGAGCGGCTGGCCGGCCAGGGGCTCGTGCCCGACGCGATCGCGATCGACGGCGCTCGCGCCAGGCGCCATCTCGCGGCGAGCGGCGCCGTGCTGGGCGCTGCGGTCCTGCGGTGGGACGCGGTCCGCACGGGTCTCGCGGTGTACGGCCTGCTGCCCGACGCGCTCAGCCCGCCGCCGGCGACGGCCGAAGCGGCCGGGTCGCCTGCCACCCGGCCATGGCGCTCGTGGCACGCCCCGTCCGCGTCATGGACCTGCCGCCCGGGCCACGGCGTGAGCTACGGCCCGACCTACCGTGACCACCCGGACGACCACGATCGCGACGCTGCCCGTCGGCTACGGCGACGGGTGGCGGCGTGCGTTGTCGGATCGGTCGGAAGCGCTCGTCCGCGGGCAGCGGGTGCCGCTCGTGGGGCGGGTGGCCATGGATGCCGTGATGGCGAACGTCACCGACGTCGCCGGTCCGCCGGTGACCGAGGACGACGAGTTCGTGCTGCTCGGCCGGCAGGGCGACCGAGGCGATCACCGCCGCACGAGCTGGCCTCGACCTGCGGAACGATCAGCTATGAGGTCGTCACCGGGATGTCCCGCCGGCTGCCCCGGGTGTACCATGCCGCGGATTCGCCCGTGGAGGTCCGGATTCTCGCGGGCGGGAGGTCCGAATGGCGCGCATCGAGCTCTGGAACGGGGACATCTGCGACCTCGAGGTCGACGCGATCGTGAGCCCCGCCGCAACGCTCACTGTGGATGTCCACGGGCGTCGCCGGCGAGCTGAAGCGCGCCGGCGGCGACGAGATCGAGTTCGCGGCTCTGCGCCAGGCGCCGGCGGAGCTCGGGAGCGCCGTCGATCACACCCGGCCGGCCGGCTCGCCGCCGAAGGTGGTCGTGCACGCCGTGTCGCTCGAGCGCGACCGGCGGACCAGCGCGCGAGGCGATCGAGCGCGCCGCGCGCAGCGCCATGGCGCGCGTCCGCGAGCTGGGCCTGGCCAGCGTCGCGTTTCCGGCGCTCGGGCACCGGGCATCGGCGGCTTCCCGCTCGGCCGAGCCGCGCGGATCGCGGTCGACGCCGTCCGCGACGAGCTGCGCATCTCCGTCCACGATCGAGCACGTGGTGTTCGCCCTGCGCGGCGCGGCCGCCTACGAGGCGTTCGCGGCGGCGCTCTCGGCCGGGGAGCCGGCCCGGTGCGCCGGCGTTCATCCGCGTCCGACGCGCGGGCCGTGGGTCCGGGCCGACCCGCCGAGGTGGCGCCGTCCCCGCGAGGCCCGCCGGGGAGGCGCGGGAGGGCCGCCCATGAGCTTCCCGATGGAGCCGCTTCGACGAGCGTCGCGAGGCGCTGGTCGAGGCGGTCGCCCGCGAGATCCGCCTGCGCGGCCTCACGGGACCGGCGGTCCACTTCCTGGAGGCCAGCCGGCCGTACCGGCCGCTCGGGGCGCCGGCGATGCTGTTCTTCGATCCTGTCCTGCGCGATCTGTTCGGCGGCGAGACGCCGGCCGCCACCGAGCTGCTGCGCGACGATGCCGGCATCGAGGCCCTCATCGACCGGCTCGAGGAGCTCGACGAGGCGGACGGCTGGGACGCCTGAGCGGCGGGCCGACTGCGGCCCACGCTCGATAGCATCGAGCGCGGTGAGAGCCGCGCTGAGACCGCGGCCTTCGTCGCCAGTCGACCGGGGGTCAGCGACCGAGCCGCCGTCACTCGTCGCGTCGCGGCCGCGCTCGCCGCGCCGATCGGCCGCCTGGATGGGCGGTGCCGGCCTCCGACCGCCGGCGAGCGTGGCCAGTGAATCGCTGATCGAGCGCCTGCGGGCTCGTCTCGGCCGGCGCAGACCCGGATGCTCGCGGCGGCGCATCGGCCTCGACCGGCGCGCGGCCGCGGAGAGCTGCCGCAGGTCGCCTGCGCGACGAGCCGCCGCCCGAGATCGCGGTTGTTGCGGCGACAGGGCGGGCGCTCTCGCCGATGGCCGACGCCGCGGCGTTGTCCGGCTGGCGGGTACGCCGGGTCGTCCTCGACGGCGCCCCCATCGTGGGCGTCGCGACCGCGCTGTCGGACCCGCGCATCACGGCGATCCTCGCGGGTGCGGGCGATCCGCCGGGCGCCGACGAGCGGCCGCTGCTGCGCGACCTCGCGGCGCAGGTCGACGGCGGCCACGGAGCGTCGGCCCGACCTGGTCGCTGGTGCTCGCGGGTGCGCTGGCAGCGCCGGGGGGCCGGTACGAGCCGGCTGCTGCGTCCTGACCGACCCGGGAGCCACGGCGTCAGGGCGCCATCGTCGGCGATGCCGGCTGGCGGTGCGGCCGCTGCGTCGACCTCCTCGACGGCCTGCGGGCGGGCGGCGACGACGGGCGACGCGCCCTCGCCGCCGCGACCGGGACGCTCGCCGAGGTGCTCCAGCGGTCGGTGGAGCTCGTCGAGATCGGACAGTCGGCGGGCACGCGCGTCGTCGCCCGGCAGTGCGCCGGGTGCGGCCGCCGACGGTCGCGGCGGCGATCGTCGCCGGAGGCGCGCCCTGCTTCCGCGCGGGTTCACCGACGCGCATCTCGACACGATCGCGGGCTGGCTCACGACGCCGATCGACCGGCTGCGGCTTCGCGACCGGCTGCGCGAGCTCGCCCTGGCGCCGTGGGGCGATGCGGCCGGCGACGGCGTGCAGCTCCGCGCTGGCCGCGGCACGCGCCGCCGTGGCCCGACTGGTGGCGGCGACGCGGCCACCTCGACGCCACCGACCGCCGCGGGTCGCTGGCGGCCGCGGGCGGCGTGCTGGCGCGGCCGCGCCGGCGCAGGCCGACGGCGCTGGCCCTCGCCGATGTCGTCCGCCGCCCGGGGATCCGGGCGCTGGGCCGTCGACCATGCGCGGCTGCTGGCACCGCTGGGGACCATCGCCGACCCGGACGAGCGGCGCGAGGTCATAGCGGATCTGCGCGATGAGCTGCTGGTTCCGCTGGGCACCGTGGTGATGCCGGCCGGACTGCGCCCCGGCCGGCCCGGTCGGGTCACCTGCACCTGCAGGCGGCGAGCACCGGGGAGACGAGCTGGACCTCGTGCCCGGCGGGATCGAGCTCGTGCGACCTGGCGCCCGGGCGAACGGCGATCGCCGACCTGCGGCTTCGCGACGCCGCGGACCTCGGGGTCCGGGTCCGGCGGCCGGCGGTCGGAGGTCGCCGGCGGCCTGGCCGGCGTGCTGGTGGACCTGCGCGACATTCCGCTTGCGCCTGCCCGATCGGCCGGAGCGCCGGCGAGAGGTGCTGGCCGCCTGGCGGCGCGACGTGATGGACCGGGATCGACCGATGACGGTCAGCGCGAGGATCGGGCTGGTTCGGAGGTCCCGTCGCGCCCGCTTCGTCGAACGGGACCTCGAGGTCCGGTTTCCGCTGCAGCCGGGCGATCGGCCGCTGGTCGAGGCGGGAGCGGCGTCGCGCGCCGGCGAGCCGCTGCTCGAGCGCCTGCGCGACCGGCGGGTCGAGGAGGTCCCGATCCCGGCTGCGCTGCGCGGCGACGACCGGAGACGAGCCGCCCTGAGCCCGCGCGGCCCCGCCGGGTGACGGGACGCGGCGGCCGCGGCGGCCGCGCCGCGGGTGAGGGAGCGGCCGAAGCCGGGAGCCCCCGAACCGGACGATGCCGGGGAGGGCGGCGCATCGACGGGGAGGCCGGCAAGGCGGGGGAGGGCGGCGAGGCCGAGGATGCCGGCGAGCGCGCGGGTGACGCGGCCGCTGCCATCGGGCCGGGCCGGCCTGCTGCCGGCGACCGCTGGACGCCGCAGCGCACAGGTCACCACCGGCCGTCGACGCCGCGCCGGCGGCACGGCCCGACCACCGAGGGCGAGCTGCTCACGGCCGTGCCGGGCCGCAGGGACCGGTGGCGGATCGTCACGGCGAACACCGCGACACGCTGGCCGCGCCGCTGGACGGCGACCGTCGTCGGCGATCGCAACCGGGGGTCGAGATCCGCGTTCGGGCGACCGGGCCTCGCGCTCCGCGGTGCGCTCGCCGCCGGCGTCTCCGCGCGGGGCCGGCTCGAGCTCGCCACCGACCCGTTCGGGGAGCTGCGTCGCGGGCGGCATCGATGTCGGCCGTGCCGGGAGCATCCTCGTCGTCGGGGCCCGGATCGACGCCGAAGCGCTCACCCGCGCCCGCGCGATGGGCGTCCGCGGGCATCGTCGTGGCCACCCTGCCCGGCAAGGAGCTGCGCGACTTCCAGGCATCCGAGCGGCGCCAGCGGGCGTCGCTGCACGCGGCCCCGCCGTTCGGCGTGCTGGCCCTCGAGAGGTGCCGTCCGGAGTCCGATCCCGACGCCGGTGGCGGCCCTGCTGGGCCGGCTCGCGGGCCGCGAGGTCGGGCCTGCTGATCGATCCGCCGGCGCTCGTGTTCGCCGACGGGGATCGGAGCTGCCGGTCCTGGACGCCGACTGGGTGCGAGTCCGGTCGGGGCCCCGCGCGGGCGCCGAGGGCCGGATCGTCGGCCTCGTTGGCCTCCGGCGATTCGCCGGCAACGTCCAGCTGGAGGCGGCTGCCGTGGTCTCGACGGAGAGGAACCGACCGTGACGCTTCCGCTGGGACGACCTCGAGCGGCTTGCCTGACCCCCGCCGGCGTCCAGCGGCGACGGCCGAGCCGGCTTCGGCTACCCTCGGATCGATGTCCACCCGTGCCGACCACCGAGCGCGTCGTGGCGACACGCGACGCCGAGGAGACGCGGTCACTCGCCGCAGCGGCTGGCTGCCGCGGCCAGCGCCGGCGACCTCGTCTGCCTGCGTGGGCGAGCTCGGGGCCGGCAAGACCCAGTTCGCCAAGGGGTTCGCTCGCGGCCTCGGGATCACCGACACCGTGAACTCGCCGACGTTCGTCCTCATGACCGAGTACGCGGGGCGCCTGCCGCTGTTCCATCTCGACCTGTACCGGCTCGACGATGCGGCGGATGCCCTCGGCGGGCGGGCTGCTCGACGAGCGCCAGATGGCGGGCGTGGCCATCGTGGAGTGGGCGGAGCGACTCGGCTCGGCGCTGCCACGCGCCCGGCTGGACGTGATGATCGACGGCACGGGCGACGATCCGCGGCGGATCGTGCTCCGGGCGGGGGACGAGGACTACCGGCGGTACCTCGAGGTGGCGGCGTGACGACTCGGCGGGCGGCTCGCTGCTCGCCGTCGACACCGCGACGACCCGACGCGGTCATCGCCCTGGGTGGACCGGACGGCGCGGTGCTCCAGCGACGGAGCTGGGCCGCGGGCTATCGCCACGGCGAGGAGCTCCTCGCCCGGATCGATGCGCTGCTGCGGCGACGCCGCGGTGTCCCCTGGGGACCTGGGCGGGCTCGTGGCCGGCACCGGTCCCGGTGCGTTCACGGGCCTGCGCGTCGGGATGGCAACCGTCAAGGGCCTGGCCTATGGCCTGGGGCTGCCCGTGGTCGGCGTCCCGACCGGCGAATGCCTGCTGGCCGCGGCGGCGGCCGGTCGCCAGGTGCCTCCGGGCCCGGACACCGGTGCCGGTTGAAGATGACGCGCGGCCCGCCTTCGTCCTGGTGCAGCCGGCAGGACCGTCCGACCGCGTGCTGACGCGCCCCGGCCGCGGGTCGCGAATCCTGCCGGGCGGCGACGACCCCGGCCTGCTCCCCGGGGAGCGGCTCGTCGCGGTGGATCTCGAGGGCCGCGAGGCGGCGGACGCGACGATGCTGGGCGATGCCGCCCTGGCCGGGCTCGCGGCAGCGATGCTGCGTTCCGGCGCGGCGCGACTGGCCGCCGGTGACGCCGATGATCTCGCGCGGCTGGTGCCGGAGTACGTGACCCTGCCCCGCGGCGTGCGGGCGGCGGTGCCGGACGCGGCGGTCGAGGTCACCGGGAGCGGGAGCGACCGGTGACGAGCGAAGTCGTGCTGCGGATCCGGCCGATGGGCTTCGACGACCTGCCCGCGGTCCAGCTCATCGAGCGCGCCTCGTTCTCCACCCCGTGGCCGCCCCAGGCCTATCGCCAGGAGCTCGCCTCCAACCGGCTCGCCCACTACCTGGTGGCGCTCATCGGGGACGTCGTCGTTGCGTACGGGGGCATGTGGCTGATGGTGGACGAGGCGCACATCACGACCTTCGCGGTGCATCCCGGGTTCCGACGGCAGCGGATCGGGGAGCGGCTCCTGCTCGCCCTGCTCGACCTCTCGATCGACCGCCACGCCCGCGAGGCGACCCTTGAGGTTCGCCTGTCGAACCTGCCCGCTCGCCGGCTGTACGAGAAGTACGGGTTCCGGCCGGTCGGCATCCGGCCGCGCTACTACAGCGACAACGGCGAGGACGCCCTGATCATGACCACGGAGCCGCTCGGGTCGGCCCCGATGGTGGAGCGGATCGCGGGCCTCCGCGCCGCCGTGGACGCCGCGCCGGCGCCGCGTGCCGCACCGTTGCCGGCCGCCGAGGGCTTGCGGTGAGCGGCCCGCTGATCCTGGCTGTCGAGTCCAGCTGCGATGAGACTGGCGTCGCGGTGGTCGAGGACGGGCGGCGGATCCATGCCAACGTCGTGGCCAGCCAGGTCGCGCTCCACGCCCAGACCGGCGGCATCGTCCCCGAGGTCGCCGCTCGAGCGCACCTGCGCTGGATCGTCCCGGTCATGGACGAGGCCCTCGCGACGGCCGGCGCGACGCTGGGCGACGTGGACGCCGTCGCGGTCACCTACGGGCCGGGCCTCGCAGGCTCGCTGCTGGTCGGCATCAACGCCGCCAAGGCCGTCGCGTGGGCACACGGCAAGCCCCTGGTCCCGGTGAACCACCTGGAAGGGCATGTCTACGCGGGCTGGCTGCTGGATCCCGGCGAGGAGGAGCGCGACGCACCGGAATTTCCGCTGCTGGCGCTGGTCGTCTCCGGTGGCCACACGTTCTTCGCCGAGATGCGCGATCACCTGACCTACCGCCTGCTCGGCCAGACCGTGGATGACGCGGCCGGCGAGGCATTCGACAAGGTCGGCCGGCTGCTGGGCCTGGGCTATCCGGGTGGGCCGGCCATCTCGCGCGCCGCGGACGACGCGGTCGAGCGGGACCGGGTGTTCCCCCGCGCGTGGCTGGGCGACTCGTTCGACGTCAGCTTCTCCGGGCTCAAGACGGCGACGCGCCGGATCGTTGCCCGGGCACGCGCTGATGAAGGCCTCCCGGAGGTCGAGCGGGCCGGCGACCTGGCGGGCGACCTGCCTCCGGCGGTCGTGGCCGAGCTGGCGTGGGGGTTCCAGGACTCGGTGGTGGACGTGCTCGCCACCAAGGCGCTCCGCGCCGCCCAGGCCATCGGCGCGCGGGGCATCCTGCTGGGTGGGGGCGTGGCGGCCAACGCCGCCCTGCGCGCCCGGATCGCCGGTGCAGCGGAGGCCCGCGGCCTGGCACTGGTCATCCCGCGTCCGGGCCTGTGCACGGACAACGGGGCGATGATCGGGGCGGCCGGTGCGCGCCGGCTGGCGGCCGGCGTGCGGGCCGGTCTCGATCTCGATGCGCGGCCGTCGTTGCCGCTCGCCCGGTGAGCGACGGCCGTCGCGCGACCGACCTGCGGCTCGACCCGCTGGACGTTCGTCGCACCCTGCGCGAAGCGGGCCTGCGGGCCCGCCACAACCTGAGCCAGAACTTCCTCGCGGACGTGGACGTGCTCGAGGGGATCCTGCGGGAGGCCGACCCCTCGCCCGGTCGCGGCGTCCTGGAGATCGGGCCCGGGCTGGGGTTCCTGACCGGCGGGTTGCTCGCCGCCGGTGCCAGCGTCACCTCCGTGGAGCTGGATCGGGGCCTGGTGGCGATCCTTCGCGAGCGGTTTCCGGACGAGATCGAGTCGGGTGCCCTGAAGATCATCGAGGGTGACGCGCTCGACCAGGACCTGGTCAATCTCGTCCCACCGCCGTACGACGTGGTGGCGAACCTGCCGTATCACATCACGAGCCCGATGCTCCACCGGCTGCTGGGCCGCGCGCCGCGTGCGGAGCGCCTGGTGCTCATGGTCCAGCGTGAGGTCGCCGAGCGGGTGGCCGCCGCCCCGGGCGCCCTGTCCTACCTGTCCGTGTTCGTCCAGTACCACGCCCGCGCCCGGCTTGCGTTCCGCGTTCCCCGGGATGCCTTCGAACCGGCGCCCAAGGTGGAGTCGGCCGTGCTCGTGCTGGAGCCGTACCCGCCCGACGACCGCCTTGACCTGGTGGCCGAGGACCACCTGTGGCGGATCGTGCAGGCTGCGTTTCGCGAGCGTCGGAAGATGCTCCACAACGTGCTCACCCGGCAGCTGCCGATCCCGGCCGAACAGGTGGATTCCGCACTCGCCAGCGTCGGCATCGCCCGCGACCGCCGCCCGCAGACGGTGGCCGTCGGGGAGTGGATCGCGCTCGCCGAGGCGCTCGGCCCTATCCCGGCGAGGCAATGAGCGTGGAACCGGTGGACCCGTCGAGACGCCTGGCCCCGGTGGTGCGGCTCGCGCCGGCCAAGGTCAACCTGACCCTCGCGGTGCTGGGGACGCGGCCGGACGGCTTCCACGACCTTCACAGCGTGATGGTCCCGCTCGATCTCGCGGACCGGCTCTCGGTGTCCGTCGCACCGCCCGGGGCGACCGATTCGCTCCACGTGGACGGCTACGATCCGGGCCCGATCGACGACAACCTCGTGCTGCGCGCCATCTCGGCCGCCCGCCGCGCCGCCCAACCGCTGGTGGCAGGACCCCAACCGCCAGCGGCGCTGGCCGCACGCCTCGAGAAGCGAATCCCGATCGCCGCCGGCCTCGCCGGCGGCTCCTCCGACGCCGCCGCCGCCGCGGACGCGGCGCTCGAGGCGTGGGGCGTGACGCTGGATGCCGATGCGCGCCGGCAGCTGGCCGCCGGCCTGGGCTCCGACGTCCCGTTCTTCCTCGCGGCGGGGCCCGCCCTGGTCGAGGGTCGGGGGGAGCGGATCACGCCGCTGGGCTGGCTGCGCGACGGGGACGCCGGGCACGACCGGCCAGGCTTGCTGCTGGTGACCCCGTCGATCGGCCTGTCAACGCCCGCGGCGTTCGCCGCCTGGGATGCGGGCGCTCGGACCGCGGGCGGCGCAGCACGACTGGCGTCGATCCACCTCGCCGGCGAGCTGCAGGGGGGTCTCCGGATCGCCGATCTCCTGGCGCGGGCCGCCGTGCTGGCGGCCGCCAACGATCTGGCCGCGACCGCGGCGATCCTCGAGCCCGGGCTCGTCCCGTTCAAGCGCGCGCTCCTGCGGCTGCTCGGTCGGCCGGTCGGCCTGTCCGGCTCCGGGCCCACGCACTGGGCGCTCTATCCTTCACACGACGAGGCGGTGGTCGCGGCCGACCGGGTCAGGGAGGCCATCGCGGCCGGCACCCTGCCCTCGCCGGGGCCGCGCGCCCCATTCGTCGCTGCGACCCGGATCCTTGCCCCAACCACGGACCTTCGGAGGGAACGATGACCCGCCAGACGATCTCGACCGCCGGAGCGCCGGCCGCCATCGGCCCCTACAGCCAGGCGGTCGCCACTGACGGTCTGGTGTTCTGCAGCGGACAGCTGGGGCTCGATCCGGAGACCGGCGAGCTGGCAGACGGCGTGGAAGCGCAGGCGGACCGGGCCCTGCACAACCTGATGGCCGTGCTCGATGCCGCCGGCCTGACCCTCGAGGACGTGGTCAAGACCACGATCTTCCTCGCGGACATGGCCGATTTCGGCGTCGTCAACGCGGTCTACGGGCGCTACATGGCGGACCCGCCGCCGGCGCGGTCCACGGTCCAGGTGGCCGCGCTGCCCAAGGGTGGCCGGGTGGAGATCGAGGCGATCGCGTGGCGCCTGGGGCGATGAACGACGACCGCCCGGCGCACGCGACCGGGGCCCGCGGCGGGTGTCTCGCGCACTCGTTGGGCCGCATCACAGGCGGGCCCACGACGGGTGCGACGGCCGTTCCGGTTGACACTCCCGGTTGCCCCACCCCAGAATCGGCGCGCCTCCGATGACCATCTCGCTCACCTCCCAAGGCGCCACCGGCGCCGCACCACCCGCGGAACGCCGCACGCGATCCTCCGGACGCGCGGCCCTGTGACCCCCTCAAGTCCCGGCCCGACCGGGCGCCAGACCGCGGCCGTGATCCTGGCGGCCGGCCTCGGCACGCGGATGAGGTCGCGGCTGCCCAAGGTGCTGCACACGGTCTGCGGCCGGCCGATGATCCGGTACGTGCTGGACGCCGCGGTCGAGGCGACCGGCAGCCGACCACTGGTCGTCTACTCGCCCGTGACCGAGGCCGTGCGCGGTGCCGTCGAGGCGATGGCCGACACGGCGCTCCAGGACGAGCCGCTGGGGACGGGGGATGCGCTTCGGTCGGCCCTTGCGGCGCTGCCCGACGACGTCGAGGAGATCCTCGTGCTTTCCGGGGACGTCCCGCTGGTCCGGCCCGCCCTGCTCGGCTCGCTGCTCGAGGCTCGCACCCTGGACCACGCGGCGATCGCCCTGGTGGTGGTCGATGCGATCGAACCGGCCGGACTGGGCCGGGTAGTGCGCCGGGAGGGCGGCACGATCGACCGGATCGTCGAGGACCGGGACGCGACCGACGAGCAGCGGGCACTGAGCGAGATCAACGCCGGCCTCTACGCCTTCGACGCGGCCTGGCTGCGGCGACGGATCGCCGACCTGCGGCCCTCGCCCGCGACGGGTGAGATCTACCTCACGGACCTGGTCGCGTTGGCGCGCGAGGATGGCCGGATCGTGGCTGCGCTGGACGTGGAGGACGACGGACGGCTGACCGGCATCAACGATCGCGCGCAGCTGGCGCGCGCCGAGTGGGACATGCGGGTCGAGCTCAACGACCGCTGGATGCGCGATGGCGTCACCATGGTCGATCCGTCCACCGTGTACCTCGATCACACGGTGCAGCTGTCCCCCGACGTCGTGCTCGAGCCCAACGTCATCCTGCGCGGGGCGACTCGCATCGGCGAGCGCACGCGGATCGCATCGGGCTCCCAGATCATCGACTCCGTCATCGGGGCCGACTGCGTGGTCTGGGCCAGCGTGATCGAGCGCTCCGAGGTCGAGGACCAGGTCACGATCGGGCCGTTCAGCCATCTGCGCCCGGGCGTCCACGTGGGCCGGCGGTCCGAGATCGGCAACTACGCGGAGCTCAAGAACAGCCGCCTGGGGGAGCACGTTCGCCAGCACCACAACAGTTACCTCGGGGACGCCGACGTGGGGGCGGACACGAACGTCGGGGCCGGCACCATCACCGCCAACTACGACGGCGTCCACAAGTACCGCACGAGCATCGGCGAGCGGGTGTTCCTGGGCGTGGACACCATGCTCCGTGCGCCGGTCACCCTGGGCGAGGGCGCGAAGACGGGCGCCGGCGCCGTCGTTACCCACGACGTGCCGGCGGGCAAGCTCGCGGTCGGGGTTCCGGCTCGGATCCGGGAACCGCGAGCGCCGGACCCCGAGGTGCCGCCGGCCACCGGGGTGTCGCCCGACCCGGCTCCGGTCGCCGATGGCCCGGTCGCCGATGGCCCCGACGCCGGGACCGCTGCCGGGGCCGGCGCCGGTGACCCAGCGTGAACATCCCCGTCGGCGCGCTGCTGTTCCTGCTCGTCCTGACCCTGTTCGAGGCGTTCTTCGTCGCGGCCGAGATCGCCCTGGTGTCGATTCGGCGGAGCCGGGTGGAACAGCTCGTGGACGAGGGGAGGCCCGGCGCGAAGCGGGTGCGCCGGCTGCTCGAAGACCCAGGCCGGTTTCTCGCGGTCTGCCAGCTGGGCCTGACCTTCATCGGGTTCCTGGCCTCGGCGTTCGCCGCGGTCAGCCTCGCGGACGGCCTCGCCGGCACGCTCGAGTCGGCGGGCATGGATCGAGGCACCGCCGACGGCGTCGCGTTGCTGGTCGTGACCGTCATCCTTGCCCTGTTCACGATCGTGTTCGCGGAGCTGGTCCCGAAATCGATCGCGCTCGCCTACAACGAACGGTTCGCGCTGGTGCTGTCCGGTCCGCTCGACCTGCTCGGCCGGCTGCTCGGTCCCGTCGTGGCCATGCTCACCGGCGTCACGCGCTGGGTCGCCCGCCGGTTCGGTGCCGAGGTGACCGCCGAGGCGCAGATCAGCGCGGAGGAGCTCCGGCTGATCGTGGAGCGCGGCGGCGAGCAGGGGATCCTGGAGGCCGAGGAGGAGCAGATGATCAACGCGGTCATCGAGCTCGGCGAGCGTCGCCTCCACGAGGTGATGGTGCCGCGGATCGCCATCGTCGCCCTCCCCGCGACCGCGTCGTTCGACGACGCGATCGACACGGTCATCGCCGAGGGCCACTCGCGGGTGCCCGTGTACGAGGCGTCGGTGGACGAGGTGGTCGGGATCCTGTACGCGAAGGACCTGCTGCCGTTCCTCAAGTCGAGCGCGGACGAGCGCCCGAACCTGCGCACGCTGCTGCGCACGCCCGTGTTCGTGCCCGAATCGATGTCGATCGATGACCTGCTCCACGAGTTCCAGCGGCGCAAGGTCCACATCGCGATCGTGCTCGACGAGTATGGCGGCACGGCCGGCCTGGTCACGATCGAGGACCTGCTGGAAGAGATCGTGGGCGAGATCCAGGACGAGTACGACGTCGAGGAGCCGCTGGTGGAGCGGATCGATGACGACCGGGTCCGGGTGGACGGACGAGCCTCCATCGACGACCTGCTCGAGATCTGGGACCTGCGGGTCCAGCTCGAGGACGAGGACGAGTACGACACCGTCGGCGGCCTCGTGTACCACCGGGTGGGCGGCATCCCGAGCCCGGGCGACGAGGTGCGCGTCGACGGCCTGCGGCTGACCGTCGAATCGACCGACGGCCGCCGCGTGGGCAAGGTGCTGGTGGTGCGCGAGCCGGCGGTGGACGACGAGGCGGCTGCCGAGGGCGAGGACTAGGCAAGCGCCGCCCGTCGCGGGTTGCGCCCGGATCAGGCGCTGATCACCCCGAGGATGATCCCCCGGAGCTCGGCCCGGACGCTGGGATCGACGACGTCGATGCTGTCGAGCTCGCCCAGCGCGTCGTCCCGGTAGCGGTGGGCCTCGGTCCGGGTGAACTCCCGTGCGCCGGCGCGTTCCAGGATCGCGACGATCTCGTCCACGTCGGCCGCACCCGGGGCATCGGCGGCGTAGAGCGCGGACAGCCGGTCCCGGTCGCCGGGCGTCGCGTGCTCGAAGGCGTACAGCACCGGCAGCGTCTTCTTGTGGCGCGCGACGTCGGTGGGCTCCTTGCCGGTCTTGTGCTCCTGGCCCCAGATCCCCAGCAGGTCGTCGTTGAGCTGGAAGGCCAGGCCAAGGGCCCAGCCGAACCGGCGGTAGGCGCCGATCACGCCCTCGTCATCGGTGGCCAGGAGGGCTCCCGCCTCGATCGAGGCCGAGATCAGGGCCGCGGTCTTGCGCCCGATCATGTCGAAGTACAGCTCGACCGTCATCGGCGCGTCGGACGCGGAGCTTGCGATGTCGATGTACTGGCCCTCGCACAGCAGCACGCAGGTCTCGTCGTACAGGCGCATCAAGCGCAGCACCTTGTGGTCGCTGAACCCGAGATCCGTCAGGCGGTGGAGCGCGATGCGAGACAGGCTGAAGATGAGGTCGCCGGTGTTGATCGCCTGCGGCACGCCGTGGATCGTCCACAGGGTCGGTCGGTGGCGGCGCTCGGTGTCGCCGTCCTCGATGTCGTCGTGGACCAGGCTGAAGTTGTGCCCCAGTTCCACGGCCGCGGCGCCCGGCAGGGCTCGCCGGTGGTCACCCGCGATCGAGGCGTACGCCAGCAGGCCCAGCAGCGGCCGCATCCGCTTGCCCCGCAGCCCGTCCGCGCCATCGAGGCCCAGGTGGTAGCGGATCATCTCGTACACGCCGGCGGTGGACGGGTCGCGGTCTTCGACGACGCGCAGGATCTCTGCCTCGGTGTCGGCGAGGAGGACGGAGAGATCGATGTCGGGCTGGCTGGTCACGGTCATCGCTTGCGCAGTGTAGCGGCTCCGGCGCCAAACGTGTCCGCAAAAAGTAGCCTGTTGGACGATCGGGGCGACAGGCCCTGCCCGGGCGGGCCGCTTCGGGCTCCGCGCTGCGCCCTGCGGCGCTCCCGGGCGCCCCCGCCCGCTCTTTCCCGCGCTGCTCCCTGCGGGAGCGATCCAGCGGTCCCGGGCGCGGAAACCCGCGAGGCTGCTCGGGCGGAGAGCAACATTGGCCGCTTCGACCCCCGGAACCGCCGGGCCGCTCGCCCGGAGAGCAGCCAGGAAGGCGATCCTCGGGATGGCTCTGGCAGAGAGCAGCGGAGGTTGGCCGGGGAGTCAGCCCGCGATGCCGGGCGGTGGTACCGTCGGCTCGTGCCCGCTCCCCGCCGCTACGTCACCGACGCGATCGTCCTGTCCCGGTTCGACCTGGGGGAAGCCGATCGCGTCCTCACGCTGATCACGCCCGGGTACGGCAAGCTCAAGGCCATCGCCAAGGGCATCCGGCGGCCGTCGTCGCGCCTGGGGGGCTCGCTGGAGCCGTTCGCAGAGCTCAACGTCGCGCTCGCACGCGGCCGTACCTTCGACGTGGTGACGGAGGTGCGCGTGGGCCATGCGTGGCTGGCGCTCCGCGACTCGCTGGAGAGCGCGGCGACCGCCTGGTACCTGGCCGAGCTGGCGGACCGGTCGCTCGAGGAGCGCCACGCCGCCGAGCCGTTGTACGCGCTGCTCCGGCGGGCCTATGAGCTGCTGGACGCGGGGATGGCGCCCGGCCGGGTGGCGCGCTGGTATGAGATGCACCTCGCCGACGAGCTGGGCCAGCGACCGGAGGTGGACCGGTGCGTCGAGTGCGACCGCATGCTCGAGGCCACCGAGACCTACCGCTGGGTGCCGCCGCTGGGCGGGGTCGTGTGCAGCCGGTGTCCGGGGCCGCCGGCAGAGCGGACCGACCTCTCGCTGGAGGGGCTCAAGCTGCTCAAGGCGTATCAGCGCCTGGACGTCGAGGCGATCGCGGGGCTCCGCCTGGCGGCCGACGTGGAGCGCGAGGTGGAGACGGCGATGCGGGAGTTCATGCGGGTGGCGCTGGAGCGCGATGCGCGATCGCTGGCATTCCTGGACGAGGTCCGGACCCCGCCGGCCGCCCGTCCGGCCCCGGTCTGAGGAGGAGAGGCTCCCATGGTGTTCGATTCCGGCAGCGACGCGGACGCGCATGCGCTCGAACGGTTGCGGTCGGACCGGATCGGCTGGCTGACGACGGTCACGCCCGGAGGCCAGCCCCAGACGTTCCCGATCTGGTTCCTCTGGGAGGACGGCGAGATTCTCGTCTACAGCGACCGGCGCGCCAAGCGCAACGAGAACGTGCGCGCCAACCCGCGAGTGTCGCTGCACCTCAACGACGACGGCGCGGGCGGCGACATCGTCATCATCGAGGGAGAGGCCCGGATCGACGACGCGATCCCCCAGGTCACGGACCATGCCGGCTACCTCGCGAAGTACGGCGACTGGATCGCGGAGTACCTGACCTCGGCCGAAGAGATGGCCACCGTGTACAACGTCCCGCTGCGCATCCGGCCGACCCGCGGCCGGGCCTTCGGCGCCTGAGCCGGACCGTGACGCACGAGCCGGACCCGTGACGCAGGAGCGTGACCCGTGACGCACGAGCCGGACCCGCCGCGCATGACCGGGTCACGCATCCTCGCGCGGTCCGCCCTCGCGGCCGGGGCCTTCACCCTGGGCGCCCTGACCGTGGCGCGGCCCGTCCTCGATGCGCTGGTCGCACGATCCGAACGCAAGCACAACCCGACGCCCGTCGAGCCGCCCGGTCCCGTCTCGGAACGCGCACGGGCGCTCCACGCGACCCTGCGGGTCGCCGACCTCCACGCCGACTCACTGCTGTTCGGGCGAGACCTCCTGGTGCGGGGCGATCGCGGCCACGTGGACGTGCCGAGGATGATCGAGGGGCGGGTCGTGCTCCAGGTCCTGTCCTGCTCGATGAAGGTGCCGCGCCACCTCAACATCGAGCGCAACGAGGACACCAGCGACGACGTCCTCTCGATCGCGCTCGCCAAGCGCTGGCCACCGAGAACATGGCGCAGCATCCTCGCCCGCGCGCTGCACATGGCATCGACGGCGCGCGGGCTCCAGGACCGGTCGGGGGGCACCTTCCGGTTGATCGAGACGCGCGAGGCCCTCGCCAGCTACCTGGCCGTCCGCGAGGCGGATCCCGCAACGACGGCGGGGTTGCTCTCAATCGAGGGGGCCACCGCGCTCGACGGTGATCCCGCCAACGTGGACGTCGTCGCCGACGCCGGGTTCCGGATGATCTCGCCGGCCCACTTCACGGACACGGTGTTCGGTGGGTCCGCGCACGGCGTCGAACAGGGCGGCCTCACTCCGCTGGGCCGCGAGATGGTGCGGCGGATGGAGGCACGGGGCGTGCTCCTCGACGTCGCCCATGCCTCGGCCGCCACGATCAACGACTCGCTGGAGGTCGCCACTCGTCCGGTCGTGGCGTCGCACACCGGCGTGCGCGGGCTGGTGGACAACGCGCGCAACCTCACGGACGCCCAGCTTGACGGGATCGCCGCCACCGGCGGCCTGGTGGGGATCGGCTTCTGGCCAACGGCCTGTGGCGGCCCTGCCGCGGCAGACATCGCCCGCTCGATCGCCTACGCGGTGGAGCGAATCGGCCCGGAGCATGTGGCGCTGGGCTCGGACTGGGACGGCGCGGTGCGCGTGCCGTTCGATGCCGCGCACGCCGTCCGGCTCACCGACGCCCTCCTCGAGCTCGGCCTCGACGAGGACGCCATCCGGGCGGTGATGGGCGAGAACGTGCTGCGGGTCCTGGCCGCGACGCTGCCCGGTGGCGCCGGAGCGCCGCCGCCTCGGGGCTGATCCCGCTCCGCTGGGGTCGCTGCTAGGATCATTCTCCCGCGCGGCCATGCCACGGTCGCGTATCAGCGGAGATCTCCCTTGAGCACCCCGAACCCCGGCCCCGAGGATGTCGCGCCCGCCGTCGCCAACCTCGAGACCATCGTCTCGCTGTCCAAGCGGCGAGGCTTCATCTTCCCGTCGTCCGAGATCTACGGTGGCATCAACGCCGTGTGGGACTACGGGCCCCTGGGCGTGGAGCTCAAGAACAACGTGAAGCGCGCCTGGTGGCGGGCGATGGTCCAGGAGCGGAACGACATCGTCGGCCTTGATGCGGGCATCCTGATGCACCCCCAGGTGTGGGTCACGTCCGGCCACGTCGGCTCGTTCAGCGATCCGCTGGTGGAGTGCGGCGAGTGCCACCGCCGGTATCGCCTGGACGAGCTGCCCGGCGCGGAGGACCTGTCCGCGACGGACCTGCGAGACGAGACGATCGTCCAGCGGCTGGGGCTCGTCTGCCCCAACGACGGCGGCCCGCTGTCGCCGCCCCGCCGGTTCAACCTGATGTTCACCTCGCACATGGGCCCGGTCGAGGACGACGCGTCGATCGTCTACTTCCGGCCGGAGACGGCCCAGGGCTCCTACGTCAACTTCAAGAACGTCCAGCAGAGCTCGCGCAAGAAGATCCCGTTCGGCATCGCCCAGATCGGCAAGAGCTTCCGCAACGAGATCAGCCCCGGCAACTTCGTGTTCCGGATGCGCGAGTTCGAGCAGATGGAGATGCAGTACTTCGTGCGGCCGGGCGAGGCTGCGTCCGAGGCGTTCGAGGACTGGCTGCCCCGTCGCCGTGCCTGGTACGAGGCCTACGGGGTGGCGCCGGCCCGGCTCCGGCTGCGCGAGCACGCACCGGACGAGCTGGCCCACTACGCGAAGAAGGCGATCGACGTCGAATACCGCTTCCCGTTCGGCTGGAAGGAGCTGGAGGGGATCCACAACCGGGGCGATTTCGATCTCGGCAACCACGCGCGGTCATCGGGCGAGAACCTCGAGTACTTCGACCAGGCGTCCGGCGAGCACTTCATCCCGTGGATCGTCGAGACGGCCGCCGGTGCCGACCGCGCCGCATTCACGTTCCTCATCGACGCCTATCGCGAGGAAGAGGTGAGGGGCGAGACGCGCGTGGTCCTGGGGCTGCACCCCGAGCTGGCGCCATACAAGGTGGCGGTGCTGCCGTTGCTCAAGAAGCGGCCCGAGATCGTCGAGATGTGCCACCGCCTGCTCGCCGACCTCAAGCGCGACCTGATGGCCGTGTACGACGACACGGCGGCGATCGGCAAGCTCTACCGGCGCCAGGACGAGATCGGCACCCCGTGGTGCGTGACCGTCGACGTGGACTCGCTCGAGGACGGGGCGGTGACCGTGCGTGATCGAGACTCCATGACCCAGGAGCGCGTGCCGCTCGAGGGCGTGAAGGGCCTGATCCTCGACCGGATGTCGGCCGCTCGGCCGTAGCGCGTCGACCAGGGCACCGTGGCGTTCGACCCCGGAGCCCGGACGCACCGCTCGGCAGTCCGGTGTCCCGCGGCACCGTCCCGGACTAGCGGGTCATTCCGTCGGCGGTCGGTCGGAATGACGATCCTGGTCAGGGACGCGGTCGCCACACCAGCGGCCGCGCCCATCCACGTCGGGGCGCGCATGATCACGATCGACAGGCGGCACCGGATCGCCCGAACGGCCGGGCTGATCGCTGGCATGGCGATCCTGGCATCGCTTGCCTTTCCTGCGGCTGCCCTGGGCTACACCGACTCGGATCATGACGGCCTGTCCAACAAGTTCGAGCGGACCAAATCGCTGACCAACCCCTATCGGGCCGACACGGACCGGGACGGGATCCGGGACGGCAAGGAGGATCCCGACCACGACGGGCTGAGGAACCGCTACGAGTTCAAGGCCGGGACGAATCCCCGGCGCAAGGACACCGACGGGGACGGGCTCCGGGACGGCCTCGAGGACCCGGACCATGACGGCCTGACGAACCTCTCGGAGCAGGCGGCCCAGACCGATCCGCGCAAGGCCGACTCCGACGGCGACGGGATCAGGGACGGCCTGGAGGACCTCGATCACGACGGCCTCACCAACCTCGTGGAGCAGCGGCTGCACACGAATCCCCGCAACGCCGACACGGACGGCGACCGGATCCCGGACGGGCAGGAGGACCCCGATCACGACGGCCTCACGACCCTCCAGGAGCTTGCCCGGGGCACCGATCCGCTCGATCCGGACTCGGACCACGATGGGATCCTCGACGGCGACGAGAAGACACCGGGCGCGAGCGCCCCGGTGCTGCCGGGGGCCCCGGGCTGCACGGTGCTACCCGCTGACAACGTGTGGAACCTGCGGGTGGACGCGCTGCCGGTCGCGGCGTCCAGCTCCACGCTGATCGGCTCGATCGGATCGGCGCGCACGTTCCACATGGACTTCGGCTCGTACGCGGGCTACGGCATCCCGTACCAGGTGGTGGACGCATCGACCCCGCGCCGGTCGGTCACCTTCGACTACGCGGACGAGTCCGATCCGGGGCCCTATCCGATCCCGTCCGCGCCATTGATCGAGGCGGGCTCCGACCGCCACCTGATCGCCGTGGACCGCGACACGTGTCGCCTGTACGAGCTGTTCGACGCCCGCCAGACCAGCGGCGGCGCCTGGCTCGCGGGCTCCGGCGCGCAGTGGGACCTGGGCTCGAACGCACTTCGCCCGGCCGGCTGGACCAGCGCGGACGCTGCGGGTCTGCCGATCCTGCCCGGGCTCGTCCGCTACGACGAGGTGGCGGCCGGCGAGATCGACCACGCCCTCCGGTTCACGGCGCCGCAGACGCGAGCCGCGTACATCTACCCGGCACGCCACTTCGCCTCGTCCTCGAACAGCGCCTCGCTGCCCCCGATGGGCCTGCGCGTCCGTCTCAAGTCGACCGCCAACCTGTCCGGGCTGTCACCCGATGCGCGGGTGATCGCGGTGGCGCTCCAGCGCTACGGGATGATCCTGGCCGACAACGGCTCGCCCTGGTACGTGTCGGGGATGAGCGACCCGCGCTTCGACGACGACGTGCTGCACGAGCTCGACCGGTTCACCGGCACCGACCTCGAGGTCGTCGACACCACGAGCCTCGTCAACGGGCCGTAGACAGGGCAGCCCGGGCGGATGTGGGCCGCCCGCCGCTTCCCCGGGCGCCGCACGCGCCAGGCGGGCGCGGGATCAGCCGCTGGTCGCCGCGACCTTCGGCTTTGCCTTCTCGGTCACGGCGGGCTCCTCCGGGACCGGGGGCCAGACGCCCTTGAGCCAGCTGTCGATCGCCGCCGCCGACCGCTTGCCGTCGCCCATCGCGAGGATCACGGTCGCTGCCCCGCGGACGATGTCGCCGCCGGCGAACACGCCGGGCATGCTGGTCATGCCGTGCTCGTCGGTGATCAGGTAGCCCCACTCGTTCACGTTGAGCTCGGGGGCGCTGCCGGTGAGCAGCGGGTTGGCCTTGGTCCCGATGGCCACGACCACCAGGTCGCAGTCGATCGTGAACTCCGAGCCCGGGATCGGCTTGGGGCGGCGCCGGCCGGAGGCATCGGGCTCGCCGAGCTCCATCTCGACGCAGCGCAGCCCGGTGACCCAGCGATCCTCGCTGCCGAGGACCTCGACAGGAGCGGCCAGGTAGTGGAACACCACGCCCTCGTCCTTGGCGTGGTGGACCTCCTCGGCGCGGGCCGGCAGCTCGTCCGCGGAGCGCCGGTAGACGATGGTCGCCTCGGCCGCGCCCAGCCGGCGGGCGGTGCGGACGGAGTCCATGGCCACGTTGCCGCCGCCGACCACGACCACGCGCTGGCCATGGAGGATCGGGCGTCTCGGAGTCGGGGTTCCAGGCGCCCATGAGGTTGACCCGGGTGAGGTACTCGTTGGCCGAGTAGACGCCCTTGAGGTTCTCGCCGGGCACGTTCATGAACACCGGCAGGCCCGCGCCCACGGCCAGGAACAGGGCATCGAACTGCTCGCGGAGCTCGGGGATCGTGTAGGTCCGGCCGATGATCGAGTCGAGCTCGATCTTGACGCCCTCGGCCACCAGCCGGTCCACCTCCGCCTGGACGATGTCCTTGGGCAGCCGGAACTCGGGGATCCCGTAGATGAGCACGCCGCCCGGTGCGTGGAACGCCTCGAACACCGTCACGTCGTGGCCCTTGCGGACCAGCTCGCCGGCGGCGGTCAGGCCGGCCGGGCCGGAGCCGACGATGCCGACCTTGCGGCCGCCCGAGACGGGCTTCCGGGCGGGCATGCCGTCCGGGTTCTGCATCGCCCAGTCGGCGACGTAGCGCTCGAGGTAGCCGATCGCGACCGGGTTGCCCTTCTTGGCGCGGACGCACACGCCCTCGCACTGGGTCTCCTGCGGGCAGACGCGGCCGGTCACGCAGGGCAGGGCGTTGTCGTCGAGCAGGCTCTCCGCGGCGCCCGGCAGGTCACCGTCGCGCAGCAGCTTGATGAACCGCGGGATGTTGACGCGAACCGGGCAGCCGTCCACGCAGAACGGCTTGGGGCACTGGATGCATCGCTCGGCCTCCAGCATCGCCAGCTGGTAGGTCAGCCCGAGGTTGACCTCGCGGAAGTTCGCGGCGCGGATGTCGCCCTCCTGTTCGGGCATCGCGACCCGCTCGATCGCCATCCGCTCCTTGTTGCTGAGCGGCGGCTCTCGGCCGGGGTGGTTGGTTCGGAGCCCGGCTCCTCGGCCGGGTCGGGGGACGCGGGGACCGTCATGCCTTGACCTCGGTGGTTGCGCAGGCGCCCTTCTTCTCCAGCGCCTGGGCCTCGAACGTGCGATAGGTGGTGAGGCGGTCAGCCAGCTCGGCGAAGTTGACCAGGTGGCCGTCGAACTCGGGACCGTCGACGCATGCGTACTTGGTCTCGCCGCCGATGCTGACGCGGCAGCCGCCGCACATCCCGGTCCCGTCGACCATGATCGCGTTGAGCGAGACGGTGGTATGGACGCCGTACGGCCGGGTGAGCTCGGAGACCGCCTTCATCATGGGCACCGGACCGACCGCATAGACGGCATCGATCCCGCCCTCGTCGAGCAGGTCCTTGAGGGCCTGGGTCACGAAGCCGTGGCGCCCGTAGCTGCCGTCGTCCGTGCACGGGATGACCTCGCCGGCCGCCCGCAGCTCGTCCTCCAGGATGACCCACTCCCGGGAGCGGCCGCCGATCACGCTGGTGACCCTGACGCCGCGCCGGGCCATCTCGCGGGCAATCGGCAGGATGACGGCCGTGCCGACGCCGCCGCCGACGCACACCGCGTGACCCTGCTCGAGCAGCTCGGTCTCGCTGCCCAGCGGGCCGGCGACATCGGTGATCGACTCGCCGACCTGGAGCGCGCACAGGTCCGTGGTGCTGGCGCCGATCGCCTGGATCATGAGCGTGATGGTGCCGGCTTCGGGGTCGTTGTCGGCGATGGTCAGCGGGATGCGCTCCGCGCCCGGGCCCTTCCGGACGATGACGAACTGGCCGGGACGCCGGATCTTGGCGATCCGAGGAGCCTCGACGACGAGGCGGACGACGTTCGGGGAGAGCTGCTCACGCTCGATGATGGGATGCATGCGACCTCACGATGGTAGTGGACACCTCGTTCGATCGTCGCCCAGGAGCCCCACGCGCGTTACCTGCGGTCGGCACCGCGATGCGGTCCGAAGGTCACGTGCGGGCAGGGCCATCCGGCGGCCGGCGGCGGGCGACCGGCGGGCGACGGCGTGCCCACGGCCTGCGCGCCTCAGCTTGTTGTGGGTACGCCCGGGGCCTTGCCCTTCGGCCAGTAGAGCTCCTTCTTGACGTGGAACTCGGGGAACTCGCGGGCCATCAGCTCCCGCTCGACATTGAGGATCATCTCGGGGTTGCCACAGATGTAGACAACGGTCCGGTCGGGTTTGAGGCCATGGTCGCGGCAGGCCTGGGTGACGACCTGCTCGGCGCGACCGACCAGGCCCGACCAGCCCGCGTTCCGCGGATCGTCGGGCCGTGAGATCGTGGGCAGGTACGTCAGCCTGTAGGCGGGATCCCGCTGCCATGCCTCGAGCTCGGATCGGTAGCCCAGCTCATCCGAGAACGAGCAGCCGTTGAGCAGCACCGTCCGGCGCGGCTGGCCCTGGGCCATCGTCTCGCGGATCATCGAGATGAACGGCGCGATGCCGGTGCCCGTGGACACGTAGAGGTGGGTCCGCCGATCGTCGGGCTCGAGCATGAACTTGCCCTTGGGCCCGATCATCCGCATCCGGTGCCCCACCGGGAGGCGCCACAGCGCGGTCGTGAACCGGATGATCGGCACGTGGCGCACGAAGAACTCGTAGCCCTCGGTCTCCGAGGTGGACGGACCCGAGGCGACCGAGTACGGGCGCTGCAGCATCCTGCCGTCCGTCACCACCCCCGTCGTCATGTACTGGCCAGGCTCGAACGGGGTCGGCGGGACCATCGAACTTGACCCAGAAGTAGGCGAGGTCGTGGGTCAGGTCCTCGCGGCGGACGAGCGTGGCGTTGTAGGCATCGGTGTCAGGCTCGATGACGCGCTGGTCGAAATCAGGTTCCGTCACGGGATCGGGCTCCTGGTGGATCGCATCCGGCCGCGGGCTCCGAGGCCGGGCCGACCGGCCATCCAGTGTACCGCCGGGCGACGGGCCCCGGGCCCTCCCGCGGTCCTGGCTCGCACCTCCGCAACCCCGTCGCAACCCGGGTGTGCGGGAGCGTCGGCGTACAATCGCGTGGTCCCCACGAGGTGAGTTACGCGGGCCGCGTCCCCCACCGGCGCCCGCCCTGCCAGCAAGGAGCCCTGCCACGATGGCCCACAGCCCGACCACGACCGCCGATCGTCCGCACGCCGCCGCGAAGCGCTACATCTACGCCTGGGGCGGCGGCACCGCCGAGGGCAACGGCAAGATGAAGGACCTCCTCGGCGGCAAGGGCGCGGGCCTCGCCGAGATGACCCTCGCCGGGCTGCCCACGCCGCCCGGCTTCACGATCACCACCGAGGCGTGCAACGACTACTTCAGCAGCGGCAAGCAGCTGCCGGCGGGCCTGTGGGACGACGTCCTGGAGGCGATGAAGGAGGTCGAGGAGCGATCCGGCAAGGGGTTCGGCGATGTCCGGAACCCGTTGCTGGTCTCCGTCCGCTCGGGCGCCAAGTTCTCGATGCCCGGGATGATGGACACCGTCCTCAACCTCGGCCTCAACGAGCAGACGCTCCAGGGCCTGATCGCGCTGACCGGCAACGAGCGCTTCGGCTGGGATGCCTATCGCCGGTTCATCGCGATGTTCGGCCGGATCGTGATGGGCGTCGACGCCGCCCGCTTCGATGAGCCCCTCGAAGCTGCCAAGGGGACCCACGGGCAGGGGGCCAAGGACACCGACCTCACGGTGGACGACCTCAAGGGCCTGGTCGAGGTGTACAAGCGGGTCGTCCGCGAGGACACCGGCCGCGACTTCCCGACCGACCCCTACGAGCAGCTGGACCTGGCCATCAAGGCCGTGTTCGCATCGTGGTTCGGCAAGCGCGCCAACGACTACCGCAACAGCCAGAAGATCGCGCACGACCTGGGCACCGCCGTCAACGTCGTGACCATGGTGTTCGGCAACATGGGCGACGATTCCGGCACGGGCGTCGCCTTCACCCGCGACCCCAACACGGGCGAGAAGATCCTGTTCGGGGAGTACCTGACCAACGCCCAGGGCGAGGATGTCGTCGCGGGCATCCGGACCGCCCCCAAGATCGCCCAGATGGCCGATGAGATGCCGGCCGTGTACGCGGAGTTCCAGCGCATCGGCACCCAGCTCGAGCAGCACTACCGGAACGTCCAGGACCTGGAGTTCACCATCGAGCGCGGGCGGCTGTACATGCTCCAGACCCGCGACGCGAAGCGGACCGCCGCCGCCGCCGTGAAGATCGCGGTGGACATGGTGGGCGAGGGACTGATCACGAAGGAGGAGGCCGTCGCCCGGATCGAGCCGGCGCAGGTGGACCAGCTGCTGCGCGCCCAGTTCGATCCCAACGCGCGGCAGGGTGCCCGGCGCGTGGCCAAGGGCCTCAACGCCTCACCCGGCGCGGCCGTGGGGCGCGCCGTGTTCAACGCCGACGTCGCGGTGGACTGGGTCTCGCGGGGCGAGAAGGTTGTCCTGGTCCGGGTCGAGACGTCGCCCGACGACTTCCACGGGATGGCCGTCGCCGAGGGCATCCTGACGGCCCGCGGGGGTGCCACGTCGCATGCGGCGGTGGTCGCGCGCCAGATCGGCAAGCCGTGCGTGGCAGGTTGCGCGGAGCTGATCGTGGACTACGGCACCAAGACGGCCCGCAGCAACCTCTCGGACCTGGCCTTCGGGGAGGGCGACTGGATCAGCGTGGACGGCTCGACCGGCGAGGTGTTCCTCGACGCCCTGCCCACGGTCGCGGCACGGTTCGAGGAGCAGCCGGAGCTGCAGCAGGTCCTGCGCTGGGCGGACGAGATCCGGCGCCTCGGCGTGTGGACCAACGCCGACAAGCCCGAGGAAGCCGCGCAGGCGCGCGCTTACGGGGCCGAGGGCATCGGGCTCTGCCGCACGGAGCACATGTTCCGGGAGGGCGAGCGCCTGGAGATCGTCCGGGGCGCGATCCTCGTCGCCAACCTCGCCACCCGGGCAAAGGCGAAGGCGGCAGCGGGCCAGGCTCTGGACGCCGACGAGGCCGACGCCGTCGCGACATTCGACGCCGCGATGGCCAAGCTCGAGAAGCTCCAGCAGGGAGACTTCGAGGGCATCTTCAAGGCAATGGACGGCCTGCCGGTCGTCGTGCGCCTCATCGATCCGCCGCTCCACGAGTTCCTGCCCAACCTGGAGGAGCAGCTGGTCAAGGTCACCCGCGCAGAAGATGCGGGTGGCGCCTCCGAGGAGGACAAGGAGCTGCTCGCGACCATCAAGTCGATGCACGAGCAGAACCCGATGCTCGGCCTTCGTGGCTGCCGCCTGGGGCTGATGATCCCGGACTTCGTGAAGACCCAGACCCGGGCCATCCTCAACGCCCAGATCGCGGTCAAGAAGGCGGGTGGCAACCCCATCGCCAAGATCATGATCCCGCTCGTCGGGCACGTGAACGAGCTCGCCGCGACGCGCCGGCTGCTCGAGGCGGAGGCCACGGCCGTTCGAAAGGCCGCCGGTGACGTCGAGGTGGACTACAAGTTCGGCACCATGATCGAGGTCCCGCGCGGGGCGCTGACCGCCGACGAGATCGCGCGCGAGGCGAGCTTCTTCTCCTTCGGCACCAACGACCTGACCCAGATGACGTTCGGCTACAGCCGCGATGACGCCGAGGGCGGCTTCCTGCTCAAGTACGTCGAGGAGGGGATCCTGCCGGTCAACCCGTTCCAGACGCTGGACGACGCCGTGGCGGGCCTGATGAAGATCGCCGTGGACAAGGGACGCAGCACGCGGCCCGACCTGGAGCTTGGCATCTGCGGCGAGCACGGTGGCGACCCGGAGTCGATCCACAAGTGCGAGCGGATCGGCCTCGACTACGTGTCCTGCTCGCCGTTCCGGGTGCCGGTCGCGCGGCTGGCCGCCGCGCAGGCCGCGCTGTCAGGGGCCGCCGAGCGCGACAGGTAGACGGGCCCGGGGTCGCGTCACAGCGACCCTGCCGGCGATCAGGGCGTGGGTGACGAGAGCACCCAGGCCAGGTCCCACGTGATATTCGAGACGGCCACCTGGTCGAACGCCGACACTGGCAGGGGCAGGGGCGTGGCGCCCGGGCCGGGACTCATGAAGTCCGGGACCTGGTAGAGCTCGCCGAACAGCTGCGGTGCCACCTGCGGATCCACGGCGAACCGCCGCGAGGTGCCGTCGGCGGTGTCCACAACCGCGTACACGTAGCTGGTCGGGTTGGCGAGCAGGGGCCCGAAGTCGAACACGGCCCGGCGCGTGGTCCCGCTCTGCCCGGCCTCCGAGCTCCAGCCGAAGTCCTGCTTGGAGCTCAGGACGACCGGCAGCGTGTTCGCGGTGCCGATCGTCTGAGTGGTCAGGATGCCCTGGCCGGTGTACGGGTTCTTGAGCTCGTTGAGCACCTGCCGGAGCTCGTCCTTGAGGGTGTCCCGGCATGTCGAGTTGTCGGCCGGGCACTTGAGCGCCAGGCCGTTGCCGAGCTGCACGTTGTCGCCGGTCACGGCCAGCTTGAAGTCGGCGGCGGTGAGCGGTCTCGGGGTGGGGGAGGCGGTGGGACTCGCCTCGCTGGACGGGGCTGCCGTGGAAGGCGCCTCGGTCGGCGGGGCTGATGGGGACTCGGTGGGCGGAGGAGTCGAGGCAAGCGCGACGACGCTGGGCGACGGCGTGGCCTTGGGGGCGAACGGGCCCAGCCCGGCCGCGAAGGCGACCACCGCGAGCGCCGCTGCCGCCAGGGCGATCCCGCCCAGCGGAGGGATCCAGCCCGGCAGCAGCGGCCCCTGGTTCATCGTGGCGCGCAGCTGGATCGGCGCCTGCCGGCCGGGGGCCACGTTCACCTGGAACGGGCGCTGGCGCTTCGGTCCGAACGGGAAGGGGTCGTCCACGCTGACCGCGACCGCGAAGCTGGCCCGACCCTCGGGGCCGATGACCGCGCGCCCCGGATCCACGGCCAGTCCCAGGCGCCGGTCGGGGTCCACCGCCGCGACCACGACCTCGACCGGCGCGTTGCCCCGGTTCTCGACCGCGACGTCGTGCCGGGCGCGACGGCTGCCGCGGGATGTCTGGGGCGCGATGTCCGCCGCGACGGCGCTGAACGGCGCGACGGTGACCCGACCTTCCTCGACCGTCGAGCCCTTCGGGTCCGCGGCCGGTCGGACCCGAACGCCGAACGGCAGCGTGCCCGCGCGCGGGTTGCTCGCCCGTGGCGGCGCGAAGGTGATCGTGGCGGTGCCCTCGGCACCCGGGAACAGCGACAGGGCCGGCGGATCGACCTGCACCCAGCCGGTGACGCCGACGACGTCGATGTCGAACCGGTCGACGATCGACCCCGCGTTGCGCACCTTGATGGTGGTCGAGACCCTGGATCCGGGGTCGACCTCGAGATCGACGGGTGTCAGCGTGGCGACGGCGCTCATCGCGCGAAGGATACGCGGAGGGAGCCGGTTGCGTCCGCCGTTAGACTGGCGGCCTTGGCAACGGCGCTGGAGGTGCGGGGCGCGTGGTCGTCTGCAAGGTGTGCGGCACGGAGAATGAGCAGGGCGCGGCGTTCTGCGGGTCGTGCGGTTCGTTCCTGGAGTGGAACGGCGAGGCCGTGGCCCCCGACGATGCGCCGACGGCGGTGGTGCCGGTCGTTGCCGGCCCGACCGCCCGGTCGGCCGCGGCCCCGCCGCCGCCGACGTCGTCCGCGGCCCCCCAATCCGCGTCGGCCGCGGGTGCATCGCCGGGAGCGGGCGGCGAGCCAGGTGGGACCGGCGCGATCATCTGCCCGGTCTGCGGGACGGCGAACGAGCCCAGCCGGGTGTTCTGCCGGTCGTGCGCCACCGAGCTCGCGCCCACTGCGGCCGAGCCGGCGTCCGCCGTGGTGCCGCCGGCACGCTCGGGACCCCCGCTGGCGCTGCTGGGTGGCGCCGCCGCGGTTGTGGTCCTGGGCGTCTTGGCGGTGGTTGTCCTGCTGCCCCGGAGCACGCCCGCCGGTACCGCGACCGAGGCGCCCTCCTCGGGCCAGACGACGACGCCGGCGAGCGCGCCACCGGCGAGCGGGCCCGACTCCAGCGGTGGGGCCGGCAATCTCGAGTCCGCCTCACCCTCGCCCGGCGGCTCCAGCGCACCTGCCACCGCTGTACCCAGCGTGTCGGCCCCGCCCCCCAGCGAGCCTCCGACGCCCACCGGCCGGATCGTGTTCGCGGCGACATCGGGCGGCAATGCCGACGTCTGGATCTGGGACGCCTCCGACGGCAGCCGGCACAAGCTTGTCGGCGGGCCCGGCGATCAGTCGGATCCCTCCTGGGCCTGGGATGGCTCGGCCGTCGTCTACCTCACGGCCAACGGGCTGCGCATGATCCACGACGACGGGAGCGCCGTGAAGGTCCCGGATTTCACCCATCACGGCGTGGACCGCCACCCCGCCTGGTCGCCGAACGGCAAGTTCGTTGCGTTCGCGTCGACGCGCCTGTCGCCGAACAGCCTCGATATCTTCACGCGCCCGGTGGCCAACAACAAGCTGCTCAACCGGCTGACCAACAACCCCGCCGACGACTGGGACCCAAACTGGTCGCCGGACGGCTCGACCATCGTGTTCGTGTCCACCCGCAAGGGCGACGCCCAGCTGTACCTCATGGACTCCGACGGCACGCACGAGCGCCGGCTGAACCTCGGGGCGGGGATCTACGACGACCCCGCCTTCTCGCCCGACGGCCAGTGGCTGGCCTTCACCCGCCGCGACAAGCCGACCTCGCACAAGGCCCTGTACGTGGTGCGTCCCGACGGCTCGGACATGCGTCGCCTGACCAGCGTGGACGTTGACGAGAGCGATCCCACCTGGTCGCCCGACAGCCGGCTCATCGCGGTGGTGCGCGGCGGCAAGGGGTCGCCGATCGTGATCGTGGACGCCGCCACCGGCGCCGACGTGCTCAAGCTGGGCGTGGATGACGCCACCAACCGGCAGCCCGACTGGCGCTGACGGCCCGAAATCGCTCGCGAACCCGGTCATCGACGCGGCGGGTCCGGGGGTGTCCGGGCCGGTCGGGCGTGGATAACGGGGGGTGGACCCGACAACGCTCCAGGTGGCACCATAGCCTTGCCGCTCCGGTCCGGGGCGGCCCGAGGGTGGAGACCCGCCATTGCGAGACGGACATGTTCCGGCTCGAACGGCGCGGGGGCCCGATCCGGCACCCGCACCGCTCGTCGTCCCGGCGAAGATCCGCATCCCGGCACCGGAAGCGCTGGCCCGCGCACGCCTCGAGGCACGCCTGGCCGAGGCGTGGCGCCATCGGCTGACGCTGGTCGTGGCACCGGCCGGTTCGGGCAAGACCACGCTCGTCGCCCGGTTTGCGGCTGATGCGCCCGCGCCCGTCGGCTGGTACCGGGCGGAGACGTGGGATGCGGACGAGGCGTCGTTCGTCCGCCACGTGGAAGCGGCGCTGGTCGGCGTGATGCCCGCGCTGACGGGCGGCTGGACCACCGTGGAGGACGTCGCGAAGGCGCTCGAGTCCCACCCTGCGCCCGCGGCCGGCCTGGTCATCGACGACGGCCATGCGCTCGAGGGCACGGCGGCCGAGGCGGCGCTGGGCCGGCTGGTGGACTACGCCCCGCCGTGGCTGGCGATCGTGGTGGCCGGCCGTGTGCCGCCGTCGATCAACCTGCCCCGGCTGCGCGTGTCCGGCGAGCTGCTGGAGCTGAGCCAGGACGACCTCCGCTTCCGCGCCTGGGAGGTGGAGCAGCTGTTCCGCCACGTCTATCACGACCCGATCCCGCCCACGGACCTCGCCGTGCTCGCCCGACGCACCGAGGGCTGGGCGGCGGGCCTCCAGCTGTTCCACCTGGCTACGCGCGGGAGACCGGTGGAGGAGCGACGCCGGGTGCTCAGCAGCGCCGGTGCGAGCGGCAGGCTGCTGCGCGAGTACCTCGCCCAGAACGTGCTGGCCGGGCTGCCGGACGACCTCAGGGAGTTTCTGCTCCAGACCTGCGTGCTGGGGCGGCTGTCCGGTCCGCTGTGCGACCGGCTGCTGGGGACCAGCGGCAGCGGCGTCCTGCTGGACGAGCTGGCGCGCCGGAGCGTGTTCACCGTCCCGGTCGAGGATGCGGACGACGCCTATCGCTACCACTCGGTGCTGCGCCAGCACCTGGACCGGATGCTGGTCGAGGCGGTGGGCGAGGATGAGGCCCGGGCTCGGCACGCGCGGGCGGGCGAGCTCCTCGAGGCGGACGGGGCGCTGTCCGAGGCGCTGCGTGCCTACTGCCGGGCGGAGGACTGGGATGCGGTCCGCCGGCTTCTCGGCGGGCAGGGCGAGCAGCTGGCGGAGACGGCCCGCAGCGGCTGGATGGACGCCGTGCCTGCAGCCATCGAGCGCCACGATCCCTGGGTGTCCCTGGCGGCCGCGCGCCGGGCGCGCAACGATGGTCGCTGGGAGGTGGCGATCGAGGGCTACCAGCGGGCGGAGGCCTCGTTCGGGCCGTCGCGGGCCGCAGACGCGCCGCGCCGGGAGCGACAGGCGATCACCGCCTGGCTGGATCCGGCGGCGCTGCCGACGCCGGATGCCCTGGGCGTGCTGCGGGCCGGCCTGGTCCGTGAGCCTGGAGCCGCGGCGCGGGAGGCTGTGCGCCTGGATGACCGGCTGACCCCGCTCGCCCGCGGGCTCCTGTCGCTGGCCGCCGGCGAGGTCGTGACCGCCCGGCGGCTGCTCCAGACGAGCCTGGACGACGGGGATGCCGGGCCGGTGGCGCTCGCCGCGGCGCGACTCGCCGTAGCCGTCGCCGCGTGCCTGTCCGGTGAGCCCTGGGATGCCCGCAGCGCAGACCGCGCGATCGAGGAGGCGGAGCGAGCGGGCTCACCCTGGCTGGCCAGGCTCGGCCGGGCCCTCGCGGTCCGGATGGGTGGCAGCGTCGTCGCGCCGATCGACGGTGACGCCGCGACGTCGGGCGTCGAAGCAGGCACGGATCCGTGGGGCCCGTCGCTCACGCGCCTGGCTGATGCGTGGATGCGGGTCGGGGAGCCGGAGGGGCGGCTCGTCGCCGCCGAGGCGGCCGCCACCGAGTTCCGCCGCCTCGGCTCCGGTGTCCTCGAGGCGTGGTCCCGGGGGCTCGTGGCCCTCGCCAGCGCCTCCCTCGGCTCGCCCGACGCCCGCGATGTCGCCCTGCTCGCGGAGTCGGCCGGCCGGGCCGCCGGCACGCAGGCCCCGAGGCTGCTCGCCTACGCCGCGCTGGCCGAGGTCGACGGAGGCCGTGGCGACGAGTACGCGCTGATGGCGGAGGCCGTTGCCGCCGATACCGGGCTCGCCCTGCCGACGGAACGCCAGGCGTCCATGCCCGGGGAGGCCACCCCGATCGTCGGCGCGATGGCCGACAGCACCCGGGACACGGCGCCTCGGGCGCCTGCGCCCACGGGTCCGTCTGCGGCACGCGTCCGCATCCGCACCCTGGGCGGCTTCGCCCTCGAGATCGACGACCGCCGGATCCCGCTCGACGGCGCCAAGCCGCGCGTGCGTGCCCTCCTGCGCCTGCTCGCGGTCCACGGCGGCGCGCCCGTCCATCGCGAGGTTCTCCAGGAGGCCCTGTGGCCCGAGGCCGACGCGGCCGCCGGTGCTCGCAGCCTGCACGTCGCCCTGTCGGCGCTCCGGCGGTGGCTCGACGAGGAGGCGGCACCGATCGGCAGCGAGCTCGTGGCGCGCGACGGCGATGCCTATCGCCTGGCCATCTCGCCGGACGTCGTGGATGTCGGCCGCTTCGAGGCGGCGCTGGCCGACGCCCGGACCCTCCGCGCGAGAGGCGACCTGGCGGGCACAGCGCTGGCCCTCGCGGTGCAGCTCTACGGCGGCGATCTGCTGCCCGAGGATGGACCGGCCGAATGGGCGGTGTCCCGCCGCGATCACTACCGCGAGGCCGCCGTCGAGGCGGCCCAGGGCCTGGCCGAGACGGCGATGCTGGCGGGCGACCACGCAACGGCGATCCGCGCCTGCCGGTTCGGCCTCGAGATCGACCGCTACCAGGATGCCCTGTGGCGGATCCTGATCGACGCGCGCGAGCGGGCGGGGGACGCCGGCGCAGCGTCACGCGATCGTCGCGAGTACGCCGCGGTGCTCGAGGGCCTGGGCGTTCCGGTCGCCGTCGCGATCGGCCAGGCCTGAGCACGCCGGTTCGGGCCGGTCAGCCCTTCCTGAACAGCTCGATCTCGGAGATCGAGACCGGCGTGCCGTCGGGGCCGTTGGTCGAGGTGACCTTGATCGTCACCGAGTCCACGGCCGAGGCGCCCAGGTCGAAGGTCTGGCCGTCGTGCACATCCTGGAGCGTGAACGTCGCAGAGGTGCCATCGGAGTAGTCCAGCTCCACGGTGGCCGGACGCCGCATGTCCACGAAGGCGTCCTGGTTGCCGATGTGGAAGATCACGGCGCCCAGGTCGATCGGCTCCTTGAACTTAACCGTCAGCGACGGTGTCGCACCGGTTCCCTGCCAGTCGGTGTTCACGAACCCGTCGAAGGCCTTTCGGGCCTCGTGACCGCTGGTGTCGTTGCTGGCGGTGACGGCGTTGGGGTCGGGGTGGACGATCGTGAGCGGCGGGTTGATGAAGTGCTGGATCCGCTCCACGATGCCCGGGATCCCGCCGCTGGTGGCCTCGCTGACGTACTTCTGGAACGATGGGATCCCGATGTAGCCGAAGATCCCGATCGCGACCACGATCCCCAGCCCGGCGACCGCGAGGTTCCGGAGCTTGAACAGCCCGCGGATGCCGGCCCCGACGCCACCGCCCGGTGAGCCCGGCTTCATTGACGACACCCGCTCTCCGGCGGCGTACTGCTTCGGCGTCTTGGGCTGGCGGCGGAAGATCCGGCGCCACCATGGCAGCGGCTTCTCGCTCACGATCTGGGCGGTAGCCAGGCCGTTGCCGCATCGGCGGCAGAACTTGCGGGTGGGATCGTTGGGCTCGCCGCAGCTGCCGCAGATGCGATCACCGGGTTGCGCAACGCGGCGTTCGACCGAGGCAACCGGTTTGGGCCGGGCCGCGACGGTGGCCGTCGGAAGGCGAGAAGCAGGCTGATCGGCGTCCGCGGGGGTGCGGGCCGCGATGGCCGGGCTTCCCGCGGCGATCGCCGCGTCGGGCCGGCGGACGGGTGGCTGCTCGGCGGCACCTGGCAGCCTCGCCGGTGGTTCGACGGGAGTCGAGGCCGGGACCGACGCCGCGGGCTGGACCGGCACCGAGGGAGGGCGCGCCGGAGGCTGGACGGGCGGGACGACCACCGGGGTCGGCGTCGGCGTCGAAGGCGGCGGCATCATCGGCGGCGGCGCGGGCATGCTCGGTGTCGCTGGCGGCGGAGACACGGACGGGGCGGGACCCGTGGCCGCGACCCCGCCCGCGCCCAGGACCCGCGAGGTGCGCCGCGACGGACCACCGCGGCGCGCGGCTGGCGGCGGCGGAGGCGCCGGTTCAGGCTCGGGCTCCGGCGCGGGCGTCCGGTTCAGGTTCCGGCTCGGACTCTGGGGCCGGCTCGAGTTCCGCCTCAGGCTCGAGTTTCGGTTCCGGTTCGGGCGCCGGCTCGGGTTCCGGCTCGGGCTCGGGTGCGGGTGCAGGCTCCGGCTCCGGCTCAGGTTCCGGCACCGGCTCGGGTGCAGGCTCAGGCTCGGGACTTGGCGCCGGCTCCGGTGCAGGCTCCGGTTCGGGTCCCGGCTCCGGTGCAGGCTCCGGTTCGGGTCCCGGCTCAGGCCCGGGCTCGGGTTCCGGCTCGGCCGCGGGCTCCGATTCGGGCGCCGGTGCAGGTTCCGGCTCGCGCTCGGCCGCGGGCTCAGCTTCGGGGACTGGCGCTGGCTCCGGTTCCGGCCCGGGCTCCGGTTCCGGCTCGTGCTCTGGTTCGGGTTCCGGCTCGGGTGCCGGTGCAGGTTCCGGCTCGTGCTCTGGTTCGGGTTCCGGCTCGGGCTCGGGCGCGGGCTCTGGCTCAGGCTCCGGGACCGGTTCGGGCTCGGGCGCAGGTTCCGGCTCGGGCAGCGGCTCAGGCTCCGGGACCGGTTCGGGCTCGGGCGCAGGTTCCGGCTCGGGCAGCGGCTCAGGCTCCGGGACCGGTTCGGGCTCGGGCGCAGGTTCCGGCTCGGGCAGCGGCTCAGGCTCCGGGACCGGTTCGGGCTCGGGCGCAGGTTCCGGCTCGGGCAGCGGCTCAGGCTCCGGGACCGGTTCGGGCTCGGGCGCAGGTTCCGGCTCGGGCGCGGGCTCTGGCGCCGGCTCCGGCTCGGGCGCCGGCTCCGGCTCGGGCTCGGGCGCCGGCTCTGGCTCGATCACCACCACCCGGTCGGACGGCGACCGGCCGCCGCTGCCGCCGGGTGCGGCCGGAGGAAGGGGCGGACCGGGCTCCGGCGCCTCGTCGGACGGCGCCGCCGCGTCACCCTCGCGCTTGCCGACCCACTCGAGGAACTGGCCGCAATTCCCGCAGAATGCGTCCGTCTCGTCGTTCTTGTGGCCGCAATTGCCGCAGATGATCACGCGCGCCCTCTCCCAGCCCAGCGGGGGTCGCGCAGAGGATAGACGGATCGAGGCCCTGCCGGGAGGTCAGACTCCCCTGGGATCATCCCTTGGCCGCCCCACTGCCCTTGATGATCTCGATCCGGTGCATGACGTGGGCAGGCTTTGCCGTCGCGACCAGGGTGTCCAGCTGGCCCGTGTCGATGGTCTTGGGATCGGGCACGGTCACGCGCACCACGACCAGCGGCTCGACGGATCCCGGCAGCTCGCCGCCGGGGTCCACGGACCATCCGGTCGCCCCGTTCTCCTCGATCTCCACGTTGCCGCCGGTCTGGATCTCGACCTGGCCGGCCAGCCCGGCCGCCGTTCCGCGCATCCGGTAGAGCTCGGCCGCCCGCGCGACGATGGTCCGGCGTCGCGCCTCGTCCCAGCCGTCGTCGAGGATGATCCCCACCCATCCGGCCAGCCAGTCGAGGAAGTCGTCCGGCGTCAGCGCCGGGTCGAGGTAGCTCTCGAAGTTGTCGATCGTGCTCAGCACCGGAGCCAGCACCTCGTCCAGGCCCGACAGGAACCGTTGGGCGAAGTCATCGTCCTGGTACAGGGCGGGGAGCGTGGGTCCCAGCGGGTGGGGCGTGCCGAGGCCCGGCACCATCCCGCGCATCACGCGCCCTCGACCAGGACCTGGTGCTCGTAGCTGAACACCAGGGCGTGGGTCTCGAGCTCGAGCCGCTGGGTCTGCTGCCCGCGCTGGCCCGTCACCGGGTCGGCGCCGAACAGGCGCGCATCCTCGACCAGCTCGGTGCCGCGCAGGCCCTGCAGCACCGAGTACACCTCGCCCACGTTGATCGGTCGCCCGAACGGCCACCCGGTGCCGTCAGGACCACCGGTGATCGGGTTGAAGTATTCGTACAGGGCCTGGAGCGCGTCCTCCTGGAGGCGGGTCGGGTTGACCCGCGACCGGGCGCGCAACCGGGCCACGATCGTGATCCCGCGGTACACGGGCGGTTCCACCATCACGCGAGTCCCGATGACGCGGCTCTCCTCCAGGCGATCCGTGATCTTCTGGAGCGTGTCCGGGCTCGGGACGAGCTGATCGAATCGCAGGCGCCCCAGCTCGGACACCGCGGAGGGAACGATGAGCACCCGCACCGACCCGGCGTCCGCGCCGTCACCGGCGGCGACCGCCCGGACCCGCGCGATCTCGGGTGCGGCCTCGCGCGCGAGCTGCTCGTAGTCCTCGGTCGTCACCGCGCGGCCGCGGGCCCGAAGGCGGATCGGGCCGCGCACCTTGGCGTTCTCGATGTCCTCGCCGTCCACGCCGCCGCGCGCCGGGGTCCGGTTCTCCACCCGCGACACGAACGGGATGGACGACTTGAGGACGCTCAGGGCGCGCGCCGACACGTTGCCCCGGCGACCGCCGCCGGTGCGGTACTCGCGCAACCGCAGGTGCGCCCCCTTCACCGGAACGGCGCCGTAGCCGCGCAGGGCCCCATCCGCCAGCCGGACCGCCGGGCCGAGGCGGACCTCACCGGTGGACAGGTCGAGGCTGAAGTGGTGCTCGTCGGGGCCGCTGTTGGCGAAGTCCGAGACGTACGACCACTCCTCCCAGCCGTCGGCGCCACTGACCTCGAGCACCGGATCGTCGTCGCTGGGCACGACCGGCCCGCGCTTGAGCTGGAACCGCTGGCCGGGAATGCCCTCGGACAGCCCGACCTCCTCGGCGGCGACCAGCTCCGCGTTTACGGCGTCCACGGTGCCGCCGATCGTGATCACCGACAGGTCCTTGATGTTGGGTGACGCGCTGTAGGCGGGCTGGCCTTCGGCGAGCTCGGTCACCCGGGCCCGGAGCCAGCCGGCCCGCTGCTTGGCGATCAGGGACGCGACGTGAGCGCGGGGCACGTGGATCACCACGTCGCCGTCCCGGTTGAGCCCGCCCGTGGTGTCCGAGTCGAGCTCGCATGGCTCCCAGTCGTCGCCCGTCCACGCTTCCCAGGCCAGCGGCGGGTTGGTGGGATCGACGCCCACGCCGTCGATGTCGGCCTTGAAGCGGAGGCGGACGGCGTTGGACGGCACCGCTTCGGGGAGCCCGATGTACAGCGCGTCGCCGGGTGCCGGCACCTTCTGGAAGCAGAACACCTCGGTTCCCTTCTCGAGCGCCGCCGAGTGGTCGCGCAGGGTCTTGCCGTCGATCATCGAGCCCAGGTGCTCCAGCGAGCTCGGGACGATGGGCAGGTCCTCGATGGTGGTGAAGGCGATGGCTTCCGAGGTGTCGGTCCGGAGCGTGGCGACCTGCGTGCCGGCAGCGATCGTCACCAGGTCCGGCTGCGGACCGGACAGCCAGAAGGTGACCGCCGTTCGGGCGGCCGTGGGCGGATACAGGCTGACGCCGATGAGCTCGAGGAACTTGATGTAGTTGCGGTCCGGGACGCGGTTGAGCCGGTAGACGAGCTGGTCGGTCATCCACGCGAACAGCTCGATCATGGTCACGCCCGGGTCGGACACGTTGTGGTCGGTCCATTCCGGGCAGCGCTGCTGGACGAGCCGCTTGGCATCGTCCACCAGGTCCTGGAAGCGGCGGTCGTCGAGGTTCGGGACCGGCAGGGCCATGGTCAGTCTCCTCCCGGGATCACGTAGAACGGGAACACCAGGTTGCGCCGGTCGTTCGTCCGCCGGATCGAGTACCGGATGTCGATGTACATCACGCTGGCGTCGCGGGCGTCGAACGAGACGACGACGTCCTCCACGTCGATCCGCGGCTCCCAGCGCCGGAGCGCGCCCGTGACCTCGGCCCCGATCGCGGCCGCCGTGGTGCCGTCCGCGGAGGCGAACACGTAGTCGTGGATGCGGCAGCCGAACTCGGGGCGCATCGGTCGTTCGCCCGGCGCGGTGCCGATGATCAGCCGGATCGCCTCCTCGATCTCCCGCTCCCGGCTGACGAGAGCGATGCCGCCGGTCGCGTCGGTCCGCAGCGGGAATGCCCAGCCGCGCCCGATGAACTCCTCGCTCACAGCCGCCTCCGCATGAGGGTTGGTGTCATGTCCGATTCCCTAGTTGAGCGCGACGGTGGCGCCCTTGATGGCCAGCTGGCCGGAGGCCTTGATCTCGACCCCCGTCGCGTCCACCTTGAAGCTGCCCTGGGTCTTGACCACCACGTCGTCCTGCGCGTTGACCGTCACCTTGCCGCTGGTCTCGATGGTGAGCTCCTTGTTGCTGTCATCGAGGGTGATCGTGATGACGCCGCCCTGGGTCGACAGCTGGATCTTCGAGTCGCTGCTCGACTCGATGAACTCGATCCGGTGGCCGGTCCGTGACACCAGCCCGCAGTACGTCACCTTGCCCGCGTCGAGGCCCGAGCCGTAGTCGAACGGGATGGCGTCCTGGCCGTTCCACAGCCCGCCGAGCACCATCGGGTAGCTGATGTCGCCATGCTCGAACGCAACCAGCACCTCGTCGCTCACCTGGGGCAGCCACACGATCCCGTAGTCGGGGCCCGCGCCCGGCGCCATCACCCGCGCCCAGTACGACTCGGCGTCATCGCTCAGCCACGGGTACTTCACCTTGACCCGGCCGAGCTGGTCGGGATCGTCGTTATCGGTGACGATCCCGATCGCGACCCCGAAGAAGCGCTCATGGCCGCCGCCCGTGCCCTGCGACACCAGGCCCAGGATCGACCGGTCCTGGCGGCCCGAGAACTCGAGCGCCGTACGGTACGAGCCGTGGGCGAACTCGTGGCGCGACCCGGTGATGACCCACTTGCCCTCGAGGGCCGGGTCGATGCCGCTCACGCTCACCGCGACGCCGGCCTTGAGGGCCGGGGAGCCCACGGCGACGGCGGTCGCCTCGAACGCGGCGCTGCCCACCTGCTGCGAGCGGGCTTTGGCCAGCTCGTCGGCCGGCTCCTGCATTCCGACCGGGTGATCGACCACGGTCATCGTCCCGCCGTCCACCTTGGCCGCGAGATCGGCCGGCGTCATCGATACCTCGGCATTGGTTGCCGTCACGTCGGCCTGGCCGATGACCGCGTCCTTGGCCGTGACGTCCCAGCCCCGGACCTTGACCTCGGACACCTGCGCGACGGCGCTCATCCGTGCCCGGAACTCGAGCAGGTTGCTCTCCCACACGAGCTCCATCGGGTTCTCGCTCGAGAAGTCGCCCTGGCCGGGTGCGCCCGATGACTCCACGGGCCGCTTGAACAGCAGCGTCTCGTCGTCGACGCGGCAATCGAAGCCGATCCGGCGCGCGAGGCCGTACAGGAAGTCCAGGTCTGACTGGTTGGCCTGGATGAGGTGCTCGACGGTGCCGCCGGAGTCGTCCACGTCGGGGCTCAGGCCGGCGTCGCTCGCGATCCTGGATGCCACGTCCGAGTACTTGACGTTCTGGAACGTTGCCGTCTTGCGACCCGAGGCGAGGCGGTGCGACTTGTCGTAGCCACGAGCCACCGCGCGCGTCCCGAGCGCGTCGTACTCGGTCTCGATCGAGGTCACCTCACCCGTGATCAGCACCTCCGGCGTGTCGCCGCTGAGCGACGTCGTGGAGATCACGACCTTGCTGCCGATCTCGAGGCCTGCGTCCCCCAGGATGGTCCGGTTCGGGTCGCGGAACACGAGCACGAACATGTCGGGCATCGCCAGCCGGTCGACGACCAGGACGCTCTCGAGCTGGCCCTCGATGTCGGCGGCAAGCTCGGTCCCGTCGACCTCGACGGTCCGCTGGCTGGAGGCGGTCCGGGCGGGCACGTCGCGGCCTCAGGAGCTCCGCGCCGCGTCGGCGCGGCTCGGGATCAGGAGGGCCGTCCCGGCCGGCAGCCGGAGCGGGTCGTCGATGTCGTTGAGCTCGGCGATCGCCCGCCAGTAGGCCGGCTTGCCCAGCTCCGCGAAGGCGACCGACTGGAGGGTGTCGCCCTCGATCATCGTGTGCGTGCGCCGGCTGTTGGCGGCATGCGACGTCGGGTTCTGGCCTCTCGATCGGGGCGGGCTGGCCCTCGATCGTGATGTCCACCTTGGCCTGGACGGGCGTGCCGTCGGTGCGGAACACCGTGTAGTTGACGATCACGCTCTTGAGGTAGCCGCTGAAGTCGTTGAGCTGCTTGTTGCCCCACACAAACTTGACCAGCGGGGGGCACGGCGAATTGCCCGGACGAAGCGAGTCCTCGGTCGCCTTGGTCCAGCTCAGGAGGGTCGAGATCTTGGGCGTGACGTCGCCCTTCGCCGACGCGAAGTCGTCGAAGAACAGCTGGGCCGTCAGGGTCATGGCGTTCGTGCCGGCGAACTCGGCCGTCCCGCCATCCTTGCTCTTCGTCCGGTAGCGGGTGACGTTAAGGGTCTGGGTCAGGCGGTACTCGGTCGGGTTGAACATGCACTCGATCGGGCCTGCGTCCTTGGGCATGTTGGGCGGAACGCACACGAGCTTCGCCTTGTCCGGCTTGGTGAGCCCGAGTGCCGAGCCGACCGCCGATGCCGCCGAGCCGACCGCGTCCATGACCATCGCCGCGCCCTCAGAACCCGATGCTCACGTTGGCCGACACGGACAGGGCACCGGCCAGCAGTCCGCCGAGGGCGCCGAAGCCGATGATCTCCTGGTAGGTCAGCTCCAGGGTCTCGGTGGCGACGTTGTTGCTCATGATGTCGAGGTTGGGACCGGTCCACTTCACCGGGACCACGCCCGACAGGTTCCAGGTCGTGATCTCGTCGCCGGCCATCGTCATGGCGGTGATCGCCATCGTCTGGGGGATGACCTTCATCATGTTGCTCTGGAGCCAGAACATCAGGAGCTCGGACGTCGAATTGACCGGCCGGCTCAGGCGCAGGTTCGTGTACTTGCACGGACCGATGATCTTGTGCGTGTAGCCGTTGATCCCGCCCTCGCGGTACTCCGTGACCTGGTACTCGAAGCCGAGCCCCTCGATCTTGGTCCAGATCCCGAGCGGGACGAACCCGTCGATCGTGCACTTGTAGACGACATTGAGTGCGGGATCGCCCATCGCGTCCTCCTAGAAGGCGTCAAAGGTGAGGCCCCGGGCCTCGCGCTCGTGGATGACCTCGGCCCGGAGCTGGCCCCGGATCCGACCGAACAGTGCCCGGGCGAGCTCGTCCAGCTCGCTGTCCGACTGGCCCTCCTCGGATGGTGTCGCCGGCGCGGCGCCGTCCACCCGCTGGACGACCGGGATGGCGGTGAGCCCGGGCAGCCCTGGCGGTCCGGCATCACGTGAGGCCTGGACGGTGGGGGCGGGGGCCGGCGCCGGAGTGGCTGTCGCGCCGCCGCTCGATGGGACGGCGCTTCCCGATCCGGGCCGCGCACCTGCGCCCGGGGCGAGGGTCATCGCGGGGGCGGCCGTCGACGCCGGCGCCTGCCTGCCCGACGGACCGGTCCACGATGCCGCGGCCGCGCCGGAGCGTGCGCTCGCGGTGCGCGACCCGCCGGCGATCGGCGACGTGCCGGGCATGGCCGCCTGCCGCTGCACCGCCGGGGTCGACGGCGAGCCGGCGCCGGGCTCGGCCCCGGGCCCCGGGGATCCGTCCCGATTTCGGGAACACGATCTCGCGCGGGCCTGCATCGAGCGGCGGCCCGGCCATCGAGCTCGTGGCGGAACCGAGCGCGACGAGCGGCACCGGCTCGGGCTCGCTCCACGCGGCCGGGCGGCCGGTCGAGGTCACGGTGGGCGGCAGATCGTCGTCACGGGTCCACCGGGCAGCCACCGCCGGCTCGAGCGTCGGCGCCGCGTCATCGCCCGGGGACGCCGACGTGACCGGCGCCACCTGGCGCTGGGCGGTCGGCCGCAGCGGCCGGGCACCCAGCAGCGGCACGACCGACGGGGGCCTCGACCCGGACGGTCGCGCGGGTCGGGTCGCGATCCCGGTCGGCGTCGGCGCACCCGCCGGCGGCGCGGCCGCCTGGTCGGCGCCGGGATGGGCCCGGTCTGCGCGCCGCTGGCGCGCGACAGACAGCACCGGCAGCGCACGCGGGCCGGGCGCGGCCTGACCTGAGGTGGCTGCCGGTGCAGGGCCCTTGGCCGGGCGGCCGGCACTGGTCTCCGGTCCCGGCGCGGACTCGCCGCCCATCGCGGGTCGCGGCGGTGACGTCCGAACCGGCAGCCGCGCCGCGACCGCGCTCGCCGGCTGCACGCTGATCGGCGCGCCGAGACCCGGCCGGCGGGATGCGCCCGGTGCCGGGACCGATCGCGAGGCGGCCTCCCGGGACACCGTCACGGGCCCCGGCGCCGCAGACGTGGTCGATGCCGCTGCGGCGGCAGCCGGGGCGGACGGGCCGCCGGCCGACCGTGATCCGGCCTCCGCCCAGCGGCTGACCGTGTGCGGCAGCGGCAGGGTGGACATCCCGGGGGCCGCCGAGCCCTGGGGGGGCGCCGTGCGCTGCACGGCAGGTCCGTCACCGGGCGACCGACCCCCGCCGGCCGGGCCGAGCGGCGTGGGCGACGAGGCCGCCCTGGTCAGGGATCGCGCCGGCGGGGTGACCGTGGCCGCGGCGGGCACGGCGGGCAGCGTCCGGACGGGTGCCGTCTCCGAGGCCGGCCCGCCACCGGAGGCGGGCGCGACGTCGCTCGCCACCACGGGCCCGGGCTCGAAGCCGGGCAGGTCCGCCCGGGGCCCGGACAGCGACGCCCGGGCGCGCTGGACGGACCGCGTTGGCAGTGGCGCGCTCGACGTGAGGCTGGGCACCGGGCGGGCGTGCGCCACGACCAGACCGGGCGGGGCAGCCGGCCCCGTCTCGTGGCCCAGCGGCTGCACGATCGGCGGCAGCGGCGTGTGACCGGGAACGTCGGCCAGGAACGGCCGGCTGGGGGCGACCAGCGGCGGCGGGCTCACCGTACGCTGGATCGGCGGCAAGGCCGCCCAGGCGCCGGTGGGCGGCCCCACTCGCTGAGCCGCGGACGGAGCCGAGGAGGCGCGCTCACCGCCGGCCCGCGTGGTCGGCCCAGCGGACGACGAGCTGCGGCCGAACGGCCACGGCAGGCGCACGGGGCTCAACCCTCCTCGGACAGGCGCTTGTTGATCCGGCCGATCTCGTCCACGAACCGCAGCCGCAGGGGGTGCTCGAGGTCGAGGATCGTGTCCATCGGCCAGTGGAAGTGGTAGGCGACGTACGCGACCTCCTCGAACAGCCGGTCGGGCGCGTACGTCACGATTCCCCCAGGCGCTGCTCACCCGCCACGTCGACGGTGAACGCGTGGTTGCACGCCGGGCAGGTCACGGATGCCTGCGTGTGGCCCTCCTGGTTGATCCTCCGGTAGAGGTCCTGGAGGAACGCGAGGTCCGAGGCGAACAGCCCCTCGATGACGCCGGTGTGGACCTGCGCCAGGGTGCCGAGCTTGGTGACCACCCGGGACAGGAGGAGCACCGTGAGGTACGCCTCGTTCTCCCGGACTCGGGGGTCTCGCTGGGGCGTGATCTCGTCGCGGGCCGTCGCGAGGCGCATCACGCCCTCGCGATGGACCGCCCCGGATCCGTCGACGTAGCCGCGGGGGAGCACGAACGCGTATTCCGTGCGCAGCGCATCGGACACGTTGGTGCTCCCTCGCTCGATCGGGATCTCGGGCAGGGCCGCGGCCGTCATGACGGACCTAGCCCTTCTCGAGGGTCTCGCAGGCCAGCGTCGCCTCCTCGATCTGGACGCCGCTGGTGGTGGCGCCGCCCTCGGAGAGGCTGAGCTTGGAGATCATCGCGTTGCCGAAGTTGTAGCGAAGGACCTCCTCGCCGATCGTGTTCATCATGATCACCGAGCCGTTGCGCCGGTCCGGCGTGCCCTGCATGACCGCCAGGTGCCACGCCCACAGCTCGGTGGCGCCCGTGAGGCCGCGCTTGAGCGTGATCGTGGGCGTCTTCGGCTTGCCGGGCAGCTTGCCGATGTAGACCTTGCCCTGTTCGGTGACGTACGGGTTGTCCACGATCTCCACCTCGCTCGAGATCCCCGAGACGGAGCTGAAGTTCGCGACGACGCCGACGCCGTCGAGGTCGAGCAGTACGTTCCCTTGCAGAAGGGGATCGGTCGTGGGCATGCGTCCCTCCGTGGGGTGTCGTGTTCAGTGGGTGGATGGCTACTCGCTGTCCGGCGAGCCCGAGAACTGCGCGATCCGGAAGACGACGAACTCGGCCGGCTTCACGGGGGCGATGCCGATGTCCACGATCAGCTGACCGGCGTCGCGGACCTCGGGCGGGTTGTTCTCCTCGTCGCACTTGACGAAGAACGCCTGGTCGGGCGTCGCGCCGAACAGGGCGCCGTCACGCCAGACCCGCAGCAGGAAGGCGTTGATGGTCCGCTTGACCCGGCCCCACAGCCGCTGGTCGTTGGGCTCGAAGACCACCCACTGGGTGCCCTCGAAGATTGATTCCTCGACGTAGTTGAACAGTCGCCGGACGTTGAGATAGCGCCACGACGGATCGCTCGAGATCGTCCTCGCGCCCCACACCCGGATGCCCCGACCCGGGAACGCCCGGATGCAGTTGATGCCCACCGGGTTCAGCTGATCGTGCTCCGCTTTGGTCAGGTTGAGCGCCAGCGTGATCGCGCCCCGGACGACCTCGTTGGCCGGCGCCTTGTGGACGCCGCGCGTGTCGTCGTTGCGCGCCCAGATGCCGGCCATGTGACCGGACGGCGGGATGAACTTCGCCTGCCCGGACGGCGGGTCGAAGACCTTGATCCACGGCCAGTACAGGGAGGCGTACTTGGAGTCGTAGCCGGCCTTGTCGACCCGCCACTCCTTGATCTGCTGGGCGTTGAGGCCTGGCGGTGCGTCGAGGATCGCGACGCGGTCGCCCATGAGCTCGCAATGGGCGATCATCGCGAGCTGGACGGCCTGGAGGCCCTCGAGATCGATGATGCCCTGCTCGTACACCGCCATCAGGTCGGGCACGCTGAGCATCGTGATCTCGTCCACGGCCTCCAGCCCGGCGAAGCCGGTCCGATCCGCGGAGTTGCCGACGTAGTCGTCCGGGGTGACCCGTGCAGGAACCGCGGCGCCGCCACCGGCCAGCGCGACCGTGCCCGTGGCGGGCGCGGCGAGGCTGCCGCCCACCTCTTCGACCACGATGACCTTGGACTGGGCCTTGACCACCGTCGCGACGTTCTGCTTGCCGCGGCCGATGCTCACGTTGTCGAACGTCTCGACCGGCTTGCCGCCCTGCTTGACGACCAGCTTGAAGTTGCCCTCGGCCGCCTCGGACGGAGCCTCTACCTCGACGCTGACGTCGTTGCCGGCGGGACCGGCCTCCAGGGCCGCGACGCGGAACGCAGGCTTGCCCTTCTCGGCCGCGCTGGGCAGCTCGGCGGACGCGACGGGCATGACCCCGTCGGCACCCACGCGTACGACATAGCACGCGCCACCGCCGTTCAGGAAGTAGCCGTAGACGGCGTGCGCAAGGTAGGAGTTCTCGACGAACTCCCCGAAGGTGGAGGTGAACTGGCTCCAGTTGGTGACCAGCGTGGGCGTGTTGGCCGGCCCGCGGGCCGCCAGTCCGACGAAGGCGGCGACGGCCGTGCCCACGCCCTCGATCGGACGGGACCCGGCCTCCACCTCCTCGACATAGACGCCGGGTGACAGATAGTTCGGCATGCGTGGCCCTCTCCCGATGGTTGGGATCCCGACCTGCTGACCCTCGCACCGGGCCAACCGGCGAACAAGGCCCGACCGGGCGCGCACAAGGGCGGGCGGCGTTGCCCGATCGGGCGGCCACCGGTGCCCCGACGGATGCCCCGCGACCGGCTGGCCGCGGGCGGCGCGGTGATCGACGATCTGGGGGTGATCCAGGATGTCGATCAGCTGCTGGAGCGGCTCGTCCGCCGCGACGCGCTCAACGGCTCGGCCGTCGACCTCGTGTTCGACGCGCCCACCAAGGACTGGGTTGCGCGGCGCAGCGGACCCGCGATCGACCTGTACCTGTACGACATCCGCGAGGACCTCCAGCGCCGGGTGCCCACCTGGGAGGACATCCGGGAGAGCGACGGCCTGGTCAAGGCCCGGCGCCAGCCGCCGCGGCGGTTCCGGCTCGCCTACCTCGTGACGGCCTGGACCCAGCGACCCGAGGACGAGCACCGGCTGCTCTCGTCGCTGCTCGCGTGCTTCCTGCGCAACGCGATGATCAAGCCGGGCGAGCTCGGTGGCTCGCTCGAGGAGGCGGACCTGCCCGTGTACATCGAGGTCGGCCAGCCGGCCAGCCAGGAGCGCTCGCTGGCCGACATCTGGTCGGCGCTGGGCGGCGAGCTCAAGCCGTCGCTGGATGTCGTGGTGACGGCGCCGATCATGATCGACGCGATCACGCCGTACGGCCCGCCGGTGATGGAGGGACCGACGATCGGGATCTCGAGCTCCGGCGCCGGCGCGGAGACCGCGACCGGGCGCAGGGCGGCGGCGCGGGATGGTGTCGCCGCTGGAGCCGCTGCCCGAGGAGACCGTGCCCAGGCGCCCCGACAAGGAACGCTCGGGCGTCACCCTGCGGGTGCACGGCACCCGGCGATGAGCGCCGGCGACACCGGGGCGACGTCGGTGGACGGACACTCGTCGCCCGAGGCACCGCCGATCACCGACCGGGACGCGTCGCTCCACTATCTCCAGGCCCGGCTCGCCCTGCTCGAGACACGGGTCAGGGCCGCGGTCGAGCGACGCCGGGCCGGCGACCCCGACCCTGAGGACCGGTTCCGTGGCCTGTACATCTCGGACGCGCAGGTGGACGAGCTGTTGGCCGGGCCCACCGAGCCGCTCGTGCCGACCGGCCGCCGCGGCGGCCGCGGCGGATGCCCGGACCGTGGTGGAGCAGGGCGCCGATATCGTGGAAGGCGCCGGCGAGCGCATCCGGTTCCGGGATCTTGGCCGTGCGTTCGGCCTCAAGCCCGTCGACCTGGACCTGCTGCTCGTCGCGCTGGCACCCGATCTCGATCCGCGCTTCGAGCGCCTGTACGGCTACCTCCACGATGATGTCTCGCGCCGGCGCGCGAGCGTTGGGCTGGCGTTGGAGCTGTGCGCCGACGGGGTGGGGGGCCCGCCCCGCCCCGACCGTTCGTGCGGAACCGGGCACGGTGCGGGCGCGGCTCGGGCCGCTGGCGCCGCTGGTCACCGGCGGTCTGCTGCTCGTGGAGGACCTGGACCGGCCGGCCCTGACCCGGTCGCTGCGCGTCCCGGACCGGGTCATTGCCCACCTGCTCGGGGACGACGCCCCGGACCCCGTGATCGACGCCCTGCTGGTCGGATCGGTGGAGGTGGACCTGCCCGAGGTGGAGCAGGTCGCCCGCGCGCTGGTGGCCGGCCGCGCGTCCGTCTACCTGCGTGAGCGTCCGGGCGCGTCCGGGCGGTCGCTGGGCTGGACCGCCCTCGCGCGACTCGGCCGCCGGGCGGTTGCCCTGGACCTGGATCGGATGGCGGCCGGCGACGACCCGCTCGCGATCGCCCGCGCGGGTGCCCGCGAAGCGCGCCTGCGTGGCGCCGGGCTGGTGGTCGGACCCATCGAACCGCTGGTCGAGCGCGGCCCGTTCTCCGTCCGCGCCTTCGCGGAGCTGCCCGGGCCCGTGGTCCTGGTCGGTGGTCGTGAGTGGGATCCAGCCTGGTCGCGTGAGCCACCGCTCGTGCTGGATGCGCCGGTCCCGCCCGTCGTCCAGCGCCACGAGCTATGGGCCGCGTCGCTCAACGGCGACACGCCGGACGGCTTCGACCCGGCGCTCGCGACGCTTGCCTTCCGCCTCGCGCCCGAGCAGATCGACCGGGCCGCGCGGGCCGCGCGACGGGCGGCATCCGCGGCCGCGAGGCCGATGACTGTGGCCGACGTCGCGGCCGGGGCACGGGCACAGAACGCGGCCGGCCTGGAGCGGCTCGCGAGGCGGATCGTCCCCACCGTGGGCTGGGAGGATCTCGTCCTGCCCACGGTGGTCGAGCAGCAGCTGCGCGAGCTCACCGCGCGCGCCAGGCACCGCGACCGGGTCATCGGGGAGTGGCGCATGGGGACCAAGGGCGCCCGCGGGCTCGGCGTCACGGCCCTGTTCGCCGGCGACTCGGGCACCGGCAAGACGATGTCGGCCGAGGTGGTGGCGGGAGACCTGGGCTTCGACGTCTACGTCATCGACCTGTCCACCGTGGTCGACAAGTACATCGGCGAGACGGAGAAGAACCTCGACCGGATCTTCACCGAGGCCGACCGCGTCAACGGCGTGCTGCTGTTCGATGAGGCCGACGCGCTGTTCGGCAAGCGGTCCGAGGTCAAGGACGCGCGCGATCGCTACGCCAATGTCGAGGTTGCCTATCTGCTGCAGCGGATGGAGCGGTTCGACGGTCTCGCGATCCTGACCACCAACCTGCGGTCCAACGTGGACGAGGCGTTCGTCCGCCGGCTGGACGCGATCGTGGACTTCCCGATGCCCGAGGAGGAGCACCGCCGGCGCCTGTGGGAGGCGAATCTGCCGTCGATCGTTGCCCCGGACGGGCGACTTCGACCTCGACTTCCTGGCCGGGCGGTTCAAGGTCTCGGGTGGCAACATCCGCAACATCTGCGTCACGGCCGCCTACCTCGCTGCAGCCGAGAACCGGCAGGTCACGATGGCCGACCTGGTGCGTGCCACCGAGCGCGAGTACCGCAAGCTGGGGCGCCTCACGGTCGAGGCCGAGTTCGGCGACTACCTGCCCACGCTCGACCTCGAGCGCGCGGCGGGGCAGCCGCGCTGAGGGCAGGCCCGAGGCCTGCGATGCACGAGCCGACGAGGGCCCGCGCGTCTCGGGTGCGTGTCGGCGACGCGGCCGCGGTCCAGAGGCGCCCTGCGCAACCTGTCCGCACGGACGTGTCGCGGGAGCCGGACCTGCTGGCCAATCTCCAGCGGGCTGCCGGTAACCACGCGGTGATCGAGCTGCTCCGCGCCGGCGGGGCGACCCGGATGCTGCCCGGGCCCGGTGTCCAGCGGGACCCGGCACCGGCCGGCCCGGGCTCGACGGCCGGCCCGGGCTCGACGGCCGCCCCAGCTCCGGCCGCCCCAGCTCCGGCCGCCCCAGCTCCGGCCGCCCCGGCACCGGCCGCCGCCCCGGGCTCGACGGCCGCCCCGGCACCGGCCGCCGCCCCGGATCCCAAAGCCCCGCCCACGGACGACGCGCTGGCGAAGATCCAGACGTTCGACCCCCTCGTTCGCGGTCACCCGCTGTTCGATGGTCGCGATCGGCAGATCGAGTTCTTCCTTGCCGAGCGCCCGTTCTTCGGCTCTGACGACCGAACGATCGCCCACTTCGCGAAGATCCGGAAGGCGAACATCCCGGGCTCGGAGACGCTCCTGCATGACGATGCTGCCAGCCGCCTCGAGGCGATCGCGACCGAGCTCGGGACGCGGATGCCGCGCAGCGGCGGCATCGGTTGGCCGCGGGTCACGCGCTTCGATCGCACCGCGCCCCAGACGATCGCCGATCCGCACACGATCGGTCTCGCGATCGACTACGACGCCACCGAGATGCCGCACCTTGGCAGCCGGGACAATCGCGCTGACCCGCGCCAGCTTGACCTGATCCTGCTCGTCACCGGCCACCAGGCCTGGATGCAGCTGGACACGCCCGGTGCGGCCGGGCTGTTCCAGGAGATTGATGCCGCCACGTCGAAGGGAGAGGCCGAGCGCGCGAAGATCCTGGCGCGCAAGGACATCAGCGACCTGCAGATCAAGGTCCTGTCCGAGTCGCAGATCCTGGCCGCCGTGTCGGAGCAGATGCGTACCAGCCTCGACCATGGTCTGCTGGGCCAGAACCGCGACCGCCTGATCGAGCTCCGCAGGCAGATGGCCGCGGCCAGGACGCCAGCCGATCGCGAGAAGATCATGGCCGAGCTGCCTGTCGTGCTCGACGCCTGGATCCAGGTCGTCGATGCCGACCGGACGCGTACCGAGGAGGCGCTCAAGAAGCTGGGCTTTGATCCGGCATCGATGCCGGCCAGCGCAGAGCTGAAGCGCCAGGCGGCCGGCATGGCGACCCTCGTCCGGAAGCTGAACGCGCTCAATGGCCGCCTCGCCGGCCCTCGGCGCCAGCTTCGCAGGTCGCGGCTATCGGAGCGGATGAAGGGCATCTTCGAGCAGCAGATCGCCGACATCGGGAGGCAGGCCGATGAGCTGGCCGCCGGCATTCCGGCACCGGCCGGCGGTGGCACCGGCGCCACGCCGACGCCGGCGGCGGCGGGAGCGGGCTCACCCGTCGCCGCGCCGACGCCGGCGGCGGCGGGAGCGGGCTCACCCGTCGCCGCGCCTGAACCCGGCGCCGGCGAGGCGGCCCGGATCGCGGCGGCGATCAGCGCCGCCAGCCTGGTGAAGGAGCGGCTCACGAAGGCCGCCGGGGTGAAGTCGTGGCTGGACCGGGTGGTCTCGCTGCGGACCGGCCTCACCTCCGATCCCGAGTTCGTGCTCGGTCGTGCACGCAAGGGCAATCCGATCCAGGAGGTCTCCCTCCCGTCGCTGGCCCAGATCGCGGACGTCGGCTTCTTCACGACCAGCGACGTCTCGAGCCGGCCCGAGGCGTTCGGCGAGGACTTCGTGCTGGCGGCCGTCCAGCGTGGCTTCACCCCGGGCGCAACCTGGGAGCATCCAGACAGCATGCACTTCGAGCTGCGCAGGCCGGGAGGCGGGACGTAGACGAGCAGCCGATCGAGCGACCCCGGGGTCGCTGCTGCCCCTTGGGGCAGACTTGCGGGCGGTCCGATCGGGGGGCATTGCGGCGGACCCGGTGGTGGGGGATGCTGAGGGCTGCCACAGGAGGATCCGTCTGATGCGCGACTTCGAGCTGGAACCGACCCGCCATCGGGTGCGAGCGCCCGAAGCTGATGCGACCGCGGGCCACGATGCGGCACCGGGTGGGCCGCTCACCGTGACGCGGTCGCCGGCGCTGGACGCTGCGGCCGTGATGCGCCTCCAGCGGACCGCGGGCAACACGGGGGTCGTCCAGCTGCTGGGCAGCGAGGACGAACAGCGGTCTCCGGTGAACGACGTGATCGGCTCCGGTGGCGGGTCGCCGCTCGATGCCGGGACCCGGTCCACGATGGAGGCGGCGTTCGGCACCTCGTTCGAGCACGTCCGCGTGCACACCGACGAGCAGGCATCGAAATCGGCGGAATCGGTCGGAGCCAACGCCTTCACCGTGGGCTCGGACGTCGTGTTCCGGAGTGGCCAGTTCAACCCCTCCACGCCGACCGGCCAGCGGACGATCGCGCACGAGCTGACCCACGTGGTCCAGCAGTCGCAGGGCCCCGTCGACGGCACCGACGCCCCGGGCGGGATCCGGGTGAGCAGCCCATCGGATCGCTTCGAGCGGGCCGCCGACCAGACGGCGGACCGGGTCCTGTCCTCGATGCAATCCGCGTCATCGCCCGCGACCGCGCCCGCGGGCACCGCGAGCGCGGCCACCGCCCAGCTGGAGGAGGACGAGACGGCCGCGAACCCGGCCGTCCAGCGCCAGGCCGAGGAGGAAGAGGAGGAGATGCAGGGCTGACGGCGCCCGGCCGGTTAGGACGCCCAGGCGCGTGACGCCGCCCGGCCACCGACGCCGCCCGGCCACCGACGCCGCCCCGCCACTGACGCCGCCCGGCCACTGACGGCGCCCGGCTCGCGGGCTTCTCGATCCTCCCTAGATGAGGCCCTCGCGGATCGCGTAGGCAACCGCATGGGTCCGGTTGCGGAGCTCCAGGCGCGACGTGATGTCATGGATGATGTTCTTCACCGTGCGCTCGGAGTAGAACAGCTGGTGCGCGATCTCTGCGGTGTCGAAGCCATCGGCGAGCAGACGCACCACCGCCGCCTCGCGCTCGGTGAGGCCGGAGAACGTCAGCCCGCGCGGTGACAGCACCTGGCGCTGGAGGTGGCCGACCTGGCGCAGCAGGCGGCCCAGCAGGTCCGGTGGCAGGGAGCCCTCCCCGGCCGCCGCGGACCGGATCGCCGCGGCAAGGTTGCCCGCGGTCGCCTCGCTCCGGCGGATGACGCCGGTGACGCCCGCCTCGGCCGCCGCCAGGAGCGTCCGGTCGTCCACCCGGGATACCAGCAGCACGATCCGGCGAACGCCCCGCCCCCGCAGGGCCCGCATCTCGCCCAGGACCCGCGAATCCACGTCCTCGGCCACGACCAGGGCCACGCCGTCCTCGGGGGCATCATCGTCGGCTGCCACGACGAAGCCCTGGGCCCGGCGCAGCTGGCTGGCGATGCCGGCCCGGGACAACGGGTCGGCCGCCCGGACAGCGACGGAGATCGGGGCCTTGAACGGGATCGGTTCCGCAACCATGTCGGTCTCCATGACGACCCGGGGCCGGCGCATCGGGACGGCGGCCGTGCCCCGGGAGGTGGTCGGGACGCTACCGCGGGGCAGTGTGCGCCCAGTCAACGTGGACTTAACGGGCATCGCCCGCTGCCCGTTCAACCGCGCTCGCGGGAGCCTTCCGCGCACCCGCGTGCACCCTGTTCGGCGGCCGGGGCCACGGTTACACTCCGCTCGTGGGTGCTTCCGTCACGCTGGTCACGCCTGCCCTCCAGGTCGAGCCCGGGCAGGAGGTCTCGACCGAGGTCCGGGTCCGCAACACGGGCACGGTGGTCGACGAGTTCGCCCTCGACGTGCTGGGCGATGCGGCCGGCTGGGCCGGCGCGGAACCCGGGTCCCTGTCCCTGTTCCCCGGTGCAGAGGGGACGGCGAAGGTCGTGTTCCGGCCACCCCGGGCGGCCAGCACGCCGGCCGGGCTCGTCCCGTTCGGCGTCCGCGCCCGGTCCCGCGAGGATCCGGCGGGGTCCGCGGTCGAGGAGGGGTCGGTCACCGTCGGCAGCTTCCAGGAGCCGTTCGCCGAGCTTGTCCCACGGACGTCGCGCGGGTCCCGCGGCGGTGGCCATGACGTCGCGATCGACAACCGCGGCAACGCACGCCTGAGCGCCGAGCTCGAGGGTACCGACGCCGATCGCGTGCTGCGGTTCGACATCAAGCCGCCGGGCGTCGTGGTGGAGCCGGGAATGGCCGGATTCGCGAAGATCCGGGTCAGCCCGGTCAAGCGATTCTGGCGCGGCCAGCCCAAGACCCGGCCGTTCCAGCTGTATGTCCGGCCCGAGGGCGGCGCCCCGATCTCGCTCGACGGCACGCTCCTCCAGGAGTCGATGCTCCCGCCCTGGTTCCTCAAGGCGCTGCTCGCGCTCATCGTGCTCCTCGTGCTGCTCGTGCTTGCCTGGCTGTTCCTGCTCAAGCCGTCCATCGAGACCGCGGCGTCCGAGGCGGTCGCGTCGCCGCTGGCCAGCCTCAGGGCCGACGTCAACAGCGCGCTCGGCGCGGCCGGCCTGCCCACGATGCCCGGCCAACGGCGGCGGGGGTGGCGCAGCCCCGACGCCGGCCGCATCCTCGGGAGGTGGCGGGTCCTCGGGAGGTGGCGCCACGGCGTCTCCCGGCTCGAGCACCCCGGCCGGACCGACGCCCACGCCGGGTGTCGTGATCCCGGGCCTCGGCAACCCGGTCGACGGTCGGCTGGACAAGGGCACGCCGACGTTCACGCCCGCGGGGACGCTGTTCATCACCGACTTCGTGTTCTCGAACCCCAACGGCGCCTCGGGCGCCCTGGTCGTCCTGCGCAACGACGTGGGGCTGCTCCAGCTGCGGCTCGACAACTTCCGCGACTACGACCTCCACTTCGTGACGCCGATCGTCATCGGGCCCGGGGAGAGCCTCAACCTCTCGCTCAGCTGCACGAGTTCGGGGACGTGCGACCCAGCCGTCTTCTACTCCGGATACCTGCGGCCCTGAGACCCGGGACGCGCCGGGCAGCCGCCATCGCCCTGGCGCTCGCGTTGCTGAGCCCCGCGCCGGCCGCCGCTGTGCCGTCCGGGGCCGGTTCGCCCGGTGGGCCGTCGACGTCGGCCCCGCTGCCACCGCCGCCGGGCACGACGACCCTGGTGTCACAGCGACGCAGCGGCGGCTTTCCCAACGGCGGATCCGCGGGCCCGTCGATCTCCGAGAACGGCCGGTATGTCGCCTTCACCTCGGCCGCGACCAACCTCGTCGGCGCAGCATCCGCGGCGGCCCAGGTGCCCAGTCCCGCCGTGTTCGTGCGCGATCGCCGGTCGGGCTCGACGATCCGGCTGCCGCTGCCCGGCGGGTTCTCGGGTGGCGGTGCGGCCACTGAGCCATCCATCTCGTCCGACGGCAACGTCGTCGCGTTCACCTACCAGCCGCCGACCACCAACCTCGCGGCGGTCCTGGGATCGGTCGTGCTTGCCTGGGACCGGCACACGGGGAAGACCGCGATCGTGAGCCGGACCCTCAAGGGCTCGGCCGCCGATCACAGCCACCAGCCGTCGGTGTCGGCCAACGGGCGGTACATCGCCTATACGTCCGAGAACCCCTCGATCGCCCGCGAGGACGGGCAGGTCAACGCCGACGTGTTCCGCTACGACCGGACGACGCAGCAGACCATCCTCGTCTCGGTCGGTACCGGAGGGCGCACCACGTCGGGCAACAGCACATCGCCCTCGATCTCGGGCAACGGCAACGTCGTCGCGTTCGCCTCCGACGGTGGCGATACGGTCGTCGCCGAGGACACCGGGGCCGGCTCGCAGGTCTACGTCCGGACCGTCGGCACGGCCCGGACCGAGCGGATCAGCGGCCCCCCGGGTGGCGGCGCGGCGAACGGGGCGTCCGCCGCCCCGTCCATCTCAGCCGACGGGCGGTACGTCGCATTCGAGTCGGCCGCATCCAACCTGGCGCCGGGCGACGACGGCCGGTTCGTGGATGTCTTCCGCCGCGACCGGCAGACGGGCACGACCGTGCAGGTGTCCGTGACGCCGGCGGGCGCGCCCGGGGGCGGCGCCAGCGGCCAGGCCGCGATCTCGCGTGACGGACGGATGGTCGCGTTTGCGTCGGCCGCCCCCGACATCGTCGACACGAGCGCAGCATTAGCCGATTCACACCTGGCTGCCGTCGCCCTGCGGACCAGCGAGGTGTTCGAGCGGGACGTTGAGGCCGGCGAGACGATCCTGGTGTCGGTGGCGACGACCGGCGGGCCGGGCGGCAGCCGGAGCCTCGTGCCGGCCGTCGGTGGCGGCGGCCGCTACGTCACGTTCGCATCACTGTCGAGCATCCTCGTCACCGGCGACAAGCAGTCCTTCGCGGACGTGTTCCTGCGTGACTTCCCGCCGGCGCCGCGGCTCAACCCGACGGTCCTGGACCTCGGGTCGCGGGCCGTGGGCACGAGCGCCCTGCCGGCCGCGGCCGTCCTTGCCAACACGGGCTGGTCGCCACTGACGGTCTCGAAGGCGACGATCACGGGCTCGAACCGCGCCGACTTCGGGGTCACGGCCGACGGCTGCGACGGGCGGACGCTCCATCGCGGAGAGGCGTGCACGGTCACCATCGACTTCACGCCGAAGGGCCGGGGATTGCGAACGGCGACGCTCGAGATCCCCGACAGCTTCACGGGCTCGCCGCGGACGGCTCGGCTGCGGGGATCGGGCTCACGGGCCCGCCTCGTGCTCGACCCCGACCTGGGACCGCCGGGCATCGTGACCATCGCCACCGGAACGGGGTTCCCGCCGGGCTCCTCGATCCGGCTGCGGTGGAGCAACGGCCTCACGCCGCGGATGCCGGTGGTCAAGGCGGACTGCGCAGGGCCGGTTCCGGGTCCAGGTGCTGGTGTTCCACAGCGACGTCACCGGGCGGCGTGACCTGGTGGCCGAGCCGCTCGACGGGACCTCGTTCCCGCCCGTGTCGGTGCCGATGCTGGTGACGACCCCCTCCACCTCGCCACCTGGCTTCGTCCTCACCCGCCAGTTCATCGACCTGCCGCTCATGCTGCTGTTCCGAGGCTAGCCACCCGATGACCGACACCCCCACCATCCTGTGCAAGCGATGCGGCTTCGCGAACGTGCCGGGCGACCAGTTCTGCGGCTCGTGCGGTGCGTTCCTCGAATGGGAGGGAGAGGCCGCCGGACGATGCAGCCGCGCCCGCTGCGACCCCGTCACCGGTCAGCGATCAGCCCGCCGGGTCGCCCGTCCAGGCAGCGACGCCCAGGGCGCTGCCGCCGCTGATCGCAACCCCGGATCCGGTTGACGATCTCGTGCGCTGCCCCTCCTGCGGCATCGCGAACCCGGCCACGCGGACGTTCTGCCAGTCGTGCGGCGCCACGCTCGCGGCGGCCGCGCGGATCGCGGAACCAACGCCCGAGATGATCGCGGCCGCCGTGGCCGCCACCCCGACGACGAGCCCGGTGCCGCCCGGTGGCGCCCGCCCCGTCGGTCGCGAGAAGCCGTCCTCGCGCGGGATCCCGGGCTGGATCTTCGCGGTCGCCGTGCTGGGCGTGCTGGTCGGGGTCGGGATCGTGGTGATCGGGCCGATGCTGGCCGGCAAGGGCCCCGACTCCGGGGCGACGCTCGGCCCGGGCGGGCAGACGCCGGCCGCTCCGTCCGCGGCCGCGTCCGGCGGCAGCGGGCCGGTCGCCACGACGGCAGCGACGCCCGCGCCCACGGCCGTCAAGCTCACGCTCACGGGCGCCACGGCCTCGTCGGTCGTCGGGGACCGCGCCAAGTTCCAGCCGGAGATGGCGATCGACGGCGATCTCGGCACCAGCTGGCAGGAAGGGAGCGCCAAGGAGGAGGGCCAGTGGATCGAGGTGACCTTCGATCCCGCGCGCGCCGACACGCTGGTCATCCGCAACGGCTACCAGGCGTCCACGCCCCTGTACAAGGGAAACCTGCGGCTCAAGGACATCCAGGTGACGGTGAGCGGCGCCCAGCCGATCGCGTTCCACCTCAAGGACACGACCAAGGCGCAGCGGATCGATCTCGGCGGCGTGGCCGGCGCGACCTCGGTGCGGATCACGATCGTGACCACCTACCCCTCGGTCAAGACCTCGATCGCCGGCACGCCGTTCGACGACGCCGCGGTGAGCGAGATCTCGGTCCTGGGAGTTCCGGGGGGATGACGTGACGGCCGCCGAGGCCCTACAGTCCGCCCGAATGCAGGCTGCGTTCCGCCTGCGGGCTCGGGGAGCGACGTGAGCGCGATCGGTGCCTGGATCGCCAAGGCCGTGGGCGCCCTCGGGGGTCCGCAGGTTGCCGCGATCATCGTCGTCGGCGGGCTCATCGCGGGCATCGTCGGCGGCGGAGTGATCGCGAGCGGCGCGCCCTCGCCCGGGACCTCCGCGACATCAGGCGGCGAGCTCGCGATCTATCCCTGTCCCAACATCGGTCCCGCGCTGCTCTCGGTTCCGGGTGGGCAGCGTCTGCTGGTCACCGGGCGAACCGAGGATGGGAGCTGGGCCCGGATCCACTTCCCGCTGCCGGGGCGGTCCGAGGGCTGGGTCCAGGTGTCCCCGCTGACGTTCGACGCGGCGCTCTCGACGGTGCCCGTGGCGACGTGCGCGCCGGAGATCGCCGCGGCACCGCCCTCGCTGGGCCCGGCCGCCACGCTGACGGCCGTCCAGAACAACCCGCCGTCACCGACCCCGACGGCTGTCCCGACGCCGACGCCCAAGCCGACCCCCAGGCCCGACACCCACGGCCCACGCCCAAGCCCACCCCTCGCCCGACGCCCAAGCCCGACCGCCGGCGCCGACGCCGACGCTCCAAGCCACGACACACGTCTCGCGCCCGGGGCAATTGGTGCCGAGCTGACGTTCAAGTCGCCAGCACCATATCGGTCACGCCTCCGGCCGCGGGATCCGCGTTTCATGCGAAACGCCATCACGTTCTCGGCTACGACATCCGTCAGGCAAACGCTCTGGAATCGAAGGCGGTGCTGTACTGGACCGACCTCCCGACGCGGTCCACAAGGTCGCGATGACTCTGCAAAAGGCACCTGGACGCGACGCTCAACGCGGCCACACTCGTTCTGACGGCCGAGGCAACTTTACCCGACCTATGCCATCGGACACGAACGGCGCGAAGCTCACCAGACCAGTCAGACGACGTCCTGCTGGATCGTGGTGAAGCTGCATGCCGATGAGCGCCGTCGGTTCGATCCTGGCGAAGATCGCCGTGTTCCTCGTCACGGCGTCGATCGGCTTCGTCGCCGCGACCGTCGTCGTGTCGGCCACCAGCGACCACGGCCCGAAGTCCGCGGCGAGCGAGGCCCCGCAGTACATGCTCCAGGGTCCGGACACGCCCGCCGGCCCGGGCGTTCCCGTCGCCTTCAACGAGCAGCCCAGCGGGGACCCAGCCCCGCTCGCGACGCTCAGCCCGGATGACCTGTCGGCCGCCGCCGACGCGCTCCTCGGCGGCGCCCAGCCGGCTGCCTCCGTCAAGCCGGCCGGCTTCCCACGCATACCGCCGGTGACCCAGTTCGACGGCGGCCCGTTCCAGGGCTCGAACTGCACGCTCGCCTCGGGCGCGATGCTCGCCCGGCTGGGCTACGGCATCGTGACCACGGGGTCGATCCTGCGTACCCTCCAGGACGATCAGGACGGCGGCACCGGCATCAACGACCTGGCCACCGCGCTGTGGCGCGGCTACGGGATCACCTTCCCCCACGGCCTGATCAAGACCGGCACCCTCAAGTCACTGCTCACATCCGGGTACGGTGCCGTGATCCAGGGCGACTACTCGAAGATCCCGCCCGGCCTGCGCCTCCAGCGCGACTTCACCGGCGGCCACGCGATCTACCTCGACGGCTACTACCCGGGCAACGCCAAGCGCGGCATCCCCGAGGCCTACTACGTGATCGATCCGATCGGGCGCCCGAAGTATGGCTACCAGGGCGACTGGTGGCCGGCGTCGGTGGTGGACGACTTCGCGCTCGCCTGGGGCGGCGGCCGGGTCGTCGCGATGTGGGGCTACCCGCCCGGCGGCGTGCCACCCGACGTGGTGGGTCCGGACGTGCTGCCCATCCCGCCGGACACCGGCGGCAACAGCCCCTCGGCCACCCCGACCCCTGCGCCGAGCGGCTCGGCGGAGCCCAGCGCCTCGCCCAGCGCCAGCCCCTCACCCAGCGGCCCGGTCGGCCCCGTGATCACGCCCGTTGACGCAGGTGATTTGACCGTCCAGCTCACGCCCGAAGCCCCGCCGGTGGGCCACGGGGGCCTGGGCGGCCTCGTGCTCACCCCGATCATCGACGTCTGCCTGTTCGATCCACCACCGGCAGGCTGCCCGACCGGCATCGAAGCGGTGTTCGATCTCGGGCCGCCACCGGTGATCCAGCTGCCGGCGGGACCGACGGTCAACGTCGTGTTCGTGGATTCGGACCGTCCGGACGTGGCGATCGTGGGCTTCACCGTCGACCCACCCACGACCGCCGATGTCAAGTTCTGGCAGGTCGGCCTGAGCCCCGGGTCGGTCCATACCTCGTCGTCCATGACCTCGGTGACCCTGTTCGGCCAGACGATCCTCCTCGCCCGCCTCGACGTGCACGCCGCCACGACCTACCAGTTCCAGGCAGTCGCGGGCAGCGGCCTGAGCGCGGGCTCGAGCCCGATCGGCTCGTTCACCACCGGTGACGGCGTCGCCCAGTTCGACGTGGCACTGTCCTCGATCGCCTCCCCGAGGATCGCGCTCGGGACGGGTCTCTCGCCCTACGTCCACCTGGCCCCGGGCGCATACGCCCAGCCGATGATCCCCATGGGATCCCTGGGCGGCACGGCCTGCTTCGAGCAGGCGGGCTTCGGCGGGACCCAGTTCTGCCTCGACCTCGGCGACGCACCGCCCCCCGTGACCTGCACGCAGGCGCAGGTGACGTACGCCCTCGCGGGCATCGACGCCACGGGCGTCGTGGTCCGGGCCTTCCCCGGGGAGACCGGCGAGGGAGATGGCGGCGTGACGCTCGACGGTGTGCTCGAAGCCGATGGCCCGGCGCCGTCGGGGACGGTTGGCGTGGGCTGCCTCACGCCCGGGATGACCTACCAGGTGGTGCTCGACGCGGTGGGCGACGACCGCGGGGTGCTGGCAGCGCGAACGGTCACGGTGCCGTAGCCGTCGGGTAGCATGACCCCATGGCTGAGCGTCCCCGGCCGGCGTCCCGCGCGCATCGCGTCGTCGTGGTCGGCGGCGGCTTTGCCGGGCTGTACGCGACCCGCAACCTGCGCAGGGGCGGCGACCGGGTCGACGTCACGCTGGTGGACCGGCGGAATCACCACCTGTTTCAGCCGATGCTGTACCAGGTCGCCACGGGTGCCCTCTCGCCGGGCGAGATCGCGCAGCCGCTGCGCTCGATCTTCCGCAAGCAGCGCAACACCACGGTCCTGCTGGGCGAGGCCGTGGACATCGATGCCGAGCGGCGCGAGATCACGCTGTCCGACGGCGGCCCGATCCCGTACGACACGCTGATCGTGGCGACGGGCGCCCACCACTCGTACTTCGGCCACGACGAGTGGGCGCCGTTCGCACAGGGCCTCAAGACCATCGATGACGCGGTCGCAATGCGGCGCCGGATCCTGATCGCGTTCGAGGCGGCCGAGCGCGAGGCCGACCCGGAACGGCGCCGCGCGTGGATGACGTTCGTGATCGTGGGCGGCGGTCCCACCGGCGTGGAGCTGGCGGGGGCGCTGGGCGAGATCGCCAACGACACGCTCAAGGCCGACTTCCGGTCGATCCGCTCGCGGGACGCGAAGATCCTCCTGGTCGAGGCGCTGGACCGGATCCTGCCACCCTATCCGCCGGCCCAGTCCGCGTCGGCCGCCCGCCAGCTGAAGCGTCTCGGGGTCATCGTGCGCACCAGGACGCGGGTCGTCCACATCGACGACCAATGCGTGCGGGTCCAGCTGGGATCGGGTGACGAGGAGGAGATCCCGACCCGCACGGTGCTGTGGGCGGCGGGCGTGCTCGCCGCGTCCTTCGGACGCAAGGTCGCGGCCGCGACCGGAGCCGAGACCGATCGCAGCGGGCGGATCAAAGTGGATCGGAACCTGAACGTGCCGGGTCACCCGGAGATCTTCGTGGTCGGCGACGCGGCGATCCAGCCCTGGAAGCGGGATCGACCCGTCCCTGGCGTGGCGCAGGGCGGGATCCAGGGTGGCAGCTATGCGGCCAAGGCCGTGCTCGCGCGCCTCGACGGGCGCCCGGTGAAGCCGTTCCGCTACAGCAACCACGGCGACGTGGCGGTGATCGGCCGGCTGGCAGGCGTGACCGACATCCCGTGGATGGGGCCGTTCGGCCACCAGGGCGGCTTCGCGGCCTGGGTCCTGTGGCTGGGGATCCACATCGTGTACCTGATCGGGTTCGCCAACCGGATCGTGGTCTCGGTCAGGTGGGCATGGTCGTTCCTGACCAAGGGGCGATCCACCCGGCTGATCACCGGGTCGCCGCTGGTGCCCCCGATCGAGACGCCCGAGCCGCCCGCCTGACCCGGTGCCCGCGGGAGGTCCGGCCCGCGGCCGCCCCGCTAGCCGTCGAACACAATCACCTGGCGCGCGGCCTCGCCCTGGCGCAGCCGATCGAACGCGCGCTCGAGATCGGGCAGCGGCAGCCGGTGGTCGATCAGGCGATCGACCGGGAGGCGGCCGGCCAGGTACGCCTCGGCGTAGCGCGGGAAGTCGATCGCGGCCACCGCGGAGCCGTAGTTGGAGCCGATGATCCGCCGGCCCCCATCCACGAACGGGAACGCCTCGAACGTGGCGCTCTGACCGAACCTGGTGAGGCCGACCAGCACGGCGGTGCCACCCGGCGGCAGGGCCGAGATCGCCTGCTCGATCGTCCCCGGCAGGCCGATCGCCTCGAACACGTAGTCGGGCCCGCCGTCCCCCGCCGCCGACCGGATGTCCTCGATCGTGGCAGTCGGGCTGGACGGATCCGCGTGGACCCGGTGCGTGGCACCGAGCGCGCTCGCGAGGTCCAGCTTCGCCCGGTTCACGTCGACCGCGATGATCCGCCGCGCCCCGGCCAGCGCGGCCCCCATCACGCACGAGAGGCCGACGCCGCCGAGGCCGATCACTGCGATCGTGGATCCGGCCGGCACCGCGGCGGTCTTGACCACCGCGCCGACACCGGTCGAGACCGCGCAGCCGATGAGCGCGGCCACTTCGGCCGGGACGCCGTCGGGCATCGGCACGACCGCCGTCGCCGGGACGACCTGGGCGGTGGCCATGGTGCCGATGGAGAGGTAGGCGAGGACCGGCGCTCCGTCCGGTCGCGTGAGGCGGGTGGTCCCGTCCGCCTGGCAATGGCGCAGGGAGGGCGATCCGGTGCACAGCCACTGGCGTCCGCGCTGGCATTCCCTGCAGCGCAGGCACGGTGCGTACCAGGACAGGGCCGCTGCCCGGCCGATCAGCGAGCGGTCGACGCCGGGGCCGACCGCCTCGATCACCCCGGCGCCCTCGTGGCCCATCACGATCGGACCGGGGCGCTCCCAGTGGCCGTCACGGACATGCAGGTCGGAGTGGCAGACGCCCGACGCCGTCATGCGCACCAGGATCTCGCCCGGCCCCGGATCGGCCAGCCGCAGGGTCTCCAGCGTGGTGGTGTCGCCCGCCCGCTCGATGACGGCCGCCTCGATCTCGCGCATCCGCTCGCTCCTGGTTCCCGGGTCCTGCCCCGGCTGTGCCCGCAACGATGCCCGATCCGGCCGATGTGCGGGGCACCGGGCCGTCAGCCCGTGTTCTGGAGCCCGGCGGCGATGCCGTTGATCGTGGCGCCGATGACCGCGCGGATCGCGACCAGCTCGGCAGGCGCGATGTCCGGCCGTCGCAGCCGCTCGAGCAGCTCGACCTGGACCGCCGACAGCGCATCCACGTACGGGTTGCGCAGCTCGATCGCGCGGGCCAGGGTCGCATGCCCGGCAAGAAGGCGATCCCGGCCCGTGATCAGCAGCAGCAGGCGGACCGAGCGAGCGAACTCGGCCTCGATCAGGCCCCGGATCGCGATGGCCTCGGCGCCGCCCGCCAGGTCCGCGTACCGGCGGAAGATGCCCAGGTCCGCCTTGGCCAGCGAGAGCTCGGCGTTGTCCAGGACCGAGGCGAAGAACGGCCACTGCCGGTACAGGCTCGACAGGTGATCCACCACCTCGCGGCCGCCGCGTGCCGTGACGGCCTCGAGCGCCGTGCCCAGCCCATACCAGCCGGGCAGGTTGGCCCGGGACTGGGACCACGCGAACACCCACGGGATCGCGCGCAGCGAGCGGATCCCGTCGCTGCCCGCGGCCGGGCGCTCCGGCCGCGCCTCGCCCGGGGTGCCTGCTCCCGGGACCGCGCCCCGCGGGCGGGATGTCGGCCGGGATCCGAGACCCAGCCCGGCGATCAGGTCGATGGGCGTGGCCGCCCGGAAGAAGTCCGTGAACGCCGGGTGCTCGATCAGCGCGACATAGGCGGTCCGCGAGATGGCGCTCAGCTCGGTCATCGTGGCCCGGCCGGTCGCCGCCGCCTCCTCGACGGCGCGCTCGTGCTCGGGCGTCGACGCCAGCAGGACCGCGGCCGTCACCTGCTCCAGGTGGCGCTGGGCGATGGTCACGTCCGCGTAGTGGGCCGCGACCACCTCGCCCTGCTCGGTGAACTTGAGCCGGCCCCCAACTGACCCCGGCGCCTGGGCCAGGATCGCCCGGTTGGCCGGTCCGCCGCCGCGGCCGATCGCGCCGCCCCGGCCGTGGAACAGGGTGAGCGTGACACCATGCCGGCGGGCGCTCGCGACCAGCGCCTCCTGGGCCACGTAGAGCAGCCAGTTGGCGGCCAGGAAGCCGCTCTCCTTGGACGAGTCCGAGTACCCGAGCATCACCTCCTGCCGGTCGCCGCGGTCACGAAGGTGCGTCCGGTAGGCCGGGTCCGCGAGCAGCCTGTCGAGCAGCGCCCCGGCCCCGGTCAGGGCTTCGGCGGACTCCAGCAGCGGCACTACGTCGAGGACCGGCAGGGCCGGCGGCAGGTCCACCAGGCCCGGCACCGGACGGCCGAAGGGTTCGGCCTCCGCGGCGCGCCGCGCGAGCGCAAGCACCGCCGTGACGTCCTCCGGATCGGTCGTGAACGAGATGACGTAGCGGCGGCAGGCCTCGACCCCGAACCGGGACTGGATGCGGGCCATCGCCCGGAAGGTGGCCAGGATCTCCGCGAGCGACACCCCGACCGCGACCTCGTGCTCCGGCTCCGCCCCGCCCCGCAGCGCCTGGATCGCCGCCCGGTGGACCTCCGCGTGCTGGCGCACCTCGAGCGAGGCGAGGTGGAACCCGAACGTGGCCAGCTGCCAGCGCAGGTCGGTCAGCTCGCCCCAGGCCACTCGCCCGAGGCCGTCGGCGACCAGGGCCTGCTGGAGCACCGCGAGCTCGGCGTCGAGCCGCGACGGGTCCGCGTACGCGCCGGACCGTGGCGCCGTCGCTCCTGTGAGCGTCGCCCGCGTGCGCCGGAGGCGCTCCGCGATCGCGCCCAGCCGCTGGCGGTAGGGCTCATCGGGGAACCGGCGGCGAAGCTGGCGCACGATCTCCGGCAGCTCCTCGGCGTCGCGGACCAGGGCGCTGTCGAGGCCCCGGTCGAGGTGGGCGGGATCGACCCGCGCGGCGACCATCTGCATCAGCCGCAGGGCGACGGCCTCGTAGCCGTGAAGCAGGTGATCGGCCTGCAGCCGGGCGGTGTGCAGCGTCACCTCCGCGGTCACCCCCGGGTGGCCGTCACGATCGGCGCCGATCCACGACCCGAACCGGAGCACCGCGGGTGAGCCCGGTGGCCGAGCTCCGGTATGGCCGGCGTCGCCGGCGAGCTCGGGCTCCGGTGCGCTGGCGAGCTCGCGGCTCCGCCGAGCTCGGCACCAGGCCGCACACGTTCAGGGGCCTGGTAGGGTGCACGCTCCGGGGCCCGGTCGAGCGCCCGGTCCAGCCCACGCTGGAACCGCGGGACCACCGTGAACAGCGTCTCGTCGAACATCGCGAGCGCGGAGCGGACCTCGTCGAGCGGGGTCGGCGCCACGGCTCGCACGTCGCCCGTGTGCCACAGCACCGTGATCTCCTCGCGCAGCCGGCGTCGCAGGTCGGCGTCCTCGTCCGGCGTGGTCAGCGGATCGTCCAGCGCATCGAGCAGCCGGCGCAGCCGCCGCAGGGCGATCAGCAGCGTCCGGCGCCTGGCCTCCGTGGGGTGGGCGGTGAGCACCGGGTGTACGACGACCTGCCCCAGCGTCGCCTCGAGGGTTGCCCGGTCCAGCGCGAGCTGCTCCACCGCGTCCGCGACCGAATCGTCGATCGGTCGACCACGGGCCCGACGCGCCCGCGTGCGGAGCATCCGGATCCGCTGTCGCTCCTCGGCCAGGTTGACCAGCTGGAAGTAGAGCGTGAAGGCGCGGGCGACCTCGGCCGCGTGGGCCAGGTCGAGTCCCGCGATCTCGTCGGCCAGTCGGAGCCGCTCGGCATCGGCTTCCGTCACCTGGGCTGGATCGCCGCGACGGAGCGCGATCGTCCGCCGCCGGATGCGCTCTACGACGGTGAACACGCCGGGACCGGCCTGCTCCGCGATCACCTGCCCCAGGAGCGAGCCGAGCAGCCGCACCTCGCGGGCGAGCGGGTCGCGGGCGCGACCGATCCCGGGACCCGGCGGCTCGGCGGCGACCGCCGGGAACCTGGCCTGGCGCACACGGGACGGTGCCCGGCCGGGGCGGGCTGGACGGTTCACCACGGCGTAAGGATGGCGGAACGGGTGATGCCTCCGCCAGTCGCCGCAGGTTACGGTTCGACTGCAAGGGCACCGCGCCGGTACCCGGGCGCAACCGATCCGGGTGACGGAACGGCCTAGGCTTGTAAGGTGCTCTCGATGGCGATGAACGAGGACGCGAGCGGCGGCGCCCGGGCGGACCTCCGGACGCGGACAGAGCCGGCACCGGTCGAGGACGGGCGGCCGACCGCGGACGTGTCACGTGCCGGCCGGGATCCGGTCGCGGAGCTGCGCTTCCTCCACGAGCTGCTCCGGCTGGTCACGACCGCGCAGACCTGGGAGGAGCTGCTCGAGACGGTGGTCGACGGCACGCGCGATGCGCTTGGCGCGGACGTCTCCTCGCTGTACCTCCTTGACCGCGACGGCACGCGGCTGACCCTGGCCGCCACCAACGGGCTCGACCGCTATCAGATCGGCCGCGCCGTGGTCCCGATCGGGGAGGGGATCACGGGTCGCGTCGCCGCGTCCCGCCGGGCGATGGTCATCCCCGATGTCCGGGACGACCCGCGGTTCCTGTGGGTCCGCGGCATCGACCAGCGCCGGTTCGTCGCCTCGATGCTCTCGGTGCCGCTGACCTGGCACGATCAGGTCGTGGGCGTGCTCAACGTCCAGACCGAGGCCCGGCGCGAGTTCACCTCCTCGGACGCAGCGCAGCTGTCGGCCATCGCGGACCTGCTCGCCGGCATCGTGGAGAAGGGCCGCCTGCAGCGCGAGGCCGAGGTCCAGGTTGCCCGGCTCAAGGCGCTCGACCAGGCCCGCAACGAGCTCATCGCGCTTGTCACCCATGAGCTGCGGACACCGCTCGCGGTGGTGCGCGCCTATACCGACCTGCTGGCGGACGAGCCGCCGCTCGACGGCCGCTCGTCGCGGGACCCCAGGCGGCGGGCCACGCGGGCCGGCTGGCATGCGGGCACGCTCGAGCAGATCGAGCGCCTGGACCGGCTCGTGGACTCGATCCTGGAGTCCGTCCGCATCGTGCCCGACCAGCCGGCCGAGCTTGGCACGATCGACCTGGCGGCGATGGTCGCTGAGCTGCTGGAGGCGCTGGGACCGATGCTCCACCGCCACCGCGCGACCGTGGCCCCGGGCCGCCCGCTGCACGTGATGGCGGACCGCGCCCGGCTGCGCCAGGTCCTGGAGCACCTGCTCGAGAACGCGGTCAAGTACGCCCCGCCCGACACCAGCGTCGGGATCGAGTGGTCGCTCGTGGAGGGCATTGTCCGGCTCGCCGTCACCGACGAGGGGCCGGGCATCCCGCCCGAATGGCGGGACCGGATCTTCGAGCCCTACGCGCGACGCGAGACGTCAACGGCCCGGGGGTCGGGCATCGGCCTCTACGCCGCGCGCCGGCTCGCCGAATCGATGGGCGCCCGGCTATGGTGCGAACCGGCACCCGCGGGTGGTGCGCGCTTCGTGCTCGCGCTGCCCGCAGCGGTCGCCGTGTGACGGAAAGGCAGGCAATGGCGAGGTGATCGGTACGAGACCGCTGCGGATCCTGGTGGTGGACGATGACCCGGCGATGGTCGGGGCGATCACGGCTCTGGTCGGGACCGAGGGCCACCAGGTGATCACGGCCTACGACGGGCTGACGGCCGTCAAGCGCTTCCGCGAGGAGCGACCGGATCTCGTGCTCCTCGACCTGGCGATGCCCGGGCCCGACGGGTTCACGGTCATCGGCCAGCTGCGGGCGACGGGCAACGTCCCCGTGCTGGTGGTCTCCGGCGAGAGCGCCGAGGCCGCCAAGGTCAAGGCCCTGGGGATCGGGGCGGACGACTACCTGGTGAAGCCCTTCGGCAAGCAGGAGCTGCTCGCCCGGATCGCCGCCGTGATGCGCCGCGTGGACCAGGCCGGACCCGGCCGCGTCGGGGGACTGGGGGACGGGCCGCCGGGCGTGCTGTCGGCGGGGTCGCTGACGCTGGAGCCGGCACGCCACGAGGCGCATGTGGGGGCCATCGCCCTCAACCTCACGCCCACCGAGTTCCGGCTGCTCGAGGCGCTCGTGCGGGCCGGCGGCGACCTGGTCGCCCACCATCGCCTCGCCCGCGCCGGGTGGCCGGCGGAGCCGGACCCCGACCTGCTGTGGCTCAAGCCGCATCTTGCCCGGCTGCGCTCCAAGCTCGAGGCCGTCGGCGGCCCGCGGATCGTGGCAGTCCGCTCGGTGGGGTACCGGATCGAGGCGGACGAGCCCGCCTGACCCAGCTCGCCTGACACCGCGTCCACCGTCAAGCGCCCGAGCCGGGGAAGTTCCGGCCTGGCGGCACGGATCGGTGGGCCGTGTGGCCCCGTTCGCGGCCTGACGACGGACTACACTCCGCTCGCTTCCCCGACCGTGGGGCCGCCTCGTCAGCAAGCAAGGTGAACCGAGGGTAGGGCGGGTGTCAGTTCGGACGCATGCCGCGATTCTGCTCGCATGCCTGCTCCTGGTCGGGGCCGCTGCCCCGGCGAGCGCGGCCAGCCCGTCGGCCCGCGCGGCCGCCGACGCGGCGGCCTACCACGGACGGCTGATGGTCGTCTGGAAGGGGGCGGCCCCCGGCACGCTCGCGATCGCGGGCGTCGAGACGTCCGAGCGCACCGCCCAGCCGATGCGGACGGTGGTCACCGCGCAACCCGGCCGCGCGGCGGCCGTCGCGCAGGCCCTGCGCGCCGACCCTCGCGTGCTCGCCGTGATCCCGGACGCGCGGCTCAGCCTGCTCGATTGGCCGGCCGACGGCAGCCCTTCCGATCCGCTGTTCGCCCAGCAGGCTGACCTCGGCCAGATCGACGTCCCCGACGCCTGGAAGACCACGCTCGGCGACCCATCGGTGGTCGTCGCCGTCATCGACTCGGGCGTCGATCTCGCGCACCCCGATCTCGACGGAGTGACCGTGGTTGATCCCAGGAACGAGGTGTGGAACTCGAGCGACGTCACCGACGAGCTCGGGCACGGGACCCACGTCACCGGCACGATCGTGGCCGAGACGGACAACGCGGTGGGCGTCGCGGGCATCGCGCCGGCCTCGAGCCTGATGCCGATCAAGGTCGCCGACGAAGACGGCTTCGTGTCCCTCTCGGACGTGCTCGATGCGGTGGACTGGGCCCGGGAGCACGGCGCCGACATCGTCAACATGAGCCTTGGCGGACCGCTCACAACCGAGCAGGTCGCGCTCGCCCAGCCGACCTTCACCGCGGCTCGCGAGGCGGGGCTGCTCATGGTCGCCGCCGCCGGCAACGATGCGATCGCCGCGCGCGAGTACCCGGCCTCGTTCGCCGGCGTCGTGTCGGTCAGCGCCGTGGACGGCAACGACGTCGTCGCGGACTTCTCGAACACGGGGCGCGCGATCGACCTCGCCGCGCCCGGGGTGGACCTGCTGTCGACCTCGGCCGACGGTGGCTACGAGCGGATGTCGGGCACGAGCATGGCGGCACCGCACGTCGCGGGCGTGGCTGCGCTGGTCCGGGCCGCCCGGCCCGGCCTGACGGTGGACGAGCTCGAGGCGGTGCTCCGGGCCAGCGCCGTGGACCTCGGCGACCCGGGTCCCGACACCACCTACGGCGATGGCCTGGTCGATGCCGCGGCAGCCCTGGTCCAGGCCGTGCCGGACCCCATCCCCGTGCTCGATCCACCGGCCCCCTTCCCGCCGCTCACGATCTCGTTCCTCGCCCCGACCGCTACCGTTCGCCAGACGGCGTCGAGCTACACGGTCCGGCTGGCCATCAACCACGAGGTCGTCGACTCGGTCGCCCTGCAGGCGTCGTGGCCGATGAAGCTCGGCCGATGCAGTCTCGCCAAGGATCCGACGGTCCGCTACCTGACGTTCGGAACGACCATCGAGCTCGGCAACCTGCATGCCGGCCGCTGCTACCAGGTGATCGTCGCCGCGATTGACGAGGACTTCAACTACGCGGAGGCCATCTCCCCGTACCTCAAGATCCTCGACCTCACGACCCCGCGCATCGCCCACCGGACACCCGCCGCCGGTCGAACGGGCGTGCGCACCTCCGCGAACGTCAAGGTGCGGTTCTCGGAGCCGGTCGTGGTCAGGCACACGCAGGTCAGGCTCAAGAACGCGCGAACCGGCGCGATCGTCAAGGCGCGCTACGCCTGGAGCGCGAGCATCAACACCCTGGTGCTCAACCCCGTGAGCCGGCTGCGAGCGCACACGCGGTACCGGGTGGTGGTCCGGTCCGGGATCGTCGATCGGGGGGGCAACGCCCTGCGGCCCACCAGCTGGACGTTCACCACCGGCTCCTGAGCCTGGAATCGAAACGGCCCCGGGGCGTAGCCGGGGCCGTCGCGGTGTGGTGGACCGGGCGGTTGCCCGGTGATCGCGTCAGGCGGCTCGAGCGTGCCCCTGCGCGTCGTGCGCAGCATCCGAGCAGCTGATCCGGCAGCCGCGCGCGTCGCGACCGGCCATCGGGGCGAAGTGGAACCACGTGTCCGAGCCGTCGGCGGCGCGCTGCAGGCGGCAGCCGCAGGTGCTGCAGGTGGTCGGCCCGTGGTGTGCGTCGGTTGCATCCGCGACGCGGTCCAGGTTGTAGGCGGGGTAGGTCATGGGTGGTGTCCTCCCGTTCGAGTGGGCCGGCCTGGTGCCTGACGGCGGCCGGACCCGCGGAACGGCGGCAGGGAACGTGACGCCGGATCGGCATCGTGCGCTCGTCAGGCACGCGAGACGACACCCTCCGGGCGGCGACGCGGTTGCAGTTGGGTTGCGCGTTCGCCGCCCGGTTGCATGTCCGCCGCCGGGGCGCGGGGCTTCGCTGTCGCTCCCCTTCAGACCTGGTAGGCGACCTCGCCGTGGACCGAGAGGTCCAGCCCGACCTCCTCGTCGTGCAGGGCAACGCGGAGCCCGAGCACCACATCGACCACCTTGACGATCACGAACGTGGCGACCAGCGCGTACAGGATCGTGGCGCCCACCGCCACGAACTGGACGACGAGCTGGCCGGGGTTGCCGTCGATCAGGCCGCTGCCGGCGGCATTGATCGCGGTCGTGGCGAACACGCCCGTCGCGATGGCGCCGAATGTCCCGCCCACCCCGTGGACCGCGAACACGTCGAGGGCGTCGTCGATGCGGAGGCGCTCGCGCAGGAGCGTCGCGCTGTAGCACAGCCCGCCGGCCGCCAGGCCGATCGCGAGCGCGCCGCCCGCGGTCACGAACCCCGATGCGGGCGTGATGGCCACGAGGCCCGCGACCGCGCCGCAGGCGGCGCCCAGCACGCTCACCTTGCGCCGATGGAAGTAGCTGACCAGGACCCAGGTGACGGTGGCCGCGCCGGCGGCGGTGTTGGTCACCAGCAGGGCGTTGGCGGCCAGGCCATTCGCGCCCAGCGCCGACCCGGCGTTGAACCCGAACCAGCCGAACCACAGCAGCCCGGCTCCGAGCACCGTCATCGGGATGTCGTGCGGCTCGAGCCGATCGCCGTTCACGGTGCGGCGGCCGATGAGCAGGGCAGCGACGAGCGCCGACACGCCCGACGAGGCATGGACCACGGTGCCGCCCGCGAAGTCGAGCGCGCCCAGCTGGTACAGCCAGCCGTCCGACGACCACACCCAGTGGGCGATGGGGGAGTAGACCAGGACCGACCACAGCAGCGTGAACAGCACGAACGCGCCGAACCGCTTTCGCTCGGCGAACGCCCCCGAGATCAGGGCCGGGGTGATCGCGGCAAACATCAGCTGGAATGCGGCGAACAGCACGAACGGCACCGTCGGGCCATAGCTGGCGTCGGGCTCCAGGCCGACGTTCATGAACCCCACGAAGTTGAGGCCACCGATCAGCCCCAGGCCGCCCACGTCCTTGCCGAAGGCGAGCGAGAAGCCCACCAGCACCCACACGACGCTGACCAGGGCGAGGCCGAAGAAGCTGTGCATGATCGTCGACAGCACGTTCTTGCGCCGAACGAGCCCGCCATAGAACAGCGCGAGGCCGGGCAGCATGACCATCACCAGCGCGGTCGCCACCAGCATCCACGCGGTGTCACCTGAGTCGACGGCTCCGCCGTCGGCCGCCGCGGCCACGCCGGGGAGCGCCGCGATCAGCGCGGTGGCGGCCAGGCCGGCCCACAGTGCTCGACGTCCGATCCGCATCTCCCTCAGACCCTCCCAGGCATCGCCACGCGGTCCGGGCGGCTCGATTCGCACCCGGTTGCCCCGTCATCGCAGAGCCTGTTCGTGCAGACGCCACAGATCAGGGCCCTCGACCGGGCCGTCGCGGTTGCGGTTCGGTGTCCGCTGGCCTGATGACGTGGTCAAGTTTGTGCGCAACGCACAAATAGAGGGATCGAACCGTGTCGATCAGGCGGGCGGCGGGCGCAGGATGCCGGATCGCCGGACGACGAGGCCCGCGGTGGTCCCCTGCACCAGCAGGGTGATCAGGACCACGCCGTAGACGGCGCCCTGGAGCAGGTCGCGGTTGGCCAGCGAGACGGGCAGCGCGAGGGCCAGCGCCACGGCCACGGCACCCCGCAGGCCCGCCCAGAACATCACGTGGAGGTAGCCGATCGGCATGTTGAGGCTCCTCGGCAGCAGGCGTTCGCCGATGCCGATCACTCCGTATACAACCAGCGCCCGGGCGACGGTGATGGCGGCATACCCGGCCACGATGATCGGGGTCGCTCGCTCGAGCAGGTCCGGGCTGATCGCGAATCCCATCAGCAGGAAGGTCAGCGCCGTGAGCAGGAACGCGACGAACTCCCAGGTCATGTCCAGCGCCTCCCGGGTGCGCCGGCTGAGGCGGTGCGAGCCGTCCTCGTTGCCCAGGACCAGGCCCACGACCACGGTGGCGATGATCCCCGATTCGTGGATGCGGTCGGCGACCAGGTAGGTGCCGTAGGCCGCGATCACCGAGATCGCGATCTCGATGAGGTGGTCGTCCGCGATGCGCATCAGGCGTTCGGCAAGGATCCCCGCCACGATCCCGATCACGGCGCTGACGACGACCGTGAGCACGAACGAGACCGCACCCTCGGCGATGGTCACGGGCTCGCTGATCATCCGGACGGCGATCGCGAACAGCACCACGCCGGTGCCGTCGTTGAGCAGGCTCTCCGACTCGACCACGGTGGCCAGGCGCCTGGGTGCGTGGAGCCGCTTGAACAGCGACACGACCGCCGCGGGGTCGGTGGCCGAGATCATCGCCCCCAGCAGGAATGCCTCGGACAGGCTCAGGCCGGTCACGGCGGATACCACCACCGCGACCACGCCTGCCGTGATGAGCACGCCCGGCGCCGCCAGGACCGCAACCGCTCCGAACGCCCGGCGGAGCTCGCCCAGGTCGATCTTGTAGGCCGCCTCGAACACCAGCCCGGGCAGCAGCACTGCCAGGATCAGCTCCGGGGTGATCTGGAACTGCGTCGAGGGCACCATGATCGAGATGGCCAGCCCGGCCAGCACCAGCGCCACCGTGTAGGGCAGGGGTGACCGGCGCGCGATGAGGGCCAGCGCCGTGGCGACGACCACGAGCAGCACGAACAGCTCGACAGGCAGCAGGCCGGCGGGTTCGCTCTGGGTCATGGGCCTCCACGCCGGCCTGGGGGTCGGGCACCGGCGCCACCTGAGCGTAGCCCAGCCCGGTACCCTGTGCCCGCAGCACACGGAGGCGATGGATGGACCTGGGACTCGACGGGCGACGGGCGCTGGTCGGGGGCGGAGCTTCGGGAATCGGCGGTGGGATCGCCGCTGTCCTGTCGGGTGAAGGTTCGCACGTTGCCCTGGTCGGCCGGACGCGCGGCCGCATCGACGCGGAAGCGGCGCGCCTGGGCGGGGTCGGCGTGGTCGCGGACCTGTCGCTGCCGGAGGGCCCCGCGCGTGCCGTCGAGGCGGCTGTCGCGGCGCTCGGCGGCCTGGACCTGCTGGTGGTCAACACGGGCGGCCCCCCGGGCGGGACCTTCGACCAGGTCGACGAGGACCAGTGGGAGCAGGCGATCGCGGGGACGCTCCAGTCCGCGCTGCGCCTGATCCGGGCCGCGCTGCCCCACCTTCGGTCGGGACGGGACCCCTCGATCCTCGTCGTCCTGTCGTCGTCGGTCCGGATGCCGATCCCGGCGCTGGTCACGTCCAACGTGCTGCGCCCGGGCCTCGTCGGGTTGATCAAGACCCTGACGGCGGAGATCGCGCCGATCCGGATCAACGGGCTCGCGCCCGGCCGGATCGCGACCGATCGGGTGCGCGACCTGGACGGGCGCCGGGCCGCGGCAGCCGGGCTGTCCGTCGAGGAGGTCGCGGAGCGGACAGCGGCGGAGATCCCGCTGGGCCGCTACGGCGACCCAGCGGAGATCGGGCGCGTCGGCGCGTTCCTGCTGTCGCCCGCTGCGGGTTACGTGACCGGGGCGATCGTGCCGGTGGACGGGGGCCTGATCCGCGCCCTGCCCTGACGGACCGCGCTCGCGACCAGGCTCCGGACGGGGATCCCCAGCACCAGGACCAGGCTGACCAGGATCAGCCCGAAGCCGCCCACAAGCCCGGGACCGATCGGCTCGCCCAGGACCAGGGCGCCCCAGGCGATGCCGAACGCGGGCACGATGAACGTCACCGTGCTGGCGGCCGTGGGCGTCGTGTGGGCCATGACTCGGAAGAACAGTGGCCAGGCGAGAACCGTGGACACGAGCGCAACGGCGACCAGCGACACCGCCCCCTCGGGAGCAGGCATGCCCGGCGTGCCCGACGCGATCGCGAACGGGAGGAGCAGGATCGACCCCGACACCAGCTGGCCGGTGGCGAGCTCGAGGCCGCCGACATCCGGCAGGGCCCGCCGCACGAACGTGGCCGCGACCGCGTAGCTCGCGGACGCGCCCAGCGCGGCCAACACGGCAACGAACGTTTCGGGACCGGCCGGCAGCGGCGACCAGCCGACCAGGCCAAGCACGGCGACGAGGCCCACCAGGAGCCCGGCGACCAGCCGTCCGGTGACGCGCTGGCCGAGGATCGCCACGCCCAGCATCGCGGTGAACAGCGGCGTGGCCGCGTTGAGCAGCGCACCCATGCCCGTGGGCAGGGTGAGCGAGGCGAAGGCAATCAACGAGAACGGGATGGCGGAGAATGTCGCGCCGACGATGAGTACGGCGCCCACGCGACCGCGCACCACGGCCCACGTGCGGCGGCCGGCGACGGCCGCGAGCACCAGCGCGGCGAGGCCGATGCGGATCTCCGCGGCCCACACCGGGCCGACCTCGGGCGACGCGATCCGGAGGAACAGGAACGCGCCGCCCCAGACGGCCCCGAGCAGGAGCAGGACGCCCAGGTCGGCGAGTGAGACGGAACGAGCGGGGACGGGAGAAGCGGGGGACGTGTGGGACATGACCGCAGCGTGCGGCCGATGCGCGCGCCGCGTACCGGACGGTCGTCCAGTTCCCGTCTACGTCAATCGGCCGCCAGCTCCGGGAGCAGCGAGCCCGGCGCGAGGAACGGCTCGAGGCCGGTCCGCGCCAGGATGTCGTCCAGGTCCGCCACCGTGCCGCTGTCGGCCGGCACGCCGGGCGCTCGCACGGTGGCGCTCGCGATCGCCCCGCGGCGCTGGTAGGTGAGCTTCCGGATGGGCAGGTTGAGCAGGGCCTGGTTCTCGAACCGGATCAGCGTCGCGAACCGGTCGAACACCGCCGCCGCGCCGGCCCGGTCGCCGGCGAACCAGCGCCGGACCACGGCAACCAGGATCTCCGGGAACCCGAACCCGGTCATCGTCCCGTGGCTGCCGCGCCGCAGCTCCTCGAGCAGCATGCCCCCGCCCAGCCCGCCCAGCACGACGACATCGGACGATCCGGCGACCAGCCGTCCCACCTTGGGTGGCGTCGGCTCCTCCTCGAGCTTGATGACCCGGCAGCGAGGCACGTCGGCGGCCAGCCCAAGCAGGAGCTCGGCCGGGAACTGGACGCCGGAGCTGGCCGGATGGTCCTGGACGACGATCGGCAGGTCGATCGCCTCGGCGACCGCCAGGTAGTGTCCGCGGATCGCGGCTTCGTTTGGCCGGGCGAGCGGCGGAGGCGCGAGCATGACCGAGTGGGCCCCGGCCGATGCCGCCTCTCGCGCGAACGCCACCGCGCGGTCGGTGGACGCGTGCGAGATGCCGACACAGACGGGGATCGAGCCTGCCGCCGCGCCCATCACGCGCTCGACGACGGCCGTTCGCTCGGCGTCACCCAGCCGGCCCGCCTCGCCCAGCACGCCCAGGATCGTCATCCCGTCCACGCCGGTCCGGCGGACGAACGAGACCAGCGACGGGATCGACCCGGTGTCCAGCGCGCCGTCGGGATGGAACGGCGTGGGCACGATGTTCCACACGCCGCGCAGCGCCGCGATGTCGCCCATGCCACCTCCTGCGAGCCCCCGGCCTCCCGGCTCCACGCTGCCGAGGCTACACGACCTCAGGCCGGCCAGCGGAAGGTGACCACGGTCCCGCGCACCTCGCCCCGTCCGATTGCCAGGAACGCGCCGCTCGCCCGCGCCTCGGCGCGCATGTCGGAGATGCCCCGTCGCCCGCTGCGGGTCGCCGCGACCTCGTCGACCGCCGGTCCGTCGCCGTCGTCCGCAACCGCGAGGCGGACGGCAGAGGGCTGGACCGAGACCGTGACCTGGGCACGGCTGCCGGGGGCATGGCGAATGACGTTGTCGAGCGCGAGCTGGGCGACCCGGAACGCGGCCCGCTCCACCTCGCGCGGCGGCCGGGCGCTGCCGCTGCCGTCCGCGTCCGGCCCTTCGACCTCGATGTCCACGCGGACGGCAGACCGGTCCTCCACCCGCTCGGCCAGCCACTCGACGCCCGCGAGCAGCCCCATCTCCTCGAGCACGATCGAGCGGCGGGCAAGGAGCAGCGCCTCCACCTCGTCCACGGCCGTCCGGAGGTCCGCGGCCAGGCGCTCCACGGTGCCGCCCGCCTCGGCCTCGGCCAGCGCTCGCCGCAGGGAGGGGAGCACCTCGGCGTGGAGATCTGCGGCGAGGCGTCCCCGCTCCGATTCCACGGCCTCGGCGCGGCCGGCGTCCCGGCCGGGCACGATCTCGTCGACGAACACGCGCAGCGCCGGCAGCGCCGCTCCCGCGCCCGTGCCGCCGGCCTCGCCCGCCGCGAGCCGTCGTTGCGTCCGGCCGATGGCCGGCCGCAGGTCGCGCGCGAGCCCGATCGACGACAGGAGCGCGATGACGGCCAGCCACAGCCACTCCGGCAGGCCGACGGTCATGTCTCCGCCCAGCGTCCGCTCGGCGGCTCGCACGACCAGGCCGACCGTGATCACGCCGATGACGAGCCAGGCCGCGACGATCACGAGTGGCCGGCGCGGGCGTCCGGACACGGCGTAGGCGGCGCCGATCACCGGCGGCACCAGGACGGCGGTGAGCACGATCGTCTCGAGCCACGGCCCGGGACCCGCCGGCACCGCCGCACGAACCTCATCGCCGAACCCGACCACGGCCAGCGCCCCCGCACACGCGGCGATGATCACCGCCGCCCACGCGAAGGTGGGGGCCCAGGCGTGGACCAGCGACAGGACGACCAGGGCACCGAGCCCCCACAGGACCGGGACCAGCGCGGACACGGTCGGACCCGGCAGGCCGAACGGGTTCACGACCCGCAGCGCGATCGCGACGGCCACCATCACGGCGGCCGCCGCGGCAACCCGGCGCAGCGGCCGGGTCACGCCCGCGGCCGTTCGGGTACCCATCCCTCGCGCAGGGCGAGCACGGCGAGCTCGGTCCGCGACAGCACGCCGTACCGGTCGAACAGGCGTCGCAGGTGGCTCTCGACCGTCTTCTCGGTGACGCCCAGGCTCGCCCCGATCTCGTCGTTCGACGCGCCGCCGCACACCAGGGCGAGGACCTCGATCTCGCGATCCGAGGGGCGGCGGGGTGCGCTCCGGATGGCGCGCAGCATCGAGGCCGAGAACGCCGTCCCCCCGGCGGCAACGGTCCGCACCGCCTCGAGGATCTCCGACACCTCGCTGGTCTTGAGCAGGTAGCCGGCCGCGCCCCGCTCGAACGCGGTGCGGATCAGCGGGGCCTGGTCGAACGAGGACAGGAGGAGCACGGCCGGCCCCTCGGGTCCGACGGCCTCGAGCAGCCGCAGTCCCTCGGCCTCGCCCGCGAGCTGGACGTCGGTCACCACGACGTCCGCGAACCCCGGCGCCGAGGGACCCGACGCCCGGTCGAGGAGGCGACGTGCCTCGTCCAGGGAGCGGGCCGTCCCGGCCAGCGCGAGGTCCGGCGCGGCTCGCACGGCGGCGCCCACGGCATCGAGGATCGCCGGATGGTCGTCCACCAGCACGACCCGGATCGGCTGCGTTCCCACGTCTCGCAGCCTAGCGCGATGGGAGGTGGCCGCGAAGGGCCGCGTCGCGGGCCCGCGGTGAACGAGCGTTGCGGGATTCCCCGGCGTCGTGCACGGGCGACGCGTCATGACCACAATGCACGGGATGACGGACCCGGGATCGTCCGCCCCTCGGGGCTCACCCGCCTATCCGGCCCTGTACCAGGCCAACACCCGCGTGTGGCTCACGGAGCGATCCCGGGAGCTCGGCCGGCATGCCATGCTCGACGACCTGCCCAACGCCGCGCTCGACGAGCTGGTGCGGCGGGGATTTGACTGGATCTGGCTGCTCAGCGTGTGGCGGACGGGCGATGCCAGCCGTCGCGTGTCGCGGACGGACCCCGACCTGCGCCGGGAGTTCCAGGCGACGCTGCCCGACCTCCGCGAATTGGACATCGAGGGCTCCGGGTTCGCGATCACCGGGTACGAGGTCGATCCCAGGCTGGGTGGGGACGCTGCCCTCGCCCGGCTCCGGGAGCGGCTCCGGTCGCGCGGGATCCGGCTGATGCTCGACTTCGTGCCCAACCACACCGCGCTCGATCACCCGTGGGTGACGATGCACCCGGACTGGTATGTCCACGGCACGCCCGACGACCTGCGCCGGGCGCCGCACGATTACATCGCGGTGCCCGGGCCGTGGGGCGAGGTCGTGCTCGCCCACGGTCGCGATCCGTACTTCCCGGGCTGGACCGACACGCTCCAGCTCGACTACGCGAACCCGGCCCTCCAGGCGGCCATGACCGATGAGCTGGTCGCGATCGGCGAGCGGTGCGATGGCGTTCGCTGCGACATGGCGATGCTGGTCCTGCCCGAGGTCTTCCAGCGGACCTGGGGCCGGGCGGCGCCACCGTTCTGGCCGGTTGCCATCGCGCAGGTCCGGGAGCGGGTTCCCGACTTCACGTTCATGGCCGAGGTCTACTGGGACCTCGAGTGGACGCATGCTCCAGCAGGGCTTCGACTACGCGTACGACAAGCGCCTCTACGATCGCCTGCGAGCCGGCCCCGCGCGCCCCGTCCGGGAGCACCTGGCCGCCGGGCTGGACTACCAGCGCCACCTGGCGCGCTTCCTCGAGAACCACGATGAGCCCCGGGCGGCAGCGGTGTTCGACCCGGCGCGATACCGGGCCGCGGCGGTCGTCACCTATCTCACGCCCGGCCTCCGGTTCTTCCACCAGGGGCAGCTGGAGGGGAACCGGGTGCGGATCTCGCCGCACCTGGTGCGGGCGCCAAACGAACCCGCGGACGAGGGGCTGCTCGCCTTCCACGAGCGACTGCTCTCGGTGCTGCACCGCGCGGTGGTCCGCGACGGCGCGTGGCAGCTGCTCGACTGCGTGCCGGCCTGGGATGGTGAGCCGAGCTGGGACGGGTTCATCGCCTGGGCATGGCAGGGCGCGAACGGGGACCGCCTGCTGGTCGCGGTCAACCTGGCCGAGGCGTCGGGCCGGTGCTTCGTCCATCTTCCGTTCGATGACCTGCGGGGCCGGTCCGTCCGGCTGGTGGATCAGCTGGGCGACGCGGCGTACGTCCGAGACGGGGATGACCTCTCGACGCGCGGCCTGTACCTCGACATCCCGGCCTACGGGCATCACGTGTTCGAGGTAGATCGGGCACCCTGAGCCTGCTTCCGGCATCCTGAGCGCGACACGAGGGTGTCGACGCGGACCCGGACCGGCGATCCGGCTCGCGCAGGCTGGTCGTCGGGAAGGGTGGCGGATCGTTGGCCCAGGCACCGCGCGACCCGGACGCGTCTCCGGACGCACCGACACCTCCGGACGCGCTCCCGCAGGACGCGCCGCTGCCCCCGCCGCCCGGTTCCGCGCCACCGCGCCCGGTGAACCCGCCGCCACCCCCGCCGCCACCACCACCTCCCCGGCCCGGGGTCGGCTGGCTGCCGCCGCAGCCGGGCAGCGGCGGTCCCCGCCTGGACGTCGGATCGATCCTCGGCCGAACCCTCGACACCTATGGGCGGGAGTGGTCGCTGTTCCTCGCGCTGGCCCTCCCGGCCGGCATCGGCAACCTGCTCCAGGTGCTGCTCGAGCCGGCGTCCCTCCCGGCCGGTGGGTCCGACCTGGCGTCGACGGTGGATCCGCAGGTGCTCGCCGGCGAGATCGGTCAGTTCCTGTTGGCGTTCGCCGTCTCGCTCGTGCTCTCGTGGGTCACGGCCCTGGCCACGATCGTGGCAACGGATCGCCTGTGGAGCGGCCGGCCGACCGGTCTGCGAGAGGCCATCGCCGGCGCCGCTCGGGTGGCGCCGCGCGCGTTCGCCGTGTGGCTGCTGATGGCCGCGGTCGTCGTCGGGACTGTGCTGCTCGCCTCGGCCGTGGGCGCACTCCTGTTCGTGCTCCTGCCCGCGCTCGGCATCGCCGTCCTGACCGTCGTGTTCCTGGCCCTGCTCGCCGTGTTCATCGTCGTCGCGATCCGCCTGTCGCTGGTCGTACCGGTGGTCGCGCTCGAGGAGACCGGGATCGCCGCCGCCTTCCGGAGGACGTGGGCGCTGACGCGAGGGCACGCGATCCTGCTGTTCGCAACCTCCCTGCTGGTCGGGCTGTCGGGAGCCTTCGCCCTGTGGGGCAGCTCGCTCATCTCGTCGTTCGCGGGGGACCCGCTCCTGGGCGCCCTGGCCACCGGCATCGCCACCGTCGTGGCCAGCCCGCTGGGTGCGATCTGGACGGTGATCGCCTGGGGCGACCTGGCCGGCGGCCGCCATGCCGACTCCACGATCATGGCGCGCGGCCGTGGCCGGACGACCGCCATCGCCCTGGTGATCGGGTTCGGGCTGGTCCTGCTGGTCGCGGGCTTCGCGGTGATGGGCAACGCCACCGGCGTGGCCAGCCTGCGCTGACGGCGGGAACCGCCAGGGTCGCGGATCCGGATCTAGGGGTTGCGGATCCTGATGTTGTCGATCGCGGCCTCGAGCAGGTTGCCCTTGCCGCCATCGCGAGCCGCCACGACCAGGTGGACCTGCTGACCGGCCCAGTCGGCCAGCGACACCGACGCCGACTTCCAGGCGGCGTCCACGTCGACGGCCGAGCCTCGCTGCTCGAAGACCACGGTACGCGTCCCGTCCTCGGCCTCGACCATGACCCGCAGGTAGTCGGCAGTGCTGGACCCGGCGTTGTGGGCGAACGTGTAGCGGAAGGTGAGCCTGCCGTAGCCGGCAGGGTCATCGGGCAGCGTGATGGCGCGGGAGCGGATGGTGGTCACGCCGCCATCGACGTCGTTGGCGGATGCCCGCCTGCCGGCGGCAGCGCCCGTGACCAGGTCGCGCCGGCCCGAGACGGTCGTGCCCAGCTGCTTGGCACCGTGCAGGGACGTCGGCTGCGGGTTGGCGACCTGCCACAGCCCGCTCCGCGCCGTGTCCGTCCCGTCGGGGTTCCGCTGCCAACCGCGGTTGATCTCCAGGTCGTCATACAGCGGTCCGCAGTTGAGTCGCGCCGAGGTCGCACCCAGCGTGGCATAGGGGCAGCCGGCCCGATCGATCAGGAGCAGGATGGCCGAGCGGTTGCGCTCGGTCTGCGGGCCGATCTTGGAATCGTCCGGATAGTGGTCGGCCCACACCGTCGGCTTCTCGGTCGGGAACAGCTCGAACGTGTAGGAGAAGATCCGGTGGACCCCGTACAGCCAGTCGATCTGGTCGCCGTCGGTGATGTACAGGTCCGAGGACTGCTCGGCGGTGTAGCCGTTGAGCCTGGCCATCGCGCGCCCGAGCGAGGCGAACGTGCTGTGGTCGAGCGTGGTCATGTCGGGCGGCACGTTCTGCTTCGTGTAGCCGTACGGCCACAGGATGAGCTCACCGTTGGTGTGGAGCGTGATGTGCGTCCGGATCTGCTGGACGCCGTCGACGACGCGGCTGTTGACGAAGTCGCGCAGGGCGCGTGTCTCCGGGGCCGAGAAGGCCGCGGGTCCGCGATAGATGATCGACGACTTCTTGCCCGATGAGCCCTTGCAGCAGCCGAACCGGTAGGCGTAGTTGCGGTTGAGGTCGGTGTAGATCGCCGTCCCGTCGGCCCGCTTCTGGCGGTTCTTGCGCCAGGCCCGGAACGGATTGCCGGTGAGGTCGTAGCGCATGCCGTCGGGGTTGAGCGCGAAGATGATGTAGATCTCGCGGGTGTCCACCAGGCGGGTGACCGTGTCGTCGGTGCCGTAGCCCTGGGTCATCCAGCGCAGGATCGCCAGGGCCTGCTCGGTGGTCAGGTGCTCCCGCGCATGGTGGAGGGCGTCGATCAGCACCTCCGGCTCGTCCTCGTCGGTGGCCACGTTGTCGCTGATCTTGGCCGCCCAGATGTCGCGACCCTGGAAGCTCTTGCCGATCGAGAACACCTCGACGATGTCCGGGTAGTCGGCCGCTGCCTGCTGGATCTCGGCCACCATCTCGGGGTAGTTGTGGTAGCCGCTCATGCTGGCCGGAAAGTCCGGTTCGGCCGCGGCTGCCCGGGCTGCGACGCCAGGTGCCAGCGTCGCCGGGAGGGCGACGGCCACGGCGAGGAGGCTTGTGGCCAGGAGGCGGTTGAGGGGGCGGAGGAGATGGCCGGCCCGGAGGCCGTCGGGAAGCGCGGCAGTCGGACGCATCTCGTTGAAGGGTGCCAGACCCGCGCAAGTCGTGGTACCGGACGAAGGGGTCAGCGACCCCCCGGACTCGTCCCCCGGGCCCGCGCGAGGTTCAGGCCGAGCCGCCGATCGGCAGCGCCGTATCGTCGGACGAGCCCGCGACGGTCGCTTCGCGCTCCAGCCAGTGATCGCCGTCCCCGCCCTGCTCCAGCCAGTGGCGCAGGCTGGCCCGCCACAGCGCCCGTCCGTGGAAGGACCCGGCGTCGGACAGGCCGTCCATGCCCCCGACCCGCACCAGCTCACCCAGCAGCGGCGCCAGCTGCGACCCGTAGACGTGCATGCACGGCTCGGGCCGCACACCCGGCCACGAGTAGCAGGACACGACGGTCCGGCGCTGGTCGTGGGGGATCTCGGAGGGGACCTGCTCCCAGGCCGGGTCCCCGGATCCGAACTCCCACTGGTCGAGACTGCCCTGCGGGATGCCCTCGATGCCCCGGACGACCTTGGGGTCCGCATCGAGCAGGTAGGGGTCCACGACGAGGTCGCAGATGACGGCGTGCTCCGGCATCAGCGCCAGCCACGAGTTCCGGATCAGCGGGACCGAGGGGTCGTGCCGCTGGGTCGCGTCGACCAGGATATCGGTCACGGTCAGGCGGGCCCGGACGTAGTCCTGGTCGCGGGTAAGGTTGCGGCCGGTGGTCACGACCTCGACACCGGGCAACCCACTGCGGATGAACGCCTCGTTGCGCGCGTCGTCGCCGTACTTGGTGGCGAACTCCACCGCGTGCTTGCCGATCTGCCCCGCGCCCATGATCGTCACCCGTACCGGCGGCCGGCCGGGAACGACCAGGGCGGGCCACTGACGCTCGAGGGCCTGGAACGCCGACCCGACACCGTTCCACGCGACACTGCGCAGGTTCTCGACCAGCCGCTTGCCCTCCTCGTTGACGATCGTGTCCAGCGAGATCGCCTCCAGCCCGAGCTCGCGCAGCATCCGCACCCGCGCCGGCCGGGTGGGGAAGTGGAGCATCGAGACCAGGGTGGAGCCGCGCCGCAGCAGCTCGTACCGGCCCTCCGGCGCGCGCAGGACGACCACCACGTCCTGGCGGTAGGTCGTCTCCTCGTCCGTGGCGTGGACGTTGGGCCCCAGCAGGTAGTCCATGTCCGAGTAGCCCATGCCGGAGCCGATGCCCGACTCGACGTACACCTCGGCGCCCAGCCCGGCCAGCATGCCGATGAGCGGGGGCAGGAAGTCGCGCCGTTCGGCCGGCTCCTTGTGCATCCTGGGAAAGCCGATGCTGATCGGTCTGGGCGTTGACTGCACGTTCATTCTCCGGTGGGGTCCAGTGAATTTACCTGCCAGACGGGTGCCGGCGAAGGTCCAGAGGCACCGGCGGCCCCGTCCAGACCGCCCGATCGCTTGGCGAAGGTCTTGACAGTGTCACGTTGCTATGTCATGATCTTCCCATGCCTGACGACCCGTACACCCTGTCCGACCTGGCGCGCCTGGCCGACGTGACGCCCCGAACCGTGCGCTACTACGTGCACCAGGGCCTGCTGCCATCGCCCGAGGCCGCCGGACCGGCGACCCGCTACGGCGAGGGTCATCTTCTTCGGCTTCGGCTGATCCGGCGGCTCCAGCGAGACCATCTCCCGCTCGCGGAGATCCGGTCGCGCCTGGAACGGCTGGACGACGCGGCGGTGGAGGCGGCGCTCGATGCCGTGGACGACACGCCGCCCGCGCCGAGCATGTCCACGGACGAGACGCTTGCCTTCGTCCGGCAGCTGATGAGCAAGGCCGGGGTCTCGCCGCGCTTCTACGAGACGCCGGAGCCGCCGGCCCGAGGTTCCTTCGAGCGAGACGTGCCCGACGGGTTCCCCGTCCGCGAGCCGCCCGTCCCGTCCGGGCCGGCGCCGTCGCCCGACCAGCCTTCGCCATCGTTGCCGTCGCTCCCGTCGCTCCCGTCGCCGGCCCCGGGGCGGTCGCCGGCCCCCATGCCGGCCCTCCCCTCGGTGGCCCCGCAGCGGGTGACGGTGCCGCTGCGATTGCGGGCGTCTGAGCCGCGGCCCGGCGCGGATCGCTCCACCTGGGAGCGGCTCGCGATCACCCCCGACGTGGAGATCCACGTCCGCCGGCCCCTTGACCGGCTGTCCAACAAGCGCGTCGACCAGCTCGCCCGGATCGCCCGGGAACTGTTCGAGGACGAAGCCTGATCGGACCGGCGCAATCGCGCCGGCCGGGAGACCCGACCCCATCCGGGCCTCGAAGCCGTAGACAAGGAGGCCCCACCATGCCCGCCGAATTCGATCCCGCCCGAAACCCGGGCCCGTCCACCGAGCCGCGCACCGGGGATCCACTGCTCGTCGACCCGCGCCTCGCCATCCGCCCCGATCGGCACCTGATCCGTGCCAGCGGCCGGAGCGAGCGCTATCTCCTGGTGGACCTCGTGGCGCCCACGGTGGCTCCCGACCCGTCCCGCCGCCGCCCGCCGGTCAATCTCGGCTTCGTGCTCGATCGCTCGGGCTCCATGGGCGGTCAGAACAAGCTCGGGCTGGCCAAGCAGGCCACGCTCGAGGCGGTCCATCGCCTGGACGCGCCCGACCGGTTCGCGGTCGTCGTGTACGACGACCAGATCGATGTCGTCGTCGGAGGCGCCGAGGCATCCCCGGCCACCCGCCGGACGGCCGCCGATCGACTTCGCGAGGTCGAGGCCCGCAACACCACCAACCTCCACGGCGGCTGGCTGGCCGGCTGCGAGCAGGTTGCGAGCCACCTGCAGCCGGAGGGCATCAACCGGGTCCTGCTGCTCACCGACGGGCTGGCCAACGTCGGTGTCGTCGATCACGACGAGCTGATCGCGACGGCGTACGACCTGCGGCGACGCGGCGTCACGACCAGCACCTTCGGCGTGGGCACCGATTTCGACGAGGCCCTGCTGCAGGGCATGGCCGATGCCGGCGGTGGCCACTTCTACTTCATCGGCGACGTGGCCCAGATGCGGGACCACATCGCGAGCGAGGTGGGGGAGACGCTGGAGGTCGTGGCGCGCGAGGTCGTGCTCGAGCTGACCGTTCCCGGCTCGGTCCGCATCGAGGCGCTGTCCCCGTTCCGCACGGAGGAGCGCGGCGGGCGGATCCTCGTCTACCTGGGCGACATGGTCTCGGGGCAGGTGCTCTCGATCGCGCTCCGGGTCACCTTCGACTACGGGGAGATCGGTCGAGAGGTCGGCGTCCATGTCCGGGTCGCGGACCGCGACGGCGCCTTTGATCGGGCACGTCCGGCGCTCGATCCCGTGACCGTCGCGTGGACGTACGCTGATCATGCCGCGAACGATGCCCAGCCACGGGACCGTGACGTGGACCACGTCGTCGCGCGGCTGTTCGCCGAGCGCGCCAAGCAGGAGGCGGTCCGGCTCAACCGCGAGGGCCGGTTCGATGATGCCGGCCGGGCCCTGGAAGGCGTGCGACGCCGCGTGGCGGCATATGCCGGCTCCGACGGGGAGCTGCGGGCGCTCGTCGCCGAGCTTCGGGCCGAGGTCCCCGCCTACGCGGCGCCGATGCCCGAGCTGGCGCGCAAGCAGCGCTACTTCGCCTCGAGCAACCTCGCGCGGATCCGCACGGCTGAGGGGAAATCGCGCAGGGCCTGATCGACCCTGGGTCCGTGCGTCCCGGACCGTGCGTCCCGGACCGTGCGTCCCGGGCCGTGCGTCCCGTGCCGTGCGTTGGAGCCCGGGCTGCTCTCCTGCAGAGCCATCCAGCGGCGCCCGCGAGTCGCTGCTCTCCTGCAGAGCCATCCAGCGGCGCCCGCGAGTCGCTGCTCTCCTGCAGAGCCATCCAGCGGCGCCCGCGAGTCGCTGCTCTCGTCGGGAGCAGTCCGGCGGCGCCCGCGAGTCGCTGCTCTCCTGCAGAGCCATCCAGCGGCGCCCGCGAGTCGCTGCTCTCGTCGGGAGCAGTCCGGCGGTTGCCAGCGGTCTCAGCCGCGACGCTGCTCGCCAAGCGAGCAGGCCGCCGGTTTCGAACGGACGGCATCGTTGACATCCGCTGGATGGCTCTCCACGCGAGCAGCGAGCCCCGGGGTTGGCGAGCCCCTGAGCAGCGAGCCCACGAGCAGCGCCGGGTGACTTGCGCGAGCAGCGAGCCCCGGGGTTGGCGAGCCCCTGAGCAGCGAGCCCACGAGCAGCGCCGCGTGACTTGCGCGAGCAGCGGGCCCCGGGATTGGCGAGCCCCTGAGCAGCGAGCCCACGGGCAGCGCCGCGTGATGTGCGCGAGCAGCGCGCCCCGGCATCAGAGAACGACGATCCCGTTGCGTTCCGGGAGATATCCGGCGCGCAGGGTGGCGAGGACCTGGCGGCCATCGAGCGGGAGGAGCGCGCGCAGCGCCTCGCGATGCACGGCAAGGATCCGCCGGTTGTTGACCGTGTCGGACACGAGCAGGATCAGGACGTCGATCTCCCCATCGCGCAGCTTCAGGGAGAGCCGCCGCTCGAGCGCCTGAACGTCGAGCAGCCTTGTCTCCGCTTCGCAGCCGGCGCGGCGATCACCCAGGCGGACGAGGGCATCCCAGGCGCGCCGATCCCCGGGGATCGGGATGGGAACCTCGGTGTCCCAGCGAGCGGCGGTCGGGAGCTTCGCGCGGAACCGCTCGAGCAGCGCCAGCTGCGCGGCGTCCCGTGCCGGGTCGCCGTCCGGGTACAGTCGAACGGCGAGGCGCAGACCGATGGCCGCCGCGGCACGACTGGCCTGGTCGATGGTGAGCTCGCGGAGCACGCCCCGCTCGATCCGGCTCCACTGCGCGTGTGACATCCCGGCATCTGCGCCCGCCGCGAGCTGGCTGAGCCCGGACGAGCCTCTCGCGATCCTGATCTCGTCCCCGAGCTGCCCGCGGATGCGGTCTGCAAATCGCCGCCCTTCGCTGGCGGCGGTCCGTCGACTGCCCATATGCCGCATCATCGGGCAACCCACTTACCCGAGACGTATCTCGTCGGAACCACCACTTGACGGTTGCTCGGGGGGCGGCGCACCATTGTCGATGTAATCGATTGCGACTGCCCGAACGTCGTCGAGGGTGAACGTCGCCGGGGACCCCCGCGACGGGCACCGGCGGTTGCGATGCGGCGGGTGGCGTGATCGGTGCGTCGACTGCCGGTGGCCGCGCGGCTTCCTCCTCCGCCCGCGCGGCCGTCGGCCCTCCTGCCGGCTGGCTCCAGGAGCGCGGCTCCGCAGCCCGTGGACCATGCCCGGGTGGCGGGGGGTCAGATCGCCGGACCGTGGGTCGTCAGATCGCCCGACCGAAGGTCAGGTCGTGGCGCTCAGCCCTCGACGCTCGGCGTTCAGCCCTCAGCCCTCGACGCTCGACGCTCAGCCCTCAGCCCCGCCCTCAGCCCTCGACGCTCGGCGTTCAGCCCTCGACGCTGGGCGCTCAGCCCTCAGCGCACAACCCGCCCGGCGCGCTCAGGCGCGAAGCCGCGGGTCCACGTCCTGGCTGGTCCAGGTGTCGCGAACCCACGCGTGGGCAGGGTCGTCGGTGATGCGCCACGCGCGTTCCGGGCCCGGGCCGGCCATCACGTTGAGGTAGTACATGTCGTAGCCGGGGGCGGCCATGGCCGGGCCGTGCCAGCCGTGGGGGATGAGAACCGTGTCGCCGTTCCGTACCTCGACCAGCACGTCCAGCGGTCGCGTGGCCGTTCCGTACACCCGCTGGTAGCCGATGCCCGGACCCGCCGGTCCGGCGGCGATCTCGAAGTAGTAGATCTCCTCGAGCACAGCCTCCCCGGGTCGCTCCTCGTCGTGCTTGTGGGGCGGGTAGGAGGACCAGTTGCCACCGGGCGTGATCACCTCGACGGCGATGAGGCGCTGGGCCTCGAACCCGGACGGCGAGGCGAAGTTGCGCACCAGCCGCGAGCAGGCGCCGGCCCCGCGCAGCTCGACGGGCACCGCGGACGACGGCCCGTAGCGGAACGGGAGTCGCTGCTCGGCGCGCGCCGTGGTCACCGCGAACCGCCCGCCCGTCGCGCTCTCGAGCCGGACCGACGCGTCGCGTGGCAGGTAGGCGAAATCGGTCGGGCCGTCGAACACGCCCGTCCGGCCGGCCAGCTCGAGGGTCTCGCCATCGCAGGTGACGCGTGCTCCGCCGGCAAGCGGCAGGACGATGGCCTCGTCGTCGCCGGTGTCGAAGGTGATGCGGCCGCCGGCGCGCAGGTCCGCGATCCGCAGGCCCGTGTAGCCCCAGCCCGCGCGCTCGGGCGTGATGACGAGGCTCCAGCCGTCCGCCCCAGTCGAGCCGGCGGGCAGGTGCAGGTCGGCAGTCGTCGCCGCGCCAGAGGTCGCCGCGCCAGAGGTCGCCACCCCGGTCGTCGCCACGCCGGTCGTCGCCGGCCCGCTCATCGCCGCTTGTCCGGGTTGGGGATGAGCGCGTCGGTCACCTGGTGGATGAGCTCCTGGTAGGAGCCGATGAACGAGCGCAGGGTGCGGGCCGTCGCGCCGAAGGAATCGAACTCGGCGACCGCGAGGCCGTCCGGCTCATAGGCCCGGACGAAGTCGGGCAGGTGCGCCCGGAGCTCGTCGATCATCGCCGATGCTACCGGTTCGTCGATCCGCGGCCGAACCTCGATCGACGACGCATTGAACCGGCGCTGCCAGGCGGCGGGGAGCGTGATCACGGCGTCGGCGCCGATGAACTCCGACCAGTGGTACTGGTGGCGGATCGCCGCCCCGAGCAGGCGAGCCCGGTAGCCGCGCTCCTGGAACAGCCCGTACGCCCGCTTGAACACGGCCACGCCGCTCCACGGCAGCGCGTCGGGCTTCACGCTGATTGCGTCACGATCCACGACGACCTTGAGCCAGTCCTCGATCCGGCCGACCATGAGGGTCACCACCGGGCCCATGCGGTCGGTGGCCAGGCCCTCCGCGTCGCGCCGCTCAAGCCCGCGCTCGATCGCCGAGCCGGCGGCAAGCGCCTGGGCCACCGTGAAGCTCACGGTGACGTTGACGCTGACGCCCCGGTAGGTGGCCTCCTCGATCGCCTCGATCCCGGCGGCCGTGGCCGGGAGCTTGACGATGATGTTGGGCGCGATGGTGGAGAAATGGACCGCCTGCTCGACCATGCGCACCGGCGTCCGGAACAGGGTTGGATCGGTCTGCACCGAGAGGCGGCCCTGCTTGCCGGCCTGCGCCTCGAACACGGGCTCGAGGAGCCTGGCGCCGCGGATGGACATCTCCTCGACGATCAGCCAGGCGAGATCTCCCACGGTGGCGGTCGGGTGCTCGGCCGCAAGGGCCACGACGCGATCGCGCCAGAACGCCGGCTCCTTGTTCCACACGTCCACGACGATCGTCGGATTGGCCGTCGCACCCACGGCGCCGTAGCTGAGCGCATACTCCAGCTCGTCGACAGCGCACGAGTCGTTCCAGATGTCCGTGGCCGTCTCCGCAATCGTCCGACCCAGCGGGCTGTCGGCCAGGGGCAGCCCCTGAAGGCTCGTCACTGCGGTCACGATGCATATCCTCCTGTGGGCGGCCGGTGGTCTCCGTCGGGTGCCGCCGGATTGCGGACCGTTTCGGCCCGTTGACACGTCCCGCCATGGTGCTACGCTTCGTCCAGATCGATCGCGTAACCGATTACATAGTGGCACAAGGGTCGGCGCGGATCAAGCCGTGGCCGATGCAATTCCGGCCCGCCCGGGCGGGCCGCGTCCCCGGGGCCGGCGACCGGCCCCGCGCAGCAGCTGATGGAGGCATGTCCATGGCCATCGAGACTCCCGAGCAGACGGCGACGCTGCCGATCCTGTCGCACTGGATCGACGGGCGACCGGTCGAGGTCCTGCCCGATCAGACCGGGCCCATCTACAACCCGGCGACCGGCCAGGTCATCGGCCGCGTCCCGCGCGGCGGCCAGACCGAGGTCGATCGTGCCGTTGCGGCCGCGGCCGCCGCCTTCCCCGCCTGGCGCGACACGCCGCTGATCGCGCGCAGCCAGGTGTTCTTCGCGTTCCGCGAGCTGCTCTTCCAGCATCGCGAGGAGCTGGCGAGACTGATCACCCGCGACCACGGCAAGACCTTCCCCGACGCGCTGGCCGAGGTCATGCGTGGCCTCGAGACCGTCGAGTTCGCGTGCGGGCTGCCGGTTCACCTGGCCGGCATGAACACGCCCAACGTCTCGACCAAGGTGGACGCGTTCACGCTCCGCCAGCCGCTGGGCGTCACGGCCGCGATCACGCCGTTCAACTTCCCGGCCATGGTTCCCATGTGGATCTACCCGATCGCGATCGCGTGCGGCAACACGATGGTGTGGAAGCCATCGAGCCATACGCCCGGCGCCTCCCAGCTCCAGGCCGAGCTGTGGAAGGAGGCCGGGCTGCCGAGCGGCGTGTTCAACGTGGTCTACGGCGGCCGTGAGGCGGTCAAGGCCATCGTCGAGCACCCAGACATCAAGGCGATCCAGTTCGTGGGCAGCACGGCCGTCGGCCGCTACGTGTACGAAGAGGGAACCAAGCACGGCAAGCGTGTCGGGTCGTTCACCAGCGCGAAGAACGCGATGCTGGTCCTGCCCGACGCGGACATGGATCTCGTGGCCGATGCCGCGGTGGCGGCAGGCTTCGGGTCCGCCGGCGAGCGGTGCATGGCCCAGACGCTGATGATCGCGGTGGGCGACACGGGCGAGCGACTGCGCCCCAAGATCCTCGATCGGATCGCAAAGCTCAAGGTGACCGATGGGATGGAGCCGGGCGCGGACATGGGCCCGATCTACTCCCGCGAGCACCGCGAGTCGGTCATCGACTGGATCGGCGTCGGCGAGTCGGAAGGCGCGGAGCTGGTCGTGGACGGCCGGACGTTCGAGGGCCCCAATCCGGACGGCTTCTTCCTGGGCGTCTCGCTGTTCGACAAGGTGACCCCGGACATGAAGATCTACCAGGAGGAGATCTTCGGCCCCGTGTTCGGCATCGTGCACGTCAGCACGTACGAGGAGGGCCTCAAGCTCATCAACGATCACAAGTACGCCAACGGCACCGCGGTGTTCACGACCAACGGTGGCGCCGCACGCCGGTTCAAGCTCGAGGTGGACGTGCCGATGATCGGCGTCAACGTGCCGATCCCGGTCCCGGCCGGCTACCTCTCGTTCGCAGGCGCCAAGGAATCCGCGATCGGCGACCTGGCGATGCGCGGTGAGGACGGCATCCGCTTCTTCACCCAGCAGAAGATGGTCACCGAGCGCTGGCCCGAGCCGGGCAAGGAGGGGCCGCTGTCCCTCGTCTTCCCGGGCAACGCGTAGCACCGGCACAGACCGAGGCGCGGGCGGGCTCGGCCCGTTCGCGCCTCGTCCCGGGCAATCCCGTTCGAGCTCCGATGAGGCCGGCTGTCGGGCCTCGCCCGGTGCCGGGGCTCGCCCGGTGCCGGGCGGCACCGAAGCGACACCGGGAGGCGGCGCCATGCGCAGGTACGGGATCGGGATCGTCGGGATCGGCGACATCAGCGACGTCTACATCCGCAACCTGCAGCGATACGCGGACATCGTCGAGCTGGTCGCGTGTGCCGGTCGCGACCTGGACAAGGCACAGCAGAAGGCGGCCGAGCACGGCATCCCGCGCGCCCACGCGACGGCGGCTGATCTCATCGCCGACGCGGGCGTGGACATCGTGCTCGACCTGACCGTGCCCTCGGCGCACACGTCGGTCAACCTCGCGGCGCTGCGGGCCGGCAAGCACGTCTACTCGGAGAAGCCGCTGGCGGCCACGTTCGGCGAGAGCCTCGAGCTGGTCGAGACCGCGGCGGCCGCGAGCGTGCGCATCGGGTGCGCGCCCGACACGTTCATGGGCGGACGGCTGCAGACCTGCCGGCGGTTGATCGACGACGGCACGCTGGGCGAGATCGTCGGGGCGAGCGCGTTCGTCGTCAGCCACGGCCACGAATGGCACCACCCGAATCCGGCCTTCTTCTACCAGCCCGGCGGGGGACCGCTGCTCGACATCGGCCCGTACTACGTCACGGCGCTGCTGTCGCTCCTGGGTCCCGTGCAGACCGTCGCCGCCATGGCCCGCCGTACCTTTCCGGAGCGCACGATCCAGACCAGGCCGAGGCTCGGAGCGACGATCCCGGTCGAGGTGGATACCCATGTCACGGGCACCCTGCGCTTCGCCTCCGGCGCCCTGGCGACCCTGATCACGAGCTTCGACGTCTGGGATTCCGAGCTGCCGCGCCTCGAGATCTACGGCACCCGGGGAACCATCTGTATCGACGACATCGACCCGCTCGACGGACCCAACCTGTTCGGCGGGCGGGTGCTGTTCCGTGACGCCGAGCACGCGCGCTGGCGGGGCATGCCCCGTCCATACCCGCTGGGTGAGTGGACCGAGGTGCCCATCGAGCACCCGTTCACGTCGGTATCGCACCAGAACAACAGCCGGGGGATCGGCCTGGTCGACATGGCCTATGCCCTGCGCGACGGGCGTCCGGAGCGGGCCAGCGGGCGGATGGCGCTCCACGCGATGGAGGTCATGGAAGGGATGCTGGCGTCGGCGGCCGGCGATCGCTTCGTCGCGATGACCACGACGTTCGAGCGCCCGGCACCGATGCCCGTCGACTGGCCGGCGGGGGAGCGGCGCGAGGGCTGAGGAGCCGCGACCCTGCGCCTGCGGACCGGGTCCGAAGCGCCGGCGCCGCATACCGGGTCCGAAGCGCCGGCGCCGCATACCGGGTCCGAAGCGCCGGCGCCGCATACCGGGCCGAAGCGCCGGGCCTGCGCGGCGGACCTTCGCGCGGGGCCTGCGCGGCTGACCTGCACACCGGGCCTGCGCGGCTGACCCGCGCGCCGAAACCGATACGCCGCCCGCCTGGGACGGCGCATCGGTGTGCTGAACGGTGCTGGCGGTGGATCGACGGGCCGGCTCGATGGGTCGGCGCGCCGGTGTCACTGCGCGAAGCGCGTGCCGTTCGAGCCGCCGGAGCCCTTGGTGACGATCGGCTGGTTCGACGAGTCGGTGCTCCAGCCGCGATCGAAGCTGCTCGGCGCGGTGTTGACGATCGGCACGTTCGACGAGTCGGTGCTCCAGCCGCGATCGAAGCTGCTCGGCGCGGTCCCGGCCGCTGGGCTGGTCTGGACGTCCGACGCCGTCAGCTGGGCGTAGGCCACGACTGCCGCGAGGGCAATCACGAGGGCGAGCGCGAGGAGCAGGGCGCCCATGTGGCGGATGCCGGTGGTGACCTGGATGGGGCGAGCGGATGCGGACATCGGTTCCTCCTGTGGTGCCGGCCGGGCTCCGAAGGTCTCGTGCCCTTGGACCGGCATCCCTGTACCGCCGCATCGTCGATGTGCTCGAGCCGCACGTAATCGGGCAGGTGCCTGCATGCGCGGCGGGTCGGTGCCTTAAAGTCGCCTGCTGGTCGCTGCGTGCTCGCGCTCTGCTCGCCGTCTGGCCGCTGCGTGCTCGCGCAGAGAGCCATCCAGCGGATCCCAGCGCGGGCTGCTCCTGTAGCGAGCAGCAGAGCGGTTCCAGGGGGCGTCAAGGCTCGCCCTGCTCGACCGGCGAGCAGCCTCGCGGCTATGCGGGCCTGGCACCGCTGGATGGCTCGCTGGGGGAGCAGCGAAGACCAGGGGAGGCCTAGGAGCGCGAAGACGGGGAGGCCCCGCGCCGCAGCGCCCCCGGCGCCGCGGCGGCGTCAGACGCCGATCGAGCGCAGGTACTCGCGGTTTCGGCGGGCGCTCTCGCGCGGCGTCCCCATCCCGGGCAGCACGTCCTGCTCGACGATGATCCAGCCGTCGTAGCCGATCTCGTCCAGCGCTCCGAGCACCCCGGGGAAGTTCACGCAGCCCTTGCCCAGTTCGCAGAACACGCCGTGGCCGACGGACGTTGGGCCGTCCCACTCGTTGATGCGCGACGCGGCCATCACCGCCGGGTCGCAGTCCTTGAAGTGCACGTGCCACACGCGATCCCGGAACTCGCGCACCGCCGCCACGGGGTCCCCGCCGGCGCCGAACGTCCAGTGCCCGGTGTCGAGGCACATCCCGAGCACGGCGGGATCGGTGGTGTCCAGGAGCCGCCTGGCCTCCGCCTCCGTCTCCACCAACGTGCCGATGTGCTGGTGGAACACCGTCCGGATGCCGGCCTCGTCCATCACTCGTCGGGCGAGATAGTTGGCGCCCTGGGAGAACACTGCCCATTGCTCGTCGGACATCCCGTCGGCGGGCCGGACGCGCCCGGCAATCGCGGTTCGACGTGGATCGCCGTAGGGGTCGTTGCCCAGCACGATGACGCTGTCCGGGCCGCCGACCCGGGCCAGCTGCTTGCCGGTGCGGACCGCGTCATCGGCGCTCTCGCGGTGACGCGCTGCATCGTGGAGGTTGACGCTCACCCACGACGCCATGAGCGCCAGGCCGCGGCTGTCGAGCTCGCGGCGCAGCTCGTCGGGGTCCGTGGGCATGAACCCCCAGTCACCGAGCTCCGTGCCGACGTAGCCGGTTTCCTGCATCTCGTCGATGACCTGGCGGTAGCCGCCCCGCTGTCCCTCGATGCCCTCGATCACGCCCCACGAGCACGGGGCATTGGCGATGCGAACCATGTCGCGATCACTCCTTCACGGCACGCGGCCTTGTGGGTTCCACCCCGTCGGCCGCGCGAGTCTGTCCAGGTGCCCGACCCCGCTCGGAGCCGGGTGATCCGTCGTTGGCGGAGGCCCTTCGGAGCCCGCCCGGGCCGCGGCCGCCGTCACAGGGACGCCGCAGCCGCTCTCTCCGAGCCCGCGCTCGCTGACCCCGCGGTCGCCCGCGCCGACGCCGCGATCGCGCCCAGCGGGCCCGAGGTCGCGGACGAAGGGAGGCATCCGCGGTCCGCTTCAGGCCGTCCGGGCGGGGCCGGTCGATTCCCGCACGCGAAGCACCATCGGGATCCGGGTGGTCTGGGGCGCCGCCGGGCGTGTTGCGCCACCCAGCATCGAGGCCAGCCGCTCGACGGCCAGCCGGCCCATCTCGGCCTTCTGCTGGGCGACCGTGGTGAGCGCGGGAACCACCCAGCCGGCGGCGGCGATGTCGTCGATCCCGACCACGCTGATGTCCTCGGGGACCCGATGCTCCGCGGCCCGCAGGGCCCGCAGGACCCCGATCGCCGTGAGGTCGTTGTAGCAGGCGATCGCCGTGAGGCCGCCATCGCGTCCCAGCAGCTCGCCTGCGGCTCGCTCGCCACCCTCGACCTGGCCGTCGCCCACGATCTCCGGCGTCTCCTCGGGCGTCAGGCCCGCGTCATGGCAGGCGGAGCGAAACCCGAGGGCCCGCGGCTTGTCGGCGGTGTAGGACGCGGGGCCGCGGATGTAGCCGATCCGGCGATGCCCCAGCCCTACCAGGTGCTCGACGGCCAGACGCGACCCACCGGCATTGTCGCTGGTGATCACCTCGACCGGCAGATCCGCCGCCTCCGCGTTGACGACCACCGCGGGGACGGGGGCGGAGAGCAGCCACTTCAGGCTGGCATCGGACACCTGGCTGGACGCGATGATCAGGCCGTCCACGCGCCGGTCCACCATCAGCCGCAGGTAGTGCATGGCCCGTTGCTCGTCGTAGGCCGCGCTGCCCAGCAGGATTGAGTAGCCCAGCCCGCGCGCCGCGAGGTCGGCCGCTCGCACGAGCTCCGGAAAGAACGGGTTCTCGATGTCGGTCACGATCAGGCCGAGGGTCCGCGTGCGTTTCATGCGCAGCGACCGCGCGACCCCTGACGGACGGTAATCCAGCGCGGCCACGGCGGTCATCACGGCATCGGCAGTCTCGGGCCGTGGGTTGCCGATCCCGGCCAGGACCCGGCTCACGGTTGCCGTCGAGACCCCCGCCTGGTCCGCGACGTCCCTGATCGTGGGGGGTGACGACCGCTCGGAGCTTCCCGGATCAGGCGCCACGTTTGCGAACCCCTCAAGACCCGATGAGTAATCGATTTCACACGGTAGCGGAGCACTACCCGGCCGTCAAGTCCGCGGGAGTTCGCGGAGGAGGCTTGCCGTCCGCCGCCCGGGTCGCTACATTAGGGGCCTCAACGCATGTAATCGGTTACCTTGTGAGCCGGCCACTCCCGGATTCGGGTCGCTACCAGGTTGCGTCTCGGGCGGTCATCGCCCTGACCAGGTGCGCTAGAGTCGGGACACGATGGTCGCGGCCGACACCGGGTATCCGAAGCGAAAGGAGGGCGACCGTCACCGCCGCCGCCAGCTTGCCCCCAGAGTCGAGGCGGCATTGAGCATCAAGGAGCAGCCGGAGTGACCGGGTCGATCCACGTCCCGGCAGTCCGACCGGAGGAGGCCAGATGAGGTTCAGCAAGTGGGCCACGGGCCTGGCGGCGATCGCGATGATCGCGTCGGCCTGTTCGTCCAGCACCGCGACACCGGCGCCCAGCGGCGGCGGCGGCGGATCCGGCGACCGCGCCGGCATCAGCATCGAAGTCGTGACGCACGGCCAGGCGTCCGACCCGTTCTGGTCGATCTTCAAGAACGGCGTCGAGCAGGGCGGCAAGGACATGGGGGTCAGCGTCAACTACAGCGCCCCTGACACCTTCGACATGGTCAAGATGGGCCAGCTGATCGACGCAGCCTGCGCCAAGCAGCCGTCCGGCCTCGTGATCTCGCTCCCGGACGCCACGGCGCTCGGCCCGAGCGTCACCAAGTGCATCCAGGCGGGCATCCCGGTGATCTCCGCCAACTCAGGTTCGGATGCCTACAAGGCGCTCGGCATCCTGACCCACGTCGGCCAGGATGAGGCGCAGGCCGGCACCGCGGCCGGCCAGCGCATGAAGGATGCCGGCGGCAAGAACGCGATCTGCGTCAACCAGGAGGTCGGCAACGCCGGCCTCGACGCCCGCTGCAACGGTTTCGCCGAAGGCTTCGCCCCCGGCACGTCCACCGTCCTCCAGGTCGACCTGAAGGATCCGACGACCGCGCAGCAGAAGATCGCCGCGGCCCTCACGGCCGACCCGACGATCGACACCGTCATGGCCCTCGGGCCGACCGGCTCGACGCCGACCATCGCCGCCCTCAAGCAGATGGGCAACACCTCGATCAAGGTCGGCACGTTCGACCTGTCGCAGGACGTCCTGGCGGCGATCTCCGACGGCTCGATGCTGTTCGCCATCGACCAGCAGCAGTACCTCCAGGGGTACCTGCCGATCACGTTCCTCACCCTGTACAAGCTGTACGGCCTGATGCCGGGCGGCGGCCAGCCGGTTGCGACCGGCCCGGGCTTCGTCACCAAGGACAACGTCGAAACAGTGAAGGCAAACACGGGTACCACCCGCTAGCCTTACGGGTAACCGAACCGTCAGGGCCGTCCACCTCGGGCGGCCCTGACCGAAACGCTGAGGGACGCCCATGACGCAGGTCGATGGCACTGCCTCCGAGGCGCAGCGGCTCCGCCGGGCCAGTCCCGTTCGCCAGCTGCTGACCAGGCCCGAGTTCGGGTCGATCGTCGGGGCGATCCTCATCTTCGTTGTCTTCTGGGCCTTGACCGGCTTCACCGTCGGCAAGGGCTTCATGTCCTGGCAGGGGTTCGCGGCGTACATCGAGGTCGCGGCCCAGGTCGGGATCCTGGGCGCCACCGTCGCCCTGCTGATGATCGCGGGCGAGTTCGACCTCTCGATCGGCTCGATGGTCGGCGCGGCCGGCCTGATCCTGGGCCTGTCGATCACGCAGTACGGCCTGCCGCTGTGGTTGGGCGTCGTCCTGACGTTCGCGTTCGCGCTGGGCGTCGGCGCCCTCAACGGCTACATCGTCGTGCGCACCGGCCTGCCCTCGTTCATCGTGACCCTCGGCTCCCTGTACATGCTCCGCGGGGCCGGCCTCGCCATGACCCGCATCCTGACCAATGGGCAGACGATCGTGAGCGGGATCGGAGCGGCCGCGGCAGACAACCCGCTGTCCGGCCTGTTCAATGCGACGCTGTTCTCGGTCGGTCAGGCCGACTTCAAGGTTGAGCTGCTGTGGTGGCTCGGGGTCGTGGGGCTGGCGACCTGGATCCTGCTTCGAACCAAGTTCGGTAACTGGATCTTCGCCGTGGGCGGATCCAAGGACGCCGCTCGCAGCATGGGTGTACCTGTTGCCCGGGTGAAGATCCTGCTGTTCATGGCGACCGCGGCGTCGGCCGCGCTCTTTGCCTGCATCCAGGTCCTGAGCGTCGGCAACGCCGACGTCCTGCGCGGCACCGGCAAGGAGTTCGAGGCGATCATCACGGCGGTCATCGGCGGGACGCTGCTGACCGGCGGGTATGGCTCCGCGCTCGGTTCCGCGTTCGGCGCGTTCATCCTCGGCGTGACCCAGCTGGGCATCTTCTTCGTGCCCGGGTTCAACTCCGACTGGTACGCGTTCGTCCTCGGCGCCCTCCTGCTGGTCGCCGCCCTGGTGAACAACTGGATCCTCCGTCGCGCGTCGGGAGCCCGATCATGACCACCGCACAGCCCGCCCCCGTGCAGCCCGAGGATCCGTCCGCTGCGCCGCCGGTGCTCGAGGCCCGTGACATCGTCAAGTCCTTCGGACGCGTGATGGCGCTCCAGGGGGTCTCCCTGTCGGTGCGGGCCGGCGAGGTCAACTGCCTCCTGGGTGACAACGGCGCCGGCAAGTCCACGCTGATCAAGACCCTGTCCGGGGTCCATCGACCGGACTCGGGCCAGCTGCTCATCGACGGCAAGCCGGTCACGCTCGCGTCGCCCCACGACGCGCAGGCGCGCGGCATCGCCACGGTGTTCCAGGACCTGGCCGTGCTGCCGCTGATGAGCGTCAGCCGCAACTTCTTCCTGGGCAACGAGCCGACCAAGGGGCGCGGCCCGTTCCGTCGCTTTGACATGGGGTTCGCGGACGAGACCGCCCGCGAGCACATGCGCGAGATCGGGATCGAGGTCCGGGATACCAGCCAGCTGGTGGGCACGATGTCGGGCGGCGAGCGCCAGACGCTGGCGATCGCCCGCGCGGAGTTCTTCGGTGCTCGCGTCCTGATCCTGGACGAGCCGACCTCGGCGCTCGGGGTCAAGCAGGCGGCCATCGTGCTGCGCCACATCGTCCGCGCCCGCGCCCGTGGTCTGGCGGTCATCTTCATCACCCACAACGTCCAGCACGCGCTGCCGGTGGGTGACAAGTTCACGATCCTGAGCCACGGCCAGAGCCTGGGCGTGTTCAAGCGAGGAGAGGTGACCCTCGACCAGCTGCTCGGGCTGATGGGCGGTGGCCAGGAGCTGACGGACCTGTCGCGCGAGCTCGACGAGCTCCAGGCATCCATGAGCAGCGGGAGCGGCCAGGCCCCATCGGCACCGCCGTCCGCCTAGCGGGAGAACTCCCGGCCGGGGTCACGCCGCCGGCCGCCTGGCCGGGGTCAGCCACCGTCACTGCGCCGTCACTGCGCCGTCCAGCCCCCGTCGACGGACAGCACCGAACCGGTGACGAGGCCGGCGGCGGGGGAGGCGAGGTACAGCACGGCCGCCCCGACATCGTCGGGACTGCCGATCCGGCCGACCGGGATCCGCGCCAGGACGCTCTGCCGGAAGCCCGGATCGTCGAGGCGCTCCGCAGTTCCGGGCGTGTAGATCCAGGTCGGCGCGACCGCGTTCACGGTCACGCCCCGGGCGCCCCACTCCATGGCCAGCGCTCGGACCAGGCCGTTGAGGCCGGCCTTGGTCGCGCAGTACACGGCAGATCCCGGCAGCCCGACCAGGCTCGCCTGCGAGCTGATCATGATCACCCGGCCGTAGCCGCGATCCAGCATGTGACGAGCGGCCGACTGGGTCGTGAAGAACGCGCCCTTGAGGTTCACCTCGACCAGCGTGTCCCAGTCGGCCTCGGTCACCTCCAGCGGATCGTGCTCCGCACCGATGCCGGCGTTGTTGACCAGGATGTCCAGGCGGCCGAGCTCGGCGACCATCGCGTCGATCGCCTGCCGGGTGCCGGCCACATCGCGCACGTCCATGACCAGGGGCCGGATCGAGAGACCGTCGGTCCCGTGTGGTACGTCATCCCTGTGACGCACGCCGGCCAGGACGACGGCGCCGGCCTGCGCCAGCACTCGGGCAAGCTCGCGCCCGATGCCACGCGACGCGCCGGTCACCAGGGCCACCTGGCCGGTCAAGTCGAACAGCCGCTCCATGTGCATCTCTCCTGCCTCCGCCGGGGCGCCTGGGGGAGTCCCGCCGGGGAGCTTCTGGGGCATCATGTAAGCGATTACTCTACCTGTCCGCGGCCGCCCTCGGAGCCGAGCTCCACGGCGCCCCGGTCCCCGGGAGACGAACGATCCGCCTGCTGCAGCTGACCTGGACGGCCTACCTGCTGATGGCCTGCCAGGGCTACCTGATCTATGCCGTCGGCTTCATCACCCCGTTCATCCGGTCCGACCTCGGGGTGCCGCCGTGGGTGGCGGCGATGCCCAACTCGGCGATGGCGCTGGGCCTGGTGGGAGCGAGCGTGCTGACGAGCTACGCCAACGCCCGGGTCGGTCCGCGGGCCGCCGTCCGGATGTGGGCCGGGCTGATGGCCGGCGCGGCCGTGCTGCTCGCGATCCCGCTCACGATCGTCCCGATCCTGCTCGGAGCGCTGCTGTTCGGCGTGTCGATCGGGGGAACGCTCGTCCACGTGAACAGCGCCCTGGGCGAGGGGCGGCGCGGCAGCACGCTGCTGATGCGGGCGAACCTGTTCGCGGTTGCCGGCGGGCTGGCCGGACCGCTCATCCTGAGCGCCGCCGCGACCGGCGTCGGCTGGTGGTTCGGGCTGCTTGCCCCGGTGCCGTTCCTGGTCGCGCTCGCGTTCGTGCTGCCCGGGTCGCCCGCGCGGGACCGGCCGGCGTCCGGCAGCGACCGGGAGGCCGGCCTGCCGCGCGACTACTGGCGGAGCTGGGCGTTCCTGACGCTGCTGATCAGCGCCGAGTTCTCGTTCGTGGTCTGGGGCTCGCAGGTCGTTGCCGCGCGGGTCGGGATCAGCGACGTCGCGGCAACGGGGCTCGCGTCGCTGTTCGTGGCGGGCATGGTCGCCGGCCGGCTGGCGATGTCCACAGGTGTCGCGACGCCACCTCGCCGGCTGCCGGTGCTGCGCGTGGCGACGGCGCTGGCGGTGGCGGGCGCTGCCCTCACGGGCCTGGCAACCGGGCCGGAGCTCGCCGGGCTGGGCCTGCTGCTCGGCGGGCTCGGGATCTCGCCCGCCTATCCCATGGGCGCGAGCCTCGCCCTGGGCCATGCCCCGGGGGCCCCGGTCCGGGCGAGCGCCCGCCTGACGGCCGCATCCGGCGTGGCGATCTTCGCGGCGCCCCTTGGCCTCGGCCTGGTGGTAAGCGTGGTTGGCGTCGCGGGGGCCTGGCTCGTGGTGCTGGGCATGATCGGCGTGGGGCTGCTGCTCATCCTGCGCATCCCGCCGCCACCCGTGGCGGTCGAAGGAGTCGAGGTCGCGGTCGGCTGAGGCCGCGGTCGGCTTAGGCCGCGGGCCGGCCCGCTCGGCAGCCCTGGAAGCGTCCGGGCATGCCTTGCGGTCGTCCATGTATTCGATTACATTGGGCACCGTCACGTCACCGAGTCCATGCGCCTACCCGGACCGCCGCACAGCCGAATGACGGGTGCCTCCGGGTTCCGCACCGACACACGCATCGAGCGGAGGCCCCTGTTGAGCACGGTTCGCCTGACGGTCGGACAAGCCATTGTCAAGTTCATGGCGCAGCAGTACGTGGAGCGGGACGGCACGCAGAACCGGTTCATCGCCGGGGTCTGGGGCATCTTCGGGCACGGCAACGTGGCGGGCCTCGGGCAGGCGCTCGAGGAGCTGGGCGACGAGTGCGAGATGCCGTACTACCGGCCGCAGAACGAGCAGGCCCAGGTCCATCTGGCGTCGGCCTACGCCAAGCACAAGAACCGGTTGCAGACGTTCGCGTGCATCAGCTCGATCGGCCCGGGGGCCACCAACATGATCACCGGTGCGGCGCAGGCAACCGTCAACCGGCTGCCGGTCCTGCTGTTCCCGTCGGACTACTTCGCCAACCGGCTGCCGGACCCCGTGCTCCAGCAGGTCGAGCACCCGATGGAGCACGACGTCTCCGCGTCCGACGCCTTCCGGCCCGTGTCGCGCTACTTCGACCGGATCTCGCGCCCCGAGCAGCTCCTCTCGAGCCTGCCCGAGGCGTTCCGCGTGCTGACCGACCCGGCCGACACCGGTGCCGTGACGATCTCGCTGCCCGAGGACGTCCAGTCCGAGGTCTACGACTGGCCGGAGCGGTTCTTCGAGCGGCGCGTGTGGCGCGTCCGCCGGCCGCAGCCGGAGCCCGACGTCCTGGCCCAGGTGATGGCGCTCGTGCAGGCGGCGAAGCAGCCGCTGATCATCGCCGGTGGCGGCACGATCTACTCGGGGGCGGAGGCGGCGCTCGATGCCTTCGCGACCACGTTCGGCATCCCGGTGAGCGAGACCCAGGCCGGCAAGGGCGTGCTGCCCTGGAACCACCCGATGAACGTCGGGCCGGTGGGCGCCAACGGCGGCCTGGCCGCGAACCGGCTCGCCAAGGCGGCCGACCTCGTGATCTCGATCGGCGGCAGGCTGGGCGACTTCGTGACCGCGTCCAAGACGATCTTCGAGAACCCCGACGCGACGTTCGTGGGCATCAACGTCAATGGCTTCGACGCCATCAAGCTGCGCGCCGTGCCGCTGATCGCGGACGCGCGCGAGGCGCTGACCGCCCTCACGGCGTCCCTGCAGGCGGCCGGTTACGCGGGAACCGACCAGGCGTACCGGGACCGCATCGGCGACCTCAAGGAGGAGTGGGACGCGCGCGTGGACTACCACCGCACGCCCAACGGCGAGACCGAGGATCTCGCCCAGCCGGAGGTGATCGGGATCGTCAACGACGCGGTCGGCGGGCACGCCACCGTGATCTGCGCCGCTGGCAGCCTGCCGGGCGACCTGCTCAAGCTGTGGCGGCCCGAGGACTCCAAGGCGTACCACCTCGAGTACGGCTATTCGTGCATGGGCTACGAGATCCCGGCCGGCCTGGGCGTCAAGATGGCCGAGCCCGGGCGCGAGGTGGTCGTCGCGATCGGCGACGGGACGTACCTGATGCTCAACTCCGAGATCGTGACCGCGGTCGCGGAGGGCCTGGTGTTCACCGTGGTCGTGTTCGACAACCACGGCTACCAGTGCATCAAGGACCTGGCCTGGAGTGTCGGCGTGCCGCAGTTCGGCAACGAGCTCCGGTTCCGCGAGCCGGGCACCGGGCGCCTCACCGGCGGCTACATCGCCGTGGACTTCGCCCGGCACGCGGAAGCGATGGGCGCGATCGGGGTGACGGCACGCACGGAGCAGGAGATCCGCGATGCGATCGCCGCCGCTCGGACAGCCGACCGGCCGACGGTCATTCACGTCTACGTCTCTCCGGACAAGCGCGCACCCGGCTACGAGGGCTGGTGGGATGTCCCGCCGGCCGAGGTGAGCTCGTCGGAGTCGGTCACCGCGGCGCGCGCCCGGTACGAGCAGGCCGTGACCCTGCAGCGCGAGGAGCTGGCATGAGGATCGCGACAGCGGTCGTCAACTGGAACAACCCGGACATCCCCGATGTCTTCCCGTGGATCCCGTACGGGGAGGCGATGGACCACTTCGTGGAGGCCGGCTACGACGCCACCGAGTGGGGTCCGTCGATGCCGATGGATCCCGAGGTGCTGCGTGCGGACCTCCAGTCGCGCGGCCTGGACCTGGTCGGCGCGTTCGTGGGCCTGGGGTTCCGCGACGCTGAGAAGCTGGACGGCGAGCTCGAGCGAGCGCTCGACATCGCCCGGTTCCTCGCGGTCAACGGCGGCACGCGGCTGATCGCGGCCGAGGCCGGCGACGACCGGCGGCGGGGCGAGGCGGGCCACGTGGACGAGTCCCGGGGCCTGAACGACGAGCAGTGGCAGAACCTCGCCCGCGGCCTCGAGGAGCTGGCCCGCCGCCTTCGGCCGATGGGCATGGAGCTGGTGTTCCACAACCACGTCGGCACGTACGTCGAGACGCCCGCGGAGATGGCCCGGCTGCTCGACGAGACGGATCCCGCGCTGGTGGGCTGGTGCCTGGACATCGGACACCTCGCATACGGTGGCGGCGCCGCCATCGACATGCTGCCCAGGTACGCCGAGCGCGTGAAACACGTCCACATCAAGGACGTGGACGGCGCGGTCCTCGCGAGGGCGAGGGCGGAGGGCTGGAGCTTCGGCCGGGCACTCGCCGCCTACATCTTCCCGCCGCTGGGCGAGGGGATCGCGCGCATCCCCGAGGTCGTCGCGGCGCTCCGGGAGGCCGGCTATGACGGCTGGTACGTGATCGAGCAGGACACGGCGCCCGGCGATCCGACCGAGACCGCACGCGCCAACCGGGAGTACCTGGAGCGACTGCTGGCCGCCGGCGCCGCTGTTCGATGAGCGACCCGTCCCCGGGCGCCGGAGCCGCCGGGCCGGGGGTGCGCGACGCCGGGCCGGGCCGCAACGCGGAGCTCGAGGTGCTGGCCCGCCGAGGGCGGCTGCTCGTGATCGAGAGCGTCGCCCGGGCCGGAGCCGGGCACATCGGCGGGCCGCTGTCCGCGATGGACCTGCTGGTCGCGCTGTACTTCCGTGTCCTGCGCATCGACCCGGCCCGCCCCGACTGGCCGGAACGCGACCGGTTCATCCTGTCCAAGGGCCACAGCGCGATCGGCCTGTACGTGGCGATGGCGCTCCGCGGCTATCTCCCGGTGGACGAGCTCCAGACGTTCGATGCCGCCGGGACGCGCCTCCAGGGACACCCGGACATGACGCGGCTGCCCGGCCTGGACACCTCGACCGGCTCGCTGGGGCAGGGCCTCTCGATCGGCGTCGGGATGGCCATGGGCGCCCGGCGCCTGGGCATGGACAACCACACGTGGGTCCTGCTGGGCGACGGCGAGCTGCAGGAGGGACAGGTCTGGGAGGCGATCCCGGTTGCCGCGAAGTACGGTCTCGGCAACCTCACCGCGATCGTCGACCGCAACGGCCTGCAGCAGTACGGCTGGCCGCTGCGGCCAGGCGAGCAGCACCGCGGCGACCGGCGTGATCCGCTCGGCGACATGCGGCTGCGCGAGGTGCTCGGTGCCTTTCGCTGGCGCGTGCTCGAGATCGACGGCCACGACTTCGACCAGATCCTCGACGCCTGCGACGACGTCCGGTCCACGAGCAGCGGCGAGATCCCGACCGCGATCCTCGCCCGCACCGTCAAGGGTCAGGGCGTCAGCTTCGCCGAAGGGCTGACCGAGTGGCACAGCCGCGTCGCCACGGCGGACGAGGCCGAGGCCGCGCGCGCCGAGCTCGGGGAGGACCTGCCGTGAGCCGCGCCCTGCGCGACGTCTGGGCCGACACGCTGATCGACCTGGCCACCGACGACCCGCGCGTCCTGGTCCTCGACGGCGACCTCGCCAGCTCCACCCGCGCCGACCGGTTCGCCAGGGCCCATCCCGACCGCTTCTACGAGATGGGCATCGCGGAGCAGGGGATGGTCGGCACGGCCGTGGGCCTCGCGGCCATGGGGTTCGTCCCCTGGCTGTCGTCGTTCGCGGTGTTCTTCTCCCATCGCGCCGCGGACCAGGTCCGGATGGCGATGGCCCAGACCCACGCGAACGTCAAGATCGGGGCCGCGTACGCCGGCGTCCAGACGGGGTTCACGGGCAAGACCCACCTCGACGTCCAGGACCTCACGATCATGCGCGCGATGCCGGGCATGACCGTGCTCGCGCCGTGCGACGCGACCGAATGCGCGGCGATGACCCGCTGGGCAACCGCGACGCCGGGCCCGGTCTACCTGCGCCTGGGGCGCGAGGACGGGCCGGACGTCGTGCCGCCCGACTACGAGTTCGTGCCCGGGCGCGTCCTGCGCCTGCGCGACGGCGCCGACGTGCTGCTGGTCTCCACCGGCCAGCAGAGCGCCCGGACCCGCGCCGCCGCCGAGCTCCTGGCCGCCGGGGGCATCGAGGCGGGCGTTCTGCACGTGCCCTGTCTCAAGCCCGTGGATGCCGAGGCCATCGCCGCCGCCGCGGCCGTCGTGCCCCTGGTCGTGACCACCGAGGAGCACACGGTGATCGGCGGCCTGGGCAGTCTCGTGGCCGAGATCGTCACCCGCACGCGTCCGTGCCGGGTCGAGGCGATCGGGCTCAACGACGAATGGGGCGAGTCCGCCCCGAATGCCTGGCTGCTCGAGCGGTTCGGCCTGACGCCCGACCTGATCGCCGACCGCGTCCGCCGGACCATCGCCGACCTGGGCACCTAGCTGCACGCGATCCGCCCAAGGAGATCCGATGAGCAACTTCAAGCCGCGCGACCCGAACAGCATCGGGGTCGCGTTCCTCGGCGCCGGTCGGATGGGCCAGACCCACGTCCGGAACATGGCGGCCATCCCCAACGCGCGGACGGTCGTGGTCGCCGACCCGAACCCGGACAACGCCGCCGCGGGGAAGGCGCTCGCCCGGGCGCAGCGCGCCACCACGGACCCGGTCGAAGCCATCCTCGATGCGGACGTCGAAGCGGTCGTGATCTCGACCCCCACCGACACCCACGCGAGCCTGATCGAGACGGCGTTGCGCGCCGGCAAGGCCGTCTGGAGCGAGAAGCCGATCGCGCAGGAGATCGCCGAGACCGCCCGCATCGTGGACCTGTGGCGCGAGGCGGACATCCCCGTCCAGCTCGGCTTCATGCGCCGCTTCGACCCGGGCTACGTGCGCGCCAAGGAGCTGATCGACAAGGGCGAGCTGGGCCGGATCGAGCAGTTCCGCGCCCTGTCCCGGGACACGTTCCCGCCCCCGGTCGAGTACCTGCTCTCGTGCGGTGGGTCGTTCCTGGACATGTCGGTCCATGACCTGGACCTCGCCCGGTTCCTGGTCGGGGAGGTGGAGGAGGTCCACGCGTGGGCATCGGTCCTGTTCGACGACCGGTTCGCCCAGGCGAACGACTGGGACACGTCCCTCACGGTCCTCAAGTTCCGCAACGGAGCGCTGGGCGTGCTCGAGACCTCGCGCCACTCCGAGTGGGGCTATGACATCCGGACCGAGGTTGCGGGCGCCAAGGCGAAGGTCGTCATCGACGGCGCCCAGAAGACGCCGGCCACGGTCTCGCGCAACTTCGGCTGGGAAGGCGACCTGTACGAGAGCTTCCCGGACCGGTTCGAGGTCGCCTACCGCCGCGAGCTCGAGGCGTTCTTCGAGGACCTCGGCGCCGGCCGTCCGGTCGCGCCGGGCCCGGACGACGCGCTGGAGACGCTCCGGCTCGCCGTGGCGGCGAACCGCTCCTGGCGCGAGGGGCGGCCGGTCCGGATCGACGAGGTGACCGCCTGACGCTCAGCCGCCGCTGAGCTTGACCGCCCGGCCGGTCGCGACGCTCTCGTTGGCGGCCTCGGCGAGCACCAGCGCGGCACGCCCGTCGGCGAAGCCCACGGCCGGCTCGCGATCCTCGGCGATGGCGGCCACGAACTCGGCGAACTCGGCCTTGAACGCCGGCAGGTAGCGCTCGAGGAAGAAGTTGAGGATCGGTCCCGCCGCCTCGGTCTGCGTGGCCGACGAGGCCCGGACCGTGGTCGCGGTCCAGTTGCCGGCCTCGAGCGCGCCGAGGTCGCCGAACGCCTCGAGGCGCTGGTCGTAGCCGTAGGCGCAGGAGCGGCTGTTGACGATCGTGGCCAGGGCACCCGACGCCGCGCGCAGCACGATGATCGCCTGCGCGTGGTCGCCCGCCGCCCGGAAGGCATCGAGGCCGTTGTCGCTCGCCATCGCCTGGACCTCGACGATCTCGCCCAGCTGGAAGCGGGCCATGTCGAAGTCGTGGATCGTCATGTCCTTGAACATCCCGCCCGACACGCCGAGATACGCGGCCGGGGGCGGCTGGGGGTCGCGGCTGGTGATGCGCAGGGCGCGGATCGTGCCGATCTCGCCAGCCTCGACCCGGGTCCTGACCTCGCGGAAGGTGGGGTCGAAGCGACGGTTGAAGCCGAGCATGACGAACGGCGCCCGGGCACGGATCTGCTCCCACACGGCGTCGATCCGGCCGAGGTCGAGGTCGATCGGCTTCTCCAGCAGCACCTTCTTGCCCGCATCCACGGCACGCCGGAGCATCTCGGTGTGGGTGTTGGTCGGGGTGCCGATGACGACGGCGTCCACCGCAGCGTCGTCGAGCGCGTCCTGCGGGTCGCGGCTCCAGCGGGCGCCGTAGCGGCCTGCGAGGCTTGTCGCCGCCTCCTCGATCGGGTCGCACACCCAGGCCAGGGTGGCCTCAGGGTGCTCGCTGATCGAGCGGGCATGGACCTGGCCCACGCGGCCGGCCCCCAACATCGCGACGCGGAGCATGAGCTGCCTCCAACGAACGTGGCTGTCCTGGCAGTGCGAGCGCAGTCGTGACGGGCGTCGGCGCCGGTCGGAACGGTCCCGCGGCTTGCGCACGTAACCGATTACAGGGTACGTTGTGAGCCGCTCGGGCGCAACGATCCCGGCTCGCGACCGCCGTCCCCGTCGCCCCGCCGGAGCTGCGCTCCGCAGCGAACGCCATCGGGGTCGCGCACGGCCCCGGAACGCCCTGCAGGGAGCCCGTCGAATGGCCGCCACGCCCATGTTCCCGCTCGCCGTCACCTCGGAGATGCTGTTCCGCGACCTCCCGTACCTCGATCGCGTGCGGCGGATCAAGGAGCTCGGCTTCCAGGTCGAGATGTGGGACTGGACGGTCAAGGACCTCCACGCGGTCGCCGAGATCGGCGCGACCTGGTCGACGATGACCGGCTACATCCACGGCGACCTGTACGACGCGGACGGCGGCAAGGTCCTGCTGGAGACGGCGGCCCAGGCGGTCAAGGCCGCGAAGATCATCGATTGCCCGCGCCTCGTGATCCATGGCGCAGAGCTCGACGGCTCGCGCAACGGCCTGCCGTTCCGGCCCCAGGCGGTCACCACCGGGCAGATGTGGCTCGACGCGTACCGGACGCTCGAGCAGCTGGCCGACCTGGGCGAGGCCAACGGCGTCGTGTTCTGCCTGGAGAACCTCAACCTGTACACCGACCACCCGGGCGTGCCGTTCGGCCGCGCCGAGGACACCATGACGCTGGTCGGCACGCTGGACCGACCCGGCGTCCGGATGATGCTCGACCTGTACCACGCCCAGATCGGCGAGGGCAACCTGATCGAGCTCGTCCGCACGGCAGGCAGCCTCATCGGCGAGATCCAGGTGGCCGACGTGCCCGGCCGCATGGAGCCCGGCACGGGCGAGGTCAACTGGCCCGCCGTCGCCCGGGCGCTCGAGGAGATCGGCTACACGGGCGTGGTCGGCCTGGAGTCGTTCGCGAGCGGTGACGACGAGGTCGCCCTCGAACGGTTCCGCGCCGCGTTCAGCAGGTAACCTGACCAGGCCCGATCCCGGAGGATGAACCAGATGACCATTCGCGTCGGCGTGATCGGCACGGGCGTGATCGGCGTGGACCACGCGGCCAAGCTCCAGCACCGCATCTCCGGCTCGACCGTCAGCGCCGTCACCGACATCGATCGCGCCCGGGCCTCGCAGGTCGCAGCGGACCTCGGCGGCGTCCGCGTCTACCCCGACGGCCACGCGCTCATCGCGTCCGACGAGGTGGACGCCGTCCTCGTCACGTCCATCGGCGAGACCCACGCCGAGTTCACGCTCGCCTGCATCGCCGCCGGCAAGCCCGTGATGTGCGAGAAGCCGCTGGCGCCCACCACGCCCGAGTGCGAGCAGATCCTCCAGGCCGAGGTGGCGTGCGGGCGGCGGCTGGTCATCGTGGGCTTCATGCGCCGCTACGACGCGGGCTATCGCCAGGTCAAGGCCACGCTCGAGAGCGGCGCGATCGGGGACGCCCTGGCCCTGCACAACGTGCACCGCGACACCGGGGCGCCCGAGTCGTTCACGAGCCCCATGGTCATGACCAATTCGCTGATCCACGAGATCGACGTCACGCGTTGGCTGCTGGACGAGGAGATCAGCTCGGTGGAGGTCCTCCCCGCCGCGCACACGAAACACGCGTTCCCGCATCTCCAGGATCCGATGTTCGCGGTGTTCCACACCGCGTCCGGGATCCTGTCCACCGCCGAGTTCCTGGCCAACGGCCAGTACGGGTACGACGTGCGCTGCGAGCTCGTTGGCTCCGACGGCACGGCGTCGCTGCTCAACCCGGTGGTCGCGAACCAGGTCACGGCGGGAACCGACCGCACCGTCGTGCCGCCCGACTGGCGCGCCCGGTTCAGCCAGGCCTATGCCGACGAGCTGCAGGCCTGGATCTCCGGCCTCGAGCGGGGCGAGACCGTGGGCCCGAGCGCGTGGGACGGCTACGCCGCGACCCGCGTCACCGAGCTCGGCATCGGGGCCATCTCGAGCCTCCGGCGGGAGACGATCGGATACCTCGAGAAGCCCGCGCTGTACCGCTGAGTGATGCCATGACCGACCTTACCGCGCTGACCCGGGCGATCGAGATGGGTGACCGCGTGGTCGCTGTCGAGGCGACCCGCACCGCGCTCGCGGAGGGCATGGACCCGACGACGGTGCTCGCGGCAATGACCGGGGCGATGGACGAGGTCGGGCGGCGGTTCCAGGCAGGCGAGCTGTACGTGCCGGAGATGCTGATCGCGGCCCGGGCGATGAAGCAGGCGCTCGAAGTCCTCGAGCCCGTCCTGGTCTCGGCGGGCATCCGGCCGGCGCACACGGCCGTCGTGGGGACGGTCGAGGGGGACCTCCACGACATCGGCAAGAACCTGGTCGCCATGATGTGGCGGGGCGCGGGCTTCGAGGTGATCGACCTGGGCGTCAACGTCAAGCCCGAGCAGTTCGTTGCCGCGGCACGCGAGCACGATGCCGAGATCATCGGCGTGTCCGCCCTGCTCACGACCACGATGCCCAACATGCGCGGCGTCGTCGAGGCGGTCCGGGCCGCGGGCCTCCCGACGCGGGTGGTCGTCGGCGGCGCCCCGACCACCCCCGAGTTCGCGACCCAGATCGGCGCGGACGGCCACGCCCCCGACGCGGGGTCCGCCGTGGACCTCGCCCGGCAGCTGCTGGCCTGAGACGACGCTGCGTCCCGAACCCCGCATGACCCGCCCGACCGTCGAGCCATCCCCGCCGGACGCATCGGCGTCGGGCGGCCCTGAGTCGGCCGTCCACTCGCACGCGGCGGCGCTCGTGCTGCTCGCGCTGCTGACCGCCATCTGGGGCGTGCACTGGGTCGTGGTCAAGACCGGCCTCCAGTACATGCCGCCCCTCACGTACGCGTCACTCCGGATCGCGACCGGCCTCGCGACGATGGTCGGGCTGCTGGCGGCCCAGGGCCGGCTGCGAAGACCCGACCCCGCCAACGTGCCGATCATGCTCTCGGTCGGCCTGGGCCAGATCGGCGCGGGCGTGGCGATCCAGGTGCTGGCGCTCCAGGTGGTCGCGGCCGGCCGGTCGGCGGTGCTGCTGTACACGATGCCGCTGTGGGTCGCCGGGCTGCTGGCGGTCGTCTTCCGCGTCCGGCCCCGACGCAACGAGCTGATCGGCCTGGTCCTCGGGATCGCCGGGCTCGCGGCGCTGCTCAACCCCGCGGTCATCGACTGGCAATCGCCGGCGGAGCTGCTGGGGACGCTGGGCCTGCTGCTCAACGCCGTGATCTGGGCGGCCGTGACGATCCACGTCCGGCGCCATCGCTGGACGCAGGCGCCGCTCGACCTCCAGCCGTGGATGCTGCTGATCGCGCTGGCCCCGCTGGTGGTGCTGGCCGTGGTGCTGGAGCCGGGGCGCGCCATCCGCTGGGAGCCGATCACGATCCTGATCCTGCTTTACAGCGGTCCGCTGGCCACCGCGTTCGCCTACTGGGCCAGCCAGGCGATCACCCGCTCGCTGGGCGCCCAGGCGTCGGGGACCGGGTTCCTGGCCACGCCCGTGGTCGGCCTGCTGGCCGGTGCCCTGCTCCTGGACGAGGCCCTGGGCATCGCGGACGCGGTCGGGTTCGCGCTGATCCTCGTCGGGATCGGGGTGACGACGCTGCTACCCTCCGGGAGTTCGGCATCGGTGGCGAGCAGCGTGGCCACCGATCCGGATGCGCAACGGAGTCCGGGTTGAGCAAGGGCCGGCTCGAGGCGTTCAGCGACGGCGTCCTCGCGATCATCATCACGATCATGGTCCTGGAGCTGCGGCCGCCCGACGGCGCGGGGCTGGATGATCTGCAGGGGCTGGGTCCCGTGTTCGTGAGCTACGTGCTCAGCTTCGCGATCCTGGGCATCTACTGGAACAACCACCACCACCTGTTCCAGGCCGTGCGCAGGGTGGACGGCCGGGTCCTGTGGGCGAACCTGCTCCTGCTGTTCTGGCTGTCGCTGTTCCCGTTCGGCACGGCCTGGATGGGCCAGACCTCGTTCGCGAGCCAGCCCGTTGCCCTGTACGGCGTGATCCTGCTGCTCGCCGCGGTCGCCTACTTCATCCTGGTCCGGGCGCTGATCGCGATCCAGCCGGAGGACGCGCCGCTGGCCGCAGCGATCGGCAATGACACCAAGGGCAAGGTGTCACCGCTGCTGTACGCGGTGGCCATCCCGATCGCGCTGGTGGCGCCCTGGGTCTCGTTCGCGATCTACGTACTGGTGGCGCTGATCTGGATCGTTCCCGACACGCGGATCGAGCGGACGATCGCCCGCTGACCGGCCTGGTTATCCGGCGAGGTCCGCGCGCCGGGCCTCGGCCTGGCCCACGAGCTCGTGGATGACCGCCAGCCGCGAGAGCCGCGCGTACATCGTGCAATTCATCACCGCGCGGCGCTGCATCGTCAGCTCCCGACCGTAGCGGCCGGGTGGCGTGGCGCGCGCCGTGTTCCGGAGCAGCACGTTGAACCGCTGCATGGCATCGCCGCGGGGCCACCGAACGCCCCTGTTCCCGCCGCCGTTGGCGCCCGTACGCAGGGCCGCGGCCCGCTCGGCCGTGGCGCGCTCGGCTGTGGCCCGCATCGCCTCCAGTCCGGCGATCACGTTCGATCGCGCGCCGATCGTGTCCAGCCAGCCGGGCGGCCGGCACAGCTCGAGCAGGGTGTCGGCGATGGACGGATCGGTGACTGCGAGGCGGTCCCAGTCGGGCAGGTTGTTGCGCGTCGCGTAGGGGATCGACGCAACCTGGGGGAAGCGCTGTGCCATCGCGAGCTTGAGCACCCGCTTCTTGGTCCGCTGGCGCTCGGGCAGCCGCCGGACCCAGTCGATCACTGCCCGATCGAACATCGGGGTGTGGACCTCGAACTGGATGTCCTTGAGCCGGTTGTACGGGAACAGCTCCCGCCGGATCTGCGCGTCGTACACGAGCTCGTACAGGCGGTTGTGCGGCGTCGTGGTGACCAGCGAGCCCGACCACCGGGTCAGCAGCTCGTCGTGAGCACGGGCCATGTCCGCGGCCACGTCGCGGCCCAGGAGCGAGGGGTACACGGGGTCGAGGCGGAAGCGGGACAGCCCGGAGACCGCGAACGCCCCCTGCATCGTCAGCGTCGGGTGCGCCTCGCCGAACAGCTGGTCACCGCGGAACAAGGATCGATAGCCGCGCTCCGCCGCCAGCCACTCGTGGAACTCGTGGTCACGCGGGTAGTGGAGCGCACCGTCTCCCTCGCCGCTCGTGAGGTAGATGGCCCGCTGCAGCGTCTCGATCGCATACGGCTGCAGCTTCTCGTACCAGGTGTGGGGCGCTCCGAGGGCAGCCGCGACCTGGGGCGCGATGACGGCGTCACTGTCGGGGCGAGTGGGCTCCTGGCCCCAGGTGATCGTCGGCACCAGCGAAGGATCCCCGGCCGCACGCACGAGGGCGGCCGCCAGGTACCGCGAGTCGACGCCGCCGCTCAGCGGCACGACCGGGTTGTCGGCCATGCGCCAGGATCGCGAGATCGTCTGCTCCAGGAGCTCATTGAGCTCCCCCGCGAGCGACTCCAGCGTCTCGTCGGGTCGCACGTCGCCCGGGACATACCGGAAGTGATCGACCGCCCGGGCCGTCCACCCGTCGCCGTCGGGATCGATCTCCAGCACCTGCCCGGCCCCGACCACGCTGATGCCGCTGAACGCCGTGGCGTGCAGCGGAAAGAACGACTGGACGAGGTAGCCGGCGACCCCTGCCGGATCTACGGCCAGCTCGCCCGGGTAGGCTCCCGCGAGATCGAGCAGGTGCGAGTGGAACGCGACCATGCCGTCGGCGGCCCACCAGTACATCGCGCGGGTACCGGCGATGTCGAACCCGATCCTGACCTTCCGTCCGTCGCGGATGAGCAGGCAGAACGAGCCCTCGAGTCGCTCCCACAGGCCGCGGCCGTGGCGCCGGTAGAGGTCCGTGATCGTCGCGAGCTCATCCTCGCCATGTCCCCGGTGTCGGGTGTCGCGTCCCTCGATCGCCCTGACCTCGCCATCGAGCGCGATCGTGACGTCGGCACCGGGGACGTCATGGAAGCTGAAGGACCGCAGCCGGTGTCCCAGCCGGAGGTTGGGCGCGCTGGCCGCGCAGATCTCCAGTCCCGGGTTCGATCGCGCCGAATACGCGCACAACTGATCGAACACGCGCGCCGTCCTGGTGTCGGGTCCCGCGACCCCGAGCAGGAGCTGCATCTCATTCACCCCGAACCGGCCATTGGGCAGCCGGCTTCTCCCGCACATCCGGTGGCCCGGTCACGCGACAGACCCGATGAATCCGGGTGCCGCACATGATCGCAACCGCCCCAACCGCCGGATGGCTGGTCCCCACCTAACCGGGCGCGCACCTGATCGCGCAACCCCTGTAGCCCGATTTTGGTGCCCCGGCGCACCGGCGTCGGCGTCCTCCGTGGACGCTCCCGCCGCCTGTGCCGCCGTGCCACGATACCCGATCGTCGGGCCGCTCCGCCGGTCCCGCGGTCACCTCAGGCGGCCTCGGTCCGCACGTCCGCGTGACGTTCCTGTGCCTGCCCGACCAGCGCATGGACGATCGCGAGGCGTGACAGCCGGTTGTAGATCGAGCGGTTGGTGATCGCGCGCCGCTCCATCGTCCGCTCGCGTGCGAACCGGCCTGGCGGCGTCCTGCGAACGCCGTCGCGGACGCGCCGCTCCAGGCGATGCCAGGTCCCGTCACCCAGGAACGGGATCGCCGAATGGACCGCGACCAGGGAGGCCGCGGCGGCCGCTCCCTGTTCGAGCTCGGCCAGTGTCGCGATCACGGGCTGCTCGGCGCCGATCTCGTGGAGCCAGCCCGGCCGTTCACACACCTCCCGGAGGCAGGCGGCGATGGTGGGGTCCGTGCGGGCGAGGCGCTCCCAGTCGGGCAGGTTGCCGCGAGCGGCGTAGGGGATCGAGGCCAGCTCCGGGAACCGCCGGTCGAGGGCGAGCTTGAACACCCGCTTCTCCGCGCGCCGGTAATCGGGGAGGGCGCGAATCCAGTCGAACACCCGGCGCTCCAGGAGCGGCGTGTGGACCTCGAAGTCCATGTGCTTGAGGGAGTTGTAGGGGAGCACCTCGCGGCGCATCGTCGCCTCGTACTTGAGCTCGTACAGGCGGGCCTGCGGGGTGGGCGAGACGAGCGACGCCAGCCACGGATCCAGCAGCGCGTCCTGGGCGTCGGCCATCTCCGTGAACACGGCCTGGCCCAGGAGCGTCCGGTAGACCGGGTCCCGGCGGATCCGCGACAGGCCGGCGGCGGCGGGCACGCCGGCGATCGTCGACATCTGGTGCGCCTCGCCGAACGTCTGGTCGCCCCGGTACAGGGCGACGAAGCCCCGCTCCGCGGCCAGCTGCCGGTGGAACTCGTGGTCGGCCGGGTAGTTGAGCGCGCCGTCGCCCTCGCCACTGGTCAGGTAGATCGCCTGGTCCAGGGTCTCCAGCGTGTGGCGCTGCGGCTTGTCGTACCAGGTGTGCTGCACGCCCAGCGTCGAGGCGACGAGGGGAGCGATCACGGCGTCGCTGTCGGGACGGGTGGGGTCCTCGCCCCAGGTGATGGTGGGCACCTGCGACGGATCCCCGGTCAGGCGCACGATGGCGGCCGCGAGATAGCGCGAATCGACGCCGCCGCTGAGCGGCACCACCGGACGCCGGGCGGACCGCCACGACCGGGCGATCGCGGGCTCCAGGAGCTCGTTGATCTCATCGGCCAGGACCTCGATCCGGCGATCCCGTCGCTCGGCGGTGGGGACGTAGCGGAAGTGGTCGACGAGCCGGGCGCGCAGCCCCTCGTCCGCCGGGTCGATCTCGAGCACCTGGCCCGCGCCCGCCAGGCTGATGCCGCGGAAGGCGGTCGCGTTGCGCGGGTAGAAGCTGTGGGCGAGGAAGCTCGCGACCCCGGCGGGATCGACCGCGAGGTCACCGGGGTAGGCGCCGGCCAGATCCACCAGGCGCGAGTGGAACGCGACGATGCCGTCGGCGGCCCACCAGTACAGCGCCCGCGTGCCGCCCACGTCGAAGCCGATCCGGACCCGGGGGCCGTCGCGGATGATCAGGCAGAACGACCCGTCGAGGCGCTCCCAGGCACCCCGTCCGTACCGCCGGTAGAGGGCGGCGATCTGCGCGAGCTCATCCTCGCTCGATCCGCCGGACGTCGTGTCCGTGCCGTCGATCAGGCGGATCTCCCCGTCGAGCGCAAGCGTCAGGTCGCCGCCGGGCTCGTCGTGGCAGGCGAAGGACCGCAGGTGGTGCCCGATGTGGATCCCCGGCGCGCTGTCCGTGCGAAGCTCGAGGCCCGGATTCGATCCGACCGTCAGCGCACGCAGACGATCGAACGCCGGTGCCGTCCCGGGGTCAGGTCCGACGACCCCGAACAGGACCTGCATGCAGGTGTCTCCCGGTAGCCCCGCCGCCCTCGCTGCGGGCGCTGCTCCCAACGCCTGCCCGACGACCTTCGTCACACGGATCCCCCCGGGTGGGGTCTCCAGGATCCGCGGAATCGGTGACGCTCGCGCCGTCGGACGGCGTGCCGCGGAATCTAACCGGTCGATCCCCGGACCGCGAGCCCGCGATGCAGGATTTTGCGGTGCAGCGGCGCACCGACCCGACGCCTTGTTCCCGGTCGGTGCCCCGTGGCGTCAGGCGACCTCGACCAGGCGGTTCCCGGACCTCGACTGCGCGTGTCGCGTCTCGGCCTGCCCGACCAGCGCATGGACAATGGCGAGCCGCGAGAGCCGATTGAATGTGGATCGGTCCGAGACGGCCCGGCGCTCCATCGTTCGCTCGCGGACGATGCGCCCGGGCACGGTCGAGCGGGCTGCGTACCGCAGCAGCCGCGTGAGGCGGCCATCCGTGCCCGGCCGACCGACCGCGCCGTCGCGCCCTGTCGGTGCGCGCGAGCTGGCGATCCGGGCGCCGATCTCCATCATCTCGAGCTCGGCGACTACCGCGGCCTTTGCGCCGATGGCGTCGAGCCAGCCGGGACCGTCGCACAGGTCGAGGAGACCACGCGCGATCGACGGATCGCAGGTAGCCCGGGCATCCCAGTCGGGCAGGTTGTTGCTGGTCGCGAGCGGGATCGACGCGAGCTCCGGAAACTGCCGTGTCAGCGCCATCCGGAGATCGCGCTTATCCACGCGCCGATGGTCGGGGAGGCGCCGGACCCAGTCCAGGATCTGGCGATCCATGAGCGGCGTGTACACCTCGAAGTGAGCGTTCTTGAGGGTGTTGTAAGGGGTGACCTCGCGACGAATGTTCAATTCGTACTTGAGCTCGTACAGCCGCCCCTGGGGCGTGGGCGATTCGAGCATCGCCATCCACCGCTCGAACAGGGCGTCCTGGGCGTCGGCCATCGTGTCCAGGAGCGCCGCATCGAGCCACGCCCGGTACGTCGGGTCCAGTCGGATCCGGGACAGCCCTGCCGACGCGAACACGCCGTGCATCGTCAGCAGCCGCGGCAGCTGCCCGAAGGCATGGTCGCCGCGGAACAGCGACCGGAACCCCCGTTCCGCCACCAGTCGTTCGTGGAACTCATGGTCGCCCGGGAAGTTCAGCACGCCGTCGCCCTCGCCGCTGGTGAGGTAGATGGCCCGCTGCAGCGTCTCGACGGCGTACGGCTGGGGCTTGTCGTACCAGCGGTGGGGGACACCGAGCGCCGCCGCCACCAGCGGCGCGATCACGGCGTCGCTGCCCGAACGGGCGGGATCCTCTCCCCAGGTGATCGTCGGGACCAGCGACGGGTCGCCGGCCGCGCGCACCAGCGACGCCGCCAGGTAGCGCGAGTCGACGCCACCGCTGAGCGGCACGACCGGCAGATCGGCCGCTCGCCAGCATCTCGCGACCGCCGGCTTGATCACCGCGGCCAGCTCGTCCGCGAGCGCTTCCGTCGGCCGATCCGGCCGTCCGGGAATGGACACGTACCGGAAGGCATCCACCGCCCGGGCGTGAAGGCCCCCGTCCGCGGGATCAATCTCCAGCACTTGCCCGGCACCGACCAGGCTCATCCCGAGGAACACGGTCGCCGAGAGCGGGTAGAACGAGTGCGCGAGGAAGCTGGCGACGCCCGCCGGATCCACCCGGAGCTCGCCCGGCCACGCCGGCGCAAGGTCGAGCAGGTGCGAGTGGAACGCGACCGTATCCTCGGAGGCCCACCAGTAGAGCGCGCGCGTGCCGGCGACATCGAAGCCGACGCGCAGTCGGTCCCCGTCACGGATGAGCAGGCAGAACGAGCCGTCCAGGCGATCCCAGGTGCCGCGTCCATGCTGCCGGTACAGCGCCGCGATCTGCGCCAGCTCCCAGGCGCTCGACCCGCGGGCGATCGTGTCCCGGCCATCGATCAGCCTGACCTCGCCGTCGAGAAGAATTGTAAGATCGCCCCCGGGCCCATCCCAGCGCGCGAACGACCGGAGGTGGTGTCCGATCCTGAGCCCCCGTGCCGAGTCGTGGCGCAGCTCGATGCTCGGGCTCGATGCCCTCGTGAGCGCGTCCAGGTGCTCCATCACCGCGGTCGCCCGCGGCTCCGGACCGAGGACTCCGTACAGGAGCTGCATGCGTGCGTACTCTCCGCCGGTCAGCCCGAGCCTGTCCGGGACATGGGCGACCATTGGTGGTCGCCATGGTCCTCGCGCGACCGCGCTTGACTGTAGCGACCTCGCGGCAACGCCGCGCATCCGATCCCTGCGGGATCTGGTGCGCTGACGCACCGGGACCGTCCGCCGCGAGGCCCGGCCCGATCCCGGACGGCCCAGTCGCGGGTCAGGCCGTTGGCTCGTCGTCGGGCGACGGTCGGCCGATCCGCGTTCCGCGCACCCCAACCACGAGGTTCCGGTAGGCGGGATGCGCCCGGATCCAGGAGGCGATGAACGGGCACCTCGGCGTCACGCCCAGGTGGCGGGCGCGGGCCAGGTCGAGCACGGCCGCGGCCAGCAGGTTGCCGATCCCGCGGCCCTTGAACGACGGATCCACCTCCGTGTGGACGAGCACGAGGCGACCCTCTGCCGGCTCGTAGTCCACGAAGCCGGCCACCTGCCCGTGGAGCCATCCCTCGAAGCGGTGGGCATCCTCATTGTCGCGAAGCTCGATCGGGTCGTCCGCGGGCATGCGTCCCTCGCTCGTGGGCGGGTGGACGCCGCCCGGGGTATCGCCGCCATTGTGGACGACCCGGTCGTCAGCGCGTCGGCGGCGTGAGCCCGTAGCGCGCGATCACGTCCGGCAGCCAGTCCGGCTCCACGAACGGCAGGCCGAACTCGTCGGCCAGCGCCCCGACGGCCTCGGGATCAGGTCGGCCGGCGGCCGTCATCTCCGTCAGGCGGCGGAAGAAGCCCTCGAAGCCGGCCGGGGAGATGACCTCGATCATCCGCGCAGGCGTGCGGCCGGCGTTCCACATCGCGTGGACCTCGCCGCGCGGCTTGACGATGTAGCCGCCCGGCCCCAGCACCACCTCCTGGTCCTCGGACCGGAACCCGATCTCGCCCTCGAGCACGATCGAGAACTCGTCCTCGCGGGTATGGATATGCGGCGGCACGATCGCGCCCACGGCGAACGGGTGCTCGACGATGGCCAGCGAGCCGAGCGAGTCGGCCCCGTTGATCTTGAGCTGGACGCCGACTCCCGGCCCGAGCTGGCCGGCGTGACCTTCGCCCGGCTGCACGACCTTGAGCGGCGGGGCGGCGATAGGGGAGGGGACGCGCACCGGGTTCTCCTTTCAGCGACTTGTGTCGAGTGAACAGGCCTGTATAGTGAACCTGTCGAGGCCCGGTCGTCAAGATTGGAGAAACACATTCGTACAACGAACACGCCGGCGGACCAGCGCGCCCGGCCATACCGGATGCGCCGCCGGGCAGAGCTCGTGGACCAGACGCGCCTTCGCATCACCGAGGCGGCGGTCCGGCTGCACACGACGGTCGGCCCCGCGAACACGACGATCGCGGGCGTGGCCGAGGAGGCGGGGGTCACCCGCCTGACCGTCTACCGGCACTTCGGCGACCAGGACGAGCTGTTCACCGCGTGCATGGGCCACTGGGCGGCGCTCCATCCGCGCCCAGATCCGGCCGGCTGGATGTCGATCGGGGATCTCGAGCCGCGCGCCCGGCGGGCGCTCGACGAGCTCTACGGCTGGTACGGCCGCGTCGGCGATGACATGTACCCGATCCAGCGCGACTTCGCGCACATGCCGGCCACCGCCCAGCAGCGCAGCCGCGCCCAGACGGACGCGATGGCCGACGCGATCGCAGGTCAGGCAGCGCCCCGGGGCCGGCGCCGCCGGTTGCGTGCGGTCGCGGGGCACGTGATCTCGTTCTGGACGTGGCGCTCGCTGGTCGTGGAGCAGGGGCTGACCCGGGCGCAGGCCGTGGACCTCGCCGTGCGCTGGGTGCTCGACGCAGCGGCGGCCGGGCGCTGATCCACCCGCGCTCGGCCACGCCCCTGGCTGCTCAGCCCGGCTGCACGTACTCGAGGTCGAGGCTGTCGGAGCGATCGGCCCAGGTGAGGCCCAGCCGCCAGCAGCCGGCACCCGGCAGGTCCACGTGCGAGGGGCCGGGGCCACCCGCGATCTGCCGCGTCACGGGCTCACCGACGGGCGTGACGCCGTCCATCCGCTGCGCGCTGATGTCGAGGCTGCTCGCCACGACGGCCGCGTCGTGCGAGACCCACAGGATCTTGTTCGCGTGATCGCTGGCGACCGGTGACGAGAGCGGATCGCCGAACAGGATCGCGACGATCTCGCCCGAATCGCCGAGGACGTGGGGCATGGCTGGTTGCGGGTCGCCGAACCCGGCACGCGCCCACTCGGGAAGGACCCCACGGTCCACATGTGCCATGCACGGGCGCGCGGCCGCTGCGCTCGGCGGCGGCTGGCTCGTGGAAGCGGGTCCGCAACCCGCGACCAGGAGGACCACGAGCGGTGCGAGCGCAGTGAGTCGGACGAGCACGGTGAGTCGGATGAGCTCGATGAGCCGGCGCATGTCTCCTCTACACCGGGCGGCGGCGCCCGGTTCCCGGTTCCGTCAGGGCGCCGCGACGTGGTCCGACCAGCGGTGCTTCGGCTCGTAGCCCAGGAAGCGGCGGGCGCGGTCGATCGAGAGCAGCGTGTCACGGCCCTCGACCGGGCGGCGCATCGGCACATCGGGGAACACCTCGGCCATCAGATCCGCGCTGGGCCGGGTCATCACGGTATCGGCGGCCGCGATGATGAACACGTCGGCGTCGCTGATGTCGGCCTCGAGGCCCCGTCGGCAGGCCTGCGCCACGTCGCGGCAGTCGACGTAGCCCCACAGGTTCCATCTCCGGATCTGCGCGTCGTCCCAGTACGAGGGGAAGGCGGCGTAGTCCTCGGGCTCCATGATGTTCGAGATCCGGAGGCCGATGAACGGGATCCCGGTCCGGCGGTTGAACTGGCGGGCCATCGTCTCGCCCACCAGCTTGGACAGCGCGTACGACCACTCGGGGCGGGGATCGATGGTCTCGTCGATGGGAGCGAACATCGGCGGGGTGTCGAACGGGAGGCCCAGGACCGTCTCGGACGACGCCCAGACGACCCGCTGGAGACCGTTCGCCTCGGCTGCGGCGAACACGTTGTAGGTGGACAGCGTGTTGATCCGGAACGTCTCCGCCGGCGTGCGGATGTCCGGGGCGGGGATCGCGGCCAGGTGCACCACGGCATCCGCGCCGCGAAGGGCTTCGTAGGCCTGGCCATCGTCCGCGAGGTCGGCGACCAGGCACTCGCCGTGGGGCGAGCCGTCGTGGCGGGTGTCCACGTTGAGGACGTCGTGGCTGTGCTCGCGGAGGTCCTTGACGACCCATCGACCCGCCTTGCCGCTGCCGCCCGTGACCACGATCCGCATGTCGCTCTCTCCCGATGACGCGATGACGCTCGGGATGATTCTTGCGCGGATCGCGGCCACGCGACGGCGTCTGCGCGTTACGGGATCAGGAAGGTCACCGAGACGCTGATCGTCACGTCGGTCGAGCCCGGCAGCACCGGGGTCGAGGCGTCCGCGGCACTCCCCGCCGCCATCGGCGCAAGCTCGCGTCCGTACCAGATCGGCGTGGACACCTGCTCGCTGACCGACGACACGCCCGTGATCCGGACGCCGAGGCCGCTGGCCAGCGTGTCAGCCTTGGCCCTGGCGTCCTTCACGGCGGCCTCGCGCGCCTGCGCCTCGGCGGCGGCCCGATCGAACACGTCGAAGCTGATGCCGTCCACCGTCGTCGCGCCCGCGGCCACGCCGTCATCGAGCACGTCGCCCACCTGGTCCAGGTTGCGGACGGTCACCGTGACGGTGTTCTGGAGCTGGTAGCCGCGGACCTTGGGGGTCGCGTTCTGCGGGTAGTCGTAGGTGGGACCGAGCGACACGTTGGCGGTCGCGATGTCCTTGTCGGCGATGCCCAGGTTGCGGATCGCGGCGACGACCTTGGTCATCGCCGCCGCGGCGGTCTCCCGGGCGGCCTTGGCCGTCGGGCGCTCCACCTGGACACCGAGCTGGATCGTGGCCATGTCGGGCACGACCGTGACCTTGCCGCTGCCGGTGACGCTCAGGGTGTGCTCGGGCGGCTGGTCGGTGGCGGCACCGTTGGACGCCGGGTAGGCGCCGGGCGAGAGCACGCCGGCGAGCACGGGGCCGGCCAGCAGGCCGACAGCCAGCGCGCCGACCGCGACGATCGCCAGCCAGCCGGCGGCGGAACGGGAAGGGGAAGGGCTCATGGTCTAGGCACCTGGTCCGGGCCCCGTTTCAGTGGCCGACCGGCGGGGCCCGCTGCCCGGTCTCTGGATCCCTGACGCCGGGACCGGCGGATCGGTTGCCGGTCCGGTGCGTCACGGCACCGCCCGACGGCGCCGGCCCGACGACGCCGGACGACGACGCCGGACGACGACGCCGGACGACGGCCCCACAGGCCGAGCATGAGCTCCGACGGGTCAATAACCGGTGTGCCGCGGAGTAAGATCCGCTGGATGTCAGGGGAGCGAGCGGAGCGTCTCGTCGAGGAGCGCCTTCGGGCTGCCCTCCCGGAGGATGTCCCGCTGCATGCGAACGTCCGGTTCGTCGGCCGGACGCGAACCCACGGTCCGGCCCACGACGGCGAGGCCGACATCGTCATCGTCCACCCGGACCACGGCCTGCTGGTGATCGAGGTCAAGGCAGGCGAGCCCGGGCGCGACGCGCACGGGCGGTGGTTCATCGGCGACCACGAGCTCGTTCGCTCGCCCTTCGAGCAGGCAGAGGCTGCCAAGCACGACCTGGTCCGCGCGATCGAGGAGTTGCCCGGCTGGCCGTCGGGCGTGGAGCTGCGTGCCGGCCATGCCGTCGCCTTCCCCGATGTCGACCTGGCCAGCCTGCCACCGGGCCACGTGCTGCTGGGGCCGGACGCGGTGCGCGACATCGTGCTCGATGCGGATGCCTTCGCCGAGGCGGACGCCGCGCGGCAGGCACTCGAGCGGGCCTGGGCCTGGTGGGAGGGCGACGGCACGCGGGGCCGGCCTCTCGATCCGGCGATGCTGTCGCTCGTCGAGGAGTTCCTGGCACCCACCGTGACGCTGCGGCGGCTCCTGCGCCACGACGTGGAGGAGGGGAGGGCGCGCCTGGTCACCGCGTCGGTCGCCCAGCGCCTGGTCCTGGACCAGAACCGGTCTCGGCGGCGCCTGGAGATCGCGGGACCGGCTGGAAGCGGCAAGAGCCTGGTTGCCGTGGAGCGGGCGCGCCGACTCGCCCGCGAGGGCTGGCGGACGCTGTTCGTGTGCTTCAACCAGGCCCTCGCGACGGCCATGGGGCGTGAGATCGAGGACGACGGCGAGCCGCCGGATCGTCGCCCGGTCGTGTCCACGTTCCATCGCCTGTGCGAGACGCTGGCCAACCGAGCCGGCCTGCTGCCGGCCAAGCCGGCCGATCCCGGCCCCGACTGGTTCGACGGTCTTGCTGCGCTGCTCGGCCCGGCGATCGAGGCGCTCCCAGACGAGCGGTTCCACGCGATCGTGATCGACGAGGGCCAGGACTTCGAGCCCGATTGGCTGGTAGACCTGGCGCTGTTGCTCCGCAACCCTGACGACGACATCCTGTGGGTGTTCCACGATCCCGGCCAGGCGCTCTATCGCGAGGATCGGGTGGGGGGGCTGGGCCTGGATCGCCTGGACCTGTTCGAGGACTGGCGGTCGCCGGCGCCCGTCGCGGAGCTGGCGGCGCGCTTCTACCACGGGCCCACGGCCCCGCACCCGGTGATGGAGGGCGGGCGCGGGCCCGCCGTGTGGGAGGCCGCACCGGGCGGGTCCACGCTCGATGCCGTGCGGCGCCTGCTCCACCTCCTGATCGAGGAGGAAGGTGTCCGGCCGTGGCAGATCGTCGTCCTGTCGGGCCGATCGGCCCGCGAGAGCGGGGTCTGGAAGCGCCGAAGGTTCGGCAACATCATGCTGTGGAACGGCGCCATCGACGATGCCGGCCGCTCGCTCGGACTGCCGCCCGAGGACGTGCCGGACCTGCCGCCCGACGACGGCGTGGCGCTGTTCGAGACCATCCGCCGGTTCAAGGGCCTGGAGCGTGAGGTCGTGATCCTGTGCGAGCTGCCCGAGACGGGTGACCGGCTGGACCAGCTGCTGTACACGGCCCTCACGCGGGCGACCACGCACCTCGCGGTCGTCGCGCCGCCGTCACTGGCGGGACAATTCCGTCTGACAGCCGAGCTGTCACCTCGATCCGAGATGATGGGAGCCGAATGAACGAGCGCGCAGCGCAAGGAGTGGTCGCGTGAGCCAGCCGGTGCTGCCACCGGGTCCGCCGTCCGCAGGTCCGCCGCCGGCCGGTCCGCCAGCGGGCTGGCGTCCGCCCACGCCCGTCGTCGAGACGAAACAGGGGCCCGGGCTACTGGTGCGTGCCGTGTGGTTCGTGTTCGTCGGCTGGTGGCTGACGGGGATCACATCCACGGTCGCCTGGTTCGCGATGGTCACGATCATCGGGCTGCCGCTCGGGATCTGGCTGATCAACCGGATCCCGACGTTCCTGACGCTGCGCCCACGGAGCGGCGAGGTCTATGCGTGGACGGACCAGTACGGCAGCACGCGGTATGCCGCCGCTCCCATCCAGCAGCCGCCGTGGTGGATCCGCGGGCTGTGGTTCATCGTCGTGGGCTGGTGGGCGTCGGCGCTCGTGATGTCGATCGGGTTCCTGTTGGTCGTCCTGATCATCACGCTGCCGCTGGGCCTGATGATCTACAACCGGGTGCCGTTGGTGGCCTCGCTGTACCGGTACTGAGCGGGGACGGGCATGCGCCCCGCGGACGCTTGACCGCGGGCGGTCAGTGGCCCCCGGGAGCAAACCCACCGAACGCGGCGGCGGCGTTCTCGAGCTCGAGGCGCTCCTTCTCGGACATCGGCGGGTGCCTGCGCCGCCCGGTCATGATCCGCTCCACGCACGAGGAGCACATGTAGCTGCGGTTGGGTCCATCCGGATCCAGCACGCGCCGGTCGAAGTAGAACGGCGATCCGACGGCGGTGTCGTCGCCGCAGGAGATGCACGGCTCGGACGACTTGGTCATGCCTTGAACCCCAGGGTGCGGCGCGAAGCGGGCGCCGGGCACGCGGCACCGTAGGCTCGGGCCTGGGCCTCGTCAAGTGCCGGCACGCGTGGGGTCGGCAGTCGGCAGCAGGCAGCGGATGCCGGGTTGGAGCGTGCCGGACAATGGTCCGTGCCTGGATCCGCACGGGGGCATCGCCACGACCGAGACGCAGGACGAGGCGACCGGGCTCATCCTCCCCGTGTCGCTGCCGCCGGCGCTGGAGGCGCTTCGCTGCCGGGCGATCCCGGACGCGCGACTGGGGCTGCCGGCCCACGTGACGCTGCTGTACCCGTTCGTGCCGGTCGAGGCGCTCGATGACAACCTCCGGGACACGATCCAGCAAATCGTCGCCGGTGCCGACGCCTTCGAGTTCCGGCTGGCCGGCCGAGGGACCTGGCCCGACGTGGCGTTCGCGACGGTCGAGCCGGAGCTGCCGTTCCGGGCCCTCCACGAGGCGTTCGCAGGCGCCTACCCCTCGCTCCCGATCTACCGCGGCGCCTTCGAGTTCGCGCCCCACGTCACCCTCGCCGAGGGGCACTCGGCAACGCCGGCCATCGCGGCCGATCCGGCCTGGACGACATTGCCCTCGATGGCATCCGCCCGGTTCGTGGACCTCATCGTGCGGGAGCCCGATGGCTGGCACGTCCGATGGCGCTTCGGCCTCCGTTGAGACGAATGCCCGTTCGAGGAGGGCCCGATGGTCAGGGTTGGTCGCTTGGCGCGTGCCGCGGATGATCTGGGCCTCGGGTCCGCGTCTCCGACCCACGGCTGAGCGAGGACGGCATTGACACGGGAGGCAAGGACCACGCCGCTGCGGGTCCGCCCATTCCACATCCTCATCATCGTCCTGGTGGTCCTGGTGCTCGCGACCGGCACCATGGCCGCCGAGCGAGCGCTGCAGCCGCGCCGCACGACCCCGGTGTACGACCCGCCGGTCCTCGCGGGCCAGCACCTGTATGGCTACTGCTCCGGCGGGTTCTACGCCCGCCACGGGGACACGGTCGTGCTCACCTCGACCGGCCACTGCACCAGCGAGGGCACCGTAGCCTACGACCCGGACGGGGTGGGGGTGCGCGGGGTCTTCGGGCCGCCCGCCCGGGATGCGTCCTGCCCGTTTGCCGGGCACACGTGCGCCGCGTCCGACCTCAACTACCTGGTGGTCGCCGCCGACCGCATCCCGTGGGGGCACCTCAACGTGGTGGACCTGGGCACGGCCGGGTATCGCGTCCTTCCCGAGGACACGCGTCCGCTCGCCTGCGATGACATCAACATCGGGGATCAGGTCGAGATCGACGGCCGCAACACGTACCGCAGCGGCGCGGTGGCGGAGAAGGGCGAGAACCTCAAGCCCGCAGACCAGGACGGCGCGTACTTCCCGTGCATGATCGCCGCGCGCATCCGGGTGGGCACCGGCGACTCGGGCGGCGCGGTGCTGGTACGGGGCATCCCGGCCGGCGTCGCGAGCCGCAGCTTCGGTGGCTGGCTCGGGTTCACGCCCCTGGCCGAGGGCCTGGCCGAGCTGGGCCTGGAGCTGTGCACCATGCCGGACTGCGGGCTGGTGCCCCCGTCGGCCGATCATGCGGGTGGCGCCGGCTGACCACGCCAGCGACCCGCGTAGACTCTCGGCGTGGGTAGCAGGGTCCGGGCCCGTCGGCTCGATTCCGTGGACGCGTTCCAGCCCGCGCCGCGCGTGCCGGCGCGTCGCGGCGGCTGGAACCTCGCCGGCCGCGTCGGTGCGTGTGCCCGTGCCGGCGTCGGCGCGGGCGACCAGCTCGACCTCGGCAGCCGGATCGCCCTGGCCGGCGACCTCCAGCGCACCGTCGGCAACGGAGCGACCGCCCGCCTGCTGGGCCTGGTCCGCACCGACCGGCGCAAGGATCCACCCGACGGTCTGCGCGAGATGATGGAGGCAGGGTCCGGTGGGCAGCGCGGCCTGACACGGACGAGCTATGTCGCCAACCCGCCGATCTTCCGGGTCGGCCGCCTGGAGCAGACCGGGAGCGCGTGGTCCGTGCGGCCCAACGAGGTGCGCCTCCCATCACTCGATCACGAGGTGTTCTACCCGGCACCAGGGCGCCATCGGCTGCGCGCGCTCGGGTCGGCAAACCAGTTCCTCGACGTCACCGAGGAGTGGTCCGGGCGGCTTTACCAGGGCGAGGGGGAGCACGTCGACGACATCGACCGCGCCTGGGACATGACCTGGGGCGCCGTCGCGCGGGCGATCAACGCGATGGCCGCGGGCGAGCACTTCACCGGCGCGACGGCGGAGGCGGCCCAGGCGGCCGCCTGGCAGGCGTTCAAGCGCCGGCTCCCGGCGCCGCTTCGACCGGACGGCGACGCGCCGACGAGCGAGGCCCAGGAAGCGAAGTGGGGCGCGGACAGCCGCGACACGATCTTTCGCAAGCTGATGGGCGAGTCGAAGCGTGCCCGCGACTACAGCGGCTGGCACACCCCCGACGAGAGCCTTAAGCAGATGGAGGGAAACGACCGGGTGGACGAGCTGTCGGTCGGTGGCTCCCGGATCGGCCAGGTGCCCTCGGAGCGCCTGATGCAGGAGGCCTGGGACCGGGTCACCCACGGGTAGCGGGCGGGATGCGCCCGGCTCAGGTCGGCTCGAATGCGGCTCGCCCTGACCTCGCGTCGGGCGATACTGGTGGGTGCCGGTCGCGCGACCGGTGAGGCGCCGGCCCGCCGGCGGTGCACCGGGAGGGGCGATGGCGTCGGTCGTGCATCGGCGATACCTGTCGGCCGAGGAGGCCAGGCGCCGCCGGCCGGCGCGGTTCCCGGCCACGATGTCGCCGGTCGGCTGGGTGTCCGGTGCCGTGGCGGTGGCCTGGACGCTGCTCCAGCTGCAGCCGCTCACCCAGTTCGGCGCGCTCGACGCCCCACGCTGGGGTGACGACGCGCTGCTGGTGATCCGGACGCTGGGCGACGCGGCGGTCATGGCGCTGCCGGCCGGCCTGGCGCTTGGCTTCCGCGGTGCGCGCCGCGCGAACCCCTGGCTGTTCTGGGGCATGGTCCTGCTCGCCCTGGCCCAGCTGGCGAGGCCCCTGTTCTCGAACCTGGCGAGCTGGATGATCGACACCTGGGATCCGACCGGGGAGGGCCTGTCCGACCCGTCGAGCCCGATCTCGATCGCACTCCGGCTGGTCTCGCTCGGGATCGGGCTGCTGGCGGTCGGCGGCGCCCTGGGGTTCTCGGTGGGACTCCGGGACGCCGGGGCGCGGCCGGCGCGGATCGTGGTGATCGTGATGGCAGCCGCGGGCGCCCTCGTCGCGGGGCTCATCCTGCTGCCCGGCCTGCCGTTCGACACCATCGACTGGCTGGCGATCGGCAACATCCTGTCGCTGTTGAGCATCGCGCTGTCCTTGCTCGCGATCGCGCTGTGGTTCGTGATCTCGGCGCGGCTGGCGGTCGGCTGGGCAACCCGCCTGTCGCCGCGTCGAGCCTGGGTGTTCGGTGGCGCGGCGGGTGCCCTGCTGCTGGTCGCCCGGCTGGGGCAGACGCTGCTGTCGCTGGTGGGTGGCTCGAGCGACCTGGTCGACATGTTCCAGGCCACCGGGACTGCGGTCGTGGTCATCTGGTCCATCTCGTGGCTGCTGCTCCTGGCGGCGCTGGCCCTCGGACTGGGCCGCGGCCGAAGGGTCCGGCGGCACCAGTTCTTCGAGTGGTGAGCCGTGCGCTACGGCATCGTCCTGGCCGCGGGTGACCCGCGGACAGCCGCGTCGATGGCCGCCGAGGCCGAAGCGGCGGGCTGGGACGGCGTGTTCACGTGGGACGGCATCGCGATCGGTGATATCGAGAGCTGGGACCCGTGGGTGCTGATGGCCGGGATGGCCACGGCAACCGAGCGGGTGACGCTGGGCGCCATCGTCACGCCGCCGTCGCGTCGCCGGCCGTGGAAGCTGGCCCGCGAGGCGCTGACGCTGGATCACCTCTCGGGCGGACGGCTGGTCCTGCCGGTGGGCCTGGGCGCGCTCGATGACGGCGCGTTCGGAAACGTGGGCGAGCCGACCGATGTCCGGACGCGGGCGGAGCTGTTGGACGAGACGCTCGCGATCCTCGATGGCCTGTGGACCGGCGAGCCGTTCGGGTTCGAGGGCACCCACTACCGATTCTCGCCGATGACCTTCCGGCCCCGCCCGGTCCAGCGGCCGCGGATCCCGATCTGGCTGGTTGCCGCCTGGCCCAGCGAGCGCTCGATGGCGCGCGCGGCGCGCTGGGACGGCGTGCTGCCACAGGCGCTGGCCTCGGACGGCGTCGCGCCCGATCTCACGCCCGCCGATCTCGAGCGCGCCGCAGACTGGATCCGGAAGCACCGGCCGTTGGACGTGCCCGGCCCGGCGGAGAGGCCGGAGCGGCGGGATCGGCGGGATCAGCGGGATCGGCGCGATGAGCGGGGCCGGCGCGATCAGGCATATCGGCCGTACGAGATCGTGGCCCAGGGCGTGACGCCGGCCGATGACGCCAAGGCGGCGCGAGCCGAGGTCCGGCGCTGGCGGAACGCGGGGGCCACCTGGTGGATCGAGGCCGACTGGGCCGCGCCCGGCGTGGATCCGGTTCGCCGGAGGATCGCCGCGGGGCCGCCTCGCGGGTAGTGGTCGATCGCCCGCGGGTTACGCGCGGCGGTACGTGCTCTCGTTGCGCCGCGCAATACGCAGGACGACGACGCGGCCCTCGGCCTCCTCGATCAGGTAGACGTCCCGCAGGTGGCCGACCCGCAGGCGCGAGAAGTCGGAGCTGGCTTCCCGCCTGTGTTCAGATGGCGTCGTCGTTGTCGTCGTTGTCGGCTGCCAGCTCCTCCATCTCGGCATCGAAGTTGATGGCGGCATCGCACTCCTGGCAGATGGGCGGGTGCCAGTCGCCCGCTTCGGGCAGGTCGGTGCGGCCGCAGGTGGAGCAGCGGAACGGCGGGTCCGGCTCGTTCGTGATCATGTGCCGAGGATGCCACGAGGCCGTGCCAGGTCGGGTGGCACGGGTGTCGGCGCGCGTCCTGTCACGCGCAATCGACGAGCGTGCCCTGCTCGCTCGTCGGGCAGACTCCGGCGATGGCGACCGTGCCCTCTCCGCCGCCTGGCGATCCGCCGCGCAGCGGGCCCCTGCGCGACCCCCAGTCCGGCGACCCGATGCGGTTCACGACGCTCGCCCACGCGGGCCGATTGATCCTGGGTCCCGCCGACGGCGCCCAGCTGGACTCGCTGCTCGACGGGCTGGACCTGCCGCCCGGGGCTCGCGTGCTCGACATCGGTTGCGGGAAGGGCGATCTCCTGGTCCGTGCCGCGCGACGGGGCGCGACCGGCGTCGGCATCGATCGCAATCCGTGGTTCATCGCCGACGCGCGAGCGCTGGCGGGTTCCGCTGGCGTCGGGGATCGGGTGACGTTCGAGGTCGGCGATTCCGGGGAGATGACGCTTCCCGATCAGCTGGATCTGGCTGCATGCGTGGGTGCGACGGGCGCGCTGGGCGGTCCGGTGCACGCCCCGGGCATGCTGGCGTCGCTTGTCAGGCGGGGCGGCGCGGTGATCATCGGCGAGGGGTTCTGGCGGGTGCCGCCGGAGCCGGCATGGCTCGAGGCGTTCGGGATGGAACCCGACGAGATGCTCGATCGGGACGGGACGCTGCAGCGGATGCGCGATGGGGGCCTGGAGGTCGTCGATGCGCTGGACGCGAGCGTGGAGGGCTGGGAGACATACGAGGACGAGTACGCGTCGTCGATCGAGCGCTGGGCGGCGGCGAACTCGGATGATCCCGACCGAGCGGCGTTCCTCGAGCGCGCCGCGTTCATGCGGGAGACGTGGCAGGGCTGGCGGCGCCGCGCGATGGGGTTCGTCACGGTGTCGCTGCGCCGGGTGTAGCTGCGGGCGAGGGGGCGCGAGGAGGCGCGAGCGCGGATCCTCGTCACCTACCCACGCGGCGGGTTGCCACGACCGGCGGATTCGTCACTTACCCGTATTGCGGCTGTTGACCGCCCGCCGTGGTCCCGGATCGGCCCAATTGCCCGCCACCCGGGTACTTGCGCGGGAAGGCGGGCCGCGGCGACGCGAATACCCGCCCGGTGGGTACTTGCCAGGTTTGGCGGCGGGCGCACGCAGGGGAACGGTCGGACCGTCCTGCTCGAGGTGACGGGTCGCTCGCGATCAGTCGCCTGGTGGGTAGGTGGCAGGAAGCGGGCCGGGCGAGGGGGCGCCGCACGCGGGCGAGGGGGCGCCGCACTCGGGCCGGGGCGGGGCGGGGCGAGGGCCGCGGCGGGGCCTGGGCCGGGGCGGTGAGAGGGCTGGGCGAGGGCGCCGCGCGAGCCTATCCGATCAGCGCCAGAGCGCCGCGGCGACCGCCATCACGATCGTCGCCCAGGCTGCGCCGAACAGCTGCATCCGCGCGAGCGAGGTCGCGGCGGCCAGGCGCACCAGCAGCACGTTGGTGGCGCTGTGGACCACGATTGTGAACACGACGAACAGTGGGTTGGCCGCGACGATCAGCGTGAAGCCGATGTGGAGCAGGCTGGCCCAGGTGCGCTCCACGACGCCCCACAGCGGCGCGTCGCTGCGCATCGCCTCGGCCAGCGGCAGCATCGCGCGGGCCCGCTCGGCCTCGGCATCGGTTCGGCCCATGAGCGCGAGCATCGCGGCGCCGTTGACCAGCGAGTAGACGACCTCGATCGACGCCCAGCCCAGCCCGATCCACAGGGCATCGGACAGCGTCATCCCGACGATCACCAGGACGATCAGGCGGACGATCTCCTCGGCCGGGCCGGACGCCAGCACGATCACCGGTTGCGCGCGCTCCCGGCCGCCGCCCATCACCCGCATCGCGACCAGCGCCACGGGTGCCCGGAGCACGAGCGCGATGGTCCAGCCGGCGATCCCGGCGAGCAACGGGCCGAGGCGGAACGGGGAGCCGCCGATCACGATGACGGAGCCGATCACGATCGGTACGGCAAGCAGCAGCGGCACCGACCGGATGAGGTTGGCCCGATACGTCGTCGGGTCGAGCGCGGGGGACTGGGTCATGACGCCGATGCTAGCCCGATCGGCCGCTCCGGGCTGCCGCCGGCCCTGCCGCGCCACCGACGACCCAGTGGTGGGCCGCCTCGTCCCGGTCCACGAGGAACCGGTCGTCCTCGGGGTAGAACACGGCCCGCTCCACGTCGTCGCCGGCAAAGCCGTGGATCGCGTCCATCGACTCCCACAGCGACATCGTCATGACCTCGGCGCGATCGCCCTCCACCCGGTACAGGAGCCACGCGCCCAGGTTGCCGGGCGTCGCCGCGTAGGCGGCCAGGCCCGTGGCCCGGATGTACGCCGAGTACGCCTCGGCGTCCCCGGCGCGGACCGCGCCGCGCCACGTACGTGCGATCATGCGACACCTCCTGCTGCCCGTTGCCGGAATCATCCCACGATCGGCGTCCCGCCTCGGATCGGCGTCCCGCCGCGCGATGGGGCCAGCGCGATGCGGTGGAGCCACGGGTCCCCGGTTGAAATCGGCGATCTGACCGAGAATGAGCCGATGCGCTACGTGACGGCCGCCGGGCTGCGAACCTCCGTGATCGGCCTCGGGACCTGGCAGTTCGGGACCCGCGAGTGGGGATACGGCGACACCTACGCCCGCGAGACCGCGCCGGCGCTCGTCCGCCGGGCGCTCGAGCTCGGGATCACGATGCTGGACACGGCCGAGGGCTACGGGCCCGGCCGCTCGGAGCGGATCGTCGGGGAGGCGCTGGCGGCCATTCCGGCCGATGGCCACGACGGCCTGACGGTCGCGACCAAGCTGATGCCGATCGCCCCGGCTGAGCCCGTCGTCGCGTGGCAGGCCGCGGGAAGCCGCCATCGCCTGGGCGTGGACGCGCTCGACCTGTACTACGTGCACTGGCCGAACCCGGCCGTCTCCCCCCGCCGGATCGGGCAGGCGCTGCGACCGCTCCTGCGCGAGGGCGTCGTGCGCCGGGTGGGCGTCAGCAACCACAGCGTGGACCAGTGGCAGGCCGTTGAGCGCGGGCTCCGGGCGCCGGTGGTGGCGAACCAGGTCCGGTTCAGCCTGGTGAGCCCGGAGCCGGCCGACGACCTGGTCCCGTACGCGTTGGCGCATGACCGACTGATCGTTGCCTACTCGCCGCTCGGCCAGGGGCTGCTCACCGGGGCCGGGGAGGACGGATCGAGCGTCACCGGCTTCCGATCGCGAAGCCCGGCGTTCCGGGAGGTCTCGCGCCGCCGCGCGGAGCCGCTCGTCCACGTGGTCCGCGAGATCGCCGGCACCCACGACGCCACGCCCGCCCAGGTCGCCCTGGCGTGGGTGATCTCGCATCCCAACACGATCGCGATCCCGGGCGCTCGGACGGTCGAGCAGCTGGAGCAGAACGCCGCGGCCGCGGACCTCGAGCTGGCTCCCCACGAGATCGAGCGGCTGACCGCCGAGTCGGAGGCCTATGCCGCGGGCTGATCCATCGCTGCGACGAATCGCCCCCTGAAAGGGCCGATGCTCCCTTGCTCCGTGCGCCGATCCTTCCGACAGTTCGGCCATGGAACCGGAGGATCCGCGGCACCTCGTGGAGGCGCCGGTCCGGAGGATGCTGGCCGCGATCAGCGTGCGCGGCGTGCTGCTGGTCGGCGTGATCGTGGCGCTCGCCGCGTGCCCGCTCCTGTGCGCGCTCGACGTCGCGGCACGTGACGGCCTGACGATGATCGCCCCGTTGATCCTGATGGGCTATGCGCTGGTCGCGCACGCCCGGCGGCTGCTGCTGGGCGTGGTGTCGGACGAGGCGCGCGAGGCGGCGTGGACGCGGGCTCGCGAGGTGGACGTGGACGACGCCACGCTTGGCCGGTTGATCTCCGGCTGGGTGCCCGTCGGCCTGCTGGCGGCGCTGGTCCTCCTGGTCTGGCCGCACATCACGGACGCCAACCCGGCCCTGGCCTGCGCCTGGGTGGTGATCGGCCTGCCGCCGATCGTGGTCGCTTGGCTCATGGCGAGCTCGACCTGGCTGGACACCTGCCGGGACGACCTGGCGCGGGCCGAGGGGGAGTCGGACGCGCTGTTCCGCCGCTACTGGGCGAACCTCGGGCGGTAGCGCGGGCTCGGGCGGGGGGCCGGGCGATCGGCCGGCCCGTAGGCCCGGGCAATCGAGGCCCCGTGATTGGCGACCCGTGATCGGCGGGTGAGCGGTCGCTGCTAGCCTCAGCGGGTGCCGGAGCTCGACCTCGACCGCCTTCTCGACGACCTGGACCCGGAACAGCGCGATGCCGTCCTGCTCACGAGCGGACCGGTCGCGATCCAGGCGGGTGCCGGCACGGGCAAGACGCGCGTGATCAGCCGGCGTGCGGCCTACGCCATCGGCAGCGGGGTGATCGCGCCCGAGCTCGTCCTGGTGGTGACGTTCACCGACAAGGCGGCAGGCGAGATGGCTGCCCGCCTGCGGGCGCTCGGCCTGCCCCGGGTCACGGCCCGGACATTCCATGCCCACGCGCTGAGCCAGCTGCGCCACTTCTGGCCGTCGCGCCACGAGGGAGAGCCGCTGCCGCCGCTGCTCGACTCCAAGATCCCCATCCTCGGTCGCCTCGTGCGCCAGCTGCCGGGCCACTACCGGTTCACGCCGGCCAAGGACCTGGCCGACGAGATCGAGTGGGCGAAGTCACGCCGGATCGAGCCGCGGGCATACGAGCGTGCGGCGATCCGGGACGCCGGCCGCGAGCCGCCGATTCCGGTGGACCTGTTCGTGCGCACCTTCGAGGGCTACGAGCGGGCCAAGGCGCGCGCGGGGCGCATTGACTTCGACGACCTGCTGGTGGGGACGGTGGACCTGCTCGAGACCGACGCCGATGCGGCCGCGACGATCCGGGCACGCAAGCGCTGGTTCAGCGTGGACGAGTACCAGGACACCAACCCGCTGCAGCAGCGGCTGCTGGAGCTGTGGCTGGGCGACGGCACCGACCTGTGCGTGGTGGGCGACGAGGACCAGACGATCTACTCGTTCACGGGCGCGTCGTCCACGTTCCTGACCTCGTTCGAGGCGCGCTGGCCGGGGGCCCGGGTGGTGTCCCTGGTCCGCAACTACCGGTCCACGCCGCAGGTGCTGGAGCTCGCCAACCGGTTGATCGCCGCCGATGGGCGGACGAAGCACCTGACCGCCACGCGGGGCGCGGGCCCGGAGCCGACGATCTCCCGCCATGCCACCGCGGAGGCCGAGCTGGCGGCGCTGGCAGCGGGGATCCGGGCACGACTGGGCGATGGCGTCCCGCCCGCGGAGATCGCGGTCCTGGTACGGATGAACGCCCAGCTGGCGCCGATCGAGGAGGCGCTGACTCGGGCCGGGATCGCGTACCAGGTTCGGGGCGTCGCGTTCTACGACCGGCCCGAGGTGAAGGCCGCAATGGCCAGCCTGCGACGACGCGGTCTGGACGCGCGCGGGACGGCGCTGGGCGTCGCGATCCGCGCCCGGTGGGCCGAGGACGTGGGCTACGAGGAGGACGGCGACGTCGCGGGCGACGAGGCCCGCGAGCGGCAGGCATCGCTGGAGACGTTGCTGGCGATCGTGGACGGGGTGCTCGGGGCAGGCGGAGGAGCGGATGGCGCGGAGGACGCCGCCCGGACGGACGGTGCCGGGGCGGTCGTCGCTGGGGCGGACGGTGCCGGGTCGGTCGTCGCCGCCGTGGTCGCGGAGCTGGAGGCCCGCGCCGCGCACGAGCGCGCGGGATCGGCCGATGGCGTCAACCTGCTGACCTATCACCGCGCCAAGGGCCTCGAGTGGGATGCCGTATTCCTGCCCGCGCTGGAGGAGGGGAGCCTGCCGATCCGCCAGGCGCTCGACGACGACGATGCGCTGGCCGAGGAGCGGCGGCTCCTGTACGTCGGGATCACCCGGGCGCGCGAGCACCTCGCGCTGTCGTGGGCGGAACGACGCGAGGCCCGCGGGCGCGAGAGCCGGCGCCAGGTCAGCCGGTTCCTGCTGGACCTGCGACCCCGGCCCGCGCGGACGGTGCGGGTGCTGGCCGGGCCGCCGCCGGTCGTGCGAGCGCCCCGGGCCGGATCGGATGGTGACCCGGTGTTCACCGCCCTGCGCAAGTGGCGGACCGGACGCGCCCGCGATGCGGCCATGCCGCCGTACGTGATCGCCCACGACGCGACGCTGGTGGCGATCGCCGAGGCGCGCCCGCGCTCGCTCTCGGCGCTGCGCCGGGTCAAGGGCATGGGCCCGGCGAAGCTCGAGCACTACGGCGACGAGATCCTGGAGGTCCTGGCGCGGGTCCTCGGGGAGTGACTCGATGCCGTCAGGCCGCGAGGTCGCGCCGGCGGAACGCCCACAATGCGGCGACCCAGGTCCCGATCGCGATCAGCGCGAATAGCGCGACGTCGCCCAGCGGGAAGACGCCGTCGTCGATGAGCGTGGTCGTGGGGAAGTGGTTCCACGCCGAGAGCGGCCCCAGCCAGGACCAGTCACTGGACACCTGGCTGACGACGAACAGCGCGTACATCAGGATCAGGACCCCGCCGACGATCCCGGCCGCCAGCCCGCGGCTGAGCGACATCACCGAGAGCAGGGTCGTGGGCCCGGCGATCGCGCATCCGAACGCGAAGCACAGCACGCCCGCGAGCAGGAACCGGCCCAGGTCGAACTCGGCACCCACCATGATCCCGGCCACCCACAGGCCCACCACGCCGATGAGCGCAAGGATCGCCACCAGCAGCAGCTGGCCGGCGATCGATGCCCAGAGATAGCGGATCCGCGAGATGCCCGTGGACAGCGGCAGGTCCAGGAAGCCGCGGTCGAGGTCGGCGGCCACCGCCCGAGTCCCGGTCAGCAGCCCGGCGGCCGCGGCGATGATCGGCCACAGCCAGGAGGAGATGTAGGTGGTGAAGAACACGCCCGGGTCCGACAGCGAGCCGGTCATTCCGAACGCGGCCATGAACTCCTTGGGGAAGGCGTCCATGTACTGCTGGACGAGCGCCTCGTTGGCCTTCATGAACGGGTACATGAGGCCCATGATCGCCGCGTACCCGCCGAGGGCCACGGCCAGCCAGATCGTGAGCGCGCGATTGCGCCGGAGCTCGAGCCGGAACGCGGTCATGCCGGCACCTCCTCGGACACCCGCGCCGGGGCGTCGGCGCGGTAGTAGCGCAGGAACAGGTCCTCCACGTCGGGCGTGGTGATCGCGATGTCCTGGACCTCGTGGGCGGCGATCCGATCGAGCAGCGGGTTCACGTCGCCGCGGACCATCAGGTGGACCTCGCGGCCGGTCATCGCCGCGACCTCCACGTTGGGCAGGTCGAAGGCGTCCGGCGCCGGGGGCGTGGCGAGGACCAGGTTGATCGACCGCCAGTGCGCGCCCAGCAGCTCGCCGACGGTGCTCAGGTCCACGATCCGGCCGTCGCGGATGATCGCGACGCGGTCGCAGGCACGCTCCACCTCCACCAGGTTGTGGCTGGACAGGAACATCGTCCTGCCGGTGGCACGGGCCTCCGCGGCCAGCGCCAGGAACTCGCGCTGCATCAGCGGATCCAGGCCGCTGGTGGGCTCGTCGAGGACCAGCAGCGGCTCGTTGCCCATGAACGCGGCGATCACGCCGATCTTCTGGCGATTGCCGCGCGACAGGCGCCGGATCCTGACCGTCGGGTCAAGCTCCAGGCGCTCGGCGAGCGGGCGCCACGCACCCTTCGCGAGGTTTCGCAGCCGGGCGAGATAGTCGAGCTGCTCCGCGCTGGTCAGCTCGCCCAGGAACCCGGGGTCGCTGCCCAGGTAGCCGATGTCGCGGTGGATGCGCGGCGCCTGGGTGAACGCATCGAGGCCCAGCACGCGCACCTCGCCGCGCGTCGCCCGCAGGAAGCCCAGCATCAGCCGGATCGTCGTGGTCTTGCCCGCGCCGTTCGGACCGAGGAACCCGAAGGCCTCGCCCTCGACGACGCTGAAGTCCACGTCCTGCACGCCGAGCCGCGGACCGTAGAACTTGGTGAGGCCGGCGGCCTCGATGACGGTTCGGGTCATGGGACCAGCTCCGAGGAGATCGCGACGCTGCGCTGCGTCGCCCCGCCGCGCCCGTCGTCCGGCGCGCGCCGCTCCGGCGGGCCATGCGGCCCGTCGTGGATCCCCCAAATCGTCCCGTCGCCGGCGTTCCGGGCCAAGGGACCTCCGGCACGTCCGGATGGGGTCCGGGTCCCGATCGGCACAGCGCTCCCGGCGCCGGCCGGCGGCGGCGTCGGCGGAGAGCGGCGCTCCCGGCGCCGGAGATCCCCATTCATGCGCCGGGCGGGTACGTGCGACTGACCTGGTCACGCCTCGGCCGCGGTCGGCGCCAGGTCCCGTTCAGCCCGAACCACCCGCCACCTCGAATGTGCCCATCTACCCTCGAGGGGCATGCTCGCGCAGTCCTGCGGGCCACGGCGCCCGCTACTACCCGCGTGACGCGTGAGTGGCGGTAGATCGCGGCGAGAACACTCGCGCGTACCCGCCGGGCGGGTAGTTCGCGCAACCACCGCCCCGCCCCGCGTCGCCGTACCCGTCCCATGGGTAGATGGGCGGAAGGGCCCGGGTCAGGCTGGGAGCCGCGCCGCGGGCCTCGCCGCGCCGCGTGCCGGCGCCGCGCCGCGGGCCTCGCCGCACCGCGCCCCGGCCGCGGGCCTGGTCGCGCTGCGCCCCCGCTCGTGCGTCTAGGCGACTGGCTCGAGCGGTTCGAGCGCCTCCTCGAACTGGCTCGCGTACAGCTCGTGGTAGAAGCCCATCGCCGCCAGGAGCTGCTCGTGCGTGCCGCGCTCCACGATCCGGCCCTGGTTCATGACCAGGATCATGTCCGCGTCCCGGATCGTGGACAGCCGGTGCGCGATCACGAACGACGTGCGGCCGCGCATGAGCTTGGCCATCGCCTTCTGGATCAGCACCTCGGTCCGCGTGTCAACGGACGAGGTCGCCTCGTCCAGGATGAGGATCGGCGGGTCGGCGAGGAACGCCCGGGCGATCGTCAGCAGCTGCTTCTCGCCCGCGGACACGTTGGTCGCGTCGTCGTCAAGCACGGTCTCGTAGCCGTCGGCGAGGGTGCGCACGAAGTGATCGACGTGGGCCGCCTCTGCGGCCTCGACGAGGTGCTCCTCGGCGACGTCAACATCATCCGCCCCGTACTCGATGTTCTCGCGGATCGTGCCGTTGAACAGCCACGCGTCCTGGAGCACCATCCCGAACGTCCGGCGCAGGTTGTCCCGCGTCAGCTCCCGGGTGTCGATGCCGTCGACCATGATCCGGCCCTCGTCCACGTCATAGAACCGCATCAGCAGGTTCACCAGCGTGGTCTTGCCGGCGCCGGTGGGTCCCACAATCGCGATCGTCTGGCCGGGCTCGACGACCAGGTCCAGGTCCTCGATGAGCGGCTTGTCCGGCTCGTAGCGGAACGCCACTCGCTCGAACGTGACGCGGCCGGCGGCCGGTTCGGCGAGCACCTTGGGGACCACCGGATCCGGGATCTCCTCCTGCTCGTCGAGCAGCTCGAACACGCGCTCGGCCGAGGCCACGGCGCTCTGGAGCACGTTGACGATGCTGGCCGCCTGGATGATCGGCATCGTGAACTGGCGGGAGTACTGGATGAACGCCTGGACGTCGCCCAGCGACATCTGGCCGCTGGCCACCCGCACGCCGCCGATCACGGCGATCGCGACGTAGTTGAGGTTGGAGATGAAGGTCATCGCCGGCTGGATCATCCCGGAGATGAACTGCGCCTTGAAGCTTGCCTGGTAGAGCGCCTCGTTGCGGCTGTCGAACTCGGCGATCGCCTCCTCCTGGCGGCCGAACAGCTTGACGATGGCATGCCCCGTGTGCATCTCCTCGACGTGGCCGTTGAGGGAACCGGTCTGTTCCCACTGGGCGATGAACTGCTTCTGGGAGCGGCTGGCAATGACGACCGTGACCACCAGCGATGCCGGCACCGCGAGCAGGCTGATAGCCGCCAGCAGGGGGCTGATCGTGAGCATCATGATCAGCACCCCGACCACGGTCAGGACCGAGGTGATGAGCTGGGTCAGGCTCTGCTGAAGGGTCTGGCTGATGTTGTCGATGTCGTTGGTGACGCGCGACAGGATGTCGCCCCGGGACTCGCGGTCGAAGTAGCTGAGCGGCAGCCGCCCGAGCTTCTCGTCCACTCGGCGCCGGAGGCGGTACACGGTCCGCTGGGTGACGCCGGCCATGATGTAGGCCTGGCCCCAGCTGAACAGCGAGCTCAGGAGGTAGATGCCGGCCACGATCGACAGGATCTGGGCCAGCCTGCCGAAGTCCACCCCGACGCCCGGGACCACGTTCTCCATGCTGGCGAGCATGTCGGCGAGGTTCGTCTGCCCCTGGGCGCGGAGGCCCGCGACGATCTGGTCGACCGAGAGGCCCGCGGCACCCGGGATGTTGCCGATCTGCTTGCCGACGACGCCCTCGAACAGGACGTTGGTGGCGTTGCCCAGCATCTTGGGCCCGATGATGGCGAGCGTGACGCTGATCACGGCCAGCACCAGGACCACGACGATCAGCCTGCTCTCGGGCCGAAGCTCGCGCATCAGGCGCCGGAACGAGCCCTTGAAGTCCTTGGACTTGCCGGCGGGCATGCGCATGAACATCCCGCCCGGTCCACCGTGGCCGGGCCCCCCCATCGGGCGTCGACCCGGGCCGAAGCCGCCCGGGCGGCCTGCCGGCCCGCTCATGCGACCTCCTCCTCGGTGACCTGGGACAGCACGATCTCGCGATAGGTCTCGCAGCTGCGCATCAGCTCGTCGTGGGTGCCGATGCCGGCGATGCCGCCCGCCTCGAGGACCACGATCCGGTCCGCGTGGAGGATGGTTCCCACGCGCTGGGCCACGATGATCACGGTCGCGTCCCCCAGCTCCCGGGCCAGCGCCGCGCGGAGGCGGGCGTCGGTGCGGAAGTCGAGCGCGGAGAAGCTGTCGTCGAACACGTAGATATCGGGCTTGTGGGCCAGGGCCCGGGCGATGGCCAGCCGTTGCCGCTGGCCGCCGGAGACGTTGGTGCCGCCCTGGGCGATCGGTGCCTCGAGCTGCTCGGGCATCTCCTGCACGAAGTCCCGGCCCTGGGCGATCTCGAGCGCCCGCCACAGGTCCGTCTCGGATGCCTGCTCGTCGCCCCAGCGCAGGTTGCTCGCGATGGTGCCGCCGAACAGGAACGCCCGCTGGGGGATCATGCCGATCCGCTTCCACAGGTCGTCGCGGTCCATGTCGCGCACGTCCACGCCATCGACCAGGACCGCGCCCGCCGTCGTGTCGTAGAAACGTGGGATGAGGTTGATCAGCGTGGACTTGCCACTCCCCGTGGACCCGACGATGGCCGTGGTCTCGCCGGGGTTGGCCTCGAACGAGATGCCCGACAGCACGGGCTCCTCGGCGCCCGGGTAGCGGAACTCCACGTCGCGGAACTCGACCCGACCCTGGCGGATGGGCGAGATGGGCGTGGGCGGGTCGATGATCGCGGGCTGGGTCTCGAGCACCTCCGCGATGCGGCCGCCGGAGACGGCCGCCCGGGGCACCATCACGAACATGATGACCGCGGTCATCACCGCGAACAGGACCTGCATGATGTACTGCAGGAACGCGGTCAGGTTGCCGATCGGCATACCGCCGCTGTCCACGCGATAGGCGCCCAGCCACAGGACCGCGACCGTCGTCAGGTTCATGATCGCCATCAGGGCCGGAAGCGTGATCGCGAACAGGCGGTTGACCGTGAGCGCCGTGACCATCAGGTCCTCGTTCGCCCGGTCGAAGCGCTCCTCCTCGTGACGGGTGCGGACGAAGGCACGGATCACGCGCACGCCGGCCAGCGTCTCGCGCATCACGAGGTTGATCCGGTCGAGCTTCTTCTGCATTGCCTGGAACAGCGGGATCGCGCGGCTCATCACGAACCCGATCAGGGCCGCCATGATCGGCAGGATCACGAGCAGCAGCCCGGACAGGGGCACGTCCTGGCGGAGCGCCATGATCACCCCGCCGACAACCATGATCGGCGCCGAGATCATCACGTTGAGCGCCATCAGCACGACCATCTGGACCTGCTGGACGTCGTTGGTATTGCGGGTGATGAGGCTGGGCGCGCCGAAGTGGTTGACCTCGACCTGGCTGAAGGTCTGGACCTGGCGGAACAGCGCGCTGCGGACGTCGCGCCCGAAGGCCATCGCCGTCCGGGCCCCGAAGAACACGCCGATGACCGCGGCGATGCTCAGCGCGAACGTGACCACCAGCATGAAGCCGCCGGTGCGCAGGATGTAGTCGGTGTCACCCTTGGCGACGCCGTTGTTGATGATGTCGGCGTTGAGCTCCGGCAGGTACAGGTTGGCGATCGCCTGCACCATGAGCAGGGCAACCACGAGCAGGATCGCCCACCGATAGGGCGGCAGATACCGGCGCAGCAGGGTGATCACCGGGACGTCTCCTGGTCTGGATGGGATGGGTCAACGCCGTTGGTCGAGGCGTGCGGGTCAACGCCGTTGGGCGCCGCGCTGTCGGTCCCGTGTCCGGTTCCGTTGAAGACCGCGTGGCCGGCCGCGAGCCGCGCATGCATGCGCTCCCGGGCTCGCTGCAGCGCGCGTGAACCGCGCACGAACCCCGCCAGCTCTTCGTCGGTCAGGTCCTCGAGCACCATCGCGAGCCGGCTGCGGCGCTCCGTGGCGATCCCGGCGATCAGCTCCCGGCCGGCGCCGGTGAGCGCCACGCGGATCACGCGCCGGTCCTCGTCGTCGCGCCGGCGCTCCACCAGGCCGCGCTGCTCCATGCGATCGACGATGCCGGTGGCGCTCGCCTGGGATACGTCGAGGGTGTCCGCGAGGGCGCGCATGGGCAATGGGCCCTCCTCGGCGAGCAGCATCAGCACGTTGAGGTGGACGAGGCTCAGCGGGCCCGACGGCCAGCGGCGCATGGACCGCATGAGCCCGGCCGGGGTATGCGAGGTGAGCTCGTCGAGCAGGTCCTTGATGAGACGCCGGCGATCGACGCCGGCCGGGGTTGGAGTCACGCGCGTTCCCGCAGATCCCTTAGCGCAAGGTAGATGGTCAATGCGGCGTGAAGCATATGCGCTGCCGACGCGCTTGTCCAGCGGGGTGCCCTACCCGGCGATCGCCTTCCGGAATCGCCACGCGGCCAGGGTCATCGCCCCGACGCCATAGACCGCGAGGACCGCAAGGTTCGGCGCGACGGCCGCGAGCCCCGCCGACCCGTCGCCGATGAGCGTCTGCAGGCCGAGGACGGCCCAGGAGTGGGGGAGCAGCCGCGCGACGGCCTGCATCGCCGGCGGCATCACCTGGAACGGCACCATGCACCCCCCCAACGCACCCAGCGCCAGGCCCACGAACACGCCCAGCGAGCCGGCCTGGTCCGCGTCCGTGGCGAGCGCGCCGACCAGCATCGCCACCCCGGCGGATACCAGGCCGAACAGCGCGATGATCGTCCCGGCCGCAACCGGGTCGCCCCACGACACCCCGAACACGAACGCGCTGACCAGCACGATGGAGGCCGCCTGGAGCAGTGCAACGCCATACCGCCCCGCTGCCTCGCCGGCGATGATCGTCCCCGCCGAGGTGGGTCCGGCCACCATCCGCCTCGAGACGCCCAGCTGGCGCGTGGTCACCAGCCGTGTCGCGGCGGTCATCGACGTCAGAAACATGAACATCACGAGCTGGGTCGAGGCGCCGAACGTGAACTGCGAGAAGCCCGCGAACAGCCCAGGTGCACCGACCGCCGTCACGTCGACGGCCACCCCCGGGACGCCGTCGTAGGCCGAGCCGGCGGCGACCGACGCCCGCTGGAACGTGCCCGCACCGCCGGCAGCGGCCACCCGTGCCGCGATCGTGATCGCGTCAAGCCGGGCAACCGCGGCTTCGACAGGCGCCCGGATCCCGGTCGCGAGGGCGCCCGTGGTGCCGAGGTACCGGACCTCGACCGCTCCCGGTCCGGCCAGGGCAGCGGAGAAGCCGCCGGGGATGACCAGGCCCGCCTCGAGCCGGCCGTGCTCCACCTGGTCGCGAAGCTCGGCCTCGTCCGGGATCGGGCGGATGTCGAGGTCCGCCTCGTCCGCCGAGAGCATCTCGATCAGCGCACCGGCGGCCGGGTCGTCAGCCGGCGCCACGACCCCGAGACGCGCCCGGCCGCCACCCCCGAACTGGAGTCCCAGCGCGACGATGATGAGCGTCGGCAGCACAAGCACGAAGAACAGGTCGCCGCGGTCGCGTACCTGGCGAATCACGTTGACCCGGGCGATCTCCAATGCCTTGCCCAGGTCGATCATCGCGCCGTCACCAGCCGGCGGGCGCGCAGCAGGCCGATCGCGCCAGTGACCAGCCCCATCGCGAGCAGCACCGCGACCGCGGGCAGCGCGTCGGCAATCCCGGCGCCCGCGCCATGAAGGTCGCCCAGCCCGCGCAGGAACCAGCCATGCGGCGTGAGCAGCGCCAGCGTCGACAGGATCGCCGGGCCCTGGGCCGCTGGGGAGAATGTGCCGCCCAGGATCGCGAGCGTGATCGCGACCGCCGAGCCGGCCGCTCCCGCCGCCTCGGCGCTGCGGGCGAACGACGTCACCAGCGCGGACACGCCCAGTGCCGCCACGATCGCCGCCAGGACCAGCGCGGCGACACCCGCGGGCGGTCCCCAGTCGGCGCCGATGAGCACCGTCGTGGCCAGCACCAGGACCATCATCGCGAGCACGCTCATCACGAACGCGCCCAGGATCTTGCCCGCCAGCACCGCCCACGGCGGGACCGGGCCGGCGAGGATCCGGTTGAGCGTTCCCAGCCGGCGTTCCTCGAACACGCTGACCATGCCCACCTGGGCCGAGAGGAACAGGAACAGGACGGCCATCGAGGCGCTGAAGAACGTGGCCAGGTCGAGCTGGCGCAGCGCGGCGTTCACGGTCACCAGCCGGACCACCGCCGGAGCGCCCGATGCCGCGGCAACGATCGCGGCCTGCCGTGCCTCAGCGGGGGGAGCGCCCTGCAAGCTCGCGACCGTGGCGACCGAGAGCTGCACGGTCACCACGCCGTTCGCGAAGCCGGTTGCCACGGCGCGAGCGACCTCGACCGCCAGGGGTCTGTCGTTGGCGCCGACGACCTGGAGCACGGTGGCGCCTCCCGACTGGATCGCCTGGCTGAACCCCTGGGGGATCAGGAACGCGGCATCGACACCGGCGCCGACGGACGCCCGGGCCGCTTCCTCGGTGGGGACGTCGGTGACGTCGGCGACACCCGATGCCTGGAGGCTCCCGAGCACGTCGGTCCGGAACGCCTGGGCCTGCGGCCCGCCGTCGAGATCGACGACCGCGTAGCTCGCGTGGAAGCCTGCGCTGGACCCGATCAGCAGGCTGAAGATCACGGCCAGGCCGAGCGGGGCGACCACGGACAACAGGATCGCGGAGCGGTCACGCAGCCGCTGGCGAAGGTCCTTGACGGCGATCAGCCACGCGACACCCAGGGAGGGACCGACGCCCAGGAACGCGGCGGTGCCCGGGGCTGGTGCGGCGTCCGGGGGCGGGGTGACGTGCGGGCCCGGGCCAGGGTCCAGCGACGGGCCGACGCCCGGGGTTGGGTCGCCTTCGACCGCCGGAACGTCGTCCACCGCTCGATCCGCTGCTACTCGGCGGCGTCGCGCAGCGCGCGCCCGGTCAGGTGCAGGAACACGCCCTCGAGATCGGGCTCGATGACCTCGACGCCGCGGACCACCGCATCAGCGTCCTCCACCGAGGCGAGCAGGCGCGGGATCATCCCACGGGCGTCGGCGACGAGGATCTCGAGACGGTCGTCGCGGGCGCCGACGCGGACCACGCCGGGGATCCGCTCGACCGCCTCCACCGCTGCCTGCACGTCACCGCTCAGGGTGAGCCGCACCTCGTCCTGCCGGCCGACCGAGGCGATCAGCTGCTGGCGCGTGCCCTCCGCGCGGATCTCGCCGCCGTCGATGATCCCCACCCGGTCGCACAGGCGCTCGGCCTCCTCCATGTAGTGGGTGGTGTACAGGATCGCGATCCCGTGCCGGCCGAGCGCCGCGATCGACTCCAGGATCGCGTGCCGGCTCTGCGGATCCACCCCGACGGTGGGCTCATCGAGCAACAGCAGCCGCGGCTCGTGCAGCAGGCCGATGCCGATGTTGAGCCGGCGCTGCATCCCGCCGCTGTACCTCGCCACCAGGTCGTTGCCGCGCTCGATCAGCCCGGTCAGCGCCAGCACCTCGTTCACGCGGGCCCGCAGCGCGGCGCCCTTGAGGCCGTACAGGCGACCGAAGAAGCGGAGGTTCTCGCGCGCCGTGAGATCGGGGTAGATCGCCAGGTCCTGCGGCACGTAGCCGATGCCCGCCTTGGCCGCGACGGCCCCGACGTCCACCGGCGACCCCTCGAGCGTGACCTCGCCGCCGTCCCGTGCCAGGAGACCGCAGACCATCGAGATCGTGGTCGTCTTGCCGGCGCCGTTCGGACCCAGCAGCCCGTACGTCTCGCCCGCGTGGATGTCGAAGCTGACCCCGCGCACCGCCTCGATCGACCCGTACCGCTTGCGCAGGTCGCGGGCGCGGAGGACCACGGGACGGTGCTCGGATTCGGATCCGGTGGTCACGGGCGACGGGCCTCGCGGCGGCAGGGGGGCACCCGGCCATGGTGAACAGGCGGCTCACTCGGCGCAAGGTCGAACGGCACCGCGATCATGGTTGACGTTCAGCTCTGAGCACCCGCCCGCGGCACCGCGCCGGGGTGAACACGGTGCGCGCGGACACCGGCGTTTGTGCGCGGCCTCCCGGCGAGCTCCCAGCAGGCTCCCAGCAACCCGGGCTACGGTCGGTGGCGGCCCGGGAGAACCGGGTTCCATGCCAGGAGGTTGCCCAATGTCGAAGACCCTGCTGCGCAGCGCCGCCGTTGCCGGTGCGCTGATCGCCGCCCTCGTGCTGCCCGCCACCACGCTCGCGGCCACGCTCCCCGGCACGCCCGGACCGGATCGCCTGGTGGGCACGCCGGATCCCGACACGATCCATGGCCGGGCGGGCAACGACTCGATCGCCGGCCGCGACGGGGCAGACTGGCTGTACGGAGACCGCGGCGCCGACGTGATCCACGGCAACAAGGGCGATGACCACCTGTTCGGCGGGATCGGCCCCGACGTGCTGCGCGGTGGCGCGGGCGCGGACGTGATCTACGGCGGTGCCGGTCGCGACCGCATTCGCGGGGGTGCCGGGACCGACACGATCTACGGCGGGTCGGGCAACGACCGCATCGTGGTCGGCTACGACAACGCGGCGGATGCGGTCCACTGCGGCGCCGGCTGGGACGTGGTCATCGCGGGCCCGACCGATGTGGTCGCGGCCGACTGCGAGGTGGTCCACCGCGTGACGGACTGACCGTCGCTGCGCGTTCCACCTGCCACCGCGCACAGGGCCGGGTCGTTCTCGACCCGGCTCACGCGCGCTTGCGGACCTTCCAGATCTCCTCGCACGGCCACTGGCGCGCCCATTCGACCGACATCCAGCCATAGCCGCTGGTCGCCGTCTCCGGGATCCGCGGTTCGACGAGCTCCTCGATCTCGAAGCCGCTGTCCCGGAGCACGCGGATCCAGTCGCCGTGGGAGAGGTGGAACTCGACCGCGTCCAGCTCGTCGGGCCAGGAGATCCGGTGCATGCCGAACAGCGGCCGCTTGAGCCGTTCGTCGGCCGGCCCGTCGGCCTCGATGTCGGGGACGGTGAGGAAGGCGAGCAGGCCGTTGGTCAGGAAGTGGAGCCGCCCGCCCGGCCGCAGCAGCCGGGCCGCCTCGGGGATCCACGCGTAGGGATCGGCCCACAGGGCGGCGCCGTACTCGCTGATCGCGAAGTCGAACGAGGCGTCGGGGAACGGGACGTGCTCGGCGTTGCCCAGCAGCAGCGGGAAGTCGAGGCCATGCTCGCGCTGGAGCCGGGTCGCGGTCTCGAGCTGCCTGGGCGAGTTGTCGATGCCCACCACCCTGGCGCCACGGCGGGCCATCCACGCGGACACGTAGGCCGTCCCGCAGCCGAGCTCGATGGCATCCCTGCCGTCGAGCTCGTCGGGGAGCATCCGGACGTCCGCCTCGGGGATGCCGAAGATGCCCCACGTCTCCGTCGCCGGGCTGCTCGGCCCAGCTTCGCTCACCGGGTGCGACGTACCGGGCGGCGTACTCGTCCCACTTGGCGCGGTTGAGGGCGACGTGCTCGGGCAGCTCCTCGAGGCAGCTCCTCGGTCACGTCAGGTCTCCCCGAGATGCTTCGACCGCGCCGCGAGCAGCAGCTCGACCGTCCGTTCGTCGGCCGGCCGCAGGTCCACCTGGAGGTGCCCGACGCCGAGCTCGCGCCACGCGTCGAACGCCCGGGCGATCTCGTCGACATCGGGTGGCAGGGCGTTGGCCGCGCCGTGACCGGCCCCCGTCCGCGGCTTCGGCGTCGACCGTCAGGCCCACCGTGATCTCCATCCTCGCCGGGTCCCGGCCCTCAGCCTCGCAGGCACCGACGAGGTCGGCCCGACGCTCGCGGAAGCGATCGGTGGGAGCCCGAACCAGGCCGCGTTCCACGCGTCTGCGTGGCGGGCGGCGAGCCGGAGCACGCGCTCGCCCTTGGCCGCCACGAGGATGGGCATGCGGCCGGGGAGCCGGGTGGGCCGCGGCGGGGGCGGGATGAGCACGGCGTCCTCGACGTCATGCCACTGGCCGTGGAACGTCACCCGCTCGCCGCGCACGAGCGGGACGATGATCTCGAGCGCCTCCTCGAAGCGGCCGGCGCGGTGGTCGAACGGGATAGCCGAACGCCTGGTACTCGGGCTCGTGCCAGCCGGTGCCCAGACCCAGGATCAGGCGGCCATTCGCGACCTCGTCGGCCGTCGCGGCCATCTTCGCCAGCAGGGCCGGCGGGCGAAACCCGGTGCCCAGCACGATCGTCCCCAGCTCCACGCGATCGGTGACCGCGGCGACGGCCGCGAGCACGTCCACGCCTCGTGGATGCCGTCCTCGGGTGCGTCCGGCAGCCGGAAGATCAGGTGGTCGTAGACCCACAGGCTGTCGATACCGCCGGCCTCGGCGAGCTGGGCGAGCTGAGCGGATCTGCGGCCAGGATGACGCCCCGGGACCGTCGGCGTCGTTCATGGGCAGGAGCATGCCGATCTTCATCCGGCGGATGGTACGGGGTTGCCGGCGCCGTCTGCTCGCCCGGCCCTGGTATTGATCGGCGGAGCCGGGTCCGGTGAGGTCCGGTGATCTTGACGCAGGGCGGATAGTTGCTTGTGGGCATTGTTGCAGCCCTTATCTCCGCCCTTCTCGCGGAGCGAACGCATCCGACGGTCGGCGGTGACGCCGGCCGTCGTGATTCCCGGGCCCGCTCCGCCCGGCCGGGTTTCCCCCAGGCCAGTTCGCCCACACCGGTCGTGACCGACGCCTGACGCATCCGCGACAATGGCCGCCGCATGGATGTCCGATTCGCCGATCGATCGATCGATCGACGGTACTCCTGGGTGCCGGTGTCGCCGCGGCCGCGATCGTGTGGCTGCTCGCGATCGCCCTGTCCGACCCGTCCATCGACGTGAGCGAGCCGTTCAGCGGCCGGTTCGTCACGGCCCAGGACGCGCGGTCCTACTACGGCCTGAACCTGGCCGACCTGTACACCGGCCGGACGAACTGGAACACAATCGGCGCGTACCCGTACTCGCCCGCCTTCGCCCAGCTCGTCTACCCGCTCGACCTGCTGCCGTGGCGGGCGTTCGTGGCGGCCTGGACGGCGATCCTCATTGCGGCGGCGTTCCTGCTCACGGGCCGGGGGTTGTTCCTGGTGGGCCTGGCGGTGGGGCTGATGGAGATCGCGGGCGGCAACATCTCGCTCCTGCTGGCGCTCGCGATCGTGGCCGGGTTCCGCTACCCGTGGACGTGGGCCTTCGTGCTGCTGACCAAGATCACGCCCGGCGTCGGGCTGCTGTGGTTCGTGCTGCGCCGCGAGTGGCGGCAGCTGGCGATCGCGCTGGGCTCGACGGCCGGGATCGTGGTCGTGTCGTATCTCCTGATGCCCGGCGCCTGGCAGGCGTGGGTCGAGCTGCTGGCGTCGAACACGGGCAAGGGCGGGACCTGGGCGGCGATCCCGATCCCGCTCATCGTCCGGGCCCCGATCGGGGTGCTCCTGATCGCCTGGGGGGCGCCCCGCAACCAGCGCTGGGTGGTGCCGGTGGGCGCGATGCTCGCCCTGCCGGCGCTGTGGTACGGCTCGCTGTCGATGCTGCTGGGCGTGATCCCGCTCACCACGCGCGAGGAGCGGGCACGGGCGTGGGCCAAGGTTCGGGACGTCGTCTCACGCGGACGGGTCCGATCCGAGCCCGGGGCGCCTGCCTGAGCGCTGCTTCCGAGTCCACGGGCCGCAGCCCGGGACCACGGACATGCGCCATGGGTCCGACGGCACTGGTGCGGAGGTGCGCCCGTCCCGAGCATGCACGCCGGAGGTGAGCATGGGATCGCATCAACCGGCCGCCAACGACGCGCCGACGCTGACCCAGTCCGTGATCGTGGAGCTGGCGATGGCGGTGATCGGGCTGGTCCTGATCTTTGTCAGCGGCCGGGCGCTTCGGGATGCATTCCAGGCGCCGGTCCCGGTGCCGGTCGCGCTCGCCACGGGGCTCGTGGTGGGCGGCGTCCTCGGAGGCGGCTTCGGGTTCGGTGTCACGCGACCGGCCTTCGCCGCGCGCGTTCGCCCATTCCTGGCGCGGTTCACCTCAGCGCCCCTGACCGTCACGACCTTTGTCGCGATCGGCCTGGCTGCCGCGATCGGCGAGGAGACGCTGTTCCGCGCGGCGATCCAGCCGCTCCTTCGGGATCGGCGTCGCGGCGCTGCTGTTCATGCTGGCGCACGCCGTCATCGCGGACTTCCGGCATCCGACGCCCGGCAAGCTCGGCTACGCGGCGCTGGCGTTCGCGATGGGGCTCGTGCTCGGCCTGCTCTACGAGCGACTCGGGATTGCCGCGTCGATGGGGGCGCACTTCGCGTTCGACGCCACCGCGCTCCTGCTCGCGCGCCCGATCCTCGTGGATGCCCGGGCGCTCGCCGCGCGAGTGGCCTGACGCGGCTGCGACCCACTTTGCGAGCAACCTAGGACGAGGCCAGCACGGCCCCCAGGGCGTCCGCGAACGGCCCGATGTTGGCCTCGGTGAAGCCCGCCACGTTGATCCGGCCGTGGCCGACCACATAGACGGCGTGCTCGTCGCGCAGCCGTGCGGCCTGGTGGGTCGACAGGCCGAGCAGGGCGAACATGCCCCGCTGGCCAGCGATCGCGCCCCAGTCGCCCGGGATGGAGCGTGCCTCGAGCGCCTCCACGAGGGCGCGGCGGTTGTCGTTGATCCGGTTGCGCATCCCGGCGAGCTCCACCACCCAGCGGGCCCGGAGCTCGGGATCGGCCAGGATGGTGCGCACGATGTCGGCGCCATGGGCGGGCGGGTTCGAGTAGTTGACCCGGATCACGGTCTTGACGTGGCTCTGGACCGCGGCGGCGTCGGCCGCCGTTCGGGAGATCACCAGGAGTGACCCGACGCGCTCCGAGTACAGCGAGAAGGTCTTCGAATAGGACGTCGAGACGAGCAGCTCGATGTCGGGGCGGATGAGCTCCATCAGCCCGGCGGCGTCCGCCTCGAGCCCCGCGCCGAAGCCCTGGTAGGCGAGGTCCACCAGCGGCAGCAGCCGCAGCTCCTCGACCAGGTCGCCGATCTGCGACCACAGGGCGGGAGAAGGGTCGACACCGGTCGGGTTGTGGCAGCAACCGTGGAGCAGCACGATGTCGCCGGGCGCCGCACCGCGCAGCGCGTCCAGCATCGCCGCCTCGTCGATCCGGCGGCCGGTCGCGTCCGTGTACGGGTAGGTGCGGATCTTGAACCCCGCGGCGTGGAACAACTGGGGGTGATTGGGCCAGGTCGGCTCGCTCATCCAAAGGGTGGCGCCCGACCCGGTTGCCCGGAGCAGGTCGGCGGCGACACGCAGGCCACCGGTACCACCCGGGGTTTGGGTGGCCAGCGCCCGACCCGACGAGGCGGCCTCGTGGCCGGCGCCGAGGACCAGGTCACGGACGCGCTCGCGGTAGGCGACCTCGCCGTCGATCGGCCGGTAGGACTTGCTGCCGGCCCCCTCCGCGAGGCGCCGTTCGGCCTCGATCACCGTGGGCAGCACCGGCGTCCTGCCGGTCGCGTCGAGGAACACGCCCGCGGACAGGTTGATCTTGCCTTCGCGGGTGTCGGCGCGGTAGGCCTCGGCGAGACCGAGGATGGGATCGGGCGGGGCGGGGATCCGGGCGAGCGACGGGAGCGACACGGGAGACCTCGGCGACTGTCGATACGGGGCGCCACGGCGACGATACACGGCCCACCGGGTTGCGGGCGGGTAGCGCGCGGCTCCCAGCGGGGCTGGAGGCGCCGGTGGCGCGAATCGACAGCCGCCGTCGGGGCGCGCGGAACCCACGCGATGGCATCGCGAGTAGGCTTCGTCGGACGCCCCGTCGTCACGCGCCGCCACCTCGCCCTGTCGCCACGCTCCAGGAGGACCCGCCCGGATGGCCGAGACCGTGCCTGCCCCGTCGCCGTTCCCGGCCGCGCCATCGCGCGCAGCGCCGTCGGTGGCCGCGACCGGCCGCCGCCTGTGGGACGACCTGCGTCGTGCCGTCGGCCGGGCCGTGGTCGGCGGCGACGAGGCGATCCGCCTGGTGACGCTCGCCCTGTTGGCGGACGGCCACGTGCTGCTGGAGGACGTGCCGGGCACCGGCAAGACGCTGCTGGCACGTTCCGTGGCGCGGGCGCTGAGCCTGGACACCGCGCGCATCCAGGGGACGCCGGACCTGCTGCCGTCGGACGTCACGGGAGCCAGCCTGTTCGAGCCCGGCGGCCTTCGGTTCGTGTCCGGTCCGGTGTTCACGAACATCCTCCTGGTAGACGAGATCAACCGCGCCACGCCGCGCACCCAGTCGGCGCTGCTGGAGGCGATGCAGGAGCACCAGGTGACGGTCGAGGGCTCGACCCGCCGGCTGCCGGACCCGTTCGTGGTGCTCGCGACCCAGAACCCCGTCGAGTTCGAGGGCACGTTCGCGCTGCCGCAGGCGCAGCTCGACCGGTTCCTGCTCCGTGCCCGGATCGGCTACCCGGACGACGAGGGCGAGCGCCGGATCGCGCGGCGACACCAGGCGGCCGTGGAGCCGATGGATGCGATCGAGCCCGTGATCGACCGCGAGCAGCTGCTCGCCGTCCGAGACCGCATTCGCGGGGTGCGGGTCGCCGACGAGGTGGAGTCGTACATCGTTGCCGTCGTCCGGGCGACGCGCGGGCACCCGGATCTCGATCTCGGGGGAAGTCCCAGGGCGACCGTCGCCCTGTACCGGGTCGCGCAGGCGGCTGCAGTGCTCGAGGGGCGCGACTTCGTGACCCCCGACGACGTCAAGGGCGTGGCCGAGCCCGTGCTCGCCCATCGGCTGGTCGTCGATCTCGACCGCTCGCTCCACGGCGCAACGGCCGAGACGGCGATCGCCGCGATCCTGGCCTCGGTCCCGGTTCCCCCGGTGCGCGAGGAGGCCTGACCCGTGGCCGGCCGGGTCCTCGCGGCACTGGGCCTGATCGTCGTCGGCAGCCTGATCGACGTCCCGATCGCGATCGTCCTGGGCGTGGTCACGCTGATGCTCGAGCTCGTCCATGCCGCCTGGTCCCGACTCGGCCTGCGCGACGTCCGGTACGCCCGCCGGCTGGAGGGGCGACGGATCCCGTGGGGCGGCGAGATCCCGCTCACGATCGAGGTCTGGAACCGTCGCGGACTGCCGATCGCCTGGCTGCGTGCCGACGACGAGGCATCGGCGGGCGTCACGGTCCGGGAGCGTGAGCTGGCCGACGGCGACGAGCCCGGCATCGAGGTGCTGCGCAACGCCTGGACGCTCCGGCCCTGGGAGCGCGTGGTGCGGCGGTTCCACGTTGGGGCGGACCGCCGGGGCGTGTTCACCCTGGGGCCGGTGGACCTGTCCGCGGGCGACCCGTTCGCCCGCCGCGTCGCCGCCGAGCAGCGAGCCGGGACGGACACGTTCCTGGCCTGGCCGCGCACGATCCCGACCACCGAGATCGAGCCGCCCGATCGCTGGGGCGACCTGGACCGCGCCCGGAGCGGCCTGGCCGAGGATCCGTCGCGGTTCTCGGGTGTCCGCCCGTATGCGCCCGGGGATCCGATGCGCCGCCTCCACGCCCGCACGAGCGCCCGGCTCGATCGGCCGATGACCAAGCGGTTCGAGCCGTCGCGGGAGCGCGAGGTGCTGATCGTGCTGGACGTCCAGACGATCGACGGGCCCGCTTGGGAGGCCGGGTTCGGCAGCGACGACGTCGAGTCGCTGTATGTCGTGGCGGCGTCGCTCGCGCGCGCGCTCGAGACCCGCCACGTCGCCTTCGGGCTGCTTGCCGCCGGGTACTCGGGTGCCGAGACCCGGATCGCGAGCGTGCCCGTGTCGTCCGCGCCGGGCCAGGCGGCGCGCCTGCTCGACCTCCTCGCCCGGCTGTCCTCGCATGCCTCCGCCCCGTTCGAGCGGCTGCTCACGATGGCGGGCCGCACGCTCCGGCCCGGGACGACCGTCCTGGTCCTGACGGCACGGGATCCGCGGCCATTCGCCCCGGCGCTGCGCCGCCTGGAGCAGGTGGGGGCCGATGTCGTGGTCATCGCGTGCGGACCGGATGCCGACCGCGGCGCCGCGCGTGCCCGGTCGTTCGGCCTGACGTCGCGGCGCGCGTGGATGGACGGCACCTGGCGGTCGGCCGAGCGGCTGGTGATCGCGCCGTGATCCGGGTGCTGGTGCTTGCGCCGATGCTGCTGGCGCTGGTCGCCGAGGCCGCCTGGTGCGCGGTCGTCGCCGGATTGCTCCAGGCGTTCGTGCTCCGGGAGCCCGCCCCGGGCGTGATCCCGATGCTGCTGGCCGCGCTCGCGGGCGTCCTGGCGGTGCGCACGCTGGCGCCCCGGACCGCGACCCGCTGGCCGTCCGTGGCCGTCGGACTGGCCGTGGCCACGGGAGCGGCGGGTTGGCTGGCGTCGCCGGACGTCCGGGACATCCTGCTCGGCCGGGTCCCCGGGGGCATCCCCGACGCGCTGGTCGCGGCACCGGGCGGATGGATCGCCGGCGTCGCGTTCGTGCGGGGCATCGCCCATGCCCACGTCCCGCCCGATCCCCGGACGATCGGTACCGCGCTCGGCATCGGCATCCCGGGCCTGGCCGTCGCCGCGATCCTGGGCGGCATGGTCGCCGAGCCGTGGCGGTCCGACTTCCTGTCCGCGGCGCAGGTGGACGTGGTGCTGTTCCTGGTCGCCGGGATCCTGGCGCTCGCGCTCGCCCGGCTCGCGCTGGTGGGGTCCGGCGCGACCGTGGACTGGCGGCGCAACCCGGCCTGGGTGTGGCTGCTGCTCGTCCTGCTGGCGGGCGTGGCCGGGGCCGCAGTGGCGGCGTCCCTCGTCGCCGGGCCGATGATCGCCATGGTCCTGGGTGCGGCGGTCCCGTCACTGCTGCTGCTGGGACTGGTGGTGGGCTTCGACCGGCGGAGCCTGCGCATCCTCGCGATCAGCGCCGCGCTGGCCCTGCTCGTCGGCTCGATCCTCCGCGCCCTGGGCGCGCGGCCCGGTGGTGGCGGAGGGGCGGCGCCCGGGACCGGCATCTCGACGCCCGGGTCGCCCGCCGTGACCACGCCGCTGGCGATCGGCATCATCGCCCTGGTGGTCGTCGCCGCGGTGGCGGCGGCGCTCATCCTGATCCGGCTCTGGATGCGGCGGCCGCGGGCCGCGGAGGACGACCTCCTCGAGCTGCGCTGGATCGACCGCGGCGACGTGTCCGCGCGGGGAGGGGACCGCCGCCGCCCGCGCGGACTCCGCCTCGGCAGGCCGGCCCCCACCGACGCCGTCGGCGCCTACCGTGCCCTGCTCGAAGCGGTGGACCCGGTGCCGGTCGTGCGACGGGAGCCGGGCGAGACCCCGGCCGAGCACGCGGCCCGGCTCCGCGACGGCGGGCTCGGCGGGCTCTCGCTGGACCTGCTGGCTGCGGACTACGGGCTCGTCCGCTTCGGCGGCGTGGCGCTCACCGCGGTCGAGGACCGGCGGGCCGTCCGGAGGTCGTCGCTGCTCCGGCGGCGGCTCCTGGCGGCGACGAAGGCACCTCGGTCACGCTCCGGCGGCGGCCCGGGGGCCGACGAGCGACCCGGCGCCGAGGGTGCGACGGGGGAGCGGGCGGGGGCGCGATCGCGGTTCCGGGTGGGCTGAGGCCGGTCGTCCGGCATTCGCGATCGGAGGGCCCGCTCTGCCGCGCAATTCGTCGCCGATGCGCCGATCATGTGCGCGAATTCGTCGTGCAACCGATGCCATCCCGGTGCCCAGCGGCATGCCACAATGCCACCATGCCCGACCTGACCACCCCGGACGTCATCACCGTGTACGGCGCCGACTGGTGCGCCGATTGTCGTCGAGCCCGGCGATACCTCGACGCCACGCACGTGCCATACCACTGGATCGACGTGTCCGCAATTCCCGGAGCACGAGAGCAGCTGGCGGCGGCCGGTTACGAGGCGATCCCCGTGCTGGTCCTGCCGACGGGGCAGGTGCTGGTCGAGCCCTCGAACGACGAGCTCGCGAACGCGGTGGGGACCGCGGCCTAGCCTCGACCGGGCACGGCGAGCGGCGCAGGCGCATCGTCATTCGTCCAGCCATTCCGATGACCGGCGACGGCTGACCGCGCGCCCGCGCGCGGCGAGGCTCTCGGCACGGGCGGCAGGCGCCGCTCTCCTCCCGGAGCATCCTCGTGGAGCTGTTGCTCGTCGCGCTGGCGGTCGTCGGCGTGCTGGCGCTGGTGGTGGTCGTCCTGTGGCTGCTGCCGATGCTGACCCTGGCAGCGCTGATCGCGTCGGCTGGCGACACGTAGCGCCGCGATCCCGTCGAGGCACGAGGCGGGCTCGCGCGATCGGCCGACCACGCGACCGCTCGGCCCGGGGACCGCCCGACCCCCAGCTCCGCGCGGCCGCGCTGCCGCGGACCCGGCGAGGTCAGTCCTCGTCGAGCTCGGCCTCGTCCAGGCTCAGCAGGAGCGCGTAGGCCTCGTCGCCGAGGAACGCCCGGGCGGCCTTCTCCGTCTCGGCCGCCGCGGCCATGTCCTCCTCGTCGTCCGGATCGACGTCCCCTCCCGCCAGGACGCCCAGCACGCGCGTGGGGGCCGGCTCGACGATCCACTCCTCGCCCGTGTCGGGATCGACGTCGAAGAACGTGACGGACTCGATCTCGTACGACGCACCGTCCGGCCGGGTCAGCACGCAGGCCCAGGCGTCGTCCTCGTCCTCCGCGGCCCGGATCGTGAGGGTCAGGCCGAGCGAGCGGAACAGCTCGCCCGGGGTGGTCGGGGTGGTCGTCATGGCAGGGCATCCTGGGCGGTGGTTGGTCGAGGCAACCGTACTCCCGTGGGCCGCTCCGAGGGCGCCGGTCCGGTCTTGGGTCCGGCTCGCGAACGTTCGCGACCGTGCGCGAGGTGCCGCGTCCGGCCGCGGCAGGCTATCCTGCGGGCGATCCGGTTGCCGATCGGCATCCGTGGCAGCCGGCCCAGCCCAGACATCTCCGGAGGACAAATGACCCAGGATCGTCGCGTAGCGATCATCGGCCTTGGCTACGTGGGGCTCCCCCTGGCCGTTGCGTTCGCGGAGGCCGGGCTCGAGGTGACCGGGGTCGACGCTTCCGAGACCCGCGTCACCGAGCTCAATGCCCGGCGGTCCCCGATCGAGGATGTGTCCGACGAACGGCTGGCGGCGGCGCTCGACGCCGGGCTGCGCATCGTGCGCACGGCTGAGGCGGATCCGCGCGGCGTGGACGCGATGTTCGTGTGCGTGCCCACCCCGATCACCAGCACCAAGGATCCCGACCTGGGCCCGGTCCTGGCGGCAGCGGAGCTTGTCCGTGACGGATTGCGGCCGGGACACCTGGTGGTCCTCCAGTCGACGACGTTCCCGGGCACGACCAACGGTCCGTTCCGCGAGGTCATCGAGGGGGCCGGGCTGCATGCCGGCACGGACTTCGACCTCGCGTTCGCGCCCGAGCGGGTGAACCCGGGAGATCCCGCCAGCGCGGCCCGGACCGTCCCCCGGCTGGTGGGCGGTTCCACCCCGGCGGCCACGACCCGCGCAGCCGCCCTGCTGCGCCACATCAACGACCGCGTGATCGAGCTCTCGTCGCCCGACGCGGCGGAGATGGCGAAGCTGCTGGAGAACACGTTCCGCAACGTGAACATCGCGTTCGTCAACCAGCTTGCGCTGCTGTGCGAGCGGATGGGTCTGGACGTGTGGGAGGTCATCGACGCGGCAGCCACCAAGCCGTTCGGGTTCATGCGTTTCACGCCCGGCCCCGGTGTCGGCGGCCACTGCATCCCCGTGGACCCCTACTACCTTGCCTGGCGTGCGCGCGAGTTCGATTTCACCGACCGGTTCATCGAGCTCGCCGGTGACATCAACTTCGCGATGCCGCGCCACGTCGTTGACCTCGTGGCCGAGGGCCTCAACGACCGCGGCCGGGCGCTCAAGGGGGCGAAGGTCGGCGTGCTGGGCGTCGCGTTCAAGCCCAACGTCCGGGACGCGCGCAACTCGCCGGCGGCGGATGTGCTGGCCGGGATCGCCAGCCGGGGCGGCGACATTGCGTTCCATGACCCGCACGTCGACGAGTACCGCGATTCGGCAGGCACCGTTCGCGCCGGCCGCAGCCTCGAGGACCTGCTGGGCTGGGCCGACGTCGTGGTGGTGCTGGTCGCACACAAGGCCATCGACTGGGACCTGGTGTACCGGCGGGCCGGGCTGGTGGTGGACACCGTCAACAGCTCGGTCGGGCGCATCCAGGCGGACCGCCAGGTGCTTCGCCTCGGGGCGGGCTGGCTGCCTGCGACAGCCCCGGGCCGAGGCCGTCGCGACGCGGCCTCAGGTGACGCCCAGCCGCTCGAATAGCGCCCGGTAGCGCTGCCCGTTCTGGGTCCAGGTCCGCTCTGTCACGATCCACTCGCGGGCCTGGCGACCCAGCCGTGCCCGGAGCGCGGGGTCGTCGAGGAGCTCGCCCAGCACCCGCGCCAGGTCGTCCGCGTCCTCGGCCCTGAAGGTCAGTCCGGTCTCACCGGGGGTCACGATCTCGCGCAGCGCGGGCAGGTCGCTGACCACCAGCGCGCGCTCGAGCGCCATCGCCTCGTACGGCTTGAGCGGCGTCACCAGGCGCGAGACGCGGTGACTCGTTCGCGGGACGACGAACACGTCGATGATCGAGTAGTAGCGCATCACCTGGTCGTGGGAGACGCGCCCGGGCATGACCAGCGTGCCGTCGTCGAGGCCGAGCCGCTCGCCGGCCTCGCGGATCGCCGCCTCGTCCTCGCCGTCACCGACGAGCAGGACCCGAAGGCGCTGGCCGCCCGCGCGCAGGCGCGACGCCGCCTCGAGCAGGTACGGAATCCCCTCGTAGGCATTGAGGCTCGAGATGTAGCCGACCACCGGGGTTGATCGGTCGATGCCCAGTGACGCGGCCAGCGCATCGTCGCGCGGCAGCGGCTGGAAACGCTCGACCTCGACCGCGTTGGGCACCACGACGACCCGGTCCGGGGCGCAGCCGCGGTCGATGATCTCCTGCCGCATCACCTCGGACAGGGTCACGATCGCATCGGCCGCGAGCATCGCCTCGGTCTCGGCCGCGCGCGTCATCCGGTAGCGATCGGTGTCCATCGCCTGGGCCTCGTCGTACCCACGGTGCGCGGTCCAGCTCTCCTCCCAGAACCCGCGGACCTCGTACACCACCGGGATGCCAAGGGGACCGGCCAGCGCGAGCGCAATCCTGGCCTGGAGGTAGTTGGAGGCCGGCTGGAGCACTGCCGGGCGGAGCTCCTCGAGCACCGGGATCGCGGACCGGACCACCTCGGTCAGCGTCCGGTCCGGACCCTGCACGGGATCACGCGGCGGCACCCGGTGGTACGGCACTCCTTCCACCCAATCGATCCGCGGCTCCGTGGAGTCCTGGGCCGGGAACCCGGTCCGCACCGCGACATGGGCGTCGAGCCCCGCTTCCCGCTGGCAGCGGGCGACGGACTGTGTCCGCACCGTATAGCCGGCGAGCCGGTGGGGGAGCGAGACCGAGACCACGTGCAGCACGCGTCCCCGGACGGCCTGGTCCCGGACCGCGGCCAGCCGCGGCGCGCCCTCGCCAGGATCCGGCAGCCAGCCGGGAGCCAGGGCTGCGAGGTGGCTTCGAGCCCGTGCCTCGGCCGGCTGCGCGCCGCGTGCTCCGGTGGCGGCTGCGTGGTGGGCAAGCTCAAGGGCCTCGGTGTAGCGGCCGCGTTCGAAGGCGAGCCTCGAGCGGAGCACCTCCATCATCGGGTCCGGGTCGTCGCCGATCGTCGCGGCGATCTCCAGCGCGGCGTCGTCCATGCCCGCATCGAGGGCCAGGACTGCCAGCTGCCGACGAGCCGCCGAATGTGCGGACGGGGCCGTGCCCAGCCGCCGGGCGAAATTCGCCGCGCGTCCCGCAGGCCCGGCCGCGCGGCGCGCGACGAACGCCAGGCCGGGGACCCGCCGAGCGCGGGGGCGGCGAGCGGCGAGGCCCTCGAGCAGCGCCGCGACCGGACCCGCCAGCGGCCGGCGCACGCGTCCCGGGACCCGCATGACCAGGCGCATGACGGTCGACATGCCGCCGGCCCGGGCCCGGCGCAGGCGCCCGATCGGGTTCCGCCGACGGGCGCGGGCCGGACCCGCCTCCGACCCCCCGGCGGGCGCCGTCATCGCGCGCTCGAGGGTGTTCCCGGCATACTCGGCTCGTTGCACGCGGGCACCCGTACCCGCGGACCGAAGACACGAGGGAACATGGCCGGAACCGTAGCACATGTGGTCGGCGCCAGACCCAACTTCATGAAGGCCGCCCCGCTGATCCGTGCGCTCGCCGCCCATCGCATCGACCAGCGCCTGATCCACACCGGACAGCACTACGACGCGACCCTCTCGGGGGTCTTCTTCCATGACCTCGGGCTGCCCGAGCCCGACCTCAACCTCGGCGTGGGCTCGGGCAGCCAGGCCGCCCAGACGGCGGCCCTGATGGTCGCTCTCGAAGGTGCCTTCGCTGCGGTCCGGCCCGCCATCGCGATCGTGTACGGGGACGTGAACTCGACCATCGCGGCTGCCCTGGTTGCGGCCAAGACCGGGCTCCCGATCGCGCACGTCGAGGCCGGCCTGCGCAGCTTCGACGACACGATGCCCGAGGAGATCAATCGCCGGGTGACCGACCTCCTGTCCGACCTGCTGTTCGTCACCAGCCCGGAGGGCGTCACCAACCTGGAGCGGATGGGCGTGCCGGCCGACCGCATCCACCTCGTGGGCAACCCGATGATCGACACCCTGCTCGCGAACCTCGACCGGTTCGACCCGGCCCCGATCCGCGCCCGGCTGGATCTCCCGCCGCGGTACGCGGTGGCGACCATGCACCGGCCGGGGAACGTGGACGATCCGGCCAAGGCGGAGCGGGTGGTCGAGATGCTGAACGGCGTCGCGGCGCTGGTCCCGCTGGTCATCCCCCTCCATCCGCGGGGTCGCCCGGTGCTCGAGGCGGCGGGCCTCGTGTCCGGGCCCCGGCTGCGGGTCGTCGAGCCGCTGGGCTACGTGGAGTTCCTGTCCCTGGTGCGGGGCGCCGCGCTGGTCGTCACCGACTCCGGCGGGATCCAGGAGGAGACCACGGTGCTGCGCGTGCCGTGCCTCACCGTTCGCCCGAACACGGAGCGGCCGATCACGATCACGCACGGGACGAACCGGCTGGTGGAGCCGGAGGCCGTGGTGTCGGGTGCTCGCTCGATCCTCGACGACGGCCTCGAGATCCCGGCCGAGGGGCCGCCGCTGTGGGATGGTCATGCCGGCGAGCGGATCGCCGCGATCGTGGAGTCCTGGCTCGTGGGCCGGACCGCGTAACCCTACGGCGCCCCCGTCGTCGAGGCCACCGCCACCGGCGACGAGCGTTCGCCGGCGTCCTGGTCGCCATGCCAGCGGAGCAGGGCCGTCCCGTGGCGCGTGGCGACGACCTCGAGCGCCCACTCCGGCTGCGCCTGGCGCCACCGCTCGAGCATCCGCTGCTCGCCTTCGCGGAGCGCGTCGTCGACGAACACCAGCGAGCCCGGGCCCATCTGGGCGCCCAGCATCGGCAGGGCCGGGAAGCGTGGCATGCCACCAGGATCGGTGCGCTGCGGGGGGCCATCGACCACGAGCACGTCGATGCGCTCGAGGGCGGTCACCTCGGCCGGCAGGCGATACCAGCGGTACGTCTCGCCGTCGACGTCCTGGTCCACGAGCGGCGCGTCGAGGACCGACACCCACGCCTCGAGCCCCATCGCGGCGACATGGCGGCGAGTCAGGGCCGCGAAATCCGGCTCGTGGTCCAGGGTGTAGAGGTGTCCCTTGCCGGCCTGCCGCAGCTGCATCCCGATGACCAGGCTGCTGGCGCCCGACCCCAGCTCCACCACGGTCGCCGGCATGCTCACCCCGATCTCGCGCGCCAGGATCACCGCGCCGTCCCAGCCCAGGGCCCAGCGTCCCCCCAGCGGCGGCGGGTACGGCACGTTCATCGTGGCGAACGCCGCGATGCCGGCGATCTCGGCCTGCCGGATCTCCATCCGCTTCGTCCGGCTGCTGAGGTTCGAGATCCCGGTGGCGAGCCGCTCGGTCGATCGCCGGTCGGCCGCGAGCAGCCGGTCCCGGACGCTCAGCGCCGACACGAGCACGGCCGCGACCACGATGCCCACCGGCACGACCGCGGTCATCGACGCCAGCCCGACCAGCGAGCCGAGCGCCGTGGCCAGAGCGGCGACGAGCCCACCCGCGAGCGCGAGGAGGATGGGCACGGCCCGGCGTCTCAGGTGCATCGCGCCATGGTAGTGGAGGCTCGACCCGGGGTGCCTGCACCGCCTGCTATCCTCCCCGGCGGTGTTGCGACGATGCTGACATGAGCCCGGGCACGACGGCGCGCGGACCTGCGCCCTCGTTCGGGCGTCGCCACCATCCCGACCCCCGCCTCGAGCGTCGCGAACGGTGCTGACCCTGCTCGTCGCGACGACCGCCGTGCTGGTCGCGGCCGCGGTGCTCGCGGCCCACCTCACGCCACGCGGCGCCGTCGCGTACCTGCTTGCCCTCCTGCTGCTGGCGCAGGCGATGATCGTGACGACCGTCGGGTTCGCCGGTCTCGTCGTGCACTCGCTCGCCCCGGGCGTGCTGCTGGGCCTCGCGGCAGGCTGGCTCGCCGCCGCGGCCGTGCTCGCCTGGACCCGGCGCGGCACGCTGCGATGGCGGTCGCGTGCGGCCCGGTACGGGGCATCCATCCGGTCCGCGGTGGCGTCGCCCGCGGTCGCGATCGCCGTGCTGCTGGTCCTGGGCACCCTCGCCTGGCGGCTGTTCCTCGTCCTGCGGCTGCCGGTCGTCGACTACGACGGGTGGTCGTACCACCTCGTGTTCGTGGACGTCTGGCTGCAGCACGACGCGCTCGTCGACGTGCTGCAGCGACCGTGGACGGCGGGATACCCGGCCGATACGGAGCTCCTGACCACCTGGCTCGCCGCGTTCACCCGGACGGATGCCCTCGCCGGCCTCACGTCCCTCGCGCCCATCCCGCTCGCGATCGTGGCCACCACGGGCCTGGCCAGGGAGCTCGGGGCGAGCCGCACGATGGCGTTGCTCGCCGGGCTCCTGCTGGGCATGACGCCGGCGCTGGTCGCCCTGGCCGGGACCACCTACGTGGACGCGTCCTCGGCTGCGACCGTGATCGCGACGTGGTGGCTGGGCCTGCGGGTCATCCGCAGGGAACGCGACGGGTCCGCCGCGCTGCTGCTCGGGGTGGCCGGTGGGCTCGCGCTCGGCACCAAGGGAACGAACGTGCTGCTCGTCGCTCCCGTGCTCACCGTGGCCGGGATCGTCCTGCTGCGCGATCTCCTCGCCCGGCGCGGGCAGGGGATCGGCGCGCCCATCGCCCGCCTGGGACTGCTCGTCCTGCCCGTCCTTGCCCTGGGCGCGTCCTGGTATCTCAAGAACGCCGTCGAGTTCGGGAACCCGCTGTACCCGTTCGCGATGGGACCGCTGCCCGGACCGACCACGCTCACGGACTTTGCGTTCGTTCCCCGCCAGCTCGAGGGCAAGAGCTGGCTGGGCCAGGTCCTCGCCTCGTGGATCGCAGACTGGCACCTTACCCATTACGCCTACAACGTCCGACCCGGCGGCCTCGGACGCGCGTGGCCGCTGGTCCTGCCGATCGCCGCGCTGGGCGTCGCGGTGCTGGCCCGGCGACGGCGGATGGCCCCGCTGGCGATCGTCGTGCTGCCGGCCGTCGTGGTGCTGCTGATCATGCCGATGCCCTGGTACGCGCGGCTCACGCTGTTCGTGCCCGGCATCGCGCTGCCCCTGGCCGCCGTTGCCCTGGACGCGTTCCACCCGCGGCTGCGAACGGTTGGCGCCCTGGTCCTCGTGGCCGTCGCCGCGGTGTCGCTGGGCGTGGCCAACGTCCGGCCCAACATCGACCTGCGGCCGGCAGTGCGGGATACGGGCGCGCGCCACTATCTCGGCCTGCTGCTCGATTCCGACGCGGCCCGGCGATCGAACGTCTCACTTCGCGCCGCTTGCGCGGGGTTCGACGTCATCCCCGCCGGCAGCCGCGTCGCCCCGGGCGGCTTCAACCTGCTCCACGGCGTCGTCGGGCCCAACCTCGACCGGATCCTGACCGATCCCCTGGGCCCCGTCTCGACCCCCGCGGAGCTCGCCGACGAGCTCCGCCGCCAGGGTGCCACGTGGCTGGTCACGAGTCTGGGCGGCGGCGTGGACCAGGTGGCGGCGGCCGCACCGGACCTGTTCGCCGGCCACGGCGAGATCTGCGGTGGCGCCCGCCTCTGGGAGCTTCAGTCCGGCAGCTGACCGGTCGAAGGATCCGGCACCGGGTGGCCCGTGGGGCGACCGGCCGGGTGCGAAGCCTGCGAGGTCCCGCGCCCCGGCACGCGCCGGCGCAGCGCCCGGGTGACACGCGCGACCCTGACCACCAGCCCGGCCGCCGGCTGCCCGATCACCGGGGGCACTCCTGCGCCCAGCCGCAGCACCGTCCGGGCGGACCCCGCGGTCGCCTTGGCGGGGAGCCCGGGATCCAGCTCGAGCGCCGTCCGGACCAGGGCCCAGTACGCCGCCCGTGCCCTGCGCGACAGGCGGTGCCAGCCGCGCAGGGGAGGTTCCAGGAGGCCCGGTGCGACGGCGTCCGAGGCCCTGACCACCTCGGCCGGGACGGCTTCGAGCAGTCCGGCCAGCGCCTGGAACATCGAGCCGATGTCGGGATCACCGCGCTGGACCGCCTTCCAGAGCTGCGCCTCCAGGTCGGCGCGGATCAGCCGCCCGAAGTAGGCGACCTCGAGCGGCCGGCGGGCGGCGGGCTCGATCGTGCGCTCGATCTCGGCAGCCACGACGTGCCAGGCGACGCCGGCCATGGCCACGGCTTCCGCGCCCAGCCTGGCCGATCCTTCGCGGGAGGTCGTCAGCGTGGGGCGCCAGCGGTCCCGCGGCGGACGCCGCCACTCGTACACGACGTCGTCCACGACCACGATCCGGTCGCCTGCCCGGAGCATCGCCCTGACCACCCACGGCTGGTCGCCGAGCACCCGGCCCTCGAACCTGAGCTCCGCCGCACAGGACCGCTTGAACAGCTTGCCCGCCGGTCCCGCGTAGTACAGGAGGCCCGGGTTGCGCGCGAGCGACTTGACCCCGGGCACCCGGATGTCGGGAATGTCGTACAGCGGCGGGAACCAGGTGCGCTCGCCGTCGGTCGAGATCCGCTGGCCCACCACGGCGAGCGCGTCATGCTCCTCGGCGGCCCGGAGCATGGCCGCGAGCCCGCCCGGCAGCAGCCGGTCGTCGGCGTCGAGGAACCCCAGCCACTCGCCCCGGGCCACGTCCAGCGCCCGGTTGCGCGCCTTCGACACGCCCTCGTTGTGCTCCACGCGGATGAACCGGACCCGCGGATCGCCGGCCGCGACCGCCTCCACGATCGCCTCGGTGCCGTCGGTCGAGCCGTCGTCGACCACCAGGCATTCGAGCGGCACGTCGGCCTGGGCCAGCACGGAGGCAATCGCGTCGCCGATGGACCCTGCGGCGTTCCAGCCGGCGATGATCACGCTCAGCCGCGGTCCGTCGGAGGCGTCGTGGGTCATGGCGCACAGGATACGCGGCGACCCAGCCGCAACCCCACGGCGGCGACCCCGTCCACCGGAGACCGCCGGCGACCTCGTCCGCCGGCGACCGCGTCCGCGGCGGCCGACGTGCAAGACTCACGCCATGACCTCGGGCACCGACGCCGTCGCTCCGCGCGCCCGCCTCAGCCGCCTCGTCACCCGGTTCCGCGTGGTCCGGATCGCCGTCGCGCTCGTTCGCGACCTCCGGTTCCTGCTGCCCGGCCAGCCTCGACTCGCGCTCGTCCTCGCTCGTGCGGCGGCGGATGGCTCGACCGACGCCGCGCTGCTGCCGCTGGTGGACCGGGCGATGGCGGTGCGCCGCGCGTCGGCACTGCTCTATCGCCGGGCGCGGATCCTGGACGCCGCCGGCGAGCTCACCGCCGCCCGGGCCGCCTGGCAGGAGCTCGCGGATCGAGGGGTCCCGCTGGGCACGATCCGGGTCCGCATGATCACCGGGCGCCTCGCCGAGCTGGAGCCCGGCTGGCTGCCCACCGTCGCGGCGCCGCACGAGCGGCTGGAGCCGGTCAGCCGGCGCCGGATCCTGCACATCGCCAAGAGCTCGGCGCCCGAGCGATGGTCGGGGTTCACGATCCGCACGCTCCAGAACCTGCGGGCCCAGCGCGAGGCAGGGCTGGACCCGGTGATGATGACCGAGATCGGCTGGCCACGGCAGGCCGGCATCACCAGCTTCGAGCCGGTGCTGACCTATGACGGCTTCGAGCATCACCGCCTGGATCGTGGCCCGGCCTACGACCCGACCCTCACCCCCAACGACATCCGCCTGACGGACAACGTGGAGGCGATGGCCCCCGTGATCCGCACGGTCAGGCCGGCGATCCTGCACGCTCATTCGGGCTATCGCGGCGGTGAGCACGCGCTGATCGCGCTCGCGCTGCGAGCGCAGTTCGACATCCCGGTGGTGTACGAGGTGCGCGGGCTGTTCGAGGCTGTCTGGTCGAGGGACCCGGTGGCTGCGGAGCGATCGGAGCAATACCGGCGCCGGCTGGCGATGGAGACGCGCATCCTGGGCGAGGTCGACGGCGTGGTGGCGATCTCGGAGGCCCTCACCGATGAGCTCGTCTCGCGCGGCATCCCGCGCGGCAAGATCACGGTCGTGCCCAACGGGATCGACGAGGAGGCACTGGTCGCCACCGAGCGGGATCCCGGGTTGCGGGCGATGCTCGGTCTCGACGATGCGTTCGTCGTCGGCTACCTGGGCAACCTCGACCACTGGCGGGAGGGGATCGACGTCCTGATCTCCGCGGCCGCCGAGCTGCGCTCCCGCGGGCGGAATGACGTGGCCATCCTGGTCGTGGGTGATGGGCAGCGACGAGCCGAGCTCGAGGCCCATGCACGCAGGCTGCACCTCGCGGATCGGGTCCGGTTCACGGGTCGCGTGCCCCACGAGCAGGTGGCGCAGTACTACCGGCAGATGGACCTGTTCGCGAACCCCCGGGTGGACGAGCGCGCCGCGCGCCTGATCACGCCGCTCAAGCCGTACGAGGCGATGGCGCTCGGGGTGCCGGTGCTGGTCAGCGACCTCCCGGCGCTGCGCGAGATCGTGGATCCGCCCCACCGGGGCGCGATCGCGCCGCCGGGCGATCCGGGCGGCCTGGCCGACGCGATCGAGCGGCTGATGGACGACCCCGGGGGTCGGGCCCGCGCGGCGGCCGACGCCCTCGCCTGGGTGCGATCCGAGCGGACCTGGGCGTCCAACGGGCCCCGCTATCGGGCTGCCTACGAGGCGATCCTGGGACCCATCGCGTGACCGACCACGCGGCCGTCTCGTACTGGCTCGAGACCTGCGGGGACGACCTCACGCCACGGCCGGCGCTGGACGGATCGGCCGAGGTCGACGTCGCGATCCTGGGCGCCGGGCTGACCGGCCTGTGGACGGCCTGGTACCTGCGCCGGCGCGATCCCTCGCTCCGGATCCTGGTCGTGGAACGGGAGATCGCGGGCTTCGGCGCATCCGGCCGCAACGGCGCCTGGTGCGCGCCGGACCTGAACATCTCGATGAGCCGGCTCGCCCGCCTGCATGGTGACGACGCCGCCCGGCGGATGCAGCAGGCGACCTACGACGCGGTGGACGAGGTCGGCCGTGCGTGTGGCGAGGCGGGCATTGACGCCGGGTTCCACAAGGGCGGCGAGGTCATCGTGGCGCGCGGCCCCGGTGGCGTGCCCGCGCTGGAGGCGGCGCTCCAGGAGTACGCCCGGTTCGGCTTCGGCGATCGCTACCAGCTCGTCGATGCCGCCGGCGCGGCGGAGCACGTGCGCATCGCGGGTGTCGTGCGGGGCCTCGTGAGCCACGACGCCGCCGTCGTCCATCCGGGCCGCCTCGTCCGCGGCCTGGCGCGAGCTGCGGAACGCGCCGGCGTCCGGATCGTGGAGGGCACGGAGGTCACCGGCTTCCGGCCGCTCGACCAAGGCGGCCGCGCGACGCTGGTCACGCCACGCGGCGACGTCCGGGCGCCGATCGTGGTCCTCGCCGGCGAGGCCTACCTCTCCGAGCTCCGCCCGCTCCACCGGCAGCTCGTCCCTGTGTGGTCGCTGGTCGTGCTCACGGAACCCGTGTCCGACGCGCAGTGGGCCGAGATCGGCTGGGCGAACCGCGAGCTCGTGGCGTCCACGCGCCTGTCGGTGGACTACCTGTCGCGGACCGAGGACGGACGGATCCTGTTCGGTGGGCGCGGCGCGCCGTACCGCTTCGGGTCGCCCATCCAGCCCGCATACGACCACCATGGCCCCACGCACGAGCGGCTTCGGGCGTCCGTGCAGGAGTGGTTCCCCTCGCTCGCGGGGATCCGGTTCACGCACGCCTGGGGCGGGCCGCTGGGCATGCCCCGGGACTGGCATCCGACGGTGTCGTTCGACCCGGCCACCGGGATCGCGACGGCCCGCGGCTACGTCGGTCACGGCGTGTCCACGACCAATCTCGCAGGGCGCCTGCTGACCGATCTCGTCACCGGCACGCGGAGCTCGTTGACCGAGCTGCCGATCGTGAACCACCGATCACCCAGCTGGGAGATCGAACCCTTCCGCTGGATCGGCATCCGCTATGCGCAGTGGGCGCTCGGGCGGCTGGACGAGACGACGGCACGCACCGGGCAACCGCCCACGGGCCGCAGCCTGGCGGAACGGATCGCCGCGCGCTGACGACGCGGGATTCAGGCAGCCCTAGCGGGTCAGCTCGGCCTGCAGCCGGCGCTCGGCCCGGAGCACGAGCGATTCCGGGGCCTCGCCCAGCCTGGGGCTGGCCCACCCGAACGTGAACCGCAGGCCGTCGCCGGTCCCGGGCAGCAGCCGGGGCCCGACCTCGCGAATGCGCTCGACGAAGTTGATGGCCGCGATCTCGTCCGTCTCGGTGAGCACGATCCCGAACCGGGTGCGACCGATCCGCGCCGCGTAGTCGCTTGTCCGTGACGTGCGGCGCAGGCACTGTGCCGCCTCGCGGACCGCGCGCCGTCCGGCGTCGGAGCCGAACGTCGTGGCCAGGCGATCCACGCCATCGAGCTCGGTGATCACGATCGTGAGATCGCGGCGGTAGCGCAGGGAGCGGGCCACCTCGGCAACAAGGACCCGCTGCCAGAAGGTGGGGCCGTCGATGCCGGTCAGCGCGTCCTGCCAGCCCTCGGGTTCGGGGATCCCGTCGGTGCTCACCTGTTCCAGCCGCTCCTCGTCTGCCTCGTCCCTGCGAACCGGGCGCGGACGTCTGGCTCCCAGCCATGGTCCAGTCGCCCCATGACACCATCCCCGGCAGGTCCCATCGTCCGTCGTGGGTGCCTGCCGGCGACACCGGCGGGTGGTCCCGGGACCCCTCATCCGAAGGTCCCGGTGCGCTCCGGACCGCACCGGACCGGCCCAGCCGGACGGCATTCGGACGGTAGCTTCGGTACTTGCGCAATTACGCAACCAGGGATACCGTGTCGGCCGCCGGCCGCCGAAGGGGGCCGCACACCAGCTGGCAACGGGCGGAGCCGCCGGCTCACGCCGAACGTGAAGGACGGGACGATGGCAGGCACGAAGGCGCGCCGGGCGCAGGCAAGCGGTCGAACGGCGAGCAGCCGGGGCAGCTCGCCCAGCGCGCGCGGCACATGGGCGTGGGTGATCGGTGGCGTGGTCGTCGCGGTCGTCGCGGTGATCATCGGGATCGTCCTGGTCAACGGTGGTTCATCGACCTCGGCCGGCTCGGAGGGCACGCTCGTCCGGGGTAACGGCGGCACGTGGACCAACATCTCGGCCGACACGCTGGCGTCGAAGATGCAGACCAAGGACTTCACCCTGCTCAACGTCAAGACGCCCTACATCGGCGAGATCCGGGAAACCGACCTGTACATCCCGTACACGGACCTTGCCGCGCGCGCGTCGGAGCTGCCGGCCGACAAGGCCGCCCCGATCGTTGTCTACTGCCGCTCGGGCAACGAGAGCGCCATCGCGTCACAGACGCTGCTCGACCTCGGCTACACGAACATCGAGAACCTCGATGGGGGCATGAACGCGTGGTCGGCGAGCGGCCGGGAGATCATCCAGGTCGCGCGATCGTGACGGACTGCCTGGCCGCGCTCGCGCTCGACCGAGCGGTTCCTGGGCTGGGTTCTCGCCTGGTGGGCCGTCGCGCTGCTCGCGTTCGGGCTGGGTGCCGCGATCATTCCCAATCCCGTGTTCGGGCGCCAGATCCCGCCGGAGCCGTTCGCGATCGCCGTCTGGCTGCTCTCGGCACCGCTCATGGGCCTGATCGGGGCGACCTACACGGCTCCCCGGAGGGCCGCGGCATCGGCGGCGACCACGGTCCTCGCGACCCCGCTCGTGCCCGCCGGGTCTGCGGCCGGCGCGGATCCCGTTGCCCGGCAGCGTGTCGGACGGCTGGGCACGGCCGCCGGGTTCGGCGCATTCCTGGCCATCGGATGCCCGGTGTGCAACAAGGTGGCGCTGGTGCTCCTCGGCGCGAGCGGTGCGCTCACGATCTGGGCTCCGCTGCAGCCGCTGCTCGGCGCGGCCTCGCTGGCCCTGCTCGCGGCGACCGCCGCCTGGCGCTTCCGGCTGCGGCGGGACGGCGGGGCCTGCGCCCTCTGAGGCCCGAACCTCCGCGCGGTCTCCACGCGCCCTCCATCGTCGGTCCATGTCCGGCCCCGAGCATCGACCCCGGCACCGAAGGTGGTGTCGCCGGGCAACCGGCTCCGGAGAGCCCTCGGAGGCTGACGATGAAACGACTGACCATCTCGCTCGCGATCGCATCGCTGGCGATCCTCGCGTTCGTGGCGACCGTCTCGGCCGCCGGTCCGCGCACGCAGGCGCGCGACCAGGTGCAGGCACAGACGACCCTGACCACGATCCTGGGCCTCACCCAGGAGCAGATCGCGGACCTGCGCCAGGACGGGATGACCCTGGCCCAGATCGCCGAGCGCCAGAAGGTTGATCCCCAACTCCTGATCGACGCGCTCGTCGCGCAGTGGACCAGCAGGATCGACGCCCGCGCCGCCTACGGCGCACTGATCGATGCCCAGGCAACCGAGCTCAGGGCCCAGCTGGAGGTCAAGGCGAAGGCCATGGTCAACCAGGCAGCGGTGGGAGGCATGCGGGGCGCAGCGGTCGGGGCGGGACCCGGATCGGCGGCGGGCAACGCTGGCGGCCGGGTGGGCAACGGCGCCGGAGCGGGCGCCGGCATGGGCAACGGCGCCGGGCGTGGTGGCGCGGGCAACGGCGTCTGCGACGGTACCGGCCCCAACGGCACCTCCTCCTGACAGACCACTGGCCGGAACGGCCGGACCCGCTCGCGGGTCCGGCCGTCTTCGTATCCTGTCGGGCATGGCCTGCATCCTGGTCGTCGACGACGAGCCGCACATCGTGGACGTCGTCCGCGCCTATCTCGCCCGGGACGGTCACGAGGTGCTCACCGCGTCCGACGGGGAATCGGCGCTGGCGCTCGCCGGCGAGCGCGGCCCAGACCTCGTGGTCCTCGACGTGATGCTGCCCCGGCGCTCGGGCTTCGAGGTGCTGCGACGGCTCCGTGCCGACGGCAATGGCGCGGCCGTGATCATGCTCACTGCCCGAGACGACGTCATCGACCGGGTCGCGGGGCTCGAGATCGGCGCCGACGATTACCTGACCAAGCCGTTCGAGCCGCGCGAGCTCGTCGCCCGCGTCGACGCGGTGCTCCGCCGGACCGGCAGGCAGCCGCCTGCGCCGCCCGCGGAGGGGACCCCCGTGGACTCAATGGAGGCGTACTTCGACCTCGAGATCGACCGGGCAGCGCGCGAGGTCCGCCGGTCCGGCACCGTCCTCCCGCTCACCCGGGCCGAGTTCGACCTGCTGCTTACCCTGGCCTCGCACCCGGGGCTTGCGCTGACGCGCGAGCAGCTGGGGCAGGCCGTGTTCGGCGAGTCGTTCGATGCCTTCGACCGCACGATCGACTCCCACGTCAAGAACCTGCGCCACAAGCTCGGCGAGCGCCCCGATGGGCACGCCTACGTCGAGACCGTGCGCGGCATCGGCTATCGCGGTGCCCGGCCGTGAGCCTCCGGGTTCGCCTCGCGGCGGCATTCGCGCTGGTCGCCGTGGTCACGGCCGCCGCGATCGCGCTGGCAGTGCCGTCGATCGTCGGCAGGGGGTTCGCCGCCGTCGAATCGGATGGGACGGGCAGCGGCAACGGCCGCGGGCCCGGGCAGGGGATGGGCCTCGGACCGGGGCCCCACGCGCAGCAGGTCCAGCAGGAGACGACGCTCACGATCATCGTGGTCGCGATCGGGGCGGCCGGGATCGCGTCGCTGCTGGGGCTCGCGATCGCGAGCCGGATGACCCGGCCGCTGGCCCGACTCGAGGACGCGGCCGCGGACGTCGCCCGGGGCCAGCTCGACGCGCGCTCCGGCCTCGACGACCGACCCGACGAGATCGGTTCGCTGGCGCGGTCGTTCGATGCCATGGCCGCCGGCCTCCAGGCGGCCGAGGTGGGCCGGCGGCGGTTCTTCCAGGATGCGGCCCATGAGCTCCGGACGCCGCTCGCGGTCATCGACGCGACGACGTCCGCCGTGCTGGACGGTGTGTACCCGCACGATGACCGCCACCTGGCCACGATCCGCGACCAGGCCCGCCTCCTGGGCCGGATCGTGGACGATCTGCGGACCGCGAGCCTCGCCGACGCCGGGGTGCTCCAGCTTCGCCGCGAGGCCGTGCCGGTGGAGCCGCTCTTCGCGTCCGTCGCGCGCGATCACGAGGCGCGCGCCTCGGCGGCGGGGGTCCGGCTCGAGGTCGGGGCATCCTCGTCCCCGCCCATCCTGGCCGATCCCGACCGGCTGCGCCAGGTGGTGGTCGCGCTGGTGGACAACGCGATCCGGCATGCCCCGACCGGGGGCTGGGTCCGGCTCGCCGCCGCGGCTGCGGGCGACGCGCACGTGATGATCTCGGTGACCGACTCCGGCCCGGGGATCGCGCCGGCCGATCTGCCCCACGTGTTCGACCGCTTCTACCAGGCGGACCCTGCGCGTGATCGCTCGACGGGGACCTCGGGTCTCGGCCTCGCGATCGTGCGGGCGATCGTCGAGGCGCACGGCGGCACGGTGGGCGCGTCCAACGAGCCCGGCGCCGGCGCCCGGTTCGAGATCCGGCTCCCGGCCGCCTGACCGGCCGCTGACCGCTGCGACGCCGGCCCCCGACCGCCTCCCAAGGGCGAGCTGACTGCCCTTTGCCGGAGGGCAGGGACCAACGGCCGGTCGGCATCCGTGTCCTTTGGCCGCCCCGGGTCACGTGACGTCACGTGGAAACCCTGCCGATTGGCTCAGGGCGAATACATGTCTCAGGCATATATAGATGTATAGCAATCCAACAACGTCGGCAGACATGGATGCGACGGCCCGGGTGGCCGGACCTCCCCGCCGCCGGCGGTCGTGACCAGGAGCGAATGGGTGTTCGACCCCGTCAACGAGATCGACCTGATCCAGACCACGCTGATCCGCGCGCTGGCGAGCCCGCATCGGCTGCGGATCGTGCATCTCCTGGGCACGCGGACGCTCGAGGTCAACGAGCTCGCCCGCGAGCTGGAGCTGGGCCAGGCGACGGTCTCCCAGCACCTCGCCGCGATGCGCGCGGTAGGCCTGGTGGAGTCCTCCCGGGATGGCCGGGTGGTCCGCTACCGGCTGGCCGATCCGGAGATCCTCGACGCCTGTGACCTGATGCGGGACGTGATCATGCGCCGCCTGTCGGCCCTCGGCAGCCTTGCCCAAGCCGCCGGCGGGGTGCCGGCCCGCCGGCCGAACGGCCTCCCCGCGGCGACGTCCGCGTCGCGCTCCCACCATCCCCAATCCGACCAGGTGATTCCCCGATGAGCGACAGCCTCTCCATCGTCCTGTTCTCAGGCACCGCCGACAAGCTCCACGCCGCGGCCACGCTGGCCGCCGGCGCGGCTGCCATGGGCCGACCGGTGAACATCCTGCTCCAGTACTGGGCGCTCGACGCCTTCCGGGCGGAGCGGGTGGATGTCGACCACGGCCTTGCCTACGACTCGCTCGCGGACGGCGCCAGCACACCCGTCAACGGCACCGCGGCGATCCCCTGGCTGGACACGTTCCGGATGGCCAAGGAGCTGGGCGAGATGTCGATCCTCGCCTGCTCGGGCTCGCTCGACGTGCTGGGCCTCGATGTCACCGCCCTCGACCCGCTGGTGGACGCGTCGGGCGGGATCGCCACGTTCCTCCTGTCGGCCGAAGAAGGCCAGGTCCTGTTCATCTGACGTCCATTCAACCCGGCTCCCCCGGGAGCCAGCAAGGAGCCACGCATGGCGGATAGCGAGAAGCTCGTGTTCATGGTGATGCACGGCGCGGAGTTCCCCGAGCACGCCTCGATCCCGTTCGTGATGGCGGCCGCGGCGCTCGCCTCGGACGTCGAGGTCGTGATGGGGTTCCAGGGCCCCGGCGTGGACCTGGTCAAGGCGGGCATCGCCGAGACCGTCCAGGCGCCCGAGTTCCCGCCGCTCGCCAAGCTGCTCGCCGACGTCCGCGAGATGGGCGGCCAGCTGCTCGTCTGCGGGCCGTGCTGCAAGAGCCGCGGCATCCAGCTCGACGACCTCGTCCCGGGCGCGGAGATCGTGGCCGCCGGCCGATTCATCGCCGAGATCACCTCGGCTACCAGCACCCTCAACTACTAGGAGCGACAGACACATGACCGCAACGCTTGAACAGCTCGAGACCCTCACCGCCGACAAGGTGATCGACGCCCGTGGCGCCGCTTGCCCCGGCCCGCTCCTCGAGGCCAAGAAGGCGATGGGAACCGTCGCCGTCGGCTCGACCATCGAGATCTGGTCCACCGACCCGGTCACCAAGAGCGACATCGGTGCCTGGTCGGCCAAGGTCGGCCACGACTTCCTCGGCTCGCTCGCGGCCGACGGCTACGACCGCGTGTTCGTCGTTCGCCGCAAGTAACCACGATCGGCAATCGCGGGGCGCCACGCGCCCCGCGCGCCGGCCAAGGAGCTGCCATCCGATGTCTGCCCCCGTCGCGACCGAGCCACGGGCCCCGGGCGACACGTTCGTCCCGCGGATCCTCGTGTTCTCCACGAACAACATCTCCGACCCGGGCATCGACCTGGCCGGCAGCTCCCACATGCACTACTCGCCTGGTGTCAACGTCATCGGCCTGCCGTGCACCAGCGGCATCCGTCCGTCGTGGATCCTCCACGCGCTCGAGACCGGGTTCGACGGCGTGTTCGTGGCCTCCGACGGCGACGAGTGCGCCTACCTGCCCGACTGTGGCAAGCGGTCCGCGAGGATCGTGGGTGAGGCCCAGAAGCAGATGAGGGAACGCGGCCTGGACGCCAACCGGCTGCGCATGGCCGCGATCTGCTCGGTGTGCTCGGAGCCGTTCACCAAGCACGTCCAGCAGTTCTCCAGCGCCCTGGTCGAGCTCGGCCCCGCCGGGCACGGCGCGGCATCGGCGAGGTGACCACGATGACGGAAGCGTGCGCGGTCCCCGCCGCGAACAAGGTGGACTACGACGTCCTGGTCGTCGGCAGCGGCATCGGAGGCATGGAATCCGCCCTCAAGCTGGGCGACATGGGCTACAAGGTCCTGCTGGTCGAGAAGGAAGCCAGCGTCGGCGGCAAGATGATCCTGCTGTCCAAGGTGTTCCCGACGCTCGACTGCGCGAGCTGCATCTCGACGCCCAAGATGGCGGCGACGATCCACCACCCCAACATCACCGCCCTCACGTACAGCCAGGTGGACGGGATCCGCAGACCGCGGACGGCCGGTTCCATGCATCGGTGACCCGCAAGGCCCGGTTCGTGGACGAGGCCAAGTGCACCGGCTGCCAGCTGTGCGAGACGGCCTGCACGGTCGCCGTGCCCGACCAGTTCAACGCCGACCTCGTGGCCCGGCGAGCCGCCCACATCACGTTCCCCCAGGCGGTGCCCAAGAAGGCGGTCATCGACCGCGCCGGCAGCTCACCCTGCTCGTACGCCTGCCCGGCCGGCATCCAGGCCCACGGCTACGTGTCGCTGATCCGCAGCGGCGAGTACGAGAAGGCCTATCGGCTGGTGCTCGAGACGACGCCCCTGGTGGGCACCCTCGGCCGCGCCTGCTACGCGCCGTGCGAGGGCGAGTGCACCCGCGGCTCGCTGGAGGGCACGCTGCCCATCCGGCGCCTCAAGCGGTTCATCTCGGACGTGCACGACGAGAGCGGCTCGGATCTGGGCATCGAGGTCGCCCCGGCCAACGGCCGGCAGGTCGCGATCGTGGGCTCCGGCCCGGCGGGCCTCACGGCCGCCTGGCAGCTCGCGCGCAAGGGCTACGCCGTGAAGATCTTCGAGGCGGCCCCCGAGCCCGGCGGATACCTGCGCCTGGCCATCCCCTCCTACCGCCTCCCGGAGGCGGTGGTCGAGCGGGACATCGACAACGTGCGGGCCATCGGCGTCGAGATCGTGACCGGCAGCCCGGTCCGCGACCTCGAGGCGCTCAAGGCCGACGGCTTCGACGCCGTCCTGGTCGCGACCGGCACCAACCGGTCCACCAACCTCGGCGTCCCGGGCGAGGACCGTCTGGGCGTGGTCGGCGGGACCGACTTCCTGCGCAAGGTCAAGCTTGGCGAGCCGACCGACCTCGGCGGCCGGCGGGTCGTGGTGGTGGGCGGCGGCAACGTGGCCATGGACGTCGCGCGGACCGCGCGCCGGCTGGGTGCCGCGTCGGTGACCGTTGCCTATCGGCGAGGGCGGGCCGAGATGCCCGCGCACCACGTCGAGTCGGACGATGCGGAGAAGGAAGGCGTTGCCTTCCGCCTCCAGGTCGCCCCGGTCGAGGTGGTGGGCGACGAGCAGGGCGCCGTGAGCGGCCTGCGGTGCGTCCGGATGGCGCTCGGCGCCCCGGATGCATCCGGCCGGAAGCGCCCGGAGCCGATCGCCGGCAGCGAGTTCGTCCTGCCGTGCGACGTGATCGTCGAGCGCCATCGGCATGAAGGCTGACACGAGCGCGTTCGCGGGCGGGCTCGCGACGAGCCCTCGCGGCACGCTGGTGGCCGATCCGGCGACGTGCCAGACGGCGACCCCGTTCATCTTCGCTGCAGGCGACGTCGTCCACGGGCCGACCGACATCACGCGTGCCGTGGGCGAGGGCCGACGGGCCGCGCACATGATCGACCGCTGGCTGACCGGCGGCACGATGGACGGCTTCGACGACCGGCTCCCGGTCGTGGACAAGCAGCAGGTGCTGGCTCGCCAGAAGGCCTACTCGTTCCACGCGCCCACGCCCGACGGCATGGCCCTGGTGGCCGCGCCCACGGACTTCGCCGAGGTGGAGGTCCCGCTCACCGAGGCCGAGGCCCGCGCCGCGGCCGGCCGGTGCATCGACTGCGCCGTGTGCTCCGAGTGCAACGAGTGCGTGGCGGCCTGCCCGGTTGACGGATGCATCGACCTCCACGCGCGCGACCAGCACCTCGAGGCGGACGTCGGCGCGGTCGTGGTGTCCACGGGCTTCAAGCTGTTCGCGGCCGACCTCAAGCCCGAGTACGGGTACGGCAAGTTCAAGAACGTCATCACCGGCATGCAGATGGACCGGCTGCTGGCGCCGACCCGGCCGTTCAACACCATCCTGCGCCCCGGTGACGGCAAGGTCCCCGAGCGGATCGCCTACATCCTGTGCACCGGGTCCCGGGACGAGACCGTGGGCAACCCGCTGTGCTCGCGGTTCTGCTGCATGTACTCGATCAAGCAGAACCAGCTGCTGATGGGCGCGCTGCCGCTGGCCGACGTCACGGTCCACTACATGGACATCCGGGCGCCGGGCAAGCGCTACGACGAGTTCTACGAGCAGGCGAAGGCGATGGGAGCGACCTACGTCAAGGGCCGGGTCGCGGGCGTCACCGAGACGCCCGCCGGCGACCTGGTCCTCAGGTACGAGGACATCGAGAACGGCGGCGGCATCGTGGAGGCCGAGTACGACCTGGTCGTGCTGGCGGTGGGCGTCCAGCCCAACCGGGACGCGGAGCAGCTGTTCGAGGTCGAGGAGCTGTCGCTCGACGAGTGGAACTACGTGGCCGAGCCGGAGGAGGACCTCAACCCCGGCCGGACGAACATCCCCGGGGTGTTCGTGGCCGGTGCGGCCTCGGGCGCCAAGGACATCACGGACTCGATCCTCCACGCCGGGGCGGCGGCCGCCCAGGTGGCCGCCCACCTCGAGCTCACGAAGTCCGAGACCCCTGAGCACGAGATCGTGATGGTGCCGGCATGAGCGAGCAGCTCGAACCGATGGCCGCTCAGCCGATCGTCCCGGTGCCGGAACCCGGCGATTCGGCGGGCGGCGCCCGGCGGATCGGGGTGTATGTCTGCCACTGCGGCGGCAACATCTCCGACTACGTCGACGTGGACAAGGTGATCGAGGATATCCGCGACGCGGGCGACGTCGTGGTCGCCAAGACCGCGATGTTCACGTGCTCCGATGCCACCCAGAGCGAGATCGTCGAGGACATCGAGGCCAACCATCTCGACGGCCTCGTGGTCGCCTCGTGCTCGCCCAAGCTCCACACGTACACCTTCCGCGGGGTCGCATCGCGGGCAGGCCTCAACCCGTACGAGTACACGCAGGTCAACATCCGTGAGCAGTGCTCGTGGGTGCACACCGAGGACGAGACCGCGGCGACCGACAAGGCGACGGCGCTGGTCCGGGCCGGGATCGCCCGGACACGACTCACCACACCCCTGGTGCCGCTGGTCGTGGACACCGTGCCGCACACCCTGGTGATCGGCGGCGGGATCGCGGGGCTGCGCGCCGCCATTGGCCTCGCCGACATCGGCCTGCGGGTGACCATCGTGGAGCGCGAGCTCCAGCTCGGCGGCTGGGTCCGCGGGTTCGGGCGCATGTATCCGCACGGGCGTGACGGCACCCAGCTGATCGAGACGCTCACCGCCGAGGTCCGCAAGCGGCCGGCGATCACGGTCCTCACCGGGGCCGAGGTGGTCGGCAAGGCCGGCTCCTTCGGCAACTACCGGGTCAGCGTCCGGGTCGGCGACCCGGGCGCCGCCGCGATCGAGATCGCCGTGGGCACGATCGTCGTGACGACCGGCTTCGACACCTACCAGCCCGAGGCCGGAGAGTTCGGCTACGGGATCCAGGGCGTGGTCACGCTGCCCGAGTTCAAGGAGCTGGTGGACGGCTCCAGCGGCGCCCTGGCCTGGAAGGGCCGGCCCGTGCGGAGCATCGCCTACGTCTACTGCGTCGGCAGCCGGGGAACCAATGGATGCTCGAACGAGTACTGCTCGCGCTTCTGCTGCGCGGCCACCGTCCAGACGGCGGTCGACGTGGCGGGGCTCGACCCGTCGATCCGGCAGTTTCACCTGTACCGCGACATGCGGACCTACGGCAAGTTCGAGCCTCTGTACACGGAGGCTCGCAAGGCCGGATCCGTGTTCCTCAAGTTCGACAACGACCTGCCGCCGGCGGTGGAACGCGGTGACGACGGCCGGCTGACGGTCACCGTCACCGACCTGCTCACAGAGCGCACCGAGCTGGCGATCCCGGTGGACCTCGTGGTCCTCGTGACGGGCATGGTCCCGCGCGCGAACGAGGAGCTGGTGAGCGTGCTCAAGCTGCCGGCCGGCAGCGACGGCTTCTTCAACGAGATCCATCCCAAGCTGCGACCGGTCGAGACCGTGGTGGACGGCGTGCTGATCGCCGGCGCCTGCCAGGGACCCAAGACCTCCGCCGAGAGCGTCGCCTCCGGGCTGGCCGCGGTCACCCAGAGCGCAGCCGTGCTCAAGAAGGGCTACACGGAGCTTGACCCGCTGGTGGCGGTGGTGGACGCCGAGGCCTGCACGGCCTGCGGCGATTGCCTCACGGCCTGCCCGTACGACGCGATCTCGATGGCCGAGGAGGGCGACCGGCACTTCGCCGTGATCAGCCCGACCGGCTGCAAGGGGTGCGGCGGCTGCGTGCCGATGTGCCCCGAGAACGCGATCGACCTGCTGGGCTACACCGACGCCCAGATCAGCGCCATGATCGAGAGCCTCGTGGAGGTACCCGCCTGATGACCACGTCCAACCGGGACGTTCGCGAGGTGATCCGGGAAGAGCCCGTGATGCGCGCCAGGATCCTGGCCGCCTTGAGCCACGGCCCGCTCACCGTCCCTGAGATCGCGAGCGCAATCGAGGCCCCCACCCACGAGGTCGTGTTCTGGGTCATGGGCATGCGCCGCTACGGCTGGCTGGCCGAGATCAAGGGCAACACCGTGGACGGCTACTTCCAGTACGAGCCGACCGGGAGGACCTCCTGATGGCCGCCACGTCCACGCCGCTCGATCTCGGCCTGTATCCGGACATCCAGCGGTTCGGCGCCGCCGACGTCAGCGCTTGCTTCTCGTGCGGCACGTGCACGGCCAGCTGCCCGCTGTCCGAGACCGATGCCACGTTCCCGCGCCGGATCATCCGCTACGCGCAGCTGGGCATGAAGGATGCCCTGCTGTCGTCCAAGGAGCTGTGGGCCTGCTACCAGTGCGGCGAATGTGCCGAGACCTGCCCCACCCAGGCCGATCCGTCCGAGTTCATGGCGGCGACCCGGCGCTACGCCATCGCGAGCTACGACCGGACGCGGATCGCCTGGACGATGTACACGCGGCCCATCCTCGCGACCGTGCTGGCCGTGGTGATCGCCGCTTTCTTCGCCCTGTTCATGTATTCCGCCCACGGGCCGCAGAGCGGTGAGACCCTGGCGATCTTCGAGTTCATTCCCGAGGACCTGATCCACAACACCGGCATCGTCGTGATGATCCTGGTGGTCCTGGCCGGTCTTGCCGGGGTGATCGGGATGGCCCGCCAGATCGGCCGGCGCGAGGGCGTCGGCTGGGGGACCGTGGTCGGCTCGCGTGCCGCGCTGGGCCGGTCGGCCCGCGCCGCCTGGGCCGCGATCGGACGCGAATTGTTGGGCCAGGTCCAGTTCCGCACCGACTGCGACGTGGACGAGACCGCGCTGCCCTGGTTCCGGCGCCGATGGCTGCTCCACGCGGTGACCCTGTGGGGCTTCCTGGGCCTGCTGGCCGCGACCGGCCTGGACTACGGCCTGGCGCTGCTGGGGATCAAGGCGACCGGCACGCCCGTCCCGGTGTGGTACCCGGTGCGCCTGCTGGGGACGGTCGCCGGCCTCATGCTGATCTACGGCACGACCATGCTGATCATCGACCGCTACCGGGCCGCGAACCGATCCGTGCGGACGTCCACGACCGCGGACTGGATGCTGCTCGGGCTGCTGTGGGTGACGGGTGTGACCGGCTTCATCCTCGAGCTTGCGCTGTATCTGCCGTCGGCTCCCGCCTGGGGCTACTGGGTGTTCCTGCTCCACGTCGCGGTGGCCATGGAGCTCGTGCTGCTGGCCCCGTTCATGAAGCTCGCCCATGCTGTATACCGGCCCGTGGCGCTGTTCTACGTCGCCCTGGCCAAGGAGGCCAAGCCATGACTCAGAGCCTGCCCCAGGTGACGCACGACCACCACGAGCGGATCAAGCACCACGTGGACCGGATGCCCGAGCTCGCCGACCGGTTGCTGACCGCGAAGGCCGACGATGTCCGGCCCGACCTGGCGGAGCTGGGCGAGTTCCTGAACGGCTCGCTGCTGCCGCATGTCGAGGCGTCGGAGAAGACGATGTACCCGGAGCTGGAGCGGATGTTCCAGAACCGTCACTCGATGGCGCCGATGCGCCGCGAGCACGAGGAGGTCCGCCGCCTGGTGGCCACCTACACGAAGCTCGCGGGCGAGATGCGGACCGGCAACGTGACCCTGGGCAAGTCGCTCGCGCTGCGACGCGTCATGTTCCAGCTGTACGCGCTGCTCAAGATCCACCTCGCCGAGGAGGAGGCCTACCTGCGGATCGTGGACCGCGGCGTGACCGGCGATGTCGCCGACATGCTGGCGGCCGCGATGGAGCACCCGCTGGCCCCGACGGCCTGACCGTGGCCCGCCCGAAGGAACGGGCGCCGGACCGAGCGCCGGGACGGCTGTCAGGACAAGCGCCGGGACGGCTGCCTGGACGAGCCTCTATGCTCGCCCCAGTCATGGACGAGTCGCGCCGAGGGTCCATCGCAGATCCGGCCGAGCCGCGCAAGCCAACGCCGGCCGACGGGGCGACCTCGCCCCCCGACGCCTCGGACCATGGCGCGTCGACCGACGGCGCGTCGTCCGACGGCCCGGCATCGCCCGAGACCGCCGGCTCGTTCGCGATCGCTTCGGACCGCGACCCGGCGGGGATCCCCATCCACCGGGGTTGGTCGCCGATCGGCGCCCATCGCTGGATGGAGCCGTTCGTGCTGGCATTTCTCGCCTCCGGCACCAGCCACGGGTACGCGATCGTGGGAGAGCTGGCCCAGCTGGGCATCACCAACGGGCCCGTGGACGTGGGCCAGGTCTACCGGACGCTGCGTGACCTGGAGCAGGCCGGGCAGGTCAGCTCGTCATGGATGACCGGGACGGGCCCGGCCCGGCGCGACTACGAGCTGACGCCCCTGGGCTTCGCCGCGCTCGACGAGTGGGCGGCGGTGATGAAGGAGCGAGCCCGCCTGGTTGCCGAGTTCGACGCCCTGTACCTGGAGTGGACTGCCGGTCGCCGCAAGCGCCGGGTCGCCTCCGGGTAGACGCGTCCGGCGCGATCGCCGCGGCCCGGACCGAACCGGCCCGGCCCGGTCAGGCCGCATGGCACCTCGGGAACCGTCAGGCCGGGCCTGCCGGTACGCGTGGCCGTCGCACAGCGTAGGCAGGGATGAGCGAAGGTCACGTGATCGGGGACCACCATGCCGCGGCCGCGGAGGTCGTGGCTGCGGCGCTCGGGGTCGACCCGGGTGTCGGACTCGCCGCCGAGGAGGCGGAGCGCCGCGCGCGGGCGGCCGGGCCCAACGCCCTCGACGCGGCGAGGCGCGAGCCTGCCTGGCGGATGGTCTTCGAGGCGTTCACCGAGCCGTTCGTGCTGATGCTCGCTGCGGCCGGCGCACTCGCGATCGCGGTCGGAGAGGTTCGTGACGGCCTGCTCGTGCTGGTCGGGCTGCTGCCGATCGTGGGGGCGGACGTCGTCACCGAATACCGCGGTGAGCGCGCCCTCGAGGCGCTGCGCGAGGCGACGGCACCAGTCGCCCGCGTTCGCCGGTCGGGGACCGTGTCGGTCGTGACGGCCGTGACGCTCGTGCCGGGGGACGTCGTCCTGCTGCAGGGGGGCGACGTCGTGCCCGCTGACATGCGCATCGTCCGCGCCGAGCGGCTGCTCCTCGATCGCAGCGTGCTGACCGGGGAGTCGATCCCGGAGGAGGGGCGCGTCGCGCCGGATGCGGCCGAGGTCCCGCTTGCCGCTCGGCGCGCGATGGCGTACTCGGGAACGAGCGTCGTCGGCGGACGCGGCGAGGGGATCGTTGTGGCGATCGGTGCCGCCACCGAGTTCGGGCAGATCGCCGGCAGCCTCGCCACGCGCCAGCGCCGCCGGAGCCCGCTCCAGCGCGAGCTCGACCGCCTGGTCCGGATCCTGCTGGTCGTTGCCGTGGGCCTGATCGCGTTCACGATGGGGATCGGCGCTGTCCGGGGCCACCCGCTGGGCGAGAACATCCTGGCCGGGATCTCGTCCGCCATCGCGGCGATCCCCGAGGAGCCGCCGGTGCTGCTGGCGGTCATCCTGGGCCTGGGCGCGTACCGGCTGCTCCGTCGCGGTGTCCTGGTCCGGCGCCTGAACGCCGAGGAGACGCTGGGCGCGGTCGATCTGATCGTCACCGACAAGACCGGCACCATCACCCAGAACCGGCTCGAGGTGTCGTCCGTGCGCGCGGCCGACGGGCCCGTGACCGACGCGGCGCTACGCCGCGCCCTGCTCGAGGAGGCGCTGCGCGCCGAGGAGGACGCCTGGCCGGGGGAGGAGATCGCCCCGGCCTCGTTCACCCGTGCCCTGCGCAGCGCGGTGGACGCCGCCGGGGGGTTGAGCCGGCTCGACGCCGCGGACCTGATCGAGGCGGCGCCACCGTCCGACTCGCTGCCGGTCACCCGCACCCGTGCCCGGCGTGACGGGCGCGTCGAGAGCCTTGCCCTGGGTGCGCCCGAGGTCGTGCTCGGCTTCGCCTCGGCCGGCAGCGCGGATCCCGCCGACCGCGATCAATGGGCGATGCGCATCGAGGCGGCGACCGCGACCGGTGAGCGCCTGGTGGCGCTGGCCAGGCGTCTCGACGACGAGCCGTGGCGGATGCGCGCGCTGATCGGCTTCGCCGATCCCATTCGGCCCGGCATCGCGGACGCGATGGCCATGGCGCGCGATGCCGGGATCCAGGTGGTCGTCGTCACCGGCGACCACCCCCTGACGGCCGCGACGATCGCCCGCGAGGCGGGCCTCGACGCCGAGGCGATCGTGACCGGCGAGGACCTCGGCCGGTGGGACGACGACCGCCTGGCGGCCGCGCTGCCGGATCTCCACGTGGTTGCCCGCTCCACCCCCGATCAGAAGCTGCGCCTTGTCCGCGCCGCCCGCACCGACCACCGGATCGTCGCCGTGACCGGAGACGGCGTGAACGACGCCCCGGCGCTCCACGGCGCCGACGTCGCGGTCGCGATGGGCAGCGGGACAGCCGTTGCCCGCGAGGCCAGCGACCTCGTGCTCGGCGACGACTCGTTCGCCACCCTCATGTTCGGGCTCGCCGAGGGTCGTCGGATCGTGGACAACGTCCAGAAGGGCCTCGTGTTCATCGTCTCGACCCACGTGGCCTTCCTGGGCTTCATCCTCATCTCGACGATCTTCGTTGCCGAGCGCCAGGTGCTCATCCCGCTCCAGATCCTGTGGATGGAGTTCTTCATCGACCTCACCACGTCGGTCGCGTTCGAGCGCGAGCCGCCGGAGCCCGGCGTGATGACCCGGCCGCCGCGCCACGCGGACACGCCGCTGCTCACGGACTCGATCCTCGTCCGGATCGCCGGTGCCGGCGGCTTCACGGCCGTCGCCGCGCTGCTCGTCCTGCTCACCAATGCCGGAGGCCTGGAGCACGCGGCATGGGTCGCCTACACCACGCTGGTCGTCGGCCAGTGCGTCCGCGCGTACTGGAACCGCAGCGTCCGGGAGCCCATCCACCACCTCGGCCGCAACACGTTCCTGCTCGGCGCGGCCGTGGCGGCGGTGGCCGTCCAGGTGATCATCCCGTACGTGCCGGTGCTTGCCGAGGCGTTCCGGGCGACACCGCTCGATGCCGGCGACTGGGCGCTGGTCATGATCGTCGCCGGGTTGCCGGCACTCGCGGCGGAGCTCATCAGGACGTGGGGCAGGGGACGGATCGTCTGGGTCGCCTGATCGCAGCGGGCCGCGCGTCGCAGCGCGGACGGCGGCGTGCCTAGAGCGGCTCGGCCGCCGCGTGATCGATCCCGCGCGCGAGCTGGTCCTTCTCCTCGTCGCTCAGGTTCTGCTCGAGGACCTCGAGGTACAACTCCTCCTCGGCCAGGTGCACCTTGAGGATCGAGTGCAGGCGGTACAGCGCCCGGCGCAGGGCCATGCCCTCGAGGGCGCTCCAACTGCAGCTCGCCATGTGTCGCCGGTACCCGCCGAGCTCCTCGATCAGGCGCCCAACCGCGCGGTGCTCCTCGCGCATCGGCGCCATCGAGTGCCGCCCGCCGAGGAGCTCCTCCACGCGGCCGTAGATCGTGGTCTCGATCGCCTCGATGTGGGGAACCAGCTGGGTCACGATGAACGCGTATTCCTGCTCGAACGTCTCGTGGATCGCGGAGCATTCGACGTGGCCCACCATGTCAGCGAGGTCGAGCAGACGATCGACATGGGGAAGCATCCGGGCGTGGTGCTCCTCGCTCGTCGTGCGCAGGGACTGCATCGAGCTCTCCATGGCTGGCGGGTTGACCGCTGAGGGTGAGGATGCCACGTCGTGGCGCTGACCGGCGGCACCCCGCGGATGGTCATCACGCCGCCCGGAGCAGCCACACGAAGCCGATGGCCAGCACGCCGGTCAGCAGGGCGGCCGCCGCGGTGACCAGCACCGAGGTGTAAGCGGGCCGGAACGACGCGGCATCGATGTGCGTCCGCCCGTCGAGATAGCGCCGGGCACCCACGCCGACCACGAACATGCCGGTGATCGCGAGCACGGTCGAGAGCAGCCGCACCACCGGCAGGCCGGGTGCCACGTCCCGGGTGAGGAACTGCGCGGCCGCGATGCCCAGGGCGATCAGCGTGAGGCCGGTCCGGAACCAGGCGAGGAACGTGCGCTCGTTGGCCAGGTGGGTCCGGGCGCGGGAATCCGGGTCGGGGACGCCGGCGGGATCCGGCGCCGGAGGGTGATCGGCCTCGCTCATCCGGGCAGGGTATCCGGGCAGGGGGCTGGCGTCACCCGCCGAGCCAGGTCTCGACCTGCTCGCGGGTGGGGACCCGGCCGGCCGCGACGACCCTGCCGTCCACCACCAGCCCGGGCGTGGAGAGCACGCCGCGGGCGGCGATCTCGGCATCGTCGGTGACATGGCGGATGTCGGCCGCCAGGCCGCGCTCCGCGACGACCTCGCGCACGACCGCCTCGAGGGCGTTGCAGTTGCGGCATCCGTGGCCCAGGACCTCGATCAGGTGCGTCATCGGGGCGTGCTCCTTCAGGCGTACAACAGGTTGAAGCCGTAGCCGACCACGAGGATCCCCGCGGCGACCACGCTGACGAAGACGGCGATCAGGCGCGGCTTCATGACCCGGCGCAGGATCACCAGCTCGGGCACCGACAGGGCCGTGACGGCCATCATGAACGCGAGCGCCGAGCCCAGCGGTAGACCCTTGCCCAGCAGCGCCTCCACGATCGGGATGGTGCCGGCGGCGTTGGAGTACAGGGGCACGCCGAGCACCACGAGCGCGGGCACCGCCAGCGGGTTGTCGCGGCCGCCGACCGAGACCACGAGGTCGGTGGGCACGAAGCCGTGGATCAGGGCCCCGACGGCGATGCCGGCGACCACGAACGGCCACACCCGGCGCAGGATGTCCACGGTGGCACGCCAGGCATCGCGGACGCGGTCGTCGAACGAGGGCCGGATGTCGATGGCGGCCCCGGCGCGGATCGTCCACACGTAGTCCTCGACGTATCGCTCGAGCCCGAACCGGCCGATCACGAGCCCGGACAGGACGGCGACCACCAGCCCGGCCGACATGTAGGCAAGCGCGATGCCGGGGCCGAACAGGCCCCACAGCAGCACCAGCGCCACCTCGTTGACCATCGGCGAGGCGACGAGGAAGGCGAACGTGACGCCCAGCGGGACCCCGGCCTCGACGAAGCCGATGAACAGCGGCACCGCCGAGCAGGAGCAGAAGGGGGTGACGATCCCGAACGCCGCAGCCGCCATCGTGCCGGGCAGCACGCCCCGGCCGGCCAGGGCACGCCGGACCCGCTCAGGCGAGACGAAGGAGCGCAGGAAGGAGACCAGGGTGACGATGCCGGCCAGGAGCAGGAGCACCTTGGGGACGTCGTACAGGAAGAACGCCACGGCCTCCCCGACATGCGAGCCGGGCTCCAGCCCCAGCAGGTCGAAGGCGATCCAGGTGGCCGCCGGGAGGTTGATGATCCAGGCGACGAGCCAGGCGGCCGAGCCGGCCGACGAGGACCAGCGGGAGGGGCAGCGCCAGGCGGCGGTGGCCAAGGGCAAGCGACGTCACCGCAGCACCTCGTCCAGCGAGGCCCGGGCCCGGGCGACCGTCTCCTCGTCGCGTTCGTAGTACAGGAACCGGGCATTCGCCTCGTGCCGGCTGGCCCGAACGAGACCGGCCTCGCGCAGCCGGGCCAGGTGGTTGCTGACGTTGTTCTCGCGCGCCCCCAGCGCGGCGGCGAGCTCGCACACGCAGTGCGGGCCGTCGGCGAGCATGCGCAGGATCCCGGCCCGGATGGGGTCCGCGAGCAGCGCGGCGGCGCCGACCGCGTCGACGACGTCCGGCGTCGGCAGCTCGAGGCGAGGGGAGGGAAGGACGGGCAGCTCGGTGGTCACGCGTGGAACATCTCACGATCGGCTGAGATGTCGAACCGGCCGTTGGTCACAAGTCGCGGGCCACCTGGACCGGGTCATCGCTTGACATTCGAGTGACTTGAAGGATTACGCTCGCGACCATGCGAATCGGGGAGCTTGCGCGCCGCGTCGGGATCACGCCCTCGGCCGTGCGCTGGTACGAGGACGTCGGCGTGCTGCCCGCCCCCGACCGCGGCGAGAACCGGTATCGCGAGTACGGCGCGACCGACGTCGCGCGATTGCGCCTGGTTGTCTCGCTGCGCCGGCTGGGCCTGGCGCCGGCGGACGCGGGCCGGCTCGCGGGCCTGTGCCTCGAGCGCGGCGGGGTCGACCTGGACCTCGCCCCCGTGCTCGCCGACCAACGTGCCGCGATCGCCCGTCAGCGTGCCGATCTCGATCGTCTCGAGGCCGAGCTGCTCGACCTCGAGCTCACCATGGCGGCCGCCGGCCGCGCCAGGAGGACCAGCCGCGTGGCCGACGCCCCGATCCGCGTCCTGTTCGTATGCACCCACAACTCCGCCCGCAGCCAGCTCGCGGAAGCGCTGCTCCGTCGCTACGGCGGTGAGGACTTCGAGGTCCACTCCGCCGGCACCGAGGCGACGCGCGTGAACCCGTTCGCGGTCCAGGTCCTCGCGGAGCTGGGGATCGACTGGTCGGGCGCCCGGAGCAAGGTGATCACCGAGTTCCTGGACCAGGAGTTCGACTACGTGATCACCGTGTGTGACCGGGCGCGGGAGACATGCCCGGTGTTCCCGGGCTCCCAGAACACCCTCCACTGGGGCCTGGACGACCCGTCCGAGGTCGAGGGCACGGACGAGCAGAAGCTGGCCGCATTCCGGCGCACGCAGGTCGAGGTGACGGCGCGCCTGCGGCCGTTCATCGAGGTGGCGCTGCGCGCGGCGGGACGGCCGCCGCGGACGATCGCCGCTCGTTGAGGGCCCTCGGCGCCGAGCTCATCGGCACCTTCGCGCTGGTGTTCTTCGGCTGCGGCGCCATCGCGGTCGGCCGCCTCCCGGATGCGGGCGTGGCGCTCGCCTTCGGGCTCGTGATCGCGGTCATGATCTACGCCCTGGGCCACGTGTCGGGCGCCCACTTCAACCCCGCGGTCTCGGTCGGGTTCGCGATCGGCCGGCACTTCCCGTGGCGGTGGGCCGGCGCCTACGCGCTCGCCCAGGTCGCGGGCGCGACGCTGGGCGCGCTCGCCCTCCGCGCGACGCTCGGACCCGATGTCCCGCTGGGGGTCACGGCGCCGGCGGGATCCGACGTCCAGGCGCTTGCCTGGGAGGTGATCCTGACCTTCGTCCTGGTGCTGGTGATCACCGCCGTGGCCACCGACACGCGTGCCGTGGGAGAGGCCGCGGCGCTCGCGATCGGGGGTGCGGTTGCCCTGGGCTCGCTCGTCGGAGGGCCGGTCACGGGCGCGTCGATGAACCCGGCTCGCTCGATCGGGCCGGCGCTCGTGGCGTGCGACCTGGCGCACCTGTGGATCTACCTGGTCGCGCCGCTCGCGGGGGCGATCCTGGCCGCCGGTGCCTACGGGTTCCTGCGGGCGGGCGATGCGCCACCCCGGCCTCAGGGTGCGGCGGACGCGTGATCCCGTGCGATCGGCGTGTAGTTGACCTGGAGGTCCACGGGCGCTCCGAACGCCCCTGCCAGTGACGCCGCCAAGGGACCGGCGGCCGCCGGGGCATCGGGACCGGCCAGGTCGATGGTGACCGTGCTGCCCCGGATCTCCCAGGACGTGACCCGCAGGTCACGCTCGCCGATCCAGTCGCGCACGATCGGCGCCCCGGTGGTGCCGCGGATGACGCCCTGGACCTCCTCGATGCTCCGCTCGGCCAGCGGGATCGCGATCACCACCAGCGCGACCATGGCCACGATGAACCCGTTACGCAGGCGATGCCGCTCGCGCATCAGCTCGGGACTGGGTGCGTTGCCGAACACCATGAACAGGATGCACGCGATGACCACGATCGCGGAGAAGTTGGTCAGGAACAGCAGCAGCGCGCCGGCGGCGTCGTCCCATCGCCCGAGCTCGGCGCAGATGCCGACGGTGGCCAGCGGTGGGACCAGCGAGACCGCGATCGCGACCCCCGGAAGGGCATCCGTGCCGGTCCTCCGGTCTGCGACGTAGGCACCCGCCGCGCCCGCGGCGAGGGCCACCCCGAGGTCCAGCAGGCCGGGTGACGTGCGCGCATCGAGCGCGGGCGTGAGGTTGAGCGGATCGGGGATGATCAGCGACACCAGGTAGCCAATGACGACGACCATCAGGCTGCCCAGGGCAACCTGGAGGAACGTGATCGTCTGCCATCGCGTCCGCCCGGTGACCAGGGCGCCGGCGAAGGCCATGATCGCGCCGCCGAGCGGCGCCACCAGCATCGCGCCGATGATCGACGCCGTGGAGTCCTGGTACAGGCCGAACGCGGCGAGGAAGCCCGAGAGCGCGAGCAGGACGACGTAGGTCTGGATCGACCGCCGGAAGAGCGCACCCTCGGGGAACAGGTCGCTGAGCTTCGCGGGTCCCAGGGACTGACGGGCATCCACCAGGGGGACGGCTGTGCCCTCCGCCGCCACGGTCGTCTCCATGTGGCTGGTGCTCCTGCACGGCATGGTGGCCGAACACGGCAGCCCTCGCGGCTGCGGCGCACGAAGACTAGCGTGATTGTCGGGCCCCGAGAGCACCCTGTTTGGAGGTGGCTCGAGCGGGGACCGAGGCGGATCAGGCGGCCGGCGCCACCTGGGCTGCCGCCGGGCGGGCCGGGCCCGCGAGCCGGCCGGCGATCGCCTCCACGACCTCGTCCGCATCCCGATCCACGCCGCCCACGAGCGCGGACAGGAACGACGTCTGGAACGGGAGGCCGACGAACGACAGGCCGGGCTGGTCGACCGCGATGCCGCGGACGTGGCGTGGCAGTCCGCCGGGCCCGAGGACGGGCAGGTGGATCCATTCGAACGCGGGCCGGAACCCGGTGCACCAGATGACCGTGTCGACGTCGATCACCCGGCCCTCCGCCAGCATCGGCCGGCCGTCGCGCACGCTCTCCACGCGGCCGACGCGCTCGACACCGGCGTGCGCGAGATCGGCCGGGCGGACCCGGATGACGGGCGCCGTCCCGTGGTCGCCCATGCGCTGATGCATCCGGCGGCCGATGGGCGAGTCCAGCGTGAGGGCCCGTCGGGCGAACGCGAAGAACGCCCGGCCTCCGCCGACCTGCGCGATCCGCGGCAGGAACGTGCTGTGTCCCGAGAGCATCGTCCGCCGCCCCGCCCGCGCAAGCTCAAGGGCGATCTCGACCCCGGAGTTGCCCGCCCCGACCAGGAGAACGGAATCTCCCGGCGTGGAAGCCGGGTTGCGGTAGTCGCGGCTGTGGAGCTGCGTGACCGCCGGATCGAGGTCACCCGCGAACGGGGGCACCCGCGGCGCCGACAGGAAGCCGGTAGCGACCACGACCTCGCGCCCGCCGAACCGCCGCTCGCCGGCGGCCAGGACGAACCCGTTGCCATCACGGTCGAGCCCGTCCACGCGGACGCCGAACCGGACAGGCAGGCGCTCGCGGTCCGCGTACGCCACCAGGTAATCCGCCATCTGGCTCCTGGCGGGCATGTCAACGGCCGGCGCCGGGAACGGCATTCCGGGCAGCCCGTCGATCGCCGCGGGCGTGAACAGCCGGAGGGAATCCCATCGCACACGCCAGGCATCGCCCGCGCGGGCGCCGGCATCGAGCACCGCATGATCGATCCCGCGTCGCGCCAGGTGGTGGGACGCCGCGAGCCCGGCCTGGCCCGCGCCGACCACGATCACGTCATGCCGTTCCATCGAACCCGTGTCCATCGTCGCGCTGCTCGTCATTGGACTGCTGCCGCCGGTGCCGCCCGGTCGAGCTCGAAACCGAGCTGGAGGAGCAGGCCCAGCTGGTCGGCGACGCCCCAGTGCTCGACGACCCGGCCGTCCTCGATCCGCACCAGGTCGAACACCTCGACCTCGACGGGCTGCCCGGTCGGCGGCAGGCCCATCACCGGGCCGGTGCTGATGCCCCGAGCCCGGTTGCGCAGCCAGGCGCGATCGCCCACGACCGCGAGGTCCTGCACCCGCAGCTCGACGTCGGTCAGCCGGCGATGGAGCAGCGCGCTCAGCTCCTTCGCGCCCACGACGCCCTGGGCATGGCCCCGCTGGTGCTCGACACAATCCGGGGCCACGACGTCCTCGATGATCGATACGTCGCCGCCTCCGATGCCGTCCTCGATGAGCCTGCGGAGCCGGGTCTCGATGTCTGCTTCGGTCGTGGTCATGGGACGCTCCTTGGTTCGATAGAGTCCAACTCTATTGCAGTAGAGCGTTACTATACCCACATGACGGATGGTGTCAACGGTCCCCGATCCACGCTGCGGGCGGAGCGCGCGGCGGTCACCCGGCGGCGGATCGCCGAGGCCGCCCGGCGGCTGTTCGTGCGCGACGGCTACGGGGCGACCACGCTCCAGGCTGTCGCGGATGAGGCGGGCGTCGCAGTCCAGACCGTGTACGCGGTGCACGGCTCGAAGGCCGGGATCCTGCGCGAATTGCGGGAGGCGATCGTCCATCAGCCGGAGGCGGAGACGCTCTACGAGGCTGCGCTCGCGGCTCCTGACGCCGCCGAAGCCGTTGCGCTGTTCGCCCGGTCGATCCGGGTGCGCTGGGTTGCGGGCGGCGACGTCGTCGTGGTCTACCGGGAGGCCGCCTCGACCGACCAGATGCTGAGAGCCGAGGCAGATGCGGTGTTCAGGCGGCGAGGCGGTGGGCTGCGCCACCTAGCGGAGACGCTCGACGGCCGGCTCGCGTCCGGGGTCGACGTCGTGGGCGCGACCGCGCTCCTCGATGCGCTGACGAGGCCCGAGGTGTACGCGCAGCTGGTCGGTGTCCACGGCTGGTCCCCGGACGCGTACGAGGCGTGGCTGGCCGGGGCGCTTCGGCAGCAGCTGCTGGGGAGCTGATTCGGGCGGGCCGGTTGGCCGATCGTGCGAAGGCGGAGGGTTGACGCACGCTCGTCCGGGTGTAATGTGCTACCTATGAGCATCACGTTATCGCCCGAACGGTGGACCGCGCGAGGTCGGCTCCGGCCGCTGCGCTCGTTCCCCAGCCGCTCCCGGGCGCCGCGCACCCGTGGCACGGTGACCCGCCTTGCCCGGCAGGCAGACCAGCCTTGTGCGCAGGTACGGATACACATGTGACCGGCCCGGTTTCCGACGATGGGAGTGGAGCGCTGGGCGTGCACGGGGTGAGCGCCCGCGGACACGCAAGGAACTGGGCGCGCGATCTTGCTCACGGGTTGCGCACACGGGACCGGCAGGAGGATCAAGTGCGCGCGGGGTGCGCGTCAGCCTTGCGATGCTCGCCGCGTGCGCACCGGAGACCGAGCTGCCCAACGGGTGCGCACGCGGAGGAGGTCGGCTCCGGCTGCGGCCGGATCGACGGGGTGGAGCTCCGGATCCGCGACTGGGCGGTCGCCCCACTGGCCGTCGATCGGCTGACATCGTCCTTCTACGACGACCCCGACCGCTTTCCCCCGGCTCGATCGCCTTCGACGACGCCCTGGTGATGCGCGACGTGCGTCACGCGTGGCGCAGGCTGCCCGTGAAGCAGGTGTGGGCGCGGGCCATGCCTGAACGGCGATGAGTCGCCCGCTCCTGTGGACCACCACCGCGGTGCTCGGCGCGGCGGCCACCTTGATCACGAGCGTCGGCGGCCTGCTCGGCAGCCTGCTGTTCCTGCTCCTCGCGGCACCCCTCGTCGTGCGCGGCGACCACGCGATCGCGCTCTCGGGACTGCTCGTGGGCTTCGGGTGCCTCTGGCTGTTCCTGCTGGCCCGGCAGTCGGCCACGGGTGGCACGCTCGATGACGCTTCGTTCTGGACGGCTGTCGGTGTCGTGCCGCTCGTCATCGGCTGCGTCCTGCTGGTCATCGGCGCGATCCAGGCGCTCCGGAAAATGGACGGACGCGAGCGTCCATGACGAGCCGGGGTCACCGCGTCGCCGCACACGCGCGTGCGGCCGCTCATCCCCGCCGAGAAGCGGTCAGCACCAACGACGACGAGCCGACGAGATACTCGGCCGCGACGAATCCCGCGATCGGCACCAGGGGCGGAGCGAACGAGCCCGTCGTGATCACCCACGTGAGCTCGCCGGCCATCGTGGGCAGCAGCGGAACCGCAGGCAGGGCGAGCAGGATGAGATGAGCACGGAACAATCACGCGGCGCGACGGAAGGCGTCCCCCAAATCTGATGATGACGCGCAGGGACGACTCCGGAACACTTCGGCCTCGGGTCCGCCGCGGCCCATGAGGGCTGCGGGAACCCACGCGTGGCGCCGCTCTTGGCGGCGGCGTGAAGGCGATCTGGACGGTCGTCCTGTTCCTGCAGACCCTGGTCCGCGTCGGGGCGCCCAGAAGGCCGCCACCAGCGTCTCCAGTCGCCGACGAGCTCGCCAAGGTCGTGGCGCTCAAGTTGGCCGGCGTCATCGACGAGAAGGGGTACGCGGAGCTCAAGGCCAAGCCGCTGGCCTGATCGAGACGAGGTAGACATGACCCGGTCCGTCCCTGATCCGCTCCCTTCGTGGCGCGCCGGCGAGGCCCGACGCGCAATCCTGAGATTCGTGGACCGGGTCAGCACGAGCGCGTCGCCCGAGTTCGTCCCGCCGGCGGGCCGGGTCGCCGTTCTGGACAACGACGGCACGTTGTGGTGCGAGCGCCCGGCGTACCCGCAGGCGTCCTTCATCCTCGAGCGCCTCTCGACCATGGCCGCTGCCGACCCCGACCTCGCCACGCGGCCGATGATTCGCGCACTCCTCGCCGGCGACTTGGAGGGCGCCCGGAACGAGGGCATGTCGGAGCTCTCCGATGTGCTCCTGAGCACGCATGCCGGCCTGACGACCGAGGACTTCGCCGAGGCTGCCGGGGACTGGTTCGCCCGCGCCCGACATCCCCGGTTCGGGACGCCCTACTCGTCCCTGGTGTACGCGCCAATGCTCGAGCTGGTCGGGCTGCTGCGCGTGTCGAGCTTCCGGGTCTTCGTGGTCACCGGAGGCGGAGTGGAGTTCGTCCGCGCGGTGAGCGATCCGCTCTACGGCATCCCCCCGGACGACGTCGTCGGGAGCGCCGTCGAGCTCAGCCTCGAGCGTCGCGACGGGCGCATCGTCCTGGTGCGCCGCGCCACCATGCGCGGCAGCCCGAACGAAGGTGTGCCCAAGGCGCTCAACATCCAGGCCCACATCGGCGTCCGCCCCATCTTCGGGGCCGGCAACTCGGCCGGCGACCGCGAGATGCTCGAGTACGTCTCGACCGGTCCGGGCGCCACGCTCTCGATCCTGATCGACCACGACGATGCCGACCGGGAGTACGCCTACTCCGGCGCATCGTTCACCGACCCGGATGCCGAGCCCGCGACCGAGACGGCCCGGCGCCTGGGCTGGACGACGGTCAGCATGCGAGAGGACTGGGCGACGATCTTCGCGCCAGTCGGTCAGGACTGACCGACTGGGAACGACGTGGACGGACTGAGACTCACGCGGCCGGGGTGATCGAAGTGGCCCGCTCGAAGGCGGCGACCGCGTCGCGATTCGTGGCGAAGATGCGCAATTCGTCGACGTCGTCGAGCAGTTCGTGCGCATCCAGCACCGAGCGGAGCTCCTCGCGCGGCCGGCTGATCGCGAACGTGATGTTCGACCTCTCCAGCGAGCCGATGAACTGGTGAAGCGCACGCGCCCCGCTCGTGTCGATGTCGTTGATCGCCGACGCGTCCAGGACGAACCAGCGCACCCGCGAGCGATTTCCGGTCGCGAGCGCCTCCGCCTCGCGCGCGAACCGCGGTGCATTGGCGAAGTAGAGCGCGGCCCCGAAGCGGTAGATCACCAGGCCCGGACGCGTCTCGGTGACGCCATCGCCGGGCGGGACGTCGAACCACTCGCCGTCTGCCGACTCCACGAGCACCGACGCACTCGGGTTCGCCGCCCGCCACAGCAGGTCGATCATCGACAGCAGGAAGGCGATCGCGACACCTTGCAGCACGCCGAGGACCAGCACGCTCACGACAGCGGCCATGGCGACCGACCACTCGGACCGCCGCCTGTGCCACAGCTCGCGGATCGCACCGACCTCGATCAGGCCGAGGACCGCGTTGGCGACGATACCCGCAAGCGCCGCACTCGGCGTGAGGGCGAGCAGGTCCGTGAAGAACAGGAGGATGATTGCGACGACCGCGCCAGCGACGAGGCCGGGGATCTGCGTCCGGGCGCCGACGCTGTCGACGGCTGCCGTCCGGGAGGCGCTCGAGCCCACGGCCATGCCGCCCGTGAAGGCTGCTGCGACATTGGCGGCCGCAAAGGCGAACATGTCTTGGTCTGCGTCCGCCGGCTCGCGGTAGCGTTCGGCATAGCTTCGGGCGAGGAGCGGGGCCTCGGCGAGGGTGGCGGCGCAGAGCGCCACGGCGATCGGCAGCAGCGTGACGAGATCGCTGAGGCCGACGTGCGGCACCGTGAGCGAGGGAAGTCCGCCCTGAATTGGACCCAGGACCGTGACGCCACGCGCATCCAGCCCCAGGGCGGCCACAGCGAGGGTCGCTCCGATCAGCGCCAGCAGTGCCCCGGGGAGCTTGGGGGCAACGCGGGCGAGAATCCGGATCGCAGCGATCGTTCCGAGGCCGACGGCGAGGCTCCAGACGTTGGACTCCGGGATGGCGAGCACCGTCTGCCAGAGCGCCCGGAAGAACCCGTCCGCGTCCACCGAGACGCCCATGATCGAGCGCGCCTGGCCCACCAGCACCTCGATGCCCAGGCCGGTGATGAACCCGACGAGGACTGCGTGGGACAGGAAGTTCGCGAGGAACCCGAGCCGGAAGAGCCAGAAGCCTAGGAAGATCACGCCGCAGAGGAGCGTCGTCGCCAGAACGAGGTCCATGTAGCGCGGGTCGCCCGGTGTCGCGATGGCGCCGAGCATGCCGGCCAGCATGGCGCCGATGGCCGCGTCTGGGCCGCTCACCAGGTGGCGCGAGTGGGCGAGCAGCGCGAACACGATCGACGGGACGATCGCGGCGTACAGACCGACCTCGGGCGGCAGCCCTGCGACCCGCGCGTACCCGATGTTCAGCGGGATCATGAGCGCGGCGAGCGTGATGCCGGCGAGGATCTCGGCCGGGACTTGGCGAGGGCGTATGCCGACGATGCCGCGCGCCGCCAAAGGGAGGCGGAGAAGTCGAGTCGGCCGCGATCCGTCGCCGGTCACGGGTTCGGGGAGGCGCCGGCCCGTCGATCGCCCACGATGGCCGGCTCCTCGATCTCGGCCGCCTCGGGGACCGACGGGTCCAGGCTTGCCCTGCGGTCGAACCACGCCGCGTAGCCCCGGGCGCCCCACGCGGCGGTGACGCCGTGCACGACGAGGCTGATCACGACCGTGAGGAGCACGACGTCGGTGATCGCCGTGGCCGAGGGGATGGCCGCCTCGACAACCGCGCCGGCGAAGACGATCGAAGCCAGACCGCGGGGGCCGAACCAGCCGATGTAGGCCATCGTGGCCGGGGAGAACCCGCTGCCGGCCATCGCGAGGACGACCGGGAGGATCCGGACGACCGTCAGGCTCAGGATCGCGTAGAGCACGGTGAGCGGTGTCGCCCTCCCCAGGATCGGGCCCACGAGGGCGGTCCCGAGGAGCAGGAACCCGACCGCCGCGAGCGCGTCCGCGAACTGCTCGGGGAGCGAGAACACGGACGCTTCGACGCGATCTCTCACCAGGTTGCCGGTCGCCAGCCCCGCGACCCACACCGCGAGGAAGCCGCTCGCGCCTGCCTCGTCGGCGATGGAGAACGTCGCGAAGGCGAGCATCGCGAGCCCGATCGGCAGCCAGCGAGGGTCGCCCAGACCCCGCTGAGCAGCGAGGCGGATGAGCCAACCCCCGCCCAGCCCCGTCACGAGGCCGATCGCGGTCGAGCCGACGAGCGCGAGCGCCAGGGTGCCCAGCGCGTTGAGGTCGCCCTCCGCCCCACCGGCGACGAGGCCGACGGTGATGAGGATCGTGACGAACGGGAGGGCAAGGCCGTCGTTGAGCCCGCTCTCGACGTTGAGGGCGTTGCGGACCACGGCCGGCACTCGCGGGTTCGCGACGACGGCCTGGCCGAGAGCGGCGTCGGTCGGCGCCAGCATGGCGCCGATCAGGGCCGCTTCCCACCACTGGAGCCCGGGCAGGACGACATAGGCGACCAGCCCGCCTGCCACCATGGTCAGGGGAAGCCCCACGCCGAGGAGGCGCCCGGACAGCCCGGGCTCCCGGGTCCAGCGCCGCACGTCGAGGCTCGACGCGTCGGCGAACAGCACCATCACCAGCGCGGCCTCGAGGAGCAGGACGAGCAGGTCGTCGTTCGGCGCGATCCGCGCGATCCCGAGCACCGGGCCGACCAGGAACCCGACGCCCGCGAAGAAGATCGGCGCCGTGATGACCGTGCTGGCGAGTCGGTGTGAGACGAGCGCGTATGCGAAGGCCACGACGGCAATGAGCGTGACGGTTGCGATCACCGGATCCTCCTCCCAGCCTGGAACGGATCGTCCCGTCGGTGGCCGTCGCCCGCATCGTCCGTTTCAGGTGACAACAGGGCGAGGGGCACGGTGCAGTATCAGGGTCACACCCCGCGTGGCGTTCGACGAGGAGCCCCGTGAGCCAACCCGAGCTGACTGGATCGACACCGCCCGACGACGGCTCAGGTCGGGACGCGTTTCCGATGCTCGACGTCGCCGGTCAACGCCTACGCGCTCCGTGGGCCGCGAGCGTCGCTGGTCTTCTCTTCGCGCTCCTCTTCTCCGCGGCGCTCCTGCTCATGCGCGAGGCGCCCCCGACGGAGTCGACCCAACTCGACCTGGCCGCCTTCTTTGCGCAAGGACGCGACCAGGCGCTTGTCGTCGGCGCGCTGTACCTTGCCCCGTTCTCGGGGATCATGTTCCTTTGGTTCATCGCCGTGATCCGCGACCAGATCGGAGACCGCGAGGACAAGTTCTTCGGCACGCTCTTCTTCGGCAGCGGCATGCTGTTCACCGCCCTGCTCTTCGTCTCGGCCGCAGTCGCCGGCGCGACCGCGGTCGGCGTGCGGTACCTGGGCATCCAGACGCCCCCGATCCTGCTCGTGAATGCGTTCAGGACACTCTCGTACACGCTGCTGTTCGTGTTCGCCACGCGGGCGGCAGCGGTGTGCGTCATGTCGATCGCCACGCTCGGCGTGCGGAGCGGGACCTTCCCGCGCTGGTTCGCGCTCACGGGCTACGTCCTCGCCGTCACGCTGCTCCTGTTCGTCAACTTCTGGGACCTCTACCTGTTGGCCCTGCCGCTGTGGGTCGCGGTTGTCAGCCTGTTCATCCTCCGACGCGAGCTGGGCCGGTCAAGGCTGGCGCGCAGGCAACGGGCCCCCGCGTGACGGGCGGGCTCGGGGCCTCTTCCGGCGTCACGTCGCCGCGATCGTCGGCCCGGGCTCGTCATCCCTCACCCGCTGCGTCGATCCGTCGGCTTGGAGCTCCACGGTGAGCATCGAAGACGTGCTGAGCGCCGCGCTGTCGCTGAGCACAGCCCTCTTTGCCGTGACGAGCATGCTCGCCATGGGCCTGGGTCTCACGCTGGCGCAGATCACGGCGCCCCTGCGGAACGGCGCGCGGGTCACTCTCGCGCTCGTCGCCAACTTCGTGCTCGTGCCGCTCATGGCACTCCCCATCAGCGCGGCGTTCGGGCTCGACCAGCCGCAGGCCGCTGGACTCCTCGTCCTCGCGACGGCAGCGGGCGGCCCGTTCCTGCCCAAGCTAGCGCAGGCGGCACGGGGCGACACGGCGTTCGCCGTCGGCCTGATGGTGCTGCTCATGGTGGTCACCATCGGCTACCTGCCGATCGTGCTGCCCCTGCTCCTCCCGGGCGTATCGGTGGATGCCGCAGCGATTGCGCGCTCGCTCGCCGGCTCGATGCTCGCGCCCCTTGCCGTCGGCCTGGTGATCCGGGCGAGGCGCCCCCTCGACGCGTCCCGTTGGGGCCCCCGGTTCGCGGCGCTCTCGAGCGCCGCGCTGCTGGTCATGCTGGCAGCCGGCATCACCCTCAACCTCTCGACGATCGTCACCTTGCTTCGAACCGGGGCCATCCTCGCGATCATCGTGTTCACCGTCGCCGCACTGAGCATCGGCCTCGTGCTCGGTGGTCGGGCGCCGGCCACCCGGAGCGTCATGGGGCTCGGAACCGCGTTCCGCGGCGTGACCGCCGCACTGATCGTTGCGGCCGCGAACTTCGCCGGCACACCGACCGTGCCGTTCATCCTCGTCGCCGCCATCCTCCTGCTCCTGATCTCGCTTCCCGCGGCGAACATGATGGGTCGCCGCCAGGGCCTGGCCTCGCGCAGAACGGCTGAGTAGCCCTGCCTCAGGACACGCTGGACCCCCTCCGGGCGGGTCGAGTGGCCTCACGGCGGCATCACCTGATTCGGAGGTCGAAGCGGTGGCCCAGGCGGGTCCATACTCGTCCGAGCATGGCCCGTGAGTGGACGGGTGCATCAGTTCGCGATGCCAAGACGCACGTCGTGTGCAGCACGACCGGCCCGAGATGGAGGACCAGATGAGCGACACGTTCAAGGGGACGGTCAACGTGGACATCCGGGACTCCGTCCCGGACTGGTCGCCGTTCGTGGCCCCGAAGGCCCCGGACGGCGCGCCGAACGTCATCTACGTCGTGCTCGACGACGTGGGCTTCTCCGCGATGAGCTGCTACGGCGGCCCGATCGAGACGCCGAACGTGGACCGCATCGCCGCCGACGGCGCCCGATACACGCAGTGGCACACCACTGCGCTCTGCTCGCCCACCCGTTCGTGCCTGCTGACGGGCCGGAACCACACCCGGAACAGCATGGCATGCATCACAGAGGCAGCCACGGGATTCCCCAACGCGAGCGGCACCATCCCGCCCGAGAACGGGATGCTGTCCGAGATCCTGGCCGAGCGCGGCTGGAACACCTACATGGTCGGCAAGTGGCACCTCTGCCCGACCTCCGAGATGAACCTCGCCGCAACGCGCCGAAACTGGCCGAGCGGGCGCGGCTTCGAGCGCTGGTACGGGTTCCTGGGCGCCGAGACGAACCAGTGGTACCCGGACCTCGTCTACGACAACCACGTCGTCGACCCGCCGAAGTCGCCCGAGGAGGGGTACCACTTCTCCGTCGACATCACCGACAAGGCGATGGAGTTCATCAAGGACGCCAAGGCGATCGCGCCCGAGAAGCCGTTCTTCCTCTACTACTCGTTCGGCGCCGCGCATGCCCCGCACCACGCCCCCAAGGAGTGGATCGAGAAGTACAAGGGCAAGTTCGACATGGGCTACGAGGCGATGCGCGAGCAGACCCTCGCCCGCCAGAAGGCGATGGGCCTCATCCCCGCCGACACCGACCTGCCGCCGATCAACCCGATCGGCACCGCCGAAACGCGCCAAGGGCCTGACGGCAAGCCTTTCCCGGCCCTGGAGCGCACCAAGTCATGGGATGGCCTCTCGGAGGACGAGCAGCGCCTGTTCGCCCGTATGGCGGAGGTTTACGCGGGCTTCCTCTCGCACGCGGACCACGAGCTCGGCCGACTGCTGGACTACCTCGAGGCGACCGGCGAGCGCGACAACACGATGATCATCGTCGTGTCGGACAACGGTGCGTCGGGCGAGGGCGGCCCTGACGGCTCGGTCAACGAGAACCTGTTCTTCAACGGGATCCCGGACAGCCTCGAAGCCAACCTTGCCATGCTCGACGAGCTGGGCGGGACGAAGACCTACAACCACTATCCCAACGGCTGGGCGATGGCCTTCAACACGCCGTTCAAGATGTGGAAGCGGTACGAGTTCAACGGCGGCACGTCGGACCCGTGCGTGATCTCCTGGCCCGGAGCGCCGAAGGGCGAAAACCAGATCCGGACGCAGTACCACCACGCGATCGACCTGGTGCCCACCATCCTCGACGTCCTCGGGGTCGAGATGCCGGAGCGCATCAAGGGGCACGTGCAGGTGCCGTTCGACGGCGTGAGCATGCGGTACAGCTTCGACGAACCGGCGGCGCCCTCCGCACGGCAGACCCAGTTCTACTCGATGCTCGGCTCGAGAGGCATCTGGCACGACGGCTGGAAGGCGATCACGACCCACCCGACAGTGTCGGGATGGAGCCACTTCAACGACGACACGTGGGAGCTCTACCACGTCGACGTCGACCGGTCGGAAGTCCACGACCTGGCCGACGAGTACCCGGACAAGCTCCGTGAGCTGGTGAACCTGTGGTACGCGGAGGCCGGCCGCAACGGAGCCTTTCCGCTCGACGATCGCGGTGCACTCGAGGTCCTGCTGACGCCGCGCCCGCAGCTGACGGCTGCCCGCAACCGGTACGTCTACTACCCGGACCTCGCCGAGGTCCCCGAGGCCCAGGCCGTCAACGTGCGCAACCGCTCGTTCGCGATCGGCGCGCTCGTGGACATCCCCGAGCCCGGCGCCCAGGGCGTGCTGTTCTCGCACGGCGCCCGCTTCGGCGGCCACGCGCTGTACATCAAGGACAACCGCCTCCACTACGTCAACAGCTTCGTCGGCATGTTCGAGCAGCGGGTCGTCGCCGAGGTGGACGTTCCGACCGGGACGAACCTCATCCTCTCGGCAGCGTTCGAGAAGGATGGCGAGGACCCGCCCCACGTCGCCAACGGGACGCTCTCCCTGTACCACGGCGACCAGAAGGTCGGCGAGGGCCGCATCAAGACGCAGCCGGGGATCTTCTCCCTGGCCGGCGAGGGCCTGGCGGTCGGCCGCGACGGCGGCGAGCGCATCACGGACGACTACCCGGGCGTGTCGCCCTTCCGGTTCACCGGCGGCACGATCCACCGCGTGGCCGTGGACGTGAGCGGCGAGCCCTTCGTGGACCTCGAGCGCGAGGCCGCCGCGATGCTCGCCCGGGAGTAGCCTTACCGCGTCACAACAAGGGGCCCGTGGCAGCTCGCCGCGGGCCCTTTGACTTCCTGGCGGCAGGAGCCGCCGGTGCTGGAGCCGTCCCGTGGATCCCACCCGAACCCGCACCCGCGATGCCGTTTTGACGGCTCGACCGGGCCCCGGTCCGTCCCTGCCCGAACCCTGGCCGTTCGGCGCCCCTCCCCGGCTTCCACCTGCTCGCGAAGCCCACCGGCGCCGTGTGCAACCTCGACTGCACCTACTGCTTCTTCCTGTCCAAGGAGGCGCTCTACCCGGGATCGAGCTTCCGCATGGCGGACGACCTGCTGGAGCTCTACATCAAGCAGCTCCTGGAGTCGCACGACACGCCGACCGTCACCATCGCCTGGCAGGGCGGCGAGCCCACCCTGATGGGGCTCGACTTCTTCCGGCGCTCGATCGAGCTGGTGGAGCGGTACCGCCGACCCGGACAGACCATCGAGCACACGATCCAGACCAACGGCACCCGCATCGACGACGCCTGGTGCGACTTCTTCCTCGAGCACCGCTTCCTCGTCGGGCTGTCCATGGACGGACCGGCGGACATCCACGACCGCTACCGCGTCGACAAGGGCGGCGGGCCGACCCACCACAAGGTCCTCGCGGCCGCCAGGCTCATGGCCGCGCGCGGCGTCGACGTCAACATCCTGTGCACGGTGCACACGGCCAACGAGGACCGCGGCCTCGAGGTGTACCGCTACCTTCGTGACGAGGTCGGGGCCCGGTACCTCCAGTTCATCCCGATCGTCGAGCGCGCCACTGAGGCCTCGCTGCCCATCGCCGACGCGGGGTGGGGGACCTCGGGTCGTGAGGTCCGGCCGCTCTACGTCCTGGACGGCAGCCTCGTGACCAGCCGCTCGGTCACCGCGGACGGCTGGGGCCGCTTCCTGACGGCCGTGTTCGACGAGTGGGTCGTTCGCGACGTGGGCACGGTGTACGTCCAGATCTTCGACGCCGCGCTCGCCTCGTGGGTGGGGGCGCCACCCGCCGTGTGCATCTTCAGCGAGACCTGCGGCAACGCGCTCACGGTCGAGCACACCGGCGACGTGTACTCCTGCGACCACTTCGTGGAGCCCGCCTACCTGCTCGGGAACATCCGCGAGACGCACCTGCTCACCATGGTGGCGTCACCTGAGCAGCGGAAGTTCGGGGCGGACAAGCGCGACACGCTGCCCCTGTACTGCCGCGAGTGCCCGGTGAAGTTCGCGTGCCACGGCGAGTGCCCCCGCAACCGGTTCATCGAGACGCCCGACGGCGAGGCCGGGCTCAACTACCTGTGCGCCGGCTACAAGTCGTTCTTCACCCACATCGACCGGCCGATGCGCCTGATGGCCGGTCTCCTGCGCCAGGGCCGCTACGCGGACGAGGCGATGGGCATCCTCGCGGCCGAGGGGATGGGCATCCTCGCGGCCGAGGCGGCGACTCTTCGCGCCGCCGTGGCGCGCTCCGGGCGCAACGACGCCTGCCCGTGCGGGTCGGGCCGCAAGACCAAGGAGTGGCACGGCGCGCCCTCCTGATCGAGGGCGCGCGTCAGACAGTGTGCGGCGGCGCGAGCTCGTTGATCGCGACGACCATCATCAGAACGAGCGCGACGTCTGACGTCCCACCGACCCGGACCTCGCAACCCCCGCCGGGACGGTCGCGGAGTGGCGACACCGTGGCGATCGTCTCCCCATGGTCCCGCAGGCGATAGTCGCTGGCCGCGATGTGTCCGGCGGCGATCCACACGTGGCCTTCGGGGACCGCGACCCGGAACTCCTCCCTGAACGGGGGCTCCAGGACCTTGCGGACGACCGCGACAGTCTGTGGTCCCGAATCGATGCTCAGCGAGTCCCGGAGGCGCAGCGCGGGAGGGTCAATCCGGTACAGCTCGATGCCCTCGAGGTCGCGGAGCACGAGCGCCGCCCCGGGCTCAGCCGCAGCGCGCTCGAGCCGGAAGGCGGGCTGCCCTCCGGCCTCCACGATCCCTGGCGGCGCTGCTGCCGAGCCGGGCAGCCGGTACCGGATCTTGTCGGGACCAGGCCTGCACGGCTGGCGGAGCATCCGGGATCCTCGTCTTGGGTTGGCGGATCGCCTTCCCACAAGGAGACCATCAGATGTTCGTCGTCACATCACGCGATTCGCATGACCCGACCACCAGAGACCGTGACGCCTACCTTTCGAGCAGGCCGATCTCCTGCGCTTTGGCAACGGCCTCCATCCGGGTGTTGGCGTCGAGTTTCCCGTAGATCGAACCGGCCTGCGTCTTGACAGTGTTCTCCGACAGGCTCAAGCGCGCAGCGATGGCGCCGTAGGTCAGGTGGGTTGGGAGGTACGGCAGCAGCCGCATCTCGGCGCCGGTGAGCGTTGTCGACCCGGATGGCCGGCCGGGAGCGGCCGCGACCTGTGCTCGCAACGCCTCAAGCGCGCGCGGGAGCACGCCAAGGTCCGGGCGACGCCGGATGATCTGGTCGGCGTCGGCGATCATCGTCTGGACGCCTGGGGTGTCCCCGAGAGCGAGATAGGCGCGGCCCATCTCCACCCGCGCCAGCAGGGCGTAGGCGGCGGCCGCGGACGTGACCACGGCCCGCAGGCGCTGCGCAGCCATCAGCTCGTCCACGGCCCGAGTGCGGTCGCCGCGGTGGAGCGCGACCCGTGCCGCCACCACGTGGATGATGAAGGTGGTGCTGTAGTCCTCGAGATGATGCTGGAGCACAACCGCGCGCGCCCTGTGGCTCAGTGCTTCCGCGGTGCTCCAGTCGCCAGCATGCATCGCGTGTCGTGCCCGCATCGCGAGGGCCGCCGACCGGGCCGGCGGCGCGACGAGATCGTCCGGGAGGTCGCCGATCTGGGCTCGGAACGCCTCCGCCCCTTCCTCGTCGCCCTCAGCTTCCGCGATGATCGACCGGCAGAGCAGTGCCTGTGCCCGGAACCGTGTGCCGACCGGTGCGCTGGCGACCGCGCGGTCGGCCGCCTCTCTTGCGTTCGCCACCCCGTCGGCGATCAACAGCGTCCGGGCAACATCCGCGACGAAGGCCAGGCGTACCTCCGCGGGCACGCTCCGGAGGAGGCGCATCGGCGTCACCTCGTCGCCAACGAGCACGGTGATTAGGGCGGCGATCGAGGCCACATCCGGGTACGACTCGATCCGCGGTCCGAACTGGCGGATCCAGCCCAGGAGCGTGCCGATCTCACCCTCCCAGTAGGTCTCCATCGCGATCTGCAGGAAGATGCCCGCCGCGCGGTCGAAGTCTTCCGCCTCGAAGGCGACGGCGAGCCCGCGCTCCGGCATGCCGGCCTCGACGTACCAGTCGGCGGCTCGCGCGCGAAGCTCGGTGATCCGCTCCGGCTCCTGCGCATGCAGTTCGGACGCGAGCAATTCACGGAACAGCGTGTGATAGCGGAACCACTCCCGCTCGCGATCGAGCGGCACGACGAAGCGGTTCGAGGACTCGAGGGCGACGAGCCGCGCGCCGGACCCCGTGCAGCCCAGCACGTGATCCACAAGCGGCCCCGACATCTCGTCCAGCACGGAGGTGGATCGCACGAACGCCTGTTCATCAGGGTCGAGCCGGTCGAGCAGTTCCGAGCGCAGGAAATCCGCCACGAAGCGATCCGTGCCCGGGAACCGAGCGTGGATGGCCGCGGTGCTTCCTGCGGCGGTCATGGACAGGGCCGCGAGGTAGAGGCCGGCAGCCCAGCCCTCGGTCCGCTGCGCGAGCTCGTGCACGTCAGCGGGCAGCAGCGGCACACCGACCTCACGAAGGAGGGCATCCGCCTCCTGGTCATCAAGGGCCAGGTCGCTGGTGCCGAGCTCCACGAGCTGCCGGCGTGCGCGAAGGCGCCCGAGTGGGATCGACGGCACGTCACGCGACGCGAAGGCCACCTGCGAGCCACTGGGGACGTTCTCGGCCAGCGTGGCCAGGATGTCGACCGCTGCCGGATCCGAGATGAGGTGGGCGTCGTCGAGGACCAGCACAAATGGCGCAGCCATCGACGCGAGCGCGGCGCGGAGGTGGGGGAGGGCCGTCGCGTAGACGCGGAGCGACCGCTCGAGGACGCGCGTCGTGGGTGCCACACCTGGCGCGACCCTGTCCAGGACGGCGGCGAGGTGGCGGAGCAGGACCGCCGGCGAGTTGTCCTGCGCGTCGAGCGTCAGCCACGCGGTCCGGCGGTCGTCAGCATCCACCCACTGGGCGAGCAGGGTCGTCTTGCCGTATCCGGGAGGCGTCGCCACGACGACCACGGGCTCCGAACGGTGGGCGTTGAGCACGGCGAGCAGGCCGCGCCGAGGCACCAGTTCGGCCCGGACCGTCGGGGCGGCGAGTTTCCGTTCGATCAGCGGCACGCCCCGGGCCATCTCATCCTCGAGCGCGTTGGTGCCCCCGGCGGTGCCGAGCATACGGGATGGCTACGGTGCTCTGCCGCCGTTTCGACGACGGCGAACGGCCCATGTCCCACCGCCCTTCTCGAGATCGGCGCGGTTTCGGGCAGGTTTGGCGTCCGCCGTGGCCATCGGGCGGCATCACCCGAATCGGAGGTCGAATGTCGCCGCCGAACCTGTGAGGGTTGGCAGGACAGAATTCTGCTGCGGACAGGGCAAATGAGCACCACAGGCGCGCACAGGACGTCCTCCGGGAGTTTGGGTGGCTCGGACCAACACGGCGAGGCGAATCCCCCGCCCGGCGCGGGGGACGGGTCCCGCTCCGGTGATGCGTGGACCGCACGGCCGTGGCTCCACCGCACCGAGCGCGACAACGCCGGCAAGGTGGCCAGGGACCGTGTCCCGCGGACCAGCCACGCGGCCCTCGAGCCGCCCGCGGACCGGGACCCGATCGCGATCCTCGAGGCCCAGGAGCAGGACCGCCTTCAGGAGCTCCTGCCCCTGCGCCACGCTCGGATGGCGGCGTCGCCGTTCGCCTACTACCGCGGAGGGCCAGCGGTGATGGCGGCCGACCTGGCAAGCACGCCGCGGACCGGGATCGCCGTCCAGCTGAGCGGGGACGCCCACCTCTCGAACTTTGGGCTGTTCGGGTCGCCCGAACGGACGCTGGTCTTTGACGCGAACGACTTCGACGAGACCCTCCCAGGGCCGTGGGAGTGGGACGTCAAGCGGCTCGCCTCGAGCATGGTGATCGCCGGGCGGGCGAACGGCTTCGGGCCTGGACGCACGCGGGCGGCAGCGATGAGCGCTGTCGGCGGCTACCGCAACTGGATGGGCCGATACGCCGCGATGGGCATGCTGGACCGGCACTACGCGTCGATCACGGGTGGCGACATCCGCGCGGCAGCGGCCCAGAGCGGACTGCTGGCCGGCACCACCGGTGCGGGCCGTCGCCGGCTCATCAACCAGGTCTTCCGCAAGGCCCGCCAGCGGGACGGCCTCCGGGCGCTCGCGTCGCTCACGGCCGTGGTCAGCGGACGACGGGTCATCCTCGACGATCCGCCCGCTGTGGACCATGCGTCCTTCGCGTTCGGCGACGGTGTGGTCCAGCAGTTCTTCGAGGCCTACCGTGCCACGCTGAGCGAGCACCTCCGCGAGTTCTTGGAGCAGTACCAATTCGTCGATGCGGCGCTCAAGGTCGTCGGCGTCGGAAGCGTTGGCACCCGCTGCGCGATGGTCGTGCTCGAGGGACGCGATGAGAACGACCCGCTAATTCTGCAGGTCAAGGAAGCCACGGCCTCGGTGCTCGAGCCCCACCTCGGCCAGAGCCGCCACGCGAACCACGGGCAGCGCGTCGTCGTTGGGCAGCGTCGGATGCAGGCCACGTCGGACATCCTGCTCGGCTGGACGCGCGGACCCGAGGGCCGGGACTACTACGTCCGGCAGCTCTGGGACATGAAGGGATCCGTCGACACGGCGGCCCTTGCTGCACCCGGGCTGGCCTTCTACGGCAGCGTTTGCGGCTGGGCGCTCGCCCGGGCGCATGCGCGAACCGGCGACGCCGTGGCGATCGCGGGATACCTCGGCGCGAGCGACCGGTTCGACGGGGCGGTCGCGGACTTCGCCGAGGCGTACGCGGACCAGAACGCTCGTGATCACGCCGCGTACCTCGCGGCGATCCTGAGTGGGCGCGTGTCGGTGCCAGCCGATGCGTAGTTGGCACCGCGGCCGTCGCGCCGCGGTCAGCGAGGAACGACTGTGCTGAAAGCCCAGGAGCGATGATGGCCGGCACACCCACCCGGCGCAGGACCGGCAACGCCTACAACATCTTCATCCTCGTCCTGACCGTCTTCTCGCTGGCGATCATGGTGCTGCTGCTCCTGCCCGTGAGCCAGGCCGAGCGCGACCTCCTCCAGATCTACGACAACGCCGTGTGCGTCATCTTCCTGATCGACTTCGCGCTCAACCTCGCGGAGTCACGGCCCAGGAGCGCGTACTTCATCGGCGCCCGCGGCTGGCTTGACCTGCTCGGATCCATCCCCAGCCTCGGCTTCCTCCAAGTCACAGCGGTGCTGCGCCTTGCGCGCCTCAGCCGACTCGCCCGGATCACGCGCCTGCTTCGCGGCCAGAGCGGCAAGGACCTCGTCGCGGATGTGGTCAAGAACCGGGGGCAGTACGCCACCTTCATCACGATCCTGCTCGCTGGAATGGTGCTCGCCGTCGCGAGCCTGCTCGTGCTCCAGTTCGAGTCGTCGGCGCCGGATTCCAACATCAAGAATGGCGGCCAGGCCATCTGGTGGGGCCTCGTGACGATCACCACCGTCGGCTACGGCGACTTCTACCCGGTGACCCAGCTCGGGCGCATCACAGCGGCTTTCGTGATGGTCGCCGGCATCGGGATCATCGGCGCCCTGGCCAGCATCCTAGCGAGCCTGCTCGTCTCGTCGCCCGCTCCGGCCGAGGGTGCGAAGGACGCGTCCGGCGGCGCCGAGGCTCCTGTCCCCGGGCCGATCGCTTTGGAGCTGGCCAGCCTGCGGGCCGAGATCGCCGCGCTTCGTTCATCGCTCGGCGACGACCTGGCCTCACGCGGTTAGCCCGGGATCTCGGAGCCGGTAGGTCGGGTGGTCGCGGGCAATCAGGGAGTCCACGGGGCGGCAGCGCCTTTGGCGGTCTGACAGACAGCGTCGATTGGTACCGCAAAGATACCGACGTGGCCGCTGCCATCCCGGCGGTGCCGTGACAACCGACAACGACCAGCGAGCCGAATTCGTTCGCGAGCGTCTTCGGCTGGACATGAAATCGCGATTTCTCAATCAACACGATCAACGCTGCGGATCGGCCACTTCCGGCACTTGACAAGAATCGCTTGTCAAGCCCCCGGGGCGGGGGTAACCTCCGGAACCAGGTGCCTGTCAAGACTTGACAGGCCCCCAGCCATGTCCGCCGGTCGCGTCCCACCGGGCCGCCAGGGCGGGACCCTGGGACTGGAGCAGCGGTTTGGCCGTCGGCACTGTCGCCGAGATCAAGGGCCGGCTCCCCGTCGCCGACGTGGTCGGCGAGTCGGTCCAGCTGAAGAAGGCCGGTACGACCCTCAAGGGCCTGTGCCCGTTCCACGGCGAGAAGACGGCGAGCTTCGTCGTCACGCCGGCTCGCGACACCTGGCACTGCTTCGGCTGCGGCAAGCACGGTGACATCTTCACGTTCCTGATGGAGCGCGACGGGCTGTCGTTTCCCGAGGCGCTCAAGGTGCTGGCCTCCCGGGCCGGGGTGGAGATCGACGAGCGGACGCGGCGCGAGGATGCCCGGAACGCGCGCCTGCGCGAGGTGCTCGAGGCCGGGATCGCGTTCTACCACGCGGTCCTGCTCCACTCGAAGGCCGGCGCGCCCGCCCTCGCCTACCTGCACGACCGGGGGTTCACGGACGAGACCATCGAGCGCCACCAGCTGGGCTGGGCACCCGGTGGCTGGGACCAGATGGCGCGGCAGCTGGCGACGAAGCGCCAGGTCGCGCCGGGCGAGCTGCTCGAGGTCGGGCTGGCCAGCCCGCGCCAGCGTGGCGGCGGGGTGTACGACCGGTTCCGCGAGCGTGTGATCTTCCCGATCCGAGATGCGACCGGGCACCCCGTGGGGCTGGGCGGGCGGATCCTGGGCATGGAAGGGGCGCGCGAGGACGGCACCGACCACGGTCCGAAGTACCTCAACTCGCCCGCGACCCCGTTGTTCGACAAGAGCCGGACGCTGTACCTCATCGACCGGGCCAAGTCGGCGATCCGCAAGACCGGGCAGGCGGTGATCGTGGAGGGCTACACGGACGCGCTGATGGCCCACCAGTCAGGCTACGAGAACGTCGTCGCCAGCCTCGGCACCGCGCTCACGCCGCAGCAGGTCGCGCTGATCACACGCTACGCGAAGCGGATCGCCCTCGCCTACGACGTCGACCCGGCCGGCGAGAGGGCCGGCACGTTCGGGGCCACTGCGCTCGAGGAGCTGATCCGCCAGCTGGCTCGCGACGACACCGGGGTGGAGCTCGATGACGTGCGGGTGGTGCGGCTGCCCGAGGGCCGGGACCCGGACGAGGTCCTGCGCGACGAGCCGGATCGCTGGCGCGAGGAGGTCCGCACGGCCCGCCCCATCGTCGATCACCTGATCGACGTCCATGCCCGCCTCCACGATCTGCGGACGCCCGGTGGGCAGGCCCGGTTCGTGGACGCCGTGCTGCCGATCATCCGCAACCTGCCCAACCCGGTGATGCGCGATGCGTACCTCGCCCGGGTCCGCCAGGTCAGCGGGGTGGAGGAGCGGACGCTGCTCGAGGCCATGCACCGCCGCCGGCTGCGGGATGCGGACGGTCGGTCCTCGGACGGCCGCGACCGTGGTGCCGGCCGGGACCGGTTCTCCGCCGAGGCCGTGACCCACGCCCCCGACGCGCTCCCGGTGACCGAGATCCTGCGCGGCGTGTCGCGTACGGAGCAGGAGCTGCTGCGCCTGGTCCTCCTGGTCCCCGAGACGCACGACACCATCCTCGACGGCCTGGGTCCGGACCAGCTGCCGTCGCAGGTCGCGCGCGAGCTCTATCGCGCGGTCGTGCTGGCCCGCGCCCGGGACGACCATGGCGTGCGTCCGCCGTTCTCGCTGTCGGCGATCCTCGACGGCCTCGACGACGAGAGCCGGGCCCTGGGTCAGGCGCTCATCTCGCGGCCGGGCCCCAACCCGCGAGATCTCGACGAGCGGGGTCTCGCGTACGAGATGGAGCGGCTCGTCCTCGACATCGACGATGCCGACTGGCACGAGCGGAGCGCCTTCAACCGCGACGCGATGTCCGAGGCCGAACGGGACGGCGACGGCGAGACCATCGAACGGCTGAGCCTGGAACGACGGCTTCTCAACGAGCAACGCCGGTCGCTCGACCGGCGCCGTGACCAATCCCGACTGCTTGCCCGCGCGGCCGTCGCCGCCGGCTGACCACACGAACCCACGCGACCCAGCCCGATCGATTCGGAGGACCTGCACCGATGGCCGACCCCCTGGACAAGCAGCTCGTGGAAGCCGTGCTCTCCTCGCGTCCGCGCCGGACTCGCCGGGAGCTCGAGGAGGCGAAGCTGGCCACCATGCGTCCTCGCCGGGGTGCGGGCGGGACCACCGCGGTCTCCGGCGACGACCCGGATGCCGCGCCGGACGAAGACTTCGACGACGAGGACCTCGACCTCAGCGACGACGAGGATGCGGAGCCGGGCGCGGCTGAGCTGAGCATCGAGATCGTCGAGGAGGAGGCGGTCGAGGGCGTCCCGGTTCCCGCCGGTGTCGACGCTCCGGCGAAGCTGGACTCCAAGGACGTCGAGGAGCCGTCCGCGGAAGAGCTCGAGGCGCTTTCCGCCGACATGATCGGGATCGACGACCCGGTCCGGATGTACCTCAAGGAGATCGGCAAGGTCGCCCTGCTCACCGCGGAGGAGGAGGTCGTCCTGGCCAAGGCGATCGAGCTCGGCGAGCAGATCATCATCGAGCCGTGGAAGGCCGTGCTCTCGCTCCACGAGTGGACGCTCCACGACACCGAGCACAAGACGCGCACGACCAAGCCCCAGCACCGGCTGCCGTTCGGGCCCGAGACGCACACGATGGTCGCGGACGCCCTGGGCTGGCCGGACAACGCCGAGCTGTACGTCGCCTCGCCCGACTTCCACCTGATCAAGGCCGGCAAGGATGCCCAGTCCGAGGGCACGCTCGCGCTGCTCAAGGAGGCCCGGGCGCTGGCCTCCGCCTACAACGAGAAGCTCGACGCCGCGTCGTTCCTGACCCTGCTCGACTGGTCGTACCTGTCGGTCCACAACGGCGACCTCGACTCGCGCGACAACCCGGGGCTGCGCGCGATCTACGACTGGTCCCGTGACGATGTCGCGTTCCCGGCCGTCCAGCGCTGGATCGAGGCGGGCAACGACTCTGACCTGCTGCGCCGGATGGGCTTCGATCCCGAGGTGCCGGCGCAGACCAAGATGCGCGACCGCAAGGGCGAGGTCGTCCGGATCGGGCGCGACGCGCGGGAGCAGCTGACCTCGGCCAACCTGCGGCTGGTCGTCTCGATCGCGAAGAAGTACATCGGCCGCGGGATGTCGTTCCTGGACCTGATCCAGGAGGGCAACATCGGCCTCATCCGCGCGGTCGAGAAGTTCGACTTCGAGAAGGGCTTCAAGTTCTCGACCTATGCCACGTGGTGGATCCGGCAGGCCATCACCCGCGCCATCGCGGACCAGGCGCGCACGATCCGCATCCCGGTCCACATGGTGGAGACGATCAACCGGCTCATCCGGGTCTCACGCCAGCTGCTCCAGGAGCTGGGTCGCGAGCCCACGGTCGAGGAGATCGCGGAGGCGATGTCCAAGGGCCAGGAGGTCGTGGTCACGCCCGAGAAGGTTCGCGAGATCATCAAGGTCAGCCAGGAGCCGGTGTCGCTCGAGACGCCGATCGGCGAGGAGGAGGACTCGCACCTCGGCGACTTCATCGAGGATCGCGGGGCGCTGGCCCCGGCCGAGGCTGCCTCGCACCAGCTGCTCAAGGAGCAGGTCGAGGCGGTGCTGGACTCGCTGACCGGCCGCGAGCGCCGCGTGCTCCAGCTCCGCTTCGGCCTCGAGGACGGGCGCGCCCGGACCCTCGAGGAGGTGGGCAAGGAGTTCAACGTCACCCGCGAGCGGATCCGCCAGATCGAGGCCAAGGCCCTGCGGAAGCTCCGCCACCCGTCCCGCAGCCGCAAGCTCAAGGACTACCTGGAGTAGCCGCGGGCGACCCGGCGCTTGCCGCGCCGCTCCGGGGTGCCGCGCACCCGGTGCTCATCCCGGTTTCAGGCGGGCACCCGTTGCGCAGATCGGTCGACGATGCGCACGCCGTGAGCATCGACAGGCGGGCGCGCACCCCACGCGCACTTGATCCTCGCCCGGCCGTGTGTGCGCATCCCTTGATGCATCATCGGGCACCCAGATCCTTGCGTGTCCGCGAGCGCTCACTGCGTGCGCATCCTGCGCTCCAAACGCATCGTCCGGTACATGGGCCGGTCGCATGTGTATCCATACGCGCGCAGCAGGATGGGACCGGCCCGGCGTGGCGGGATTCCAGTAAAGCAGGATGGGACCGGCCGGGCATGGCGGGACCCAGCAAAGCGGGATGGGACTCCGGCCGGGCGTGGCGGGACTCTCGCACGGCCGATCCACTGTGCCGGCCGCCCCCGTGTCTTGCCGTCAGTCAGATCGCAGCGGCCGATGCCGCGACCGATCGCCGCGCACGCGGGTTGAGCGCCGGATGAGGGCTGCATGAGCGCCGCATGAGCGCCGCGTAAGACCCATCGTGCACGATCCGGTCATGACCGCCCGACCGAGCCGGCTCCAGGTGGCCGAGCAGAGGACGCGAACCGTGCTCGAGATGATCGGCCGGGAGCTGCGCCTCGCTCGCCGGCAGCACTCGCTCAGCCAGTCGGCGGTCGGTCGGGCTTCAAGAACGTCCCGCTCGAAGGTGAGCCGGGTCGAGCGCGGGCGCGCGCCCAGGCTGACGCTGGCCGATGCGTCCGTGATGCTCGGCGCCGTCGGGCTGGACCTGGTCGTGCGGGCCATCCCGGGAGGTGATCCGATCCGGGATGCCGGTCACACGGCATTGCTGGGCACCTTCCGAAGCCGCCTCCATCCCACCCTGCGATGGGCCACCGAGGTTCCGCTTCCGAATTCCGGGCGACCGTCGGGCGTGGGATGCCCTCGTGGGTGGTGACGGCTGGCGGCTCGGTGTCGAGGCGGAGATGCGGCCGGACGATCGACAGGCGCTGGAGCGCCGCCTGGCGCTCAAGCAGCGTGACGGCGGCGTCGACCATCTGCTGTTGCTGCTCCCGAACACGCGCGACAATCGCCGGTTCGTCCGGGCCAACGAACGTGGGCTGCAGGCTCGTTTTCCGCTCGCCGGCCGGCGAACGATGGAGCTGCTCGCGGAGGGGCAGGCACCACCCGGCGACAGCCTCGTCCTGCTGTGATCTGGACGCTGCGGGGCCGCCGGACGCTGCGGGGCCGCCGGGCGCTGCGGGGCCGCCGGACGCTGCGGGGCCGCCGGACGCAGAGTCGCCAGACGAGCGTCCGCCGGGCGAAAGGCGAGCCGCGCCGCAGCCCGATCCGATCGCCGGTACTCTCCGGCCATGCCACCGCAGGCCTATGCCCTTGTCACACTGTTCACCCTGTGCTCGATCGTTCTCGGCTTCCTGACCGTTCGGCTTGCCGCCCGGGTCGGCGGTCCACGTGTACTGGGTGCCTACGTCCTGCCGGTCCTGGCCGGGTTCGGGGCGTTCTACCTGATCGGCCACCGGCTCGGCATCGAGCTCGGGCCCGAGATCCCGTTGTTCGGGTTTCAGGTCGCCCTCCTGGGAGACCTGGCCATCGGGTTTGCGGCGGCGATGCTGGTCGCCCTCGTGCAGGCGGCCGTGATCCGCGCGAGGGCGTCGAAACGGTCGCCGAGGCCGGTCTAGCGAGGCAGATCGGGCATCGCACCCGGCGCATCACCCGTGGCCACCGGCATGCCGGCCGTGGACCAGTCGCTGTAGGAGCCCGGGTACAGGATCGGGTCCGGCAGCCCCGCGATGCGCATCGCCAGTACGTGATGGCATGCGTTGACCCCGCTGCCGCAGGACGTGACCACCGCCCTGTCGAGCGCCGCGAACCTCGCCCGTAATGCGTTCGGTGGCAGGAACCGGCCATCGGGACCGAGGTTTCCGGCCAGCGGCATGCTGATCGCGGTCGGGATGTGCCCGGCCACCGGATCGACCGGCTCGACCTCGCCGCGATAGCGCTCGGCCGCGCGGGCGTCGACCAGTGACACCTCGCCGAGGCGGGCAGCCAGCTCGTCGCGGTCGATGGTCCGCGACCATGCGCCGCGCAGGGTGAGGTGAGCGGCCGGACGGGCGGGGACTTCAGTGCTCAGCGCCCCGCCGATCGCCGTCCAGGCCTGGATTCCCCCGTCCAGGACGCGCACATCGCGATGTCCCAGGTCGTCGAACATCCACCACAGCCGTGCCGCGATCGACCCGCCCGCGTCGTCGTACGCGACGATCAGGTCGTCGTTGCCGAACCCGAGCTCGGCCATCCGGGTCGTGAACGAGCCCGGGGAGGGGAGTGGGTGGCGACCCGGCCCCGCAGGGCCGACGAGGTCAGTGTCGGCGTCGATGAACACGGCGCCCGGTAGATGACCGGTCGCGTAGTCGAGGCGTCCCTTGGCCGGGTCGGTCAGCCACCAGCGCACGTCCGCGAGCCGCAGCCGCGGGTCGGCGAGTCGTTCCAGCAGGACCTCGGGAGCGATCAGGCTCATGGTCCGGCAGTCTATCGGGGAGCGGCCGGGCCGCGGCGTCCACCGGCGGGCTCGAGGTGGTCTCGCGGTGGCCCCGCCGCGCCCGCCGCTGCCGCTCTGTCCTCGCCGCGACCGCCGGTCGCGTCGCCCCGGCCCCCCTGCTATCCTCTGCCGCGGCGCCGCGACGGCGCTCCCGCGCCCGGGTATACAGACCCGCGGCGCCTTCGCTCCGGCGTAGCTCAGTGGTAGAGCGGGTGACTGTTAATCACTTGGTCGTAGGTTCGAATCCTACCGCCGGAGCCACCTCCTCTCTCAAGACATCGTGGACGGATGTCTCAGGTGATCGAGGACGAGTGTAGGCGCGCCTGGTAGTCGCGCCCGGGATCCAGGACGAGCTCCCACAGCAGCGTGCCTCGAACGCCTGGGCCGGCGCCCGGTCCCGGAGCGCCCAGAGCGCCCGCTCGGCGTCGTCGTAGCGGCGATAGGCGTCGAGCTGGCCCTGGGGCGGCGTCCTGCAGATCAAGCAGGAGGTCGCCCATGGGGCGGGCGACCTGGATGTCGTCGAGGACTCCCCGATCGGTCGTGCGGGGTACTACTTTCGGACGCCGACCCGCCGTGCGACGATCGGGAGGAACAGGGCCACCAGCACGGCGACCACCGCCGCCCATTGGCTCAACCCGATGGTCAGGATCGTGGCGCTGAAGAAGAACGATGGCATCGTCGCGGCAAACACCGCGAACGCGACTGCGGCCAGGGCGGCGACGATCAGTTGACGTCGGCGTTGCTCGCGCCGCGTCAGGTTGTCGCCCTTGAACGACACGAACGGCAGACTCACGGCGACGATGAGGCCGACGAGGAAGCAGAGCAGACGCACGACCGTGACATCCTGGCTGGTCGCTGCCGGCGACGGATTGAGCAGGCCGAGGACGACGATGTACACGGCGAGCGCTTCCGATGGGATGTATGCGGCGAGCAATCGCAGCGCGCTCTGAAGGGTGGAGTCAGGCTCCGCCGAGTCGCCCTCGGCGAGCCGCGCCATCGTGGACACGCTCATCTGTCGGACCCTCGTTGGACCGCCCACGCTCCGGGGTTCGGTTGGGACATACGGCGGCGCATCGCGCCACGGTCGATCGTCCGCGCTTCGGCCTCGCTCCCGGTCATCGCTCCCCTTCCCCAGCAACGGGACGCCGTGCGCCTGCAGCGCATGATCCAGCCGGCAATGCCCTCAGTCAACGTTGCCGACGCAGCCAGCCGGTTCAGGTCAACAGCGAGCTCGACGAGGCGAGCGGCCCCGCGCTCGGCCCGCTGCTCGTCTGTAGCACTCCACCCTCGGGTTCCAGGTGCATGCACTCATGACGGATCGTCATGACGTGGCGGTGCCGAGGGACGACGCTGCTCATGCTTCGGAGAGTCTGCTGAGGCCAGCGATGCGAAGACGACGTGAAGACGAAAGGTACAAATGGCCGAACTCGCGAATGCCAGGGGACCGGCGCCGGTGACGAAGGCCCTGTGGGGTCACGTCCGCTGAGCCCGATCAGCGGTAAGGAGGCCATGACCACCAATCAAGTCGACTGCCTCGGGCTCCGTCCTCAGGGTCACGGCCATCGTGGCCCTCGTCGGCAGGACGATCATCGAGCTCGTCGAGCTCCGGGCCGTCGGGATCTTCCGCCGCGAGCCGGCCCGATCCCAGTAGTTGCGATCGAGTCGGGGTCCCCAGGCGGGCAGGGCTTCGCCCGCGCACCGCGTCGGCCCGAGGGCCGCGCGCCACAGAAGGGATGAGTTCAATGGGCTTCGTCGCCTGGATCGTCGTCGGCGCGATCGCCGGCTTCCTTGCCAACTACATCACGGGTTCCCGCGCGGGTCTGTTGATGATGATCGTGCTCGGCATCGTCGGCGGCCTCGTGGGCGGGTACGTCGCGACGACCGTGCTCAAGATGGGCAGCGTCGACGGCGTCAACATCGAGAGCGTCGTGATCGCCACCCTCGGCGCGATCGCCGTCATCGTCGTGGTCAACTTCTTCACCGGTTCGCGGGGTCTGCGCCGGAGCTGAGATCCCGCCATGGTGCGATCGATCAGGATCGCCAAGCCGGTGGGCGGTCACGCGACTCGCCCAGGGGCTCGTCCGTGACCATCCGTTGCGTCGCGCGCGTCACCGAGCGTGGGTCTCGCGCGCCATCACCCTCGTGCGCTCGGGTGTCGTGGCGCTGATCGCCCGTGCGCCCGCGACGATGCAGGCGACGTGGGCGCATGCGCACGAAACGACGACCGCGCGCAGGCACTGCCCGAAGCAACCCTTCGATGGCTCGCGGCCACCTCGGTCGGCCTCGGTGCCGGGCTCCGCCTGACCGGCGCGCCGCGCCTGGTCAGCGCGGCCGGGCTCGCGCCGGCCATGCTCCTGCCTCCGGTCATCGTCCTGGCGCACGCACCGGCACGGCGCGCGTGTGGTGGGATAATCAGTCGTAAGGAGCAGCGCAGGGGAGGCGAGCCGTGACAGATGTTCACGCAAGCACGCTGGGTATGGACGCGCGTCGCGCGCTCGTGCTCCACGACCGCCCCCTCGTCGTGGACCTCGTCACCCTGACCCTCAATCACGGCGTGTTCGTCGTTCGGGCCGCCAGCACTCTGGCCGAGGCGGAGACGATCCTGGCCGACTGGCACCCGCACATGGCCGTGGTCGACATGGATCACGACGACAGCAGCGCGCTGCTCGGGGCGCTGGGTACCTCGAACACGCTGACTCGGAGCGCCACGCCGGTGCTCGGTCTGACTCGTCGGGGCGACCTCAAGACCAAGCTCAAAGCATTCGACCTGGGCGTGGACGACATCCTCACGGTGCCCTTCTCGCCCGAGGAGCTGCTTGCTCGATCCATCGTGCTCACTCGACGCGCGACCGGACGCGATCGCCCGATCATCCCCACGATCAGGCTGGGTGAGATCGAGATCGACATCCTCAATCGCCAGGTACGGGCAGGCCAATCGGTGATCCACCTCTCCGGCATCGAGCAGAGCCTGCTCTACCTCCTGGCCAGCCGCGCCGGACAGGCCGTGACGCGTGACGAGATCCTCGACGCGATCTGGGGCACCGATTTCGTGGCCGAGAGCAACATCGTGGATCGCCACGTCCGGAGCCTGCGCATCAAGCTCCAGAACGATTACCGGCATCCGCGCTTCATCGCCACGGTCCCGGGGCAGGGCTATCGGTTCATCCCGACCTTCTCGAACCTCGGCTGGAGTGCCCATCTGCCCGAGACCGAGCGTCCCGGCCATTGAGCTTCCGCGCTCATACGCCTCCGTTGGAGCGCCGACTCCGAGTCTGGTCGATGGCTGGTCGGGCCGTGCGGCAGTTCAACCGTTCCCCAGGGAGCCGGCACGGCAGCATCGCCGAGCCTACTAGAGGACTTCGGCTGGCTCCGCAAGGTCGATGCTGTGGACGTCATCCGAGCCGGAGCCGATCCGCACTGACACGATCCGCTATCCCTGGCCTTCCCGGACGCCCATCGGGACGATCGGCCCTGACCGGCAACCTGCAATTGGAGAAGCCTGAGGTCGCCCGATGAGCGATTCGGATGGGCTGGCCGCTCCGGGTGCGCCCGGCATCCCGCCGACATGGTCGAGCAGCGACAAGGACGCCGTCGGGACGTCCCACTACTCGAGCCGGGTGTGGTTCACGATCGGGCGCGGGATCCTGAACGAGGTCTACTGGCCGCACGTGGACCGGCCCCAGATCCGCGACCTGGGCTTCATCGTGGCCGACGACAGCGGGTTCTGGAGCGAGGTCAAGCGCGACGCCACACACACGGTTCGCTACGAGGCCGCGGGCGTGCCGGCGATCACGGCCGTGCACCGCCACCCGCGTTACGAGCTCACCCTCCGGATCTGCGCCGACGACCATGCCGACGTCGTCCGCATCGAGGTGCGACTCGAGGAGCGTCGCGACCCGGCCGACCCCGACCGGGCTACCCGTCCGCTGCGGCTCTATCCGCTGCTCGCGCCTCACCTGGGTTTCGGTGGCCTTCGTGGCCGCGCCTCGGTTGGCACGTACAAGGGGCGGGCGATGCTGTTTGCCCAGAACGGCCCGTGGGCTCTGGCGCTGGCATCCGACCCCGGCCCGGTCCGCCAGAGCGTGGGCTACGTCGGGAGCTCGGACGGATGGCAGGATTTCGCGTCGAACGGCCGGATGACCTGGACGTACGTGCGCACCGACGCCGGCAACGTGGCGGGCATCAGCGAGCTGGCGCTCGACGGCGGTGTGGGCCAGCTCGCCCTCGCGTTCGGTGCCAGGCCCGACGAAGCCGGGCTGGAGGCGTCTGCCGCGCTGGTCAGTCCCTTCCAGGCTGCCTGGGATGAATACGTCGGCAACTGGCACGGATTCGTCCGGACGGTGGTGGATCCTCCCACCGACCTGCCGCCGGAGGACCGCGACCTCTACACGACGTCCGCGGCGGTGCTTCGGGTCCTCCAGGACCGGACCCTGCCGGGCGCGACAGTGGCCAGCCTGTCGATCCCGTGGGGCAACAGCCGCAACGACGTGGGCGGCTACCACCTGGTCTGGTCGCGCGACCTCGTCGAGTCGGCCGGTGCGTTCGTCGCGCTGGGCGCCCAGGCAACGGCCCGGCGCACGCTCGCCTACCTAATTGCATCGCAGGAATCGGATGGCCACTGGCCCCAGAACCAGTGGGTGGACGGCGACCCCTACTGGACCGGGATGCAGCTCGACGAGGCCGCCTACCCGCTCCTCCTCGCGGGCGCGCTTCGAACCGGCGCCTCCCACATGCACGGCCGGACGGGCGCCCATGCCGCGGTCTTCGAGAACCTCGTGACCCAGGCGGCCCTCGACGGCATGATCGCCCGTGCCGCCGGCTTCATCGCCCGGACCGGCCCCGTCACGAGGCAGGACCGCTGGGAGGAGACTGCTGGGCTGTGCCCATCCACGCTGGCGCCGGTCGTGGCCGCCCTGGTGGTCGCGGCGGACCACCTGCCGGAGCCCGCCGCCTCCTACTGCCTGGAACTGGCCGACGACTGGAACGCCTCGATCGAGGACTGGACGTACGCCCGCGGCACCCGGCTTGCCGGCACGCATGGTGTGGATGGGTACTACGTGCGGATCGCCTCGCCGGACGTGCTCCTCGGGGCGCCACTTGCCACCCCCGTGCCGGTCCGCAACCAGCCACCGGAGGCGTCGCTGGTGCCGGCCGACGAGATGGTAGGGACGGACTTCCTGTCGCTGGTGCGCTTCGGGCTCCGCCTGCCGGACGACCCCCGGATCATCTCGAGCCTCACAGTCGCGGACGCCATCCTGCGGACGGAGACGCCGAGCGGTCCCGTCTGGCACCGCTACAGCGGCGACGGCTACGGGGAGCACGCGGACGGGAGCGCGTACGACGGGACGGGGATCGGTCGGGGGTGGCCGATCCTGGTCGGCGAGCGCGGCCACTACGAGCTCGCCGCCGGGCGCGACGCGCGCCGGTACCTGAAGACGATGCGGCGCATGGCCTCGGGCGGCGGCATGCTGCCAGAACAGGTCTGGGACACGGCGCCGATCCCTGAGCGCCGCCTGTTTCCCGGCCGGCCCAGTGGTTCGGCGATGCCGCTGGCGTGGGCCCACGCAGAGTACGTGAAGCTGGTCCGCTCCATCGCCCTGGGCCACGCCATCGACCGTCCCGAGGCCGCCTGGCGGCGCTACGCGGGCAGAGCCCCGAAGGCGACACGCGCGACCTGGCGGTTCACGGCACCGCGGCCCTCGATGCGGGCCGGTCGCACGCTGCGCCTGGAGCTGATGGCCCGCGCGCGCGTTCGATTCTCCCTGGACGGCCGACAGAGCTGGGCCGATCTCGATGCCCGGGACACGGGCCTCGGCGTGTGGGTCGCTGACGTGACGGGTTCGGACGGGTTGGCCCCCGGACAGGCAGTGGACTTCACGTTCTGGTGGCCGGAGGCCGGCCGCTGGGAGGGTCGCGACCTCCGTGTCGAGGTCCTCGCGGCCCCCGACCACCCCGAGGTCCCGGGGGTGGCGCGGATCGAACCCGCAGGATCGCGCCGGTGAAGAACGGGGCGGGGGCGGATGGGAGACGCCTGGTCTATCTCGCCACGGCCGTCTCGGCCCTGGGCGGCCTGCTGTTCGGCTACGACATCGGCGTCATCTCCGGGGCAATCCTGTTCATCAAGCGCGACTTCGCCCTCTCCCCGGGCATGGAGGAGATCGTCGTCAGCTCGGTCCTGCTCGGATCGCTCATCGGCGCTGTCGTTGGAGGACTCCTGGCCGACCGCCTCGGACGCCGGAGACTCCTGATCGTCACCGCGATCGTGTTCGCTTTCGGTGCCATTGGGGCATCCCTGGCACCTGGAACGGCATCGCTTCTTGCCGCCCGGGTCGTTGCCGGTGCCGCCATCGGCGTCGCGTCGTTCGTGGCACCGCTCTACATCTCGGAGATCGCCCCGGTCGCCATTCGTGGAAAGCTTGTCTCGATCAATCAAGTCGCCCTCACCAGCGGCATCGTGATCTCCTATGGCATCGACTACGCCTTCGCCGGGTCCCAGGCCTGGCGCCCGATGTTTGCGCTGGCGGTGGTTCCGGCGCTCGCCTTTGCGGCCGGATTGCTGTTCATCCCGGAGAGCCCGCGATGGCTCGTCGGCCGCGGACACGTGGATCAGGCCCGGGCCGTGTTGAACATGATCCGAGACCCGCAACAGGTGGAGGGCGAGCTCACGGAGATCCGGGCCAGCGCGACGCAGCAGCAGGGGCACTGGTCCGAACTGCTCAATCCGCTGCTGCGACCGGCGATGATCGTGGGCATTGGACTGGCCATCGCGCAGCAGATCACCGGCATCAACACGGTCATCTACTACGCCCCGACGATCCTGAACTTCGCCGGTCTCTCCTCGGCGTCCGTGGCCATTCTGGCCAGCGTCGGTGTCGGAGTCGTCAACGTCGTCCTGACGCTGGTGGCCATGCAGCTGATCGACCGGGTTGGCAGGCGACCGCTCTTGTTGGTCAGCCTGGCGGGAATGGCGCTCAGCCTGTTCGTGTTGGGCCTCGCGTTCGCGCTTCCGCAGCTGGCCGGCAGCCTCGGGTGGATCGCGGTGGCTGGCCTCATGACCTACGTCGCGTCCTTCGCCGTAGGACTCGGGCCGGTCTTCTGGCTGATGCTGTCGGAGATCTACCCGCTGCGCATCCGCGGTCGGGCCATGAGCGTCGGGACGGTCGCCAACTGGAGCGCCAACCTGATCGTGGCGGTGTCGTTCCTGACGCTCACCCAAGTCCTGGGCACGGCTCCCACGTTCTGGTTGTACGGGGTCGTTAGCATCGGGGCCTGGGTCTTTGCGTTCTTCCTGGTACCGGAAACCAAGGGTCGAAGCCTCGAAGATATCGAGGCGCACTGGCGAGCGGGAGGGCATCCACGGGCATTGTGACAACATCGTCTTCCCGAACCACCGGCGCTCTCGCACATCAGGCCGCCGGTCTTCGGGCACTCGGGAATGACGCCAGGAAAGCAAACGGTCGCGAACTGCTCCTCGACGCAAACTGGACCCGGGCCGAGATGGAGGATCGACACCACCTGACCGTCGACCCTGTTGAGGAGGGAGGGCTCACGCTGAGAACAGCGACGTCACCTTGCTCCTGCCGGCCGTGGTCGGCGTGTGTGCGTTCCGTCCGAGCGGCGCGGTGGGCCTGTTGGAAGTTGCAGTGCCAGAATGAAGCAGCTGATCATCTTTGACCTCGACGGCACGCTCGCCGAGAGCAAGTCGCCACTGGATGCCGAAATGTCGGACCTGCTGCACGACCTGCTCCGCGTCGTCAAGGTGGCCGTGATCTCCGGCGGCGATTGGGAGCAGTTTCAAACCCAACTCCTGTCGAATCTTCCGAACGACGAACGTCTCGCCAATCTGTCGTTGCTTCCCACGTGCGGAACGAAGTTCTATCGCTACGCCGGCGACTGGACCAGGGTCTACTCCGAGGACTTCACCGCCGACGAGCGTGCCCGGATCATCGCGGCGCTGGAGAAGGCAAGCACCGAGGCTGGCCTCAAGGTGCAACGCCTCTGGGGCCAGCAGATCGAGGATCGGGGGAGCCAAATCACGTTCTCGGCACTTGGTCAGCATGCGCCCCTGGACGAGAAGGAGAGGTGGGATCCCGACTTCGCCAAGCGCAAGAAGATCAAGGGGATCGTCGACCCTCTCTTGCCCGGGTTCTCCGTCCACATCGGCGGGGCGACGTCCATCGATGTGACGAAGCCCGGCATCGACAAGGCATACGGGATCAGGAAGCTGCGAGACCGGCTCGGCATACCGCTGAAGCACATGATCTTCATCGGCGACGCCCTGTTCGTAGGAGGGAACGACTACCCGGCCGAAGAAGCGGGCGTTACCTCGATCCCAGTCCGCACCCCGGACGAGACCAAACGGGTAACCGAAGGCATCATCGCCTGTCTGGATCCGGCACAGGATTCGTGACCCGGTCAACAGCGCGGCGACCGGCTTCACGGTGCAGCGCCTGGGGACGCTGATGGAGCCCGCGCCCGGGATCGTCGCCGGGGGCACCTACTCGCGCATTCGGCATCGCACAAGCACGCTTCGATGGCGTCGGTGTTCCGGCGGGTGTCGAACGGCTCGGCATCGCGTGCGGATCGCGCTCGCCGTGTCTGAGGATCGCTTCCACTGGCAGCGTCTCGGGCTCGCGTGCTCGACGGATGGCACAGGATGACGGACCGTCATGACTCGGAGCGTGCCACGTCAGAGACTCCCCTCGTGCCGCAGTGATGCAGTGACTTCGCCGCCCGTCCGACCGGCCGACGCCCGGGTGCTGCATGAGCCGCGGCCTAGATTGGAGCCTTGGAGATGCATCGCGCTTCGGTTCGCTTGGCCGGCCTCGCCTCCGTCATCGCCCTGGCCCTGGCCGCGTGTGGTGGTGGGGGTACCACCGGACCCGGTGCTTCGGCGGCTTCGGCCACTGGACCCATCAAGATCTGGTACTCGAACAACGCGGAGGAGGTGACCTGGGGGGAGGCCGTCGTTGCCGCCTGGAACAAGGATCACCCGAGCGAGCAGGTCTCTGGAGAGCAGATCCCTGCCGGCAAGAGCTCAGAAGAGGTGATCGGAGCCTCGATCACGGCCGGCAACACCCCCTGCCTGATCTTCAACACGTCTCCGGCCGCGGTCCCGCAGTTCGCGAAGCAGGGCGGGCTCGTGGCGCTCGATGACTTCCCGGACGGGGCGAGCTACATCAACGCCCGCTCCGGTGCCGCAGCCACCCAGTACAAGTCCGCCGATGGCAAGTTCTACCAGATGCCGTGGAAGACGAACCCGGTGATGATCTTCTACAACAAGACGGTCTTCGCCAAGGCCGGCCTTGCGACTGACAATCCGCCGCTCAAGACTTACGACGAGTTTCTGGCAACTGCCAAGGCACTCGTCGACAAGGGTGGCGTTCAGGCCGCCATCTGGCCGTCTCCGACGTCAGAGTTCTACCAGCCCTGGTTCGACTTCTACCCGCTGTTCATCGCCCAGACCGGGGGCACGCCCCTCGTCAAGGACGGCGAGCCCCAGTTCGACTCCGCCGACGGGCTGGCCGTGGCGAACTTCTGGCGCACGCTGTACGCCCAGGGGCTCGTCCCCAACGAGGCCTACCAGGGCGATTCCTTCGCCGACGGGAAAGCGGCCATGGCGATCGTCGGGCCGTGGGCGATCGCGGTCTACGGCAGCAAGGTCGATTGGGGTGCCGTCCCGATCCCGACCAGCGCCGGCAAGGATCCGAAGGATATCTACACGTTCAGTGACGAGAAGTCGATCGGCATGTACACCAGCTGCCAGAACCGCGGCACGGCCTGGTCGTTCCTGAAGTTCGCCACGAGCCAGGACAACGATGGTGCACTCCTCACCACCACGGGCCAGATGCCCATGCGGACCGATGTCGTGACCACCTATCCGGATTACTTCACGGCGCACCCGGAGTACACGGTGTTTGCCGACCAGGCGAGCCGGACGGTCGAAGTGCCGATCGTGCCGAATTCGGTCGAGATGTGGCAGACGTTCCGCGACGCGTACAGCCAGTCCGTGATCTTCGGCAAGACGCCGGTCGACCAGGCCCTCGCCGACGCGGCCGCCAAGATCAAGACACTCGTCGCCGGGAGTTAGGCCGGCGATGGCGGTCGCGGTCGCGAGACAACACGGCTGGACGCGGCGCCTGATCGGACGCAATCCGATCGGCGTCGCGTTCGTCGCCCCGTACGTGATCTTCCTCGCCGCCCTCTTCGGCTATCCGCTCCTGCTGGCGCTCTACATCTCGTTCTTCGACTACTTCTTCGCGGCACCAGGGGCCGTGGTCGACCGCCCGTTCGTCGGCCTGGCCAACTACGTGCAGATCCTGAGCGACCCCGTGTTCCTGCGCTCGGTCTTCAACGTGGCCGAGTTCATCCTCATCAACGTCCCGCTGACGGTGGTGCTGTCGCTGGTGCTGGCGTCCGCCCTCAATGCCAAGCTGCCCTTCCGGGCGTTCTTCCGGGCCGCCTACTACATCCCGTACGTCACGGCGAGCGTCGCGGTCATCGGCGTGTGGTTGTGGTTCTTCTCGGGCAACGGATTGCTGAACGGCATGCTCGGTCCGCTCGCGCCCGAGCCGTCATGGCTCGTCAACGAATTCTGGGCGATGCCCGTGATCGCGCTGGTGGTCACGTGGAAGCAGCTCGGCTTCTACGTGCTGCTCTACCTGGCCGCGCTCCAGAACATCCCGCGCGAGCTCTATGAGGCGTCCGAGGTCGATGGTGCCGGCGTCGTCCGGCGCTTCATCTCGGTCACGGTTCCGGGCGTGCGCTCGGCGACTGTCCTGGTGGTGATTCTGGCCACGATCATCGGTGCCAACCTGTTCACCGAGCCATACCTCCTCACCGGTGGAGGCGGACCGAACGGAGCCTCCATGTCCCCGGTCCTGCTCATGTACCAGGATGGGATCGAGCAGGGCAAGGCTGGCTATGCATCCGCCATCGGCGTGATCCTGGCGGTCGCCGTGATGTGCATCTCGGGGATCCAGCGCTTCGTCCTGGAGAGGGACTGACCCATGGCCGCGTCGGTCAAAGCCGAACCCACCGCCGTCGGGGTCGCAGGACGCAAGCGGGGCGGTCGCGCCTCGGGCGGCCGAGCGGCAGGCCTGGGCGCGCTCGTGATCGGCGCCGTCATCTTCATCTTCCCCTTCTATTACATGGTCATCGGTGCTCTTCAGCGCGAGCCGAACTCTGATCTCTCGGGGGCGTTCCCGGACCCGGCCAACCTCACGCTTGCCAACTTCGGTGACATCAACGCCCAGGTCGACCTTGCGCGGACGCTGCTCAACTCGGGGATCTTCACCGGAGGTGTCGTGCTCGCGACCCTCGTCATCGGCCTGCTTGCCGGATACGCCCTGGCCCAGCTCGACTTCCGCGGCCGGAGCGTGGTCTTCAACGTGATGGTGCTGATCCTCGTCCTGCCATTCCAGCTGTTCATGATCCCGCTCTACGTCCTGATCGTGCGCAGCTATGGCCTGGCGGACAGCTACCTCGGGATGATCCTGCCCTTCGCCGTGAACGCCACGGCGGTCTTCATCTTCCGCCAGTACTTCGTGGCGCTGCCCCGCGACCTGTTCGAGTCGGCTCGGATCGACGGTGCATCGGAGCTCGTGATCCTGCGCAGGATCGCCATCCCCCTGGCGCGGCCCGCAATCATCACCGCGATGATCGTCACGTTCATTGGACCGTGGAACGAATTCCTGTGGCCGTTCCTGATCACGAAGCAGCACGACCTGCAACCGCTCGCCGTGGCGCTCGCCAACTACATCTCGACGGTCGCCGCGCGAGCGGCGAACCCATTCGGTTCGATCATGGCCGGCGCGGTGGTGCTCGCCGTCCCGGCCGTGGTCATCTTCCTGGTATTCCAGCGGGAGTTCATCGAGGCGAACCTCGGCTCGGCAGTGAAGGGATGAGGGCTCGGGTCACATCCCGTCGGCGGGAGGGTGACCGTTTGGCGGTGCCGCCCTACCGCCTGGACCGGGTGGGCGTCGTGATGACGCCGGAGCCCGACGACCCGCGCGAGGCCCTGGGCGTCCTCAACCCGGCGATCGCACGCCACGGCGGTGACGTCTTCCTGTTCCCGCGCCTGGTTGCCGAGGGCAACCGTTCCCGGATCGGGCGGGCCCGCGTCGTCTTTGATTCAGGGGGCGTTCCCGTCGGCGTCCAGCGCATGGGGGTGGTGCTCGAACCGGAGGAGGCGTGGGAGTTGCGTTCCACGGGCGGGGGGGTCGAGGACCCCAGGATCACCTATCTCCCGGGTCTCCAGCGTTTCGTGATGACGTACGCCGCCTTCGGCCCGTTCGGTCCACGAATCGGCCTGGCCGTCTCCCGGGATACCGAGCACTGGACCCGACTCGGGCCGGTCTCCTTCGCCTATGACCCCACCCTCGAGACCGACCTGAACCTCTACCCCAACAAGGACGCGCTGCTCTTCCCGGAGCCTGTCACGGACCCGTCTGGCGAGCGCGCCTACGCCATGCTCCATCGGCCGATGTGGGACCTCTCGTGGGTGCTGCCGGGAGAACGCGAGCCACTGCCGGCCGGGCTCGCCGACCGGCGGCCGGGGATCTGGGTCAGCTTCGTGTCGGCGTCTGCGGTCGAGGCGGATCTGCGGGCGCTCACCCGCCTCGACGACCACCGCCTCGTCGCGCTGCCCGGTCGGGGGTGGGAGTCCGCCAAGATCGGGGGCGGCACACCGCCGATCCGGGTCGCCGAAGGCTGGCTGGTGCTCTACCACGGTGTTTCCGGCACGATGGGGAGAGGTCTTGAGCAGCCAGGGAACGCGCGATACAGCGCCGGCGCGATCATCCTCGACGCCGCCGATGTCACCCGCGTGGTGAGCCGCTCTCGCCAGCCGCTCCTCGAACCGCATGAAGCCGCCGAACGGACCGGAACCGTGCCGAACGTCGTATTCCCGTCGGCGATCGATCCGATCGGCGGGTCGACGTTCGCCTGCCACGTCTACTACGGCATGGGGGACTCCCAGATCGGGGCAGCCCTCCTGCGTCGAACCGGTACGGCGCGATGACGATCGTGGGTGCCGGATCGGGCCGGCCCCATCGCGCGCCACGCTGCCAGGACTCTCGTCGCCATATCCACCGGCGGCGAGCATCCGATCGACCATAGACCAGGAGCTGCAGTCGCAGGCCGGCATAGGCTCGGGCGGTTCCACGAGGCACCGGTTTCGCGGGCGACCCGTTGAGGTGCCATGCACCCGGCAGTACCATCGGCCAACTCCAAAGGGGTAGGACTGATGTACCAATTGGGTTCTGATCCAGTGCCCGCGCACCCCGTCGACGAGGGCGCGCCGGACGGCTCGACCGCCAATTCGCCGGCGGTCGCGACCGCCGGACCGGCGACGATCGCCAACGTCCCGGCGCGACCGTTCGTCACCGAGCTTGCCCACGCGATGCAGGCCGCGGCCGAGCACCAGCGAGAGGCCACGAACGCAGAGCTCGAGGCGGTCACGAGCGCCCACCTCGAACGCGTCCGGGCGCGAGCCGCGGCCGAGGCCGAGGAGCTCCGGCGAATGGCTCGGCAGGACATCGACGCCATCAAGGCCTGGCAGGAGGCGGAGGCCGAGCGGATCCGCGCCGAGGCCGCGCAGCGGATTGTCGTCCGTGGCCAGGAGCTGGACGGGCACCTCGTCCGTCATGCGGCCCTCGTCGACAGCGAGGTCGGCCAGATCGAGGGCGTCGTCGCGGATTACCAGCTGAAGCTCAGCGACTACTTCGACCGGCTCACGACCGAACCGAACCCCGGCGTGATCGCACGCCTGGCCGACCAGCTGCCGGAGCCGCCCGATCTCGCCAAGGTCGGCGGCGATGCGCGCGCGGAGGCGCTCGCGGCCGTGGCAGCGGAGCGCGACGTCGTGGATCCGGAGGCACAGGGGCCTGACCTCGTACCGGTCATGGATCCGGCGGTGGCCTCCGAAGACGACCCGAACGGGACGAATGCCTCGAACGGTGAGGGCCCGGAGCGCATCAGTCCCGCGGTCCGCCTGCTGCGCTCCATCGCGACGTTCCGCGCGCCGGCAACCGAGGCGCATGCACCCGGCACCACCGCCGACGCGACGAACGGGTCCACGAACGGCTCGACGAACGGCACCTCCGCCGACGGCGTCGTCGCCGGCGTGGCAGCTGAGGTTGCGCCGGAGATCGTCGAGGCGGTCGAGGCCAAGTCGGAGTAGCGTCCCCGCGGCCGCCCTGCTCGAGGGGCACGGTCCCACCTGGGGGCGATCCGGGTACGCAGCCGATGCCATAGGCCTCTTGCGGCCGGACGGCCGCTGGTCCCAGGTTTCCTTGACCGGCCGGCTATCGGGCGTCACGGATCTCAGGCCCGCGCGAGCGTCCCCGACGCCCGTTCTTGTGCAGTTGCGTCCCCCGATCCAGATGGACAGGCCTCGACCGGCCGGTACGCCCGTGGGTACCTGGTCAGGCCGGGTGATGGTTGTGCGCGGACGTCGGCGCCATGTGACCGGCTCCGTCCCGCGCGGAACGCCCGGGTGGCGGTTGCGGCGGTCGAGGCCGCGGACAGGTCGTGATCGCGTGCATCCGGTGCGACCGCCAGCAGGGAGATCATCGCTCATGGATCCGGAGGGCGCGGGACTGCGCCGCGCGCTGATCGCGCGCCAGGTATCTCGGCGGGCATTCCTGAAGTTCTGCACGGCGATGGCGGCGGCGCTCGCCCTGCCGCCCTCGTATGCGCCGCGCATCGCCCGGGCGCTGACCAGCGCGCAGCGGATCCCGGTCATCTGGCTGGAGGGCCAGGACTGCGCCGGCAACACGGAGGGATTCCTCCGTGCCTCGCATCCGACCGTGGCCGAGATCGTGCTCGACACCCTCTCGGTCGACTACCACGAGACGATCATGGCGCCGGCCGGTGCCGCCGCCGAGAAGAGCCGCAGCGACACCATCGGCGCATTCCCGGGCGGCTACATCGCGGTCGTCGAGGGTTCCATCCCGGTCGCCGAGAACGGCGTGTACTGCGCAGTCGGCGGGCGGTCCTTCCGGTCGATCGTCGAGGAGGTCTGCGGCAAGGCCCTGGCGACCATCGCCGTGGGCACCTGTGCCTTCGACGGCGGGCTGCCGGGCGCCGACGGCGGTCCCACCGGTGCCGCGGGCGTCACCGCCATCGTGCCGAACGCCACCGTCATCAACCTCCCCGGCTGCCCGATGAACGTCCAGAACCTGACGGCAACCATCGTCCACTACATCACCTTCGGGTCGTTCCCGGCGACCGACAGCAGCGGGCGGCCGTACTTCGCCTACGGCCAGCTGCTCCACGACCAGTGCGAGCGGCGGGCGCATTTCGATGCCGGCGAGTACGTCCTGAGCTGGGGCGACGAGGGGCATCGCAAGGGCTGGTGCCTGTACAAGATGGGCTGCAAGGGCCCCGAGACCTTCGCCAACTGCCCGACCGTCCGGTTCAACGACCGCACGAGCTGGCCGGTCAAGGCGGGCCACGGCTGCGTCGGCTGCACGATGCCCAGGTTCTGGGACCAGATGAGCCCGTTCTATCGCCGGCTCAGCAACCCGCCCGGCTTCGCCGTCGATGTCACCGCGGATCAGGTGGGTCTCGCGTTCGTGGGTGCCGTGACCGGGCTCACCGTGGTCCACGGGGCGGCGAGCTACGTTCGGGCCCGCCGGCTGCGCGGCGCCGGCGAGGAGCCTCCGGGCCCGGAGAGCGGTGTGGCCGAGGCGGCCGTCCCGGACGAGGAGGCAGGCGAGCTGAGCCCGGCCAGTGCGGCAGGCCCGCCCGGCCCGGGAGAGCCGTCCGTCCAACCCGACGCGCCCGGCCCGGGCGCGGGGGCCACCGGCCCAGGCGCGGGCGCGGGGGCCACCGACTCGGGCTCGGACGCTAAGTCGACCGGCTCAGGCTCGGAGGTGTCCTGACATGGCCCGCATCGCGATCGACCCCATCACCCGGATCGAAGGCCATCTGCGCATCGAGGCCGAGGTCACCAACGGCAGCGTGAGCGACGCGTGGAGCGCCGGGACGATGTTCCGCGGCATCGAGCTCATCCTCAAGGGACGCGACCCGCGCGACGCCTGGGTGTTCGCCCAGCGCGCCTGCGGCGTCTGCACCACCGTCCATGCCCTGGCCTCGGTCCGCGCCGTCGAGAACGCGCTGCAGCTCAAGATCCCCACCAACGCCCGGCTGATCCGGAACCTGATCGCCGGCATCCAGTACGTCCAGGACCACGTCATTCACTTCTACCACCTGCACGGTCTGGACTGGGTGGATGTCGTCTCGGCCCTCTCGGCGGACCCCGCGAAGACCTCCGACCTGGCCCAGTCGATCAGCCCCCACGCCCTGTCCAGCCGCGTCTACTTCGCGGGGGTGCAGAACCGTCTCCAAACCTTCGTCAACTCGGGGCAGCTGGGGCCGTTCGCCAACGGGTACTGGGGCCACCCTGCGTACGCGCTTCCGCCCGAGGTCAACCTGCTCGCGGTTGCCCACTACCTCGAGGCGCTCGACTGGCAGCGCAACGTGATCCGGATCCAGGCCCTCCTGGGTGGCAAGAACCCGCATCCCCAGACCTACGTCGTGGGCGGGATGGCGCTGGGCATCGACCCCAACTCACCCACCGCGTTGACCATGCGCCGTCTGTCCGAGGTGGCCGAGCTCATCACCGAGGCGAAGGCGTTCGTGGACGAGGTCTACCTCCCGGATGTGATGGCCATCGCCGGCTACTACAAGGGCTGGGCGGGCATCGGCCCCGGGATCGGCAACTACCTCGCCTACGGCGACTTCCCGGAGGGCGATGCCGAGGATCCCAGGACGTTCTATCTGCCCCGCGGCCGCGTGATGGGTCGCGACCTGTCTGCAGTCCAGCCGGTCGACCAGGCGAGCGTCGCGGAGAGCGTGGCTCATGCCTGGTACACCTACGCCGACGGCGATGCGACACCGCATCACCCGTGGCAGGGCGAGACGTCGCCCAAGTACGCCGGGCCGTCGATGCCCTACGACACGCTCGAGGGGTATGACAAGTACACCTGGCTCAAGGCTCCCCGCTACGACGACCAGCCGATGGAGGTGGGTCCGCTCGCGAGGATGCTGATCGCCTACGCGTCCGGGCACCAGGACGTCAAGACCGCGGTCGACGGCGCCCTGGAGACGCTCGGCGTGGGGCCCGAGGCCCTGTTCAGCACCCTGGGCCGCGTGGCGGCGCGCGCGATCGAGACCAGCCTGATCGCCGCCAAGCTCGATGGCTGGCTGTCCGAGCTGGAGGCCAACCTCAAGAGCGGCGACCTCGCCGTGGCCGACGTGACGCGCTGGGACCCCGCCTCATGGCCGTCCCACGCCGAGGGCTTCGGCATGGTGGAGGCGCCGCGCGGCGCGCTCGGCCACTGGATCGTGATCGACAACGAGCAGATCACGAACTACCAGCTGGTGGTGCCGAGCACCTGGAACGGCTCCCCGCGTGATCCGGCCGGTCACCGGGGGGCGTGGGAGGAGGCCCTCGTCGGCACCCCGATCGCGGATCCCGAGCGACCGCTCGAGATCCTGCGCACGGTCCACTCGTTCGATCCCTGCCTCGCCTGTGCGGTCCATGTCCACGACCCCGCGCGGCGGTCGTCGACCGTCGTGACGATCGGCTAGGGGGCAGATCGATGGCAACCGACATGACCTCAGATCCGCGACGGACCCGGCCCGAGGTCCACCCGTTCGACGCCATTCCCGCAGATCACCCGCTGCTCGCGACGCACCCCTGGCAGCGCGTCCGGGTCTATGTCTGGGAGGTGCCGGTCAGGCTCACGCACTGGCTCACCGTGCTGTGCGTGATCGTGCTCAGCCTGACCGGCGGCTACATCGCCGATCCGTTCCTGTTCCCCGAGACCGGCGCCACGATGGGGATCGTCCGCTTCGTGCACACGATCACCGCCTACGTGTTCGTCGCGTCCGGCATCGTCCGCACCTACTGGCTGTTCCGGGGCAACCGGTTCGCCCAGTGGCGGGCGTTCATCCCCACCAACCGCCGCCACCTCAACGAGTTCCGGGACCAGACCGGCTGGTACCTGTTCATCCGGCGTGAGCTGCCCGGGATCCTCGGCCACAACGCGCTGGCCGCGGCCACCTACATGGTGGTGTTCATGCTGTTCCTGGTCCAGGTGCTGACCGGGTACGCGCTCGAGGCCCAGCACGGCAACCCGGTGGTGGCTGGACTGTTCGGGTGGGTTCCCGGCGTGTTCGGGCTGGGCACGGTGCGCGTGGTCCATCACCTCGTGATGTGGTTCATCCTCGGGTTCATGGTCCACCACGTGTACTCGGCCCTGCTGGTGGACCACGTGGAGAAGAACGGCCTCATGTCGAGCATCTTCTCGGGCTTCAAGTTCGCCACGCGGCGCGACGTCGCCCGGGCGCGGGACGGCGGCATCGAGCTGGAGGAGATGCTCCGGTGACCTCGCCCGCCGGCGTCCTCGTGCTCGGCATCGGGAACACGCTGCTGGGCGACGAGGGCGTCGGGGTCCGGGTGGCGCGGGCCCTGGCCGAGGCAGATGACGCCGCCGGGTCCGCGCTGCCACCCGGGACGAGGATCGTCGACGGCGGGACGCTGGGCCTCGAGCTCCTGCCGCTGCTGTGCGATGCGCAGGGCGTCGTGGTCGTCGATGCGGTCAACCTGGGACAGCCGGCCGGATCCGTGGCGGTCATCCGGGGCGAGGCGACGCGATCGGTGCCGCAGCCGCCGGACTCGGCGCACGAGCTGGGCCTCGCGGCACTGCTCGAGACCGCGCGGTTCGCCGGTCAGCTGCCGGCGCGGGTCAGCATCGTCGGCGTGCAGCCCGGACGGATCACCGCGGACCTGGAGCTGTCGCCGCCGGTCGAGGCTGCGCTGCCGGTCGCTGCCGAGCTCACCCGCCAGGAGGCGTGGGCACTGTGCCCGTCGAGCCGGCATGCTCCGCACCAGGAGGACGAGCGATGACGCACCTGTCGCGCCGGGAGGTCCGGTACGGCGCCGCGGCCGTGGCGGCAACCATGGCGATGATCTACTTCCTGATTGGCCTGGGCGTGCTCGACGTCGGCGGCGCGGACGGCGATCGCTCCTTCCTGTGGATGTTCGGCGCACTGGCTGGAGGCGCGTTCCTCCTGGGCGCGGTGCTGCTGGCGACGCTGGATCGACGGTGGCTGTGGATCCTCGGCGCGGTCTTCCAGTTGTTCGTCTACTGGGCCTACATCGACATCTCGAAGACCCGTACGCCGCCGTTCGAGACGTGGGGCATCACGCTGCGTGTCATCCAGCTCCCGCTGCTCGCAGCCCTGGTGTATCTGGCACTCCGACGGACGCCGCAGGTCGGTGAGGCCACGCCCAGAGCCGAAAATCCGCTGCAGCATTAGTGTTCGCGCAATGGCACGCCCTGACGTGAGGGGCGCCCCCGTGCTGACCTGCGTGTGACGTGAGGAGAGATCGGCCAGCTCGAGGCATCGCCAGTCCACCGATGGATCAAGGAGGACAAGATGGCGGTCGCATCGTTTGTCGCGGGTTCATCCCGCCGGAGGTCCTGTCTGGTCGCCCTGCTGGGCGCCGTCCTGCTCGCCGGATGCAGCGGCTCCTCGGCGACGACCGCCCCGTCGTCGGCGCCGTCGGCCGCACCCGCGAGCGTGCCGGCATCCGCATCCGCGAGCACCGAGCCCTCGGCCATGGCCTCCGAGGCCGCGAGCGAGGCGATCCCGTCTGCCTCGTCCGACACGAGCGGACCCACCGCCAAGCCGACCGCGGTTGACCCGTGCCAGCTCGTCACCGGCGATGAGGCCGGGGCCCTGGCCGGTGCCACGTTCGGCCCGGGCAAGGAGGACACGAGCGACAACAACATCAGGAGCTGCACCTACTCCACGTCCGGCGCCACCAACCAGGTCACCGTCGTGGTTGCCGAGGCGCCCGACCTTGCCACGGCCCAGGCGGCCAAGGCCCAGGTGGAGTCGGAGATGGACCAGGCGGCCGGCAGCGGCCTCACGTTGACCCAATTGCCGGATCTCGCCGATGGCGGGGTCCTTGCGCGGGCCAGCGCCTCGATCGGCGGCAAGACCCTCAGCGTCGCCGGTATCGACGCCCTCAAGGGCACGATCTACTTCGCCATCAGCAACCTCGTGGTCGGCGGCAAGGCGGCCAGCGACGACGCCCTGAAGTCCCAGGCCAACACCTGCCTCTCGCGACTGCCCTGACCGGCGCGGTCGGTAGCCGGCCGCAGCGGGTCAGCGATCAGGAACCGCCGGGCGACCCGGGCAGCACCGCGACGTTGAGCCAGCGGGCCCCGGTCGCCCGGCGCATCGCGAACACCAGGTCGAACGGCGATGACTGGCGGGCCTGCAGGGTGCCGGACGCATCGTAGGTCTCCACGACCATCGTCCCCCGGCCGGCCAGGCCCAGGCTCAGGCCGGTCTGCATGCCGAACGGGACCAGCAGCGACACCTTGATCGTGTCGAACTGGTAGTGCTCGACGACCGTGGGCCCGGTGGTCCCGATGTCGGCCAGGCGGCCCTGCATCTCGGCCAGCCGGTCGCCATGGTCCACGGCCGTGAGGATGGTCCCGTCGCGCTGGAGCAGCGCCTGGTTCTCGAGCTCCAGGTTCTGGGCGAGCGTGACCACGACCGTCTGCATGCCGGCGCCGGCCAGCTCGTGGTCGAAGTCGATGACGTCCTGGCCGACGGTGATCGTGGGCAGGGTCGCCGGGTTGACGTCGGCCGGCAGCCGATTGAGCACCTCGGTCGTGTCGGCGACCACGAACCCGCGGGCCGGCGTCCCCGCGAACACGATGCCGGTCCCGACCACCAGCACCGCGAGGCCCGCCAGCGCGACCCGGACGGCACCCCGGGCCAGGCCGGCCGCCGGTTGCTCGGCGGTCGCCGGACCGGCGGCGAGCGTGCGCAGGCGGTCCGCCCCGGCGCGCACGTCCACGCCCAGCCGGTCGAGGATCGCGCGCGCCGCGCACATCACCACGAGGCCGGCAAGGAGCCCGACCTTGGTCCCGAACTCATCGGTCTGGGGAGCCATCAGCAGCACGCTGGCCACGGCGACGGCCATGCCGAAGGCGATCCGCCCGTCGCGGCTCGACGGCACGGTCCGGGGGTCGGTGATCATGAACAGCAGGAAGATCAGGACCTCGGGCGAGGTCACGATGACCTGCCAGAAGTCCATGCCGCACACGGGCGCGAACGACCAGCTGGCCACCATGCAGTGGCCCGATGCCGCGAGCAGCCCCGTGCCTGCCGCGAGGGTGGCCCAGAAGGCACCGGCCAGCTCCAGCAGGTGGAGCCGCCGGGTGATCAGGATCCCGCCGCCGAGGATGACCGCGTAGGCGGCGATCATCCACACGTTCAACGGGGCCCACCAGAAGTCCAGCGGCTCGACGCGCGACGTGCCCAGCACCACGAACGCCGCCACCAGGCCGATGTTGGACGGGTTGAACACGTGCGAGCCGCGGTGCTGGATGACGTACTTGGTCAGCAGGGACAGGCCGGCGACGCCGGCGAACACGTACCACGCGAAGGTCGTCCAGTGGTCGTCGGGCGGTGTCCCGACGACGCGCAGGATGAGGGCGACGCCGCTGCCCGTCAGCATCGCGCTGGCCGGCCACACGAAGGCCCGGCGCTGGCGGAACGTCAGGACGACCTCGATCACCGCGCAGGTCAGGATCGCGGCCAGGATCTGCGGCACGCTCACCCGGAAGCTCAGGCCCACCTGGCCCAGCACGTGGATCGTGATGATCACCGCCGCCACGTGGAGGCGCGGGTCGCGGATGCTGGGCAGGATGAGCGGGTAGGTGCCACGCCCTACCGTCAGCGTCCGGGCGGTCACAGGCGGCACCGACCGCGGCACGCAACGAGACGGCTGGGCCGACGGCGTGGCTCGGCAGGAACGGGGGGTGTGCTGCGCATGCGGTCCCCAAGGATACGCACCCTCCGGCCGGCCGGCCTCCCGCCCGCAGCCCGGCTGCCCGGGCGACGCCCGGGCGGTCTCGGCTCATACTGCGGGTCGATATCCCGACCGGGCAGAGAGGAGACTCGCCGATGGCACGTGACGAGGAGCGGATCGAGCGCTCACAGCAGGAGCCCATCGTCGGCGCCCTGCCGGACGTGCCCGGGATCGTCGCGGCGATGCGGTTGACACCCGGTCTCGGCGTCCACCTGCGCGCGCTCGCCGACGAGCTGCTGGTCAACGACTACCCGGGGGCGACGATCTCCCGCGCCGAGCGCGAGATGCTGGCCACGGCCGTGTCCGCCGGCAACGACTGCTTCTTCTGCATGGATTCGCACGCGGCACACGCGACCGCGCTGCTCGAGCGCAGCGGCGAGACCGACCTCGTGCCGCTGCTAGACGAGCTCAAGCTGGGTGCATTGGACGGGTTCGATCCGAAGATGCGCTCGCTGCTCCACGTGGCCCGGACGGTCGGCCGCGCGCCTCGCGAGCTGACGGCGGACGATGTCGCGGCAGCGTCCACCGCGGGCGCGACCGACGCCGACGTCCAGCTCGCCGTGCTGATCGCGTCGGCATTCTCGATGTACAACCGGATGGTCGACGGCTTCCGGGCCAGGACGCCGGCATCGATCGGCGCCTACCGCTCCCGCGCGCTCGAGATCGCCGAGCAGCGGGTACGGCCTGCCGGCGGGCCGGCGCCGCAGGTCGAAGGGACGCGGCAGCGTGATAGCAGCCGCTCAGCCGGCGGCGATGACCACGCGCTCGTCGCACTCCTCGCAGCGGTAGACGGTCCCGTCCACCCACGGCAGCCCGGGTTCATCGCCACGTGGGCTGTGCTGCTCCTGGGGCTTGAAGGTCACCCATTCGGACCCATGCAGGTGGGCGATCCGGTACAGGGGATGGTCCTCGGGCGCGGGTTGCCGTCCCGGGTCGATCGGGGTCGCCATCGTGCTCCTCCAGGTGCGTCGACCCCGTGATTGTGTCATCCGGGGTCAACGGGACCGTGGGCAATACCTAGGCATCGGAGCTTAGGTATCTGCCCTTGTTGCCGTCGATGTGCCAAACTCTCGTGGTATGGACAGGAAGCAGCGACCAGCCGTGCCGGACGAGCGCGCGAGCGCGCTGCGCGTCGGCCAGGCCGCCGAGATGCTCCAGGTCTCGATCGAGACGCTCCGCCGCTGGGAGGCCGAGGGCCGGCTGCGGATGGAGCGTTCGGCCGGCGGCCAGCGGCGGGTCCCGATCGCGGCGGTGACGCGGCTGATGGGGGAGCGCCGGGTCCAGGCGCCTGAGCGTCCGATGGGCGCAGGGTCCGCGCGGAACCGGTTTCCGGGCATCGTGACCCGCGTCGAGAAGGACCGCGTGGCGGCGGTGGTCGAGGTGATCGCCGGGCCCCACCGGATGGTCAGCCTGCTGACCGCCGAGGCCGTGGACGAGCTGGGGCTGGTGGTCGGCGACGAGGTGACCTGCGTCGTCAAGGCGACCAACGTGATGATCGAGGTCCCGACGCGCCGGGAGGCCCGGCCCTGAAGCCGCGGGCGTGGATGGGCGTGCTGCTGCTGGCAGCGGCGGTGGCGGCGTGCTCATCGGGTGGGAGCGCACGGCCGGCCGTGGTGGCGCCCTCGGCGACGGACGGCCCGCAGTCCGGGCCCGCCGGATCCTCCCTGGCCGGTGCCGCGGACGAGCTGACGGTGTTCGGGGCCGCATCCCTCAGGGGCGTGCTCGACCAGGTCAGGCCGGCGTACGAGGCATCGCACCGAGGCACGACCCTGGTCGTGGCGACCGAATTCGTCAGCCGCGCTCGCCACCCAGATCGAGCAGGGCGCACCCGCCGACGTGTTCCTCTCGGCCGACACCCGGAACGCCCAGCGCCTGGTGGACGACGGGTTCGCCGCCGGCGATGCGGTCGTGTTCGCCGGCAACGAGCTGACGGTGATCGTCCCGGCCGGGAACCCGGCCGGCATCGCGACGCCCGCAGACCTCGCGCGTCCGGGCGTCAAGATCGTCGCCGCGGGGGACGAGGTCCCGATCACGACGTACGCGACGCAGCTGGTGGCGAACCTGGCCGCGGAGCCCGGCTACCCGTCCGGCTTCGAGGCCGCCTACGCCTCGAACGTCGTGTCCAGGGAGGACAACGTCAAGGCGGTTGTCGCCAAGATCGAGCTCGGGGAGGGGGATGCCGGGATCGTGTATCGGACCGATGCCGCCGCCTCCTCGAAGGTCGAGACGGTTGCCGTGCCGGCGGACGCCAACGTCCCGGCGAGCTACGCGGCCGTGGTGGTCCGGGCCTCCAGTCACCCGGCCGCGGCCACCGGCTTCCTCGATTGGCTCACCGGTCCCGACGGCCAGCGGATCCTGGCGTCGTTCGGGTTCCTGAAGCCCGTCCCGTGACTGGGGCGGTTCGCGACGGGGCGCTCTCGGGCACGCCCGCGACCAAGCCGGCCGGGCCGCCGGTCGGCGGCCGTCGCGCCGGCCGCGGCGCCGAGCGCAGCCCGTGGCTCGGGCGATCGTTGGTTGCGCTCGCCGGCCTGTTCGCCCTGTTCCTCGCGCTGCCGGTCCTTGCCCTCGTGGGGCACGCCGTGTTCAGCGGATCGCTCGCCGGCGCCGCCGGGTCGTCGGTCGTCCTGGCCGCGCTCGCGCTCAGCCTGACCACGACCGCGGTGAGCCTGCTGGTCACGGTGCTGGTGGGCCTGCCCCTGGCCCTCGTGCTCGCCCGCCGACGGTTCCGGGGCAAGTGGCTGGTGGAGGCATTGGTCGACCTGCCGATCATCCTGCCGCCGTCCGTGGCCGGCCTGGGGCTGCTGCTGGTGTTCGGCCGGCGGGGCCTGCTGGGGGCGCCGCTCGATGTGCTCGGGATCACGATCCCGTTCACGACGCTTGCCGTGATCCTCGCCCAGGTGTTCGTGTCGGCGCCGTTCTTCATCCGGTCGGCGAGGGCCGGCATCGCGGGCGTGGACGGCGATCTCGAGGACGCGGCGCGCGTCGACGGTGCGTCCGAGGCGCACGTCCTGCGCCGGATCACGCTACCGCTCGCGGGCGCCGCGCTGGGGGCCGGCCTGGTGATGAGCTGGGCACGAGCGCTTGGCGAGTTCGGCGCCACGATCATGTTCGCGGGCAACATCGGGGGCCGGACCCAGACGCTGCCGCTCGTGGTCTACGCGGAGTTCCAGGGTGGCGACCTGGACGCATCGATCGCGGCGGCCGCCATCCTGGTGCTCGCGGCGCTGGGTGTGCTGATCGCCGTCCGGGTGTTCCATTGGGGTCGGGTGCTGGACCTGCGCGGGGGCGGTTAATTCGGGACGCAGCCGTTACCATCGGGTTCCGGCGAATTAGGGAGTGCGATGACCGCTGGCAACGACGACCGGCCCGTGATCGAGGTCGCAGGGCTCCGCAAGCGCTACGGCGAGGTGCACGCCGTCGACGACATCAGCTTCGAGGTGCGTCGCGGCGAGATCTTCGGGCTCCTCGGGCCGAACGGGGCCGGCAAGACCACGACGGTCGAGATCCTCGAGGGCCTGCGCAAGCCCGACGCGGGCAGCGTGCCGCGTGCTGGGCATCGATGCCGCCCACCAGCCGGTCGAGATCAAGGAGCGCATCGGCGTCCAGCTGCAGACGGCGGCGCTGTACCCGTATCTCACGGTCTCGGAGCTCCTCGACCTGTTCCGCAGCTTCTACGCGCGGAGCCGCCCGACCGAGTGGCTGCTCGAGGCCGTGGACCTCGGCGAGCGACGCGCGACGCGCAGACGCGGCACCTGTCGGGTGGCCAGCGCCAGCGCCTGTCGGTCGCCCTCGCCCTGGTGAACGAGCCCGAGCTCGTGTTCCTCGACGAGCCGACGACGGGCATGGACCCGCAGGCGCGCCGCTCGCTGTGGGACCTGATCCTGCGACTGCGCGAGCAGGGCTGCTCGGTGCTGCTCACGACCCACTACATGGAGGAGGCCTCGCAGCTGTGCGACCGGGTCGCGATCATGGACCACGGCCACGTGCTGGAGCTGGGCACCGTCGCAGAGCTGGTGAGCCGCCGGTTCAAGGAGCGGGCCGTGCACTTCGACACGCTGCCGGAGCTCGACCTTGCCCAGCTGGCGAGCGCTGCCGGCGGTCACAGCGGGCCGTCATCGAGGACGGTGAGAGCGTGCTCTACACGGCCGACGTGGCGGCCACGATCGGCGCCCTGCTGAGGCGCACCGAGCAGCTCGGGCCGCGAGCCGGGCAACCTCGGCATCCGTCGGGCCACCCTGGAGGACGTGTTCCTCGATCTCACCGGCCGGGCGCTGCGGGAGTGACCGGGATGCATGCGCTCGCCACGCTCACCGTGGCCAACATCCGGAGCTTCGTCCGGGACCGCGACGGCGCTGTTCTGGACGCTCGCGTTCCCGGTCATCTTCATCCTGCTGTTCGGCGCGATCTTCTCGGGCGGCGGCAGCACGACGTACAAGGTCGGGCTGGGTGGACCAGGACGGCACGCCCGCATCGGCCCAGCTGCGGCAGGCGTTCGGCGCAGGTCCCGCTGCTCGAGCTCGAGGACGGCACGCTGGACGAATCCCGCGCCGCGATGCAGACGGGCGACCTGCGCGGGATCATCGTCGTGCCCGCAGGGCTACGCGGCCGCGATCGCCGCGGCGGGCCAGGCGAGCGCGCCATCGACGAGCGGCCCGGCCGTCACCCTGGAGCTGTACACGGACCCGAGCCAGCAGACCAGCAGCGCGACCATCACGCAGATCGTGAACCAGGTGACGGCCTCGCTCAACGTCGCCCTCACGGGGCGGGATCCGGTGCTGGGCGTGACCAGCCACACCCTCCAGACCCAGGACCTCACGAGCGCCGCGTTCCTCGTTCCCGGGATCCTGGGCATGGCCCTCATGCAGCTCGGGATCTTCGGCGCGATTCCGCTCGTCGCGCAACGGGAGAAGCTGATCCTCAAGCGCCTGGGCGCCACGCCGCTGCCGCGCTGGACGCTCGTCGGGAGCAACGTCGTGCTCGCGCCTCCTGATCGGGCTTGTCCAGGCAGCGCTGATCGTGGGGATCGGGGTCGCGGTGTTCGGGGTCGAGGTGCTCGGCGCCCTGTGGCTGATGGCCGCGATCGTCATCCTCGGCGCCCTCACGTTCATCTCGATCGGGTACCTGGTCGCCGCGTTCGTGCGGACGGAGGAGGCGGCCAACGGCGTGGTCCAGGTGATCCAGTTCCCGATGATGTTCCTCTCGGGCGTGTTCTTCCCGATCGAGATCATGCCCAGCATCCTGCGGCCGGTTGCCGCGTTCCTGCCGCTCACGTACCTGGGCGACGCCCTGCGCCAGGTGATGGTGAGCGGATCCGCGTTCGCCCCGCTGCCGGTGGACCTCGCGGTCCTGGGCGGCTGGTTCGTGGTGTGCCTCGCGATCTCGGCGCGCTTCTTCCGCTGGGAATGACTCGCATGCCCGACACGCATCCGCGTCGGGCGCGATGACGCCGCGGCTCAGCGCTCGATGTCGCGCCGGCTGACCCCCCAGCCTCCGAGGAGCAGGCCGCCGACCGCGAGCACGAGACAGGCAGCCACGCCGATCCAGTCCCACACCCCGACCATCGGCTGGCCGAGGTGGGCGGTCAGGGCGAGCCCATGAACCCAGTCGGGCAGCTGCAGCGCCGGTGCCAGCAGGTCCACGAGGTAGGTCGCGATGACCACGACGGCAACGACCTCGGCCGCGATCGACATCCGGAACAGCCCGCCGACCGCGAAGCCCACCCCCGCCAAGGCGGCGGCATAGAGGCCGAGGACGATGGTGCCGCTCATGGGCGTGAGCGCGTCGCTGCCGCCGGCCCCGGCCCCCAGCCCGATGCCAGCCGCCAGGATCAGCGTGATGACGCCGATCGCGGCGAACACGCCCAGCCCGCTCCGGATGGCCCAGGCACGGCGCGCAAGCGGCGTTGCGAGCAGCAGCTCGAGCCTGCCGGAGGTCTCGTCGGAGGCCCAGCCGGAGACGAGCGTGGCCGCCGCGAAGCCGACGATGATGTACATCAGCTGGACCAGCAGCTGGAGGAACCCGCCGGCGGTCGTGATGTCGAAGCCCGGGAACAGGGACTGGAACGTCTTCACGAGGTCGGGCGACGTCGCCACCTGGTCCGCGATGGCCCTGCTGATCGCGGCCAGCATGAGCGCGAACGCGCCCAGGCCGAGGCCCCAGGCAAGCGCGACCGGCAGCCGGTCGCCGAACGATCGCCCGACGGGCCCCTCCAGCCCGAGCGTCGCGGCGGGCAGCCCGGGCGTTCGCACGCTGCTCGTCACCCCGAGGTCCCGGCGCGCGAACGCCTCGATCCCGACGGCGAACAGGGCGACGGCAAGGAACGGCAGGGGAACCAGTGACGCCCAGTCGTATGCTCCCGCAAGCGGCAGGTGGTTGGTGGTCCACGCCCACGGGGTGAGGTCGGCCACGGGGCTGATCGCGGGTGCCGCAACCTGGTAGTTGTTGAGCACGTAGCCCGCGATCAGGATCGCCCCGGCGATCCCCGCTGCCGGCCCGCGACCGAGGAACTGGGCGAGGGCGAACGCGAGACCGCCGAACACGAGCCCGACCAGCTCCAGCCACAGCACGAAACCGACCGCGGCCTGGACCGGGATCGCGTCGCCCGGCAGCGTGCCGAACACCGCCCCGGCCAGCCACGTGGCCCCGGCCATGAGCACCATCACCAGCGTCACGAGGGTCACGTGCGCGGCGACCTTCTCGAGCGCGATCCGGCGCTTGCCGAACGGTGCCGCGGCGACGAAGTCGAGGCTGCCACGGCGCGCCTCGGAGGCAAGCGTCCCGGACATGGCCAGGATCGACCACAGCCCCACGACCAACAGGAACACGGGCCCGTACTTCCACTGGATGTATCCACCCAGGGTGCCGACGTTGACGGCCTTGCCGGCGATCCCGGCTGCCGCGCCACCGACATCGGTGGCGAGCCTGGCGATCTCGTCCCGGGCCTCCTGCGTCGAGAAGGCGTTGCTGATGCCGGCGGCGACGATCAGCATCACGCCGGCCAGGAGCCCGGCGGCGACCAGGAACGACAGCCGGGAGTCGCGCATGGTCTTCGCGTACACGGATCCAGGCCGTAGACCCGGCTCAGCGGCGAGATCCGGGTGCGGGGCGCCGCGTGCCGCGGCGCGCCGGCCTCAGCGGACATCGGGTGCCTCCCCGGCCGGCTCGCGGCCGTACTGGGCGAGGAACGTCTCCTCGAGGCTGGGCTCGCGGGACACGAAGTCGAGCAGCTCGTGGTGGGCGGCGGCCCGCACGACCGGGGTGATCGGGCCCGACACCCGCAGGCGCAGGACGTGGTCGTCGGCGACCACGTCGGACACGCCCGGCAGCGAGCGGAACTCGGCCTCGGGCACGGGGCCCGCAAACCGCAGCTCGACCTGGTGGTGGGCGAGGTCGCGCAGCGCGTCCACGGTGCCGGTCCGGACCAGGCGTCCCTCGCGGATGATCGCCACCCGGTCGCAGCTCTTCTCGACCTCGCTCAGGATGTGGCTCGAGAGGAACGTCGTGGTGCCCGCGCCGGTCGCCTCGCGCAGGATCGTGAAGAACGCCTGCTGGACCAGCGGGTCGAGCCCGCTCGTGGGCTCGTCGAGGATCAGCAGGTCGGGCCGGTGCTGGAGCGCGATCACCAGGCCCACCTTCTGCTTGTTGCCCTTGCTGTACTCCTTGAACCGGCGCGAGGGGTCAAGATCGAGGCGCTCCACGAGGCTCGCCTGGTAGCGCTCGTCCACGCCGCCCCGCAGGTTGGCGAAGTAGGCAAGCGTCTGGCCCCCGGTGAGCCGGTCGTACAGGGTGAACTCGCCCGGGATGTAGCCCACCCGGCGGTGGATCGCGACCGGCTCGGCGGCGGAGTCGAGGCCGAACACCAGGGCCCGGCCGCTGGTCGGGCGGATGAGGTCGAGGATGACCCGGATCGTGGTCGTCTTGCCCGCGCCGTTGGGCCCCAGGAAGCCGAACACCTCGCCCGGCTCGACCGCGAGGTCGACCTCGATGATCCCGCGGTGGGCGCCGTACGACTTGGTCAGCTGCTCGGTCTGGATGATGGCTGTCATCGTGGTTCCTGTGCTGGAGTGGGGGAGTCGAACCAGTAGCGGAGGGTGGCCGGATCGGCGAGCAGGAGCGGCTCGGACGGTGCACCCAGGATCCGCGCGAAGGCATCCGCGTACCCGGAGAACGTCCGCTCGACCTCCTCGAAGGTCACCGTGCCCGCCTGGCGGGCGAAGAACAGCTGGGTCGCCATCTCGTTGAGGCCCTGGATCAGGGACACCAGCACATTGGCGGTCGATCGCGGGTCGCCGGCATCCAGGCTGCCTTCGGCGTTCCCCCGTTCGATGATCCGGGCGAGCACCGGCACCATCCGCGGGACGAGGCTCCGCCGGAACTTGTCGCGCGTGAGCGCGTTGTCGTCGTCCATCCAGGTCTCCAGCATGGTCATCAGCAGCTCGGTTCGCTCGCCCTTCCACTGGGCGATGCCGCCGAACAGCACCCGGATCCTCGCGGGCGCGTCGAGCCCCGGAGCCTCGACCATGGGCTGGAACTCGGTCATCGCCTGCTCGACCATCCGGTCCACGACCGCGTCGAGCAGTGTCGCCTTGGAATCGAAGTAGTGATAGAAGGCCCCCCGCGACGCGTCCAGCTCGTCGAGCACGTCCTGGATGCTCGTCTGCTCGTAGCCCTTGGCCTGGATCAGGCGTTGGGCGGCATCCACGAACGCGTCCCGCCGGACGTCTCGAGCCGTTGCCGCGGCGGCAGTGCGGGCCACGACCGCTCCTTCGCTCCATACCGACCGACAGTCGGTTTGCGCAGACGGTACACCCGAACGTCAACGCCTGCGCCGGGGCCGCCGATCGCGCCGTCCTCAGCCGTCGGACGGCTCCGCGGCATCCGCCGAGGAGTTCCCGACCCCCGCGGGATCGACGGGATCGGCGACCGTCGCCTCCGGCGGTGACCCGGGCGAAGCGGGCAGGATCAGGCGATCGATCAGCCCGTCGGCGAGCGTCTGCTCCGCCAGCACGGTCACGCGATCGCCGGCCTGGAGCACCGTCCCCTCCGTCGGCGCGAAGCTCAGCCCATCGCGACGAACCATGATCGGCAGGGCAAGCGCCGGCCACTGCAGGGCCGTGAGGCGCTCGCCGACGGGCGGGGCATCGCCGGAGAACTCGAGGTCCACGATCCGGAACCGCTGCAGCCACGCGGGACCGGGCTCCCCGGTGCGGGGCCCCGGTTGGGACCGGCTCGAGCCGGAGCCGGGTCGTCCGGCGTCGCGCGGCACGCGGCCCTCGCCGGAGCTGTAGCTGCGCAGCAGGTCACGGTGGGTGAGCCAGCCGATCACGCGTCCGTCGTCGCCCTCGAGCACCGGCAGGCCCGAGGCCCCGTGCGTCAGCAACCGCTCCAGGGCCTGGTCCAGGGACTCGTCGGCACGGACGGCAGGCACGTGCTGGGCGAGGTCGGCCGCGGTGGCATCGAGCACGTTCGCCCGCATCTGCTCCTCCGCGCCGTCGGCGGTCACGATGCCCCGGTACTGGCCCTGCTCGTCGACCACGGGGAGTGCCTCGACTCGCTCCGCGACCAGCCGGTCCACCACCTCGGTCAGGCTCGCGCCCGTCGTGACCGGGACCGGGACCGGGCGCATCGCATCTCGCACCGTCAGCAGCTCCATCAGGCTCGCGGCGCGACCGCGTCGGACGTCGATCCCGCGCCGGCGGAGCTTGAGGGTGTAGATCGTGTCCGTCGTGAGCTTCGCTGACACCCCGGCCGACACTGCGATGGCCGTCATCATCGGCAGGATGATCTGGTAGTCGCCGGTCAGCTCGAACAGGATGAGCACGGACGTGATCGGCGCGTGGGCCGCCGCGGCAAACACCGCGCCCATCCCGACCAGGCCGTACGCGCCCGCCGGGGCCACGTGGCCCGGGAAGGCAGCGTTGGCGACCACCCCGAAGGCGGTGCCCAGCATGCCGCCCATGAACAGCGACGGGGCGAACACGCCGCCGGACCCGCCGATCCCGATCGTGAGGCTCGTCGCGACGACCTTGCCCACGAGGAGCAGGAGCAGGAGCTGGAGCGTGTCCTGGCCGCCGATCGCCTGCTCCAGGGGCGCATATCCGACGCCGTACAGCTGGGGCAGCGCGAGCAGGAGCAGCCCGAGCGCCAGGCCGCCCACGACCGGTCGCAGCCATTCAGGACGCGGGATCCACAGGCGGTCGATCAGGTCCTCCGTGCCGTACAGGACCCGGACGAACCCGATCCCGACCAGGGCGGCGACCAGTCCCAGCGCCCCGTACAGCGGGTATTCCCATACGCTCACGATCGAGAACGGCGGCAGCGGCAGGAACGAGGAGGAGCCGAGGGCCGCGCGGCTGATCACGTCGGCCGTCACCGAGGCCAGCACGACGCCGCCGAACGAACGGACCTCGAAGTCGCGCAGGATGAGCTCGAGGGAGAAGAACACTCCGGCGATCGGTGCGTTGAACGTCGCCGAGATCCCACCCGCGGCCCCGCACGCGACCAGCAGCCGGAGGTTCGCCTCGCCCACCCGCAGCGCCTGGCCGATGGACGAACCGAGCGCCGAGCCGATCTGCACGATCGGCCCCTCGCGGCCCACCGAGCCGCCGGACCCGAGGCAGATCGCGGAGGCCAGCGACTTGACGACCGCGACGCGCGGCCGGATCCGTCCCCCGTGCTCGGCCACCGCCAGCATGACCTCGGGCACGCCGTGACCTCGGGCCTCCCGCGCGAACCGGTCGATCAGCGGGCCATACAGGAGGCCGCCGAGGGCGGGCACGAACACGATGAACCACACGCCGAGGCCGGGGAGCAGCGGATGGACCGGACGGCTCGTGGCGCCGTAGTCGGACTGGCCGGTGAACACGAACGTGAACGCCCCGATCAGCCACCGGAACGCGATGGCGCCGAGGCCGGCGCCAAACCCCGTGATGAGCGCCAGGGCGACCAGACCCGCGGGTCCGCGCAGGACAGCTCGCCGCAGCCGCGCCACGCGCCCCGCCGGCATCCGCAGCCAGCCGGGCCAGCCCGGGACCGGTCGGATGGCGCGGGCCGTCAGCATCGTCGCCCGCCACGCCGGGCGGGGATCACGGCGGACGACGGGTGTGACACAGTCACCAGCATAGTCCAATGCTTGCCAGGGGGCTCCTATCGCCCGGGGACCGTCGTCCTGTTCGGGGGGTGAGACGAGTTGCGGCGCCGATTAGCCTAGTCTGAGGCATGCCAACGGATCGACCTGGAGGAGGCCATGAGCCAGATCGTCGTCGTCGCGTTCGACACCGAGACCGAGGCCCAGGACGCGCTGAAGACCCTGCGCGGCCTCGAGAAGCAGGGCCGGATCGCGTTCGAGGACACCGCGGTCGTCGTCCACCAGCAGGACGGCACAATGAAGGTCAGGAACGAGCTGAGCGGCACGACCGAGAGCGGAGCCGTCGTGGGGGCGATCCTGGGCGGCGTGCTGCTGGTGGCGTTCCCGGTCGCCGGCCTCGCTCTGGGAGCCCTCGCGGGAGCCGGCATCGGTGCCTCGCTCGGGCGGGGCATCGACGGCAAGTTCGTGAAGGACGTCCAGGACAAGCTGCCACCGGGCAAGTCGGCGCTGTTCGCCTTGATCAAGGCGGCGAACCGGAACGCAGCCCTGGCCGCGATGCGCCCGTACCACGGCGAGGTCATCCAGACGACGCTCGATGACGACGTGGAGGCATCACTGCGCGAAGCGCTCAGGTAGCGCGACCCGGGCAGCGCGACCCGCGGCCGCCACAACGGCAGCGCGACTCCGCGACCCCGCGGCCGCCGCCCGGCCGGCGGGGCCGGAATGGGGGTAGCGTCATCCGTGCATGGACCGACGCTGGCTCATCCTGTCCGCCGTCTCGGTCGGGACGTTCATGGCGACGCTCGACGGGAGCATCGTCAACATATCGCTGCCCAGCATCCAGTCCGACTTCGGCATCGACCTGGCCGTCGTGGAATGGGTGTCGATCGCCTACCTGGTGGTCGTCGGCAGTGTGCTCCTCCCGTTCGGGCGCCTGGGCGAGGTCCTGACCTTCCGGCGGGTCTACCTCTCGGGCTTCGTCCTGTTCACGCTCGCGAGCGTGCTGTGCGGTGCGGCACCAGGCCCGGGCGCCCTGATCGGGTTCCGGGTCATCCAGGGCATCGGCGCGGGCATGCTCCAGGCGATGGGCCCGGCGATCGTCGCGCGAACGTTCGGTCCGGGTGAGCGGGGCAAGGCGCTCGGACTGAACGCGATCAGCGTGTCGCTGGGGCTCACGCTCGGGCCGGTGCTGGGCGGCGTGCTCACGGAGGTCGCAACCTGGCGAGCGGTGTTCTTCGTCAACCTGCCGATCGGGATCTTCGCGATCCTGTGGGCGATGCGCGTCCTGCCCCACGAGCGGCGCACCGGCGGGCAGACGTTCGACATCCCGGGAGCGTTCCTGTCCGGCACGGCGCTGCTCACGCTGCTGCTGGCGCTCACGCAGGGCGAGTCCCTGGGCTGGACCAGCCCGCAGATCGTTGCCCTGCTGGTCACGTTCGTGCTGGCCGCGGGCCTGTTCCTGCGGGTCGAGCGGCGGGCACTCCAGCCATTGATCGACCTGCGCCTGTTCACGATCCGTGCGTTCTCGGCCGGCAATGCCAGCGTGGTCATCGCCTTCGCCGGGCTGTTCACCGCGACCTTCCTGCTCCCGTTCCTGCTCGAGAATGGCGCCGGCTACCAGCCCATCGAGGCGGGCCTGCTGCTCACCCCGGTCCCGATCGTGGGTGCCCTGGTGGGGCCGTTCAGCGGATCCCTGTCGGACCGCATCGGGTCGCGCGTGCCGGCCAGCATCGGGATCGCGGTCATGGCCGTCGGGCTGTTCAGCCTGTCCCAGCTCGAGCGCGGGTTCGGACCGGTCGACCTGATCTGGCGGCTCGCCCTGATCGGGTTGGGGCAGGGCCTGTTCATGAGCCCGAACTCGAGCGCGGTGCTGGGGTCGGTGCCGCGGCCGCGGATCGGCACGGCGTCGGGGACGCTGGCCCAGATGCGGATCGACGGCCAGGCGCTGGGGATCGCGGCCAGCGGGGCCATCGTCGCGGCGCGCATGCCCGTCCACCTCGCGCAGCTGTCCGGGCTGAGCCCGGCCGAGGCATCAGCGCGCGCGCTGGCCCTGGGGATCGGTGACGCGTTCGTGATTGCCGGGATCGTCTGCGCGATCGGGATCGCGACCAGCCTCGTGCGCGGCGGGCGAGCGGTCACCGAGCGCAGGGAACGGGAACCCGCGGGCGCGGACCACGCCCCCGACGCTGCCCTGGTGGGTCAGGACGGACCCTTCGGCGACAGGTAGTCCGGGGACGGCGCCTGGATGTCCCGATCGTCGATCGCCCAGGCGATGTCGGCGGTCACAGCCACGATCCCGGGCACCATCTCCGCCATCCGCTCCAGCATCGCGGCGCTCGACTTCCGCTCGACCCGCCCACGGATGGTGGCCACGCCGTTGGAGACCTCCACGCTGAACAGGTCCGGATCCAGCCACAGGGTGCGGAGCAGGACGTCCGAGCGAATGCGCGCGGCCAGCTCCTCGTCGCTCCGGGCAAACGTGCGGATGACGTCGGCACGGGTGACGATCCCGACCAGCCGATCGCCCTCGGTCACCGGCAGCCGGTTCACCTTGCGATCGATCATCAGCGTCGCTGCCACCCCCACGGGCGCGGACGCTTCGACGGTGATCGCCGGCGCGGTCATGGCGTCCCCGGCCGTCCGGGCCTCTGCCTTGGCGAGCAGCTGGCGGGTCTCCGCCGACTCGCCGAACAGGCGGGCGAGCGGCCGGTGGCGGACCGCGTCCGGCTGCCGCTCCTTCACCAGGAGATCGCCCTCGGAGATCACGCCCACCACGCGACCCGATCCGTCCACCACGGGCAGCCCGCTGATCCGGTGCTCGATCAGGAGGAGAGCGACGTCCTTGAGCGGCGTGTCCGGTCCCACGGACAGCACCGACCGGGTCATGACGTCTCGCACTGTCTCCATCGCCGGAACCTCCCTGCGGGTCGAAGCCCTGATGGTACCCGGCCGGACCACCCGGATTCGAGCCTGGATCAGGCGCCGTTCACGACCTTCGGTCGTCCACCGGTCATCCCCTGGATCCAGCGGAAGCACACGTGCCCGGCATCCGAGGTCGGCGCGTACATCAGCGGACAGCCGCCCGCGATCGCGGTGAGCCCGTTCGCGGCGCAGAAGTCCACGGCCGCCTGCGACTGGCTGCCGGCACCGAACAGGCGATGCATCCAGACGCGCTTGATGCCCAGCTGGGCGCACTCGCGGGCAACCGACTCGGCAGCGTCCGGATGGGTCGCGATCACGACGCCGTCCACGCCGCCCGGGATCTCGGCCAGGCTTCGGTAGCACTTGTCGCCCTCGACCTCGTCGGCGTTCGGGTTGACGGCGAACACCTCGAAGCCACGGTCGCGAAGCCGCGTGTAGATCGTGTTGCCGCCGTGACCGGCGGCCTGCCTGGACACGCCGGCGACGGCGATCCGCTTGTGGGCCAGGAACTCCGATGCTGCGTCCGCCACCGTGACCATGGTGTTCGCTCGCTCCTTCCGTCTGTTCGCGATTCGACCCAGACGGTCTCGCGGGGCGTGCCGCTCGCGACAGGGCCGGATCGCCCGATCCTCGGGACGGACCGCCCGACACCGTGGGCTCCGATCAGCTCGTGTCCACCACGCAGAATTCGGTTGCCCTCCGGGTCGGCGAGGATGACGTAGTCGGCGTCGGGCGGACGCCGGTCCCAGTGGACCTCGGTGGCACCGAGCCCGATCAATCGCTCCACCTCGCCCGCTTGGTCGCCGGTATACAGGTCGAGGTGGATGCGAGGCGGAACCTGCACCGAGGACCGGACGCGGTCGAGCGAGACATGCGGCCCCGTGCCGTCCCTGGGGGCGAGCAGGACGAAGTCACTCCGCTCGATGCGCGGCACGTAGTCCAGGGCGGCTGCCCAGAACTCGGTCTGGCGGTGGAGGTCGTCCACGCGCAGCACGATCGAACCCACGCGGATCATCCGACCAGCTTAGGGCGCGCCGTCAACCGCGAGATCGCACGGGCTCGACCTCCGACGCGATTGCCGCCGGGGCGGTGCCTAGGCCGCCCGGGCGATCACATGCGGCCGGCGGGGTTCGCCATGGAGGCACAGGTAGCAGCCCACGAGCGGCGAGGCGTGCTCGTCGTGGACCAGGGCATATGTGGCAGTCAGTCGGTCGAGTGCGCTGGTCGGGGCAGGTGTGGCGGGACGGGGGGGTGTGAACGGGATGGGGGCGGACATGGGTGGGGCTCCTTGGGCTGGCTGGGGCGTTGTCCCGCATCGATGGTCCGCTGGCGCGGCCCGCGGCGCCACGGCAGGACGACCAGACCGGGGGTGGACATATGTCGGGGCAGCGGATGGCGCCGCTCCGTGACGCCCCGACAGGTCACTGACCCAGGGGGCCGTACGGTGCGGATGCGATCAGGTCGGCGATCCCGAGCAGCAGGCCGAGCACGAGCCCCAGCCAGGTCAGCGCGATCGCCGAGATGCCGAACCGTGCCAGCCGCCGCGAGGGCGTCATCCAGCGGCTCTGGTGATCCAGGCTCGCCATCCGCCAGATCGCGGCGATCGCGACAGCCGTGTAGCCGATGAGCCCGCCGATCACGATCGGCGGGACGCCGGGGATCGCCACGAGGATCGCGGCCACCGCGAGCACCCCGCCCGCGATCCACGGCACCGCCCGCCGGAAGACCGGGGGCTGGCGGCCGGCCCGGCGCCCGGTCTGGCGCATGGTCGCGCCCAGGACGAGGAGGCTGCACGCTACGAACCCCCCGAGCATGATCGCCGGTCCCATGCTGCTCAGCCCCGTCTGCGGTCGATCGCCTCGCGCGCCGCGTCGCGCCCGGCGAAATAGTCGCCTGCCGACAGCGACACGGGAAGATCGGGCGTGATCTCGGTCCGGTCGTCGCCAGGTACGACCTCGTAGTACTCCGTGGCCACCGACACCGTCAGGCCCGAGTACGGGAGCGACAGGTCGCGCGCGTCGCCAAACAGGCTCGGGCTGCCGCCCATCGGCTCACCCACGACGATCACCCGGGCTCTTGAGGTGACCGAGGCGGCGAACAGCGATGCCGCGGAGAACGTGTTGCGTCCCGTCACCAGGAACAGGCCGTCCGTCCAGGCCGCGGAGTTCGCGACGAGCGCGTCGGCCACAGGGGGATAGCCGGAGGTCTCGCCCCCGTAGTTGTTCCGTATGTCCACGATCACCCGCCGGATGGCAGGGTCGGAGAGCGCCTCGGTCAGCCCTGCCAGGTCGGCTGCGGGAAGGCGAGTCACGCGGTTGTAGCCGACGACCAGCGTCGTGCCGTCGCGCTCGAACCAGAGTGGCTCTCCGGATCGCGCCAGGTAGGGAGCGTTCCCGCGCGGCGGCAGGAACAGCCCGTACGACGTCGCCCAGTCGTTGTAGGCGCGCGTGTCGATGGCCTCGACGGCGACCGGTGACTGCAGCGCGTCGGCGAACTCGAGGGTAGCGCCGGCCGTTCCGTCCGCGAGTCCGGAACCGTGAAGGATCTCGGTCGTCAGCAGGTAGCGCGGCAGGAGCAGGGTCACGGTCTCGGGGTTGTCGCGCGGGACCAGTGGGTCCAGCGCAGCGACGACTTCGTCGATCGGGTGGCCGTCGATGGAGGCAAGCGCCCGGCCGATCAGCGATTCGTAGGGTGGCCGGGCATCGACGATCACGAAACCGGTGGGGAAGCGCCACAGGCGCAGCGGGAGGGTGTGCGTGGGGAAGGTGCCGCCGCCCCATGGGAACAGGCCCGTGTGGGCGTCACGGCCCCCGGCGCTGACCATCGCGACGATCCTGTCGACGCCGACCATGAGCTCGTCGTCGCTGGCCGTGGGGATCGTGACGCGCAACGCCGCGACCGCGGTCAGCAGCTCAGACTTCGGGGTCGAGTGGAACGGGTCGGGGTGAAGCCGCTCGATGCCGGGGACCAGGAGGTCAAGGTCGCCGCTCCAGCCGCCAAGGCGGGCAGCATTGCCGGGCGTCGTCAGGGTGGGAGAGAGGGCCGGTGTGCCGGTGGAACCGGCCGACGCTGCCACGGAGAGCAACGAGCTGGGGGAGGACGCGGCAGAGGGCGGAGCGGCGCCGCAAGCGGCGACGAGGGCGCCTGCGAGGATGATCCGTGACAAACGGGCGAACAGGCTCGCGTGCCGCTGCACGGCCTCAGCCATCGCATTCGATGCCGGTCGCATCGACAACCGAACCGAGGCTCGGCGTCGCGTCAGCGATCCCGGCGGCGCCAGGGCGGCGGGTCGTCGCGCGGGCCGCGGAAGATCCCGATCATCCAGAGCAGACCGACAACCGACACCACCACGGCCAGCACCCGGTCCAGGAGCGATCCGGGGACGGACAGCGGGCCAAGCTCCACGCTGGGGGCGCTGATCGCGGCAGGGCCCGGCATCATGAATCTCTCCGATGACGATCAGCGCGACTGCCGCGATCCCGATGCCCAGCAGGATGCGCATCGGCCAGTAGGCAGGTGAGGTTCGCGGCCGCATGCCACGATCGTACGGTTGGACCGCAAGGGCATGCCGCCCTATGCCTTCACCCCCAGCCCGATCGGGCACGCGACGCCCGTCGCCGTGTGGCAATCGTAGCCGTCCGGGTTCTTGGCCAGGTACTGCTGGTGGTAGTCCTCCGCGAAGAAGAACTCGGGCGCCTCGCGGATCTCGGTCGTGATCTCGCCGTAGCCGGCCTTCGCCAGCTCGCCCGCGTACATGCTGCGAGACGATTCGGCCGCCGCCAGCTGCACCGCACCATGCGCGTAGATGGCCGACCGGTACTGGGTGCCGACGTCATTGCCCTGCCGGAAGCCCTGGGTCGGGTCGTGCGACTCCCAGAACGTCTTCAGCAGCTGCTCGTACGGCACGACCGCCGGGTCGAACACCACGCGCACGACCTCCGCGTGACCGGTGTGCCCCGTGCAGGCTTCGCGGTAGGTGGGGTTGGGCGTGCCGCCGCCCTGGTAGCCGACGGCCGTCACCCATACCCCGGGGATGGACCAGAACCTCTTCTCGGCACCCCAGAAGCAGCCCAGCGCGAAGTCCGCGACCTCGGTGCCGGCGGGGTAGGGGGGCAGGAGCGAGCGGCCGTTCACGACATGCACGCCGGGCGTGACGATCGGCTCGGCGCGGCCCGGGAGGACCTCCTCGGGACGCGGCATGGACGGCTTGTGGAACAGGAACTGCATGGGGACCTCCGTATGATCCCAGTCTAGGCGGGGATGGTGACGGACCCGTGACGACCGGCGCGGGCTGTCAGCGCCCCGCGGGTCGCCAGCGCCCGACGGACGCCGCGAGTCGGGTGGCATCGAGGATCTCGATCCGTCCGGCCGTCGTCACGACCAGTCCCTCATCGCGCAGGTCGCGCAGGCCGCGGGCCACAACCTCGCGCACGGTGCCGACGCTGTCTGCGAGCTGCTGCTGGGTGATCGGCGCGACCAGGGCACCCGTCGACGGCTCCAGCTGGGCCAGCTCGAGCAGGTGGCCGGCAAGGCGCTCCCGCATCGAGCCGAAGGCCATCGCGGCGAGCGTCGCATAGAGGTCCTCGAGGCGGCGGCTGAACAGGCTCAGCAGGAGCCGGGCGGCCGTGGCATCCAATTCGATGATGTCGAGCAGCGTGCGGGCGTCGAACTCCATGATCCGGCAGTCGGTCACGGCGCCGATGCCCAGCGGCGCGCGGTCACCGGCGATCGGGAACATGCTCCCGATCGTGTCGCCAACGCGGACATACCGGACCGTCAGCTGGCGCCCGTCCAGCGATGCCAGGTAGGCGCGCGCGATGCCGGATTCGATCAGGCCGGTTCGCGTCCACGCCGCCGTGGGCGGGAAGATGGGCTCGCCGGAGCGTGCCATCCAGGAGGTAGCCGCGTCGAGCAGCCGCGTGCGATGCGCGGGGGCGAGGCCGCCCAGGAGCTGACCCTTGACCCCGACCGCTGTGAGGTCCGTGGATGGGACTCCGTTCACGCACGGCGGCACGTCGCGTGGCGGGTGTGACTCCCGTCACAGACCAACGGCGGCCCGGACCACCCCCACGGGCGGATGGTAGCGCGCCGCTGTGTCGCGTGTGATCTGCGAGACGCAGCTCCCCGGATGATCCGGGGCGTCACCGATCCCGATACCTGGAGCACTGCAGACCACGATGAAGCGAGTGATCGCGGCGGCCCTGGCGGGCCTGTTCACGTTCGGCGGGGTGTATGGCCTCGCGGCGAGCCTCAACCTGACCACCGATGGCCTGGGCGCCGCGACGAGCGTCGTGGCAGGCTGCCAGGCCGGGGCCATGACCGCGGCGTACACGACCTCGTACTCGGCCTCGGCGTCTGGCTACGTCGTGTCGACCGTGACGGTGTCCGGGCTCGCCTCCACCTGCTACAGCAAGGCCTACCGGATCTCGCTCGCGGGCGCCGGCGGCGCGTCGCTGGGCGAGGTGACCGGCACGACGCCGTCATCCGGGACCTCGTTCGCGGCGACCTTCTCGCCGACCGTGAGCGCGGCCTCTGTGGTGGGCCTGTCCGTCGTCATCAGCGGGTAGCCAGGTCCCGCGGGTGCGCCGGCCGCCACACGGCCGGCGCACCGCACCAAGGGGGGTGTGCGAGGAGGTCGCCACCGTGCGTGGATGGCAGCTCGTGACGGCGGGGGTGGCCTTGGCCATCATCCTGGTGGACGGGGCATCCGCGGCCGGACTGTCGGTGACCACCCGGACCCTCGGGTCGACCACGGTTGGCACCCCGCGCTGCGCCACCGGCGCGATCTCCGTGCTGCCGGTCCTCTCGGGCAGCGCGGTCGCCAGCGTCACGATCGCATCGCTCCCGGCCGCGTGCGCGGGCGCGACGGCACGGGTGACCGTCAACAACGGGTCGGCCACGGGCAGCGGCTCCGGCACGGTGCCCGCCGGCGGTGGATCGCTGGGCGTCACGATCGGCGGGTCGCCGGCCGTGGACGCGAACGTACAGGTCGACCTCGTCCTCGAGGGACCGTGAGCACGCACTGCCGCGGCGGCCGCCTGCCAGGCCTGGTCCCGGTCGGGCTCCTCGTGGCCGTCGCGGCCGCCTGGGTCGCGACCGGAACGATCGCGCCAGGCTCCGCGGCGAGCCTTTCGCTGACCTCGGCGGCCCTCACTCCGTACGGCACCTGCGTCCTCACCGCGACGCCGGCAACGACCACCGTGGTCGCCGACGCCGAGGTGCGTCAGTCCAGCCCGGGGACGGGCTACGGCGCGCAGACCACCATGACCATCACCTCGAGCGGGACGGCCAACCGCCGTGCCTACGTCACGTTCGACCTGACGACCTGCTCGCCGGTCATCCCGGCGTCCGCGACGATCCGCCTGGCGACGTTGCGGCTGTACGTGACGGCGATCCCGGCGGTCTGCCGCACCCTCGACCTGTTCCGGGTCACCACGGCCTGGACCGAGGCCGGCGTGACCTGGAGCAACCAGCCCTTCGGGACCACGCTCAACAACCCGGCGACGTCATCCAGGACGGACTCGTTCGACGTCGGCATGCCGGCCGGTTGCGAGAACCGCACCACGGGCGCGTATGTCACCGGCGCCACGGTGACCGGCGACGTGGCCTCGTTCGTGTCCGGGGGCGCGACCAACCTCGGCTGGATGATCCGCGACGACGCCGAGGGAGCGGCGACCGCACGGTCGGTCACGATCTCGGCCAAGCAGCTGGGGACCCTGGCGCAGGCTCCCCAGCTGGTCGTCACCTACGTGGTGGTCCCGTGAAGCGCGTGCGCCGCCTCCGGGTGGGGCCAGTGGCAACCGCCGCGCTGCTGCTCGCCTGGTTCCTGCTGCTGCGGCCGGCGGCGCTTGGCGGTCCCACGACCTGGGTCGTGATCCGCGGCGACTCGATGCTGCCGACCTACAACACGGGCGACCTGGTCATCGTTCGTGCGGAACCCGCCTACGCGATCGGGGATGTCGTCGCGTACCGGGTCCCGGCCGGCGACGTCGGCGGTGGCGACATCGTGATCCACCGCCTGACCGGGGGAGACGCCACCGGGTACGAGGTCACGGGCGACAACAACGACGGGCCGGACCCCTGGCGTCCGACGCCGTCGGACATCGTGGGTCGGGCGTGGATCTCGATGTCCGGGCTGGGACGCGTGGTGACCTGGATCCATCAGCCGATGGTCGCGGGCGGACTAGCCGCGGCGCTCGTGGTCGCGCTCGTGGTCAGCCGGCAGCCCGGTCCGGCCGGGCCGCGGCGTGACCCACGCGCCATCGGCCGTGGCGAGCTCGAGGGCGTCGCAGACTGAGCATGGTCCGCCTGCTTGCCGCATGACGCCGGCGACCGGGTCGTCAGGTGCTCCGGAGCTCCACCGATGGCCGCTCGCGTTCGTCGCCGTCGGCCGCGAAGAACGGCAGCGGTCGCCAGCCGAACAGGCCGGCGAGCGCGTTGGCCGGCACCTGCCCGATCCTGGTGTTGTAGCGGAAGACCTGGTCGTTGTAGAGCTCTCGCCGGTCCGCGATGAGGTCCTCGAGCCTCGCGATCTCCGTCTGCAGGGCCATCACGTTGCCCGCGGACCTGACCTCCGGGTAGCGCTCGACCACGGCGAACAGGTGCCGGACCGCCGCTGACGTCGCGTCGCTGGTCTGCGCCTGGCGGGGGATCGGATCGCGGTCCGAGTAGGCGGCCCGGCGCTCGGTGACCTCGGTGAGGACGTCCTGCTCGAACTGCATCACGTCGCGAACGGCTTCGACCAGGTTGGGCAGCTCGTCGTACCGCTGCTTGAGCGCGACGTCCACGTTGGCCCACGCCTTCGAGATGCGATTGCGGAGCGCGACCACCTCGTTGTAGGTGCTGATCGCGAGGAAGCCCACGATGCACAGCAGGACGAGGATCGCGAACAGGGCAGCACCGACGGCAGGCGTCATGACCCGCCCATCATCGGGCACCGGCGGGAGCAGGATCGCGCGGTTGCGTCACTGGCCGGACAGGACGACGGCGCCCACGACCGCGGATCCGATCGCGAGCAGGGCACCCAGCAGGCCCAGGAAGAACCGGTCCTGCTCGCGCGCCACGGCCTCGGTGGGCGAGCCGGTGGCGATGAGCAACGGGGCGTCGGGCTCCGAGGCGAGCACGAGCAGGTCGGGCTCGAGGTCGAACGTCCGCTCGATCCGCGCCGCCTCGTCCGCCGTCGCGAGCGTGGGCTGCGTCGCGCGAGGGTCGAGCACGGGCTCCCGGACCGGCCTGCCGATCCCGAACCCCTCGATCGCGGCGTTGCCCCATGCCTGCTCCGGGGTCAGCAGCTCGCCGGCGGCTCGAGCCTCGGCCACCTCGGCCTCGACGGTGGGGTCCGCGAGACCCGTCAGCGGATCCCCGTGGCGGTCGAGCGTGTCGGCGCCACCCGGGTCCTCGAGCCGGCCGAACGGCCGCGCGGCACCCAGCACGGTCACCACATCGCCCGGCTCGAGCCGCGCCTCGCGGTAGCGCCGGGCGCCATTGCCACCGACGGACGACCCCAGCCCGTCGGCGTCGAGACCGGGATCCGGCGGGTGCACCGTGAGCAGCTCCGCGATCGCAGCCTCGCGGTCGAGGGCCGGTTCCACCGGCACCACCGACGCTCCCCGCATCGCCAGGCCCGGTGGTGACTCCCCGAACAGGCTGGTCCGCTCGTCGTACCGGTCGGGTGCATCGATCCGGGCGCCGCGCGGGAAGATCCGGATGGTGCCCGACGCGTCGCGAAGTCGGAAGCCGATGCCCCGCTCGTCGTCGAACAGCCCCCGCTCGTCCCGACCGCTCGACGTGATCGAGGCACGGAACCACACGCACTGGCGGCCCTGGAGCGGCGAGACGAGCAGCACCTCGGCGGGCTCGATGGTTCCCGTGACCCGGACCTCGCCCGCCGCCAGCGTCGCGATCCGCGAGGTGGCCGTATCACCGATCCGCGCCGCGGATCTCCAGCCCGCGAACCCACGCCACAGGAGCCACAGGCCGCCGGCCACCCCGGCCGCGCACAGGGCGAGCAGAATCGCGGTGTCATGCATGGGCGGCGATTGTCAGGGACCGCGCGCCGCCGTGTCGAGGTCAGCCAGGGCCCGTCCTGCCGCGCTGGAGCGCGGCCGCGATCAGCCCGACACCGAGGACGATCACGATCGCCGGCCACAGCAGGGACCAGTCGATCGAGAGGTACTGGTCGACCAGGAACCAGATCCCGAGCACGACCAGGATCACGCCCACCACGATCCCGGCGTTGCCACCGCCGATCGGCCGGCTTGGACCGGTCCATGCAGGCGGCTGCGACGACCAGCCGTTCCCCGGTGGCGTCCAGCCCGTCTGGGTCGCGTCGGGAGACGACCACCCTGGGACGGCGCCGGGCGCGGTCCCGGGAGCGCCACCCGCAGCCGCATCCGGAGGCGGCGGTGCGCCCTGGCCGGCCCAGCCACCGCCTGCCGGAGCCTGGCCGCCCCAGCCACCCGGCGCGGGTCCGCCCATCGGGGGCGGCATCCAGCCCGGGGGTGGCAGCGGCACTACGATCATCATCACGAAATAGACGAGCACGAAGATCCCGCCCGAGAAGATCGCAAGCAGGACCCAGGCGATCCGCACCAGCGACGGGTCGATGTTCAGCCACACGGCCAGCCCGCCGGCCACGCCGGCGATGACGCGGTCGTTCGGGGATCGATACAGGCGATGCTCAGTCACAGCCGGACTCCGGGTTGAGGGTGATGGCACCCAGGTTGGCACTGGCATTGAGCTCGATCCGCTGCGTGGCGGTGTCGTAGCCGGCGCGAGTCCACACGTTGCCGCTGCGGGTCAGCCCACGCGACCCGAAGTTGTTCGAGCCGAGCGGATTGTCGGACCCCTGGATGCGCAGGCCGACCCCGTCCGGGACGCAGACCTCGATCGAGCCCGCGTTTGCGGTCAGGCTGGCCGACAGCGTGCTGGCCGGGGCCGGCAGGGAGACGGACATCGACCCGGCGTTAACGCTGGCGTTGAGGCTGTCGGTGCCGACCGCCGTCGACATGTCGAGGTGCGCATCACCGGCGTTGACCGACACGTTCACGTCGGGCACCTGCATCTGGTCCAGGCCCAGGTGCGCCGAGCCGGCGTTCACCGTGAGGCTCAGCCCGATGGACGGATCACGGGGCAGGGTGACGTCCCACGATGACGCGTGACCGATGCTGAGGCCGCGGTTCGATGGCGACCGCACCTCCAGCCGGGTGTCAGCGGCGCTCACGTCGGGAGGCGTGCCGTCGTCCGACGAGCCGCTCACGGTCCAGCCGTTGCCCGTGCCCGACCCCAGCGTCAGGTCGCCGCAGCTCAGGTCCAGCGTGACCCGGGCCGAGCTGCCAAAGGTGCCGGTCTGGGTCGGGAACGGGTCGCCGCCGCCGGCACCGGACCCGAACCCGCAGCTGCCCAGGCCCACCACCGGGCCGAACCCGGCCGCCAGCGCCCCGCCGGCCATCAGCCCGAACGTGACGGCCACGACCAGCCCCCCGACGAACGCGGCCTGCGTGCGCTGGAGCACGAGCCCGAGGCCGATCCCGATCAGGATGACGGGCCACAGCTGCCATGCCCGTCGCACCGTGTCGGCGTCGACGAGCCCAGCCTGCACGGCGAGCGGCACCAGGCCGAGGACGATGAAGAACACTCCCCAGCCCAGGACGCTCCGGTTCACACGCATCACGACCTCCCGACCGCCGGCCGGCCCGCGCCCTCGTCTCGCGGATGGTCCGGTCGTCGTTCCGGTACCCGGCCCGCCTTGCGGTTCGAGCCATCATCGTCGGTCGGCGCAACCCCGCACAGGGACCATGGGCCCGCCCGGCACAGGCCACGTGGGATTCGCTAGCCTTGCGACGGCGCCCGGCCCGACGCCGGCAGACGCGGGGAGCGCGAGGACGCGTGACGAGGAGCCTGGGCACGGACGCTGTCCTGTTCGATCTGGACGGGGTGATCGTCGATACCGAGCCCTGGTGGAACGACGCCCGGATCGCGTTCGCCCGCCAGCACGGACGCGGATGGGGGGAGGACGATCAGCGCGCCGTGATGGGAGGCAACTCGCGCCAGTGGGCGGCGACGATGCAGGAGCGGCTCGACCTGCCGGCGCTGTCCCTGGACGAGATCCAGGACGCCATCGTGAGTGCAATGGTCAGCCGCTATCGCGCGGGTGACGTGCCCGTGATCGACGGCGCGGTGGATGCCGTCCGGCGCATCGCCGCCGCGAGGCCCGTCGCGATCGCCTCGTCCGCCCATCCCGCCGTCATCGCCGCCGCCGTCGATGCCCTCGGGCTGCACGGGCTGTTCGGGGCGATCGTGTCCTCGGACGAGGTGGACCATGGCAAGCCCGCTCCCGACGTGTACCGGCTGGCGGCATCCCGGCTGGGCGTGCCACCGGATCGGTGCCTCGTGGTCGAGGATTCGGTCAACGGGGTTCGTGCGGGCAAGGCCGCCGGCATGGTCGTGGTCCTGGTGCCCAACGCGAGCGTTCCCCCTGCGCCGGGTGCCCGGGAGATCGCCGACGTGGTGATCGAGCACCTCGCGGACCTCGATCCCGACGCGCTGGACGGCACCCGGGGGTCGATGACGGACTAGACTCGTCGCGTGGCACCGCCGCTCACGGACGGTCCGGTCCATCGGCCCAACCGGGTCCGGATCATCCGATCGTTCTGCACGATCGCCGTGCGCGCGATCCTGCGGCTGCGGGTCGAGGGCTCCGGCCGGTTCGCCCGTGGTCCCGCGATCTACGTGTTCAACCACCTCAACTGGGTCGACCCGCTCGTGCTGCTGGCGGTCCTGCCTGCCCGCCCCAGGTTGGCGATGTTCGGTCCCAAAGAGGCCGACATGAGCCGGGGGGCTCGCAATCGGCTGATCGCGTGGGCGGGCTTCGGGATCCCGTACCGTCCGTCGAAGCGCGACATGATCGAGACCACCCGCCGGGTCCAGCGGGTCCTCGACGACGGCTGGGTCATCGCGATCGCGGGGGAGGGGAGGATCCATCGCGGCGAGCGCGAGCTGCTGCCGCTGGCGGACGGCACCGCGTACTTCGCGCTGCGGGCGAAGGTCCCGATCGTGCCGATCGCCATCAACGGCACCAGCTGGCTGGGCTTCCGGCGCCCGGTCAGAATCCGGGTCGGTGAGCCGATCACGCCCGAGGGCCGCCCGACCCGCGAGGCCGTGGATGACCTGACGGCGTGCACCGCGGCGGCACTCCAGCGCATGACCGGCGATTTCGTGGACCCGGCGCCACCGGGCCGGTTCGGGCGCTGGCTGACCGAGCTGTTCAACGACTGGCCGGAGGGCGCACGACCGGAGCTCGGCGCCGGGGATGGTGCCGGATCGGAGCGCGGGGCCGCGAGCTGAGTCCCGGTTGTGGCATCCTGACCGGCGTCACCGCCTGTTGCTGGAGAACACGTGGGAGCCACCGGCCTCTCATCCGATGCCAACGAATACCGCGCACGGCTCGCGGACCAGCCCGACACCCAGATCAATTCCTGGGCCTCGGAGCTCATGCGCGACATCGCGATCCGCCGCGGCGTGGTCAAGGTGGTCGAGGAGTTCCGTCAGGCGGCCAGGCTGAACGAGCCTGAATTCGAACGGGTGTTCTCATCCGGCGGAGGGCCTCCGGCCATGGTCGGTCACGACGGCGAAGGCCGCCTGATCGTGCCCGCGATCACGCTCTGGGCACTCGTGCCCGGGATCCGGTCCCAGGTCGCCGACGGACGCCAGCGGCTGATCGACTACCTGGTCGCCAACTTCGACGAGCTCGTCTACGTCTGAGTCGCCGGGCGAGGCCGGCGGCGGGAACCTGCCCGCCGAGGCACCGCTTTCGTCCGTCGGGATCGGTCGGGCCGACAATCTGATCGGCCAGGTCGGCGGCGGCCTGCGCCGGATCGCGGCGGGGCTGCGCCGCCTCGTGCCGGCGGTCCGCGTGGTTCATCCCTTCCCGTCGATCCTGGATGGGTCCGTGGTCGCGCTGGTGGCGGTTGTCGCCGGGGGGTCGGGGACCGTCGCGATCGTGCTCGGCGTGTCGATGATCATGCTCCAGTTCGCCATCGGCACCCTCAACGACATCGTGGACGCCCCGTGGGATGCCGGCCGGAAGCTGGGCAAGCCGATCCCGGACGGCGTGGTGCCCATGGGCCTCGCCCGGGTGATCGGGGCAGGCGCTGCCGTGATCGGCGTCGGGCTGGCGCTCGCGGTGGGGCCCGGGCTGGCGGCGCTCGCGCTGGTCATCCTGGCCATCGGCTGGTGGTACGACCTGCGGGCCAAGGGCACGACGCTGTCATGGCTTCCGCTCGCGATCGGCATCCCGTTGCTGCCGGTCTACGGCTGGTACGGTGCCACGGGCACCGTCCCAGGCATGTTCCTGGTGCTGATCCCCGCTGCCGCCAACGCGGGAACCGCCCTGGCGATCGCGAACGCCATCGTCGACATGGACCGGGACGCCGCCGCCGGTGACGAGTCGATCGCCCTGGCCCTCGGGCCACGGTGGGCGAGCGGGCTGGTGCTCCTGCTCCACCTGGTCGTCGTCCTGCTCGCGCTCGCGACAGGCGCCATCCTGGGCGCCCCGACCGGCTGGCTCCTGGCCATCCTGCTCGCCGCCCTGGCGCCCCTGGCGGGTGCCATCGTCGGCATCGTGGCGGCGACGCGGGAGGAAACCGGGCTGCGAGAGCTCGCCTGGGAGATCCAGGCGGTGGGGACGGGCCTGCTCGCCGTCGCCTGGCTGGGGGCGCTGAGCGCCGCTACGGGGAGCCCGCTGTCGGGCTGAGGCGGGGCTCGCGGGGCCGTCCCTTTGTTCGCGGGTCAGTGTTGGTGCGACCCCGGTGCCGCCCGGTGCCACCCGGTGCACCACCCGGTGCCACCACCCGGTGCCACCGCCCCCCGGTGCCCAGAGGCGCCCCCGGTGGTCCGGGGATGGCGGGGGACGGTCGTACCCCCTAACGGCTCCCGGGGAGCGCTCGTTACCGTTCGTGTGACCCACCACGCCAGATCCATCGAGGTTTCGCCGTGATGACCGAACTGATCCGCCGCTTCCGAGGGCTGGGCGTCGCGCTCGTCGTGCTCGCGCTCTCGGCGGGGGCCGTGTTCGCGGCCGCTCCGCAGCTCGGCCTTACCGGCGCCGACGATCCCGTGAGCGCCGAGGCACCGAGCCAGGGCGACGAGGCGAGCGAGGAGCCGAGCGAGGCTCCCGAGAGCGAGGCTCCGGACAGCGAATCCTCCGACACCGAGGACTCGGTCGACGCTCCCAAGGCCGATGCTCCCACGGTCGACGCTCCCACCTCGGACTCTGCGACCGTCCCGGCGGACAACCACGGCGCGCTCGTGTCTGCGGCCGCCACGATGCCGACACCCGACGGCTTCGCCAATCACGGCGCGTTCGTCTCGTGCGTGGCTCACATGAAGGACATGACGCTCGCGACGATCAACTGGGACCTGGTCACGCCCGACACGTGCGCGGCAGCCAAGGCTGCTGGTCATGCCGCGGGCAACGCCAAGGACAAGTCCGCGAACGGAGCGGCGAAGTCGCAGGCCGCGACGTCCAAGGACAAGCCGGGCAAGGGGAAGGGCAAGGGCGCCGGTTCTGGCGCTCCGGACCAATCCGGCAACTGACCCCGCCCGCGAAGCTGACCCCCGGCTGACCCGTCGCCACCGCGACGGGTCGGTCAGCGGTCGGTGTCCCCGGTGCGGATCACGGCGATCGCGTTCTCCAGCCGCAGCTTGGCGATCGTCAGGTACTTGGCGAGGTTGGCCCGATCCACCGCGCCGATGGCCTCGATCACGCCCGGATCGCGGATGACGCCCAGCAGCTCCTCGACCGCCTGGTTCAGCTGCTGCTTGGCCGACACGAGGCTGTCATCCGTCAGCGGCGCTGCCGAGCCGGCAAGCCGGCTCCAGCCGCCCTCGTCGGCAACGACCGGCGCCGCCGCGGGCTGATCGTCGGCTTCGGGCTCCGCCTCGGCGGCCGCGGGCCGCCGCGGGCGACCCTCGATCCGCTCCCGGAGCTTGACCAGCGAGAGCTCGTTGCGGGCGACCTGCTCCGCGAGGCGTCGCCGCTTGCGGGGGTCGTCGACCTTCATCAGCTCGTAGGCGTGGGACAGGGTGTCCTTGCGCAAGGACACCAGCTCCCGCACCTCGGGCGGGGCATCGGCGAGCCGGAGCCGGTTCTCCAGGTAGCCCTTGTCCTTGCCCAGCTTGTCGGCGAGCCTTCGGATGCTGTAGCCGTGGTCGCGGATCATCCGGTCGTACATCGCCGCCTCGTCAAGCGGCGAGATGTCCTCTCGCTGGAGGTTCTCGATGATCGAGATCTCCAGCGCGGTGTCGTCGTCGATGTCCTCGACCAGCGCGGGGATCGTCACGAGGCCGGCGATCCTGGATGCCCGCCAGCGGCGTTCGCCGGCGATGAGCTGGTACCGGCCGTCATCGAGGGGCCGAACAAGGATGGGCTGGAGCACGCCGTGCTCGCGGATCGACGCCGCGAGCTCCTCGAGCGTGACCTCGTCGAAGGCAAGCCGCGGCTGCTCGGGGTTGGAGTCGATGTGGTCGACCTCGATGACCTTGACTCCCGTGGACCGCCGGCCCGAGTCCGGGGACAGCAGGCTGACGATGGCCGGTGGGAGCTCTCGCTCCTCGGAGAGGCGACGTGCGGCGGCGGCGCGGAAGTCAGGCCTGGCCAAGATCGATCACCTCCCGGGCGAGCTCGCGATAGGCTCGCGCGGCCTCCGACGCCCCCGCATAGGACGTGATCGGCCGGCCGGCGAGGGGTGCCTCACCGAGCTTCACCGTGTTGCGGATGATGGAGCCGAAGACGTGGTGGTCACCGACGACACGCAGCTCGTCGAGCATGTCCCGGGCGAGGTTGGTCCGGCCGTCGTAGAACGTCGGCAGCAGCCCGAGGATGCGCAGGTCGCGATTGAGCTTGAGCCGAATGGCGTTGATGACCTTCACCAGGTTGTTCAGCCCCTTCATCGCGTAGAACTGCGTCTGGACCGGGATGATCACGCTCTGCGCCGCGACCAGCCCGTTGACCGTGAGCAGGCCCAGGTTGGGCGGACAGTCGATGAGCACGTAGTCGTAGGGGTCGATCGCGTCTCGCATGGCCTCGCGCAGGATCGCCTCGCGGCCGAGCGCGGTGAACAGCTCGCCCTCGGTGCTGGCCAGGTCGATGTGTGCCGGCGCCACGTCGATGCCCGCGGTCTCCGTCGCGAGGATCACCTCGGTCAGGGTTGAGCGTCCGTCGGCGAGCACGTCGGCCATCGAACGCTGCACCAGGTTCAGGTTCACGCCGACGCCCGCGGTCAGGTTCGCCTGGGGATCCATGTCGATCAGCAGGACCCGGAACCCGTCTTCGGCCAGCGCTCCCGCGAGGTTGATCGCGGTGGTCGTCTTGCCGACACCGCCCTTCTGGTTGGCGATGGCGATCACGTGCGTCAAGGAATCACCTCGAGACTGGCGATGGCGCCGGTTGGCGCTGGCAGGTCGCGACGACGGACGGGAGGCCCCGCGCTGGGTCCTGGCGGGGACCGAGGTGCGCAAATCCTACCTCGCGGCTCCCTCCACCGGGCATCGAGGTTGTCCACACTCGAGGCCAGTTGTGCACCGTTCTGTGGATATCCCGACGGTTGCCGTGATCGACGGGGACGCGCCGAACCCGTTGGTCACGATCTGTTGACCGGATCGCCACCCGGCGTTAATCCGCCGGAAACGTGGCGGTTGGTGGTCGACAGCGACGCCGACGCGGCGTCTTGTCGTGCTGACCACAGGTGCTGCGACGCGCCCGCCTATCATTGCAGCGGACCGGCGTCTTTGCGCACAGACGGTCGGGCGCTGAACCGGAGGAGTCCAGCAGGTGTCGACGAACGCGGATCGGATTGCCCGCCTCGAGCAGATGCGGGCCGAGGCACGCGAGGGCGGGGGACCGGTGCGCGTCGAGCGCCAGCATGCCTGGGGCAAGCTCACCGCCCGCGAGCGCCTCGATCTGCTGCTCGATCCGGGATCGTTCGTCGAGATGGACGCGTTCGTCACCCACCGGGCGACGGAGTTCGGCCTGGATCGCCAGCACTTCCTGGGCGACGGGGTGGTGACGGGTCACGGCACGGTCGACGGTCGCCTGGTGTTCGTGTTCAGCCAGGACTTCACGGTGTTCGGCGGTTCACTGTCCGAGGCGTATGCCGAGAAGATCTGCAAGATCATGGACCTGGCGATGAAGGTCGGCGCTCCGGTCATCGGCCTCAACGACTCAGGGGGAGCCCGGATCCAGGAGGGCGTCGCGTCACTGGGTGGCTACGCCGAGATCTTCCTGCGCAATGTGCTGGCGTCGGGCGTCGTGCCGCAGATCTCGGTCATCCTCGGGCCCTGTGCGGGGGGCGCCGTTTACTCCCCGGCGATGACGGATTTCACGGTGATGGTCGAGGGAACGAGCTACATGTTCGTCACCGGCCCCAATGTGGTAAAGGCCGTCACGCACGAGGAGGTGGACTCCGAGGCCCTCGGCGGCGCCGGCGTTCACACGGGTCGAAGCGGCGTCGCGCATCTCGCGGCGCGCGACGAGGCCGAGGCGATGGACCACGTGCGTCGCCTGCTCGCCCACCTGCCGCAGAACAACCTCGCCGACGCGCCCCGCGTCACGCCGACCGACCCCGGCGACCGCATGGACCCCGAGCTCGACGATGTCATTCCCGACGAGCCGTCGAGGCCGTATGACATGCACGATGTCATCCGCCGCGTGGTCGATGACGGCGACTACCTGGAGATCCAGCCCGCGTGGGCAGCCAACATGCTCATCGGCTTCGCGCGGCTGGGTGGTCGGCCGGTCGGAATCGTGGCGCAGCAGCCGGCGGTGCTGGCCGGGGCGCTGGACATCGACGCATCCGTGAAGGCGGCTCGCTTCGTTCGCACCTGCGACGCCTTCAATGTCCCGCTGGTCACGTTCGTGGACGTCCCGGGCTTCCTGCCCGGCGTGTCGCAGGAGCACGGCGGGATCATCCGTCACGGCGCCAAGCTGTTGTATGCGTACTGCGAGGCCACGGTCCCCAAGGTCACGGTGATCACGCGCAAGGCATATGGCGGTGCCTACGACGTCATGAGCAGCAAGCACATCCGGGGTGACCTCAACTTCGCGTGGCCGACAGCCGAGATCGCGGTGATGGGCGCCGAGGGCGCCGTCAACATCATCTTCAAGGACGCGATCGCGGGATCCGACGATCCGGCGGCGGAGCGCAGGCGGCTCGTCGCGGAGTACGAGGCCGAGTTCTCCAACCCGTACGTCGCAGCGGCGCGCGGCTACATCGACGAGGTCATCTTCCCGCACGAGACGCGCCCCCGCCTGATCCGGGCCCTCGAGATCCTGGCCGACAAGCGCGACGCCAACCCCAGGAAGAAGCATGGCAACATCCCGCTCTGACCGACGCTGCCCGTCCGTGCGCAAAGACACCTCGTGCTCGTGGGCCGGCCGATGACGGTGTCGTCCACGCCGGCCCTCCGCCGGGTGCTGATCGCCAACCGGGGTGAGATCGCCGTCCGCATCATCCGCGCCTGCCACGAGATGGGCCTCGAGGCCGTCGCGATCTACAGCGACGCCGACACCGACGCCGCGCACGTGCGGATGGCCGACCGCGCGGTCCGGGTCGGTCCACCGGCTCCCACCGAGAGCTACCTCCGGATCGACGCCGTCGTGCAGGCCGCACTCGAGACCGGCGCGCAGGCGATCCACCCGGGCTACGGGTTCCTGGCCGAACGGGCAGCGTTCGCACGTGCCGTGGAGCGCGCGGGCCTGGCGTTCGTGGGCCCGACCTCGGACGCGATCGAGGCGCTGGGGGACAAGCTCAACGCCCGGCGGCTCGCTGCTCGTGTCGAGGTTCCCGCGGTGCCGGGCACCCTGGAGCCCGCACCGGTCGACCGCCCGGACCAGGTGGCCGAGATCGTGTCGACGGCCGAGAAGATCGGCTTCCCGTTGCTGGTCAAGGCAGCGGCGGGCGGGGGTGGCCGGGGGATGCGGCGGGTGGCCCGGGCGGAGGACCTGCCGGCCGCCCTGATCTCGGGCTCGCGCGAGGCGGCATCAGCGTTCGGCGACGGCTCCGTCTACCTGGAGCGGGAGATCCTGCCCGCCCGGCACATCGAGGTGCAGCTGATGGCCGATGCCCGCGGGCACGTCGTCGCGCTCGGCGAGCGCGACTGCTCGCTGCAGCGACGTCACCAGAAGCTGGTCGAGGAGGCACCGGCGCCCGGGCTGACGGAGGAGCAGCGGCGCCACCTGCACGGGCTTGCCATTCGCCTCGGGGAGGCCGCGAAGCTGCGCAGCGCCGCGACGTGCGAGTTCCTCCATGATCCGGAGGGAAGGTTCTGGTTCCTGGAGGTGAACACGCGGCTCCAGGTGGAGCACGGCGTGACCGAGCTCGTCGCCGGCGTGGACATCGTGCGCGAGCAGCTCCGGATCGCGGCCGGGGAGGCGTTGAGCCCGGAGGTGGTCGCGGCGGGGGAGCGGGCCGCGACGCCGTCCAGCCACGCGATCGAGGTCCGGATCTCGGCCGAGGACCCGGCGCGCGCCTTCGCTCCGACGCCCGGGCGGATCGGCCGATGGGTGATGCCGGCCGGTCCGGGGGTTCGCGTCGACACCGCGATCGAGCCGGGCGATCGTGTCCCACCCGACTACGACAACCTGATCGCCAAGCTCATGGTCCACGCGCACGATCGCGACATGGCGATCGATCGCCTCCGCCGGGCGCTCGACGAGACGGAGATCGGCGGCGTCCAGACGACGATCCCGTTCCATCGGATGGTCGCCACCAGCGCGGCGTTCCGCCGCGGCGAGCTGTCAACGGGATGGGTGGACGAACACTGGGATGGCGCGGCCGCGAGGCGGGTCGCCGCTCGCAAGGCATTGCTCGCCGCCGGGATCGCCTCAATCGTCGACGGGGACGCAGGCGGCCCGGCGGGCGCGCCCGCATTGTCCGGGGACGACCCCTCGGCCGCGAGCGGGGCCGTCGCGCGCAACGGCTGGCGACACGGCGGACGCACCCAGGGAGTGGACCGATGGCCGATCTGAGGGTTCCACGCGGGGCCGCTGCCGTCGGCACCGACGGCCACGCCCGCGATATCCCGGGCGGGGACATGGAGGCCATCGCCGGCTCGACGATCGATCCGAGGGCCGTCCGCGCGCGGCTGTCGCCGGCGTCGGCCGTGGCCGATGAGCCGCCCATGCGCGTCTCGCCGCCGGCGCGACCGCTCCGGATGACCAACCCGACCGTCGGCCGGGGCATGCTGGGCGGGGCGGCCGCCGGGGCCGTGGACGCGGAGCCAGGGGACGACGGCACTGGTGTCCTTGCACAAAGACACTGGGTTGTCGACGACGAGCCGGTCGTCGCCACGCTCGAGCCGGCGGGGCACGGTCGCCACCTGCTGGCGGAGGGCGATGAGCGGACGCGTGTCGTCCTCGAGCCGTCCCACCAGGAGACTGGCGGGATCCGGCGGCGCGAGGTCCTGGTGGACGGCTTCCGGTTCGAGATCGACGTGGAGGCCGAACGTGTCGCCGCCCTGCGCGAGCGGGCTGGCCGTGGTCGGGCTGCCAGCGCTCACAGCGGACCGCTGGAGGTCCGCGCGATCATCCCGGGCAAGGTCGTCTCGGTCTCGATCGCCACCGGCGATGCGGTCACGGCCGGCCAGCAGCTGCTGGTCGTCGAGGCGATGAAGATGCAGAACGAGCTCAGGGCGCCGCGGGATGGCACCATCGAGCGCGTGGGCGTGGCCCAGGGCGTGAACATCGAGGTCGGCGACCTGCTCGTCGTCATCAGCTAGTCGGAGGTCTCGGTGAGCGAGGAGCGCAAGGGGGGCGATGGGCTGGCGCGCTGGCGCTCGACGACCCGTGCCCGGGCCATCGGCTCGTCCGCGGAGCGACGTGACCGCTTCGAGACCACGTCCGGGATCCCGGTCAACGACCTGTACACGGCGGCCGATCTCGACGGGTTCGAGGCGGAGCGCGACCTCGGCTTCCCCGGCGAGTTCCCGTTCACGCGCGGCGTCCAGCCGACGATGTACCGGTCCAGGCTGTGGACGATGCGCCAGTACGCGGGGTTCGCCACGGCCGCGGAGACGAACGAGCGCTTCCGCTACCTGCTCTCGCAGGGCCAGACGGGCCTGTCCGTCGCCTTCGACCTGCCGACGCAGATGGGCTATGACGCTGATTCGCCCGAGGCGGAGGGCGAGGTCGGCCGGGTGGGCGTGCCGATCTCGTCGCTGGCCGACATGGAGGTGCTGTTCGCCGGGATCCCGCTGGGCGAGGTGAGCACGTCCATGACCATCAATGCGACGGCGCCGATCCTGCTTGCCCTGTACGTGGCGGCGGCCGGTCGGCAGGGGGTCGCCAGGGCGGCCGTCTCGGGGACCACCCAGAACGACATCCTCAAGGAGTACATCGCCCGGGGCACCTGGATCTACCCGCCGCGCGCCTCGATGCGGCTGGTGACCGACGTGTTCGAGTTCGCGTCACGCGAGCTGCCCCGGTGGAACACGATCAGCATCTCCGGCTACCACATGCGGGAGGCGGGGGCGACGGCCGCCCAGGAGCTCGCGTTCACGCTCGCGGACGGCATCGCCTACGTCGACGCCGCGGTCTCACGGGGTCTCGCCGTGGACGACTTCGCCCCCCGGCTGTCGTTCTTCTTCGCCGCCTGGTCGGAGCTGTTCGAGGAGGTTGCCAAGTTCCGGGCGGCTCGCCGCATGTGGGCCCGGATCATGCGCGACCGCTTCGGCGCGACCAACCCGCGCTCGCAGATGTGCCGCTTCCACACCCAGACCGCCGGCTCGTCGCTGACCGCCCAGTCGATCGACAACAACGTCGTCCGGACCACGGTCCAGGCCCTTGCCGCCGTGCTCGGCGGCACCCAGAGCCTGCACACCAACTCCCGCGACGAGGCCCTGGCCCTGCCCACCGCGGAGGCGGCGCGCCTTGCCCTGCGGACCCAGCAGATCCTCGCCTACGAGTCGGGGGTGACCGAGACGCCCGACCCCCTGGCCGGCAGCTGGTTCGTGGAGTCGCTGACCGACGAGCTCGAGGCGGCCGCCACGCGCCTACCTGGACGAGATCGACGCGCTGGGCGGCACCCTCGCCGCGATCGAGGCCGGCTTCCAGCAGCGCCAGATCCAGGAAGCGGCGTACCGGGTGCAGCGCGAGATCGAGGCGGGCGATCGGATCGTCGTCGGGGTCAACCGCTTCCGGGACGACACACCGGGCACACGGCCGGCCCTGCAGCGCATCGATCCGGAAGGGGAGCGGCGCCAGGCGGACGGCGTGCGGCGCGTCCGTGCCCAGCGCGATCCGGCCGGCTGCGAGGCCGCCCTGCGCCGGCTGGCGGACGAGGCACGCGGGGAGGCGAACCTGCTGCCCGTGATCATCGAGGCCGTGGGTGCCTACGCCACGGTGGGCGAGATCTCGGATTGCCTGCGAGCGGCATGGGGCGTGCACCGCGAGCTGATCACGGTCTGAGCAGCGACACGACCGCCGGCTGCGGTTGCCTGGCCGGCGAGACTTTGGGCGAACGACTTAGGCAGATGCCCAAATCGTGACAACTGGCGTCCCGCCGGAGCGTTCGCGTATCGTCGTGACGCCGGGCGCCCGGGTGTGCGCCAGCGGAGCGGGAGGTGGTGGTGAGCGCGGACATGGCGCGTCGCCTGGTGCATGCGCCTTCGAAGGTCCATCACGTCGCGGTCGTGGTCAGGTCGCTGGAAGCATCGCTCGAGCTGTACCGCGACCTGCTCGGGCTGGAGCTCGAGACGATCCTCGACATCCCGTTCGATCGAGTCCGGATCGCCTTCCTCGGCGTGGGCGAATCGAAGATCGAGCTCGTCGAGCCCACCGATGACACCACTGGGGTGGCCAGGTTCCTCGAAAGCCGCGGCGAGGGCTTCCATCACGTGTGCCTGGAAGTCGCGAACCTGGCCGAGGAGCTCACCCGGCTCGCGATCGACGGGGTCGAGCTGATCGACTCCACGCCTCGCCGGGGAGCAGAAGGTCCGGTCGCGTTCCTGCATCCGCGCTCGTGCCACGGGGTGCTGGTGGAGCTGATCGAGGCGCCGGGCGGTCCGGGGTGGGCTGCGCTGGGCTATCCGCGGACCTGATCGACCGTACCCGGGCGTGCGGCTCGCCGCGGCAACCCGGGGCCCGGGTCAGGAGCGGGCGGCGGAGCCGGGCAGGGCCCGTCGGCCGCGTCGCCAGCCGGCCCGGAGCAGACCCACGGTGAGCGACGTGATGAGCGCCTGGCGCCAGATCCAGGCCTGCCCGCCCGGGTCGTCGGGGCCGGCCGCGATCGGTCCTTCCACGGGTGCGAGGCGGATCAGCGGGACCCCGGTCGAGCTGCCGGACGATCCGCTCATCGGACGCCGTCCACGGGTTGAAGCCGATCAACGCGCCCGGCAGCCCGGTTGCCCGGGTGAGGACCGGCAGGATCCGTCGCCCGGGTGGCCCGATCCGAGGCCTCCTCCGCCCGGCAGCGCAGGAACCGGCCCGGCAGCCACACCTCGACCCCCGGGTCCACCACCAGGTTCCGGTACCACTCGGTCCGTGCGCCGAACCCGGCCATGATCCAGACGGCGCCGTCTGCCACGAGGTAGCTGAGCGGCGCCTCGCGCCACAGGCCGCTCTTCCGGCCGCGCACCCGGAGCAGGAGGATGTAGCCGCCGATCGGCGTGCCGATCCACGGCCCCAGGCCCAGCCGCAGCGAGGGCACCATGAACCAGCCGGTTGAGGTGCCTGATCCCGCGGCCGACCAGGGGCACGATGGTGGCGAGCATCCCGTCCAGCGGCGGGGGACCGGTCTCCGCGCTCGCGTCGGGCTCGGCCACGTGCCCGGGTCCGGCTGCCACACGAGGCTCCGCTGCGAGGTCCGACGCGACGGCATCCACGCTTCGCAGGATCGGCCGCCGGGTCGTCTGCCGCGAGAGCCGGACGGCCCGATGCCCGGGCTGCCCGACCGATGGCCGTGACCCTGGACCGATGCCCGGACGCTAGAACGACCAGGCGAAGACCACGTCCGAGGCGGACTCGGCGTGCCGCGCGAACGCGACGATCCGGCCCGCCAGGTCCCGGATCCAGGGCTTCTCCTCGCGCGGCAGCAGCCCGAGCTCCTCCTCCAGCAGCCCGATCCAGCGGCCCGCGAGGGCGCCGGTCAGGTCGTCCGGGACGCGGGCGACCGCATCGATCCAGTCGCGGTCCACGAGCTCCACGATGCGCTCGGCACCGGACGCCGATCCCTCGAGCTCGCTCCGGGCGTCGAGGAAGTCCGGCGGCTGCGTCGTCCTCGGTGACCGACCGCACGGCCTCGGAGAACAGGTCGAGCCAGGTCGGGTCGAGCCCGCCGCCGAGCGGCAGGTGGGCGACGAAGCGATCCGCGTCATCGAACGCGGCCAGGTCGTCGATCGCGAGCGCCAGGACGATGTCACGAGCGTCGCCCGCGACGAGGTCCATGAGACTGCCCATAGGCGCCGGGGCGCCGAACCTCCTTCCGTCACCGCGACCCGCCGGGCCGCCTGGATGACCGCCAGTCTACGGCGTGACCAGCCGGCCGATCGGCCCGGCGTCAGCCCGTGTAGCCCGCCTCGCGCAGCAGCGCGGGCAGCTCGGTCGGCGAGCCGGCCACCCGGAACCCCGCCGCCTCGAGGGCGGTGACCTTGGACGCGGCCGTCCCGCGGCCACCCGAGATGATCGCGCCGGCATGGCCCATGCGCTTGCCCTCGGGCGCCGTCCGGCCGGCGATGAACGCGACCTTGGGGACGTCCCGCATGTGCTCGGCCGCCCACGCGGCCGCCTCCTCCTCGGCCGCCCCGCCGATCTCGCCGATCAGGACCAGGGCCTCCGTCTCGGGGTCCGCCGCGAACAGCCGCAGCACGTCCAGGAACTGGGTGCCGATCACGGGGTCGCCGCCGATCCCGATGCACGTGGACTGGCCGAGCCCGGCATCGGTCATCGCCTGGACCGCCTCGTAGGTCAGCGTGCCCGACCGGGACACGACGCCCACCCGGCCCTCGCGATGGATCGAACCCGGGATGATCCCCACCTTCGCCCGGCCCGGTGACGTGGCACCGGGGCAGTTGGGGCCGATGAGGTGGGCGCCGGCCATCCGGACCTCCTCGACCACCGGGATCATGTCCAGGGCTGGGATGCCCTCGGTGATGCAGAAGATGGTCTTGATCCCGGCGGCCACCGCCTCGAGCACCGAATCGGGGGCCCCGGCCGCGGGCACGAAGATGCACGACGTGTTGGCGCCCGTCTCGCGAACGGCGGCCGCCACCGTGTTGAACACCGGCACCCGCCCGTCGAGGGCCCGCTGCCCGCCCTTGCCCGGCGTCATCCCGGCCACGAGCGGGGTGCCGTACTCGAGCATCGCCCGGCTGTGGAACTCGCCCTCGCGCCCGGTGATGCCCTGGACCACGAGCCGCGTGTCGCGTCCGATCAGGATGCTCACGCCGCCGCTCCCTTCGCCGCTGCGACGGCCTTCGCCGCCGCCTCGTCCAGGCTGGCCGCGGTCACGAAGCTGGCCGCCTCCAGCAGCTCCGCCGCCTCGTCGGCGTTGGTGCCCACGATCCGGACCACCATCGGCACGGCGCGCTCCTGCTGGGCGCGGGCCTCGATCAGGCCCGCGCGCGACCTCGTCGCCACGGGTGATGCCGCCGAAGATGTTGACCAGGATCGCCTTGACGTTGGGGTCCTCGAGGATCAGCCGCATGGCCGCCGCGACGCGGTCGGACTTGGCGCCGCCGCCGATGTCGAGGAAGTTCGCGGGCTCACCGCCGGCGCGCTTGACGAGGTCCATGGTGGTCATCGCGAGGCCGGCGCCGTTGACCATGCAGCCGATGTCGCCCTCGAGCTTGATGAACGTGAGGTCGTACCGGCGGGCCTCGACGTCCGCCGGATCCTCGGCATCGAGGTCGCGCATCTGCTCGAGCTGCGGGTGGCGGGGGAGCCCCGAGTCATCGAGCGTGATCTTGGCGTCGAGACAGACCAGGCGCTCGACGGGCGTGCCGTCCGCGTTGTGCTCGCGGATGACCGCGAGCGGGTTGATCTCCACCAGGTCCGCGTCGTTGGCGAGCATCGTGCGCAGGAGGCCCTTGGCGATCGCGGCGCCGGCCTTCCAGTGGGGCCCGAACCCGATCTTGAACGCCAGCTCCCGGGCCGCGTAGTCAGGCAGGCCCAGCAGCGGGTCCGCGTGCTCGTACACGATGGCGTCGGGGTTGTCCACGGCAACCTGCTCGATCTCCACGCCGCCCTCCGCGGAGCCGATGAACATCGGCCGCCTGGTCGCCCGGTCGAGCACCACCGACAGGTAGTACTCCTTGACGATCTCGGCGGCCGGTCCGACCAGCACCCGGCGGACCGGGAGGCCCTTGATCTCGAGCGCGAGGATCTGGGCTGCCACGTCCTCGGCCTCGTCCGCGGTCCCGGCGAGCCGCACGCCGCCGGCCTTGCCGCGGCCGCCGGCCAGCACCTGGGCCTTGATCACCACCTTGCCGGTCGCGTTCGCCGGATCGTCGAGGAACCGGACCGCGGCGGCACGGGCCTGCGACGGCGTTCGGGCGGTCTCCCAGGCCGGCACCGGGAGGCCCTGGGCGACGAGCAGCGATTTGGCGTCGGCTTCGTGGATCTTCACGCGACGGGCAAGACCTCCGGGGAGCGGGACCTGGGCGGAGGTCGATCATAGCCCGCTGGCTCCGGACCGAGGTCGGGCGGAATGGCCCATGCAGGCCGGGCCGTGCGTCCGCCCCGCACCCCCGGCGCCTCGCTAGAATGCCCGCATGCCCCACCGAGTCACCCTCATCCCCGGCGACGGCATCGGGCCGGAGCTGGCGGAGGCCACCCGCCGTGTCCTCGACGCCTCTGGCGTCAGCTTCGATTGGGAGGTGCAGGACGCCGGCGCAGGCGTCATGGACCGGTACGGGACCCCGCTCCCGGACCACGTCCTGGACTCGATCCGCCGCAACAAGGTCGCCCTCAAGGGCCCGATCACGACGCCCGTCGGCGCCGGGTTCCGCAGCGTGAACGTGACGCTGCGCCAGACGCTGGGCCTGTACGCGAACCTGCGGCCGGCCCGCTCGATCAAGGGCATGGTCACCCGCTACGAGGACGTCGATCTCGTCATCGTCCGCGAGAACACCGAGGACCTCTACGCCGGCATCGAGCACATGGTCGGCAAGGACGCCGCCGAGAGCATCAAGATCATCACGCGCGCCGCCTCGGAGCGGATCGCGCGGTTCGCCTTCGAGTACGCGGTCGCGAACGGCCGGCACAAGGTGACGGCCGTCCACAAGGCCAACATCATGAAGCTCTCCGACGGCCTGTTCCTCGAGAGCTGCCGGACGGTGGCCGCGGACTACGAGGGCCGGATCGAGTTCGAGGACCGGATCGTCGACAACATGTGCATGCAGCTGGTCCAGAAGCCCGAGCTGTACGACGTGATGGTCCTGCCGAACCTGTACGGCGACATCGTGAGCGACCTGTGCGCCGGCCTGGTGGGCGGGCTGGGGGTCGCGCCGGGCGCCAACATCGGGACGGAGGCGTCGGTGTTCGAGGCGGTCCACGGCTCCGCGCCCAAGTACGCCGGCATGAACAAGGCCAACCCGACCGCGCTCATGCTGTCCGGCGTCCTGATGCTGCGCCACCTGGGCGAGCAGGCGGCCGCCGAGCGCGTCGAGACCGCGCTGCGCGAGGTCATCGCCGAGGGCAGGCACGTCACCTATGACCTCGGCGGCGACGCTGGCACCAGCGGCTTCGCCGACGCCATCATCGAGCGGCTCGGCGCGTCGGCCGCCGCCGCATCCTGACGGCCCGCACGGTCGGGTCGCCGAGACAGGGAGGCTCCATGCTCCTGCGGTACCGGGGCAGCGAGGGAATGCTCGCGTGGGCGTTCCACCGCATCTCGGGTGTCGCCATCTGGGCGTTCATCCTGCTCCACGTCCTCGACATCTGGCTTGTGAGCGCCAACCCCAAGCTGTACGAGGACGTGCTGGCGATCTACGCCAGCCCGATCGGGCGGGTGGGGGAGACGCTCCTCGGGGCTGCCCTCCTGTATCACGCCCTCAACGGGCTGCGGATCATCGTGATGGACTTCTGGCCGTCGATGACCCGCTACCACAAGCAGCTGTGGTACGCGAGCTGGGTCCTGTTCGTGATCGTCGGGATCCCGGTCGCCGTCCAGATCATGGCGCCCGCGTTCGGGCTCGCGGCGCCGTTCAGCTTCGGGATGTAGCGATGACCAGGATCACGCGCTCCGGAACGGCACGGCCCCAGGGCGGCGGCTGGGAGCTGCTCGTGTGGTACGGGATGCGGCTCACGGGCCTGGGCCTGTTCGTGACCGCCCTCGCGCACTTCACGATCACCCATTTCCTGTCCGACCCGGCCAACCAGAACGTGCTGTGGATCACGGACCGCTGGGCGAGCGTCGCGTGGCGCACGGTGGACTGGCTGATGCTCAGCTTCGTGACCTTCCACGCGTTCATGGGCATGCGGACGGTCGTCCAGGACTACACCCGCGGTGGCCTCCGGATCGTGCTCACGATGGGGCTCTACATCGGTGCGCTCATCGTGTTCGCGATGGGCACGATCGTGGTGGCCACGCTCCCGGTCCCGACACCATGATCCGCGACCACGATGCGCTCATCGTCGGCGCCGGCGGTGCCGGCCTGTGGGCCGCGCTCGAGCTCGCCAAGTCGGGCGTGGATTCGGCCGTCCTGACCAAGCTGTACCCGACCCGCTCCCATACCGGTGCCGCCCAGGGCGGGGTGTGCGCCGCCCTGGGGAACCAGGAGGAGGACCACTGGGAGTGGCACATGTTCGACACCATCAAGGGTGGCGACTACCTGGTTGACCAGCACGCCGCCGAGGTGCTCGCCCGCGAGGCCATCGAGACGGTGATCGAGCTCGAGCACATGGGCCTGCCGTTCAACCGGACGCCCGACGGCAAGATCGACCAGCGCCGGTTCGGCGGCCACACCCGCAACTACGGCGAGGCGGCGGTCAAGCGAGCCTGCTTCGCGGCCGACCGCACCGGGCACATGATCCTCCAGACCCTGTACCAGCAGTGCATCAAGCACGGGGTCAGGTTCTACGACGAGTACCACGTCGTGGACCTGGTCACCGAGGGCGGGGACCTCGGCTCGGGCGGACGGGCAGCGGGCGTCGTCGCGTACCGCATCGCGGACGGCGAGCTGGTCGTGCTCCGGTCCAAGGCGGTGCTGCTCGCGACCGGGGGCTTCGGGCGCATGTTCCGGGTCACCTCCAACGCCTGGAGCCTGACCGGCGATGGCGTCGCGCTCGCGTACCGCCACGGCGTGCCGATGGAGGACATGGAGTTCTACCAGTTCCATCCCACCGGGATCGTGGGGATCGGGATCCTCCTGTCCGAGGCGGCCCGGGGAGAAGGTGGGTACCTGCTCAACAACGCGGGCGAGCGGTTCATGAAGGACTACGCCCCGACGCTCATGGAGCTGGCGCCGCGGGACATGGTGAGCCGCGCGATCTACCAGGAGATTCGGGCGGGTCGCGGCATCGACGGCAAGGACTATGTGTACCTCGATGTCCGCCACCTCGGGCGCAAGGTGATCGAGGAGAAGCTCCCCGACATCACGGACTTCGCCCGCGTCTACCAGGGCGTGGAGCCGTTGACCGAGCCTGTGCCGATCCAGCCCACCGCGCACTACGCCATGGGTGGCATTCCCACCGACATCGTCACCCGGGTGACGCTCGACGCGAAGGGAACGGTCGTGCCGGGGCTGTACGCCGCGGGCGAAGCTGCCTGCGTGTCGGTGCACGGGGCCAACCGGCTGGGGACGAACTCGCTCGTGGACCTCCTGGTGTTCGGCCGGCGGGCCGGGCGGCAGATGGTCCAGGACGTCAAGGGCGCGGGCGTGGCCGAGATCGACCCCGACGTGGCCGAGCCGGTCCGGGCCGAGATCGAGGCGATCCGTGCTCGCGAGGGCGGGGAGCGGGCTGCCGCGATCCGGAGCGAGCTCGCCGACGTGATGATGGACGACGTCGGGGTGTACCGGGACGACGCAGGGCTGCGCCGGGCCCGGACGGCGGTGGCGGCGCTCCGCGACCGGTACGCGAAGGTGGCGGTCCACGACAAGGGAACGACGTTCAACACCGACCTGCTCGAGGCGCGCGAGGTGGGCTACCTGCTCGACTGCGCCGAGACGACGGTCGCGGCGGCGCTCGCCCGGACGGAGAGCCGTGGCGCGCACAGCCGAGAGGACTTCCCCGACCGGGACGACACGAAGTTCCTGACCCATTCGCTGGCGACGAAGCGGGACGGCGCGATCAGGCTGGCCTACAAGCCGGTGGAGATCACGAAGTTCCAGCCCAAGCCGCGCGTGTACTGAGCGGGGGACACAACGATGCAGATCGAGCTGCGCATCCTCCGCTACGACCCGCAGCGGGACAGGAAGCCCCACGAGGAGTCGTACCGGGTCGAGGCCGGACCCATGGACCGCGTCCTGGACCTGCTCCACCGGGTCAAGTACGAGCAGGACGGGACGCTCACCTTCCGCCGCTCCTGCGGGCACGGTGTGTGCGGCTCGGACGCGATGCTGATCAACGGCCGCAACCGGCTCGCGTGCAAGATCCGGGTCGACCAGCTGGGTGCCCGCAAGATCACCGTCGCGCCCCTGCCCGGGCTGCCGGTGATGAAGGACCTCGTGGTCGACATGGAGGGGTTCTTCGCCAAGTTCAGGAGCGTCAAGCCCTACCTCGTCAACGAGAGCCTGGTGCCCGAGCGGGAGCGCCTGCAATCGCAGAGGGACCGGGAGCGGTTCGACGACACCACCAAGTGCATCCTGTGCGCGGCGTGTACCACGTCCTGTCCGTCGTTCTGGGCGCAGCCCGCGTACGTGGGGCCCGCGGCCATCGTGATCGCCCACCGGTTCGTGTTCGACACCCGCGACGAGGCGGGCGACGAGCGCCTGCAGATCCTGGCCGACAAGGACGGTGTCTGGCGTTGCCGGACGATCTTCAACTGCACCGACGCCTGCCCACGCGGGATCCACATCACGCAGGCGATCCTCGAGGTGTCCTCGGCGATCGTGGAATCCTCGGTCTGATGGCTCGCCGGCGCATCGCCTCGGCCCCCGGTGGGCGATCGGCGGGCGACGGTTGAGCGTGGCCGGCGGCGAGGACGACCGGCTCCCGGTGTATCGGCACCTGGTCATCCGGACCGATGGGGCGGCGCGGGGCAATCCTGGGCCGGCCTCCTCGGGCGCGGCCCTGATCGACGGCTCGCGCGCGGACGCGCTCGACCCGTCTGCCGCGCCCGACGCGACGATCTCCGAGGCGCTTGGCACGCAGACCAACAACGTGGCCGAGTGGACCGGGGTCGTGCGGGCGCTCGACCTCGCCCGGCGGCTGGGGGCCGAGCAGGTGGACCTGTTCCTCGACTCGAAGCTGATCGTGGAGCAGCTCCACGGCCGGTGGCGGGTCAAGGATGCCAAGCTCCAGCCGCTGTGGTCGGAGTCGCGGGGCATGCTGGGCGGGTTCCGGCGCTGGTCGGCGACCCACGTGCCGCGAGCCCAGAACGCGACGGCGGACCGCCTCGCCAACGAGGCGCTGGATCGTGTCGCCGCCGGTGGGCCGATGCGCGTCGCCCGCGCCAGGAGGGTGACGCGGTGATTGCCGGCGACCGGCGACCCGACGCGTGGCCGCCCACGGCGCCCGCGACCGTCGTCTGCTACGGCGACTTCGAACACCCACGGAATGGACCCGGCAACCAGCGGGCGGTTCCCGCGCGATGTGCGCTGGCCGGGTGTCCTCGCCGCCGAGCTCGCGGGCGCGGCGGCGGTGGTCGAGGAGGGGCTCAACGGCCGCACGACCATCTGGGACGACCCGTTCCTCGACGGGCGGAACGGGCGCGCCTATCTGCTTCCGTGCCTGCGATCGCACGAGCCTGTCGACGTGCTGGTGCTGATGCTGGGCACCAACGACCTCAAGACGATCTTCGCCCGCGAGGCGCACGAGATCGCCGCGGGCGCGGGAGCCCTCGTGGACCTGGCGCTCGACTCCGGGACCGGACCCTCGGGCGGCCCGCCCGCGGTGCTGCTGGTCGCGCCGCCCCCGGCTGGGCGAGACGACCGACCGCTCCGAGCTGTGGGGCTTCGGAGAGGCGCGGGCCGTGGCCGCGCACCTCCCCCGGCTGTACCGCGCACTGGCCGGGATCAGGGGCGTGACGTTCCTGGACGCCGCGGCGCTGGTCGGCGGCGACCCGGCCGACGGCGTGCACCTCAACGCGGAGAGCCACGCGATCCTCGGACGGGCGATGGCGTCCGCCGTGCGCCCGCTGCTGCCCGCCATCTCCGGCTGACCGCGGGCCGGGCCTGCGGCGGAGCGTGCCGGAGCGCGGGCGCCTACAATCCCCAGGCCAGCGAGGCGGCCGGACGGTCGCGCGTCGGCCGGGCGACCGGCGGACGTGAGGAAAGTCCGAGCTCCCCAGCGCAGGGTGGCGGGTAACGCCCGTCCGCCGCGAGGCGAGGACCAGTGCCACAGTGACGATGCCGGCCCCTCGGGGCCGGAGTGAAACGCGGCAAACTCCACCCGGAGCAAGGCCAAATAGGAGGGCGCAACCCCGGTTCGCCGGGGGGAGAGGCGCGCTGCCCAGCCCTCGGGTCGGCTGCACGAGCCGTCGGGCAACCGGCGGCCCAGATGGATGACCGTCGCCACGGCGCATGCCGTGGCACAGAACTCGGCTTACAGGCCGCCTCGCTGGCGCTCACCCGGCCGACGGCGCCGAGCGCGCCGCGCCTAGTCCTCGTCCGGGCGGAAGATGTGGGAGGCGGCGCAGGCGTTGCAGATCGGCATCGCCGATTCCAGGTCGCCCAGCGGCACCGGCACCTTGCGGTCGGGGTACAGGCACTCGACCTCGTAGACCCGCTCCCGGGTGCGCTCGAGCGAGATCAGCCGCCGGTAGGTGCAGCGCTTGATCCGGTGCGGCGCCAGGCGCTTCGGATCGACTTCGGACGCCTGGGCGGTCACGGGCTTGGCGACGGGGAGCGCCATGATCGGCCGATCGATGCCTCCGGGTGCACGGGCGAACGCAGCCCGCGAACATGATGGGCCCTGCAGCAAGCGGCTGCCCAGAGCGGAGGCGCAGCCTACCACCGGATCTTCCGCTCCGACAATGTGCTGGAGGTACTAGACTCGCCGCCGTCGGGGGCAAGCACCCGGCAGACCGGAGGGAGCGGAACTGAGCGACGATCCGACGGCGCCCAAGCCGGACGGCGAGCAGCCGGGTGTCGGACAAGCCGACGACGCGACCGTGGTGCTGCGCGCGGCCCTGCCGATCCTCGACGATGCCGCGCGATCGCCCGACCCCGACGTCTGCCCGTTCTTCCGGTACGAGCACGACGGCGAGCTGGTCGCCCCGCTCACGGTCCCCGACGACGCCAACCGCTGCGCGGCGATCGGGGCGGCCCGACCGCAGTCCCTGCGCCAGCAGGAGCTCGTCTGCCTCAAGCGGTCACATGCGGACTGCCCGCGCTATCTGCGCGGCGCCATGGCGCTCCAGTCGGGTCCCGCCCGGCGACCGCCGGCGGTGCCGCGAGCCACGGTGGCGGCGCTGCTGATCCTCGTGCTGAGTGCCGGGATCTCGTTCGGGTTCGTCGTCCAGCGGGGCGGGATCGATCTCCCGGTCGTGGGCCCCAATCCGACGGACTCCGGGGTGGCGATGCTCGCGACACCGACGCCGGAGCCCGGGATCACCGCGCAGCCGAGCAGCGCGGGATCGTCGACGCCTGCGCCCACGGCGCCGCCCTCCATCGCTCCGTCCCCGACCGCGTCCTCCTCGCCCACGCCGACACCGACGCCGTCGCCGACCCCGACACTCGAGCCGACGCCGACCGCGACCCCATCGTCCACGCCGACACCCGCGCCGACCAAGGCAACGAGCGATCGCTACAAGCTGCTCACGCCCTGCCCGGATCGGAAGAAGTGCTGGATCTACGTCGTTCGTTCCGGTGACAACCTGTTCAGCATCGCCCACTACTTCGGCGTGCCGCTGAGCACGATCTACGCCTGGAACCCGAGGTACGCGAGCGGGGCGCACCTGAAGGCAGGCGACCAGATCAGGATGCCGCCGCCCACCCGGTAGCTGCCCCCGTGCGGGGCAGCGGCTCCGCACGCGATCAAGGCGCACCGTCCCCGCGATGACCCGACGCCGGACGACCTCGTGCCCGGCTCCCCACAGGGCCCACGAACCCCACGCAGCGATCCGTCGCTGCGATGTGCGGATTCGCCATTGACGCGCGCCTCTCGGGCGCTAGAATGCCCGGAAGTGGCGCAAAGTGGTGGAAAGTGGGGAAGGTCCCCGTCCCGGGACCCGAACCCAGGTTGATCGCTCCACCGGCCGCCATCGACGTCAGGGAGCGGCGCCAAGGGTGTTTACCGGCGAGTACCGGCACGCGGTCGACGGGAAGGGACGGATCGCCGTCCCGTCGCGCTTCCGCGCCCAGCTCACCGAGGGACTGGTGGTTGCCCAGTGGCTGGACAGCTGCCTCGCGATCTTCCCGGTCAAGGCGTGGGAGGAGCTGTCGGTCAGGGTCGGCGGCCTCCCGATGACCGACGCCAACGCCCGGCTGCTGCAGCGGCGGTTGTTCGCCGGCGCCCTGGAGACGGAGCTCGACCGACAGGGTCGGGTGCTCGTGCCGCAGGGCCTCCGGTCATGGGCCGGTCTCGAGGCCGAGGCGATGGTCCTCGGCTCGCGCGACCACGCGGAGATCTGGGCGCCGGACCGCTGGGACGACTACCGCCGTGCGCTCGAGGACCCCGACGAGTTCGCCAGGGCCATCGCCGGCCTGGGGATCTGACGTCGCACCAGATGCGCTTCCAGGGTCCGCTCGGGATCCGCAACCGACTCGTGGAGGAGAGATGGAGCAAGGGCACCTGCCGGTCATGCCGGTCGAGGTCCTCGGGACGCTCGCACCGACGCCCGGCAGCCTCCAGATCGACGCGACGGTCGGCGGCGGTGGGCACACCGAGCGGATCCTGGAGGCCGCCACCCCGGGCGGCCGCCTGCTCGGCCTCGACGCCGACCAGGCCGCGATCGAGCGGGTGGCGTCGCGCCTGGCCCGCTTCGGCGACCGCCTCGTCCTGCGACGCGCCAACTTCCGCGAGCTGGCCCGGGTGGCACCCGACGCCGGCTTCGCCGGCCGTGGACGGCGCCCTGTTCGATCTCGGCCTGTCCTCGTATCAGCTGGCGGACCGGGCCCGTGGCTTCGGCTTCCGGACCGGCGGCCCGCTGGACATGCGGTTCGACACGTCACGCGGGCGTACCGGCGTCGGAGCTGCTGGCGACCCTCGATGCCGACGAGCTCGCGGCGTTGTTCCGGCGGTACGGCGAGGAGCCGGCCGCGTGGCGCATCGCCCAGGGCATCGTGGCGGAGCGGCGGACGGCGTCGATCGCGACCGCGGAGGAGCTCGCCTCGCTGGTCGAGCGGCTCGCACCCGCCAACCCGCGCGTCCGCCGTCGGATCCACCCGGCGACCCGGGTGTTCCAGGCGCTCCGGATCGCGGTCAACGAGGAGCTCGACGCGCTCGAGGAGGGGCTCGCCGCCGCCGTGGACCTGCTCCGTCCCGGCGGACGCCTGGTCGTCCTCTCCTACCACTCGCTGGAGGACCGGATCGTCAAGCGCTTCCTCAACGCGCAACGCCGGGGCTGCACCTGTCCACCCGAGTTCCCGGTGTGCGTGTGCGGCAAGGCACCGCGGCTGCGCCTCGTCACGCGGCCTTCGATGACCCCGACCGCCGCCGAGATCGACGCCAACCCCAGGGCCCGAAGCGCACGCCTGCGGGCGGCCGAGCGTCTCGCGGCCTGACCCAGGTCATCACGGAGGAAGGAGGACCCCGGGCCCACCCGACGACGCCGACCCCGCCCCAGATGTCCACCGGCATCCGCCGGCCCCCCGCTTACGGAGGAGGAGTCCCGTGAGCAAGCGCCACCAGGCCAATCGCCGCAGGAACTACGGCCGCCGCCAGCACGAGCTCCACGAGCGGTCGCAGCGCGACCACCAGCCCGAGCTCGGATGACCTGCGCGCTCGACGACCTCGCGCCCGGCGCCATGGCCGATCGCTTCGCGTTCCTGGATCCGCGCACGCCACGCCTCCGCTACGCAGCTGGGCGACTGACGATGGCGGTCTACCAGGGTGCGCGACAGCGCACGATCGTCCTGCCGCGCCGGCCCCGCGTCGAGCTCGGAGCGCCGGCGCTGCCCCGCCGCCGCGTCCGCGCGGCGGTCCGCGTCCGTCGCGGGCCGTCGAAGATGGCGATCCTGCTGGCGACGATCGTGATCGCGTTCGCCGCGGCGTTCTTCTCGCTGTCGCAGGACATCCGCGTGTCGGCGACGGGCTACGAGATCGATCGACTCGCGACCGCGCAGGACCGCCTCGAATCCCAGGCGCAGGACCTGCGCAACGAGCTCAACCGCCTGGGCAAGGCGCCGGCGATCCGGAAGCTCGCGATCGAGGCCGGCCTGGGGCCACTGCCCGAGCCCGAAGTCGTCACGGCCCGGTAGGACCGGCAGCGCACCATGCTCGGTCGGACCGATTCCCGCGCCCGCGCGCTCGTCGTCCTCGTCGCCTTCGTGGTGGTGGCGGGGAGCCTCGGGGCGCGCCTCGCCTACTGGCAGGTGGTCCGGCGCGACGAGCTGGCGGCGATGGCGGTGAGCCAGTCGTCGATGGTGTACGAGGTCCCGTCCAGGCGGGGCTCGATCTACGATCGGACGGGCACGGTGCTGCTCGCGACGAGCGTGTCCCGCGACCTGCTGGCGGCCTACCCCAGCCTGCTCACGCCCGCTCGCCGAGTGCAGGTGGCGCAGCGACTGGTGCAGCTGCTGGGCCTCGAGGGACAGGCGGCGGTCGACCTGACCGCCAAGATGACCTCCGAGGCGTCCTACAAGGTCCTCGCCCGCAACCTCGACCCGGCGACGTCCGACGAGATCCGCAACGAGATGTCGGGGGACAACCCGGCGCTGAGCGGCCTGCAGCTCGACCCCGAGCAGTTCCGCGTGTACCCGCAGCCCGGCGGCGGGCCGGACTCCACGCTGGCCGCGCAGGTCCTGGGGTTCGTCAATCGTGATGGGCAGGGCCAGTACGGGATCGAGCAGTACTACCAGGACCAGCTCGCCGGCATGGCCCGCAGGATCGCGGCGCAGAAGGACGCGAGCCGGCAACCCGGTGCCGGACACCAGCATCGTCGTGGACCAGGGCTATCCGGGCCAGGATCTCACGCTCACGATCGACGCCTCGCTGCAGGTGGCCGTGGAGCAGGAGCTTCTCGCAACCTGGATCGCCGACCGCGCCAAGCAGGTGTCGGCCGTGGTCATGGATCCGTACACGGGCGAGATCTACGCCTATGGCAGCTATCCCTCCTACGACGAGAACGACTACCAGGCGATCGCGAGCAAGGACCCGTCGCGGTTCATCGATCCGATCGCGTCGTCGGTGTTCGAGCCGGGGTCGGTGTTCAAGATGCTGACCTCGATCGCCGCCCTCGGCCGGGGGGTCGTGACGACCAAGACGATCGTCCGTGACACCGGCATCCTCACGCTCGACGGCGGTCGGTCGCACGTGGACGACGCGGATCACCGGCCGATGGGCAAGATGACGTTCCAGGACGCGATCGCCTACTCGCGCAACGTCGTCGCCGCCAAGGTGGCCCTCGAGCTCGGCAACACGACCGCGAAGTCCGCCCGGATCCTGTACGACACCTGGCGCCGGCTGGGCTTCGGCTCGCCCACCGGGATCGATGTCGCGAACGAGGTCGGCGGGCTGATGCGCGACCCGTCGCAGCACCGCTGGGCCGAGGTGGACGTGGCCAACGGGGCCTTCGGGCAGGGCGTTGCCGTCACGCCGATCCAGCTCGCCCAGGCGTACGCGGCGATGGTCAACGGCGGCACGCTCGTCCAGCCACGCCTGGTGAAGGCGGTGGGGGACGCGGAGACGGCACCGGTCTACAAGGGACGCGTGATCACGCCCGGCCTGTCGGACACGCTGCGCAAGCTCATGAGGCACGTGGTCACCAAGGTCCCGTTCTACCGGACCCGCACCCTGATCCCGGGCTTCGACGTGGGCGGCAAGACCGGGACGGCCCAGATCTGGGACAGCGAGAAGGGTCGCTGGAAGGTCAACCTGTTCAACTACTCGTTCATCGGGTACATCGGTCGCCAGGTCGGTCACCCAGACCTGATCGTCGCCGTGCGGATCGAGGAGGGGACGCCCACGGTCGTGCGCCTGGGTCACCTTGAGATGCCGGTGATGTCGTTCGAGCTGTTCCGGCGGATCGCCCACAACGCGATCAACACGCCCGACCTGCTGACCGACACGCACCCCATCCCCGCGGACGCCACCCAGGACGAGGCCTCCCCGGATCCGGCGGACACGGGCAGCCGACCAGGCCGGCGACGACGCGTCGCAGACCGCGGCCGACCCGTGACCGCCGGCTGTGCGACACTCGCCGCCGTGACGAACCACGGACGGTCGCCGGGTCACGGCTCGCCCGATCGCCGCCCAGGCGCTGTCCCGCCCCGGACCCGACAGCCCGGACCGCCCCATCTCACGGCCGACGACATCGTCGCGGCGACCGGCGGCACCCTGCTCCGACGGAGCGACCGGCCGATTCGCCGGGCGGCCGTCAATTCCCGCCTGGTCGAGCCGGGCATGCTGTTCGCCGCGCTGGCAGGTGAGCGCACCGACGGGCACCGGTACCTCGCCCAGGCGGTGGCGGCCGGTGCGAGCGCCCTGCTGGTCGGTCATTCGCCCCGGGAGGACGCCGACGAGCCATCGCTCGAGGCCCTGGGCGACGTCTCGGTGGTCGAGGTCGCCGACCCGCTTCGCGGGCTCCAGGCCATCGCCGCGGCGTGGCGTCGTCGATTCGCGCCGCTCGTGGTCGGGATCACCGGCAGCATCGCCAAGACGTCAACCAAGGAGGCGGTGGCCGCCGTCCTCGCCCGACGGTTCACGACGCTCCGGACGGAGGGCAACCAGAACAACGAGATCGGTCTCCCGCTGACCGTCCTGCGCCTGGGTCCGGAGCACGGGGCGGCCGTGCTGGAGATGGGGATGTACGTGGGTGGAGAGATCCGCGACCTGGCGGCGATCGGCCAGCCGGCGATCGGCGTCGTGACCGCCGTCCAGCCCGTCCACCTGTCGCGGATCGGGTCGCTGGACGCGATCGAGGACGCCAAGGCGGAGCTGGTCGAGTCGCTGCCTGCGGCCGCCGACGGCGGGGTGGCGATCCTCAACGCGGACGACCCGCGGGTCAGGCGCATGGCCGCCAGGACCGCCGCACGGAGCATGACCTACGGGTTCGCGGACGACGCCGAGGTGCGGGCGACCGGGATCGAGACGCTGGGCCTCGACGGCATGCGCTTCCGGCTCCGGACCCCGGTGGGCGAGCGGACGGTGACCACCCGGGGGCTCGGCCGGATGGCGGTGCACAACGCGCTCGCCGGCGCGGCGGTGGGCCTGGCCGCGGGCATGAGCCTCGACGAGATCGCCCCGGGCCTCGTGGACGCCGGCGCTGCTCCCCACCGCGCCACCGTGGTTCGCGCGGGTGGTGTCGTGATCATCGACGACGCGTACAACGCGTCGCCCGGGTCGATGCGGGCGGCGCTCGAGATGCTGGCGGGCATCCCGGGGCGGCGGATCGCGGTGCTGGGCGAGATGCTCGAGCTGGGCAGCGCGCATGCGGCCGGTCACCGGGAGGTCGGCGAGGCAGCCGGCCGGGCCGTTGACCTGCTGCTCGTGGTCCACGGGGCGGTCGGCGGGCCGGCCGAGGGGATCGTCGAGGGCGCGCGGGCGGCCGGGATGGCGTTCGGCAGCGTGGTCCCGGTTCCGGACGCCGGTTCGGCGGTCGCGATGCTGCGCGGCCGGCTGGGCGAGGGCGACGTGGTCCTGGTCAAGGCGTCCCGGGGCGTGGAGCTGGAGCACGTCGTTGACGACCTGGTGGCGCTGCTCGGCGGCCCGGAGCCCATCCCGTGACGCTGGAGCTGATCCAGGGCCTGCTGCTCGCGTTCGCCCTGGTCGTGATCCTGATGCCGCCCTACATCCGGCTGCTGCGGCACTTCGGCTTCGCCAAGCAGATCCGCGAGGAGGGTCCCCAGACCCACATGGTCAAGTGGGGCACGCCGACCATGGGCGGCCTGCTGATCATCGTGGTGGTCCTGGCGATCTTCCTCGTGCTCCGCTGGCCGCCCCAGGGCGGCATCATCGCGCCGCTCGCGACGCTTGCCTTCGTCGGCCTGCTCGGGGCGGCGGACGATTACCTGAACGCGCGAACGGGGGAGGGGATCCGCGCCCGCCAGAAGCTGCTGTGGCAGACGGTGGTCGCCCTGGTCGTCGCGTGGCAGATCCAGAGCACCTACCAGATCACCGGGATCCGGGTGCCGTTCGTGGGGGACGTCGCGATCGATCCGCTGCTGTACGTGCCGTTCGCCGCGTTCGCGATCGTCGCGTCCTCCAACGGCGTGAACATCACGGACGGCCTCGACGGGTTGGCCGGCGGCACGCTCGCGTTCGCGTTCGTGTCGTTCCTGATCATCGCCCTGCTCAACGAGCCCACCCAGCCCAACACGGCGCTGCTGTGCGCGCTGATCATCGGCGCGCTGCTCGGGTTCCTGTGGTTCAACGTCCACCCGGCCCAGGTGTTCATGGGCGATTCGGGCTCGCTCTCGCTGGGGGCGACCCTGGCGGTGATCGCCCTGATCACGGGCCAGATCCTGGTGCTGCCGCTGGTCGGGCTGATCTTCGTGGTCGAGACGATGTCGGACATCGTCCAGATCGGCTACTTCAAGCTGTCCGGGGGCCGGCGCATCCTCCGGATGGCCCCCCTCCACCATCACTTCGAGCTCGGCGGCTGGGACGAGGAGAAGATCACGCTCCGGTTCTGGATCGTGGGCATCCTCGCAGGCCTGCTCGGCGTGACCCTGTTCCTGGCCTCGATCCATGCGCTGGTCTGAGATGGCTGCACGCCGTGCCGATCGACCTCGACGCGCTGACGCTCGACGGCGTGCGGGCCGGTGCCCTGGACGGACGCCCGGTGACCGTGCTCGGGCTTGCCCGCAGCGGCATTGCCCTGGCGAGGTTCCTGGCCGACGCCGGGGCGCGGGTCACCGTGTATGACGGCCGGCCGGCCGCGGAGCTGGAGCGGGGGATCGCGGCGCTGGAAGGCCGGGACGTGGTCCTCCGGCTCGGACCGGACGTGGACCCGGCCGCCGCGTGGGCAGACGCGGCGCTCGTGGCCACCTCGCCCTCGATCACCCCCGACTACCCGACCACGGAGCCGCGGTTGCGCGCGGCGCTCGAGCGGCTGGTCGCCGCGCGGGCCCACGGGGACGCGGGCGTCCCGGCCCTGGTCAGCGAGGCGGACCTGTTCCTCCGGCTGTGCCCGTCGCCGACCGTCGGGCGTCACGGGGACCAAGGGCAAGACGACCACCGCCTCGCTTGCACACGCGATCCTCGCCGCCGATCCGGTCCACCCGGCGGTCCTGGGCGGCAACATCGGCACGCCGCTGGTGGAGCGCCTGCCGGAGCTGACCCCGGCGCACCGGGTCGTGATCGAGCTGTCCGAGCTCGCAGCTGCCGTCCCTGTCGCGCGGGACGACCGTCGCCGTCTACACCAACGTCACCTCGGACCACCTCGACCGCCACGGGAGCGTGGAGGCGTATCGGCGGGTCAAGCGCCGGCTGGCCGAGCTGGTGGACCCGGACGGGGCGCTCGTGCTCAACATCGAGGACCCGGTCGTCGGCGGCTACGCGGGGCTGGGAGCAGCCCCGTCCGTGCTCTACCGGGTCGATCGCCCGGTGGCCGGGGGCCTGGGGATCGTGGACGGGTGGATCGTGGCCGCTGCCGTCGAACGCCTGCCCCTCGCGGGCGGCGGGACGGCGGCGACGGGCCCCGGCGGCGGGATCATGCCCGTGGACGAGCTGGCGATCCCGGGTCGGCACAACGTGTCGAACGCGCTTGCCGCCATCGCGGTCGGGCTGCTGTTCGGCATCGCCCCCGACGCCATCCGACGAGCCGCGTCCGGGTTCCCGGGCGTCGAGCACCGGTTGCAGCCGGTCGCGCTGATCGACGGCGTGCGGTTCGTAAACGACTCCCAGGGCACCCAGCCCGATGCGGTGATCGCGGCCCTGCGGGCGTTTCCCGGGCCGGTCGTGCTGATCGCCGGGGGGCGCGACAAGGGCGTGGACCTCTCGGAGCTCGCCCGGGTTGCCGGGCGAGACGCTGTTCGGGGCCGTGCTGATCGGTGAGATCGGGCCCCGCGCTGGAGCGACGATTCCGGGCGGAGGGCGTCCGTCGCACGGAGCACGCCGCCACCCTGGACGACGCGGTGGCCGCCGCCGACCGCCTCGCCCGCGACGCCATGCAGGACGCTTGCCGACGGCACCGTGGCGACCGTGCTGCTCAGCCCGGCCGCCGCGTCGTTCGACATGTTCGAGGACTACGCGGCACGCGGCCGCGCCTTCATCGCCGCGGTCGGCCGCCTGGCCTCGCGGTCCGACCGCACCGACGGGAGGCACCGATGAGCACCACCCCGCTGACGCTCGTCCGCCCCGGTCGCCCGACCCCGTTCCCAGAACATCCTCAAGCGGGAGCGCCACGAGCCCGAGTACGGGATCCTGGTCGCGATCGTCGCGCTGGCCGCGATCGGCATCCTGATGGTCTACTCGTCCTCCGCGATGAAGGCGTTCCTCCAGCACGACGACACCTTCGCCATCGTGGGGCCGCAGATCCAGTGGGCCGCCCTGGGCGTGGTCGCCATGGTCGTGATGATGCGGGTCGACTACCGCTGGCTGCGGGTCGCCTCGGTTCCCCTGTTCGTGATCGGCATCGCGGGCCTGCTGCTGGTGTTCATCCCTGCGATCAACGTCGAGGTGGGCGGTTCCGCGCGCTGGCTCAAGATCGGGCCGCTGCCGGCGGTCCACCCGGCCGAGTTCATGAAGCTGGCCCTGGTGGTGTACCTCGCGCACTGGTTCGCGAAGCGGGGCGCGGCCGTTCACGGGTTCTGGTCGGGCACCGTGCCGTTCCTCGTGATCATCGTTCCGGTGGTTGCGCTGGTCCTGCGTGAGCCCGACCTGGGGACGGCGTCGGTGCTGGCCATGACCGCGTTCACGCTGTTCTTCCTGGCCGGCGCGAACCCGCTCCATCTCGTGGCCCTGGCCCTGGCAGCCGTGCCCGCCGTGCTGCTGCTGCTGCGCGGCTACCAGATGGACCGGATCACCGCCTGGCTGGACCCATGGGATGACCGCTCCGGCCTGGGGTTCCAGAGCGTCCACGGCTTCCTGGCGCTGGCGCTTGGCGGCCTGGTGGGCGCCGGCCTCGGGGAGAGCCGGCTGGCCGGTGGGCTGCTGCTGCCCAACGCGTCCAACGACTTCATCTTCGCGATCATCGGGGAGGAGTTCGGCCTGCTCGGCGCCGGCCTGGTCGTCGTCCTGTTCCTCGTGTTCGGCTATCTCGGCATCCGCACATCGCTGGCCGCGCCCGACACGTTCGGCGCGCTGCTGGCCGCCGGCATCACCGGCTGGATCTGCATCCAGGCGTTCATCAACATCGCCGTGGTCGTGGGCCTGATCCCGGTCACGGGGATCCCGCTGCCGTTCGTGTCGGCCGGCGGCTCGTCGCTCATCATCTCGTTCGCGGCGGTGGGCATCCTGCTCTCCATCTCCCGCGAGACCGTCGAGAAAGGAACCTGGAACGATGCGCCTGCTGATCGCGGGCGGGGGAACGGGCGGGCATATCTACCCGGCCCTCGCCGTCGCCCGATCGCTTCGCGCACGACCCGACGCGGCTGAGCTCGCCTGGCTGGGCGGCCACCGCGGGCTCGAGGCGTCGATCGTCCCGGGTTCGGGCATCCCGCTGCGACGCCTGTGGCTGCGCTCGCTGCGCTCGGCCGGGCGGGATGTGCATCTCGTGCTCGACCCGATCCGCCTCGGTTGCTCGATCCCCCAGGCACTGGTGCTCCTGGTCGCCCGCCGGCCCGCCGCGATCTTCACCACCGGCGGCTACGTCGCCATCCCGACGCTCATCGCCGCCACCCTGCTGCGCATCCCGAGTGTCCTGTGGGAGGGCAACGTGGTCCCCGGGCGGAGCGTGCGCTTCGTCGCGCGCCTGGCCACGGTGCTGGCGGTCAGCCACGCGGAGACCGCGACGGCGCTGGGCCGGCCGGGTGCGTACGTCACCGGCACCCCGATCCGGTCGCTGGCCGGCGTGGACCCGGACGCGGCCCGGGCCCGGTTCGGAGGCCGGCCGGGCGAGCGGATCCTGCTCGTGTTCGGGGGCTCGCAGGCGGTCCGCCGGATCAACGCGGCCGTGCTCGAGGCCCTGCCCAGGCTCGTGGAACGGGTCCGGGTGGTTCACGTGACCGGTGACGACGGGTACGCCGCGGCGCTCGCGGCGCGGGAGACACTGCCGGCCGAGCTTCGCGACCGCTACCGCCCGGCACCGTTCCTCCACGAGGACATGACGGCGGCGCTCGCCGCGGCGGATCTCGCGGTCGGTCGCGCCGGCGCATCGACCCTGGCCGAGGCGGCCGCGTTCGCGCTCCCGATGGCGATCGTTCCCTATCCCCACGCTGCGGGTCACCAGCGGCGCAACGCCGAGATCCAGGCGGCCGCCGGGGCCGCCGTGCTGATCGAGGACGAGGCGCTGGACGGGGACGCGCTGGTGGAGGCAGCCGGGCTGCTGGCCGACCCGGCTCGGCACGCCACGATGTCCGCGGCCGCCCGCGACCTCGCCCGGCCGGACGCCGCCGTCGCGATCGCCGACCTGGTGCTCGCGGCCGCGCAGCGAGCACCCCTTCCGTCGCCCGACGAGATCGGGGCGATCGCGCGCGGGGTGCGCGCATGACCACCGACGGCGTGGTTCCCTTCGACCCGCTGTCCACCGGGACCGACATCCAGCGGCGGATCGGCGTCAAGACGGTGCGCGACGAGCCGCTCGCCCGGTTCACCACGATGCGCGTGGGTGGACCGGCGGACCTGTTCGCGGTCGCCCACAACACGTTCGAGCTGCGGGCCCTGGTCCGGTTCGCGCGTACGCGCGCGATCCCGCACCTGGTGATCGGCCGGGGCAGCAACCTGGTCATCGCCGATCGCGGCATCCGGGGGCTGGTGATCCAGGCCCGGGCCGAGGCATCCCACGTGGACGGCGAGCGCTACCACGCCGACGCGGGCGTGCCGATGGCCCGCGCCGCCACCGAGACGCAGCGCGCCGGTCTCGGCGGGCTGGAGTATGGCCTGGCGATCCCGGGGACCGTGGGCGGCGCCGTGTGGGCCAACGCGGGCGCCCACGAGAGCGATACCGCCCATGTGCTCGAGTCGGTCACCGTCCTGCTGGCCGACGGGGCGGAGCGGGACCTCGCGGTGCCCGAGCTCGGGTTCTCGTATCGCCACAGCCGGTTCAAGGGCGCCGCGGCCAACGCCGGCGGTGGGGTCGGCACGGACGATGGACGCACGGTCGCCACTCCGGCCGAGATCATCCTGGCGGCCACGTTCCGGCTCCAGGCCGCCGATCCGGCCGTGATCGCGGCGCGCCTGGACGAGATCCGCCGCTGGCGCCGGGAGCACCAGCCGCTGGGCATCCCCTCCGCGGGCAGCGTGTTCCGCAATCCGCCCGGGGACTCGGCCGGGCGGCTGATCGACGACCTGGGCCTCAAGGGGACACGGGTCGGTGGCGCCGTCGTGTCCGAGAAGCACGCCAACTTCATCGTGAACGATCGCAAGGGGACCGCCGCCGACGTCCGGCGCCTGGCCGAACGGGTCCGGCGCGAGGTCCTCGATCGCCGCGGGGTCGACCTCGTGTTCGAGATCGAGTTCGTCGGCGACTGGTCCGACTGGACGCCCGGGGAGACCGCCTGATGCCCGTGCCGCCCCTCGCCCACGTCGCGTCCGACACCCCCGTGGCGGTCGTGTTCGGAGGTCCGTCGGCCGAGCACGACGTGTCGATCGTGTCGGGCACCGCGATCGCGGACGCACTTCGGCCCCTGGGCTACCCGCTGGACCAGTGGCTGATCGACCTCGACGGGCGCTGGTGGCAGCTGCCGGCCGACCACGCGAGGGCCGGCCGGTCGCCGGCAGCGTACGACGACCCGAACGCCCTGGGCGCCGGCGATCCCCGGTCGGCCGGAGTCGCCCTCGAGCTGCTGGCCGCCCGGGCGCGGCGCCCGGTGGTGTTCATTGCCCTCCACGGGCCGTTCGGCGAGGACGGCACGGTCCAGGCGCTGTGCGAGGCGGCCGGGCTCGCGTACACCGGTTCGGGTGTCACGGCGAGCGCCATCGGGATGGACAAGGCGGTGTTCAAGCGGCTGGTCCGGGGGCTGGGCCTGCCGGTGGTCGACTGGCGCGAGATCCGGCTGGGGCGCTGGACGAGCGACCGCGACGCGGTGCTCGCGGAGCTCGAGGCGTTTGCGACCGCGACCGGCGACGCTCGCCTGATGGTCAAGCCCGCCCGCCTCGGCAGCTCGCTCGGCATGACCCTCGCCCACGTCGCCGGCGAACGCGCGCCTGCGCTCGATGACGCGTTCCGGTACGACGACCTGGTGCTGGTCGAGCGCTACCTCGCCGGCGCCCGCGACCTCGAGGTCGCGGTCCTGGGCAACGGGCCCGACGACCTCGAGCTGTTCGGCCCGGGCGAGATCCTGTCCGGCCACGAGTTCTATGACTACGTGGCCAAGTACACGCCGGGCGTGTCCGAATCCACGCTCGACGCGGAGCTGGACCCGGTTCGACGAGCGACGGTCCACAAGGTCGCCCGCGACGCCTATCGCGCGGTCGGCTGCGAGGGCTTTGCCCGGATCGACTTCCTGCTGGCGGGCGAGGAGCTTGTGGTCTCCGAGGTCAACACGATCCCGGGCTTCACGCCGATCAGCCTGTTTCCCACGCTGCCATCGGCCGGCGGCTACGACTTCGCCGCCGTCTGCCGACGGGTGGTCGACCTCGCCCTGGCGCGGGACGCGGCCCGGGTTCGCCACCGGCTGACCACCACCGACCTGCCGCGCTGACCGATGTTCCAGCGGTCCTCCAACCGACGCGCAGCCCCCGCCACGCGGCCCCGGCAGCCGGCTGCCCTCCGCCCCGGCGCACGGCCCGGCGGCGCCGCCCGCCGCACGCGGCCCGTCCGGCGCGCCTCGGCCGGCATCACGCCCACCCGCGCCGGCGCGCTGCTGGCGCTGCTGCTCGGCGTTGCCGGGCTGTACGGGGCCGTATCGTCGGAGGCGTTCACGCTCCGGCACACCGACGTGACCGGGGTGACCTGGACGAGCGAGGACGCCGTGCTCACGGCGCTCGCGGTGCCGGCCGATCAGAACCTGTTCAGCCTCCGGACCGGCGAGCTCGAGACGCGCCTGACCACGATCCCGGCGATCGAGGGCGCGTCGGTCACGGTCGCGCTCCCCGATGTCCTCCAGGTCGCCGTCACGGAGCGAACGGCGCTGCTGGTCTGGAGGGTGGGCGACCGGCGGCTCCTGGTCGACCGCACCGGGCTGCTGTTCGCCGAGCTGGACGGCGCCCCGTCGTCGGCGGCGAACGCCCTCCCGGTGGTCGACGACCGTCGCCTGGCCTCCGCGGGCCTGATCGTCGGCTCCGAGCTGGACCCGGTGGTCCTCGACGCCGCCCTGCGGCTCGGTTCGCTCCGGCCGGTGGACGTCGGCAGCGCCGGCACGGGCCTTGGGATCCGCCTCGACGACGCGAACGGCTTCGTCATCGATGGCGTCCCGGCCGGCTGGACCGCGATCTTCGGCTTCTACACGCCGACCCTGCGAACCACCGAGCTCATCAAGGGCCAGGTGCGCCTGCTGCGCAGCCTGATCCTCAAGCACCCGGAGGAGGACATCCTGCAGATCATCCTCGCGGACGACCGGAGCGGGACCTACATCCCGCGCTCGACGCCCGCGCCCAGCCCGACGCCCAGGCCGTGACCGCCGCGTGCCGTCCCGGCGACCGGTCGTCTGGTAGCGTATCGGGGACGTTCATTCGGACGGAGGCTGCCCGCCCGTGCTCCTGCCCCTCGTGGGTCTTCTCGTCGGTGTCCTGGCGGGACTCGTCCTCAACGTCAACGTCTCGTTCGAGTTCTCGCGCTACTCGGCGGTCGCGATCCTCGCGGCCCTCGACTCGGTACTGGGGGCCGTGCGCGCTGAGCTCGACGGCGTCTACGACAATCGAATCTTCATCAGCGGGTTCCTCACGAATGCGATCGTCGCCGTCCTGCTGACGTTCATCGGCGACAGGCTGAGCCTGGATCTCTACCTCGTCGCCCTCATCAACTTCGGGTTCCGGATCTTCAACAACGTGGCGCTCATCCGGCGACACTTCATCTGAGCAGCGAGTGACGGGGCGGCCCGGCCGCTCCGCAGCAGCGAGGGACGACAGGCAGGTGGAACGGGAAGCGGTCCTGGTCGGCATCGACGTCGGCACGTCGAAGGTGTGCGCGCTCATCGGCGAGGTCAGCCGCGACGGGCGCCTGACGATCATGGGTCACGGGACCGTGCCCGCCTCGGGTCTCAAGAAGGGCGTCGTCGTCAACATCGACCAGACGGTGAGGTCCATCGCCGACGCGGTCGAGCGGGCCGAGCGCCTGTCCGGCTGGAAGATCGACCGGGCCTTCGTCGGGGTCGGCGGTCAGCACGTCGAGAGCCTCAACTCCACCGGCCAGGTGGCGGTGACCGCGCACCACCGCGAGGTCACCCGCGAGGACATCAACCGCGCGATCGAGGTCGCCCGCGCGGTGTCCATCCCGTCCAACCGGGACGTGCTCCACGTCGAGCGTCGCGGCTTCACCGTGGACGGCCAGGAGGGGGTCAAGGACCCGCTGGGCATGAGCGCGCTGCGCCTCGAGGTCGAGGCGCACATCGTGTCCGCCTCCGCCACCGCGGTCCAGAACCTGACCAAGTGCGTCCAGCTGGCCGGGGTCAAGATCGACGAGCTGGTCGCGGACGGCCTCGCGTCGTCCGAGGCCGTGCTGACCGAGACCGAGAAGGAGCTCGGGGTGGCGGTCGCCGACATCGGGGCGGGCACGATCGACCTGGTGCTGTTCGCCGACGGCTCGCCGTTCCACACCGCGGTGCTGCCGGTGGGCGGCAACAACGTGACCAACGACGTTGCGATCGGCGTCAAGACGACGCTCCAGGTTGCCGAGGAGCTCAAGGTCCGGCACGGAACCTGCGACCTGCGCGAGCTCGAGGACGAGGAGATCGCGGTCGCGGTGATGGGCGACGACGCGGGACGCACGATCAGCCGCGAGGAGCTGTGCCGGATCATCGAGGCGCGCATGCGCGAGACGTTCGAGCTGCTCCGGACCGAGATGGCGCGGAGCGGTCACGGGATGCTGCCCGCGGGCATCATCCTGACCGGCGGCGCCGCGCAGCTGGCGGGCACCGCCGAGCTCGGCCGAGACGTGCTCCAGATGCCGGTGCGGGTCGGCGGACCGGCCGGCATCGGCGGGCTCGTGGACACGATTCAGGACCCGTCGTTCAGCACCGCGGTCGGGCTGCTCCGCTGGGGTGCCGTCCAGGTGGCCCTGGGCGAGCCGCTGCCATACGAGTCTGCACCCGGCGGCGGCGGGCTGGGCCGCATCCGCGACGCGATCCGGAGCATCTTCCCGTAGCACGGGGTGCCCCATGCGCTCCGTGGAGCTGGAGGTCCGGACCGGCCGAGACCGGGGGTTCACCGACCTGACGCCGGCCTGCACCCGGTTCGCCGCCGAGGCCGCCGGGGAGGGGGACGGCCTGCTCTCGGTGTTCGTGCCCCACGCGACCGCCGGGCTGGTGATGCTGGAGCTCGGCGCCGGGTCGGACCAGGACGCGCTCCGCGCCCTCGACCGGCTGCTGCCGCGCGACGACCGGTGGGTGCACCGCCACGGGTCGCCGGGCCACGGTGCGGACCACGTGCTGCCGCTGCTGGTCTCGCCGTCGATCACGATCCCGGTGATCGGCGGGCGCCTGGCGCTCGGCACTTGGCAGTCGATCGCGCTGCTGGACCCCAATGTCGACAACGCGACGAGGCGCGTTCGGCTGAGCTTCCTCGCCGGGTAGCCGCCGGTCGACGGGCCCGCCTGTTGCCTGCCGGCAACACCGGTGGCCACGCGGCCCGGGTACCCCGCGCGTGCCTCAGGATCGCATGCGAACGCTGCTGGCGTCCGCGGGTATACTCGCCGCTACCCGTCGGGTCCGGCGCGGAGATGTCCCCGATCGCCCGTGTCCGTGACCCCCGGACCAACCGTCCGAGCCCGACCTTCGTCAACCCGCCAGATGCCCCGAAACCGCGCCACTCAAGGAGAGCGCTGATGCCGCTGCGGTCCGATTCCGAGAACTTCGCCCTGATCCGCGTCATCGGCGTCGGCGGCGGTGGCAGCAACGCCGTCAACCGGATGATCCGGGCGGAGATGATGGGTGTCGAGTTCATCGCCTGCAACACCGACGCCCAGGCGCTGCTTCAGTCGGACGCCCCCCACAAGATCCGGATCGGCGACAAGATCACCCGCGGCCTGGGTGCCGGCGGTGACTCGTCCATCGGCCAGCGCGCCGCGGAGGAGGATCGCGACAAGATCGCGGACGCGATCGCGGATTTCGGACATGGTGTTCATCACCGCGGGGCTCGGCGGCGGGACCGGCTCGGGCGCCGCACCCGTGGTCGCCGAGGTCGCCAAGGAGCAGGGTGCGCTCACGATCGGCGTCGTGACCAAGCCATTCAGCTTCGAGGGTGCCCGGCGCAAGCTGATCGCCGAGAAGGCGGCCGAGGAGCTCAAGGCCAAGGTCGACACCCTGATCACGATCCCCAACGATCGCCTGCGCGACGTGGTCCAGAAGAACACCTCGATCGTGGATGCCTTCCGGGTGGTGGACGATGTGCTCCGCCAGGGCGTCGCAGGCATCAGCGACATCATCACGGTGCCCGGGCTGATCAACCTCGACTTCGCCGACGTGCGCACCATCATGAAGGACGCCGGCTCCGCGCTGATGGGCATCGGCCAGGCGGGCGGCGAGAACCGTGCCCTGGATGCGGCTCGCCAGGCGGTGGCCAGCCCGCTGCTCGAGATCAACATCGCGGGCGCCCAGGGGATCCTGTTCAACATCACCGGGTCCTCCAACCTCACGCTGTGGGAGGTCACCGAGGCGGCCGAGGAGATCCGCGCCGCCGCCGATCCCGAGGCGAACATCATCTTCGGCGCCAGCTTCAACGAGCGCCTGGGCGACGAGGTGATGATCACTGTGATCGCGACCGGGTTCGACGGCCGCCGCCGGTCCGAGGTCGCTCGGGCCGCCGGGACCGACCGCTCGGCGATCGCCGCCTCGCCACGGGCCGCCGCATCGCCTGCGGGCGGCACGGTCCCGGCCCGTGACTTCCTCGAGGAGCTCGAGCGTCAGCGGAGCGAGCCGGAGTCGCCGTCCGGGACCGAGCCCGTCGCCGTCCCGGTGCGCGCGGAGCGCCCGGAACGGTCCGTGGGCGAAGCGGCGCCGCGCCGGCCCACCTACGACGCGGACGACCTGGAGATCCCGAGCTTCCTGCGCCGCCGCTGAGGCGCGCGATGCCGGGGAGCCCCGGCCGATGACACCCGACGAGGTTGCGCAGGACGACGTCGCACGGCTGGCGCGTGCGCGTGAGCGCGTCCTCGAGCGCATCGCGCTCGCCGCCGCCCGGGCCGGCCGGGATCCCGCGACGGTCACCCTGGTCGCGGTGTCCAAGACCGTCCCCGTGTCGCGTGTCCGGGCCGGCGTCGCGGCCGGGCTGACCGTGCTGGGCGAGAACCGCGTGCAGGAGGCGGCAGCCAAGATCCCCGAGGTGGACGGCGCCACCTGGCACCTGGTCGGGCCGCTCCAGGCCAACAAGGCACGACGGGCGCTGGAGCTGTTCGACATGATCGAGTCGGTGCATTCCATCGAGCTGGCGGGGCGCCTCGACCGGCTGGCCGGCGAGCTGGCCCGGCCCGGCCGGATGCCGGTCCTGCTCCAGGTCAACGTCGACCGGGACCCCGCCAAGGCCGGGCTCCCCCCGGAGGCGCTGGAGGAGGCCCTGGCCACGCTCGAGCCCCTCGAGCGGATCGAGGTCCGCGGGCTGATGACGATCGGCCGGCTGGTTGCCGACCCGGAGGCGGCCCGGCCCACGTTCCGGGCGCTCGCCGACCTGTCGCATCGGCTGCGGCGGTCCCGGCCCTGGCTCGGCCCGGAGCTGTCGATGGGCATGAGCGACGACTACGAGGTCGCGGTCGAGGAGGGGGCATCCATCGTTCGAGTCGGCCGGGCCCTGTTCGGCGAGCGATCCGCGCCGCCGTCCTGAGGGGCATCACGATCGGCCGCTGCTAGACTCGGCTGCATGGGCACCTTCGTGCAGGCGTTCGCCGGCGCCGTGCTCTCGATCCTGTGGCTGCTCATCCTGGGCCGGGTGCTCCTGAGCTGGGTTGATCCGACGGGGCGGTCCGCGCTCTCCGCGTTGCTGATCCAGGCGACGGAACCGATCCTTGCCCCGGTGCGCCGGGTGCTCCCGCCGACGGGCATGCTCGACCTCTCGAGCCTCGTGGTCCTGATCCTGCTGGGCGTGCTGATGCGCGCCCTCCTCTGATCCCATGGGCGCGCAGCGGCTCCCCGATGTCCGGTTCCCGGTTCGCCTGACGCCACGCGCCGGCTCCGACCGCATCGACGGGGTCGTCGACGGGATCCTCCGGGCCCGGGTCGCGGCGCCACCGGTCGATGAGGCCGCCAACGTCGCCCTGGTGCGGCTGGTGGCCGCCGAGCTGGGCGTGCCGCGCCGGGATGTCCGGCTCGTCGCCGGTCAGGCCGGCCGGATGAAGATCCTGGCGATCGAGGGGGTGAGCCCGGAACGCGTGCTGGAGCGCTGGCCCGGCCTCCGGATCTGACGGGCCCCGGGCCCGCGGATCCCGCACGGCGGTCCCGCCGCGCACGGTGCCGGGGGCGCGCTAGAATGCGAGTCCCTCTGGGGCGCCCGGGGCGATTAGCTCAGTTGGTTAGAGCGCACGGTTCACATCCGTGAGGTCACTGGTTCGAGTCCAGTATCGCCCACCACCGCCGGCCCGGCCGCCCGTTGTTCCCCTCCGTCCGACACCGTGTCTTCGCGCGTCACAGCCCGTCGCAGCGGCGCGTCGCACGTTGGAGGAGCCTCCCGCCGGCACGGTTCTCCTCCCCGTGCCAGCGAGGGACCTGCTGACACGGAGCCCCCTGGTCGCCAGGGGGCTCCGTGATTCCCGGGCGGGCGCCCGGGTCGCGGGTCGCAACCGCTCAGGACCGTGCGAGTCGTCGCAGCACGGCGGGCAGGATCCCTCCCTGGCGCAGGTAATCCACCTCGATCGGCCCGTCGAGGCGCGCGATCGCCCGGAAGCGGCGCTCCGAACCGTCCGTGTCCGAACGGGCCAGCACCGTCACCTCCTGGCGGGGCGACAGCTCGTCCAGCCCGGTGATCGTGAACGCCTCCCGGCCGGTGAGCCCGAGCGTGGCGGCATTCTCCCCGGGCAGGAACTGAAGGGGCAGCACGCCCATGCCCACGAGGTTCGAGCGGTGGATCCGCTCGAAGCTCTCGGCGATCACCGCCCGGACCCCCAGCAGGGTCGTCCCCTTGGCCGCCCAGTCGCGCGACGATCCGGACCCGTACTCGCGGCCCGCGATGACCAGCAGCGGCACGCCCTCGTCCCGGTAGCGCATCGCCGCGTCGTAGATGAACGCCTCGTCCCCGTCGGGCAGATGCCGCGTGTAGGGGCCCTCCTTGCCGTCGGCCAGCGCGTTGCGCAGCCGGATGTTGCCGAAGGTGCCGCGCATCATGACCTCGTGATGGCCACGTCGCGCCCCGTAGGAGTTGAAGTCGAGGATCCCGACGCCGTGGGCCTGGAGCCACTGGCCGGCGGGCGACCACGCCGCGATCGACCCGGCGGGGCTGATGTGGTCGGTGGTCACGGAGTCGCCGAGGAGTGCGAGGACGCGTGCGCCGACGATGTCCCGGACGGGTGGCGGCTCGGGCGTGAGGTCCTGGAAGAACGGCGGATTGGCGATATAGGTGGAGGCGTCGTCCCACGCGTACCGATCGCCGGACGGGATGGGCAGCGCCGTCCAGCGCTCATCGCCCTCGAACACCGTGGCGTACGTCTCGCGGAACAGCTCGGGATCGATCGCCGACCGGATGACGTCGCGGATCTCGCCGGGCGACGGCCAGATGTCGGCGAGCATCACGGGACGTCCGTCCGAGCCGGTGCCCACCGGCTGCCGGGTGAGGTCCACGTCCACCCGGCCGGCCAGCGCGAATGCCACCACCAGGGGGGGCGAGGCCAGGTACGCGGCCCGGACCAGCGGATGGATCCGCCCCTCGAAGTTGCGGTTGCCCGACAGGACGGCGGCAACGACCAGCTCGTCGGACTCGATCGCCTGGGCGACCGGGGCGTCGAGCGGACCCGAGTTGCCGATGCAGGTCGTGCAGCCGTAGCCCGCGAGCGCGAAGCCCAGGCGGGCGAGGGGCTCCATGAGCCCGGCCCGCTCCAGGTAGCCGGTGACCGCCCTCGATCCCGGCGCGAGCGAGGTTTTCACGGCCGGCGAGACGGTGAGGCCGCGGGCGACCGCGTTGCGCGCCAACAGACCCGCGGCGACCATCACCGTGGGGTTGGAGGTGTTGGTGCAGGACGTGATCGCAGCGATCGCCACCGAGCCGTGACCCACGCGCGCTGACCGGTCGCCCGCCTCGATCGTCCGCGCGGGCACGCCGACCGTGTTCGGATAGGCAGCCCGGAAGTTGTCGCCGACACCGGCCAGCGAGACCCGGTCCTGGGGTCGTCGGGGTCCCGCCAGGGACGGCTCCACGGAGCCCAGGTCCAGCTCCAGCAGGGCATCGAACACCGGACCGTCGCCGGGCTCGCGCCACAGGCCCTGGCTCTTCGCGTAGCGCTCGACCAGGTCGACGCGCTCGGCCGGGCGGTCGGTGAGGCGCAGGTAGGCGAGCGTCTCGTCGTCGATCGGGAACAGCGTCGAGGTCGCCCCGAACTCGGGGCTCATGTTGGAGATCGTGGCGCGGTCGGCGAGCGACAACCCGGCCAGCCCGTCACCCGCGAACTCGACGAACGACCCGACGACCCCGAACTTGCGGAGCATCTCGGTGATGACCAGCACGAGGTCGGTCGCCGTGGTCGCGCTGGGCAGCTCGCCCGACAGGCGGACGCCCACGATCCGGGGCATCGGCTGGTACAGCGGCTGGCCGAGCAGGACCGCTTCGGCTTCGATGCCGCCGACGCCATAGCCCAGCACGCCCAGCCCGTTGATCATCGTGGTGTGCGAGTCGGTGCCGACCAGGGTGTCGGGATAGGCCACGGGACCGAGGTCGTCCGCGCGATCGGACACGACGGTCGCGAGGTACTCGAGGTTGACCTGGTGGATGATGCCCGTCCCGGGCGGCACGACCCGCAGGTCCCGGAACGCCGTCTGGGCCCAGCGCAGCAGCTGGTACCGCTCGCCGTTGCGCTCGTACTCGCGGCCGACGTTGATCGCGAAGGCACCGGCGCCACCCCACGCGTCGATCTGGACCGAGTGGTCGATGACGAGATCGGCGGGGACCAGGGGATTGACCCGGGCCGGATCACCGCCGAGCGCCGCCATCGCGTCACGCATCGCGGCCAGGTCCACCACGGCCGGGACCCCGGTGAAGTCCTGGAGGACCACGCGGCTGGGCATGAACGGCACCTCGGCCTCGCCGCCGCCGCCCGGCCGCCAGGCCGCCAGCGCGACGACGTCCGCCTCGTGCACGATGCCGCCGCCGGCGTGCCGGAGGGCATTCTCGAGCAGGATCTGGAGGGTGACGGGGGCGCGGCCTAGGTCAACGCCGAGCGCCACTCCCGACGTCGCCAGGGACGACAGCCGATAGAGGTCCGGGAGACCGGGGCCGAGGGGGGCTCGAGCGCCGAAGGCGTTGGGCGTTGGCACGCTGGTCGATCCTCTGCTGGTCCACGCGGGCGGGCCGCCGTGATGGCCCGGGCCGCTGGGTACACTCGTTGCGTGGAAGCGTACCGCGCGGATGCCCGACCGGGAGGCCGGCGATCCTCATGAGGGCCTGGGACGAGACGGACAAGGTGATCCGGCGCCTCGAGCAGCAGCGCGCCGACGAGGACAGCGAGACGCTCGACGAGCTGGGCGAGCATAGGATCGAGCTGGACCCGGTGCCCGCCGGCCGGCACCGGCACGGGGACCTCGAGCACGCCAGCGATCACACCCATCCCCACGTGCACTCCGAACCCGGCGAGCGCCCGGTGGTGGGCATCGTGGGAGCCGGGGCCGTCGGCACCGCGCTGGGCGTCGCCCTCGATCGCGCGGGGTGGCCGGTCGGCGCGGTCGCCTCCCGCGACGCCGGGCGTCGCAGCCGGTTCCGGGAGCGGGTTCCCGGGGCGCGCGGGTTCGCGGAAGCGAACGCCCTGGTGGACGACGTGGAGCTGGTGATCCTCGCCGTCCCCGACGACGTCGTCGCCCGGGTGGCCGCGTCGCTCCGGCTGTACGCGGGCCAGGCCGTCGTGCATACCAGCGGTCTCCTGGGCCCCGAGGTCCTGGAGCCCGCGATGGCGGCCGGCACCCAGGCCGGGTCGTTCCACCCGCTGGTTGCCTTCGCGGACCTTGACCGGGCGCTCCAGGCGCTGCACGGCGCGACGATCGCGATCGAGGGCGACGACGCGCTATCCGCGCACCTCGCGGAGATGGCCGAGGCGATCGGCGGTGTCCCGGTCCGGCTCGCGCCCGGCGCGAAGGCCGCATACCACGCGGCCGCGGTGATGGCCGCGGGCGGCGTCGTCGCCCTGCTGGACACGATCCGCGAGATCGCCGCACCGCTGGGGCTCGACGAGGCGGGCGCCATGGGGATCTACCTCCCGCTGCTCGAGCAGACCGTGGCCAATGCTCGCGCCCTGGGGGTCGCCACGGCGCTCACCGGTCCGGCGACGCGGGGCGACACCGGCACCGTGGCCGCGCACCTGCGGGTGCTCCGGACCGAGGCGCCCGACGCCCTGCCGGTCTACCGGGCGTTGCTCCAGCGCTCGGTCGACATCGCGCTGGGGCGGGGCAGCCTGTCACCGGAAGCCGCTGAACTGCTCCGGACCGCACTTGCAGGGGACCCGTGACGCGGTACGATGCCGTCATGCAGCACAGCATCGCCGCCCGCTTCGCGGCCTGGCCGGCGCGCTTTGTCCACCCGTCCGTCAGGGCCCGTGAGCGGCGTCTCGGCCTGCGCCCGGCCACGGCCTTCGTGGCGGCACCCTTGCGCCGGACCGTGCTGTGCCGGCCCGATGTCGGGCCGCTGACCGCGCTGCGGGCGCCGTGGCGATCGCTGACCGTGGCCCCCACCCGGCCCACCAGCAGCGGCCAGCCCCGACCCGCGGCCCGGATGCAGTGGACGAGCTCGGTCCGCGCGGGAGGACCGCGCCGCTCGTCCGTGGCGCCCGCGTGGCCCGCCTGAGGCAGGCAACCGCCACATCCGCGGGCGGCATCGTCATCCGGTTCGTCGACGGCGCTCCCGAGCTCGTCGTCGGCAAGCGCCGCCGCGAGCGCGACGGCGTCACCTGGACGCTGCCCAAGGGCACCCCCATTCCCGACGAGACCACCGAGCAGACGGCACTGCGCGAGGTGGCCGAGGAGACCGGGCTCGAGGTGCAGATCGTTCGGCCGTTCGACTCCATCCAGTACTCGTTCAACCAGGGACGAACGCGGATCCACAAGACCGTGCACTATTTCCTGATGGTTCCCGCGGGGGGCGACCTGGGACGCCACGACCACGAGTTCGACGAGGTCCGCTGGATCCGGTTCGACGAGGCGCCGACGCTGCTCACGTTCGAGACCGAGCGATCCCTCGTGGCCAGGGCCGGCGTGGCGGCGGTGGACGGCTCGTTCCCGGTACTGGCCTGACGAGGTTCCGAGCCCATGACCGACTCGAACGGCCTGCTGTCCACCCCGTTGCTCGATCGCCACGAGGCGCTCGGCGCACGGATCGTGGAGTACGCGGGCTGGCAGATGCCGGTCCAGTACCGGGGCATCATCGAGGAACACCGCGCGGTCCGGTCTGCGGCCGGGCTGTTCGACCTCTCGCACATGGGCGAGCTCATCGTGGAGGGTCCCGCGGCCGGCACCGCGCTGGCGGCCGCGCTGGTCTCGGACCCGCCGGCGCTCGAGATCGGGCGCGCACACTACTCGATGATCTGCGCGCCGGACGGCGGCATCCTGGACGACCTGATCGTGTACCGCATGGCCGAGGACCGGTTCATGGTCGTGGCCAACGCCGCCAACGCCGGCATCGTCTCGGACGCGCTGGCCGAGCGGCTCGAGGGACACGAGGCGGTCCTCGACGACCAGTCGCTGGCCACCGGGCTGGTGGCCATCCAGGGTCCGCGATCCGCGGAGATCCTGGGGCCGCTGACGGACCTGGACCTGGGCGCGATCCGCTACTACGGCATCGCGGAGGGCGAGGTCGCGGGCATCGCGGCCCAGGTGGCGCGGACCGGGTACACGGGCGAGGACGGCTTCGAGCTGTTCGTGGACGCGCCCCGCGCCGTGGACGTGTGGGATGCGCTGACGGCCGCGGGCGACCCCCACGGCCTGGTCCCCGTCGGCCTGGGGGCGCGGGACACGCTTCGCCTCGAAGCCGGGATGCCGCTGTACGGCAACGAGCTGGATCGGACCACGAACCCGTTCGAGGCGGGGCTCGGGCGGGTCGTCAAGCTGACCAAGGCCGGCGATTTCGTCGGGCGGGCCGCCCTCGAGAAGGTGTCCCGTGACGGCGTCACCCGCAAGCTGGTGGGACTCGTGCTGCGGGAACGTGGCATCGCGCGTCATGGTTACCCGGTCCTCAACGCGACCGGGCGGTCGGGCGCGGTCACCTCCGGCACGATGTCCCCGACCCTGGGCGAGGCGATCGCGATGGCGTATGTCGCTCCCGCCGATGCCGAACCCGGTACGATGCTGGCCGTCGAGATCCGCGGCGCGAGCGTCGCCGCACAGGTCGTGCCGTTGCCGTTCTACAAGCGCCCGGCCTGAGGCCGGGCGCGCCCGCTCCGGCCGAACGCACCGCCGCTCGGACATCGCAAACCCAGCCGCCGCGGCCGCCGGCCGCGGCGCCATCACGGAGGAACCGGCCCGATGGTCCCCGGCGATCTGCGCTACACGAAGGAACACGAGTGGGTCCGCATCGAGGCCGGCGAGGCGACGGTGGGGATCACCCAGTACGCCGCGGACCAGCTGGGGGACATCGTGTTCGTCGAGCTGCCCGAGGTCGGTCGGTCGCTGGACCAGTTCGCGACGTTCGGGGTCGTCGAGTCGGTCAAGGCCGTGAGCGACCTGTTCGCTCCCGTGAGCGGCGAGGTGACGGCCGTCAACGAGGCGCTGGCCGGCCAGCCGGAGCTCGTCAACAGCGACCCGTTCGCGGGAGGGTGGATGGTCCGGCTCAGGCTCGCCGACCCCGCGCAGGCCGACGCACTGCTCGACGCCGACGCCTACGAGCACCTGATCGCCGAAGGCTGACCGATGCCGTATGGCCCGCACGCGGCCGACGATCGAGCCCGGATGCTCGAGGCGATCGGCGTCTCTTCGGTCGACGACCTGTTCGACGACATCCCCCGGGCCCTGCGTGCCAGCGCGCTCCGGCTGGATCCGCCGGAGCCGGAGCTCGAGCTCACCGGTCGGCTGACGGCGCTCGCCAGTCGCAACCGGGTGGACCTCGCGGGCTTCCTGGGCGCGGGGGCCTACCGCCACTGGACGCCGGCGGCGGTTGACCAGCTGCTCCTGCGCGGCGAGTGGTACACCGCGTATACGCCCTACCAGCCGGAGGTCAGCCAGGGGACCCTGCAGAGCATCTACGAGTATCAGTCGCTGCTCGCGGAGCTGACCGGGCTCGACGTGGTGTCCGCGTCGCACTACGACGGCGGTGCCGCCACGGCCGAGGCGGCGCTGATGACGTGTCGCGCCACGCGCCGGGCCCGGATCCTCGTCTCGCGTGGCGTCCACCCGCACTACCGCCAGACGCTCGACACCTACGCCGAGGGTGCCGGGCTCGTCGCCGAGGACGTGCCGCTGGTCGCCGATGGCCCGGCCGCCGGGACCACGGACCTCGTGGCGCTGGGGCGCCTGCTGTCAGATCCGGAGCAGCCCGTCGCCGGGGTCCTGGCCGCCCAGCCCAACGTGCTGGGCCTGCTCGAGGACATGCCCGGGATCGCGCGGCTGGCCCATGCGGCCGGCGCGCTGTTCGTGAGCGTGGTGGAACCGGTGTCGCTGGCCGTGCTCGCCCCACCCGGCGAGTACGGGGCGGACATCGCGGCGGGCGAGGGGCAGCCGCTGGGCATCCCGCTCCAGTACGGTGGCCCGTACCTGGGCATCGTGGCCTGCACCGATGCGCTGGTTCGCCAGATCCCGGGGCGCCTCGTGGGGATGACCCAGGACCTCGAGGGCCGCCGTGCGTTCGTGATGACGATGCGCGCGCGCGAGCAGGACATCCGGCGCGAGCGGGCGGCCAGCAACATCTGCACCAACCAGGCGCTGCTCGCCCTGGCCGCCAGCATCTACCTCGCCGCGGTCGGCCCGCACGGCCTGCGCGACGTGGCGGCGCAGGGGGCCGCCCGCGCCGCAACGCTCGAGGCGGCCCTGGACCGCGCGGGCGCTCCCCGCCTCCATCGCGGCCCGTACCTCAACGAGTTCGTGGTCCGGGTGCCCGATGCCCCGGCCGTCCATGCGCGCCTCCTGGATCGGCGCGTGCTCGCCGGCATCCCGACCGCCGCGCTGCTGCCCGACGAGCCGGGGCTCGCCGACGGCCTCCTGGTCTGTGCCACCGAGGTCACCACGGCCGACGAGATCGAGCGGTTCGCGAGCGCGCTGCGCGCGGAGCTCGCGCCGGTCGGGGCCACCGGAGGCGTGGCATGAGCGTGGTCGGCGACCGGCTTCAGCCCACCCTGTTCGAGCGCAGCCGGCCCGGACGTGGCGGCGGCAAGATCCCGCACCCGCCCGCCGACGCCCTCGACCGCATCCCGGCGTCCGCCCGTCGTGCGCGACCCGCGGGCCTGCCCGAGCTCGCCGAGCCCGAGGTGGTCCGCCACTACGTCAACCTCTCCCAGCTCAACTACGCCGTGGACACGGGCTTCTATCCGCTCGGCTCGTGCACCATGAAGTACAACCCCAAGCTCAACGAGTGGGCGGCGCGGCTGTCCGGCTTTTCGGGGCTCCATCCGCTGGCCCCGGATGCCACCGCGCAGGGCACGCTCCAGCTGCTGTTCGAGCTGGAGGCGCTGCTGGCCGAGATCAGCGGCATGGACGCCGTGACGCTCCAGCCCGCGGCCGGGGCCCACGGCGAGCTGACCGGCATCCTGATGATCCGCGCCTACCACCGGTCACGCGGCGACACCGAGCGCACGGAGGTCCTGGTCCCGGACTCCTCACACGGCACGAACCCTGCGACCGCCACGATGGCCGGGTTCCGGACGGTCACGATCCCCTCGGCGCCCGACGGCAGCGTGGACGTGGAGGCGTTCCGGGCGGCGCTCGGACCGCGGACGGCCGCGATCATGATCACCAATCCCTCGACCCTCGGGCTGTTCGAGCACCGGATCGGCGAGCTGCTCGAGGCGACCCACGAGGCGGGCGCGCTCGCCTACATGGATGGTGCCAACCTCAACGCGATCCTGGGCCGCTTCAAGCCCGGCGAGGCCGGGTTCGACGTGATGCACTTCAACACCCACAAGACGTTCAGCACGCCGCACGGCGGCGGCGGCCCGGGCGCCGGACCGGTGGGCGTGCGCGCTCACCTGGCCCCGTTCCTGCCCACGCCGCGGGTCGTGGCGGCGACCGACGGTGGCTATCGCCTCGAGGCCTGGGGCGAGCGCCCGGCGTCGATCGGCCGGATGCGCTCGTTCGCGGGCAGCACCGGGGTCCTCGTGCGCGCGTATGCCTATCTCCGGGCGCACGGGGCGGCCGGACTCCGGGAGGTGTCCGACGACGCGGTCCTGGCCGCGAACTACCTCAAGGTGCGGGTGAGCGACGCGTTCGACGTACCGTTCGAGCGACCGTGCAAGCACGAGTTCGTGGCGTCGGCCGCGAACCTCAAGCACCGGACCGGCGTGCGCACGCTCGACGTCGCCAAGCGCCTGATCGACAAGGGCTATCACCCGCCGACGATCTACTTCCCGCTCAACGTCGAGGAGGCGATGCTGATCGAGCCGACCGAGACCGAATCGCTCGAGACGCTGGACGGCTTCGCGGACGCGCTGATCGAGATCGCCCACGAGGCGGAGACGGATCCCGAGCTGGTCCACGGCGCCCCGCACCTGGCGCCGGTGCGACGCCTCGACGAGGCGACGGCGGCGAGGCAGCCGAACCTGCGCTGGAAGGGCATGACCGGTGCCGAGACTCCCTGCCCGGATTGATCGCGCCGGCGCCCGGATGAACCCGCGAGCGGGATCGCGCGTATCGTGGGGTAACAGGAGCGCTGACGCTCACGGAGAGGTACCCATCGACCGCGAGACCTGCGCCAATCAACGCATGCCCGCTGACGCCGACCTCCTTCGCCGCCTGGCCGAGGACGATGTCGACGCGCTCGCCGAGCTGTTCGAGCGGTACCGGGTCCCGGTATACCGCGCCGCGCTTGCCTTGACCGGTGATCCAGGAGCATCGGAGGAGGTGCTCCTGGACACCTTCGGGCGGGCCTACACGCATCGCCGCCGGCTGCGGACGGACGTGTCGCCGCTGCCCTGGCTGCACAAGGTCGCGGTGAACCTGTGCTACAGCCGGCTGGGCCGGCGCCGCCTGCGCAGCGAGCCGGTGACCGATCTCGTGGCGGCACGCCTGGTCGACGAGGGCGCCCGACCGGATGCGACCGCCGAGTGGTCCGAGGTCTGCCAGATCGTGCGCGAGGGAATCGCGGGCCTGTCGGTCAAGCACCAGGCGGTGGTGACCCTGTACTACCTCGAGGGGCGGTCGCTCCAGGAGACGGCCGATGAGCTCGGCCTGCCGCTGGGCACGGTCAAGAGCCGGGTGCATCACGCGCTGCGCGACCTTCGCGTGCGCCTGAGCGAGGATCGGCGCTTCGGTGGCGCCTGGACCGAGCGCATCCCCGGCCACCCGGAGCCCGGTCCCTCGTGATCCGGCCCGGATCGCCCTGTCGCCGCCACCGTGCCGCGCTGATGGACTTCGTCGACCACCGCGAGCGCGGCCCGGCGACGCCCGCGGCGCTCGATCACCTTGCCGTCTGCCCGCGCTGTGAACGCGACCTGACCGAGGTCGCGCTGACGATCGCGGCGCTTCGCCGGGTCGGCCATGAGCTGGGCGGGGTGCCGGTGCCCGAAGCCCGGCCCGCGCTCATCCTCGCCCGGTCGGGACCACCTCAGCGACGCTGGGCCTGGCGTCTCGAGCTTGGCGGCCTCGTGACCGGGGCCGCGATCGCCGCGCTCCTCGTCGTGCCCCATGCCGGGCCGGCGCCCATCCAGCCGGACGCCGCGCCGGCCGCACCGCCAACGGCAACCACCGTCATCTGGCGAGACGCGGAAGCCCGCCTCGCCGTACGGCCTGACCTCCCTCCGAGGTCCGCCGTCACAACCCTGCCGCCCCGCTATCCGGAGGGCCTGACCCGGCCCTGGAAGGAGGTGCCAACGACCGACGCCACGCCGCGTGCGCTCGAACCCCTGTGAGACGGCGGGACCTGCCTGGCCGGCCGGCTCCACAGCTGATTTGACACTGTCCCATGCGGTAAGCGATCTTTGCCCGAGCGCAGCCCCGAGCCGCTGTGTGTGCGTGTGCACATCTCCCGACCGTCCTGGGACGTGATCCCATGGCCTGGCGGGCGCGCGGCAGAGGATCTGCCACGGAGCAACACTCAGGACCCCACGCAGCTTGGAGGAGCCTTGATGCGGAAACTGGTGGGCCTGTTCGCCGGTGCGGCCATTCTGGTCGCAGCCTGCGGCGGTACCAGCACCACCCCGGCCCCGGCGACAACCGCGCCGACAACCGCGCCGGTCGAGACAACGGCACCGTCGTCCGAGGCGCCGTCGGCGTCGCCGGAGGCGGTCGACCTGTTCGGCAGCACCTACGCGCCGGCCGATGCCACCCAGACGGGCGGCACCGTGATCATCGGCGATTGGCAGGAAGCCACGCAGTTCAACCCGTACTACCTGGGTCAGGTCACCGAGGCCAACGTCGCCTCGCTCGTCTGGCACACCCTGCTGACGATCAGCAGCGACTTCCGCTACATCCCGCAGCTCGCGGCCGAGCCGATCCCGACCACCGCCAACGGCGGCGTCAAGGTCCCCGGCGACAGCGGCGACGCGATGACGGTCACGTGGAAGATCCGCGACGGCCTCAAGTGGTCTGACGGCCAGCCCCTCACGTGCGACGACTTCAAGTACGCATACGAGTGGGTCACCGACCCGGCGAACGTGGGCGTCGTGCTCGCGGGCTGGGAGGACATGACCGCGTTCGACTGCCCGTCGGACACGGACATGGTCTGGCACTTCAGCAAGGTCTACGAGGGTTACCTGACCCTCATGATCGCGCCGCTGCCGCGCCACTACCTGTCCACGATCCCGGTCGCGGACCAGGTCAACGGCGCCGGCTTCCGGCCGGACGAGATCGCCAAGATGCCCGTGCCCGGGCCGTTCAAGTACGAGTCGGTCACCCCGCAGGCGGAGCTCCGCCTCGCGCGCAACGACAACTACTCGAACCCGCGCACCGGCAAGCCGGCCAACCTCGATTCGATCGTGTTCAAGTGGTACGGCGATCCGGACGCGATGATCGCGGGCTTCCGCAACGGCGAGATCGACATCGCGTTCGACCTGCAGGACTCGGACATCCCGAAGGTCCAGGACCTCGGCAGCCAGGTGGCCGCCATCCCGGCCCTGCTCTACGAGTTCCTGCGCCCCAACTGGTCACCCGGACCGTTCGTCACTGACGCCAGCGCGCCGCACCCGAACACGGGCGGCTGCTCGCGCAACACGCAGGTCGCCGATCGCGGCACTGGCTGCCCGACCGCTGATCCGGCGATTCGCGAGGCGATCGCCTACGCGATCGACAAGAACGAGATCAACACGCGGCTGCTCGGCGGCAACGCCCAGGTCGCGAACACCAACATCAGCCCGGCGGCCTGGTTCTACGCTGACCAGACCCCGGCGACGTACGACCCCGCCAAGGCGCAGCAGATCCTGGCCGACGCCGGCTGGACTGACACCAACGGCGACGGGATCGTGGAGAAGGGCGGCCTCGTGGCCAAGATCGAGCTGTGCACGACCACCCGGCAGGTCCGCCAGGACACGCTGGCCCTGATCGCGTCGTGGCTCAAGGCGGTCGGCATCGACAGCGTCATCAACGCGGTCGACCCGAGCGCGATCTTCGCGGACTACAACGAGGCCGCGAACGACACGCCGTGCGTGCTGTCGCGGAGCAACTTCGACCTCGCTGAGCACGCGTTCAGCTCGTCGATCGATCCGCTGGGCAACTACTTCAGCTACCACAGCAGCCAGTTCCGCCCGCAGGGCGCGAACGATGCCCAGGTCAACGACCCGGACATCGACAAGTCCATGGACGACGTCAAGAACAACGTGGACTTCGCGGTCATCAAGGACGCGATGGCGACCTTCCAGAAGGTCTACGTCGAGAAGACCGTCGAGATCCCGCTGTACTACCGCAAGAACGTCGAGCTCGCGGCCCCGCGGGTCGGCAACTACTTCGCCAACGGCACCCAGGTCGGCTCGACCTGGAACGGCGAGGACTGGTTCGTCACCCAGTAGCAGCCGTTGATCGCAAGGCGATCGAAGACGGGGCGCCCGGTTCCCGGGCGCCCCGTTCAGCGATCAGCGTGGAAGCCACCCCGGGTGTACCTTCCGCGCAACTCCCCGTCGGCGTTTCGATCCGCCGCCGGAACATCGTCCACCCGCTTCAGGGCTGAGGCATAACGCCGATGACCAAGTTCGTGATCCGACGCGTACTCCAGGCGATCCCAGTCCTGTTCGGGATCACGGTCGTCGTCTACGGGATCCTGCTCGCCGCGCCAGGCGGGCCCACGGCGAAGTTCGCCAACAACCCGAAGATGACCGAAGAGCAGAAGCTCAAGTTCAAGCAGGCCTGGGGCCTGGACCAGCCGATCCCGATCCAGTACTGCCGGTGGATGGGGTTCTGCAACCCGGAGACCGAGGGCACCTTCCTCGGCTCCCTGCCCACCCCGGCCGCGTTCCTCGGCCCGACGGGCTGGCCGAACCTCCTGCCCGAGGCGCTGTCCGGCGCGACCAACGGCGTGCTCCACGGCGACTTCGGGTACTCGATCAACTCCGGTGAGGCTGTCAGCGACCGGATCGCCCGGGCGGCCCTGCCCACGTTCATCCTGGCCGGCTCCGCGCTCGTGGTCTGGCTGTCGATCGCGATCGTGCTGGGCGTGTATGCCGCCATCCACCGCTACTCGCTGTTCGACAACGCCGCGACGGTGTTCTCCTACGTGGGCTTCGCGATGCCCACCTTCTGGCTGGGCATCATGCTCATCTTCATCTTCGCCGGATCGCTCAAGATCCTGCCGGCGAGCGGAATGACCGACACCAGGCTGTCGCCACCCTTCGGGAGCAACCAGTACTGGGAGTACTTCGGCGCCAACACGCTGCAGGCGATCGGCGACATCGGCCGCCACCTGATCCTGCCCCTGATCACGATCGTCGTGGTGAGCATCGCGGGCGACAGTCGGTTCGTGCGGGCCAGCATGCTCGAGTCGCTGGGCCAGGACTACGTGCGGACCGCGAAGGCCAAGGGCCTGCCCGCGCGCGTCGTCAACTTCAAGCACGCGCTGCGCAACGCGCTGCTCCCGGTCATCACCAACATCGGGCTCGAGATCCCGTTCCTGTTCACCGGGGCCATCGTCACCGAGACGATCTTCTCGTGGCCGGGCATCGGCAAGCTGACGATCGATGCGACCCGCGGGTTCGACTACCCGATCCTGATGGGCGTGCTCCTGGTGACCTCGATGCTGGTTGTCTTCGCCAACCTGCTGGCCGACATCGCCTACGGGATCATCGACCCGCGGATCAAGTACTGAGGCCCGCGACGACATGGCGCAGAACGTGGAGCAGCAGGGTGGCGGGAGTGCCGTCCCCGAGATCATCGAGCGGCCCGACGCGAGCGAGGACTACGAGGTCGGGCTGCAATCGCTCAACCAGTGGCAGCTCGCGTGGCGCAAGTTCCGCAAGCACCGGCTGGCCCTGATCGGCCTGGGCATCATCGCGATGCTGATCGCGGTCGCGATCCTGGGCCCGGTGTTCCTGCCGTTCAGCTTCACCGACATCCCGCAGCCCGACCAGCTCGTGCAGCAGGGCCGACCACCCTCGCTCCAGCACCCGATGGGTGAGACCGGCGGCCTGCAGCGCGACGTGCTCAAGCTCGTCGTCAACGGCGCCCGGACCTCGCTCCTGATCGGCTTCTCGAGCATGGCGATCGGCGTGTTCATCGGGACCATCGTGGGCTCGATCGCAGGCTTCGCCGGCGGGATCACCGACAACCTGCTGATGCGCGTCGTGGACGTGATGCTCAGCCTGCCGCTGCTGTTCGTGATCCTGGTCGCCTCGAAGTTCCTGGGCAACGGCACGGTGCAGATGGTGATCGTCATCTTCGGGGTGTTCTCGTGGATGGGCGTCAGCCGGCTGGTTCGGAGCCAGTTCCTGTCCATCCGCGAGCGCGAGTTCGTGGAGGCGGCCCACGCGGTGGGTGTCCGGGACCGCCGGATCATCTTCCGGCACATCCTGCCCAACGCGTTCAGCCCGATCGTCGTCGTCGCGTCGCTGCTGGTTGCCGGCAACATCATCGCCGAGGCCTTCGTGAGCTTCCTCGGGTTCGGCGTCGATCCGACGTCACCCACCTGGGGCAACATCCTCACCGGCGGGCTCCAGTTCATCACCCAGGGCAACTGGTGGTGGCCGCTGTTCCCGGGCCTGGCCATCATCCTGACCGTGCTTGCCGTCAACTTCGTGGGCGACGGCCTCCGGGACGCGTTTGATCCGAGATCGCGAGAATGACCGAGACATCGACCATCCGCCCCGGTGTCGGGGCACCCCCCGCGGAGGACGTCCTCCTCGACGTGCGCAACCTGCGCACCCTGTTCAAGGTGATGGACGGCATCGTGCCGGCCGTGGATGGCACCAGCTTCTCGATGGGCCGGGGCGAGACGCTCGGAATCGTGGGCGAGTCCGGATCGGGCAAGAGCGTGACGGCGCTCACGATCATGCGCCTGCTGGACATCCCGCCGGCCGAGATCGGCGCCGACAGCGAGATCTGGTTCGACGGGCGGGAGGTGCTCTCGCTCCCCGACGGCGAGATGCGCAAGATCCGCGGCAACGACATGGCCATGATCTTCCAGGAGCCGCTGACGAGCCTCAACCCCGTGTTCACGGTCGGCGACCAGATCGCCGAACAGGTCAAGCTCCACCTGAAGGTCAAGTCGAGCGAGGCCCGCGATCGGGCGGTCGAGATGCTGCGCCTGGTGGGCATCCCGACGCCGGAGCGTCGCGCCCACCAGTATCCGCACGAGCTCTCGGGCGGCATGCGCCAGCGGGTGATGATCGGCATGGCGCTCTCGTGCGAGCCCAAGCTGCTGATCGCGGACGAGCCGACGACCGCGCTCGATGTCACGGTGCAGGCCCAGATCCTGGAGCTGCTCAAGGCGATCCAGGAGCGGACCGGGGCCGCGCTGATGCTGATCACGCATGACCTGGGTGTCGTCGCCGAGATGGTTGACAACGTGATCGTGATGTACGCGGGACAGATCGTGGAGCAGGGGACCGTGGCCGAGGTCCTGCTCGAGCCGCGGATGCCCTACACCATGGGCCTGATCGAATCGATCCCCACGGTCGAGAAGCGCGGCGGCCGGCTGTCGGCGATCCAGGGCGTCGTGCCCTCGCCGTTCCACCTGCCGCCGGCGTGCCGCTTCGAGCCGCGCTGCCCGTACGCCTGGGAGACGTGCCGCGAGGTGCCCCCGGAGCTGTACCCCGCAGGGTCCGACGAGCGGCTGGCGCGCTGCCACCTGCACCTCGCGGGCTCGGCGGAGCGACTCCAGTCGGCGATCAGCCAGCACCAGGTCAAGATGCGGGTGGGCCGGCGGCTCACCGACACGTCCGACAGGGTTGGGAGCGCATGACCACCACGTCCGGGGCCGTCACCGCGGAGCCGGTTGTCCGCCACCGCCTGCGGCGGCGGCCGCCGCCCTCGATCCGCAACGGCCGCGCCCTGATCACCGCGGTCGCGGGCTACGGGTTCGTCATCCTGTCCGTGACGATCCTGGGCATGCTGATCGGCGTCAAGGGCGCCGGCGATGCGCTGCCGCTGGTCGCGGCCGTGGTCCTGCCGCTCGCATTCGCCCTGATCTGGATCGTCCGCCTGACGCGGACCCGCCAGCGCTGGTCATGGGCGCTGGCGTTCGGCGCCGGGGCGGTCATGACCGTGGTCACCGGCTACCTCATCGCCACGATGGGCGATCGCATCGGCGATCCCAACGGGACGTTCTTCGCCCAGCTCGCCCTCCTGCCCGCGTTCGTGTTCGCCCTGGTCGGTTCCTGGCACCTCGCCCGGGGGATCGGGTGGTTCAACGGGGAGCGGGAACGGCCGCTGCGCCCGGAGGAGGTCGGGGCCCGGCCGATCAGCGCGCCGCTGATGCCCACCGCGGAGACCGAGGCGCCCGTCGCGGAGACGGTGGCGCCCGTCTCGTCCACCACCGGGGAGGCCGCTACTACGGCGCCCGGTGCGACCGTCGTCGAGGCCGTTCCCACGCCGGCGCCCGCCTCGGGCGAGGTGATCCCGCTGCTCTCGGTGCACGGGCTCAAGAAGCACTTCCCGATCTACGGCGGGGTGCTCCGCCGCCAGATCGGCACCGTGTACGCGGTGGACGGGGTGGACTTCGAGATCATGCCCGGTGAGACGTTCAGCCTCGTGGGCGAGTCCGGCTGCGGCAAGACGACCCTTGGGCGGACCGTGATCCAGCTGACGCCCTCGACCGACGGCCGGGTGGTGTTCGACGGCTACGAGCTGGCGGACGTGGACCCCGACGACATGCGACCCCTTCGCCGGCGGATGCAGATCATCTTTCAGGACCCGTTCGGCTCGCTCAATCCCCGGATGCCCGTGTCGGACATCATCGGCGAGGGGCTGCTGGCCCAGGGGCTGACCGACCGGAAGGCGCGGGACGCGCGCGTCGAGGACGCCCTCGAGCTGGTCGGCCTGCGGCGCGAGTACACGCGCCGCTACCCGCACGAGTTCTCGGGCGGCCAGCGACAGCGGATCGGCGTGGCGCGGGCGCTGGCCCTGGGACCCGACCTGATCGTCGCCGACGAGCCGGTGTCGGCGCTGGACGTGTCGATCCAGAGCCAGGTCCTCAACCTGCTGCTGGATCTCAAGCGGGACCTGAACCTGACCTACCTGTTCATCAGCCACAACCTGTCGGTGGTCCAGTACTTCTCCGACCGGGTCGGGGTCATGTACCTGGGCAAGATCGTCGAGATCGGCACCGTGGACCAGCTGTACCAGGATCCGCGGCATCCGTACACGGTTGCCCTGCTGTCGGCGATCCCCGAGGCCGATCCCCGGCGCCGCCGCAAGCGGCTCGTCCTGACCGGCGACGTCCCGTCACCTGCGGCCCCCCCGTCCGGCTGCCGCTTCCACACCCGGTGCTGGCTGCGTGAGCGGCTGGGCAATCCCGAGAACTGCGAGACGGTCGAGCCGCTGCTCCGCACGTTCGGAGAGGCGGGGCACCGGGTGGCCTGCCACTGGGCGGAGGACGTGAACCAGACGACGGTGCGAGAGGCCACGGTCGACGCACCCGCCATCGCCCCGGCCGCGGCCGAGGTGCCGTGACCCGGACGCCGCGACCGGCCGGGCCCCCGCGCGCGAGCACCGGCACCGCGCTCCTTGTCCTGGCGGCCATGCTCGTGGCTGCCTGCGGCGGCGCCGTGGCCACGGGTTCGCCCGCGCCGGCGGCCACCGCGCCCGCGGCGACCGGGTCGGCGACCGCGCCCGCGGGCTCCGGCGCACCGGCTCCCAGCGACACCGCCGTCCAGCCCAGCCCCAGCAGCTGGCCCGGGGACATCGTCGAAGGCGTCATGAACCTGGGCAAGGCGGACGCCCAGATCCAGGCTGCCGGGGCGGATCTCGGCGCCGCGGCGGCCTACGAGGACCTCCAGGCGATGTGGGGCGCGGCGGACGGGCTCGCGACGCTGCTCCAGCGGCTGATCCCGCAGGTGGACCGGATCCGCGACTACCCGGCAACGGCGGACGCGGCCAAGGCCTACGACGCCTCGCTGCCGGTGATGCTGGCCGGCGCCCAGAAGGTGCGTGACTCGATCACGAACGGCGATGCCGCCGGGCTCACGGCGGGCAGCGAGCAGCTGGCCCAGGGGCTCCAGGCGTACGCGCAGGCACGAGAGCTCATCGGGCCGCTCGTCGACCAGGCGATCCTGATGCAGCGCCTGCTCGCGAAGTAGCCTCGCGGCCGGCACGCCTCGGCGCCGGAGCACGGGCGGCGTCGTCAGGATCCGGTGTCGATCGTCCCGCCGAACAGGGCGTCCCACGCGTCGAACGTCCCGGTGGATGCCGCCCGCAGCGGCTGGGAGCGGTCCCACTGCGCCACGAACGAGGAGACGACGTCGCCCGCGTCGAGACGCGCACCGTCGTGGAACGTGACACCGGCCAGCAGCCGACACGTCCAGACCATCGCCGTCCGGTCCGGCTCGCAACTCTGCGCGAGGCGCGGCACGGGCGTCAGGGTCCCCGGGGCGAACCCGTACAGGCCCTCGAGGACCAGCCCGCACAGCCGGTAGGCGTCGATCGATGACTGGTCGCCGCACCACGCGCCGTCGGGCTCGCTGGACTGCATGAACACCAGCTGCTTGCGGTCGCCGGGCGTGAACGTTCCCAGCGGGTCAAGCCCCAGCGGCGACGCGACGGCCCCTTCGACGTCCGACCGGTAGACGGCGACCGACCCGGGATGCGCCAGGGGGACGATCACCGCGGTCCGGCGAATGGTGCCATTGGCGCTGGTGAAGGCGTCGGCCCGGGCGGCCGGGTCCGCGCTGTCGGCCGCGTCCGCCAGGGCCGTTCCGACCTTCGGGGCACGGGCCGCGGGCGTGGTGGCGGCGTCAGCACCGAACAACGATCCCAGGAAGGCGACCGGATCGGGGATCATGGACGTGAGGCCACCGAGGTACAGCCCATCGAGGCTCCCGCTGCCGGCCGCCGCCACGTAGTCCGCGACGGGCATCACGTCGATGCTGACGTGGACGCCCACGTTCGCCTCCAGCTGCGCCTGGACGGCTGCCGCAACGCCGGCGGGATCAGGCAGGCCCGGGACCGCCTGATCCGGAACGTGGAGGGGATAGGTCGCCGCGAGATTGAAGCCGGCCGCGCCCAGAGCGGCCGTGGCGGCCGGCCCATCGAACGAGTACCACGCGGCGCCGCCGCAGGCGGCATCGACAATGCACGGCACCACGTGCGTCGGGACGGTGGAGCCGGCGGGGAAGGCATCCGCCACTAGCGTGTCGCGATCGAGCGCCTGGGCGATCGCACGGCGGACCCCCTGGGCCCGGAATGCCGGCCCGCTGCCGAACGCGAGGTACGCCGTCGCCAGCCCGGCCCGGGGGACCACCGCGAGCTCCGGCTGCGTATCCACGTGATCGAGCTGAGCCGGCGCCGGCGCATCCATCCCGTCCACGGTCGCGGCCTGCAGCTCGGTCATCCGGACGCCGGGATCGGGTGCCCAGCGAAGCACCACGGTGGCGAGGGCGGCGTCCCGGACGGGCGCCGGTGCCACCCGCGCCAGCCGGACGTTGTCGCCCGACGTCCACTGCTCGATGCGGTACGGGCCGGTGCCGGCGAGCGATCGCGCGGATGACCGGTCCCGGGCAAGCAGCTCCACGCTGGCGGTGTCCAGCACCGCGAGGGCGGGGTGGGCGAGGCGCTCGAGGAAGGCACCGTCGGGTGCGCACAGCGTGAACCGGACGGTCCGCGCGGCGATGGCCTCGATGCGACCCAGCAGGCCGGCATAGCCGGGCGTTCCGCAGGCCGAGCCGTCCGGCGGCCACGCCGTGCGCTGGAAGGGCAGCTCGGTCGGCCCGGGGGCCGCCGGACCGGACCCGGTCGGCGCGGCGGACCCGGTCGGCGCGGCGGTGTTGGGACCCGGGGCGTCGGTCACCGGGGGACTGGGGCTGCAGGCCCCGGAGATGAGCGCGACGGCGAGCAGCGCGGCGACGGCGGGCTTGGCCGGGCGCAGGGTCGACATCGGGTGCTGGCGGCTCCGGTCGGGACGGTGACGGGATGATTCTGGGCTGGTTTCGACAGCCCTCGAGGGGTGGCACGGACGGGCGACAGCCTAGCATCGCGGGCGATCCGGCCTGTGCCGGCATGAACCGGCCGGGCAGCGCGGCGATAGGTGGGTATCATGCACCGGCAAATGGCGGATACGTGGCTGCCGGGCCGCCCGCCTGACGATCCCCATCGTTTTGCCCGGCTGGAGGAGGAGACAGCATGTCCCGTGTTCGAATTCGGGGCCCTGCTCGCGGCGACGGTCCTGACCTTCGCTGCATGCGGCTCGTCGACGTCGACGACCGCACCCACGCAGGCCCCCCCGGAGGGCAGCAGCCCGCCGCCCGCCGAGTCGATGGCGCCGAGCGAATTGGCGGCGACCGGCGCCGCCAAGGACGGCGGCACCCTCGTCGTGGCGCTGCCCGGCGACATCGCGCGGACCGATCCCGCGATGATCGACGACAGCAACTCGTCGTACGTCACCGAGCAGGTCGTCGAAGGCCTGGTCGCCCTCAAGCCGGGCACCACGTCCGAGATCGTGCCCGCACTCGCCACCTCGTGGGACCTCGCGCCCGACGGCCTGACCTATACCTTCCACCTGCGTGACGGGGTCAAGTTCCACGACGGCACCGACTTCAACGCCGACGCCGTCGTGTACAACTACGACCGCTGGAAGAACTTCCCGAGCGAGCTCCAGGACTACACCTACTACGCGGGTGCGGTCTTCGGGGGCTACGGCGACACGTCCAACGTCGCGAGCGTGACCGCCAGCGACCCCTCGACGGTCGTGATCGTGCTCAAGAAGCCCCAGTCGAACTTCCTGCTCGCCCAGACCCTGGCCGTGTTCGGGATCTCGAGCCCGACGGCGCTCAAGGCCGGCGGCGCGGACAACACCGTGCTTGACGTCAGCAAGATCTCGTACGCCCAGGGCGGTCCTGGCGCGATGACCGGCACCGGCCCGTTCATGTTCAAGGAATGGGTGACCGGTGACCACGTCACGCTGGTCAGGAACCCCGACTACTGGGGCGACAAGGCCCACCTCGATTCGATCGTGTTCAAGCCGGTCGCCGAGGAGGCCCAGCGCGTCAACGGCCTGTCCACCGGTGAGATCGACCTCGCCCAGACCGTCGCCCCCGTCGACATCGCGACGATCCAGGGCGACGCGAACCTGCAGGTCATCGACCGTGGCGAGTCGTGCAACACGGCGCAGATCTCGCTCAACCAGAAGTACACGCCGGTGAACAACGAGAAGATCCGCGAGGCCATCGGCTACGCGGTCGACAAGCAGGCCCTGATCGACGCCTTCTACGCGGGCCTCGGCGTGCCCGCCGACAACTGGATGCCCCTCGGCACGCAGTACGCGAAGCCGGAGAACCTGCCGACCTACGATCCCGACAAGGCCAAGCAGCTGATCGCCGACTCGGGCGTCACCGACCTGACCATCGACTTCTACTACCCGTCCGACGTGACCCGGCCGTACATGCCGGATCCGAAGGGGATCTTCGAGGCCATCAGCACCAACCTGGAGGCCGTCGGCTTCACCATCGTCCCGCACACCGAGACCTGGCGGCCCGACTACCTCGACCACGAGTACGCGGGCAACTTCGAGGCCTGGCTGCTCGGCTGGACCTGTGACTGGGCCGGCCCGGACAACTACCTCAAGACCGCATTCTTCGGCTATGTCGACGGCAAGCCGTCGACCGAGTTCGACTACAAGAACGACGAGCTCGAGAAGACCATGAACGATGCCCTCGCGGCGACCGATCCGGCCACCGCGCAGAGCCTGTGGGAGCACGCGCAGGATCTCATCCGCGCCGACATGCCCACCGTTCCGCTGATCAACTCCAAGCCGCCCGCGGCGGCCCGGGCTGACGTCAAGGGCTTCGTCGGCTCCGGCAACCTGACCGAGTACTTCAACTCGGTCTGGCTGGACCGCTAGGCTTCGCGCAGGACCGGCGGATCGCGTCGCGACCGCCGGTCGTCCGGACCATCCCGCGTCCCCGGGGCCTTCGAGCCCCGGGGACGCGCATTTCCCCCGAATCGCGGTAGGCGAGCGTGCTCAAGTACACGATCCGACGGCTGATCGCGGCCATCCCGGTCCTGTTCGGGCTGTCGATCGTGCTGTTCGCCTTCGTCCACCTGCTGCCCGGGGACCCGTGCCGGGCGATCCTCGGCCAGCACGCGACCCCCGACGCGTGCGAGCGGCTGCGGACCAACCTCGGCCTCGATCTCCCGATGTGGCAGCAGTACCTCAACTACCTGGGCAACCTGCTGTCGGGTGACTTCGGCGCCTCGGTCATCAACAACCGGCCCGTGCTGTCCGAGTTCGCCGTCCGGTTCCCGGCCACGATCGAGCTCACGGTCTCGGCGCTCATCTTCGCCGTCGGCGTGGGGATCCCCCTCGGCCGAATCGCAGCCCGCCACGCGCAGGGCTGGCAGGACGGCGCCGTGACGGTGATCAGCCTGCTGGGCATCAGCATCCCGGTGTTCGTGCTCGGCCTGGTGCTCGTGTACATCTTCGCGGTGAAGCTCGAGTGGCTGCCCACGCAGGGCCGGATCGACTCGCACGCCGCCGTCGGCCTGGAGCCCACCACCGGGTTCATGCTGATCGACACCCTGCTTGCCGGCCGCCCGGACCTGTTCGTCGACGCCGTCCGCCACCTGATCCTGCCGGCGATCGCGCTGGGCTCGATCCCGCTCGCGATCATCGCCCGCATCACGCGGGCCTCGGTCATCGAGGTCAGCAACGAGGACTACGTCCGCACCGCGCGCGCCAAGGGGCTGACCGAGAAGCGGGTGGACAACCGCCACATCATGCGCAACGCCTGGCTGCCCGTGGTGACCGTCATCGGCCTCCAGGTGGGTGGCCTGCTGGCCGGCGCCGTCCTGACCGAGACCGTGTTCTCGTGGAACGGGGTGGGGCGCTGGGTGGTGGATGCGATCGGCAACCGCGACTACTTCATCGTGCAGGGGGCGGTCATGATCTTCGCGCTCATCTTCCTCACGGTGAACCTCATCGTGGACATCGGCTATGCCTACCTGAACCCGAGGATCCGCTACTCGTGAGCGCCACGACTGCGTCCCGCGTCGGCACCCCGGCTCCCGCCCCGCTGGCCGAGACCCGGGTCAGCCGCGGGCTGTGGAGCGATGCCTTCAGCCGGCTGCTGCGCAACAAGCCCGCGATGGTGGGCCTGGTGTGCATCGCGATCTTCATCGGTGCGGCCCTGTTCGCGCCGGTCATCGCGCCCTACGGGCAGCTCGAGGGGTCGCTCGCAGACCGGCTCCAGGCGCCCAGCGCCGAGCACCTCATGGGCACCGACCTCCAGGGCCGCGACGTGTTCAGCCGGATTTTGTACGGGGCCCAGATCAGCCTCCAGGTGGGCGTGATCGCGGTCGTCATGGCGCTCGCGATGGGCGGCATCATCGGCGCCCTCGCCGGGGGCATCGGGGGCAAGGTGGACGCAGTGCTGATGCGTTCGACCGACGTCCTGCTCGCGATCCCGGGCATCCTGCTCGCGATCGGGATCGTGGCCTGGCTGGACCGGGGGATGCCGCAGCTGATGCTCGCGATTGCCATCACCTACGCGCCGATCTTCGCGCGCCTGCTGCGTGGGTCGCTGCTGTCGCTGCGTGAGGCTGACTACGTCATCGCGGCGCGCTCGGTCGGTGCCTCGGGCAACCGGCTGCTGGGCCGGCACATGCTGCCCAATGCCCTGACGCCCCTGATCGTCCAGGCGACCCTGGTGCTCGCGACCGCGATCATCGACATCGCGGGCCTGGGGTTCCTGGGCCTGGGGCCGCCCGATCCCCGGACCCCCGAGTGGGGCACGATGCTGACCGACGCGCGCCGGTTCCTGCAGCAGGCGCCCTACCTGGTCTTCTTCCCGGGCCTGGCCATCGTCATCAGCGCGATCGGGTTCAACCTCCTGGGCGACGGCCTGCGGGAGTCGCTCGACCCCAGGCTCAAGCGATGACGGCCACGTGGCCGGTCGAGGCGGGTGCCCACCGGAGCGGCCTCGACACGCTGCTCGAGGTCCAGGACCTGCTGGTGCGGTTCCGGACCCACGACGGGACGATCCACGCGGTCAACGGGGTCTCGTTCGAGCTGGCGCGCGGCGAGCGGCTGGGGCTGGTCGGCGAGTCGGGCTGCGGCAAAAGCGTGACCAACCTCGCGATCATCCGGCTGCTGCCCAAGCCGGCCGGGCGGATCGAGGGCGGCTCGGTGACGTTCGACGGCGAGGACCTGGTCAAGCTGTCCGAGTCCGAGCTCCGCGACATCCGCGGCCGGGACATCGCGATGATCTTCCAGGACCCGATGACCAGCCTCAACCCCGTGCTGACCGTGGAAGAGCAGATGATCGAGACCATCCAGGCACACCGGAAGCAGTCGAAGGGCGATGCCCGCGCCCGGGCGGTCGAGCTGCTGGGCATGGTGGGCATCCCGCAGCCCGACAAGCGCCTGCGGAGCTTCCCCCACCAGTTCTCGGGCGGCATGCGCCAGCGCGTGATGATCGCGATGGCTCTCGCGCTTGAGCCCAAGCTGCTGATCGCCGACGAGCCGACCACGGCGCTCGACGTGACGATCCAGGCGCAGGTCCTGGAACTGATCTCGCGGCTCACGACCGAGACCGGCACGTCGCTGATCCTGATCACGCACGACCTGGGCGTGGTGGCCGGCATGACCGACCGGATCAACGTGATGTACGCCGGGTTCATCGTGGAGACGGCGCCCACGCCGGACCTGTTCGAGCGGCCGTCACATCCCTACACGGTCGGGCCTGTTGCACTCGATGCCCCGGGTGGACCAGGGCGAGGGCGAGCCGCTGATCCCGATCGAGGGTCGGCCGCCGGACATGCGGCGCGCGCCAACCGGCTGCCCGTTCGCACCACGCTGCGCGTGGCGCCTGGACCGGTGCTGGACCGAGAACCCCGAGCTCGTTTCGCTCGTCCCGGGCACGGCCATCGTGACCGACCGGGCCAGCGGCCACGCACCAGCTTGCCTGCCACAACCCCGCCACCTCGGAGGAGGCGGCCGCGGGCCGCCCGCTCCGACCCGGGTTTCGTACGGCGGCCGCGCCGGTGGGCGAGGTGGACGAGCTGCAGTCCACCGAGGCGATCGCCGACGGGCTGGCCGAGGTGCTCTCGTGACCATGCCGGCTGCCCCGGGGGCAGCGGGAGACCAGCGGCCCGGCGTGGCTGACGGGAACGGCGCGGGCGGCCCCACCGGCCCGACCGGGCCGCTGCTCGAGGTCCGTGATCTGAAGATGTACTTCCCGATCACGGAGGGGCTGCTGTTCGAGCGGCACGTGGGTGACGTGCGCGCGGTGGACGGCATCTCGTTCGACCTGCGCCGCGGCGAGACCCTCGGCCTGGTGGGCGAGTCCGGGTGCGGCAAGAGCACGACGGGCCGCGCGATCATCCGCCTGTACCGGCCCACGGCCGGCACGATCCGGTTCGACGGCATGGACATCACCTCGATCGAGGGCGCCGCGCTGCGCCGGATGCGCCGCCGGTTCCAGATGATCTTCCAGGACCCGTACGCGTCGCTCGACCCGCGGATGACCGCGGGGTCGACGATCGGCGAGCCATTGGACGTCCACGACGTGGGCACCAAGGCAGAGCGCCGGGAGCGGGTCGGCGAGCTGCTCACGATCGTGGGGCTCAACCCCGAGTACGGCGTCCGGTACCCCCACGAGTTCAGCGGTGGCCAGCGGCAGCGGATCGGCGTCGCCCGTGCCCTTGCGCTGGACCCGGACCTGATCGTCGCCGACGAGCCGATCAGCGCCCTCGACGTCTCGATCCAGGCGCAGGTCATCAACCTCCTGGAGCGCCTCCAGGACCGGCTGGGGCTGACCTATCTGTTCATCGCCCACGACCTGTCGGTCGTCCGCCACATCAGCGACCGGATCGCGGTGATGTACCTGGGCCGGATCGTGGAGCTGGCTCCCTCGCGGGAGCTCAACACCCGGCCGCTCCATCCCTACTCCGTCGCCCTCCTCTCGGCGGTGCCGATCCCGGATCCGGCGGTGGAGCGCCGGCGGCGGCGGATCATCCTGCGAGGCGACGTCCCGTCGCCGGTCAACCCGCCATCCGGCTGCCACTTCCACACCCGCTGCTGGCTCCGCGAGCGCATGGGCAACCCCGAGCGGTGCGAGGCGGAGGCCCCGGTGCTGCGCACGCTGGAGACCGGCCACGAGGTCGCCTGCCACTTCGCCGAGGACGTCGACGGGTCAGCCGAGCAGCTGCAGGCAACCGGACGGGGCGCGCCGGCCACCGCGTCGGGCGCGCCGCCGGCCACGGCTGCCGGATCGCCCGGAGGCGCGTCAGCCGGCACACCGGCCTAGACTCGTCGGGTGCAGCCGCTGCGGATCGCCCTGGCCCAGGTCGCGCCACGCCTCGGGGACCTCGAGACGAACCTGGCGCGCCATCACGCCCTGCTCGAGGAGGCGCGGGCGGGCGGCGCGGGCCTGGTGGTGTTCCCGGAGCTGGGGCTGACCGGCTACCAGCTCCAGGATCTTGCCGCGGAGGTCGCGATGCGGCTGGACGACCCGCGCCTGGACGGACTCGCGGGGGCCACGACCGGGCTGTCGGCCGTGGTCTCGTTCGTGGAGGAGTCGGCCGACCACCGGCTGTTCATCGCCGCGGCCCTGCTCGAGGACGGCGAGGTCCGGCACGTCCACCGCAAGGTGTACCTGCCCACCTACGGCCTGTTCGACGAGCGGCGGTTCTTCGCCCCGGGCGATGTGCTGCGGGCGGTGCCGTCCCGGCTGGGCGTGGGCATCGGGCTGGCGGTGTGCGAAGACTTCTGGCACGTGTCCACGCCGCAGCTGCTGGCGCTCGACGGCGCGCAGCTGCTGATCAACGTGTCGTCGTCGCCGGGGCGAGATCTCGCGGCGTCCAACGAGGTCGGGCTGGGCACCGCGACCTCGTGGCGGACGCTGATGCGCACCTACGCCCAGCTCACGACGTCGTTCGTCGTGTTCTGCAACCGGGTCGGAGTGGACGAGTCGATCTCGTTCTGGGGCGGCTCCGAGGTCATCGGGCCGGGTGGCGCGGCGGTGTTCTCGGCGCCGATGTTCGACGAGGGGCTGTTCTTCGCCGACGTGGACCTGGGCGACGTGCGCCGGGAGCGGATCACGCTGCCGGTGCTGCGCGACGAGCGGCCCGAGCTGGTGACCCGGGAGTGGCGACGGCTGGTAGCCGAGCGGGCCGGCCTGGCCTCCGACGCGACGGCGGAGGCGGGTGCGGCGCCCGGCTTCGATCTGGTCGCGGAGGCGGACCGGTGACGGACGCTGCGTCCCCGATGTTCGTGCTGCCCGACGAGCTGGCGATCGACACCGCGGTCGCGCGCCGGGTGATCGCGGAGTTCATCCGTGGCCAGCTGCGCCAGGCGGGGTTCGAGCGGGCGGTGCTGGGCCTCTCGGGCGGGATCGACTCGGCGCTGGTGGCGTTCCTGGTCGCGGAGGCGATCGGTGCCGAGCGCCTGCTGTGCGTGATGATGCCCTACCGGACCTCGTCGCCCGCGTCGCGCGGCGATGCCGAGGAGGTCGTGCGCCGGCTGGGCTGCGCCGCCGAGGTCGTGGATATCAGCGCCATGGTGGACGGGTTCTTCGGGCGAGACGGCGCGCCCGGTGCAGCCGGTGCCGAGGGTCTCGAGGCGAGCCCGCTCCGCCGCGGCAACCTGATGGCGCGGATGCGGATGAGCGTCCTCTACGACCGCTCCGTCACCTGGGGTGGGCTCGTGGTCGGAACCGGCAACAAGACCGAGTCGCTGATCGGGTACACGACGCTGTTCGGCGACTCGGCCTGCGCGTTCAACCCCATCGGCGACCTGTACAAGAGCCAGGTGCGGCAGGTGTCGGCCGCGATCGGCGTGCCCGAGACGATCATTCGCAAGGCGCCCTCCGCCGACCTGTGGCCGGGCCAGACGGACGAGACCGAGGCGGGCTTCACCTACCACGAGCTGGATCGCCTGCTGTTCTGGCGGATCGACCGCCGGCGCAGCGTGGACGAGATGGTCGCCATGGGCTTCGACCGCGAGACCGTCGAGCGCGTGGACCGGATGGTCGCCGGCGCCGAGTTCAAGCGCCAGGTGCCGCCGATCGCCAAGCTCGGGCCGCGAACCGCGGGGGTCGATTACCTGTACCCGCGCCGACGGCCCGGTTCCTCGCGGTCCTGACGTGGGCGCCGCCGATCCCGGCCCGGGCGGGGGCGGAGCCGACGCGGCCCGGGACGAGGTCGGCGGGAGCGGCGCCGGCGGGCTCGCCGGCACGGGCGGCACGCTGTACGTCGTCGCGACGCCGATCGGCAACCTCGGCGACATCACGCTGCGGGCGCTGGACGTGCTGCGCAGCGTGCCGCTGATCGCGGCCGAGGACACGCGGATGACCCGGCCGGCTGCTCGGCCGGTACGAGATCCGGACCCGGACCACCAGCTACCACGCCCGCAGCGGCCCATCGCGCGAGCGAGACCTGCTGCGCACCTGGCGGGCGGCGCCGATCTCGCGCTGGTCACCGACGCCGGGACGCCGCTGGTGTCGGACCCGGGCGAGGGGATCGTCGCGCGCCTGGGCGGCCGTGGGTGGCGCGGTCGTGGCCATCCCGGGCGCCTCCGCGGTCATGGCGGCCGTCGCCGCGAGCGGCGTCGCCGGGTCCGCGCTGGTCGTTCGAGGGCTTCCTGCCCCGCGGCGGCCGCGAGCGCCGCGAACGCCTGGCCCGGATCGCGGCCGACGAGCGGGGAACCGTCCTGTTCGAGGCGCCGGACCGGGTGGCGGCCACGCTGGGTGACCTGGTCGACTGCCTGCGGCACGGACCGGCCGGCCGCGGTATGCCGGGAGCTGACCAAGCTCCACGAGTCGATCCTGCGGAGCCGCCTGGGCGACCTGGCGGCGCAGGCCGCCGACGGGACGATCCCAGCCCGGGGGGAGGTCGTGATCGTCGTCGGGTGGCGCGCGCGGCGCGCACGCCACCGGGCGCTGGTCGCCGCGACGGTGCCGACGCGCGCGATGCGCGGACGGCGCCGCGGGACGACCGTCGAGCGGCTGGTCAGCGAGGGCGTGGCTCGGGGCGAGGCGGCGCGGCGCGTGGCCGCCGAGACGGGGCTGCCGCGCCGGGCGCTGTACGGGCTGCGCGCCGAGGGCGGCGCCCGGGGACGACTGACCCGCCCGCAGGAGCGAGGCCCCGCGGGCCGGGCGGATAACGCGCGGCGGCGCGGGAGGGGGGACCGCGCCGCCGCGTTGGGGTGGGGAGTGCCGGTCCGGGTCAGGCGGCCGCGACGGCCTCCTCGAGGCGCTCTCGTCCTCGTCCTCGCCATCATCGCCGCCGGGCGTGATGCTGAAGCCGGCGTCGTCGGCCATCGGCTCGGCGGCGTCCGGGCTCGATCCCGGCCGCCGACGGCCTGGGCCTCGAGCGCCTGCGCCGCCGTCTCCGCCGCGTAGTCCTTCTTGCGCCGCCCGGACAGCATCTCGACGCTGCTGGCGACGATCTCGGTCTTCCAGTGGCGCTGGCCCTTGTCGTCGTCCCAGGTCCTGGTCTGGAGCCGCCCTTCGACTGCGACCTGCTGGCCCTTGCCGAGGTACCGGCCGCACGTCTCGGCCAGGCGACCCCAGGTTTCGCGTATAATTGGTCGTATTCGTCGAGCCTCACGGAGCCAACCCGACCATGACCGCATACGGCTACATTCGGAAGTCCGTCGTCCATGACCTGGAGCGGATGCTCTCGCCCGAGATGCAGGAGGACGCGATCCGGCGTCTCGCCGCCACGAACGGCGATGACGAGGTCGTGATCCTGAGCGATCTCGACATGTCGGGCACGCGCGACCGCACTTCCCGACCCCAGTGGAACGAACTTCTGCGTGCCGTCGAGGATGGCGACGCTCACGCCGTCTACGCCTACTCACTGTCCCGGTTCGCGCGATCCGTGGCGCAGCTCGACTATTTCTTCAAGCTCTGCGGAGGCCGAAAGGTGCCGATCCGCATGGCGAAGGACCACATCGACACGTCAAGCGCGACCGGCCGCCTGGTCAGCGGCATCCTCGCCCAGCTAGCCGAGTTCGAGGCGGATATCGCGAGCGAGCGGGTCAAGGACGCGTTCGCGGCGAAGGCGGCGAAGGACCCCACGTGGGGCGGCCCTGGACAGCCGGCCTACGGTCAGCGCGCCAACGAAGACGTTGCCGTCGTGGTCGGCGCGTTTCGCGAGCGTGGGTCGTATGACGGTGCCGCCCGCGTCCTAAACGAGCGCGGCGTGCCGTGCCGGGTTCGTGGTGCGGCATGGTCTGGCACGGTCGTCCGCTCGATCATCCAGCGCGAGGCGCCGGACGAGGTGCTGCCGTCGGTGGGGCGCGGCGCTCCCGCGGGCAAGCGTGCCTTTCGGCTCTCGCAACTGGTCCGGTGCTCGACGTGCGAGAAGCGGGGCGTCCGCGAAGGCTCCAAGGCGAGCACGTTTCTGACCGGCTCATGGGACAAGCGCCGAGGCGAGGTCCGCTACGCTTGCTCCCGGGCCCGCACCATCCCGCACGCTCGGGGGTGGGTCAACGAGGCGAAGCTACTGCCCGTCATCCTAGCGGAGGCGATGCGCGCCAACGTCTCCATCCAACGGCTCCAGAAGGGCAGCAAGGACGACGAGGCGGCCCTGGAGGCGCTCGCCGCGAAGCGCATCCGGGTGATCGACACCTACACGGATGGCCTGATCGACAAGCCCGAGCGCGACCGGCGGCTGGCGGAGATCGCCGACGCCGAGTCGAAGCTGACGGCGCTGCGCTGGATCAAGCGGATCACGGTCCAGCCCGACCTCGAGAGCGACGAGTCGGGGAAGGTGAACGCATACCTTCGCCGCCTGTTCTCGACGGTGATCGTGGACATGAGCGAGCCGGGCTTCCGCGGTCCATCGAAGTGGATGCCGACCGTGGCCTTCGAGTGGCGCGACCCGTCCATGCGGGTCGACGGCGAGGACGACGCCGCGTTGGACGCGTCCGCGTAGCGCCCCACGCGCTCCGGACCACTGAGCGCCGACGTCTGGCCGCGCGCGACGTTCGACGCGATCGAGCTCAACGATCGTCTCTCCGGGCGTTGTGGGCGGGCGGTTCCACGGAGCCACAGTTCTTCACCCGGGCATTGGACATCTTCACCCGAGGGTCGTCCTATCGCGTTCGACCGGTGCCGACCGCGCACCATCAGGCGAAAGGGACCCCACGATGACGACCGCGAAGAAGGCCGCCCCGAAGCAGACCGCCAAGCTGGACGCCCCGCAGCCCGGCAAGTGCCGACGGGTCATCAACGGCAAGCGCCACATGGCGCCCGTCCCGGCCGACAAGCCCAACTGGACGTGGTGCCGCGCCTGCGTCGATGAGCACCGCGCCGCCACCAAGATCGCGAAGTCGAAGACGCCAGCCAAGCTGAAGGCCGCCGCCAAGGCCGCGGCGACGCCGACCCGCAAGCCCGCCCCGCGCCCCGCCAAGACCCCGGTCGCCCGCGTCGCCGCGATCGCTGCGCCCCAGCCGAAGGTCACGCAGGTCGAACTCGACGCGGAGCGGAAGGGCGACCGGAACAACTGACCCCAGGCCAGACGCAAGAAGAGGCCCGCCGGGACGGTCCCAGCGGGCCTCGGTCTGTGCTTTGGCCGCTAACGGAGTTCGCGGCCGATGAAGCGCTTGGTGTCCACGCGATAGGGCGCTCGCGAGTACCGGACTACGAGCTCGCGCCGCTGGAACGGAACCCCGGCCTCTGCCAGGGCTTTCTCCAGTACCACCGCTTCGCGAGCCGGAATGTCCACCCAGCGGCGACCGCCCTTGCCGATGAACTCCGTCACGGAGTCGATGGGGTACTCCTTGCCCGGGCGAACCGGCCCATCGGCGCCAACCGATGCGAGCACGCGGATCACGAGTTGGGGTCCCGGTCGAGGCCGACGGATCGGGCCTCGCCCTTGGTGGCGAGCCGAATGTCGAGTGTCCGGACGTCCAGGGCATCCGTCCACGCAGCCACTGACCGGTGAGCTGTTCGCCGGGCCGACTCCCGGCTCCGGCTGTCCGCGACGACCCGGACAGCAACGGTGACGACGTAATTGCGCCTGTCCTGTGCCATGTTTCCTCCTTGCTGAGGATCCGCTCGGTCTAGATGACCGAGCCGCACAAGGACCTGCGCTCCTTCCGTCGGGACCGTCCGGCGAGCATGGCGCCGTACCTGCTGAATGATACCAGCGGAGGACCGATTAGGATCACGTTGAGGGCGTCCCGGAGGCCACGGAGAGCGCCCCAGAGGGGTCGGACGCGCGAACGCTCGACACTGGCAGATGCAGGCGCTCCGGTGGGTCTTGGGCGCCGGATACACCACCGCCGCGATGACTCGACGCCCGGGCTTCCGGTCGGACGTTCCAATCGAGGCACCGCGGCGTGGTGCAGCACGCGTTGATGGTCAACGCCAGATCCGAACAACACCCGAGGGTGCGGGCTCCGACGCTGCAGTCCCGCCCCTTGGTGGGGCGAGCATCAACAGCGAGGCGATTGTCGTCGGGGTGGGGACCCCTGTCGAACCGCTACGCGAGGCCGAACGTCTGCGCGAGCCCGCCGAGCACAGCGCCCGCCGAGATGTACGGGTTGTCCGCTGCGTCCACGAGCCGCAGGCCGACCTCGGTCCAGTACGCCGCCTGTGCGCGGCGGCCGTACTTGTAATGCTCGGCCGCCTTCACCGACGCGTCGGCGATGCTCTTGATCGGGTCGTTGACGAAGTCCCATGCCGGGTCCGCGACGCGCGCTGCCGCCTGCTCCTGCGGCGTCATGACCGCGGCTCCGGCAGCGTCGCGCCCTCGGGCTGAGCGGCTCCCCTCGGGTCGCGGTCGAGCGGCAGGCTGTGGACCACGCCGACCGGCTCCTGGTACGTCCCGCCGCCGAACGCCTGCGATCCGTAGAACGCTTCGAGTTTGGCTTTCACGGAGACCTCGGACGCCTCCCTCATCGCGAGTCCTGCGCTGGCATCGTCGCCGATGGCCCGCGACAGCGCCGCGCTGTCCTGGAGCGCCTGAGCGGTCGCCGCCAGCACGTCCCGGTCGAACGCCGCGACGACTACCTCGATGTCGCGCAGGTCCTTCATCGCGCGGCCCCTCACGGGGTCTGCGAGGTCGCGGTCGAACTGGACGTTGTCGACGATCATCCGGGCGACCGCGCCCGACTGGCCGGTGGGGTCGACTTCGACCGCCGCCCGGGCGAGCACCATCGCCTCGTCGAGTCCGCCCGACAGCAGCGCGAGGTCCGCCCGCGCGGCGAGGTCGGCCGCCGCGTTGCGCGTCGTCCCGCTCAGCCGGGCGGACTCGACGAGGCGGCTGACCCGAAGCTCCTCCGTGTTGCGGCGCGTCTCCTCGGCCGGGGTGCCGACCTCACGCGACGCGAAGCGCCTGCGGGCGTCCGCTGCGGCGCCCTCGGCCCACTGGGCGAGCGCCTGCCGGCCGCTGGCGCGCGCCTCGTTGACTGCGGCGAGCTGCTCGTTCCTGATGCGCCCCCGGTACTCGACCGGCAGGTGGTCGTACTGCGCGTTGACGCTCATCGTGACGCCCGCCCGGCCGATCTCCTCGCGGACCTTCCGCGTGATCGCCCGCCCGTCGGCGAGCCCGTCGTACTTGCCCATGTCGCTCCTTGCCGGGCGGCATCCGGGGTGGCGCTTGGATGTCCACCCTCTCGGTCGCCCGGCCACATCGGATCCGTCCCTCCTTCTCAGGTGCGCTCGTCTACTGACGGCGCGATTGTCGCGTTGCCGCTGGTGGGCTCGATCACCGCGGCATCACCTGGCCGCGCTGGTACGGCCCGGCCTGACGCTGACGGCGCTCCTCGATGGTGTCGAGCAGCGCGGCAGCAGCTTCAGTGGCGTCGCACGTCGGGCATCCGCGGTCGTGCGGGACGCCGACCCAGCACGCCCTGAGCGCGTCCGCGTCGAGGCCCGACGACGACGCGACCACGGCCACCCACTCGGTCAGGGCGGCGTCGTGGATGGTGTTCTCGTCGGCGCTGAAGACGTAGATCTCGCTCGGCGCTTTCGGCGACGCGCGTGGTGCGGTCAGCGGCGGGCTGAAGCGCGCGATGTGCTCGTTGACGACGTGTCGTCTGAGCGAGTGGTAGCCGACGCCGGTCTCGTTGGCGACGGACAGCAGCGAGCGGCCCTGGACCACCAGCCGGTTGATCGTCGTCAGGCGCGTGTTGTCGCAGATGGTGCAGCGGCTCATCCGTCCCTCCTGGCGGTTGGCGAAACATGCGCCCATGAAGTCGCATGTTCTCTGGGGTCGCGCACGCGGGCGCGTGTTGGCGGTGCGCTCTCGGTGGCTCCGGGAACTTCTCCGGCGGGCCGAGTAGCGAGGTGCGCGCAAAGCGTTCCTACTCGCACAAATGCGAAAGGGGCCGCCTTCGCAACCGATGCCCGCGAAAAGCGAAGGCGCGCTCGCGGCGCTGTGCAGGCGGCGCACCGCTCACGCTCTCCCACGGCAGAGCCCACGGAGCCGGTCGCATCCATGCCGAGCGAACGGGAACGCAGGTGCGCGATCCGCTCTGCCCTCGGTGTCACCGTGGACTCCGTCGAGCAGCACGACGCGCGACGGACCGCTCCGTGTGGAGCGAGCACAGGTACGGCCCGTCGTGGTCCCCGTCCCTCACGGGGCGCCTGCATCGGGTGCCCCTCAGGGTGGTGCCCTCACAGCGGTACAGCGAGCCCACGTCATCGCATCGTGGGCACATCCACTCGACGCTGTCCGAGTAGACCGTGAAGCGGGGATGCGGGTGGATGCAGCCGTAGCTCATCGCAGCACCCTCGGCTGTTGGGGTCGTTGGAACATGCTGGTGGAACAGGCGTGGAACACCGATGGAACAGTCCTGTGCCCACTGGTTGGAACAGGGCGCCTACGTAGGTAGCGCCTGTTCCAGCGGGTCGTCCGGTACGTCAGATCCATCAGGCGAGCCCCCACATGTCCGGTCCGCCTGTTCCAACCCGGGTGCGGATGACCTTGCCCTCACGCTCGAGCGTCCGGAGCCACCGCCCGGCCTGCTCGCGCGTCACGCCGAGCGCCTCGGCAACCGACTCCGTGGACGATGGTGATGGATCGGCAACGGCGGCCAGCGCCTCGGCCTGCCCGGCACCCGGACGGCGGACCGTCCGGACCTGAACCTCACCGGCGACGGTCGTCGTGCCGGTCCCGTGGTCGTGATGGAGTTCCAGCGGCCCGACCTTGTCCATCGGCACCTTGAGGTGGTGCATCTCGACGAGGTCAGAGCCCGGCTCGCCCGCGATGTAGAGGACCGACCCCGCGCCAGCGCCGAGCCAGCGGGAGCCGTAGAGGTCGTCCAGGTTCTTCGGCCCGCGACGCATCCCGTTGCCCTTGCGGTCGTGGTGGTTGACCACCAGCTCGATCCCCCGGACGAGGACCTCCTGGAACTGGCGGTTGATCGCCAGCCCGTCGTCATCGTCTGTCGTTCCGCTGGTGACGTCCTTGAGGCTGTCGATCGCGAGGACGGACCAGCCGCGGGCCTCCACGAAGTCGGCCAGCTCGCCGACCTTGGCAGCCGCGAGGTCGAACGGGAACTGCCCCCGCCACACGTCCAGGCGCTCCCCGAGGGCCGTGGCGTCGCCCGGCGAGACCATGCGCCGCCAGGACCGGCGGATCTGCGACGGCCGGTCGGCGGCGACGTACCCGACCACCCCGTCCGGGAACCGGACCTCGTGCGACAGGAACGGCCCGGGCCGGATGCCGATGCCGTGGAGGACGAGCTGCTGGAGGATCGTGGACTTCCCCACGCCGACACCGCCCGCGAGCCACAGCGCCTCGCCCTCGGGCCAGAGCACTTCGCCGCCGTCGCCCCAGATCGCGGGCGCGTCATCGTCGCCGCCGAAGATGAAGTCGTCGCCCCGGAGGTGGTGGGCCTTGGCCGCCGCCATGAGGGCGTCGAGGTTGATGGTCGTCATCGCGCCCACCCCCTTCGCTCGCGCTTTGACCGCTTCGTGATCACTACGGCGCGATCGGGCGTGATCGTCTTCATCGCCCATTCGACCGCGCGCTCCACGTCCGCGAACTCGGCGGGGGTGAGCGGCGGGGCGCAGACGGTCGCGTTCCGTTCCCGCAGCTCATCGAGGATCCGGTCGGCAGCCCAGCCCCAGCCGCGGTACTTCCGCGCTTGGCGGACGAGCCAGTCGTGGCGGGACCCGAGGACGGCCTCGACTTCGCCACCGGTACTCCGCCGGACCGGCCTGAGCGCATTGAGCGCGTCGATCAGCTCCTGATCGGCGATACCTACGTCCGCGCCGTTGCCCGCGTAGAGATCGCCTGAGGCGTGGCGGCAGCCCGGGCCGACGACGTGGCCCGAGCCCGCCACCCGGATCTCTCCGCCCGCAAACGACCGCGGCACCTCGTTCTCGCCGATGCCGTCGGCCAGCCGGAAGTAGTAGTGTCCGCGGCGCGGGTCGGCCGATGCCCGGTGGACCTCGAAGGTCGATGGCATCGGCAGCAGCACGCCCGGGTCGTCGCGGTCGACGACGACCATGCCGGAACCCGGGACGGGGACCAGCCCGTAGCTGCTCACGGGCGCGAGCCGTGCGCACGGCGGCAGCCAACTCGGGCGGCGATCACGGTTCACGAGGGCGGTATGGAGCCATGCCTTTCCGATGGGATGCTTGCCGGGCGCACGGCAGTCGAGGCGGTCGCGACAAGAGCAGGTCCCGTCGGGGAGTGGGGGAGCTACCTCGCACACAGCGAAGCCGAGCGCCACGAGGTCGCGCGTCTCGCGCGTGGACTCGTGCCCGGCCATCTCGCGCGCGGTCACGAGACCGTCGCCTTCCTCAGGAACGCTAGCGCTTCGGCCGCATTCCGCTTCCGTTCGCCTGCCGCACGCTCGACCGCCTGGCAGTACTGCTCGATGCGGTCGTACCGCTGGGAGATCGGCGCGCGGTCGGTCTCGAACAGGGTCGAGACGGCCGGGCTGGTCATCCCCAGCCGGAGTGCCACCTCGCCCTGGGGGACGCCGTGCGCGACCCGGAATGCTCGGACGACGCTCCCGTCCCAGAGAGGGCCGCCACGCTGGTTGAGGCCGATGGGGACCGGCCGCGGAATAGAAGAAGCCACGCTCCACCTCGAATCAGGCGGACGTGGCTGTGAGTCCTAATGCCGCGTCGCTCGCTGGTCGGTGGTGGTGGCCCTTCGACTCCCGACGAACTATGGGTTGGTGTAGCCAACGTTACGACCTTGGCTGGAGACTGTCGATACCGAAATAGGGGCTAGATAAGCCGCGAGTGAGTGCCCGCCCGTAACCTGCGAGTCGGGCCGCGCTCCGCGCCCGGAGGCCCGATCCCGCTCGGCGCGTGCGAAGCCCGGCGGCCAGCGCACTCCGGGGCGACGCGGCCCAACCGAACAGTGTTTGCGGGGCAGTGCGAGGCGCCACGGTCATGCGCCATACTGGCGGCGCCATGCTCTACCGCATTCTCGACCACGAGGTTGCAGAGGTCGCCGAGACCTCGGTGATCGATGAGGCGCTCTACGAGAAGGATGTTGAGGACTGGGTAGTTGCCGCGCCAGAGATCCTCGGCGAGCCCCTGATCATCATCGGCAGGCAAGTGCAGATCGACGACGGCAAGGACCGCATCGACCTACTAGCCCTGGACAAGTCCGCGAGCCTCGTGGTGATCGAGCTGAAGCGTGATCTCGTGGGCGGATCCGCAGACCTTCAGGCGCTGCGCTATGCGGCCCAGGTGTCGCAGTGGTCCCAGGAGGACGTGCGTCGCCAGGCCGAGGGGTTCTGGAAGAGCATGAAGGGCGCTCGGGGGACGTTCGCGCAAGAGGTCGACGAATTCTGCGATGCCGGGTACGAGCTGAACGCGGAACAGAGGGTCATCCTTGCAGGGCGAGACATCAAGCCGCGTCTCGGGACGGTGGCGCTGTGGTTCCGCAAGCACCGGGTCAATCTCAAGGTTGTCGCGATCAACGTCTTGAAGGACGCGGATCGCCTCTACGTGAAGCCGCAGGTTGTGATTCCGGTCGCCTCCGAGGACAGCCTTCGGGTTCCGGTCACGATCAGCTCCAGCGACAAGCCGTGGCTCGTCGATGGCCAGCAGTGGCATCTGGAACAGCGCTGCTCCCCAAAGGGGCGGAAGATCCTTGAGGCTCTGGCCGACCTCATTGCGCAGGCCGTACCCGACGCTGATGGACCGAACTGGAACCAGAAGTTCTACGTCTCCTGGCGGTTGGGGTCCAAGAACTGGATCGTCATCACCTCTCAGGCAAATCAGGCGAACGTCGACATTGGTGGCCTCTCGGAGAGCGCTGCCTCCGTGGCGGAGGAACTCGGCTTCGCGGTCTTCAGGGAGGACGCCGAGCTCGCAGAGAAGTTCGCGTTTGGGTCGAGCGTCGGAACCGCGACAGTCGCCGGACGTGTCTACGTCATCGTCAAGTCGATCAAGGACATCGAGGGAGAACGGGCGGAGCCCTTCATCGGAATGCTGATGCGGGCCTGGCACGGGTTCAGCGGGCAGGCGCCCCTCACCGGCTTGGCGCTGAGTGAAGACGCCGAGAGCTAGGGACGAATTGTTTCGATCTCGGGTCCGGCCCGACCAGCCCGCTCCGGGGCGTCGCGGCCTTTCCGTGAGGCCGAGCGTCACGCGCGCTAGACAAGCTATGGTCTGACACGTGGCAGGGAAGCAAGCCTTGGTCCGGGCGAACCGGGCCAAGACGGACGAGTTCTACACGCAGCTGGCCGACGTCGAGCAAGAGCTCCGGCATTATCGGGACCAGTTCCGGGGGAAGGTCGTCTTCTGCAACTGCGACGACCCATACGAGTCCGCCTTCTTCAAGTACTTCGCGATGAACTTCAACTATCTCGGCCTGAAGAAGCTCATCACCACCTCGTATACAGGGAGTCCCATCACCGGCGAGCAGCTATCCATCTTCGACGTCAAGGGGATGCCCGCGGACACTCCGGTGAAGCCTGCCTACCGGGTCGAGATCACCGAGGTGCCCGACGCCAACAACGACGGCGCCATCGACCTGTCCGACGTCGAGTACCTGGTGAAGAACGAACGCAACGTCGTCAGCCTCCTAGCGGGTGGTGGCGACTTCCGCTCCGCGGAGTGCGTCGCCCTGCTGGACCAGGCCGACATCGTCGTCACGAACCCACCGTTCTCTCTCTTCCGCGAGTACGTCGCCCAGCTCGTCGAGCACGGCAAGCAGTTCCTCATCATCGGAAGCAAGAACGCGATCACCTACACGGAGATCTTCCGGCTCATCATGGACAACCGTTTGTGGATGGGGCACGGCTTCAGCAATGGGAATGCGTTCTTCCGGGTGCCCGACTCCTACCGGGACAGGTTTGTCGATGGTGTCTTTGACGAGCAGACGGGGCTCGTCAAGTTTCGGAACGTGGGGTGGTTCACCAACATCGACACAGCCAAACGGCATGAAAGCATCACCATGTATCGCAGGTATGACCCGGCCCAGTACCCGCGGTACGACAACTACGACGCAATTGAGGTCGCGAAGGTCGCCGACATTCCCCTCGACTTCACCGGCAGGATGGGCGTGCCGATTACCTTTCTCGACCGGTACAACCCCGACCAGTTCGAGATCCTCGGGTGGACCCGCGGCACGGAGGAGTTCGAGGCTCGCCCCACGAAGCGCTACATGAACGCGCGCCAGATAACACCTGACGGCAAAGAGTCCAACGGAGGGAAGGTAAACACCGGCCCAACGCTTCTCACGAAGACTCGGCCCGATGGCATCGTGTACGTGGCAGACGGGGTGGACGGCTACCTCGTGCAACCCTTCATGCGCATCATCATCCGGAACCGAAACCCTGAGGAGGCTCCCTCGTGAAGATCGACCTGAATGAGATCACGGTTCGTCAGGTCGCCGAGGGTTATCTCGACAACGCCGAGGAGGGTGTTGTCGGCTATGCGGGCCGGCTCGACATCCGCCCCAAGTACCAGCGCGAGTTCGTGTACGACGACAAGAAGCGGAACGCCGTCATCGACACAATCCGCAAGGGCTTCCCTCTCAACGTCATGTACTGGGTCGTCACGGACGACGAGACCTTCGAGGTGATGGACGGGCAGCAGCGGACAATCTCGTTCTGCCAGTACCTCAACGGCGACTTCTCCATCCCGATCGACGGTCATCCGATGGCGTTTCACAACCTGTCGAAGACGCTGCAGGATGAGATCCTCGACTACAAGCTGATGATCTACTTCTGTTCGGGCACCGACCAAGAGAAGCTCGATTGGTTCCGGATCATCAACATCGCCGGGGAGCGTCTCACCGAACAGGAGCTACGCAACGCTGTCTACACAGGGCCGTGGCTCAGTCACGCCAAGACGATCTTCTCGAAGACGAACTGTGCTGCGTACCTGCTCGCCAACAAGTACGTGGACGGCTCCCCAATCCGCCAGGAGTATCTGGAAGAAGCCATCTCATGGCTGTCCGGCGGCAAGGTGGAGCAGTACATGTCGGCCCACCAACACGACCCGAACGCCAACGAACTGTGGTCGTACTTCCAAGCGGTCATCGCTTGGGTGCAGCTGACCTTCACGACGTACCGCAAGGAGATGAAGGGCATCAACTGGGGCAGCCTCTACGACCAGTTCAAGGACGTGCTCTACGACACGGCGAAGCTGGAAGAACAGGTCAAGGCCTTGATGACCGACGACGACGTCACCCGCAGAAGGGGCATCTACGCCTACGTGCTGACCGGCGACGAGAGGCACCTCAGCATCAGGCAGTTCACGGACAATCAGAAGCGCGCCGCCTACGAGCGCCAGCAAGGCCGGTGCTACAACGGTACGCGTTGCATCACGCCCGGCAACTCGAAGGGCGACAAGGTCTTCGAGATCGCCCAGATGGAAGCGGACCACATCAAGCCGTGGGCCAAGGGTGGCAAGACCGAACCCGCGAACTGCCAGATGTTGTGCCTCCCGTGCAACCGGCGCAAGGGAGCGATCTAGGCCCCGGTTACGCGCCGTCGCTGCTCGACAACCTAGAGATAAGGACGTGCCCCGCCCTCGCGCTCGCGGAACGCGCGCCTGACCGTCCCATTCAGGGTGGTGTCCCAGCCGGGCTTCGTCTCGTCCCTGTGGATCACTCCAATACCCTGGAGCGGGTATGGGACGAGCGTCAGCCACTCGGCGCCAATCGTCGCCCTCATCCAGGACGCCGAACCGATCGGGAAGATCGTGTCGAGCAAGGCCAGACCATCTCGAACCTGTGTACCGGACAGTCCGAGATCACTGCCGATCGCATCCTCTTCACCGACCCCCGGGATCAAGAACCCGCCCCAGCGGAAGATGAATGACTGAAGGAGCATCGGCAGCTTCGGCGCGATGTCCGGACGCGTTCTGAGGGCGTCCACGCCGTCCAGGAAGGCCCGCGGAGGCGTGGGGACGATCAACCCCCTGCGTGGTGGCGCAGGCGGCAGTAGCGAGGACTCAACGGCAAGGCGAACGACCTCGAGGCGGTTGAGCCATTCGAGAAGGAGAAGTGCGTGGATTGATGGGTGCTTTCCTCCCGCCCACGACTCTCGGAATACGTCCTTCCCGTCAACGCCGCTCGCTGCCCCGATCTCGTCTGCACGCGCGCGACCGGCGTGTGGGGCGGCGCCAAACGCTGCGTATGCCGTCATCGACCGCTGGACGAGTGTCATCCTCATCCAGGTGGGGGCGTTGACTCCATGAAACGCGGTCCAGGCAGCCGTGATCGTGGGGCTCGCTAGTCTCGCCTTCGAGTCACTGACCTGACTCACGAGGGCGTCCATCACAACGAAGCCCCTGAGCCATGCGTCGATCGTGGTCGCACTGGGGGTTGCACCGAGCCACGCCGTAACGGCGGCTTCGACCTTGACTCGCGTCAGATCAGTCCGCAGCACCGCGAACGCTCCCCACGCGGCGACCTCGTCCATCTCGGCAGGTGCGGCAGAAGGGACGACCATCGCGCCCTCATCGATGTCGAGGAACCGACGCTGGCTTTCGAACTTGAAGGCGTCGGATGCGCCGCACTTGCCGCTCTTCGCCTCGACCATTCGGCGCGCAAGTGGATCAAAGCACGTGGCGATGACGTCGGCTTCGCAGAGCATCGGGATCTCAAGGCTCCGCTCCACGTACCATGCAGCCGCGGCGATGATCGCGGCTATCAACCGCTCCAGATCCTTGTCCTTGAAGGTTGGAGTTGCCGTCGCGGCGCTCGTCGGAGTTGCGGTCATGCGGCGGAGGATGCCCGGCAACGAACTCCTGAGTCAATCTGGGGTCGCGCGACCACATATACGCGAAACCCAGGTGACCACGTTGT